>CAWKFK010000001.1:0-67825 GCA_963849015.1 uncultured beta proteobacterium
ACAGCATCTTCTCGAGGTAGGCCTTCAACTGGGTCTTCAGGGCGTTGTCCAACACGGCAGGTCTCCGTTGCGATGGTTCGATGGGGTGGTGTTCGTGCGCCGTCGCCGGCGCTGCCTGCTGGACGCGAACGTCCGGCAGGCAGCCGGGGCCGCCGGGTTCCGGTCAGATCTTGCCGACCAGGTCCAGCGACGGGGCCAGGGTCTCGGCGCCCGGCGTCCACTTGGCCGGGCAGACTTCGCCCGGGTGGTTCGCGACGTACTGGGCGGCCTGCACCTTGCGCAGCAGTTCCTTGGCGTCGCGGCCGATGCCGTTGTCGTGGATCTCGCACAGCTTGATCTGCCCTTCCGGGTTGATCACGAACGTGCCGCGCAGGGCCAGACCTTCCTCCTCGATCATCACGTCGAAGTTGCGCGTGATCGTGCCGGTCGGATCGCCGATCATCGGGTACTTGATCTTGCCGATCGTGTCCGACGTGTCGTGCCAGGCCTTGTGCGTGAAGTGCGTGTCGGTCGACACGGCGTAGACCTCGACGCCCAGCGCCTTGAAGGTGTCGTAGTGATCGGCCAGGTCGCCGAGTTCGGTGGGGCACACGAAGGTGAAGTCGGCCGGGTAGAAGACGACGACCGACCACTTGCCTTTCAGCGTTTCGTCGCTGACCGGCACGAACTTGCCGTTGTGATACGCGGTGGCCTTGAAGGGCTTGATCTGGGTGTTGATCAGGGACATGTGAGACTCCTTGGAAGTGGGAGAAAGCCGGTTTGGTCGAAACGTCGCGTGCTGCGATGGCTGAATAATAGATACTACCTATGTATTTCTCCATTTCTTTGTTTTTATTCTATCGATAGCACAGGACTATCGCATCCGACATGTCGATCTCCACCGCATCGACGGGCGCAGCAGAGCGCGCGCCGACGCGGATTTCCGAATTCCGGTCTAATTGCCCATCCGATCCGCGCATGAGCTTATGCATGCGGCAGGGGATCGGCCGGCCCCCGGGCCGGACGAAGCGGGTCGCCGAACCCGGCGGGCGAATCATCCGGAGACCCCATGAAGAGCGACACACTTGACGTCCTGCGCCCCGCCGCCGCGATCCTGATCTGCGCGGCGCTGATGCTGACGCTGAGCCTCGGCCTGCGGCAGAGTCTCGGGATCTTCATGCAGCCGATGACGAAGGACATCGCGATCACGGTGTCCGAGTTCACCTTCGCGATCGCGATCCAGAACATCGCCTGGGGAATTGCCCAGCCGTTCACCGGCGCGCTGGCCGTGCGAGTGGGGTTCCGGCGCGATCATGATCACCGGGCGGCTCTTGTACATGCGCGGGCTGACCTTCCTCGCCACTGCGAGCGGCACGCTTCGGCGTGACGATCGGCGCGGGCGTGCTGATCGGCGTGCTCGCTGGCCTGCACCGCGATCGGCGATCGCGAACTCGGTCGCCTCGCGCGCGGTGCCCGCCGCGTGCGCAGCACCGTGCTCGGGCCTGGTGTCCGGCGGCCGGTTCGCTCGGCGCGATGCTGGCCGCGCCGATCGGCCAGTACCTGCAGACCACTATCGACTGGCGCGCGGGCGTGTTCGGGCTTCGTGGCGCTGTCGCTGGTGATGCTGCCGGCGGCCTGGGTCGCCGGCCGCGTCGACAAGGTGAAGCTGCCGCCGCCGACGCTGGGCCAGCCCGACGAGACCACCGCGCGCGCGATGACGGCACGGCGCTGCGCCACGTGCCCTTCCTGGTGATGACCGGCGCCTACTTCGTCTGCGGCATGCAGCTGGTCTTCGTCAGCACGCACCTGCCGTCCTACCTGGAGATCTGCGGCATGGATCCGATGCTGAGCGCCCAGGCGCTGGGCATGATCGGCGCGTTCAACGTGCTCGGCAGACTGTTCTTCGGCTGGGCCGGCAAGCGCTGGTCCAAGCAGGCGCTGCTCGGCATGCTCTACATGTCGCGCTCGCTGGTGCTGGCCTGGTTCTTCTCGCGCGCCGCCCACGCCCGGAGACGACCCTGGCTCTTCGCCGGCATGATGGGCTTCCTGTGGCTGGGCGTGTCGCCGCTGATCGCGGGCTCGGTCGCCGAGATGTTCGGCCTGCGCTGGCAGGCGATGATCCAGGGCATCGCGTTCTCCAGCCACCAGATCGGCAGCTTCGTCGGCGCGTTCGGCGGCGGCCTGGTCTACGACATGTTCGGCTCGTACGAACTGGCGTGGCGCTTCGGTGTCGGCCTCGGCCTGGCAGCCGGTGCGGCGCAGCTGGCGTTCGCCGTGATGCGGCCGCCGCCCCCGGCACTCGCCCGCTGACGCCGGGCCGGGACTTCGACGCACGACCACGCCGAGCACGCTCCACGGACGCAATGACCGTGAACCCGGCCCGATGACCGCGAACCCGGCCCGATGACCGCGGACCCGTCCCGATGACCTCGGCCACTGGGCCCGCCGACGCCCGCATCCCGTGGGCAGGCATCACCATCGTGTGCGCAGGCGCCCTGCCCGCGCCGCTCGACACCTCCGTCAACGTCGCGTTCCCCGTCATCACCGAAGCGTTCGCGCTGCCGCTGCGCGAGATCCAGTGGGTGGTGATCGCGTTCGTGCTGGCGCAGTCGAGCCTGACGATCGTGTTCGGCCGGCTCGGCGACCTGCACGGTCATCGCCGCATCTTCACGGCCGGCATGGCGGCCTGCGCGCTCGCGCACCTCGCCGCGGCGCTGGCCCCCACCTTCGGATGGCTGCTCACGGCCCGGGTGCTGCAGGGTGCGGCGGTCGGGCTGGCGGTGTCCTGCGGGCCGGCACTGGTGTCCCTGATGGTGCCGCCCGAACAGAAGCGACGCGTGCTGGGCATCTACGTCACGGCGATGAGCCTGGGCATGGCGATCGGTCCGCTCGCCGGCGGCGCCCTGATCCAGTGGCTGGGCTGGCCGGGCGTGTTCTGGTTCCGGGTGCCGCTCGCGCTGCTGGTGCTGTTCCTGCTGCCCCTGGTGCCCGGGCCGTGGCGGCCCGCGGCCACGAACGCCGCAGATCAGACGTCGTGCGCCCCGGCACCGGCACGCCCGGCCCCGTTCGACGGCCTGGGCGCACTGCTGCTGACGCTGTCGCTCGGCTGCGTCGTGCTGCTGGTGACCCAGGCGACGCGGGCCGGCTCGGGCACGGTGCTGCCGCTCGCGCTGCTCGCCGCGGCGGCACTGAGCGTGACGACCTTCGTTCGCCACGAGTCGCGCCATCCGGCGCCGGTGCTGCGCATGACACCGTTCCGGTCGCTGCGCTTCGCCGCGATCCAGGCCGGCTCCGTCACGATCAACTTCGCCTGCTTCTCGATCTTGCTGCTGATCCCGTACGTGCTGTCCGCGACCCCGGGCACCACGATCGCAACGGCCGGCGTGCTGCTGGCGTTCTATCCCGGCGGCTCCGTGATCGGCGGCCTGCTCGCATCGCGGCTCGGGCATCGCGTCGCTTCGACGCCACTGATGCACGCCGGCATGCTGCTGGCCGCGATCGGCCTGACGGCGATCGCCGCCGTGGTGGCCAACGGCGGGCTGGCGCTGCTGGTGGCGGCGCTGCTGCTCACCGGCCTCGGCCATGGCGCATTCCAGGTCGGCTGCATGGACCTGACGACCACGCTGTTGCCGCCCGAGGAACGCGGGGTCGCCGGCAGCCTCGTCAGCGTCACGCGCCTGATCGGCATCGTGCTCGGCGCCACCGGCATCGGCTGGCTGCATGCCGCGCTGGGGCGGTTCGAGGTGACCTTCACGGTGCTGGGCGGCGGACTGATCCTGTACGCTGTCGTCGGCATCCTCACCAGGAGACGGATCCCATGACGATCTTGCAGATTCACCGCCGCGACGCCCTGATCGGGGGCGCAGGCCTGGCGCTCGGCGCGCTGACGGGTTGCGCCGCGCCCGGCGCCGGCGGATCCGCACCCGACGCGGCACTGCGCGCCTGGGCGCAGGGGTCGCACCGCACGGCGTCGAACGTCGCGCGCGACCCGCACCGGCATCCGCTCGAAGTGATCACCTTTCTCGGCATCAGGCCCGACAGCACGGTCGTCGAGATCCTGCCCGGCAGCAGCGGCTACTACATGGAGATCCTCGCTCCGTGGCTGCGCGAGCGCGGCCTGTACGTCGCCGCCGGGCGCGACGAGACCGCTCCGCCGCAGTACCTGGCCGACCATCGCCGCCTGCTGGCGCGGCTCGAGGCCGAGCCGGCGCTGTACGGCAAGGTGCGCGTCACGAAATTCAATGCCGGCCGCCACGACGTCGCCCCGGCCGGGACCGCGGACTTCGTTCTGACCTTCCGCAACCTGCACAACTGGATCGAGCGCAACGAAGCCGATGGCGCACTGGCGGCCTTCCACCGGGCGCTGAAGCCGGGCGGGGTGCTCGGCGTGGTCGACCATCGCGGCCGCACCGATCTTTCGCAGCAGGCGCAGATGAAGTCGGGCTACGTGCGCCAGGATTTCGCGGTCGCGCTGATCGAACGCGCCGGCTTCCGGCTGGCGTCGGCCTCGGAGGTGAACGCCAATCCGCGCGACACGAAGGACCATCCGGAAGGGGTGTGGACGCTGCCGCCGACGTATCGGCTCAAGGACGTCGATCGTGCGAAGTACCAGGCGATCGGCGAAAGCGATCGCTTCACCTTGAAGTTCGTGAAGGTCTGATCCGCGCTACTGCGTGCCGTCGAGCGACCAGCGCGCGCCGTCGTCCTGGGACAGCGCCTGCGCCAGCCACGGCAGAGCTTCGTCGAGCGCCGCGCGCAGCGTCCACGGCGGATTGATCACGAACATGCCGCTGCCGTGCAGCCCGAGGCCGTCCGGCGACGGGCGGCGCACCGTCAGGCTCGCGTGCAGCCAGCGGATGCCCGGCAGGCGCCCCAGCCGCTCCGGCAGATCGTGCGACTCGCGGCGCTGCACCTGCGGATACCAGACCGCATAGCAGCCGGTGGCGAAGCGCGCCAGCGCGTCGCGCACCGTGGCGAGGACACGGGCGTAATCGCGCTTGTCCTCGTACGAGGGATCGATCAGCACCAGACCGCGGCGCGGCGGCGGCGGCAGCACGGACTTCAGCCCCGCGAACCCGTCGGTCGCCTGGACGACCGTGCGTCGCGCGGCGTCGCGGCCGGCCGCCTCGACGTTGCCGGCGAGCACGCCGCTCTCGTTCGGGTGCGCCTCGAACAGGCGCAGGCGATCGGCGTCGCGCAGGTGTGCCAGCGCGATGAACGGCGAGCCGGGATAGTGACGCAACCTGCCGTCCGGATTCAGATGCGCAACCTCGGCGACGTAGTCGGCCACCGCTGAGGGCAGGCCGGACCGCCCCCACAGGCGTCCGATGCCGTCGGCGAACTCGCTGCGCTTGGCGGCCCAGTCGCTGTCGAGCGCGTACACACCCGCGCCCGCATGCGTGTCGACCACCCAGAACGGCGCGGGCTTCAGCGCGAGATGTTCCAGAAGGCGGATCAGGATCAGGTGCTTGAGCACGTCGGCATGGTTGCCGGCGTGGAAAGCGTGGCGGTAGCTGAACATGCGGCGGATGCTACCGGATCGAGGCGGGGAACGAGGCGGGCATCGGTCGTTCCGTTCTAGACTTGCGCATCGACAACGGAGATGCCGCATGAAAGCCCTGCTGTGCAAGACCCATGGCCTGCCCGACACACTCGTGTTCGAGGAGACCGCCGACCCGTCGACCCGGTCCTGGCGAAGTGATCGTCGACATGAAGGCCGCCGGGGTGAACTTCCCCGACGTGCTGATCATCCAGAACAAGTACCAGTTCAAGCCCGAACTGCCGTTCGCGCCGGGCGCCGAACTGGCGGGCGTCGTGTCGGCCGTCGGCGAGGGCGTCACGAACGCGAAGGTCGGCGACCGCGTGATCGCCTCGACCGGATGGGGCGCGTTCGCGCAGAAGGTGAAGGTGTCGGCGAAGAAGATCATCCCGATGCCTGCCGGCGTCGACTTCGACGTGGCGGCCGCGTTCACGCTGACCTACGGCACCTCGTACCACGCGCTCGTCGACCGCGGCACGCTGAAGGCCGGCGAAACGCTGCTGGTGCTGGGCGCGGCCGGCGGCGTGGGCCTGGCGGCGATCGAGATCGGCAAGGCGCTGGGCGCGCGCGTGATCGCCGCCGCCTCGACCGCCGAGAAGCTGGCGGTCTGCCGCGAGCACGGCGCCGACGAGACGATCAACTACACCACCGAAGACCTGCGCGAGCGCCTGAAGGCGCTGACCGGCGGCAAGGGCCCCGACGTGGTCTACGACCCGGTCGGCGGCGGCTTCGCCGAGCCGGCGTTCCGCTCGATCGCCTGGCGCGGCCGCTACCTGGTGATCGGCTTCGCCAACGGCGAGATCCCGCGCCTGCCGCTGAACCTCGCGCTGCTGAAGGGCGCGTCGATCATCGGCGTGTTCTGGGGCGACTTCGTCGCGCGCGAGCCGAAGAACTTCGCCGCCGACCTGGCAACGATGTTCGGATGGGTCGCCCAGGGCAAGCTGCGCCCGCACATCTCGGCACGCTATCCGCTCGAACAGGGCGCGCGCGCGATCGAGGACATGATGAACCGCAAGGTGGTCGGCAAGGTGATCATCACGGCCTGAGCGCGGCGAACGGAGGACGGCGGGGATGATGCGCTGGCTGTCGATGCAGTTCGACGCACCGGGCCGCCCGCTCCGGCAGGTCTGGCGCGAACGCCTGCCCGAGCCAGCAGCCGGACAGGTGCGGCTGCGCGTGTCGGCCTGCGGTGTGTGCCGCACCGACCTGCACATCGTCGACGGCGAGATCGCATCGCCCGGGCACCCGGTGGTGCCGGGCCACGAGGTGGTCGGCCGCGTCGACGCGATCGGCGACGGCGTGTCCGGCTTCACCGTCGGCGAGCGCGTCGGCGTGCCCTGGCTGGGCTGGACCTGCGGCCGCTGCGAGCACTGCCGCGCCGGCCGCGAGAACCTGTGCCCGAACGCGCGCTTCACCGGCTGGCAGATCCCGGGCGGCTACGCGCAGTACGCGGTGGCCGACGCGCGCTACGTCTTTCCGGTGCCCGACCGCTACGACGACGAGCATGCGGCGCCGCTGCTGTGCGCCGGGCTGATCGGCTACCGCGCCTATGCGATGGCCGGCGACGCTCGGCGCATCGGGCTGTACGGCTTCGGCGCGGCCGCGCACCTGATCGCGCAGGTCGCCGTGCACCAGGGGCGCGAGGTGTACGCGTTCACCCGCGCGGGCGACGACGCGGCACAGGCGCTTGCCCGGCGAACTCGGCGTTCGCTGGGCCGGTGCCTCGGACACCCGTGCGCCGGCGGAACTCGACGCCGCCCTGATCTTCGCCCCGGCCGGCGCACTCGTGCCGACGGCGCTCGCCGCGGTGCGCCCCGGCGGCACGGTGGTGTGCGCGGGCATCCACATGAGCGACATCCCGTCGTTTCCCTACGCGCTGCTGTGGGGCGAGCGGCGCATCGTATCGGTCGCGAACCTGACGCGCGCCGACGGCGAAGCGTTCATGCGCATCGCCGCCGAGGTGCCGCTGCAGGTCAGCACGCACCGCTATCGGCTCGACGATGCGGATCGCGCGCTCGACGACCTGCGTGCCGGGCGCTTCAGCGGCGCGGCCGTGCTGATCCCGGACCCGGACGGTCGCCGCTGAGCGACGCGTCGGTACCGACGCGCCGTGCGCCGGCCGACGGGCCGCGGCGCACCCGCCGCAGCACCAGGCCGGACCGCGCCACCGGGACGATCTGGCAGCGACATGATCTACACTCGCGACCTTCATCCGGGAGCAGCCCTCTGGAAGCGTTCCTGATCTCCACCGGCATCGTCGCGCTCGCCGAAGTCGGCGACAAGACGCAGCTGCTGGCCTTCATCCTCGCGGCGAAATTCCGCCGGCCGATCCCGATCATCCTGGGCATCCTGGTCGCCACGCTGGCGAACCACGCGGCCGCCGGCGCGGTCGGCACGTGGATCACCGCGCTGATCGGCCCGCAGGCGCTGCGCTGGATCCTGGGCCTGTCGTTCCTCGGCGATGGCGGTGTGGACGCTGATCCCGGACGAGTTCGACGAGAAGGACGCGAAGCTGGCGCGGACGGGCGTGTTCGGCACGACGCTGGTGGCGTTCTTCCTGGCCGAGATGGGCGACAAGACGCAGATCGCGACGATCGCGCTGGCCGCGCAGTACCAGGCGTTCGCGAGCGTGGTCGCCGGCACCACGCTCGGCATGATGATCGCCAACGTGCCGGCGGTGCTGCTCGGCGATCGCATCGCGCACCGGATGCCCGTGCGCCTGGTGCACGGCATCGCGGCCGCGATCTTCGCGATCCTCGGCGTCGCGACGCTGCTCGGCGCGGGCGAGAGCCTCGGGTTCTGAGCGGGCGCGGCGTCGGCCAGGCCGGCATGCCGCGCGCACCTGCTCGCGGGCCGCGCGCACCTTCGGGCATGCGGATCGCGCAGAATGCGGTTTCGACGAACGATCTGCCCGGAGCTTGCCGATGACACGCGCCTTCGAAGCCGCCGAGACCCCGCTGCTGCTGCTCGAGGAGGCCCGCATGCGCGCGAACTGCGCCCGCATGCGCGAGCGGATCGCGCCCTCGGCCCGGCGTTCCGTCCGCACGTGAAGACGGCGAAGAGCCTGGACGTCACGCGCGCGATGCTGGGCGCCTCGTCGGGTCCGATCACCGTGTCGACGCTGCGCGAGGCCGACGAATTCGCCGCCCATGGCTTCACCGACATCACCTACGCGGTCGGCATCACGCCGAACAAGCTCGCGCACGCCGGGACGCTGCTCGAACGCGGTGTCGACCTGACGCTGATCCTGGACAGTGTCGAAGCGGCGCGCGCCGTCGGCAAGGCGTTCGCCGGCGGACTGCGCGCGCCGGACGTCCTGATCGAGATCGACACCGACGGCCACCGTGCCGGCGTGCCGCCCGACGACCCGCTGCTGCTCGACATCGCCGCCGAGCTAGCCGAAGGCTCTGCCCGCCTGAACGGGCGTGCTGACCCACGCCGGCGGCTCCTACGACTGCCGCGGCGACGCCGAGCTGTGCGCGATGGCCGAACAGGAACGCGCCGGCGCCGTCCGCGCCGCGCAACGGCTGCGCGCCGCGGGCCACGCCGCACCGGTGGTCAGCGTGGGGTCGACGCCGACCGCGCTGTTCGCGCAGGACCTCGCCGGTGTCACCGAGGTGCGTGCAGGTGTCTACGTGTTCCTCGACCTGGTGATGGCGGGGCTCGGAGTCTGCGAGGTCGACGACATCGCGCTGTCGGTTCTCACGACGGTGGTCGGCCACCGTGCCGACAAGGGCTGGACGCTGGTCGACGCCGGCTGGATGGCGCTGTCGCGGGACCGCGGCACCGCGTCTCAGCCGGTCGACCAGGGCTACGGCCTGGTCTGCGACGCGGACGGCCGCCCGCTCGACGGCTTCATCGTGATCGCGGCCAATCAGGAGCACGGCACGATCGCCCACCGCTCGGGCGACCCGCGCAGGATGCTCGAACTGCCGGTGGGCTCGCTGCTGCGCGTTCTGCCGAACCACGCCTGCGCGACCGCCGCGCAGTTCGACCGCTATCACGTGCTGGACGCGTCGCGCGGACGCGCCGCGCAGTGGCTGCGCTTCGGGGGATGGTGAGCGACCCTCAGAGCCGGCGCAGCAGCGCCACCGTCGCCAGCCCCGCGAACGTCATCAGCAGCGAGCCGGCGACATGCGCCGAGATCGCCGCGCAGGCCCACAGCAGCCGCCCCTGCTGGATCAGCGCGGTGACCTCGGCCGAGAACGTCGAGAACGTCGTCAGCCCCCCGAGGAAGCCGGTGACGACGAGCAGCCGCCATTCGGGCGTCAGCCCCGGATGCTGCGCGAACACCGCCAGCGCGACGCCGATCAGATAACCGCCGACCAGGTTCGCGACCAGCGTGCCCGGAGGGATCGCCGGCAGCAGGGCGTTGAGCCAGTTGCCGAGCAGCCAGCGCAGCACCGCGCCGGCCGCCGCTCCGATCGAGATGGCCGCGACCGCGGCCGGCACCGAACCGAGGAACATCGCGCTACGCGGCGGCGCGCCGCGACATCGGCGGCCGCACGGCGGGCATCGTCGCGCTACGCGGCCGGGGCATCGTCGTCGCCCAGGTGGAAGTCGAACAGGTCTTCGCGACCGGTGAGCTGCCGGCGCAATTCGCGCTTCAGGATCTTGCCCGACGCGTTGCGCGGCAGGTCGTCGACCACCAGCACCGACTTCGGCACCTTGTAGTAGGCCAGTTCCGTCTTCGCATGCGCGATCAGCTCCTGCGGATCGACCGTCGCATCGCGGCGCGCGACGACGACCGCCGTGATCGCCTCGATCCACTTCGGATGCGGCAGGCCGATCACCGCCACTTCGGCGACGCTGGGGTGACGGAACAGCGCGTCCTCGACCTCGCGCGATGCGACCAGCACCCCGCCGGTGTTGATCACGTCCTTGATGCGGTCGACGATGTACAGGTAGCCCTCGCCGTCCATGCGGCCGAGGTCGCCGGAGTGGAACCAGCCGCCCTTGAACGCCTCGGCGGTGGCTTCGGGGTTGTTCCAGTAGCCGTCGATCAGGTGCGGCGAGCGGTGCACGATCTCGCCGACCGTGTCGGGCGGCACGTCGTTCATGTCCTCGTCGACGATGCGCGTCTCGACGTACATCACGGGGCGTCCCGCGGACGCGGGCCGCGCATCGTGCTCCTCGGGCCGCAGCAGCGTGGCCAGCGGCCCCATCTCGCTTTGCCCGTAGCAGTTGTAGAACGCCACGCCGGGCAGGTGCTGGCGCAGCTCCTGCAGCACGGGCACGGGCATGATCGACGCGCCGTAGTAGATCTTGCGCAGCGCGCCGAGGTCGCGCCGCGAGAAGTCCGGATGGCGCAGCAGGCTGACCCACGCGGTCGGCGGCGAGAAGAACGAGTTGATGCGCTCCGACTCCAGCAGGGCCAGCGTAGGCTCCGGATCGGGGCCGCGCGTGACGATCGCGGTCGCGCCCACCAGCAGCTGCGGCATCGAGAAAGTGTGGATCTGGCCCGCGTGATAGAGCGGCAGCGCCCAGACCACGCGGTCCTCGGCGGCGTAGTCGCAGGCATGGATGGCGCTGGCGTAGTGCGCCATCAGCGCGCGGTGCGAGATCGCGCCGCCCTTCGGCAGCCCGGTCGTGCCCGAGGTGTAGATGATCTGCGCCAGGTCGGTATCGGCGAGCGGCCATTCGCCGTCGGACGGCAGGCTCGCGTCGAGCGCGCCGGCCAGTACGTCGACACGCTCCGCCGCGCGGCCGGCCGGGCCCGGTGCAGCCGCATCCGGGGCGCGCGCCGCCGGCGCTTCCGGGATGCGCGCCGCCGGCGCGTCGGCACCGAAGCGGCCGCCGCAATCGAGTCCGGGCACGTCGGCGAGCGCCGCCAGCTCGTGCGCAAGATCCTCGTCGGCGACGATCAGGCGCGCGCCGCTGTGCTCGACGATGTAACGCAGCTCGCTGCCCGACAGTCCGAAGTTGATCGGCACGTGCACGAGGCCGGCGCGGCAGCAGGCCAGGAACAGCAGCAGGTAGGCATCGGAGTTGCGGCCATAGGCCGCGACGCGGTCGCCGTTGGCGAGGCCGAGCGCGCGCAGCCGGTGCGCGACGCGGGCGCTGCCGCGCTCCAGTTCGACGAAGCTCCAGCTGCGCGCGCCGAAGCGGATCGCCTCCTTGTCGCGCCACAGCCGCGCCGCGCGGCGCAATCCGTCGCCGATCGTGTTGCGGCGGACGATGTCGAGCGCTTCAGCCAAGACCGTTCTCCCAGTCAGGTGTTGCCGCCGCGCGCCGCGGCCAGCGCCTCGCGCAGCACGTCGCGGTCGCCGATGTGGTTGGCCAGGATCAGGACCAGGCGCGCGTTCATCGCCTCGGCCTGCGCGTCGTCGAGCGCGCGCTGGCTGTCGATCAGCTCCTCGTAGAAGCCGTCGGGATCGGGAATGTTCGGGATGCGGATCAGCGGCATGGAGCGGCTCCGGCGGGCATCGGGCCCGGTCACGCGGCCAGGCAGCGGCGCAGCGCTGCGGCGACGGCGTCGCGGTCGTGGCTGCGCCAACGCGCGGCCACGTACTGGTCGGGCCGGATCAGGTAGGTGGTGCCGGGGCGGGCGTCGTAGCGCTGGGCCAGAACCCCCTCGGCGTCGAGAAGATCGCGGCCGACCACGAGCGTGCGCGCCTCGACGGCGCCGCTGCGCACCGGCAAACCCGCCGGTGCATCGCCGAAGACCAGCACGACGAAGCCGTCGCCGAGCGAATCCAGCAGCCACGCCGGCTGCCCGTCGCGCAGCATCGGCGCATCGGCGCAGTTGGTGCCCGGGCGCATGTCGCCGGCGAATGCGTCGCGATCGGGCGTGTTCAGCGCGGATGCGGGGTAGGGGGTCGGCGTCGACAGGCGTCCGCTGTTGATCAGCGGGCGCGCGAACGGCTCGTGCTCGGCCAGCGTCAGAACCGCGTCGCGGAACAGCCGGCTGGCGCGATTCTTCGGCGTGATGAAGTCGGTCGAGCGGGTGGAATTCAGCAGGTTGTCGTCGGCGGCGGCCCCGCGTTCCTCGTCGTAGCTGTCGAGCAGGGCTGCCGGCGCGGCACCGTCGATCACCAGCTTCAGCTTCCACACCAGGTTGTCCACGTCCTGGATGCCGCTGTTCGCGCCGCGCGCACCGAAGGGCGAGACCTGGTGCGCCGAGTCGCCGGCGAACAGCACGCGGCCGTAGCGGAAGCGGTCGATGCGGCGGCAGGCGAACTGGTAGATCGACACCCACTCCAGATCGAACTCGACCTGGTCGCCGAGCATCGCGCGGATCCGCGGGATCACCCGCTCGGGCTTGCGCTCCTCGTCGGGATCCGCCTCCCAGCCGAGCTGGAAGTCGATGCGCCAGACGTTGTCGCACTCCTTGTGCAGCAGCACGGACTGGCCGCGGTGGAACGGCGGATCGAACCAGAACCAGCGCTCGGCCGGGAACTCGGCCTTCATCACCACGTCGGCGATCAGGAAGCGGTCCTGGAAGTACTTGCCGGTGAACTGCGCGCCGACCATGCCGCGCACGTCGCTGTTGGCGCCGTCGCAGGCGATCACCCAGTCGGCGCAAAGTTCGAATCGACCGTCGGGCGTCTCGACCTCCAACGTCGCCCCGGCGGCGTCCTGCCGCAGTCCGACGACCTTGTGCTTCCAGCGCAGGTCGATCAGCTCGCTGTGGGCGCACTGGTCGACCAGCGTTTCTTCGAGGTAGTACTGCTGCAGGTTGATCATCGCCGGCATCTTGTGATGCGCCTGCGGCAGCAGGTCGAACGCATACACCAGGTCGTCGCGGAAGAAGACCTTGCCCACTTTCCAGCCCACGCCCTTCGACACCAGGCGCTCGCCGCAACCGAGGCGATCCAGGATCTCGAGCGGTCGCTTGGCATAGCACACCGCACGCGATCCGACACTGACGGTGTTGTTGTCGTCGAGCACCACGACCGGGATGCCGCGGCGTGCGCAGTCGAGGGCCGCCGTCAGTCCGATCGGACCCGCGCCGACCACCACCACCGGATGCCGCGCGACGCGGCCGTCCTGCTCGGGAGAACGACGGTACGCGTACTCGGGGTACCGGTAAGTCTTCTGCATCGTGCCCGCCGCCGCGCCTACTCGCCTGCGACACCCGCGAGTTCGCCCTCGTGCAGCCAGGAAGCGTGGCGCGGCGCGCGCTTCGTCTTCGACCACTCCTCGAGCATGTCCCACTTCACCGCGTCCAACCGCGCCTTCATGTCGGGCGTCGCGGTGTTGGCCGCGAGTTCGAGCCGGTGGCCGTTCGGGTCGAAGAAGTAGATCGACTTGAAGATCACGTGGTCGGTGACGCCGACCACCTGGATCCCGGCCGCCTCGAGCTTCGCCTTGGTGTCGATCAGCACCTGCTCGCTTTCGACCTGGAAGGCGATGTGCTGCACCCAGTCGGGTGTGTTCGGGTCGCGGCCCATCTCGGGCGAATTCGGCAGCTCGAAGAAGGCCAGCACGTTGCCGTTGCCGGCGTCCATGAACAGGTGCATGTACGGGTCGGGCGCGTGCGTCGACGGCACGTGGTCCTCGGCGATCGCCAGCACGAAGTCCATGTTCAGGTGCTCGCGGTACCACTCGACCGTCTGTTTCGCGTCGCGGCAGCGGTAGGCGACGTGGTGGATCTGCTGGATCTTCATGGCGGTCCCATCCCGTTCCGGTTGGATCGCGACAATGGTAACGCCACGCAAGCGCCCTCCGATCGCCGAACGACGCCCGGGTGCCAGAGCGCCCGGACCGATCTCATTGGGAGTGCCTGCGCCCGGTGTCGGGCCAGCGATGGCGCAGGTAGCGCCAGGCGATCAGTCCGATGCTCATCAGCAGCGTCGAGGTCACCGCCAGCGCGGCGGTGGAGTGCATCACCAGCGGCGCCACGACGCCCGCGACCAGGCCGTTGGCCGTGCTGCCGATGAAGGCCTGCAGCGACGACGCCATGCCGCGCCGCTCGGGCACCAGATCGAGCACCATCAACGTGACGACCGGCACCATCAGCGCCCAGCCGAATGCGAACAGGCCCAGCGGCGGCAGCGCCCACCAGGGCTGCGGCGCCCACAGCAGGTTCGCCACCAGATTGAGCAGCGACATCGACAGCATCACCGAGAAGCCGTAGCGGATCTGGCGCTTCGGTTCGACGCGCCCGGCCAGCCGGCCGCTGGTCCACGCGCCACCCATGATGCCGCCGATCGTCAGCATGAAGAACCAGAAGAATTCGGTCGGCGCCAACCCCATGTGCTCGCCGAGGAACGCCGGCGCGGACAGCACGTACAGGAACATGCCGTTGAAGGGCACGCCGCTGGCCAGCGCCAGCAGCAGGAACCGGGGGCTCGACCCCAGTTCGACGTAGCCGCGCATCAGGTGCCGCAGCTCGAAGGGCTGGCGATGGTCGAGGTGCAGGGTCTCGGGCAGGAACCGCCAGTTCGCGACGAACAGCAGCACGCCGATCGCAGCCAGCAGCCAGAAGATGCTGTGCCAGTCGGCGTGCACGAAGAGCCAGCCGCCGATCAATGGCGCGATCGCCGGCGCGACGCCGAAGTAGATCGTGATCTGCGACATCACGCGCTGCGCCTGGTCGGGCGGGAACATGTCGCGGACCACCGCTCGCGACACGACGATGCCCGCTCCCGTCGACAGGCCCTGCAGCCCGCGGAACAGCACCAGCGTGCCGATGTTCGTCGACAGCACGCAGCCGATCGAGGCGAGCGTGAACACCGCCAGCCCCGTCAGCACCACCGGCCTGCGTCCGAAGCTGTCGGACAGCGCGCCGTGGAACAGGTTCATGAAGGCGAAACCGAACAGGTAGGCCGACAGCGTCTGCTGCATCTGCGCGGGCGTGGCGCCGATCGAGCGCGCGATCCCGGCGAACGCCGGCAGATAGGTGTCGATCGAGAACGGCCCGAGCATGCCCAGCGCGGCCAGCAGGACCGCGAGGGCCCAGCGCGGCGCGGGCCAGATCTTGTGTGCGTCGGGGTTCATCGAGCCCGCAAGGGTACACGTCCGCGACGGCGGGCCGCGCCGCGGCTCGGGCTAAGATCCCACAGGCGGTCGCGACCCTGCGACGACCGCGTTCGCGACGGAGAAGCCATGACCACCCCTTTGCCCCTGCCCTTCACCGACCTCACCGTGCTCGACATCAGCCAGGGCATCGCCGGGCCCTACTGCGCCCACCTGCTGTGGCAGCAGGGCGCGCGCGTGATCAAGATCGAGCCGCCGGCGGGCGACTGGGGACGCGGCGTTGGCGTCGTGCGCGGGCAGTTCAATGCGCTGACGGTGGCCTACAACGCGGGCAAGGAGTCGGTGTGCGTGGATGCGACGCGGCCCGACGGGCAGCGCATCCTGCACGCGCTCGGCACGCGCGCCGACGTGATCGTGCAGAACTTCCGCCCGGGGGTCGCGGAACGGCTGGGCATCGGGCCGGCGCGCATGCTTTCCGAACGCCCGGGACTGGTCTACGTGTCGATCAGCGGGTACGGTGAGCACGGCCCGCTCGCCAGCGCGCCGGCCACCGACTCGGTGCTGCAGGCCGACTCCGGCCTGATGTTCGCGAACCGGGATGCCCAGGGCGAACCGCGCCGGATCGGCATGCTGGTCGTGGATGCCGCGACCGGCCTGTACGGCGCGCAAGCCGCGTCGGCGGCGCTGTATCGCCAGGCGCGCACCGGCGTCGGCTGCCACGTCGAGCTGAACCTGTTCGAGTCCTGCGTCGCGTTGCAGATCAACAACCTGCTCGAGCAGTCGATCACGCCGGGCTATTCGGCGAAGGCGGTGAGCGCGCCCAACGGCGTGTTCGCCACCGCCGACGGCAGGATCACCGTCGTGACGCTGAACAACGCGCAGTTCGACAAGCTGGCGAAGGCGCTCGGCCATCCGGAATGGCTGACCGACCCGCGCTTCGCGGATGCCGCGCGACGGCTGGAGAACGCCGCGGCGATCAACGCCGCGGTTGCCGCCGACATCGCGTCGAAGCCGACCGCCCACTGGCTCGCGCTGCTCGCCGAACACGACGTCCTGAACGCGCCGGTGCGCGACTACGCGTCGCTGGTCGCGCATCCGCAGGCCGCCCACCTCGGCACCTTCCAGCCGCTGGAACAGCCCGGGCTGGGCACCTTGCCCTACCCCGGCGCCCCCGCGCACGCGCTGCGCCGTCCGGTCGGTCCGGCGCCGCGCATCGGCGAACACACGGTCGCCGTGCTGGGGCAGTTCGGCTTCGGCGCGCCGCAACTCGACGCCTGGCGCGCGGACGGCACCGTGGTGCAGGACACGACCGGCTGAGACCCCTGCAGCACGGGGCTGTCGATTCCGGTCGTTCGGCCGTTCGCGCGCCGCTGTCTGTTCCGGCCGCGCACGCGCCGCGCGATCGGCGTCAGAACGTCACGACGCTGCGGATCGACTCGCCCGAGTGCATCAGATCGAAGGCGGTGTTGATCTTCTCGATCGGCATCACGTGCGTGATGAGGTCGTCGATGTCGATCTTGCCGTCCATGTACCAGTCGACGATGCGCGGCACGTCGGTGCGGCCGCGCGCGCCGCCGAACGCCGTGCCTTTCCAGACCCGCCCGGTGACGAGCTGGAACGGCCGCGTGCTGATCTCCTTGCCCGCCCCCGCCACGCCGATGATCACCGACACGCCCCAGCCGCGATGGCAGCACTCGAGCGCCTGGCGCATCAGGTCGACGTTGCCGACGCACTCGAAGCTGTAGTCCGCGCCGCCGTCGGTCAGCGCGACCAGATACGGCACCAGGTCGCCCTCGACCTCCTTCGGATTCACGAAGTGGGTCATGCCGAACTTCTCGGCGAGCGCCTTGCGCGCCGGGTTGATGTCGACGCCGATGATCTTGTCGGCGCCGGCCAGCCGCGCGCCCTGGATCACGTTCAGGCCGATGCCGCCGAGCCCGAACACCACCACGTTCGCGCCCGGCTCGACCTTGGCGGTGTTGATCACCGCGCCGATCCCGGTCGTGACGCCGCAGCCGATGTAGCAGACCTTGTCGAAAGGCGCGTCCTCGCGGATCTTCGCCAGCGCGATCTCGGGCAGCACGGTGTAGTTCGCGAACGTCGAGCAGCCCATGTAGTGGTGCACCATCCGGCCGTTCAGCGCGAAGCGGCTGGTGCCGTCGGGCATCACGCCCTTGCCCTGCGTCGCGCGGATCGCGGTGCACAGGTTCGTCTTGCGCGACAGGCACGACTTGCACTGCCGGCACTCCGGCGTGTACAGCGGGATCACGTGGTCGCCCTTCTTCAGGGTCGTGACGCCCGGTCCGACGTCGACCACGACGCCGGCGCCCTCGTGGCCGAGGATCGCCGGGAACAAGCCTTCGGGATCGGCCCCCGACAGGGTGAACTCGTCGGTGTGGCAGACCCCGCTCGCGCGGATTTCGACCAGCACCTCGAAGGCCCTGGGTCCGGCCAGCTCGACCTGCTCGATCACGAGCGGCTGGCCGGCCTGCATCGCAACTGCCGCTTTCACTTTCATCAGGCTTCCCGGTCGGCGGCACTGGCCCGGTCGAGCTCGGCGCTCGCCTCGGCGTCGAGCCGAAGGTTCATCGCATCGACCAGCACCGCCAGCTGCTCCAGGCTGGTCGCGCTGGCGATCGGCGCGGTGACGGCCGGCCGGTCCGCGAGCCAGGACAGCGCGACCTTCGCGGGGGTCGTGCCGAGCCGCGCCGACACGCGATCGAGCGCGTCGAGGATGCGCATGCCGCGCGGGTTCAGGTACTTCTGCACCACCCCGCCGCCGCGCGCGCTCTTGCCCGCATCGTCTGCGCTGCGGTACTTCCCGGTCAGGAAGCCGCTGGCCAGCGAATAGAACGGGATCACGCCGACGCCGCGCTCGAGACACAGCGCCTGCAACTCGTCCTCGAACACCGCACGGTCGTAGAGGTTGTAGAGCGGCTGCAGGCACTGGTACGCCGGCAGCCCCTTGTCGGCCGAGACCGCCAGCGCCTGCGACAGGCGCTGCGCGCTGTAGTTGGACGCACCGATGGCCCGCACCTTGCCCTGCCGGATCAGCGTGTCGTACGCGGACAGCGTCTCGTCCAGCGGCGTGTCCGCATCGTCGCGGTGCGACTGGTACAGGTCGATGTGATCGGTCTGCAGCCGGCGCAGCGATTCCTCGACCGACCGCAGGATGTAGTCTTTACGCAGCCCCTTGCGGTCGGGCGCCATCTCCATGCCGACCTTGGTGGCCAGCACGATCGAATCGCGCCGCGCGCCGCGCGCGAACCACTTGCCGATCACGGTTTCCGATTCGCCGCCCTGGTGACCCTTGGCCCAGCGCGAGTAGACGTCGGCCGTGTCGACGAAGTTGCCGCCTGCCGCGACGAAGGCGTCCAGCAGGTCGAACGAGGTCTTCTCGTCGGCGGTCCAGCCGAACACGTTGCCACCGAAGCACAGGCGCGAGACCTGCAGGCCGGAGCCGCCCAGCGCACGTCGTTCCATCATGATCAGGATCCTCCGTTCACGACCAGGGTCTGGCCGCTGACATAGTCGCTGTCCGGGCTGCAGAACAGATAGACGGAACCGGCCGCCTCCTCGGGCGTGCCGCCGCGGCCGAGCGGGATCATCTGGTTCATCGCGGCGATGCGTCCGGCCTGCACGCCGACCTTGACGGTGCGGCCCTGCACGTCGATCGTTCCGCCCTCGCCTTCCTGCAGAGGCTTCGTCAGGCGCGTCTGGATGTAGCCGAAGGCGACCGCGTTGACGGTCACGTCGTAGCGGCCCCACTCCTTGGCCAGCGCCTTCGTCATGCCCATCACGCCGGCCTTGCCGGTCGAGTAGTTGACCTGGCCGGCATTGCCGTTGACACCCGAGGTCGACGAGATGTTGACGACCTTGCGAACGATGCGCTTGCCCTCCCGGCGCTCTGCCTCGACCGCCGGTTTCAGGTAGTCGAAGTACGCGCGCAGGATCCGGAACGGCGCGGTCAGGTGCACGTCGATGATCGCGTACCACTGCTCGTCGGTCATCTTCTGGATCACGCTGTCCCACGTGTAGCCGGCGTTGTTCACCAGGATGTGGCAGCCGCCGAAGCTGTCGACGGCGGTCTTCACCACCCGCTCGCCGAAATCCTTCGCGGTCACGTCACCGTTGCAGGCCACCGCGCGCCCGCCGATCGCCTGCACGGCCGCGACCGTCTCCAGCGCCGGCGCCTCGTCGAGGTCGTTGATCACCACCGCCGCGCCGTCGCGCGCCAGCCTGAGCGCGATCTCCCGGCCGATGCCCCGGCCCGATCCGGTGACGATCGCCACTTTGCCGTCGAGTTGTCCCATTGCCGTCTCCTTTCCCGTCGAGAATTTCGTTACCAACGATGCCGACCCTGACCGGGTCGCGCTGCCGGCGCTGCGCTGCTGAGGGCCGAGGGCCCCCGCAGACGCACCGTCAGAGCGTGCGCCCGATCAGCTCCTTCATGATCTCGCTGGTGCCGCCGTAGATGCGCTGGATGCGCGAATCGGCCCAGGCGCGCGCCACCGGGTATTCCCACATGTAGCCGTAGCCGCCGAACATCTGCAGGCAGTTGTCGACGATCTTGCACTGCGCCTCGGTGGTCTGCAGCTTGGCCATCGCGGCGGTGGTCGTGTCGAGCTTGCCCTGCGCCAGCAGCTGGATGCAGTGGTTGACGAAGATGCGCAGCACCGTCGCCTCGGCCTTCATCTCGGCGAGCGAGAAGCGGTTCGCCTGGAAGTCGATGATGCGCTGGCCGAACGCGGTGCGCTCCTTGGTGTAGCGGATCGTCTCCTCGAGCACCGCCTCGATCACGTTGACCGCGCCGGCGGCGATCAGCATGCGCTCGCGCGGCAGCTCGCCCATCAGCGTCACGAAGCCCTTGCCGATGCCGCCCAGCACGTTTTCCTTCGGCACCCGGACCTCGTCGAAGAACAGCTCGGAGGTGTCCTGCGCCTTGCGCCCGATCTTCTCGAGGTTGCGGCCACGGCGAAAGCCCGGCCGGTCGGCCTCGACGAGGAACAGCGTCACGCCCTTGGCGCCCTGCGTGCTGTCGGTCTTGGTCACGACGACGAACAGGTCGGCGAGCTGGCCGTTGGAGATGAAGGTCTTCTGGCCGCTGATCACGTACGAGTCGCCGTCGGCGACCGCGCGGGTGCGGATCGACTGCAGGTCCGAGCCGGCGCCCGGCTCGGTCATCGCGATCCCCGAGATCACTTCGCCGCTGGCCATCTTCGGCAGCCACTTCTGCTTCTGCTCCTCGGTGCCGAAGTTGACGAGGTACGGGGCGATGATGTCGGAGTGCAGCCCGAACGACGGACCGGTCGCGAACACCCGCGCCAGCTCTTCGTTCAGCACGAACGGAAACAGCAGGTCGGCGCCGTGGCCGCCGTATTGCTCGGGCGCCGTCATGCACAGCAGCCCGGCCTCGCCGGCCTTGCGCCACAGTTCGCGCGGCACCTGCTTGTCCTTCTCCCAGGCGTCGTGGAACGGCGCGATCTCGCGCGCGATGAAGCGGCGCGCCTGCTCGCGGAACTGCTCGTGCTCCTCGCCGTAGATGGTCGGTTGCGTCATGGAACTCTCCTCGTCGATCGATGCGTCATGAATTCTTCGCCTTCGGCGCCGCGGCCGCGGCGACCGCGGGCCGGCGGGCACGGCGTCCGGCCGGTAGTAGCGCGGGTACAGCTTGGCAACGACCTCGCCGTTGCGGGCCCAGCCCTTGCAGCCGTCGATGAAGTGCGGCAATTCGGTGTCGTCGGTGTGCGCGGGCATCGCGCCCTCGTCCGGGACCGGTCCGTTGTCGTCGTCCTCGCGCCAGCCGATCACCGTCTGGAAGGCGACGGTGGCCATCGGAAACAGCAGTTCGCGCACGTGCGTGCAACCCTTGGTGCCACCCACGCATTCCTGCACCGCGCGCCGCCACCCCTGCCCGATGCGCTTGCCGATCAGGCCCTTGTAGGCCGGCATCGCCGTCCGGCAACTGGGATAGGGCGTGGCCGGCATCGCGACGTTCACGTCGCGCACCTCGAGGTCGTCGGTGATGGTCAGGCGCACGATCATGTCGTGCACGTGGTCGCCAACCTTGCGTTCGCCGCGGATCGGTTCCCGGTAGGCGAAGGTCTTCATGTCGACGATGCGCGCCTCGATGTCCCACAGTCCGTCCTCGCGGCGGAACCCCTCGCAGTGGATGGTCCGGGTGTGCATGTGACGGCGCGGCGCCGGTTGCGGCAGATCCAATCGTGACTCCCGTGATTCGTTGGACAGGCTGAAACCCCCTGCGATGTTAGCCGACGCGCCCGTTCCGGTAATTTCGGCAGGCGCAATCGGCTTCGTCGCCACCGTCGCGCGACTCCGTAGAATCCGGGCATGAACAGACTTCCCCGCTCACGACCTGGGTCAACCAGGTACTGCCCGTCACCGACGGCATCCCGATGGGCCTGCTGCCCGCCTGGCACGCTGCGCGCAACCCGCTGGTCCGGCGATCACCTACGGCGACGCGGACGGTCGACTGGACCGGACTCGAGGCCGGCGCCAACCGGCGGGCCCGCGCGCTGCAGTCGATGGGGGTCGGCCAGGACGATTTCGTGACGATCGCGCTGCCGAACTCGATCGAGTTCTACGAGACCGCCTTCGCGGTCTGGAAGCTCGGCGCCGTGCCGAACGTGGTGTCGCCGAAGCTTCCCGCCCGCCGAGCTCGACGCGATCCTGGAGCTGGTCCGGCCGCGCGTGCTGACCTGCATGCGCGAAGCGGCCCGGCCCGGCGTGCGCGTGCTGGCGATCGACGAGCCGATCGACGCGTCGCTGAGCGCCGAGCCTCTGCCGGAGCGGGTGTCCTCGAGCTGGAAGGCGCTGGCCAGCGGCGGCAGCACCGGCCGGCCGAAGATCATCGTCGACCACATGCCGTCGCGCTGGGATCCGCAGGCCGGCGCGCTCGGCCAGCAGGCGGGCTGGACGGTGCTGAACCCCGGGCCGCTGTACCACAACGCGCCGTTCAGCATGGTGCACGCGGCGCTGTTCGCAGGCTGCCACGTGATCGAAATGGGCCGCTTCGACGCGCTGCGCGCGCTCGAACTGATCGAGCGCCATCGCGTGCAGTGGGTGAACTTCGTGCCGACGATGATGCATCGCATCTGGCGCCTGCCCGACGAGCAGCGCAGCGCCTTCGACCTGTCGTCGCTGCAGATCGTGTTCCACATGGCGTCGGCCTGCCCGGTGTGGCTGAAGGAACGCTGGATCGAGTGGCTTGGGCCGGAACGGATCTGGGAGTTGTACGGCGGCACCGAGCGGCAGGGACGCACCGTGCTGAGCGGGGTCGAATGGCTGCAGCACAAGGGCTCGGTCGGCAAGGTGTCGCCGGGCGCGCGCCTGGTGGTGCTCGACGAGGACGGCCGCGAATGTCCGCCGGGCGAAGTCGGCGAGATTTTTTTCCTGCCCGACACCGGACGCAATTCGACCTACCACTACCTGGGGGCCGAAGCGCGCGCCCGCGGCGACTGGGAGTCGCTGGGCGATCTCGGCTATCTCGACGAGGACGGCTACCTGTACCTGTCGGACCGCCGCACCGACCTGGTGATCAGCGGCGGCGCCAACATCTACCCCGCCGAGGTCGAGGCCGCGCTCGATGCGCACCCGCAGGTGCAGACCAGCGCGGTGATCGGGCTGCCCGACGACGACCTCGGTCAGCGCGTCCACGCCATCGTGCAGCCCGCGACCGGCGCGCTGGACGCGGGCGAGGATGCGCTGCGGCAGTCGATCCTCGATTTCCTCGCCACCCGGCTGGTGCGCTACAAGATTCCCCGCAACATCGAGTTCTCGGCCGAGCCGATGCGCGACGATGCCGGCAAGACGCGACGCGCGGCCCTGCGCGCGGCGCGCATGCCGCGCACCGATGCCTGAGCCGACGGACCGGCACACGGCCGCCGCGATCGGCCCCCTCCATTCAACCGCTGACCATTACGACCATAGGTGACCTTCGTGGACCAGAAGCCCGCCCTGCCCCTGCTCTTTACGCCGACGACGATCCGTTCGGTGACCCTGCCCAACCGCATCGTCGTGCCGCCGATGGCGACGTATTCCGCGAAGGAAGGCATCGCCAGCGACTTCCACCTGGTGCACTACGGCAAGTTCGCCTTCGGCGGCGCCGGCACCGTGTTCGTCGAAGCCACCGGCGTCACGCGAGAAGGCCGCATCACCAACGGCTGCCTGGGCCTGTGGAGCGACGAGCACATGAAGGCGATGAAGCCGATCGCCCGGATGCTGAAGCAGCAGGGCAGCGTGCCGGCGATCCAGATCGGGCACGGCGGGCGCAAGGCGAGCATGCAGCGCCCGTGGTTCGGCAACGGCCCGCTCGACGACGCCGACCTGGCCCGCGGCGAGGAGCGCTGGCAGCCGCTCGGCGCATCCCCGTTGCCGCTGTCCGAGGGCTGGCTGACGCCGAAGGAGATGGACCAGTCCGACCTGAAGCGCACCCGCCAGGCCTTCGCCGACGCGGCAGGGCGCGCGCTCGAGGCCGGCTTCGAGATGGTGGAGATCCACATGGCGCACGGCTACCTGCTGCAATCCTTCCTGTCGCCGCTGTCGAACTTCCGCAAGGACGGTTACGGCACCACGCTGGAGGGCAGGATGCGTTACCCGCTCGAGGTCGTCGAAGCGGTGCGCGCCGCGCTGCCGAAGGAGACGCCGTTGTGGGTGCGCATCTCCAGCGAGGACGGCATCGACGGCGGCTGGACGATGGACGACAGCGTGACGTTCGCGAAGGAACTGCTGCCGCGTGGTGTCGACGTCGTCGACTGCTCGTCGGGCGGGAACACGCCGAAAGGCGCGACCAACTCGAATCTGCAGCGCGCGCCGGGCTATCAGGTGCCGTTCGCGACCCGCATCCGCAAGGAGGCGAAGATCATGTCCGAAGGCGTCGGCCTGATCCGCGATCCCCGCCACGCGGAGCAGCTGCTGCAGGAAGGCGCCGCCGACCTGATCGGCATCGGCCGCCAGTTCCTGTTCGACCCGTTCTGGGGACTGCACGCGGCGCACTCGTTCGGGCATCGACCCCGACTTCACGCGCTGGCCGCACCAGTACGCCTGGTGGCTCGAGAAGTGGGACAAGGGAATCAAGGCGCGCGAGGCGAGCGAGCGCAAGGGCTGAACCGGGTGGCGGCCAGGGAAAGGCAGAAATGAGCCAATTTAGCTAAAATCGGTCGCATGGCAAAAACAGTGACGGCGACCGATGCGAAGAACCGCTTCGGAGAAGTGCTCGCGGCATGCGTCGATGCGCCCGTCGCGATCGAACGCCACGGACGTGTCGTCGCCTATGTCGTCAGCCCGCGCGAACATGCGACGGCCGGGCCTGATCTGTTCGAACGGCTGGCCGCCGCGCTGCGCGGCTGCGGTGCCAGGTACGCCGCGGTGTTCGGTTCGGTCGCCGACGGGTCCGCGGGTCCCGGCAGCGACATCGACGTCGCGGTCAGCGTCGGCACACCGATGAGCACCGAACGCCGGGCCGGACTCATCGCGACCGATCGCCGGGGTCGCCGGCCGGGCGGTCGACCTGATCGATCTGGAGACCGCGCAGGGCCTGATCCTGTCGCGCGCCCTGGCCGGGCGCGAGATCGTCTGCGACGAAACCTCGACCCGGCAGCGCATGATCCGGCGCGTGCTGCGCGCCGAGGACGACCGGCGCGTCTCGGCACGTGCCGCGCGGGTCGCCCGCCGCAGCCTGTTCACATGATGCGCGGCGAACAGGAGATCCTCGACGCCAAGCTGCGCGAGCTGTCACGCAGACTCGCCCGGATCGAAGCCAGGCGTCCGGCATCGGTCGCGCAGCTGGCGCGTGACGAGGACACGCAGGACATCGTCGCGCGCAACCTCGAGCTGGCGATCCAGGCATGCATCGACATTGCGGCGCACCTGTGCGGCGCCCACGGTGTCGTGCCGACGACCGCCGGCGAGGGATTCACCCAGCTCGCCCGCCTGGGCCTGATCGACGCGGATCTGGCCGCGGCCCTCAGACGGGCGACCGGCTTGCGCAACATCCTGGTGCACGAGTACACGGAGATCGACTGGAAGCTCGTGATGCGCGTGATCCGCACGGACACCAAGGATCTCGCGCGTTTCGGCAGGACGATCCTGACCCTGCTCGACGACACGAACCGGTCCTGAACCGATACAGTACGGATCTCCACGTGCACGGAAGGGACTTCCTGCGATGAACACGCCGACCCTCACGGCGCCACGCCTCGACCCGCGCGACTGGACCAGCCATTCGCCGTACGTGTATCCGCCCTATCGCTCGACGGTGCTGCGCGGCCCGACGAAACCGCTGGTGCCGGTGCCGGAATCGCTGGCGGTTCGCGGCGCGCCCGTCTACGGCCACGACCGCATCGCGCCGCTCGACCACGACCTGACCCGCAACGCGGCGCGCAACGGCGAGCCCCTCGGCGAAAGGATCATCGTGACCGGCCGGGTGCTGGACGAGAGCGGCCGGCCGGTGCCGCACACGCTGATCGAGATCTGGCAGGCGAACGCGGCCGGCCGCTACATCCACAAGGTCGACCAGCACGACGCGCCGCTCGACCCCAATTTTCTCGGCGCGGGCCGTTGCCTGACCGATGCCGAAGGACGCTACCGTTTCCTGACGGTGAAGCCCGGTGCCTACCCGTGGGGCAACCACCCGAACGCCTGGCGGCCCAATCACATCCACTTCTCGCTGTTCGGGCAATGGTTCGCCAGCCGCCTGGTCACGCAGATGTACTTCCCCGGCGACCCGCTGCTCGCGCACGACCCCATTTACCAGGGCACGCCCGCCGGCGCACGCGAGCGGCTAGTGTCGCGCTTCGACCTGGGCGTGACCGAGGCCGGCTTCGCCCTCGGCTACGTGTTCGACATCGTGCTGCGCGGCGCGCGGTCCACCCCCATGGAGGCCTGAGTCATGGCGCCGGGACAGACCCCTTCGCAGACGGTCGGGCCGTACTTCGCCTACGGACTGACACCCGAGCAGTACCACTACTCGCACGCCAGCCTGTTCGGCCCGGTGCTTGCGCAGCCGAAGGCGGCGGGCGAGCACATCCGCATCGTCGGCCAGGTCCTCGACGGCGAAGGGGTGCCGATCAACGACGCGATGGTCGAGATCCTGCAGGCCGACGCCGACGGCAGCTACGTCTGCGACCCGGCTCGGGCCGAAGCCGCGGGCTTCAGCGGGTTCGGCCGCTGCGGCACGGGCGCCTCGCCCGAACTGGAGTTCGTCTTCGCGACGATCAAGCCCGGCTGCGCGGACGGCCAGGCCCCCCACGTCGACGTGATCGTGACGATGCGCGGGCTGCTGTCGCACGCGTTCACGCGCATCTACTTCTCGGACGAGGAGGCGGCCAATGCGCGCGACCCGCTGCTGTCGTCGGTGCCGGCCGAGCGGCGCGCAGACGCTGATCGCCCGGCGCGCGCAGCTGCCCGGCGGGATCGTCTACCGCTTCGACATCCGCATGCAGGGCGAACGCGAGACCGTTTTCATCGATCTGTGAGACCGAGGCCGCCTGGCAATCGCGGCGGGGATCGCCGGCCGGGCACCGTAAAATCTGTCGGAACGGACGATCCTGCCGGCGGCTGCCGGATGGTATCGTCGCTCCGGATTTCAGACCACTTCCCGAAGGAACAGACACCATGACCGAAGCTCTCATCATCGACGCCTGCCGCACTCCGCGCGGCATCGGCAAGGTCGGCAAGGGCGCGCTCGCCGACATGCACCCGCAGCACCTCGGTGCCACCGTGCTGAAGGCACTGGCCGAGCGCAACAACCTGAACACCGCCGAGGTGGACGACATCATCTGGGGCTGCAGCGCGCAGCGCGGCGGCCAGGGCGGCGACCTGGGCCGCATGTCGGCGCTCGACGCCGGCTACGACATCCGCTCCAGCGGGCGTCACCCTCGACCGCTTCTGCGGCTCGGGCATCACGTCGGTGAACCTGGCGGCGGCCTCGATCATGTCGGGCATGGAAGACCTGATGATCGCCGGCGGCTGCGAGATGATGTCGATGAGCGGCCGTCGCTCCTCCGACGAAGGCCCGTCGCTGATGGACGCCGGCAACCTGCGCCTGCGCGCCTCGCATCCCGCAGTCGCACCAGGGCGTGTGCGCCGACGCGATCGCGACGATGGAAGGCATCTCGCGCACCGACCTCGACGCGCTGGCGGTCGAAAGCCAGAAGCGTGCCGCGAAGGCGATCGCAGGCGGCCACTTCAAGCGCAGCCTGGTGCCGGTCTACAAGGCCGACGGCACGCTGGCGCTCGATCACGAGGAATTCCCCCGTCCCGAGACCACGCTCGAATCGCTCGCCGGTCTTAAGCCCGCGTTCGCCGCGATGGCCGACGTGCCGCTCGACAAGCAGGGCACCACGTTCCGCAGCCTGATCCTGGCCAAGTACCCCGACCTCGACATCAAGTTCGTGCACCACGCCGGCAACTCCTCTGGCGTCGTCGACGGTGCCGCCGCGCTGCTGCTCGCTTCGCCGGCGTACGCGAAGAAACACGGCATGAAGGCGCGCGCCCGGGTGGTGGCAACCGCCAACATGGGCGACTCGCCGACGCTGATGCTGAACGCTCCGGTGCCGGCCGCGAAGAAGGTGCTGGCCAAGGCGGGCCTCACGATCGACGACATCGACCTGTGGGAGATCAACGAGGCGTTCTCGGTCGTCGCCGAGAAGTTCATCCGCGACCTCAAGCTGAACCGCGACAAGGTCAACGTGAACGGCGGCGCGATGGCGCTGGGCCACCCGATCGGCGCGACCGGCTCGATCCTGATCGGCACGCTGATCGACGAACTCGAGCGGCGCGACCTGAAGCGCGGCCTCGTCACGATGTGCGCGGCAGGCGGCATGGCGCCCGCGATCATCATCGAGCGCGTCTGACCGTCCTGCCCGGCTCTGGCGTGGCAGCAGCACGGGCGCGTCCCGTCCGCGGCCACGCACGAGCCACCGTGCCACGCGGCCCCGGCAACGCCCGGTGCCGCGCTCGACACCCCCTCCCGAACGGCGCTTCGACCTGCACATGAGCGGCTCGACTTCCGCGCACGCACTGCTCGCTGTGCTTGCAGAGAACGGCGTCGACCGCGTGTTCCTGGTGCCGGGCGAGAGCTACCTGGGCGTGCTCGACGCGCTGTCGGATTTTCCGGACATCGACGTCGTGACCTGCCGCCACGAGGCTGGCGCCGGTTTCATGGCGGTGACCGACGGGCGACTCGCGCGCAGGCCCGGCGTGGCCCTCGTCAGCCGCGGACCGGGCGCGACCAACGCGTCGATCGCGGTGCACACCGCGCAGCAGGACGCGGTGCCGCTGATCCTGATCGTCGGACAGATCCCGAAGCGCGATCTGCGCCGCGAAGCCTTCCAGGAGATCGACTACCAGAAGATGTTCGGCTCGATCGCCAAATGGGTGTTCGAAGTGACGGCCCCGGAGCAGGTCGCCGAAGCGGCGTTCCGGGCGGTGCGCGTGGCGACCACCGGTACCCCGGGCCCGGTCGTGCTGGTGCTGCCCGAAGACATCCAGCAGCAATGTGTGCCCTGCCCGGCCTGGCGCGCGCAGCCGCACGCGCCGGCGCTGCCCGACCCGGTCACGCTGGAAGCACTGCGTGCGCGCCTCGCCGCCGCCCGGCGGCCGCTGATCGTCGCCGGCGGCATGTTCGACGTGCCGGGCGGGCGCGAAGCGCTGCTGCGCCTGTCCGAACACTGGCAGTGTCCGGTCGTGGCGTCGTTCCGCCGCCAGGACCTGTTCCCGAACGGACACCCGCTGTACGCAGGTGACCTCGGTCTGGCCAATCCCCGGGCGCAGATCGACGCGTTCCGCCGCAGCGACCTGATCCTGGCGCTGGGCACCCGTCACGGCGACATCAGCAGCCAGGGATTCGTCTTCCCCGACCTGCCGGTGCCGGCGCAGACGCTGGTGCACTGCTACCCGGATCCGGGCGTCGTCGGCCAGCACTTCGCGGCCGAGTTCGGGCTGGTGTGCGATGCACCGGCGCTCGCGCGCGCCCTGATCCTCGGCCCGCCGGCGGCGGCGCGCCCCGACTGGTGCGGCGAACTGCGCGGCCTGTACGAACGCATCGCGGCGTGGCCGGAACGCGCCCCCGCCGACGGCATCGACTTCAGCCGCGTGGTGCGGGCCTTGCACCGCAATGCGCCCGCCGACCTGATCGTGACGGTGGACGCCGGCACCTTCGCGGTGCCGGTCTATCGCCACTTCCCCTGGGCTCCGCCGCAGCTGCTGCTGGCGCCGCTGGCCGGCGCGATGGGCTATGGCGTGCCCGCGGCGATCGCCGCCCAGCTGCGCCATCCGCAGCGTCGCGTCGTGTGCCTGGTAGGCGACGGCGGCTTCATGATGACCGGCAACGAGATGATCGCCGCGGTCGAGCGCCGGCTGCCGATCCTGTTCGTGCTGTCGAACAACGCGAGCTACGCGTCGATCCGCATCCACCAGGAGCGCGAGTATCCCGGCAGGCATCGCGGAACCACGCTGTTCAACCCCGATTTCACCGCGCTGGCGGCAGCGTTCGGCATGCGCAGCCGGCGCATTGCAGCGGCCGGCGACGTCGATGCGACGATCGCCGAGATGATGGCCGCACGCGAGCCGGCCTTTCTCGAGGTGGTGACCAGCCTGCAGGCGGTGCTGCCGGCGCGCTGAGCCGGTCGCGGCGGCCGTTTCGCGCAGGGCACGCTCTCGGGTAGTGTGACGCGTTCGGCACATGCCGGGCGTGACCCGGATGCTGCGGGCCCTGGAACTTCGGGAGAGACCATGAACGTGCAGGTCGCGATCGTCGGCGCCGGACCGTCCGGACTTCTGCTCGGGCAGCTGCTGCAGCGCGCTGGCATCAGCAACGTGATCATCGAGAACCGCAGCGCCGAGTACGTGCTGGGACGCATCCGTGCCGGCGTGCTCGAGCAGGGCACGGTGGGCCTGCTCGACGAGGCGGGCGTCGGCGCGCGCATGCACGCCGAGGGCCTGGTGCACGCTGGCTTCGAGCTGGCCTTCGCCGGACGTCGCGAGCGCATCGATCTGCGGGCCCTGACCGGCGGCCGCAGCGTCATGGTCTACGGGCAGACCGAAGTCACCCGCGATCTAATGGCGGCCCGCGCCGCCAGCGGCGCCGTCACGATCTACGAGGCCGAGCGGGTCGCCGTCGAAGGCATCGACGGCAGCACGCCGGTCGTGCGCTACGAGCGGGACGGCCGGGTGCACGAGGTGCGCTGCGCCTTCGTCGCCGGCTGCGACGGCTTCCACGGCGTGTGCAGGCAGAGCGCGCCCGCCGCGGCGATCCGCACCTTCGAGCGCGTCTACCCGTTCGGCTGGCTGGGCGTGCTGTCGGACACCCCGCCGGTGTCGGACGAGCTGATCTACGCGAACCACGAACGCGGCTTCGCGCTGTGCAGCATGCGCTCGCGCACGCGCAGCCGCTACTACGTCCAGGTCCCGCTCGACGAACGGATCGAGGACTGGCCCGACGAACGATTCTGGGACGAGCTGCGCGCGCGGCTCGATCCTCAAGCCGCGGCCGGACTCGTCACCGGCGCGTCGATCGAAAAGAGCATCGCGCCGCTGCGCAGCTTCGTGGCCGAGCCGATGCGCTTCGGAAGGCTGTTCCTGGCCGGCGACGCCGCGCACATCGTGCCGCCGACCGGCGCCAAGGGGCTGAACCTGGCCGCCAGCGACGTGCGCTACCTGGCGCGCGCGCTGATCGACTTCCATCGCACCGGCGCGAGCGCGGGCCTCGACGCCTATTCCGGGCAGGCGCTTCGCAGGATCTGGAAGGCCGAGCGGTTCTCGTGGTGGATGACTTCGCTGCTGCACCGCTTTCCCGACGCGGGCGGCTTCGGGCAGCGCATCCAGCAGGCCGAGCTCGACTACCTGACCGGCTCCCGCGCGGCGAGCACGTCGCTGGCCGAGAACTACGTCGGCCTGCCGTTCGACGACTGATCGACGAACGCGCGCAGCGCGGGCCAGGCCGCTTCGGCGTGGGCGCGCGCGGCCCCGCCCAGGCCTTCGCCGAGTTCGAACGCTTCCCCGGCGACGCTCAGCAGCCAGCAAGGCGGCGGGTCCTCGCCGAACACACGGCGATGGACGTCGAGAAGCGCCGCGGGACTCAGTGCGTGACTGAAGGCACCACCCGCCGCGCGGGCCGCGACCGGTTCGATGCGGTACGGCACGGCGAGCCCGACGCTGGCGTCGACGAACAGCACGCGCTCGCGTCCGCGCAGGTCCAGGCTGTGCTCGATCTGCAGCTGGTAGACCTCGAGCAGATCGACGTCGCGGACGCGCCCGGCCGCGTGCGGGTCGGCGTGCGGGTCGGCGCCGGAATGCGCATCCAGGTGCGTGCGCAAACGGTCGAGCAGCAGCGGGCCGAGCGCGTCGTCGCCGCGGCTGCGGTTGCCGATCGCGACCACCAGGACCGGTGCGCTCAAGCCTCGTCCCGCCGGCAGGCGCCGTCGCCGTCGCGGACCAGCCGGTCGAGGCGCGCGCCCGCGGCATCGTGCAGCTCGACCACCAGCGGCATCTGGCCGAGGGCATGGGTGGCGCAGGACAGGCAGGGGTCGAAGGCGCGGATCGCGACCTCGACGTGATTCAGCAGCGGTTCGCCGATCGAGCGGCCGTCCAGCTCGCGACGGGCGACCTCGCGGATCGCCTCGTTCATCGCCTGGTTGTTGTGGGTCGTCGACACGATCAGGTTGCACATCGTGACGAGATCGTCGTCGCCGACCTCGTAGTGATGGATCAGCGTGCCGCGCGGCGCTTCGATGATGCCGATGCCGCCGCCCGCGCGCGCGCCGCTCGCGGTCAGCTTGCCGCCGAGAATGCGCTCGTCGTCGAGCAGATCGCGCACGGTTTCGGCAGCGTGCAGCATCTCGACCATGCGCGCCCAGTGCGTGGCCAGCGGCGCGTGGTCGACCTTGCCCTGCGCGTGCGCGAGGAAGTCGACGCGCTCGGCTTCGGCCATCGGCGTCGGCACGCGGTCGCAGTTCTGCAGCCGGCTGAGCGGCCCGACGCGGTACCAGCCGTCCGCCGGGCCGAGCGAGCGCAAATACGGAAACTTCATGTAGCTCCAGGGGCGCACCTCCTCCTCGATCAGGTCGAGATAGGCCTCGCCGGGGACCCCGTCGACCAGGATGCCGCCCGCGGCGTCGCGCACGCGCAGCCGGCCGTCGTACAGGTCGAGCGCGCCGTCGTCCGCCACCAGCGACATCATGTGCGAGGGCACCGTTCCGAAGGACGCGTAGTAGTCGCCGCCCTGCAGGTGCAGCTCGCGCGTCAGCCGCACCGCCCCCGCGCACCAGTCGATCACCTGCGAGACCTGCGCGCGCAGCGCGTCGCGGTCCTCGCGCGACACCGCGCGGTTGACGCCACCCGGGATCGAACCGGTGCCGTGGATGCGCTTGCCGGCGGTCGCCCGGATGACTTCCTGGCCGAAGGCGCGGATCAGCACCCCCTGGCGGGCCAGCTCGGGACGGGCGGCGGCGACGCCGACGATGTTGCGGCGCGTGACCTCACTGTCGAATCCGAACAGCAGGTCCGGCGACGACAGGTGGAAGAAGTGCAGCGCGTGCGACTGCACGATCTGGCCGTAGTGCATCAGACGCCGGATCCGCTCGGCGGTGTCCGGGACGCGCGCCGCGCCGGCGACCGCGTCCAGCGCCTTGGTCGCCGCCAGGTGGTGCGAGACCGGGCAGATGCCGCACAGGCGCTGCACCATCACCGGCACTTCCCAGTACGGCCGGCCCTGGATGAACTTCTCGAAACCGCGGAACTCGACGATGTGCAGGCGCACCTGGCGCACGCGATCGTTCTCGTCGAGGAGGATGGTCACCTTGCCGTGCCCCTCGACGCGGCTGACCGGATCGATCGCGACGCGCCGCAGGCGCCCGGGTTCGCTGGCGTTCTCGAGGTCGAAAGCCATCTGCGTTCCTAGTCGTAGTGGATGCTGCGCGCCGGAAACCGCGGCGCGCGGCCGTCGAGCAGGTCGGTGAGCGCCTGCCAGATCAGGTCGGCCGACGGCGGGCAGCCCGGGATGAAGGCGTCGACCTGCACCAGCTCGTGCACCGGGTAGACCTTGTCGAGAGGCAGCGGCAGTTCGGGATCGTCCGGTATGCGCCCCTGCGCCAGGCCCGGCCGGCTGCGATAGACCTCGGCGAGCACGTCGACCACCGGCAGGTGATTGCGCTGCGCGGGCAGGCCGCCGTTGATCGCGCAGGCGCCGACGGCGACCAGGATGCGGCAGCGCGCGCGGAACTCGTGCAGCACGTGAACGTTCTCGGCGTTGCACACGCCGCCCTCGACGAGGCCGATGTCGCAATCGCCGACCGTCTTGATGTCGGTCAGCGGGCTGCGGTCGAAGTCGACGCGGGCGGCCAGTTCGAACAGACGCTCGTCGATGTCCAGGAACGACATGTGGCAGCCGAAGCAGCCGGCGAGCGACACGGTGGCGATGCGCGGCCTGCGCGCGGCGGCGTCAGTCATCGTCCCTGCCGCCGTGCGTCGAGATCGGCGCGATGTCGTACCGGCGCTCGCCGATCGGCACCGCGAAGCCGCGCCCCTTGCGCAGGATCGCGCCGACCGGGCAGACATGCGCTGCGCGATCGTCGACCGACAGCCCGGTGTCGCCGAGCCGGCCCGACGCCGCATTGAAGATCAGCCGCGTGTGCGCGCCGCGGCCGGCCAGTGCGAAGACGTTCTTGCCGTCCACGTCGCGGCTGGCACGCACGCACAGCGAGCACAGGATGCAGCGATTGAAGTCGACCAGCAGGTCCGGGTGCGAGGCATCGACCGGGCGGTCCGGGAACGCGTGCTGGTAGTGCGGCGAGGTCATCCCGAGATCGGCGGCCGTGGCCTGCAGGCGGCAGGCGCCGCTCTTCTCGCACGACGGGCAGAAGTGGTTGCCCTCGACGAACAGCATCTGCACCAGCGCGCGCCGTCGCTCGACGAGGTCCGGCGTCTCGCTCTCGACGACCATGCCGTCGGCCGCCCGCATCGTGCACGACGCGACGAGCCTGCCGTCGGCGCGCACCGTGCACACCTTGCACGAGCCGTGCGGCGGAAAGTCGGAGTGGTAGCACAGGTGCGGCAGGTAGAGACCGGCGTCCTGCGCCGCCTGGATCAGGGTCTGGCCGTCGCGGAACGGCACGCTGCGACCGTCCAGGGTGAAGCTTCCGCTCATCGCCGACTGCCTCCGAGGTGGGCGTCCTCGTCCTGGCGGCCGGTGACGGCGCGCGCCGGCGCGAGCGCGGCGTCGAGGTCGAAGGACGGGACGAAGTGGCCGTGCACCAGGCGACGGTCGTAGGCCGGCCGGAAGCGCTCGATCGTGTCCAGCACGGGGTTGCATGCGGAATGCCCCAGGCCGCAGTGACTCATCGAACGCAACAGCTCGTTCAGCTTCTGGATCTCGCCGAAGTCGTACGGCGATCCGCGGCCGTGGTGCAGCTTGTCCATCAGGTTGCGCAGCAGCGTCGTGCCGACCCGGCAGGGCGTGCAGAAGCCGCAGCTCTCGTGCGCGAAGAACTCGACGAAGTTGCGCGCCACCTCGAACATGTCGCGCGAGCGGTCGAAGACCATCAGCGCGCCGGCGGTCGGGATGTCCTCGAAGGCGATGCGGCGATCGAACTCGTCCGGCGCGATGCACACGCCGGCCGCGCCGCCGATCTGGACCGCCTGCACGTCCGCCGCGCCGCAGTCGGCGAGCACCTCGCGCACCGGCACGCCGAACGGATATTCGTAGACCCCGGGGCGCGGGCAGTCGCCCGACACCGACAGCAGCTTCGTTCCGGTCGACTCGGCAGTGCCGAGAGACGCGAACCAGGCGCCGCCCCGCTGCGCGATCAGCGCGGCGCAGGCGAAGGTCTCGACGTTGTTCACGACGGTCGGCTGGCCGAGGTAGCCGTGCGTCACGGGATACGGCGGGCGGTTGCGCGGCGTGCCGCGCTTGCCCTCGAGCGACTCGAGCAGCGCCGATTCCTCGCCGCAGACGTAAGCGCCGGCGCCGACGTGGATCTCGATGTCGAAATCGAAGCCGGCGTGCCCGCAGATGCCGCGCCCGAGCAGGCCCGCCGCACGGCGCTCGCGCAGCACCGCCTCGAGCTCGTCGAGCAGATAACGGTACTCGCCGCGCAGGTAGACCATGCCGCGCGAGGCGCCCAGCACGTATGCGCACGCTGCCATGCCGTCGAACACCAGGTCGGCACGCGTGCTCAGCAGCACCCGGTCCTTGAAAGTGCCGGGTTCGCCCTCGTCGGCATTGCACACGACGTAGCGGGCCGTGCCCGGGGCGTCGCGGCAGGCCTGCCACTTGTCCGCCGTGCGGAAGCCCGCTCCGCCCCGGCCGCGCAGGCCGGCACGACGGATCTGCGCCAGCAGATCGTCGCGCCCGCGCGCGAGCGCCGCTCGCACCGGGTCGCCGACACCCGCGCCCGGCGCCGCGGGACGATCGCCGTGCGCACCGGCCGAGGCGTCATCCCCCGCCGGCGCGTGCGGCGCACCGGCGAGCAGCACCGCGCCGCGGCGCACGATCGGTTCGACCCGGAAGAACTCCGTCGGCCACGCGCTCAGCGGCCAGCCGGCGCGCACCAGCGCGCAGATCGCGTCGATGCGCTCCTCGTTCAGCCGCGGCACCGCGAAGCCGTTGACCAGCAGCGCCGGGCCCTGGTCGCACATCCCGGTGCACGAGGTCGTGCCGATCGAGATCCGACCGTCGGCCGACACCGTGCCGGGTGCCGTCCACAGCGCGCGGCACATCCGCTGCATCAGCGCTTCGCTGCCCAACATCCGGTCGGTGACGTTGTCGGAGAAGAGCACGCGATAGCGGCCATGCGGCTGCAGGTGCAGGAACGAATAGAAGCTCGCGACGCCTTCGATCTTGGTGCGCGGCAGGCCGAGCCGCGCGCACAGGTGCGTCACGGCCTCGGGATGGATGAATCCGTGATGCTCCTGCGCGAGCCGCAGAATCTGCAACAGCTTCGTCGGGTCGGCGCCGTGACGCTCGACGATCGGGTCGAGGTAATCGGCGTGCGAAGTGGCGTGCGAAGTGGCGGCCGGATTCATGCCTGCTCCCGAACGGACCGATGCTGCGGGACCGACATCATCGCGCGGACTCCAGAACACCGATGCGATAGCGGGCCATCTGCCCGTCCGCGTACGGCGAATGCGGGCGCCCGCGGTTCTTCGTGCGGTAGGCGACGCTCGCGTCGGTGCCGCACGAGCTCGCGATCACCTCGGGCGGCGCGGGGTGCTGCGGAAGGTAAGCGGTGAAGTCGTACACCTGGCCGTCGATCGCCATCCAGCAGTCGGACGGGCGCGCGTGCCGCTTCACGTCGGCGAGCGAATAACGCGCCGTCGCCGCGGATTGTGCGGGTGCGGGTTCGCCGGTCTTCGCCGGGACAGGCACGCCGGCCTGGGGTGGAGCAGGCACGCCGGCCTGTTGGGCCGCGATCCCCAGCGACAGGAAGGCAACCCAGAACAGCGCGGTGGCGATCCAGTACAGGCGTTTCATCATCGGATCATCATCGGAAATCGAAGCTTTCGGCATGAATCCGGTCGGACGGAACCCCGTGCGCACGCAGCGCCTGCGCGAACCGGCCGACCACCGGCGGCGGCCCGCACAGCCACGCCTGACGATCCGGCAGCCCGGGGACCGTGTCGAGCAGGGCCAGGGCGCGATCCAGCGCGTCCGCCCCCGCCAGCGTTCTGAGTTCCAGCAGCGGCTGCCGCGTGGCGAGCACCGAGAGTTCCTCCACGAATGGCGCATCGCCAGTATCGCGGATCAGATGGATCAGCAGTGTGACATCCGCGAGCGGCCCCGTGCGCAACCGTGCCAGGAACGGCACGATGCCGATGCCGCCGGCAAGCCACAGTGCATGCGCCCGCGGCTCGCCGGCGAGAAACCCGCCGAAGGGTCCCTGCACGCGGACCGCGGTGCCGGGCGCGACGTGCTGGATGCGATCGGTGCAGTCGCCGAGCGCCTTGATCGCCAGCCGCAGCACGCCGTCGTCGCCGCGGGCACTGACGCTGAACGGGTGGTACTCGCCGCAGCCGTCGTAGCGCGGACCCGCGAAGAACGCGGCCATCACGAACTGTCCGGGCGACGCGTCGACGGGTTCGGCAAGCGGTCTCAGCGTCACCTCCGTGACCGCCCGCGCCGGGTGGGCGGCCGCGATCACTTCATAGGGTCGCGCCGCTGCGCCACGATCGGCCCGCAGCCATCGCCAGCCGACCGTCGCCGCAACCGTCGCGGCGAAGACCAGAACCGGCCACGCGGCGCCACGCAGCGCCGCCGCGTGCGCCACGCCGGCGAGCACGGCACCGGCGAGCGTCAGGTGCGTCGCTCGCCAGACCGAGTACGGCAGGCGCACCGCAAAGGTCGCGGCCAGCCCCGCCATCAGGCCGAGCAGCGAGATCCACCCGAGCCAGGCCGACAGACCGGCGCCGACCGGAGCGAGCGCGCGCCATGCAGCGTCGGCGCCGAACGGCAACCGCTGCGCCGCCACTGCGAGCGGATGCGCCAGCAGCAGCGCGTAGGCCGCGGTGCCCAACACGTGGTGCCATCGATACATGCGCTCCAGACCGCCGAACGCGCGGGCGACCGCGCGCTCGCGCACCATCAGCAGCAGGCTCGCGCCGAGCAGGCCGCAGCCGAGCCAGGCGAGCGACGAGGACCAGCCCGGGGCGATCCGGAGCGCTGCGCCGCATCGAAGAGCAGCGGCGCGGCCGATGCCAGCACCGCGACGACCGGCAGCGGCAGGGTCGAGCGCGAAGCCGCCGGCACGGGGTCCAACGATTGGCCGGACGCGCGGTCCACGTCGCCCTTTCGGGGGGGTTGATCCATTGGCTCGATTCGAGATGCCGGCAGCGGCGGGAACCCGAGGTTCTCCCGTCCGGCGCGGCTTCGCATTGCGATTGCGCAAGGGTACGATCGGCGACGCCTCGCACGCACCCCGCGCCACCCGGCACCTGTCGCCTGGAAGCGCACATCGGAGCCAGCCAGTGACGACATCGAAGCCCCTTCCGACCGACACCGACCAGGCGTTGTCCGACCAGGCGTTGCGTGCCCGCGCCGCGCGTGTGATCCCCGGCGGCATGTGGGGCCATCAGCGCGCCTCGGGACTGCCGGCCGGGTACCCGCAGTTCTTCCGCGGCGGCGACGGCTGCCGGATCACCGATGCCGATGGCAGAACCTATGTCGACCTGATGTGCAGCTGGGGGCCGATCGTTCTCGGTCACCGGCATCCCGTGGTCGAGGCGGCCGCCGAGCGCCAGCGCGACCTCGGCGACTGCCTCGACGGTCCGTCGTCGCACGCGGTCGTGCTGGCCGAACGGCTGGTGGCTACGATCCAGCACGCCGACTGGGCGATGTTCCAGAAGAACGGCACCGACGCGACCACCGCCTGCGTGACGATCGCGCGCGCCGCCACCGGCAGACGCAAGGTGCTCGTCGCGCGCGGCTCGTACCACGGCTCGGCCCCGTGGTGCACGCCGCTGCCCGCCGGCACCACCGCCGAGGACCGGGCGCACCTGATCCAGTTCGACTACAACGACCCCGACAGCCTGGCCGCTGCGGCGCGCGGCGCCGGCGACGACCTCGCGGCGATCCTCGTCACCGCGTTCCGCCACGACCTCGGCCGCGATCAGGAGATGCCGACGCCGCAGTTCGCGCAGGCCGCGCGCGCGCTCAGCGCCGACGCGGGCGCCGCGCTGATCGTCGACGACGTGCGCGCCGGCTTCAGGCTCGACCTGCGCGGCAGCTGGGCGCCGCTGGGCATCGAACCCGATCTGAGCGCGTGGAGCAAGGCGATCGCCAACGGCTACGCGCTCGCTGCGGTGACCGGGCGCGACTGGCTGCGGGAGGCGGCGACCCGCGTGTTCGTGACCGGGTCGTTCTGGACCGGCGCCGTCGCGATGGCCGCGGCCATTGCGACGATCGACGAGTTGCACCGCATCGACGGGCCGCGCGTCATGGAGCGCGCCGGGCTGCGGTTGCGCGAAGGGCTCCAGCGCCAGGCCGCCGCGCACGGCGTGCGGCTGCGGCAGTCGGGACCGCCCCAGATGCCGATGGTGCTGTTCGACAACGACCCCGAGCAGAAGCTCGGAGCGCTGTTCTGCCAGCAGGCGCTCGCGCGCGGCGCCTACCTGCATCCGCGCCACAACATGTTCCTGTCGACCGCGCACGGCGACGCGGACATCGACGCGGTGCTGGCCGCGACCGACGCGGCGCTGCATTTCGTGTCGCGTCACCTGGCGGATTCTCGAGGTACGAAACTATGACCCCGAGTTGGCACTTCCCTTCGCTCCGCCTCTACGATTGCAGCGCAAGAAACTCCACCGGCGACTCACCGGCACATCGCGCCGGCGGCCTCGCACCGGGACATCGACATAACGGAGACCAGGAATGACAACGTTCACTCGCCGCAGACTTCTCCTGACCGCCGCCGCCGCGGGCCTTCTGCCGCAGCGCCAGGCGACCGCCCAGCCGGCCGAGTATCCAAACCGGCCGCTGAAGATCATCGTCCCGTCGCCGGCGGGCGGACTCACCGACAACTACGCGCGGATGTTCGCCGAACACTTCACCACGCGCTTCGGCCAGCCGGCGGTGGTCGAGAACCGGCCCGGCGCCAGCGGCATCATCGGCATCGAGGCGCTGGTGAAAGCGCCTGCCGACGGCTACACGATCCTGATGGGATCGACCGGGATGTTCTTCCAGTCCCGGGTGCTGTACCGCAAGCTCCCCTACGACCTGGAGAAGGACATCGCGCCGATCGCGATCTTCCCCACCGGCCCGCTGGCGCTGGCCGCCACCGAACGCAGCGGCATTCGCGACTTCCGCGGCATGCTCGAGCACGCGCGCCGAACCCCGACCGCCATGGGCAACTACGTGACCGGCTCCTACCAGCAGATCCTGGCCGAGACCTGGAACCGCGAGCACGGCTGCAAGTTCGAGCTGGTCAACTACAAGGGCGAGGTGCCGATGTGGGTCGACATGGCCGGGGGGCAGCTCGACGTGTCGATCGGAAGCTACCAGGCGTTCGCCAACGTCCGCGACAAGGGCCTGCGCCTGATCGGGGTGACCGGCCGAACCCGTTCGCCGCGCGCGCCCGAGGTGCCGACGATGATCGAACAGGGGTTCAGCGGGCCGGTGTCGCGGCTCGAGGCCGCGATCCCGATGGTGGCGCACTCCTCGGTGCCGGTGCCGATTCTGGAATTCATCGCAAAGCTCGCGGTCGAGAGCAACGACACGGCGCGCAGCCGCAACATGCGCGAAAGCATGGGCATTCCCGACGTCTGCTCGGGCCGCGCCGAGGCGCTGCGGTTGTGGCGCGAGGACGGTCCCGTGTGGATCCGCGAGGTCCAGGCGCTGAACCTGCCGATCACCTGAGGCGACCGGACACTAGCCGCGCGCCGCCGGCCTGTACAGGGCCAGCACCAGCGACGCGGCACAGCACGCCATCGCGAACAGCTGCAGCGGCCCGAGCGGCTCGCCGTTGACGACCGCCCCCGACACCATCGCCACCATCGGCACCATCACCGACGACAGCCCTGCGACGTTGACCGGCAGCAGTCCGACGATCGAGAACCAGACGACGTTGCCGATCGCCATCGGCACCAGCGTGATGTAGGCGATGACCGCGATCGACGTCCACGACGGCATGAACCACACGCCGTCGCCAAGCGCGATCGCCCCGACCGTGATCGGCACCGCGGTGATCAGCAGCTGCCAGCCGGTCAGCACCATCACCGGAACGCCGACCGGCCGGCGCTTCAGGATCTGCGAGCCCACCGCCCAGCCGAGCCCGGCCAGCAGCCCGAGGCCGAGGCCGAGCGGCGCCTGCGCATAGGCCCCGAAGCTGCGCGCCATCAGCATCGCCACCGCGGCCGCGCCGAGCGCCAGCGCCAGCAGCAGCCGCGGGCTCATGCGCTCGCCGAGAACCAGCCAGCCGATCAGCGCCGACCACAGCGGCATCGTGAAGCCCAGCACGGCTGCCTGCCCCGAAGGGATCAGCACCGACGCGTAGGTGCTGGCGATGTTCCACACCGCCAGGTAGGTCAGCGTGGCCGCGACGATGGTCGGCCAGTGCGCGCGCGGCACGACGAGCGACTGCCCGCGCATGCGCGCGAGCGCGAGCAGCAGCAGGCCGGCGAACGGCAGCGAGACCGCCCGGAAGGTCCAGACCGACATCTCGCGCACGGCCAGCGCGAAGATCGGCCAGTTGGTGCCCCAGATCAGGGTGAGCAGCGCAAGCAGTGCGAGGGCGCGGCGGGGAACGTGGGACTCGGGCATGGGCGGCGCTACGGTCACGGTTCGGCAGCGAATCGGAGAAGCGGGCTGGCGCGGGCGGGCCGCCGCATCGGCCCGCCCGCGCGACGCAGCTTCAGCCGCCGCGCTTCGCCGCCTCCTCGTGGTACTTCTGCGTCGCCGCCTCGACCGCCTTCGAGTGGACGTCGGCCAGCGCCGGCCGCGAGGCGCGTGCCCGTGCCGAGGCGCCCATCGTCGACTCGTGGTGCCCCTGGAAGTGCGGGAACACGTGGCGCGCGATCAGGTCGTAGCTGCGGCGCGTCGCGTCGAAGTTCGCCCAGTTGTGCGCCAGCATCAGGTAGGCGCCGAAGCCGCCGTTGCGACTGCTTCCACAGCCGGTCGATCTGCGCGTCCACCATGTCCGGCGTGCCGATCGCGCCGAAGCCGGAGTCGTTGACGAACGCGATCATCTCCTTCACGTTGTTGCCCGGCACCGCCATCTGCGGGAACGCGGCGACCGCCTGGAAGTAGTCGAACCACTGCTCGATGCCGTACTCGACGTCGCGGTACGCCTGGTCCATCGTTTCGGCGCAGTGCACCAGGCCGACCAGACGCCACTTGTCGCGGTCGACCGTCGTCTTGTAGTGCGCCGCCTGCTGCCTCCATCACGTCCCAGTGCAGCGCGAGCGCGTCGAAACCGGCGGCGGTGGTCGCGCCGATCGACAGCAGGCCGACACCGTGCATGCCGGCCAGCTTGGGGCCGGTCGGCGAGGCCACCGCCGGCACCGCGATGTCGAACAGCGGATTCGAGTACGGGCGCAGGTGCAGCCGGGCATCGCGCAGATCCCAGCGGTCGTTCTTGAAGGTGACCGGCTCGTCGCCGGTGAGCAGCTTCATGATGACGCCGAGGCCGTCCTCGAGCAGCCGCCGCGTCTGCGTCCTGCGTGAGGCCGATCATGATGCCGTCGGTGGGCAGCGAGCCCGGTCCGAGCGCCGAGCATCACGCGGCCGCGCGTCAGGTGGTCGAGCTGCACGATCCGCTCGGCGACCCACAGCGGGTTGTGGTACGACACGCTGACCACGCCGGTGCCCAGCCGGATGTGGCGCGTGCGCTCGGAGGCGACCGCGATGAAGATCTCGGGCGACGCGCTGATCTCGGTGCCGGCCGAGTGGTGCTCGCCGAACCAGGCTTCGTCGTAGCCACAGCGGTCGAGCCACTGGACCAGCTCGAGATCCTGTTCGAGCGCCAGCGTCGGATTGATGCCGGGCTTGTGGAACGGCGCAAGGAAGATGCCGAAACGCATGCGGTGGGACATATCGCTGTCTCCTTCTTGTTCGTTGCCGCGCGCCGCTACCGGTCGTCGCCGGTGGCTCCCCGGACGCGCGGATATCGTGGAAGCGTCGGCGGTTGTAGCCCGGCGTGCCGGCCATGTCCAGCGTGCGGGTTCGCGAATCGGACGCCGCGCCGATCTCTCAGCCAGCGCGCAGATATCTCAGCCGCCGCGCCGATCTCTCAGCCGGCGCGCCGCTCGCGCAGCAGCAGGTAGAAGCCGCTGGCGACGACGATCGCCGCGCCGGTGAGCACAGCGGTCGCAGGCACGTCGCCGTAGACGAGGAAGCCGAACAGCGTCATGTAGAGGATCTGCTGGTACAGGAACGGGGCCAGCGTCGACGCCGGCGCGAACCGGTGCGCGTGCGCCAGGCACAGGTGGCCGGTCCCGCCGGTCAGGCCGATGAAGGCAATCAGCGCCCACTGCGCGAGGCTCGACGGAGTCTCCCAGACCGACAGCGCGAACGGCGCGATCAGCACCACGGCCCCCGCCGCCGACAGCATGTTGGTGACCGCGGGCGGATCGGATGCGGCGAGCGTGCGGGTGAGCAGGTTGAACAGCGCGTAGATCACCGCGTTGACGACCGACAGCAGGATCGCCGGATGGAAGCCCTGCGTGCCGGGCCGCATGATCAGCAGCACGCCGGCGAAGCCCGTGATCACCGCGACCCAGCGCCCGGCGTCGAGGCGCTCGCGCAGCAGCCACGCCGCCAGCAGCGCCACCAGGATCGGCACGGAGAACTGCACGGCGCCGGTCTCCGCCAGCTGCAGGTACTGCAGCGCCCAGAAGTTCAGCCCGGTCATCGACAGCAGCATCAGCGCGCGCAGCAGCTGCAGGCCGGGACGGCGCACGCCGCGCAGGTTCAGCTGGCCGCTGCGCGCCATCGGCACCATCATGAACAGCACGTGGCCGACGAACCGCAGCCAGACCACCTCCAGCACCGGCAGCGACTGCACCAGCCACTTCGCGGTCGTGTCCAGCACCGCGAAGCTCAGGTACGCAAGCGAAGCGAGACCGATGCCGATCAGGCGGTTGCGCGAACTCTCTGGCAGCAGCAAGGCGATCCGTGGGGTCTGTACGATACGGCATCGAATCTATCAGCACCGCATCGCCGGCACCGCATCCCCCAACGAGGAGACACACTCTTGAGCATCGAAATCGCCCCTGCCCTGGCCGGCACCAGCGCCGAAGAACTGCTGCGCGAGGCCATCGCGCACGCGCTGTCGCACGATTCGAAGTGGGATCGCGCGATGGGCGACCGCGCGGGCATCCATCACCTCGACCCGCCGCCCTGGAACCGGCTGCTCGGACCGACCGCGCCACGCGGTCCGGCATCGGGGGTCGCGATCCGCGCCGGCCGCACGCTGTGCACCTGGGGCGAACCGCTGCGGGCAGACATGACCTTCAGCGTGGCGAAGACCTACCTGGCGCTGCTCGCCGGTGTCGCCTTCGACCGCGGCCTGCTGCCCGATCCGGACGAGCCGGTCGCCCGGCGCAGCCGCGCGCCGGGGTTCGCCAGCGCCCACAACCGATCGATCACCTGGACGCAGCTGCTGCAGCAGACCAGCGAATGGGAGGGCAGCGTATTCGGCGTGCCCGACCAGGTCGATCGCTACCGTGCGGTCGCGTACCAGCCGGTCAAGCCGGCGGGCACCAAGGGCGATGCGCGCCCGCTGCAGGCGCCGGGAACCTACTGGGAGTACAACGACGTCCGCATCAACCAGCTGTCGCTCGCGCTTCTGCACCTGTTCGGCCGTCCGCTGCCGGACGTGTTCCGCGAGGCCATCATGCGGCCCTGCGGCGCAAGCGAGGACTGGCGCTGGCTCGGCTACGACAACTCGTGGGTCGGCGTAGGCGGCGCGCTGATGCAGTCGGTTCCGGGCGGCAGCCACTGGGGCGGCGGGATACAGATCAGCAGCGTCGACCAGGCGCGCATCGGAACGATGCTGGTTGCCGGCGGCATCGGCGCGAACGGCCGCGTGCTGTCGGCCGAGTGGATCCGCCGCATGCTGACGCCCTGCGCGCTCGCGCCCTTCTACGGTTTCCTGGTGTGGCTGAACAGGGACCGCGTGATCTATCCGAACGTCTGCGCCGACAGCTACTTCGCGCTGGGTGCCGGCAGTTCGATCACCTGGATCTCGCCGCGGCAGGATGCGGTGGTGGTCGCGCGCTGGATCGAGTCCGAGCACGCCGACGGGTTGTTCCAGCGCTTCGAGGCAGCCCTGTCGGCGCTGGACTGAACCGCGCCGGTCAGCGCACCACGCCGGAGGGCGGCGGAGGCGGCAGGCCCGGGGGTGGAGGCGGAATCGAAGCGGGCGATGCCGGAGCGGTCGTGGGCGCGACGTAACGCGCAGGGCCGTAGTAGCCGGAGACCGGCACGCGATGACCTTTCGCGTACATGCACTGCACGTAGGCATTGTCGTAGCGCTGCTGCACACCGTACGAGGACGCCTGCGCGGTGCCCGTGCCGGCCATCGACCCGAACAGCAGGCCGGTGCCCGCGCCGACGCCCGCGCCTTGCGATCCGCCCATCGCTGCGCCGGCTGCCGCCCCGATGACGGTGCCCAGCGCCGCGCTGCGCGCGATGCTCTGCTCGCCCGCCTGCGCCGCCGTGACCGAGCCGCTCTGTTCGAGCGCGTACTGTCGGCAGACGGCGTCGTCGTAGCGGAACTGATCGAACGTCTTGGTGCTGCCGGGCAGTGCGACCTGCGACGGCCCGGTGGGCACGACCACGCAGGCGGCGACGAGCGGCATCGCCAGGAACACGGAGAGTCGGAACATCGAAAGTCGTCGTTCGGGCATGGTGCGCTCCCGTCGGCCGGGCAAGGTACGCGCGATCATCGGCCGGCAGGCTGCTGCTGTTGCTGCTGCTGTTGCTGCGGAAGAACGCGGATCCAGCCGGCCGGGCACTCCGTCACCTGAGGATAGTAGCCCTCGGGATTCTGGCAGTAGTGCCAGTAGCCGGACTGCGCCGCGTCGGCGGACGCGGCCGGCGCGCCCTGCTGCTGCGGCAAGGGCGGGCGTTCGACGTAGGTGGACGCAGGCGCGGTCGTGCCCCAGACCGCGGGCGGGTACGGGCCGTAGATCGCCCCCCCATAGACCGGACCGGGGTAGATCGGCGCGGCATAACCGTAGCCGTAGCCGTACCCGTACCCGTAGCCCGGGTAGACAGGCCGCGGACCGTAGTAGTAGCGCGGCGCGGGCGGTCCCCAGTAGATGGGCGGGGGTGCCACGTAGACGCCCACGCCCACGCGGCCGCGCGCGCCGCCATGTGCGAACGCAGCAGTGCTCGCCACCGCAGCCGCCCCGGTGAGAAAGAGCGCAAGAATCCTGCCCAACTTCATGATCGCCTCGGTATCGACGTCGACGACGTCATTGTCCCCGGAACCGGGGCGATTTTGGCGGAACGTTTCCCGCTTCTTACCGATCGCGCCCTCTGTTACAGGCGGATACACGTGCCGGGCCTGCGGTACCATGCACCGCAGCATGAAGATCGACCCGCACCCTTTCGACCAGGCCATCGCCCTGGATCCGATCGATTCGAATCGCTTCGCCGGCCGCACCAGTCCGGCCTACTGGGGGATGGTCGCGCCATTCGGCGGCGTCACCGCCGCCACGGCGCTGAACAGCGCCCTGCTGCGCCCGGAACGGCTCGGCGACCCTCTGTCGTTGACGGTGAACTATGCCGGACCGCTGCAGCCCGGTGAATTCGAGGTCGAGACGACGCTGATGCGCACCAACCGTTCGACCCAGCACTGGGCGGTGCAGATCGTGCAGGGCGACGAGCGCGAAGTGATGATCAGCGCGATCGCGGTGTTCGCGGTGCGGCGCCCCACCTGGAGCCTGACCGAGGCGCGCGTCCCGGACGTCCCGCCTGCTGCGCGGTGCCCGCTGGCGCCGCAAGGCCGCGACATGCCCTGGCTCGAGCGCTACGACCTGCGTCCGGTGCGCGGGCGGCTGATGCAGCAGAACCCCGACAGCGTGACGCACGGCTGGATCGCCGATGTGCCGCCCCGCCCGCTCGACTTTCCCGCGCTGACCTCGATCTGCGACGCGTTCTTCCCGCGCCTGTTCCTGCGCCGACCGACCCCCACCCCCGTCGGCACCGTCTCGCTCAACGTCTACTTCCACGTCGACACCGCGACCCTGGCCCTGCAGGGCTGCAATCCGGTACTGGGTGTCGCCGAAGGGCAGGTCTACAACGCGGGCTTCTTCGACCAGCACGGCCAGATCTGGGGGGATAACGGCACGCTGTTGGCGACCACGCACCAGATCGTCTGGTACAAGGAGTGACGCGCAAGCGTCCAGCCCCGGTGCCTGCAAGCGAATCCGTCCGCCAGAAGCAGGCTCTGGCCGCCGCGCTCGCGGTGATCGTCGTCTGGGGCGCCAACTTCTCGGTGCAGAAGTTCGCCTTCACGGCGCTCACGCCGGGCGGCTTCCTGTTCGCGCGCTACCTGCTGCTGCCGTTCGCCGCGATGGCGCTGCTGCTGTGGTACCGGCGCGCGCCGCTGCCGTCGCTGACACGTTCGGACGTCTGGGCGCTGACCAAGCTCGGCTTCTTCGGACATACGGTGCACGTGACGATGGTCACCTACGGCATCCACTGGTCGACCGCATTCTCCAGTTCGCTGATCCTGGCCTGCATGCCGATCTTCACGCTGCTGATCCTGCGCCTGCAGAAGGTCGAAACCCTGACCCGCGGACAGGTCGGCGGCGTGGCCATCGCCTGTGTCGGCGTGCTGGTATTCCTGTCCGACAAGCTGGCGGCGGGACGCTGGCAGGCGACCGGGGGCGACCTGTTCCTGCTGCTCGCGTCGAGCTTCTTCGCGTACTACACGGTCGCATCCAAGCAGCTGATCCAGCGGCTCGGCTCGGTCAACGTGATGGCCTGGGCGACGCTGCTGGGCGCCGGGCCGATCCTGGTGCTGAGCCTGCCGGCGGCGATCCGGGTCGACTGGCTGGCGGTGCAGCCGGTCGCATGGCTGGCGCTGCTGTGGGCGTCGCTGATCTCGGCCTTCTTCGGCTGGATCGTCTGGGGCTGGGTCAACGTGGTGCGGGGGGTCGCGCGGTCGGCACCGCTGATGTACCTGATGCCGCCGGTCGCCGGGGTCGTCGCCTGGCTGGCGACCGACGAGCGCTTCACCGCGATGAAGCTGCTCGGCGCCGCGGTCACGCTGGGCGGAGTGGCGCTGGCGCAGTTCGCGAGCCCGCCGGGGCGACCCGAACGGGAATCGCCGGCACTGGTCGACTGAACGCGCCGCGCCCCCGGCGCGCAGGTGTCAAGCGGCCTGCGCCAGCGTCTGGTCGACCCAGCGCTCGAGGTCGGCAGCCGACATCGCGCCGCTGACGCGGGCGATCTCCTTGCCGCCGCGGAACAGCATCAGGGTCGGGATGCTGCGGATGCGCAGGCTCTGGGACAGTTCGATCTCCAGGTCGGTGTCGACTTTGCCGAGCACGACACGCCCCTGCATGCGTTTCGCGGCCGCGGCGAACTGGGGCGCCATCGCACGGCACGGTCCGCACCACTTGGCCCAGAAGTCGACCAGCACGGGCAGGCCGCTGCGGTCGGTGAAGCGTTCGAACTTCGTCGAATCGAACTCGAGAGGCACGTCCGGCAGGATCGGCCTGGCGCAGCGGCCGCAGACGGGTTCGTCGCCGATGCGCTCGGTCGGAACGCGATTGACGCTGCTGCAGTGGGGGCAGACCACTTCCATGAACGGCTCCAGATTCGGTGGCGGGCGCAGTCGGCCCAAGGGGTCGTCCAGCACCCGGTCCGGCGAACCGGATCGGCGGGCACTGCCGGCTGCCACCCAATCTGCGGGCACCCGCGCCGGATTCAAGTGCCGCGGCACGCGACGGGAAGTGCCGCGAAGCACCAGGGCGGCTTGGCGGAAGTGCCCCCCAGCCGCCTCGCTTGCGCGTCAGGCCTCGGCGCGCGCGATCGCAGCGCGCAGATCGGACAGCACGCGCGGATCCTGCGCCGCCGCCGCCATGAACTGCGCATCCTCGTCCGCCCGACGTCGGGCAGCGCGCCGGCTCTCCAGCGCATCGGCCAGCACCGCGGTGAAGCGAGCGAACAAGCCGGCGCCCGTCACCACGCGCTCCAGGCCACCGTGAGTCATCGAGTAGGTCGTCATCACATCTGCTCCTTGTGTGGATGGCTGTGTTCCAGCCGACGTCCACACCGGCAATTTGCGGCGCCGCAGCATATATCTCCAATGGATGTTTGATATTGTTTTCATTCACAAATATGATGTCGTATGCGCAGCTTCCGCACACTGGACCTGAATCTCCTGCGGGTGTTCGACGAGGTCATGTCCGAACGCAACCTGACCCGGGCAGCCAGGAACCTGGCGATGACCCAGCCCGCCGTGAGCAACGCGCTGAAGCGGCTGCGCGACTCGCTCGACGACGAACTGGTCGTGCGTTCGGGCTATGGGGTCGAACCCACGCCTCGCGCGCTGGAACTGTGGCCGGTCGTGCGCCAGGCGCTCGTCGACCTGCGCTCGGCGATCACCGCCGACGAGTTCGACCCCACGGCCGCGCGCGACAGCTTCGTGCTCGCGATGGCCGACGCGACCGCCGCCCTGCTGATGCCGCCGCTGGTCCAGACGCTGGAGACCGGCGCGCCGGGCGTGTCGCTGCGCGTGCGGCCGCTGACCACGCGGGATCCGCGCGCGCTGCTCGCGTCCGGGGAACTCGACGTCGCGATCGGCTACTTCCCGGGCGCGGTCACGGCGATCACGCAGCGTGCGATGCAGGAGGGGTCGCCCGATGCGATCGAGCACCAACGGCTGTACGGCGGCGAGTACGTGTGTGTGATGCGCAAAGGGCACCCGCTTGCCGACGCGCCGATGACGCTGGATGCGTACTGCGACGCACGCCACCTGCTGGTGAGCTTTTCCGGGCGCCCGTTCGGCTTCGTCGACGAGGCGCTCGGCGCGATCAAACGAACTCGGAGGGTCGTGCTGACGGTGAACCAGTTCTTCACCGCCGGCCAGGTGGTCGCGAACTCCGATCTTCTGACGGTGCTTCCGGCGCATTTCGTGCCGTCGACCGGCATCGCCGAAGCACTCGTCGTTCGTCCGCTGCCGCTCGAAGTGCCGCAGGTGCACGTCGACATGCTGTGGCACCACCGCCAGCACGCGCGCCCGGCCCACACCTGGCTGCGCCATGCGATCGTCGCCGCGGCGGCTGCGGGGTTTCGCGCCCGCTCGGACCCTGACTTTCCCGTAGTCCGCTCCTAGCAGGCCCACGACGGTCCCGGCCCACGCTAACCTGCGGCAGCGAGAAGAAGGGGGAGGAAGAGACATGGACAAGGCGTGGTTCGGCAGCTATCCGCCGGGAATGCCCACCGAGATCGACGCGGACGCATTCGCTTCGATCAACCACCTGATGGAAGACGCGTTCGCGCGCCACGGCCGGCGCGAGTTCGCGCGCTGCATGGGGCGCACGATGCGCTACGACGAGCTCGACGACCTGTCGCGCGCGTTCGCGGGCTGGCTGCAACGGCGCGGCGTGCTGCCGGGCGCGCGCGTCGCGATCATGCTGCCCAACATCCTGCAGTTCCCGGTCGCAGCGGTCGGCGCGCTGCGCGCCGGATGCACGATCGTGACGGTCAACCCGCTGTACACGCCGCGGGAACTCGAGCACCAGCTGAGCGACTCCGGCGCGGAAGCCATCGTCGTGCTGGAGAACTTCGCCAGCACGCTGGAGCAGGTGGTCGCGCGCACGGCGATCCGCCACGTCGCGGTCGCATCGCTGGGCGACCTGCTCGGCTTCCCCAAGGGGCCGATCGTCAACCACGTGGTGCGCCGCGTGCGCAAGCTGGTGCCGGCGTACCGGCTGTCCGATGCGGTGCCGTTCAGGCGAGCGCTTGCCGACGGGCGAAAGCAGGGCTGGACGCCGGTTGCGCGCAGCGCCGAGGACCTCGCCTTCCTGCAGTACACCGGCGGCACGACCGGCATCTCGAAAGGCGCGATGCTGACCCACCGCAACGTGGTCGCCGCGGTGATGCAGGCCAACGCCGCGATCGACGCGGGACTGGCCTGGCGCAAGGCATCGGTGCCGCAACTGCACGTGATCACCGCGCTGCCGCTCTATCACATCTACGCGCTCGCGGCCTGCCTGCTGGTCGGCATGACCCGCGGCCACCTGCTCACGCTGGTGCCGAACCCGCGCGACATCCCGGAGCTGGTGAAGACGCTCGGCGAACGTCCCGTTCCACATGTTCCCGGGGCTCAACACGCTGTTCATCGCGCTGATGAACGACGAGAAGTTCCGCGCGCTCGACCTGTCGTCGCTGCTGTTCACGCAGGCCGGCGGGATGGCGACGATGCCGTCGGTCGCCGAGCGCTGGCAGGCGATGACCGGCTGCGCGATCGCCGAAGGCTGGGGCATGTCCGAGACGACGGCGATCGGCACCAACACGCCGGTCAGCGAGACCGGGCACACCGGCAGCATCGGCGTGCCGCTGCCGTCGATCGACCTGGTCGTGCGCGACGACGACAACCGCGACGTGCCGGTCGGCGAACCGGGCGAGCTGTGCATCAGGGGCCGAACGTGACCCCCGGCTACTACAACCGCCCCGACGAGACGGCGCGCGCCCTGACGCCCGACGGCTACTTCCGCACCGGCGACATCGGCACGATGGACGAGCGCGGATTCTTCCGCATCGTCGACCGCAAGAAGGACATGATCCTGGTGTCGGGATTCAACGTGTTCCCGACCGAGATCGAGGCGGTCGTGTCCGGCCACCCGAAGGTGCTCGAATGCGCCGCCGTCGGCATTCCCGACGAGCACTCGGGCGAGGCGGTGCGCCTGTTCGTGGTGCCGCGCGAAGCGGGACTGGACGAGCGCGAGTTGCGCGACTGGTGCCGCGAACGGATGACCGGCTACAAGCTGCCGAAGTCGATCGTGTTCAGGAAGGAACTGCCGAAGACGCCGGTTGGCAAGGTGCTGCGCAGGGCGCTGCGCGAAGACGCACCGGCGCCGTCCTGACGCAGCGGGCGCCGACGCGGACCCGCCGCCGCCGGCCCTAGTGATCCTCGGTGCGCGTCCACTCGTCGTCGGCGAGGTGGCCGGTTTCGGGATCGACCCAGTCGGGCACGCCCAGCACGTCGCCCGCCTCGCGCACGCCCTCGGGGTCGGCCTCGAGTTCGTCGTCGGCGCCGCCGGACTGCATGTCGGCCACCGCCTCGACCAGCGTCTCGAACGGTCCGTATTCGCGCCCGCCTTCGAGAGACTGCCAGTAGAAACCATCCGGGCGCTCGGTCACCCGCGTGCGGTCGAAGTCGGGCGGGGTCGTCGGAATCGGCTGAGTCATGTGCGTGTCCTTCATCGATGAGGCGAGTTCCTGCGAGCGGACAAGCCACCGATCACAGGCCGAACACGGGGCGCAACATCGCGCCCGGGGTCGCAGCGAGACAGCCAATCGTACGCCGACCCGTCACGGCGCCAAAGCGGAGCCGCGGGCATGGGCCACGAACCGAGCGGCCGCAGCCGGCGTGCCGTGCGCAGCGCCCGCGAACAGCGCGTCGCCCGCCGGGTAAGCTCGCGGCGATGACCGCCACTCGACGATAGGAGACCGACCCATGACCACCACCTCCGCGCAGCCTGCCCCCGTCCTCGTCGTCGGCGGCGGCATCGGCGGCATGGCGGCGGCCCTGGCGCTGCGCCAGGCAGGCCATCCGGTCGAGCTGTTCGAGCAGGCCGCCGAGATCGGCGAGATCGGCGCCGGCATCCAGCTCGGGCCGAACGCTTTCGCGGCGATGGACGCGCTCGGCTGCGGGCCGCGCGCCCGGGCGCGCGCGGTGTACACCGACGAGCTGGTGATGATGGACGCGATCGACGGCAGCAGGGTCGCGTCGATTCCGGTCGGCGACGCGTTCCGCGCGCGCTTCGGCAACCCGTACGCGGTGATCCATCGCGCCGACATCCATCGGTCGGTCTACGAAGAGGTGCAGGCCGCGAGCGACGTGCGGCTGCACACCGCCTGCCGCATCGAGCACATCGAAACGGACGCCGACGGCGTGACCCTGACCGACGCCGGCGGCCGGCGCCACCGCGGCGCCGCGCTGATCGGCTGCGACGGTGTGCGCTCCGTCGTGCGGCAGACCGTCGTGGGCGATCCGCCGCGGGTCTCGGGCCACGTCGTCTATCGGGCTGTGACGCCGCGCGAGCGCATGCCGCAAGACCTGCGCTGGAACGCCGCGGCGATCTGGGTCGGGCCGAACTGCCATCTGGTGCACTACCCGCTGCGCGGCGGCGAGCAGTACAACATCGTCGTCACCTTCCACAGCCGCGAGCACGAGGAATGGGGCGTGCGCGACGGCTCGCGCGAGGAAGTGCTGTCCTACTTCACCGAGATCTGTCCGCGGGCGCGCCAGCTGCTGGACACCCCGACGTCGTGGAAGCGCTGGGCGACCGCCGATCGCGACCCGATCGAGCGCTGGGGCGACGGGCCGGTCACGCTGCTGGGCGACGCGGCGCATCCGATGCTGCAGTACCTGGCGCAGGGTGCGTGCATGGCGCTGGAGGATGCCGTCACCCTGCGCGAGGCTATCCTCGCCTGCGACCACGATCTGCCGCGCGCGTTCCGGCTCTACGAGTCGCGCCGCGTGGTTCGCACCGCGCGGGTGGTGATCTCGGCACGCGAGATGGGCCGGCTGTATCACGCCCGGGGCGTCGAGCGCCTGGTGCGCAATTCGCTCTGGAAAGACCGCTCGCCGGAACGCTTCTACGACGCGCTGGAGTGGCTCTACGGCTGGACGGTCGCGACCTGCCTGGACTGAACCCCGCGCGCCGGCCGCCTCGTCGCAAGCGGCGGGGCGCGGCGCCCGGGCCGGCGCCGCGTCGGACGGATCGGCCGCGTCAGACGAACTCGAGCAGCAGATCGTGCGCGGCGATCGGTCTCGCCGGATTGCACGTGCACCGCGCGCACCGTGCCGTCGCGGTCGGCGCGGATCTGCGTCTCCATCTTCATCGCCTCGATCGACACCAGCGGATCGCCGGCCTTGACCGCCTGGCCGGGCTTGACCGACACGGTCACGACCATGCCGGGCATCGGCGCCGGCACGTGGGCGGGGTTGGCCGGGTCGGCCTGCGGCTGCTTCGGCGCGGTCTTCGGCGCCGGCCTTGTCGATGCGCATCGTGCGCGGCTGACCGTTCAGCTCGAAGAACACCTTGACCACGCCCTCCTCGTCGGCCGGCGCGCTGCCCTGCAGCCGGACCACCAGCGTCTTGCCGGGATCGATGTCGACCGCGATCTCCTCGCGCTCGGCCATGCCGTAGAAGAAGGCCGACGTGGGCATCACGCTGACGTCGCCGTAGTGGCGGTGGTGCTCGGCGTACTCCGATACACCTTCGGGTACATCAGATACGACGCGAGGTCGGTGTCGGACGATCTGGTGGCCCGACCGCCTTCTCGGCCTCCTGGCGCGCCGGCCTCGAGGTCGACCGGCGGCGATGTGTCGCCGGGCCGGTACGGCTTGCGGCGGCTCCGCCTTGCAGCACCTTGCGCGACAGCGCCGCCGGGAAGCCGTCGGGCGGAAAGCCGAGCTCGCCGCGGAACAGCGACACGACCGATTCCGGGAACGCGATCTCGCGCGCCGGATCGGCGACGTCGTGCGGGCTCCAGGTCGTTGGCGACCATGAAGAGCGCCAGGTCGCCGACCACCTTCGAGGTGGGCGTGACCTTGACGATGTCGCCGAACAGCCGGTTCACTTCGGCATAGGCCGCGCGACACCTCCGGCCAGCGATGCTCGAGCCCCATCGCGCGCGCCTGTTCGCGCAGGTTCGTGTACTGGCCGCCGGGCATCTCGTGGTTGTAGACGTCGGCGGTGCCGGAGCGGATGTCGGATTCGAACGGCGCGTAGATGCTTGCGCACGCCTTCCCAGTAGTGCGACAGCGCCTGCATCGCGTCGAGATCGACGCCCGCCGGGCTCCGGCCGCCGCCGATGAGCGCGGGTCGCGCTCGTCGCCGGCCAGCGCCGCGACGATCGCGCTCAGGTTCGGCTGCGAAGTCAGGCCGCTCATCGAGTCGAGCGCGCCGTCGACCGCGTCGGCGCCGGCCTCGATCGCCGCCAGCACCGACGCCGCCGACCGCGCCGCTGGTGTCGTGCGTGTGGAAGTGGATCGGCAGGCCGGTCTCCTCCTTCAGCGTCCTGCACCAGCAGGCGCGCCGCGCGCGGCCGGCACAGCCCGGCCATGTCCTTGATGCCCGAGCACGTGCACGCCGGCCTTCTGCAGCTGCGCTCGCGATGCCGACGTAGTAGCGCAGGTCGTACTTGCGGCTCGTGGTCGTAGACGTCGGCCGTGTAGCAGATCGCGCCCTCGCACAGCGCGCCGGTCTCGAGCACCGCGTCGATCGCGACGCGCATGTTCTCGACCCAGTTGAGCGAGTCGAACACGCGGAACAGGTCGATGCCGTTCGTCGGCCGCCTGCTGCGACGAAGTAGCGCACGACGTTGTCGGCGTAGTTGGTGTAGCCGACCGCGTTCGACGCGCGCAGCAGCATCTGGAACATCACGTTCGGCACCGCCTCGCGCAGTCGCGCGAGCCGCTGCCACGGGTCCTCCTTCAGGAAGCGCAGCGCGACGTCGAAGGTCGCGCCGCCCCAGCACTCGAGCGAGAACAGGCCGGGCAGCATGCGCGCGTAGTACGGCGCGATCGCGCTGCATGTCGATGCGTGCGCATGCGCGTGGCGAGCAGCGACTGGTGCGCGTCGCGCATCGTCGTGTCGGTGAGCAGCACGCGCTGTTCGGCGAGCATCCAGCGCGCGAACTTCTCCGGCCCGAGTTGCCTGAGCAGGCGTGCGGCGTGCCGGGCGGCGGCGGCACGGTCAGGTCGCACTGCGGCAGGATCAGGTGCACGTGCGACAGGTCGGGCCTGACCCGCCCCTTCATGTCCGGGTGGCCGTTGACGGTCACGTCGCCGATGTAAGCGCAGCAGCCGGGTCGCGCGGTCGCGCCGCTTCGGGAAGCGGAACAGCTCGGGCGTGGTCGTCGATGAAGCGCGTGGTGACCGTGCCGGCGACGAAGTCGGCGTGGTTGATCACGTTCTCGACGAACTGCAGGTTGGTCGCGACGCCGCGGATGCGGAACTCGCGCAGGCCGCGGTCCATGCGCCGGATCGCCTCGCGCGGCGGTCGGCGCCCAGGCGGTGACCTTGACCAGCAGCGAGTCGTAGTACGGCGTGATCACCGCGCCCGAATAGGCGGTGCCGCCGTCCAGGCGCAGGCCGAAGCCGGCCGCGCTGCGGTAGGCGGTGATGCGGCCGTAGTCCGGCGTGAAGCCGTTCTCGGGATCCTCGGTGGTGATCCGGCACTGCAGCGCGTGGCCGTTCAGGCGGATGTCGGCCTGCGCGGGCGACGGGGCCGTCGGCGTCGCCGATGCGCGCGCCCTCGGTGACGCGGATCTGCGCCTTGACGATGTCGATGCCGGTGACCTGTTCGGTGACCGTGTGCTCGACCTGGATGCGCGGGTTGACCTCGATGAAGTAGAAGCGCGCCGGTGTCGGCATCCATCAGGAACTCGACGGTGCCGGCGTGGGTGTAGCCGACCGCGCGCGCGAGCCGCAGCGCGGCGTCGCACAGCTCCTCGCGCTGCGCTTCGTCGAGGTAGGGCGCGGGCGCGCGCTCGACGACCTTCTGGTTGCGTCGCTGCACCGAGCAGTCGCGCTCGAACAGGTGCACGACGTTGCCGTGCGTGTCGCCGATGATCTGCACCTCGACGTGGCGGGCGCGCCGCACCAGTTTCTCGAGGTAGACCTCGTCGTTGCCGAAGGCCGCGCCCGCCTCGCGCCGCGCCACTTCGAGCTGGGCGTCCAGGTCGGCTTCGGTCTCGATCACGCGCATGCCGCGACCGCCGCCGCCCCAGCTCGCCTTCAGCATCAGCGGATAGCCGACCTGCGGCCGCCAGCGTCTTGGCCGGCGCTCGCTCGTCCGAGGTCAGCGGCCGGGCAGCGGACCGGTCGCCGGCATCACCGGCACGCCGCGCGGCCACCGCGGCGTTGCGCGCCGCCACCTTGTTGCCCAGCGTCGTCATCACCTCCGGGCGTCGGCCCGATGAACGCGATGCCGGCTTCGCGCGCAGGCGCGCGCGAAGTCCGGGTTCTCGGACAGGAAACCGTAGCCGGGGTGGATCGCGTCGACCTTGGCCAGCTTCGCGATGCGGATGATGTCGGCGATGTCGAGGTAGGCCTGCAGCGGCTTGCTGCCCTCGCCGACCAGGTAGCTCTCGTCGGCCTTGAAGCGGTGCAGCGCGAACCGGTCCTCGTTCGAGTAGATCGACACCGTGCGGATGCCGAGCTCCGCGGCGGCGCGCATCACGCGGATGGCGATCTCGGATCGGTTGGCGACAAGCAGCGACTGGATTCGGCGCATCGTGACTCCGGACAGATTTTGTGCAATGCAACGTGATCGATGCAGGTTATCGGAACGCCCCGAAAGCCGCAATCTCGCGGGCGACATCGCGCGCGCCGGACACTCGTCCGCGCGTCCGGACACCGCTGCGCGCGACGGCGGCCCTGCCGCCGCGTATAGACTGGACATCTCGATCCTGCCGCTCAGGAAGCATTCCGTGAACCACAACCGACTCGCCCAAGGTCGCGGCGCCGTTCGCCGGCGCGCCGGCCTGCCCTGGCTGACCATCCTCGTCGCGGCGGTGCTGCAGGGCTGCGGCGGCGACGGGGACGGCGCCGGCGCCGGCGGCGGCGGCGGGGTGGCGCCGCCCCCCGCCAGCGGCCTGCCCGACCAGACCGGCTGCGCCTATCAGTACACGCTGACCTCCTGGCCCGCGCTCGCGGGAGCCGACCCGTTCCTGACCCAGCAGTGGCACCTCGACAACACGGGTCAGAGCGGCGGAACCGCCGGCGAGGACATCCGCGCCGCGCTGGCGTGGGCGACGACGCGCGGCGTGGGCGCACGGATCGCCGTCGTCGACGACGCCGTCGAAGTACTTCACCAGGATATCGAGCCGAACGTGATTCCGGGCGCGAGTTTCAGCTACCGAACCGCGTCGCTGGGCAACGCCTACCCCCTGCCCTGCGCGGCCGACGACGATCACGGCACGGCGGTCGCCGGCGTCGCCGCGGCGCGGGACGGCAACGCGGTCGGCGTGTCCGGGATTGCGTCGCGCGCCGGGCTGGTCGGCTACAGCGCGCTGTCGACCCGCTACGACGCCGACATCGCCGACGCGCTGACCCGCGGGCTCGCCGACAACGGCGTCTACAACAACAGCTGGGGCTCGCCCGACGACGGCCTGATCAACCCGGCCGAGGCGTCCTTCGTCAGCGCCATCGAGACCGGACTGGCAAGCGGACGTGGCGGCCGCGGCGCGATCTACGTGTTCCCGGGGGGCAACGGCGGGTGCTACGCGCTCGATTCCTCCGGCCAGTGCTACTCCGAGTCGGCCGGGCTCGACGGTTACCTGAACCACCGCGGGGTGATCCCGGTGTGCGCGGTGGACCACTTCGGACGTCAGCCGTACTACGGCGAACCCGGAGCGAACCTGCTGGTGTGCGCGCCCTCCAGCGACGAGTCGGTCGCGATCACCACCACCGGGTTGAACAGCACCTACCGCAACGACTTCAGCGGCACTTCGGCCAGCGTGCCGATGGTCAGCGGCGTCGTCGCGCTGATGCTGTCGGTCAACCCGAACCTGACCTGGCGCGACGTCCGGCTGATCCTCGCGCAGACCGCCCGGAAGAACGACCCTGCGGACACCGCCGGCTGGGTCGCGAGCACCTTCGGTCCCGCGTTCAACCACAAGTACGGCTTCGGCGTGGTCGACGCAGGGGCGGCCGTGGCCACCGCGCGCACCTGGACCTCGGTCGGCGGCAACGGCACGCTGAAGTCCTGCGGGCCCTACGCGAGCACGGTCGCTCGCACGCTGCCCGATGCGAGCGGCGCGAACCTCACGACCGTCGAGGACACGATCACGGTCGGAGGCGACTGCACGGTGTCGCGCATCGAGTACGTCGAGGTCGTCTTCAGCGCCAGTCACAGCTATGCGGGCGACCTGCGCATCCGGCTGGTCAGCCCCAACGGGCTGGTCAGCCGCCTGGTCGACGAACGGCTCTGCGACGGCAGCGGCAATGCCTGCGGCGGGTATTCCAGCTGGCCGTTCGGCTCCGCGCGTCACCTCGGCGAGCCGGCCACGGGCGCCTGGCGGCTGCAGGTCACGGACGCCCAGGCCGACGACGCCGGCACCTGGCAGAACTGGACCATCCGAATCTGGGGACGCTGATGCTGCGCAAGCGAACATTCCTTCCGGCGCTGGCCGTCGCGATGCTGCTGGGCGCAACGGCCGTCGACGGCCAGGCGCAGCAGCGCTACTGGTACGACGGCGAGGTGCGCCGGCCGCTGTGGTCGGACGAAACCGTCGTCGCGGACTTCTCGGCTGCGCGCGGCGAGAAATCGAAGGTGCTCAGGCCGGCCGCCATCGCCAAGAGCGGCGAGTCGACCTCGCCGGTGTTCCGCGACGGACCGGGCGAAAAGAGCCGCACGCGCGCGCTGCCGGGCGGGGTCATCGTGACGCTGAAGACCGGTCCCGGCGAGGACCGGCGCGATGCGCTGTTCGCCCGCCACGGGCTGCAGCCGGTGCGCGAGATCGGCAGCGGTTCGGGCATGTGGCTGGTGGCTTCGCCACCCGGGGTAGCGTCGCTGGATCTCGCCAACCGGCTGTACGAGAGCGGCGACTTCAAGGCAGCCGCCCCCAACTGGTGGCAGCCACGCGCGCTCAAATAGGCTGGCGCCCGCCCGGCGACGAACGCGCGCGGAACACCTTCAGCGGGGGCTTTCGAAGAAGACGTAGTTCGAGCCGTAGTCGCTGATCTCGAAGTAGACGCGCTTCTCGCCCGGATCGACCGTGCCGTTCAGGTTCTCGTCGAGGACGCCGTAGCCGTAGCGGTACGGGCGCGGCACCCGGTCATCGGTGCCGAACGCGGTCGACATCTTGTCGATCTTCAGGAACCGCTTCACCAGCTTTTCGCCGGCGTAGATCTCGAGCACGCCATTGGTGCCGGTCCAGTTCTGGATCCCGCGCTGGAGCTGGTTCTGGGTTTCCTGCGTGCAGGCGGACAGCAGCGCCGCCGCCAGCAGGGTCGCCGCCGCGACGGCGCGGGACTTACCGCACGGGGCGGCAGGCAACGAACGCTTAAAATCCGACATCCACATCCAGGGCTCCCATGCGCAACGACCAGGCCAAGACCATCCAGCGGCGCGACTATACCCCGCCGGTTTTTCTGGTGGACGACATCGAACTGGAGTTCGACCTCGACCCGGACGGCACGCGCGTGCGCGCGCTCGCCGCATGCGCCGCCGCGACGGCGAGCAGCGGCGCGCTGCGTGCTCGACGGCGACGGCTCTCGAACTGGTCGCGGTCGCGATCGACGGCCGGGCGCTGGGCCCGGACGAGTACGCGCGTCGACGGCGACCGGCTGGTCATCGACGAGGCGCCCGAGCGCTTCACCCGTCGAGGTCGTCACGCTGGTCGAGGCCGGCGCAGAACACCTCGCTGATGGGCCTGTACGTGTCCAACGGCAACTTCTTCACGCAGTGCGAGGCCGAGGGCTTCCGGCGCATCACCTTCTTTCCCGACCGCCCGGACGTGATGGCGCGCTATCGCGTCACGCTGCGCGCCGACCGCGCGACGCCTGCCCGGTGCTGCTGTCCAACGGCAACCTGATCGAGCGACGGCCCGTGCGCGCCGGGACCCGACGGCGCGGCCGCGCCACTAGGCGGTCTGGGAAGACCCGTTCCCGAAGCCCAGCTACCTGTTCGCGCTGGTCGCCGGCCGCCTGGTCGGCCAGCGAGCAGCACCTCGCGACGACGGCTCGGGCCGCGACGTGCTGCTGCAGGTCTGGGTCGAACCGGGCAACGAGGACAAGACCGGCCACGCGATGCAGTCGCTGGTCGCGCTCGATCCGCTGGGACGAGCAGCGCTTCGGCCTCGAGCTCGACCTCGACCGCTTCATGATCGTCGCGGTCGCCGACTTCAACATGGGGGCGATGGAGAACAAGGGGCTGAACATCTTCAACACGAAGTACGTGTTCGCGACGCCGCGCATCGCCACCGACGCCGATTTCGCCGGCGTCGAGTCGGTGGTCGGCGCACGAGTACTTCCACAACTGGACCGGCAACCGCGTCACCTGCCGCGACTGGTTCCAGCTGACGCTGAAGGAAGGCCTGACGGTCTTCCGCGACCAGGAGTTCTCGGCCGACATGATGGCGGCCGACAGCGCACTCGGCAGCGCGCCGCGGCCAGCGCCCGCGCGGTCAAGCGCATCGAGGACGTGCGCGTGCTGCGCGCCGCGCAGTTCCCCGAGGACGCCGGGCCGATGGCGCACCCGATCCGGCCCGACGCGCTACCAGGAGATCAACAACTTCTACACGGTCACCGTCTACGAGAAGGGCGCCGAGGTCATCCGGATGCTGCAGACGCTGGTCGGCCGCGACGGCTTCCGGCGCGGCATGGACCTGTACTTCGCGCGTCACGACGGGCAGGCGGTGACCTGCGACGACTTCGTCGCCGCGATCGCCGACGCCAACGGTCGCGACCTGTCGCAGTTCGGCCGCTGGTACGCGCAGGCCGGCACGCCGCGGCTGCGCGTCGCGCGGCCGCCACGACGCGGCGGCGCGCCGCTACCGGCTCGAAGTCGAGCAGCACTGTCCGCCGTCGCCCGGCCAGGCGACCAAGGCGCCGCTGCACATCCCGCTGGCGATCGGCCTGGTCGCGCCCATGGCCGCGACTGCGCGCTGCGGTCCTCGCGGAGCCGACGGCGCGCTGCTCCCGCTGACGCTGGCGCAGCCGAGCCGCGACGCGCATGCGCACACCGCCGGTGCTCGACGTGACCGGAGCGGCGGCACGTCGTTCGTCTTCGACGGCGTCGACGCAGGCCCGATGCCGTCGCTGCTGCGCGACTTCTCGGCGCCGGTGGTCGATCGACTATCCGTACTACGACGACACCGAGCTCGCTTTCCTGGCCGCGCACGACAGCGATCCGTTCAACCGCTGGGAGGCAGCCCAGCGGCTGGCGGTCGACGGCGTGCTGCGCGATCGCTCGACGGCGCCGATGCCGCGGCAGCGCGCCGCGCGCCGCTGCGCCGACGCGCTGGCGACGCCTACGCTGCGGCGACGACGACGCTCGACCCGGCGTTCCGCGAACTGCTGCTGACGCTGCCGTCCGAGGGCGTGATCGCCGAGCAGCTGGCGGTGGTCGATCCGGCCGCCTGCGCGCGGCGCGCGACGCGCTGCGCGCGCGCCTCGCCCGTGCGCTGGCCGCACAGCTGGGCGCGCGCTGTGCGACGCGTTGCGCGACGACGCGCCCGTACGCGCCGGACCGGCCGCCGCCGGCCGTCGCGCGCTGAAGAACACGGCGCTCGGCTACTGGGTCGAGACCGGCGCCGCAGGCGATCGACGCGGCGCAGCGGCAGTTCGACGCCGCCGACAACATGACCGACCGCGCAGGCCGCGCTGCACGCGCTGGTGCGCAGCCGCGGCGCCGCAGCGCGAGGCGGCTGCTCGCGCGCTTCGCGCAGATGTTCGCCGACGAGCCGCTGGTGATGGACAAGTGGTTCACGATGCAGGCGACGATGCACCGCCACGCCGGGCGATCCGCCGGTGCTCGAACGGGTGCGCACGCTGCTCGGCCATCCGGCGTTCTCGATCGCGCAATCCGAACCGCGTGCGCGCGCTGGTCGGCAGCTTCTGCAACGGCAATCTCGCCGAGTTCCACGCCGCCGACGGCTCCGGCTACGCGTTCTGGGGCGAGCAGGTGCTGCGCGACTCGACGCGCTCAATCCGCAGGTCGCGGCGCGGCATCGCGCGCGCACTCGACCGCTGGCGCAAGTTCACGCCCGAGCGCCAGGCGGCGATGCGCGCCGCGCTCGAGACGCGTGGCCGCGACACCCGGCGCTGTCCGGCGACGTCGCGCGAGATCGTCGGCAAGGCGCTGCGGCGAGCGCGGAACCCCGAACGACATACAGGAGAAGCACCATGTCGCCGAATCAGTCTCACCCAGTACCTGGTCGAGAAGCAGCGCGAGAAGGGCCTGATCCCCGGCGAACTGCGCCTGCTGCTCGAGGTCGTGGCGCGCGCCTGCAAGCGCATCAGCTACGCGGTCGGCAAGGGCGCGCTCGCCGACGTGCTCGGCGAGGCGGGTTCCGACGAACGTGCAGGGCGAGGCGCAGAAGAAGCTCGACGTGATCGCCAACGAGACGCTGCTCGAAGCCAACGAGTGGGGCGGCCACCTCGCGGCGATGGCCTCCGAGGAGATGGACCACCCGTACACGATCCCGAACCGCTATCCGAAGGGCGAGTTCCTGCTGCTGTTCGACCCGCTCGACGGCTCGTCGAACATCGACGTCAACGTGTCGATCGGCACCATCTTCTCGGTGCTGCGGCTGCCCGAGGGCGTCGAAGCGAGCCGCCGAGGAGGCGCACTTCCTGCAGCCGGGCACGCAGGCAGGTGGCCGCCGGCTACGCGGTCTACGGCCCGTCGACGCTGCTGGTGCTGACGGTGGGCGACGGCGTCGCCTGCTTCACGCTCGACCGCGAGACCGGCAGCTGGTGGCTGACCGAGCCGAGCGCATGCAGATCCCCGAGCAGACCAAGGAGTTCGCGATCAACGCGTCGAACGCGCGCCACTGGCAGCCGCCGGTGCGCCGCTACGTCGACGAACTGCTGGCCGGCAAGGAAGGCCCGCGCGGCAAGGACTTCAACATGCGCTGGGTGGCGTCGATGGTCGCCGACGTGCACCGCATCATGACGCCGCGGCGGCATCTTCATGTACCCGCGCGACATGCGCGACCCGGACAAGCCCGGCAAGCTGCGGCTGATGTACGAGGCCAACCCGATGTCCTTCCTGGTCGAGCAGGCGGGCGGCGCGGCGACCAACGGCGTGCAGCGCATCATGGACATCCAGCCGACGAAGCTGCACGAGCGGGTCGCGGTGTTCCTCGGTTCACGCGAGGAAGTCGAGCGCGTCACCTCCTATCACCGGGAGGGCTGAATCAGTTCAGCGCCATGCCCACGATCTTCATCGACGGATCGTCGCGATCCGTCGACACCTTGAAGCCGAGGTGGGTCATCAGGCCGAGCATCGCGCGCGTTGCTGCCCAGCACGAAGCCCTCGATCCGCTTCAGGCCCTTGTTGCGCGCAGCTTCGATGATCGCGCGCATCAGCGTGGAGCCCAGCCGCTTGCCCTGCCAGTCGTCGGCGATCGCGATCGCGAACTCGCAGGTCTCGCGATCGGGATTCAGCAGGTAGCGCACCACGCCGATGACGGCCTCGTCCGCGCCGTCGGCATCGCGCTGCGTCGGACGGCCGATCGCGGCCACCAGCGCGAGCTCCCGGTCGTAGTCGATCTGCGTGTAGCGCACCAGCATCTTCGGGGTCAGCTCGGTCAGCGTCGAGATGAAGCGGAAGTAGCGCGACTCCTCCGACAGGCCGCGCATGAAGCGCCTGCAGCCGGTCGGCGTCCTCGGGCTGGATCGGGCGGATGGTGTAGCAGCTGCCCGTCGCGGCGCGCACGCGCGCCTGCGTCAGGTGCGCCGGGTACGGCATGATCGCCAGGTGCGCGTAGCGGCACCGGCTGTGCTCGCCCAGGCGCGCGGCGTGTGATCGATGACGATGCGCGCGTCGACCGCGACCACGCCCGTGCTCGTCGGCGATCGACCGGGTTGATGTCCATCTCGGCGATCCACGGCAGCTCGCAGACCATCTCCGAGACCCGCACCAGCAGCGGCCTCCAGCGCCTCGACGTCGATCGCGGGCGCGCCGCGGAATTCGCCCAGCGTCTCGGCCACGCGCGTGCGCTCGATCATGCGGCGCGCGAGGAAGCGGTTCAGCGGCGGGAACTCGAGCGTGGTGTCGCGCACCACCTCGATCCGCGTGCCGCCCGCTGCCGAACGCGATCACCGGCCCGAACAGCGGGTCGCGGAAGACGCCGACGTAGAGCTCTCGCCCGAAGCGGCCGCGCCTGCATCGCCTGCAGCGTCACGCCCTCGATGCGCGCCTTCGGCTGCGCGCGACGCACCGCCGCGACGATCTCGGCGTACTGCGCGCGCACCTCGGCGGCGTTGCGCACGTTCAGCACCACGCCGCCGACGTCGCTCTTGTGCGTGACGTCGGCCGAGCTGACCTTCATCGCCACCGGGAAGCCGATCTGCTCGGCGATCACGATCGCCTCGGTGCGGCGAGCGCGCGATCACGGTGCGCGTCACCGGCACGTGGAAGGCGCCCAGCAGCGCCTTCGACTCCATCTCGGTGAGCACCTCGCGCCGCTCGGCAAGCGCGCTCTCGATCAGCATGCGCGCGCCGTCGAGGTCGGGCGGCTCGCAGGCCCGACAGCGAACGCGGCGTCTGCTGGAGCAGCTGCTGGTTCTGGTGGAACGTGGCCACCGTCGAGAAGGCGTCGACCGCGGTCTCGGGCGTGCGGAACACCGGCGATGCCGGCGTCGTCGAGCGCGCGCCGGTAGCGGGCGCATCGACCTGTCGCCCATCCAGCAGGCGAACACCTGCTTGCGGCGTGCGCGCGACGGCCGCGACCAGCGGTCGGTGATCGCGGCGGCGTCGACGCCCGTGTACGGCGACAGCATCGCCAGCACGGCGTCGACACTCGGGGTCGTTCGATCGACCGATCGCGCGAGCGCGGCTCCGAAATCGGCCGCGCGGCGTCGACCCCGAGGTTCAGCGGATTGTAGGACCATCGACGCCGGGCAGCCGCTCGCGACAGCGCCGCAGCCGTGGGCGCGGACGGCGGCGGCAGGCGGATGCCGTTCCACATCGCCACGTCCGCCGCCAGCACCGCCGGGCCGTTGCCGTTGCTGACCACGGCCAGCCGCTTGCCGAGCGGCCAGCTGCTGGCGGCGAGGTATGCGCGCCGCGGTGAACAGCTGGGTGAACAGGCGCACCTGCACCGCGCCGGCGCGGCGCAGCGCCGCCGTGTAGATCGCGTCGCTGCCGCACGATCGCGCCCGAGTGGGTGCAGCGCGCGCCGGCGCGCCGGCCTCGTCGCGCTGGCCCTTGAGCACCACCACCGGCTTCACCGTCGCCAGCGCCCGCAGCGCGCTCATGAAGCTGCGCGACGTCGCGCACCGCCTCGAGGTACACCACCACCGACACGCGTGCGCGTGTCGCTGGCGAGGAAGTCGAGCACCTGCGCCACGTCGACGTCCGCCTCGGCTCCCAGCGACACCGCCAGCGAGAAGCCGATGCACCGTTCCCGCCGCCCAGTCGAGGATCGCGCCGTTCGAGCACGCCCGACTGCGACACCAGCGCGACGTTGCCGTCCGTCGGCAGCGGGCCCATGCGACCGGCGTTCAGGCGGCGCCGCGGACGCACGAAGCCCATCGTGCCCGGCCCGAGCAACCGGATGCCGGCACGCGCGCGATCGCGCGCGAGCTCGCGGCGCACGTCGGCCGGTCGCGCAGCGGTCGCACACCAGCACGGCGTGCGCGCACGCAGCCTGCCGCCGCGTGCGATGCGCGGCGCTCACCGCTCCGTGGCGCCGACCGCGATCAGCGCCAGGTCGAAACCCGGTCGGCGCAGGCCGTCGGCACGTTCGGCGCAGCAGCGTCACGCGCCGCGCGACTTCGCGGCTGCTCGACTGATCGCGGACGCCCAGGTCGGCGCGCTCGCGCCTCGGCGATCACGACGATCGCGAGGCGGTCGAACGCCGGGTCGACGAGTCAGCGCGACCGTCGAGTCCGGCATCGAACAGCGTCGGCGCGAGCTCGTGCCGGAGTGCTGCATCGCCCTCGGGCCCGAGCGCATCAGTCGATGCCGACCAGCGCCCGCACGTGCAGCTCGACGCAGCGTGCCAGCGCCGGCAGGTGGTAGCCGCCCTCCAGCGTCGACACGATGCGCCCCTCGCAGCGTCGTCGGCGAAGCTCGACGATGTCGCCGCGTGACCCAGCGCGTAGTCCGTCGTCGCGCCAGCCGAGGTGGCTCATGTCGTCGTCGCGGTGCGCGTCGAAACCGGCCGAGACGAACAGCATCTGCGGCGCGAACGCCCGCAGCGCCGGCAGCCAGCTGATCGTTGACCGCGCGCGCAGCGACGTCGCCGTCGCGAGTAGGGCGGCAGCGCCGACGTTGCACATGTTGGGTCCGCGCGCTTCCTCGCCGTTGAACGGATAGAGCCGCGTCTGGAAGGTCGACACCATCAGCACGCGCTCGTCGCCGGCCAGGATGTCCTCGCTGCCGTTGCCGTGGTGCACGTCGAAATCGACCAGCGCGACCCGCTGCAGGCCGAGCACGTCGAGCGCATGCCGGATGCCGACGGCGACGTTGTTGAAGAAGCAGAAGCCCATCGCCTGGCCGCGCTCGGCGTGGTGGCCGGGCGGGCGCACGTTGCAGAACGCGCGGCTGATAGTCGCCGCTCGCGACCAGTTCGGTCGCCAGCACCGCGGCGCCGGCCGCGTGCAGCGCCGCGGTCCAGGTGTGCGGGTTCATCGAGGTGTCGGGGTCGACGTGCACGTAGCCGTCGGCGGGCGCCGCGCGACTGCAGTTCGGCGTAGTAGCGCGCCTCGTGCGCCCGGCAGATCTGCTCCTCGGTGGCCGCCGGCGCCTCGAGCGAGCTCCATGTAGTCGAGCACGCCGCGCATCAGCAGGCGGTCGGCGATCGCCGCGACCCGCTCCGGGCACTCGGGATGGCCCGCGCCCATCTCGTGGCGCACGCTGCTCGGGTGCGAGATGTAGGCTGCCTTCAAAGCGGTCTCCCCTTATGCGGCGGCAGTCTAGCCGAACCGGCCGGGGACGCAATGACGATTGGCAAGCGTCGCAGAGGGGCGGCTGCCGGAGCGGCGGGGGCAGTCCAAGCGGAAG
>CAWKFK010000002.1:0-60453 GCA_963849015.1 uncultured beta proteobacterium
GGCGACCACCAACGGCCAACTGCCGCCGTTGGGCCGAGGAGCATCAAGGTTCAGATCCGCATCGAGGCGGCAGTCAGTCAGACTGGCCTTGCCAACCCATTGCGGACCAGCGTGGGAGTGGCAAGGCGTCGCCCTGGACTCGGCCGATGCTGGTCGAGCGGCGGCGTGCCTTGCGGGCCTTGACGGCGCGAGCCCGCCTAATTCGCTTGGCACCGGCGCGGTCGGCTTCGCCGCGCGGCCGGACATCTACACCAAGGTGCAGGACGGCGGGGTCACGATCACCGTCGAGTTCCGGCTGGAGAAGCCGGTCCAGGAAGCGGTCGACGACGTGCGTTCGGCAGTGTCGCGCGTGCGCGCCGAACTGCCCGGCGACCTGCGCGATCCGATCGTCAACAAGCTCGACCTGGCCGGCGCGCCGGTGCTCGCGTTCACGGTGGCCTCCGCCGGCATGGACGACGAGGCGCTGTCCTGGTTCGTCGACGATGCGATCACGAAGCGCCTTCTGGCCGTGCGCGGGCGTCGGCGCGGTCACGCGGGTCGGCGGCGTGACGCGCGAGATCACCGTCGCGCTCGATCCGCTGCGGCTGCAGGCGCTCGGGCGCCACCGCTGCCGACGTGTCGCGCCAGCTGCGCCAGGTGCAGCAGGAGAGCGCAGGCGGGCGGGCCGACCTCGGCCAGCGGCGAGCAGCCGGTGCGCACGCTCGGCACGGTGCGGCACCGCCGAGGAGCTGCGCGCGCATCGAGATCGCTGCTGTCGGACGGCCGGCGCGTGCGGCTGGACCGGATCGCGACCATTCAGCGACACGCGTGGCCGAGCCGCGTTCACTGGCGCTGCTCGACGGCAGGCCGGTGGTCGGCTTCGAGGTCACGCGCAGCCGCGGCGCGAGCGAGGTCGAAGTCGGCGCGGGCGTGCACGCAGGCGCTGGACGAGCTGCGCGCCGCGCACCCGGACCTGCGAGTTCACCGAGGCCTTCGACTTCGTGACGCCGGTGGCCGAGGAGTTCCAGGGCTCGATGCACGCTGCTGTACGAAGGGCGCGTTGCTGGCGGTGCTGGTGGTCTGGCTGTTCCTGCGCGACTGGCGCGCGACCTTCGTGTCCGCGGTCGCACTGCCGCTGTCGGTGATCCCGACCTTCATCGGCATGTACCTGCTCGGCTTCTCGCTCAACGTCGTGACGCTGCTGGCGCTGTCGCTGGTGATCGGCATCCTGGTCGACGACGCGATCGTCGAGGTCGAGAACATCGTGCGCCACCTGCGCATGGGCAAGTCGCCCTACCAGGCGGCGATGGAGGCCGCCGACGAGATCGGCCTGGCGGTGATCGCGACCACCTTCACGCTGATCGCCGTGTTCCTGCCCACCGCGTTCATGAGCGGCGTTGCCGGGCAAGTTCTTCAAGCAGTTCGGCTGGACCGCAGCGCTCGCGGTGTTCGCGTCGCTGGTCGTCGCGCGGGTGCTGACGCCGATGATGGCGGCCTACATGCTGAAGCCGGCCACCGGCCACGCGCCGGCCGACGGCGCTGGATGATGCGGGCCTACCTGCGGACTGGCCGCGCTGGGGCCTGACGCACCGCCTGCTGACGATCATCGCGTCGCGCGCGCGTTCTTCGTCGGCTCGCGTCGCTGCTGATCCCGCTGCTGCCCACCGGCTTCATCCCGCCCGACGACCACTCGCAGACCCAGGTCTACGTGGAGCTGCCGCCCGGCGTTCGACGCTGGCGCAGACGCGCGCCGCGGCGGAGCAGGCGCGCGAACTGGTGGTCGGCGATCGAGCACGTGCGCAGCGTCTACACGACGATCGGCGCGGCAACGGCCGGCAGCCGACCCGTTCGCGCCGCAGGGCGCGGGCGAGGTGCGCAAGGCGACGCTGACCGTGCTGCTGACCGGGCGCGGCGAGCGGCCGGTGCGCAAGCAGGTGATCGAGCAGCGCATGCGCGAGCGCGCTGGCAGCAGCTGCCGGGCGTGCGCACCAAGGTCGGCCTCGGCGGCTCGGGCGAGAAGTACGTCCTGGTGCTGACCGGCGACGACCCGGCAGGCGCTGGCCGCGGCGGCGCGCGCCGTCGAGACGCGACCTGCGCACCATCCCGGGGCTGGGCAGCATCGCGTCCAGCGCCGCCTGGTGCGGCCGGAGATCGCGGTGCGGCCCGATTTCGCGCGTGCCGCCGACCTCGGCGTGACCACCGCCGCGATCGCCGAGACGCTGCGCATCGCCACCGTCGGCGACTACGACGTGGCCTTGCCAAGCTCAATCTGTCGCAGCGTCAGGTGCCGGTGGTCGTGCGGCTCGACGCCGACGCGCGCGGCGACCTGGCCCTGCTCGAGCGCCTGGCCGTGCCCGGTTCGCAGCCCGGGCCGGTCCGGTGATGCTCGGGCAGGTGGCCACGCTGGAGCTGTCCAGCGGACCGGCGGTGATCGACCGCTACGACCGCTCCCGCAACATCAACTTCGAGATCGAGCTGTCCGGCAGCCGCTGGGCGAGGTCACCGCGGCGGTGCAGAACCTGCCCAGCATGCGCAACCTGCCGCCCGGCGTGCAGCCAGGTCGACGATCGGCGACGCCGAAGTGATGGCCGAGCTGTTCGCGAGCTTCGGGCTGGCGATGCTGACCGGCGTGCTGTGCATCTACATCGTGCTGGTGCTGCTGTTCAAGGATTTCCTGCAGCCGGTCACCATCCTGGCGGCGCTGCCGCTGTCGCTGGGCGGGGCGTTCGTCGCGCTGCTGCTGACCGGCAAGAGCTTCTCGATGCCTTCGCTGATCGGCCTGATCATGCTGATGGGCATCGCCACCAAGAACTCCATCCTGCTGGTCGAATACGCGATCGTCGCGCGGCGCGACCACGGCATGAACCGCTTCGACGCGCTGCTCGACGCCTGCCACAAACGCGCGCGGCCGATCGTCATGACCACGATGGCCATGGGCGCGGGCATGCTGCCGATCGCCATCGGCATCGGCGCGGCCGACCCGTCGTTCCGCAGCCCGATGGCGATCGCGGTGATCGGCGGGCTGATCACGTCGACCTTGCTGAGCCTGCTGGTGATCCCGGTCGTCTACACCCTGGTCGACGACGTCGAGCAGGGATGGCGCCGGCTGCGGAAGGTATTTTCGCGCGCGCCGGCACCCGGGGCAGGGGGGTAGGCGGCTTCGACCGCAGCCGGGAAGGGCGGACGACTCCCGTACACTCGGCACACCGTGCGCCTTCTTCCGTCCGCCACTTTCCGCTCGCTGCGGCACCGCCCGTTCCGCCGCTTCGTGATCGGGCAGACGGTGTCGATCGTCGGGTTCTGGACGCAGCAGGTCGCGCTCACTTGGACGGTCTACCGCCTGACCGGCTCCACCCAGATCCTGGGTCTGGTGGCCTTCGCCAGCAGCATCCCGATGCTGGTGGTGGCGCCGTTCGCCGGCGTGTTCGTCGACCGCTTCGACCGCCGCACCGTCGTGCTGGTCACCCAGTCGATCCAGATGATCCAGGCCGCCACGCTCGCGGTGCTCAGCCTGACCGGCATGCTGCGCGTCGAGCACGTCGTCGTGCTGTCGCTCGTCTACGGGTTGTCGTGGTCCTTCGACGCGCCGGCGCGGCAGTCGCTGCTGCCGGTGATGACCGGCGGGCGCGACGACCTGCCGAACGCGATCGCGCTGAACTCGGCGATCATGAACCTGGGCCGCTTCGTCGGTCCCGCGGTCGCCGGCGTGCTGCTCGCCGTGCTCGGCGAGGGCGGCTGTTTCGCGGTGAACGCGCTGTCGTACCTGGCCGTGCTGCCCGCGCTGTGGATCCTGCCGCCGTCGCGCGCGGCGTCGCGCCCGACCGGCGTGCTGGACGAACTGCGCGAAGGGTTCTCGTGGGTCTGGAACTGCCGCCCGGCACGCATGCTGATCGGCGGCCTGCTGGTGGCGTCGTTCACGCTGCCGACCTACCAGTCGATGATGCCGGCGTTCGCGCGCGACGTGTTCGGCGGCGGCGCGCAGCTGCAGGGGTTGCTGATCAGCAGCGCCGGCGCCGGCGCGCTGGTCGGCACCGCGATGCTCGCGGTGCGCGCCTCGATCCGGGGCCTGGCGCGCATGGTCACGCTGGTCGCGCCGCTCGGTGGCGCCGCGCTGATCGTGTTCGCCTTCAGCCCCTGGGTGGCGCTGGCGCTGCCGGCGCTCGCGGTCGTCGGCTTCGCGATGGTGGTGGTCGGGGCCGGCATCAACACCGTATTGCAGAGCATCGTCGAGGACCGGTTGCGGGCCCGCGTCGTGTCGATCTACATGATGTGTTTCCTGGGTGTCATGCCGCTGGGCAGCCTGGCGCTGGGGGCGCTGGCGCAGCGCTTCGGCGTGCAGGCCTCGCTGGCCGGATACGGCGCCGCCTGCCTGCTGATGACTGGCCTGCTGGTGCTGCGCTACCCGGTCTTGCGCGCCGAGCTGGGCGCGCTGTACCGTAGGCTGGGGATCGGTCCCTGAATAGGCTAGGACCCGTGACGAATCCAATCGACTAGCTCTTGTAGGCGATCCAGACCTTTCGTTTCGCACTCCCATATGGTCATGACTCGCCATCCGGCCGATACGAGCTCAGCGGCCTTTCTTGCGTCGCGCTCTCGATTCCGACGAATCTTGTTCGCCCAGAATTCGACGTTCGACTTCGACGCGACCGCTCCGTGCTTGCAGTCGTGACCATGCCAGAAGCATCCGTGAACGAAAATCGCGGCCGAGAACCGCGGCAGGACGATATCCGGGGTGCCCGGAAGATCGCCTCGATGCAGCCTGAAGCGGAGCCCGTTTCGATGCAGATAGCGCCGTACCACTAGCTCGGGAGCGGTATTCTTCCGGCCAATCCGCTTCATATGCTTCGAACGCGGGTTGTCGAATCGCGCGGTAGCCATCGTGGACGGAATCGAATGAATGGGCCGGAAATTCTTGCACGGACGATGAGCGTCCCGACCAGCCGGGGTGCCGCCGCGCGCCAATGGCAATATCACTCCCGCAGCGACAATCACTCGAAAGTGGCGTGTTGGATCGTGCTCTTCGATCTGATGCGCGAGTGTGACATCTTCAGAAAGCACGTACGTGCCGGGCGGCTCGGGTTCGGAATCAATCACGTGATGGTCGGCCCGATCAACAAGTCGTTGGACTTGGTGATCACGCGAATTTCCTCTACCCGGTCCACGGGTGGTCGTGGCCGCTTTTCGGATCTCGTGGCGCGTTATGGGATCGTCCTCGACGACGACGAACGATCTGCTTTGGAGGCGATGCCCGTGCTCGAGAGCGAATTGCGGGGGGAGGATGTATCCGAGGTCGTCATCGCACTCGAGGCGAAGGCGTGCATGACGGAGCACCTGAAATCACTGCCGCGCCTGCATGCCGAAATCCTCGCCACGGGTTACTTGGCGAAGCGAGCTCAACCTCGGTGCATCACCGTGTCCTACTCGCTCGTGAATGCAGCCGATTCCTTCATGACCCCAAGTGGTGACGGAAAGGTCAACTTGCATTCACAGCCGGAGGATGCCCAGCGTGTCGTCGAGATGCTGGGAGCGGCAATCCCGCTTGCTCGGGACAGACCCGAAATAGGTTATGACGTAGTCGGGGCCACCGTCGTGGACTGCAGGAACGACGGATCCAGGGTGAAGGTCGTGACGAGCAATCCGGCTCCACCCAGGAGTCATCATCTGCACTACGAGCGCATGATCGTCAATCTATGCTCCGAGTACCGAGCACGGTTCAGCTGAATCCTGGTGTCTCCGAGCGAAGTTCGCTCATGCCGCGAGAAGTTCCAGTTGCTGGCGCGGTGCCCGCGGGGGGATTTCGCCCCCCATTCGCACGAGGTGGCGTTCGATCAGCTCGATGAACCCCGGTTCGAAGCGCAGTTTCGCTCGCCGTGTGCGCTCTAGGAATCCTCTAGTCGCCTTTGCCGAGAGAGGCATCTGGCCTTCGATGTCCGTCAGGAATTCAGCGAGCGAAGGCGGGCGCAGTCCCACGGGATCGGTTCCGATCTCGACTGCATGGACGCTCGTTCCATCGAAGCGAGCCGCGCGCGGTGCTTTGCCCGAGACTGGGAAAGGTCTGTCGCGTGACTCGTCGTACGAGCCAGGCGCGGATAGCCGACGGCCGATCCATTCCGCGACCGGGACGCTAACTGCACTGCCGACGAGACTCCAACGTGCGGAATCACGCGCCACCACCCTCGCCGGTTCGGTCCAGTCGGGATCGAACCCATGTAGGCGCTCCGCATCGCGAATACCCGGTTTGATGACTCGCCCGTCCGGCATTAGGACTGCAGGAGGAGACGGGATTCCGATCGTGCTTCCGTTCTTGAGCGTTGGGACGGAATCCACCGCCCAGCCGAGGCCGCCGAGCCCTTCGGTCCAGTAGAAGCCATGTGCCAGACGTCCAATCGCGGACTTGGGGCGTTCGAGCGGACGATCGTCGGCCAACAGGATGTCCGATGGATCGAATTCTCTCGATGCGACGAGAAAAACGCGCTCTCGTCGCTGCGGTAGGCCGAACGAAAACGTATCGACGACGCGATACGCCCATCGGTAACCGCGACGCCGAAACTCGTCGATGATTGCGCGCATCGCGTTACCGCCGTTCAGCTGAAGCATGAACGGAACGTTCTCGACCACGACTGTCGGAACGCGCCTCCGAGACAGGAGTCGGAAAACATCACCTATCAGGCTCGAGCGCTCACCTTCGAGACCGGCGGTACGCCCCGCTTGACTGAGATCCTGACAAGGGAAGCCGGCGGAGATCAGGTCGATCGACGCAGGTAACGATCGCAGCTTGGTGATATCGGTTTGATAGTCCACACCCGGGAATCGCACGGAGAGGACAGCCTTCGATGCGGGCAACACGTCGCATAGCAGTTCCGTAACGTGTCCCGCGCGATGCAGTCCACACTCGAATCCGCCGATTCCGGCAAACAGTCCTGCGATTCGCATGTGTATATATATCCAGTTATTTTGGGATCGTACCGCTTGAACCTTCGGATGCCAAGTAAGCCTGTCGTTCGATGACAGCGGCGGCACTGGGGCGGTCCCAGCGGGCGCCCGCGGTCTCGAAAGAAAAGCTGCGACACGCCTGAGTTCGAATTATCGTATGAACGATCGAATAGAGGATCAGGACCATCATGCAACGACGCATCACCATCCTCCAGGGCCATCCCGACCCCGCCCCCGACCGCTTCTGCCGCGCGCTGATGCAGGCCTACGCCGAGGGCGCCCGCACCGCCGGCCACGAGCTGCGCATCGTCGACATCACGGCGCTGGACTTTCCGGTGCTGCGCACCCGCGAGGACTGGGAGCACGGCGCGCTGCCTGCCGGGCTGGCCGACGCGCAGCAGGCGATCGCGTGGGCCGAGCATCTGGTGCTGTGCTTTCCGCTGTGGCTGGGCGGGATGCCGGCGCTGATGAAGGCATTCCTCGAGCAGATCGCCCGGCCCGGCTTCGCGTTCGCGCGCGCCGAAGGCGAGCTGACCGGACGCGAGCTGCTGACCGGCCGTTCGGCGCGCATCGTCGTGACGATGGGCATGCCGGCGATCGTCTATCGCGCCTGGTTCGGCGCGCACAGCCTGAAGAGCCTGGAGCGCAATATCCTCGGCTTCGTCGGCATCGGGCCGATCCGCGAGACCCTGATCGGCATGATCGAGTCGGGCGGCGAACCGGCACACGCGAAGTGGCTCGCCAAGCTGCGTGCGCTCGGGGCGCGCGGCGCATAGGGCCGGGGCCGGTCCGCTGCCCGCCGCGGCCGCCGGCACTCGACCGCGCGGACGTCCGGTCTTCCTCTGCGCGAGTCCCGGTGATCGTCTATCCTCCTCGACCTCGATCAATGCATCCGAAGGGCAGGCCATGAGCGCAGACCACACCCACCCGCATTCCACCGATTGGAAGCACGACGGCGTGCGCGTCGTCCCGGGCAACCAGCTCGACGCCGAACACCGCGCAGACGCCGGGCATGGACCGCAAGGCCGCGATCAACTTCGCGCGCGTCGGCGCACAGAAGCTGTGGGCCGGCACGGTGCACATCCACGCCGGACGCCAAGACCGGCGCCCATCACCACGGCCCGCTCGAGAGCGTGATCTACGTCGTCAAGGGACGCGCGCGCATGCGCTGGGGCGAGCAGCTCGAGTTCACCGCCGAGGCCGGCCCGGGCGACTTCATCTACGTGCCGCCCTACGTGCCGCACCAGGAGATCAACGCCAGCGCGACCGAGGTGCTGGAGTGCGTGCTGTGCCGCAGCGACGGCGAGGCCGTCGCGGTCAACCTCGACATCGAGCCGGTCGAGAAGCCGCAGACCGTGCTGTGGGTCGACCCGACCCATCCGAAGGGCGGGGTCTGATACCAGTTCGCGTTCAATCAGATAGAAGTAATCCATTTGAACCCGGTCATGGTCTGAGTCCGTTGAGGGTCTGATTCGAGCGCGATCAAGCCGTTGTCGAGGGCATCCTCGACAGCGTCGAGGTCATGAAAGACGGTGTTGGCGAACCAGTCTTCGCGCAGCGCCTCCCAGAGGTGCTCGGCGGGGTTCAACTCGGGGCTGTAGGGCGGCAACAGAATGATGCGCATGTTGCGCGGGACCTGCAGGTTGCCGGCGATGTGCCATCCGGCCTGGTCCATGACCATGACGATGAACTCGTCGCTATGCCGCTCAGCGACGGTGGCGAGGAACAGCGACATCGTCTCGGCGTTGACCCACGGCAGAATCAGACTGTCGAGCACGCCGTCGTGCGGGCTGACGGCAGCAAACGCGTAGAGATATTTGCGTTGCAGTCGCGCGCCCACCACCGGACGGATGCTGCGCGGCGCCCAGCACCGGCGAGGGGTCCCCAGCAGGCCAAAGCGGCCCTCGTCCTGGAACATCAGACGCACACGGCGCCGGCGCAGCGCTTGGCGCGCGCGCTCGTCCTTAAGAATTCGGCGAAGTTTTTTTAAACGCGGCCTGCCCCGCGCGGTTCGCCTTGGGATGCCGGGGTCGCGGCACGACCTTGCGCCAGCCGTGCCGCTCGAGCATTCGGTAGATGGTCGAGGGCGCCACTGACTTGCCCACGCGCTCTTCGTAGGCCCGCTGGATCTCGGTCACCTTGAGCATCCCGCCCGCCGTAGCCTGCGCCAAGAAGGGCGACAGCACCTGCGCTTCCTGCTCGACGTCGAGGTGCTGGTGGTGTCGTCCGCCTCGGCCGCGCAGCTCGAAGATCGCCTCGCCCTCCTTGGCCCAGCGCGAGTGGATCACGTGCACCGTCGCCGTCGACCACCCCAGCAACTGCGCGATCTCCGCCGCCGAACTCCCAAGCGTTGCGCGGATCAACACGCACTGGATGCGCTGGTACTCCGAATGACTTCGCGCACGCTTGAGCCGCTCGGCAAGCCGCGAAATCGTCGGTTTGTCGCATTCGATCAGGTTCTTCATCCACGACTCCTCGAAGTCCGTGGACGAAGATTACATCTTATCTATTGATTGCGAATTGGTATGATCGCCTGATTCGCGGAGCGCTGGCGGGCGCCCGTCTTCCGCGGTGTCTTCGGGGGTCTCGAGCGCCTGAACGAACTCAGGCGCCCAGATCGAACTCGTAACCCAGCTGCAGCGCCTGGCCGCCGAGGTTGTACGCGACCCTGCTTTCGTTCGCGCCGTACAGGATGAAGTGCGCGATCGCTCCGTTGGAGCGGCTGCCCAGGAAGTCGTCCACGTAGGCATCGACGTAGGCCGCGACGTCCGGGTTCTCGGCCAGGTACCGGTTGCCGTCGAAGCCGTCGAACACGGGGCCCGGTGCGCGCCCTTCCCAGACGCCGTACAGGTTGAAGTGCCGGAACAGGGTCAAGGCATCGAGATCGAGCCCGGCGAGATCGGGCCAGCGGTCGCTGTACCACCCCGCATCGAACCAGCTGTTCGGCGAAAGTCCGCCGGCGGCTCCGGTGGCCGCATAGTGCGACCAGGCGCTGCCCAGCGTCTGTGACGGCACCATGTCGGCGGTCTCCAGCACGTAGTAGACGGGGTCGAACAGGAAAGCGTCGAACGCGCCATAGGCCGGTACTACGGTGATCCTCGGTGCGACCAGCTCGAAGTCCCGGTCGCCGAAGTCCAGGCGTTCGATCGACACCAGCGTGTCCGTGCCCTCGCTTCCATCCTTGTCGACCACGGTCCATCCCGATCCCGTGCGCGCGACGCGAAAGCCTGACGAGCCGCCCGCGTAGACGGCGGTGTCGGTGCCCGTGCCCCCGTCGACCGTGTCGTCGCCGCTGCCGCCCTGCAGGCGGTCGTCGCCGGCCAGTCCGCTCAGGCGCGTGTTGCCGGACACGTCGACCAGGCTGTCGTTGCCCGTGGTGCCGACGAGGTCGTGGATCTCGGGCTGCAGCGTCAGTGAAGGCCCGTTGAGGGAGTTGTAGCCCCAGGCGCCGCCCAGGCCGTCGTCGCCGTAGATCCAGCGCAGTGCCAGCAGGTCGTAGGACTGGAAGACCGACTTGGCGCCGCCGACGTGCGTGTACGACATCACCGTGTTGCCGGTGTTGTCCTGCGCCGCGGGCAGCGCATAGGGCCCTTCGAACGGATGGCCCAGGCCCAGCGCGTGCCCGATTTCGTGCAGCAGCACCTCGTAGCCGTCGCTCCCCGCCGTCGGGTTCGTGTTGATCGACGCCCACTCCGCGTTGTCCAGGAAGATGTACGACTCGGCGCGGTACGACGTGAGCACTTCGCCCGGCGACGCGTACGAGTAGCCCCAGCTGCTCTCGGTCTTGCCGGACGTGCTCGCCCCCGCGACGTCGGTCGCCGCGAAATGGAAGTCGGCCTGTGCGGCGCTCGCCACTTCCGCGAAGCTGATGCCGGTCACGCTGGTGACGTAGGCGAGGGCAGATGCAGCGGCTGATCGCTGGGCGGCATTGAACGCTGCATCCGCGCCGGGGAGGATGTCCGCGATCGCGCTCAGGTCGAACGTGTAGTAGAGGGTCGTGCGCGCCGGAAGCAGGTAGTTCCAGCTCGCGCCGACCTTGAGCAGCGCGTCGACGCGGGCGTCGCCGGAGTAGTCGATGGTCGACACGTCGGAGATGGTGGCCATGGGTGAAATTCCGAAGGAGACCGCCATGATGCACGATCTCACGCGTGCGCCGGCGCGTCGGGCGCCGGCGTGCCGTCAGGTGCCCGGGTCACGGGCCCAGATCGAACTCGTAACCGAGCTGGATGACCTGGCCGCCGGCGTCGTGGGCGACGCGGCTCTCGTGCGCGCCGTACAGGATGTAGTGGGCGATCGCGCCGTTGCCGCGGCTGCCGAGAAAGTCCTCCACATAGGCGTCGACGTAGGCGGCGACGTCCGGGTTCTCGGTCAGGTAGCGCGCGCCGTCGAAGCCCGTGAAGACCGCACCGGGTGCGCGACCTTCCCAGACGCCGTACCTGTTGAAGTGCTGGAACAGCGTCAGCGGGTCCAGGCCCAGCGGGGCCAGGTCCGGCCAGCGGTTCTCGTACCACCCGGCGTCGAACCAGCTGCTGGGCGCCCGCCCCGCCGCGGCGCCCGATTCCTCATAATGCGTCCACGCGCTGGCGAGGGTGTGTGACGGCACCAGTGCGGCATTGTCCAGCAGGTAGTACACCGGGTCGAACAGGAAGCTGCCGGACGCGCCGTAGGCCGGCACGAAAGCGGGCGCCGGCGCCGCCAGGTCGAAGTTGCGATCGCTGAACTCGAGGCGCTCGATCGACACCAGGGTGTCGACGCCGTCCCCGCCGTCCTTGTCGGTGACGATCCAGCCGCTCGCCGTGCGCGTCACGCGGTATCCGGTCGAAGGGTCGTCGTAGACCGCCGCGTCGAGTCCGCCGCCGCCGTCCAGCGTGTCCGAACCCGTCCCGCCCCGCAGGCGGTCATCCCCGGCCAGGCCGCGCAGGCGCGCGTCACCCGAGGCGTCGGTCAGCGTGTCGGCGCCCGGCGTGCCCGCCAGTTCGTCGACCACGTTCCGTACAGTGACGGTCACCGCGTGCGTCGTCGCCCCGCCGCGCGTGTCCGCGATACGGTACGAGAAGCCGTCGACGCCGGACCAGTTCGCCCCGGGCGTATAGGTGTACTGGCCCGAGGCGCCGATCTTCACCGTGCCGTGCAGAGGCTCCGACGCCTTGGCGTACGTGACCGCATCGCCGTCGACGTCGAAGGCAGCCGGCAGGGCTCCGCTCTTCGCCGTGTCCTCGTCGGTCGTGATCGACAGGGGCGCGGCCACCGGCGCGTCGTTGACCGGCGTGATCGTGATGCCGACCGTCGCCGTCGCCGACAGGCTGCCGTCGCCGAGGCTGTAGGTGAATCTGTCGCTGCCGTGGTAGTTCGCGGCCGGCGTGTAGGTGAACTGTCCGTCGCTCTGCAACGACAGCGACCCGTGCGCGGGCCCCATCACGACACCGGTCGTCAGGGCCTGGCCATCGGGGTCGTTGTCGTTGCCGGTGACGCGGCCCGACACCGGCTGGTCCTCCTGCGTCGCGAACGCGTCGGCACCCGCGACCGGCGGGTTGTTCGTCAGGTCGCGGCTTGCCGACACGCGGTACGTGCCGGTGCCGGCGGCAGATGCGCTGGCCGCCTCCAGGTAGTGCACGCCGGTCACGACCGCGGTGTATGCGATCCGCGCATTGGTCGTGCCGCCGGCGTCTTCGTTGCTGGCCAGGGTCGCGCCCGCCGACGACAGCAGCCGCATCGTCGGATCGGACAGCGTGCCGCCGCCGGTCGCGCTGCCCTCGAGTTCGAGCACGTAGCGGGCGCCGGCCTGCAGGCTGAGCATGAACCAGTCGCGGTCGCCGGCCTGCTCGATCGACCCTGCGCGCGAGCCGTCGATCGGCACGCTGCCGGTCGTCGCGCTCGATGCGGCGTGGTCGTCGGCCGGATCGGGATCCGGCGGCGTGAAGGTGAGCGATGGGCCTTCGGTCGAGTTGTATCCCCAGGTGCCGCCCAGACCGTCGCCGCCGTAGATCCAGCGCAGCGCCAGCAGGTCGTAGGACTGGAAGACCGACTTGTCGGCGCCGACGTGGGTGTAGGACATCACCGTGTTGCCAGTGTTGTCCTGGCCGTCCGGCAGCGCGTACGGCCCCTCGAACGGATGCCCCAGCCCGAGTGCGTGGCCGATCTCGTGGAGCAGCACCTCGTAGCCGTCGCCGCCGGCGGTCGGATTGGTGTTGATCGATGCCCAGTCGACGTTGTCGAGGAAGATGTACGCCTCTGCGTAGTACTGGGTCAGGACACCTCCGGGCGTGTAAGAGCAGCCCCAGCTCGTCTGCGTCAGGCCCGACGTGCTGGACGCCGCGATGTCGGTCGCCGCGAAATGGAAGTCGGCCTGCGCTGCGCTGGCCGCCTCCGCAAAAGCGATGCCGGTGACGCTTGTGACGTGGCTCAGGATCGAAACCGCAGCAGCCCGTTGGCTGGCATTGAACGCGGTGTCGGCGCCCGGCAGGACGCCCGCGATCGCCGTCAGGTCGAAGGTGTAGTACAGCGTCGTGCGTGACGGCAGCAGGCAGTTCCAGCGCGCGCCGAGGTCGAGCAGCGCGTCGACGCGCGCGTCGCCGGAGTACTCGGTGGTGGTGACGTCGGAGATGTTGGCCATGGATCGGGTTCTGCAGCCGAAGGTCGCGAACACAGTTCTACGCGGGCTCTCGCAGGTTCGCACGGGTGCGGACCCGCGTCCCCGTGAAGCCGACGAACGATCGTCGAGCCCCGCCCGGCGCGGAACGGTCGTGGTGAAATCGCAGATCGCCACCTGCCGAAGGACAGCCCGTGCCCCAGGATCCGCTGATGAACGGCTTCCCGCCTCCGATCGACGCTCAGGTCACGCTGGCCAACTGGCGCCGCGCGCCGTGGAACCGCTGGGCCTTCCACCACGTGCGCGAGATCGTGCCTTCGGCCGAAATCGCCAACGATCCGGAGTCGGTCGCCCGGCTCGCGTCGGCGCCCGCCGACCTGTCCGCCCTGCGCATCGGGACGGCGGGCGGCGAGCTGGATTTCGACGGATTCCTGAACGCCACCGACACCGACGCGCTGGTGATCCTGCGCCACGGCCGCATCGTGGTCGAACGCTACGCCAACGGCATGGACGCGAACACGCCGCACATCCTGATGTCGGTGTCGAAGTCTCTGCTCGGCCTGGTGGCAGGACAGCTCGCCGAGCGCGGCGACCTCGATCTGTCCGATCCGGTCACGCGATGGATTCCGGAAGTCGCGTCGACCGCCTATCGCGGGGCCACCCTGCGTCATCTGCTCGACATGCGTGTCGGTGTGCTGTTCGACGAGGACTACCTCGCCACGTCGGGGCCGATCATCGAGTACCGCAAGGCACAGGGCTGGAATCCGCCCGACCCCGGGGATCCGCCGGCGGATCTGCGCAGCTTCTTCGGCTGCCTCACGGCGAGCGACGGCGGGCACGCGCAGCGCTTCCACTACGTGTCGCCGAACACCGACCTGCTCGCATGGGTGCTCGAGCGGGCGACCGGTCGCCGATATGCCGACCTGGTCAGCGAACTGTTGTGGCGCCCGATTGGTGCGTCGCGAAGTGCCTACATCACCGTCGACCGGCTCGGCGCACCGCGCGCGGCCGGTGGCTTCTGCGCGACTGCGCGCGATCTCGCCCGGGTCGGCCAGCTGCTGGACGGCGGCGTGCGTGACGGCCGGCGCATCGTGTCTCGGGCCTGGATCGACGACGTCGCGGCGGCGGGGGATGCCGCGGCCTGGGATCGCGGCGATTTCACCGGCTACTTCCCCGGCATGCCGATGCGCTACCGCAGCAAGTGGTACGTGCTGGACGGCGACATGCCGATGCTGTTCTGCGTCGGGGTGCACGGGCAGAACCTGTTCGTCGACCGGGCGCGCGGCATCGTCGTCGCGAAGCTGTCCTCGCAGGCGCTGCCGATGGACGCGGAGCGGCTCCTGCTGACGATGAGGGCCGTGGATGTCCTGCGCCGGCACCTGGCCGGCGGTTGACGGATCGGGCCGGCCTTCGGCCGGCCGCCGTGGCGTCCAGTCGGAACCGCGCCGGCGGCCGACGCGTGCCGCCGCGCGGCTCAGTGCTGCGAGCGCAGCAGGCGTCCCGGCCGCGCGCCCGTGTCCTGGTCGTTGCGGCGCGTGACGACTCCGTTCACCATCGTCGCGACGTAGCCGCGCGCCGCCTGCATCAGCCGCATGCCGCCGGCGGGCAGGTCGCGGCGCAACTCGAGTTCGCCCAGTGCCAGGCGCTCGAAGTCGATCACGTTGACGTCGGCGCGCATGCCGGGGGCGATGGCCCCGCGATCCTGGAAACCGAACAGGCGCGCGTTGCGACGCGTCTGGCGGTGCACCAGGTGCGGCAGAGGGATCGTCGCGCCGCGCGTGCGATCGCGACCCCAGTAGGTGAGCTGGTAGGTCGGGTTGACCGCGTCGAAGATCAGGCTGACGTGGGCGCCGGCATCCGACAGGCCGGTGACGGTCGTGTCGTCGAGCTGCATCTCGCGTACCGCGTCGAGCGAGTAGTCGCTGTAGTTGGTGAAGAACATGATCGCGAAGCGCTGCCCGTCGCCGCCCGTCAGGTAGTCGTACAGGAAGGCCATCGGATCGGGCTGGCCGGCACGCGCCGCCTGGGCGGCGAAGCTTTCCGACTCGGCCGGTTCGTAGCTCGAGCGCGCATCGAGCGCGAAGGTCTTCGCCGGGTTCAGCACCAGGTTGGCGATCACCGACTCCATCGAGCCGGGATTCGGATGCGGCACGCTGGACTCGGCCAGGATCGCGGCGCGCACTTCGGGGCGGCGCAGTTCGGCCAGCCTGCGCTCGGGCGGCAGTCCGGCCACCGCAAGGTAGCTCGGCTTGCGCATGAAGCAGTGGTACGTGCGCAGGCTCAGCACCAGGCCGGTGGGCCGGCTGCCCACCTGCGGGAAGACCTGCGCGCCGGCGGCATTGCCCGCCTTCACGCGGGCGATCACTTCGCGCCACTTGTCGGACCACGCGTCGACCTGGAACAGTGTGAAGGTCGCCGGCCGGCCGCTCTCGCGGCTGACGCGCGTGATCAGGTCGACTTCGTTCTCCAGTGCCGTGTGTTCCGGAACCCCCGGCCGGCCCGCGCCCAGCGTGCTCGACGGGATGATCTGCAGAAGGCCGGTGCCGGCGCGCTTCAGCGCCCCGGCGATCGTCATCAGCTCCTCGTCGTTGGCGAAGGTGCCCGGCACCGGCTCGCCGTGGATCGAGCGGTGGCCCATGATGCGCGAGGTCGAGAAGCCGACCGCGCCGGCGCGCAGCGCCTCTTCGACGATCGCGCCCATGCGCTGCAGGTCCTCGCCGGTGGCCGCCCGATTCGTGCGTCCGCGCTCGCCCATCACGAAGTTGCGCACGGCACCGTGCGCGATCATCGAAGCGACGTCGAGGGCGTATTCGCGCCCGCCGAGGAAGTCGAGGTACTCGGGGTAGGTGGTCCATGCGCCCCACGGCATGCCTTCGTGCAGCGCACTGCCGGGGATGTCCTCGACGCCCTCCATCAGGTCGATCAGTTCGCGCTGGCCGCCGGGCGGCACCGGCGCGAAGCCGACGCCGCAGTTGCCCATCACGATCGTTCCGACGCCGTGGCTGGCCGACGGGTCCATCGTCGAGTCCCAGGTCACCTGGCCGTCGTAGTGGGTGTGGATGTCGATCCATGCCGGCGTGACCAGGGCGCCGTCCGCATCGATCGTTTCGCGCGCCGGTTCGTCGACGCGGCCGACCGCGACGATGCGGCCGTCGCGGATGCCGACGTCGCCGCTGAAGGCCTCGTTGCCGCTGCCGTCAAGGATCGATCCGCCGCGGATCAGGGTGTCGAGCATGTCTCGGGTCCTCGTGTGGTGTCGTGCAATGCCGTGCGGCGTTTGCTTCGTGCAATCGCGGCGCGCCGGCGCCGGGAGGTCAGCGCAGGGCGCCGGCGCCAGCCTCGCGTCGCGCCGATCTCGAATGGAACCATGGTTTGACCGCTTCGGTGCACAGCATGTATCCGAGCACGATCAGCCCCGCGGTCAGAAGGATCGGCCAGGGCAGCGGGACGAATCCGAACAGCCGGGCGACCGGGTCGATGTACGGCAGGCAGAACGCCAGCAGTCCGACGAGCAGCGTGGTCCAGAGCAGCATGGGGCCCGGGACGCTTCTCCAGGCGGGTCTGGCGGTGCGAAGCACCAGCAGCACGCCCAGCTCCGTCAGCAGCGACACCAGGAACCATCCGGTGCGGAAGGTCGATTCGTCGGCATCGAACACGTACAGCAGCACGGCGAACGTCAGCAGGTCGAACGCCGAACTGATCGCGCCGAAGACGATCATGAAGCGGCGCACCTCGTGGACGTTCCAGCGTTGCGCGGTGCCGACCCGCTCCTGGTCGACGCGATCGCCCGAGATCGCCATCGAAGGCAGGTCGGACAGGAAGTTGTTGAGCAGGATCTGCTTGGCGGCCAGTGGCAGGAACGGCAGCACCGGCGTGGCGACCGCCATGCTCAGCATGTTGCCGAAGTTGGCGCTGGTGGTGATGCCGATGTACTTGAGCGTATTGGCGAACGTGCGCCGGCCCTCTTCGACGCCGCTGCGCAGCACGTCGAGGTCGGGCCGCAGCAGAACGATGTCGGCCGTCTCGCGAGCAACGTCGACCGCGCCGTCCACCGAGATCCCGACGTCGGCCGCGTGCAGAGCCGGCGCATCGTTGATGCCGTCGCCCAGGTATCCCACCGCGTGGCCGGTGCGCTGCAGCGCGCGGATGATGCGCTCCTTCTGCTGCGGGTCGACCTCGACGAACAGCGTGGTGCGCCCGGCCTGTTGCCAAAGCGCCTCGTCGTTCAGGCGCGCGATCTGCTCTCCGGTCAGCATCGCGTTCGCGTCGAGCCCCATCGCCTGCGCGACGTGCGCGGCGACGTGGCGGCTGTCGCCCGTCACTACCTTGATGTCGACGCCGAGTGCCGCCAAGTGGTCGAGCGCCTGACGCGCCTGCGGCTTCGGCGGGTCGAAGAACAGCAGGAATCCGATCAGGGTCATGCCGCGTTCGTCGTCGTGGCCGTAGTCGGGCTGCGGTGCGGTCCGCCGCGTCGCGACCGCCAGCACGCGATAGCCCTGCGCGCCCTTGCCGGCGCAGTAGGCCTGGAGGCGCTCGCGGTGCGGGGCGTCGAGGGGCTCCGCGCCCGCTGCCACGGCAACGAATGCGCACGCCTCCATCACCTTGTCGACCGCGCCCTTGGTGACGATCAGGTGCTGCGGATGGTCCGCGCCGGCCGGGTCTTCGACCACGATCGTCAGCCGCTTGCGGATGAAATCGTAGGGGATTTCGTCGACTTTGCGCTGCTCGGGCGGCGCGAGCCCGGCCTTCCGCGCTGCCGCCACGATCGCCGAATCCAGCGGATTCTCGATTCCGGTCTCCAGCGCCGCGTTCAGGTAGCCGGCGTCGCGCACGGTGTCGGACGTGTGTCCCTGCGGATCGACCGCGTCGCTGAGTTCGACCACGCCCATCGTGAGCGTGCCGGTCTTGTCGGTGCACAGCACGTCCATGCTGCCCAGGTTCTCGATGGCCTCGAGCCGGCGCACGATCACGCCACGTTCGGACATCGCCCGCGCGCCGTTGGACAGCGTCACGCTCACGATCGCGGGCAGCAGTTCCGGCGACAGGCCGACGGCCAGTGCGACCGCGAACAGCAGCGATTCGACGACCGGGCGGTGCAGCAACTGGTTGACGACCAGAACGAAGACGACTGTCAGCAGCATCACGCGCAGCAGCAGGTATCCGAAATGACGCAGGCCGCGTGCGAATTCGGTCTCGAGGTTGCGCTTGCCGAGGCTCGACGAGACTGCGCCGAACGCAGTGTCCCGGCCGGTGCCGACCACCAGAACCGTCGCGCTGCCGCTGCGCACCGAGGTGCCCAGGAAGACACAATTGCTGCGCCGACCGATCGGCGAGTTGGCCGCAACCACGCCGGCGCGCTTCTCCACCGGGAACGGCTCGCCGGTCAGGCTCGCTTCGGTGACCAGGAAGTCGTTCGCCTCCAGGACCATTCCGTCTGCCGGGACCAGGTTGCCGGCCGATAGTTCGACCACGTCGCCGGGCACGAGCGCGCTGGCCGGCAGGGTCGTCGTCGCGCCGCCGCGCCGCACCCGGACGGTGAGCGCGAGGCGCTGACGCAGTGCCGCCACCGCGGTCGATGCGCGATACTCCTGGACCACGCCCAGCACCGCACTGCCGGCAACGACCGCCAGGATGATCGTGGCGTCGACCCATTCCTTCAGGGCCAGCGAAACTGCGGCACCGAACAGCAGGATCAGCACCAGCGGGCTGGCGAACTGCCGCAGCAGCATGCGCAGCGGACCGGCCTGGTCCTGGTCTTCGACGACGTTGGCGCCATTGCGGCGCCGGCGATCGGCGGCCTGCCGCATCGTCAGGCCCCTGGGGTCGGCGTGGAGCTCGCGCATCAGCGTGGAGGCATTTCTGCTCCACCAGAACGGGTGATGCGGGTTTGGCACCGTGGTCTCGATCGGGGCTACGCCTGCGGCACCTCGCGCTTGCCACCCTGCGCGTCGATCGCCACGTAGGTCACCGATGCCTCGGTCACCTTCACCAGCACCGGATCCGACGGGTTGCGCTCGGCGATCACCTCGACGTGGACCGTGATCGAGGTGCGCCCGACCCGCTCGATGCGGGTGTAGAACGACACCACGTCGCCGATCGAGATCGGCTGCTTGAACTGGAACGCATTGACTGCGACCGTGGCAACCCGGCCGCGCGCCCGCCGCGCCGCGGCGACGCCGCCGGCGATGTCGACCTGGGCCATCACCCAGCCGCCGAAGATGTCGCCGTTGGCGTTGACGTCGGCGGGCATCGGCGCGACGCGCAGCGTGAGTTGGTGATCTTCGGGAGGGCGGACGTCGGTCATGGCGCGAGGCTCGGTCGGAGGGCGTCGAGCATAGCGCGATCCGCGCCGGACCGGACTGGCGGCTCGGGTACAATTCGCGGCGATTCATCGTTCCAGCGGATCGCCGCCGCGTCGCGACGCGGCGATGGTGCCGGACTCCAGCAGCGCGCCGCCCGTCGCGCTTTTCTTGTGTGATCGTCCGACCGTCCAGTTGCCCCGCCCATGCATCCCGATTCCGTCGATCAGTCCGATTCCGTCCGCGCCGCTGCCACCGACACGGGGCCCGCTTCACGCCCCGCGATCGAGTTCAAGGGGATCTCGCACCCGAGCCTGCGCGCGGTCGTTCACGACGCGTCGGCCGAGGCGCTGCACGCGTCGATCCGGCATCTGCTCGAGGACGACCCCGAACGCTTCGAGTGGCAGCCGGTGGTGATCGACCTGGGCCGCGTCGGCGCCGATGCGCCGATCGACTGGCCGGGGCTGTTGTCGGCGCTGCGCGTGCTGCGGCTGAATCCGGTGGCGGTGGCCGGCGCATCCGAAGCCTTCCGCGACGAGGCGGCGCGTCTGCAGCTGGGCTGGCTGGCGCCCCTGCCCGAGCCGCGCCAGCGCGTTCAGCCGATGCCGGCAGCAGCGGCGGCATCGCAGGCGGTGGCTCCGACGGCAGCAGCGGCAGCACCGGCCGCTCTGGCAGGACCGGCCGTGCCGACCGCTCCGGCAGCAACGGCAGCAACGGCAGCAACGGCAGCCGTGGCGCAGGGCGGGTCGGTTTCGACTCCGGCTCGCGCCGCCGCGCCGGCGGTTGCCGCTGCGGCGGTTGCGCGATCCGCCGACACGATGATCGTCGACCGGCCGGTACGCTCGGGCCAGCGCGTCTATGCGCGCGGCGGCGACCTGGTCGTGATCGGATCGGTCTCGCCCGGCGCCGAGGTGATCGCCGACGGCAACATCCACATCTACGGCGATCTGCGCGGCAGGGCGATCGCCGGTGCGCGCGGACGTCGCGACGCGTCGATCTTCACGCTCGATCTGCGCGCCGAACTGGTCGCCGTCTGCGGGGTCTACCGGACGTTCGACGAAGCGCCTTCGCCCGAGCACGTCGGCCGTCCGGTCAGGATCGAACTGGATGCGAACGCCGACACCTTGTTGCTGCGGGCGATGTAGTCATTGTTGGTGGACGCGCCAGGTCTCGAAGCCGGCGCTGTCCGCGAGATTGTCGAAGGAAGGATTCAGATGAGTGAAGTGATCGTGGTGACCTCTGGCAAGGGCGGCGTCGGCAAGACGACCAGTTCGGCCAACCTGTCGGCCGGCCTGGCCATGCGCGGAAAGAAGGTGGCCGTGATCGACTTCGACGTCGGTCTGCGCAACCTCGACCTGGTGATGGGCTGCGAGCGCCGGGTCGTGTACGACTTCGTCAACGTGATCCAGGGCGAGGCCACGTTGCATCAGGCGCTGATCCGCGACAAGCACGCGCCGAACCTGTACATCCTCGCCGCGTCGCAGACCCGCGACAAGGAAGCCCTGACCGAGGCTGGTGTCGGCAAGGTGATCGACGACCTGAAGGCGATGGGCTTCGACTACATCGTCTGCGACTCGCCGGCCGGCATCGAGAATGGCGCGATCATGGCGCTGACCTTCGCCGATCACGCGATCGTGGTGGTCAACCCCGAAGTTTCGTCGGTGCGCGATTCCGACCGCATCATCGGCATCCTGCAGTCGCGCTCGAAGCGCGCGAAAGCGGGCGGCGAGCCGGTGCGCGAGTACCTGCTGATCACCCGTTACTCGCCGCGCCGCGTGAAGGACGGCGAGATGCTGTCCTACGGCGACATCGTCGACATCCTGAAAATCCCGCTGCTGGGCGTGATCCCCGAGTCGCAGAAGGTGCTCGAGTCGTCCAATTCCGGCGTGCCCGCCGTGCACGATGCGCAGAGCGAAGTCGCGCAGGCCTACGGCGACGCGATCGACCGCTTCCTCGGCAAGCAGATGCCGCTGCGCTTCGTCGCCGACGAGGACCGCGGCTTCCTGCGGCGCCTGTTCGGTGCCCGCAAAGCCACCGCCTGAGGAGCGCCCAGATGTCGATCCTCGATCTGATCCTGCGCCGTCAGCCCAGGACCGCATCGCTCGCGAAAGAGCGCTTGCAGGTGATCATCGCGCGCGAGGGCAGCCGCTCCAGCAACCCGGAACTGCTGCAGCAGATCAAGCAGGCCGTGATGGAGGCAGTCTCCCGCTTCGTGAAGGTCAATCCCGAAGACATCGCGATCGAGCTGGACAGCGACCGCGACATGGAAGTCCTTTCGGTCAGCGTGACGCTGCCCGAGCGCGCGCGCGGCTGAGCGCAGACGCGCGCGCGACTGCACCAGAGCGCGTGCGCGACTGCACCAGAGCGCGTGCGCGACTGAACCGGAGCGCGTGCGCGACTGAACCAGGACGCGTGCGCGACCGAACCAGAGCGCGTGTGCGGCGGTCGGCGCAGTCAGCCGGCCGCGCTCATCCCCCAGCCGGCCAGCCCGCAGGCCGCCACCACCAGCCACGGCGGCAGCTTCCACGCCGTCAGTGCGACGAAGGCGGCCAGCGCCAGGGCGAAGTCCGCGCCGGTGCGCACCGCACTCGTCCAGACCGGCTGGTAGAGCGCGGCCAGCAGCAGTCCGACGACCGCGGCGTTGACGCCCGCCAGTGCGGAGCGCATGCGCGCGTCGCGGCGCAGCGTCTCCCAGAAGGGCAGGCTGCCGACGACCAGCAGCCATGCCGGCACGAAGATCGCGACCAGGCAGACGAGGCCGCCCAGCCAGCCCGACGGCTGACCGGTCGCCGCCGCGCCGAGGAACGCCGCGAAGGTGAACAGCGGTCCGGGCACCGCCTGGGCTGCGCCATACCCGGCGAGGAACGCGTCCTCGTCGACCCAGCCGGTCGGAACCACCTCGGCCTGCAGCAGCGGCAGCACCACGTGGCCGCCGCCGAAGACCAGCGACCCGGCGCGGTAGAAGGCGTCGATCAGCTGCAGGGTGTGGCTGGTGCCGGTGGCGGCCGCCACCGGCAGGATTGCCAGCAGTGCGAAGAACACGCCGAGCAGCAGCGCCCCGGTGCGGCGGCGCATGGTCAGAGGCAGTGCGTCGGCCAGGTCGCCCGCTGCCGCCGGTGCCTGCGGCAGCCATGCCAGTCCGGCGACGGCGGCAACGGCGATCACGGCAACCTGCACCCACGTCCCCGGCAGCAGCAGCGCGACGCCGCAGGCGATCGCCATCACCGTGATGCGGGGCGGATCCGTGCACAGCGTGCGTCCCATGCCCCAGACCGCCTGGGCGACCACGGCGACGGCGACGACCTTCAGCCCGTGCAGGGCGCCGCTGTCGATCGTATCGCCCTGGCCCGAGATGCCGACTGCGAACGCCACCAGCGCGATCGCCGACGGCAGCGTGAAGCCGCACCAGGCGGCCAGCGCGCCGGCGTGTCCGGCACGCGACAGGCCCAGGGCCATCCCGACCTGGCTGCTGGCCGGACCGGGCAGGAACTGGCACAGCGCGACCAGGTCGGCGTACGCGCGTTCGCTGAGCCAGCGCCGACGCGTGACGAACTCGTCGCGGAAGTAGCCCAGATGCGCGACCGGGCCGCCGAACGAGGTCAGGCCGAGGCGCAGGAACACCAGGAACACGGTCCAGGGGCTGTCGCGGGGTGTTGCCGGCCTGGCGTGACTGTATTCGGTGCTCGAATCCGGGATCATCGCGTGCACTCGGGCGAGGGGGCGCCCATCATAGCGGCCACGACACCAGCTTCGGAGCTTTTCCATGGCCCGCCAACCCGTCCTGTTCGTCTCGCACGGTGCGCCCACCTTCGCGCTCGAGCCCGGCCGCGCCGGCGCGCTGCTGCGCGCGCTGGGCGAGCGGCTCGAGACACCGCGCGCGATCCTCGTCGTTTCGCCGCACTGGATGACGCACGACCTTGCCGTCACCGCCAGTCCCGAGCCGGAAACGATCCACGACTTCGGCGGCTTTCCGGCCGAGCTCTACGCCCTTCGCTACCCGGCGCCGGGATCGACGGCGCTGGCCGCTCGCGTCGCCGGGCTGCTTGCCGGTGCCGGCATCGGCGTGCGACAGGATGTCGACCGCGGACTCGACCATGGCGCCTGGGTGCCGCTGATGCACCTGCGCCCGCTGGCGGATGTCCCGGTCGTGCAGGTGTCGATGCCGGCCTCGCTCGATCCGCAGGGTGCGTGGCGACTCGGCGAGCTGCTCGCGCCCTTGCGCGACGAGGGCGTGCTGATCGTGGGTTCGGGCAGCCTGACCCACAATCTGTACGAGGTCCGCATCGGCGATCGGCAGCAGGATGCCTACGCACGCGCTTTCGTCCAGTGGGCCCGGCGCGCCGTGACCGCGCACGATCGTGCGGCGCTGGTCGGTTATCTCGACGACGCGCCGCAGGCGCGGCGCGCGCATCCGACGTCGGAGCACTACCTGCCGCTGCTGGTGGCGGCAGGTGCCTGCGATCCCGCCGATCCGGTCGAGGTGCTCGACGGCGGCATCCTTCACGGCGTGGTGTCGATGGAGGGATACCTGATCGGGCGCGCATAGGCGCCCCTGTCCCGGGATCCGGACCGGGGGCGCGGACGCGGTTCCTGCGTCCGCGGACGCGTCAGATCACGCCTTGGGCCAGCATCGCGTCCGCCACCTTGACGAACCCGGCCACGTTCGCCCCGTCGACGTAGCTGACCGTTCCGTCGGCACGCCGGCCGTGCTGCAGGCACGCTTCGTGGATGCTGCGCATGATGCCGTGCAGGCGCGCGTCGACCTCGTCGCGCGGCCAGGAGATGCGCATCGCGTTCTGGCTCATCTCCAGCCCCGAGGTGGCGACGCCGCCGGCGTTGCTGGCCTTGCCCGGCGCGTACAGCACGCCGGCGCGCTCGAACACCTTCACGCCGTCGAGCGTGGTCGGCATGTTGGCGCCCTCGGCGACGCAGATCACGCCGTTCCTGACCAGCGTCTCGGCGTCCTTGCCGTCGAGCTCGTTCTGGGTGGCGCAGGGCAGGGCGACGTCGACGGGAACGCCCCACGGACGTTCGCCGGGCAGGAACCTGACGCCGACGCGCTCGGCATAGTCGCTCACGCGCTTGTAGAGATGGTTCTTTACCTCCATCAGCTCGGCGAGCTTCTCGGCCGTGAAGCCGGCTTCGTCGATCACCGTGCCGCTGGAGTCGGACACCGTCACCACCTTGGCGCCCAGCGCCATCGCTTTCTCGACCGCGTACTGCGCGACGTTCCCGGAACCGGACACGCTGACGCGCAGGCCGTCGAAGCTGCGCCCGCGCTGCTTGAGCATCTCCTCGGCGAAGTAGACCGTGCCGTAGCCGGTCGCTTCGGGCCGGATCAGCGAGCCGCCGAAGCTGAGGCCTTTGCCGGTGAAGACGCAGTCGGCGCGGTTGCTGAGCTTCTTCATCATGCCGGCCATGAAGCCGACCTCGCGGCCTCCCACCCCGATGTCGCCGGCGGGAACGTCGGTGTCGGCGCCGACGTGCCGGAACAGTTCGCTGACGAAGGCCTGGCAGAAGCGCATCACCTCGCCCGGGCTCTTGCCCTTGGGATCGAAATCCGAACCGCCCTTGCCGCCGCCCATCGGCAGTGTCGTCAGTGCGTTCTTGAAGGTCTGTTCGAACCCCAGGAACTTCAGGATCGACAGGTTCACCGACGGATGAAAGCGCAGGCCCCCCTTGTACGGGCCGATCGCCGAGCTGTGCTGGATGCGGTAGCCGCGATTGACCTGCACGTCGCCGTGATCGTTCACCCAGGAGACGCGGAACATGATGACGCGTTCGGGCTCGACGAGCCGGTCGAGAAGGCCGTGCTCGGCATAGCGCGGGTGTTGCGCGATGTACGGCCACAGGCTCTCCATCACCTCGGTGACGGCCTGCAGGAACTCCGGCTGCCCGGGATTGCGGTCCGCGACGTGGTGCAGGAAGCTCTCCAACGACTGGTATTTCATCGATCCGTCCCTGATTCGTGCATGAAGATTCGAATTGGTGCAATTGGCACCATAAAGGGGATTTTGCCTGATCGAGGAACTGGAATGGTGCGGCACGGCAACCGGAAGCGCCGTGCCGCCGGGGCGATCAGTTCGAAAGCCGGAGGATTCGCCGGGCGCCGTTCAGCACGAACACTGCGATCACGGTGCCGATGATCAGGTCGGGCAGGTTGGATCCGGACCACGCCACGAGTGCGCCCGCGACGATGACGCCGGCATTGGCGAGCACGTCGTTGGTCGAAAAGATCCAGCTGGCCTTCATGTGGACGCCGCCCTCGCGGTGGCGCGACAGCAAAGCCACGCAGGTGGCGTTCGCCGCGAGCGCCAGCAATCCGATGCCCATCATCAGCGGCGGCTCGGGATCGCTGCCGGCGACGAATCGGCGCAGCACCTCGAACAGTGCTCCAAATGCGAGCAGCACCTGGAACAAACCGGAGAGCCGGGCGGCCCGCGCCCGATGCCGCGCGGCTTGGCCGACCGCGTACAAGGACAGGCCGTAGACCGCCGCGTCGGCGAACATGTCCAGCGAATCGGCGATCAGTCCGGTGGACTGCGCCGCCCAACCCATCGCCAGCTCGATCACGAACATCGCTGCGTTGATCGCCAGCAGCCACCAGAGGACCCGCGCCTCGTCGGCGCTCGAAGGCCGGCTGCCGGTGTCGCCGGTGATCGTCGCCGATCCGGTCGACGCCGGGGCGGGTGTCGATGCGGATTCGGACAGCGATGTGGGTTCGGAGAGCGGCGCGGACGACGCTCGCGCCGCCGCAGGCGTGACTGCCGCCGGCTGCGTCGAGGAGAGCAGGCGCGCGCCGAGGCCGAGCGACGCGAGCCGGCTGGCGATCGGCTCGACCGACCCCGCGTGGGCAACGCGCAGTTCGCGCCGGTCGAGATCGAAGTCCAGCACGCCGACCCCCGGGACCTGCTCCAGGGCCATTCGGATCAGGCGCTCCTCGGCCGGGCAGTCCATCTTCGGCACCGCGAACAGGCTGCTCGTCATCTCATCCTTGCTCCGCTGTTCTGCTATCGCTCGCCGGCCGTCTGTCGCCGGCTGTCTGTCGACGGCTGTCTCTCACCGGCTGTCTCTCACCGGTCGTCAATAAGCGGCCGCCGCCGAGCGCGCGGCCCACAGGTGCGCCGCGACCAGCGCCCGCCACGGCGAGAACTGCGCGAGCCACTGCTGCGTACGCTTCTCGCCGATTCGGTCGGGTTCGGCGAGCAATGACTGCAGCGACCCGCGCACTGCGACGTCGCCGTGCAGCGAACCATCGAGCCAGCCGAACCCCCGCAGCAGCGTGTAGTCGACGGTCCACGGACCGATGCCGCGCACGGCCAGCAGGCCTTCGCGAATCCGGTCCACCGCGAGCGTGCGCAGCCAGGCATCGAGCGCAAGCGTGCCGTCGGCGACCAGTCGCGACACGGCGAGCAGCGTGGCCGTTTTCGCGGTCGAGAATCCGGCCGCGCGCAGCGTGTCTTCGCCGAGGCCCGCGATCCGCACGGCGTCCGGATGGCACAGCAGGCCGTCCGAGTGTCGCACCCCGGCCGCGAGGATCAGCTTGCGACGCAGCGACACGGCGACGGCGACGCTGATCTGCTGCCCGGTGATGGCCCAGGTCAGGGCTTCGAACGGGGTGGTGGCGAGCGGCACCCGCAGGCCCGGTCGTGCGGCGATCAGCCGACCCAGCAGCGGGTGATCGCGGTGGCGCTGCTCGAAGGCATCGACCGCCTGCGTCAGCCCCAGCATGCGGTGCACCATCGCTTCGAGGTCGTTGCGGCCGCGCACACCGGCGTGCGCCTGCCCGGGCTGCGCGTCGATGTCCAGGGCGACGTCGGCCTGTCGGGGACCGATCCGGATCTCCAGCTGCGCTGGCGCACCGCGCCAATCAAGGCCCTTGTGCAGCGAAGCCTCGCCGACCCGCTCCGACAGCTCCTGCGGGTCACGCCGGTGAAAGGCCAGGAACTCGTCGGTGCGGAAGCCCTGCGGAAGCGGGACGACGCAGGACAGTCGCGCGCTCATCCGCGGGATGCGCCGGCACGCCCGGCGGCGCGTTCGAGCGGGACTCTCTCGCGCTCGATCAGGGTGCGCTTGCGTTCTATGCCCCAGCGGTAACCCGCCAGTCCACCGTCGCTGCGCACGACGCGATGGCACGGGATCGCCACTGCCAGCGCGTTGGCGGCACAGGCGCCCGCGACCGCTCGCACCGATTTCGGCGCGCCGAGCTGCCGGGCGAGCTCGGTGTAGCTGATCGTCGATCCCGGTGGAATGTCGCGCAGCGCCTGCCAGACCCGCTGCTGGAATGCCGTGCCACGAATGTCCAGCGGCAGGTCGAGTCCCAGCGCCGGTGCCTCGACCATGCCGACGACCTGCGCCACCAGCCGCTCGAAGCCGGCATCGCCGCCGACCAGGTCGGCGCCGTGGAATCGGTCCTGCAGCTCGCGCACCAGCGCTGCCGGGTCGTCGCCCATCAGGATCGCGCAGACGCCGCGCTCGCTGGCGGCGACGAGGATCGCGCCCAGCGAGCAATCGCCGATCGCGAACCGGATCACCGTGTTCGTGCCCCCCGACCGGTAGCGTGTCGGCGTCATCCCGAGCACGCGCCCGGACGCTTCGTAGAAGCGGCTGCTGGCGTTGTAGCCCGCATCGTAGATGGCTGCCGTGACCGTGCCGCCGCGCGCGAGCTCGTCGCGCAGCTTGCGCGCGCGGTGCGCATCGGCATAGGCCCGAGGCGTCAGGCCGGTGACCGACTTGAAGACGCGGTGCAGATGGAAGGTGCTCATCTGCGCGTCCCGGGCCAGTTCTTCCAGGGTCGGGGCGGTGTCGGCGCTCTCGATGCGGCGGCACAGGCCGGCGACCAGCGCCGCGTGCTGCTGCGCCAGCGGCGCCCGATCCGGGCGGCAGCGCTTGCACGGCCGGAAGCCCGCGCGCTGCGCCTCGGCCGCGCTGGCATGGAAGGCGACGTTCTCCGGCCTGGGCGTGCGCGCGGCGCAGGACGGACGGCAGTAGACGCCCGTCGTTCGCACCGAATAGAAGAACGTTCCATCCGCCGCGGGATCGCGCGCGACGATCGAGGCCCAGCGCGGGTCGCTCGTCGTTCGCGCGGCTTGTGCATCGGTGTGCCTGGACATGTGCTGGTCCTTCCGTCGTGTTGAAGCTGGATGCACTGTAGCCGTCCACGCTTTTGCGGACGCTCCGGGTCTTGCGGTCGAATTCGCGCTTCCGGCGGGCCGCGCCCGATCGGATCCTGCGTTCGTCCGGCAATGGTACGGACTCGGCGCCGGGACGGGGGAGACGTGCCGGCCGCTGGCGGTATCCGGTGCCCGTCGCGTTCGTCGCACCCGTGGTACGGTTGCGGCGCTCCGGACGCAGCCGGTATCCGCTGCCCCGGCCGCCCGGGCCGCGCCAGCCACCCCGGCCACCAAGCACCGACGATCCACGACACAGATTCGGCATGAGCACTTTCGACGACGACACCCGGCTGCATCCGGCCGGCAGCAACAGCTGGACCGGCCAGGTCGATCCGAGCTGGAACATCGGCACCAATCCCAACGGCGGTTACCTGCTCGCGCTCGCCGTCTCGGCCCTGCGCCGGGCGGCGCCCCAGCATCCCGATCCGCTCAGCATCACGGTGCACTACCTGCGGCCGGGACTCGCCGGCCAGCCTTGCCAGGTCGACACGCAGATCGTGCGCACCGGTCGCACCTTGAGCACCGCGCGTGCGACGCTGCTGCAGGACGGTTCGCCCCGTCTCGAGGTGCTGGCCGCGCTCGGCAGTCTGGAGGCGACCGCGAATACGGCTCCCGGCGGCAATGCGGCTGCCCCCGGCAGTGAGGCTGCCTCGGGCCGTCCGGCTGCCGATGCACCGCCCGTGCTCGCCATCGACCCGCCGGCGATTCCGTCCCCCGACGAGTGCCTGGCGCGTTCGGGCGACGAGCAGGGCGTGATGCTGCCGATCATGCAGCGCCTCGACATCCGGCTGCATCCCGCCGAGGCCCGTGCCGGCGCGGTCGGCAAGCCGCAGGTCAGCGGCTGGATCCGCTTCCGCGACGGCCGCCCGCCCGATACGCTGGCCAGCCTGCTGTTCGTCGACGCGTTTCCGCCGTCGGTGTTCGGCCTGCTCGGCACGGTGGGCTGGGTGCCCACCGTCGAACTCACCGTGCATCTGCGGCGGCGACCGGCACCGGGCTGGATGCTCGGACAGTTCCGCACGCGCGACATGCTCGATGGCCGCATCATCGAAGACGGAACCCTGTGGGACTCGCAAGGGAATCTCGTCGCACAATCCCGCCAACTGGCCCTGGTCCGCCTGGCCGAAAGGAAGAACTGAGAATGTCCACGCAAGTACTGTTCACGCCGCTGCAGGTCGGCCGCTACACGCTGTCGCACCGGATCGTGATGGCGCCGCTGACACGCATGCGCGCCACCAAGCCCGGCAACTTCGCCAACGAAATGAATGCGCAGTACTACGGTCAGCGCGCCACCAAGGGCGGCCTGATCATCGCCGAGGCCTCGCAGGTGCTGCAGGGCGGCGCGCCCGGACCGGGGACGCCGGGCATCCACACGCCCGAGCAGGTCGCAGGCTGGAAGGGCGTGGTCGACGCGATCCACGCCAAGGGTGGACTGGTGTTCCTGCAGCTGTGGCACGTGGGGCGCCTGTCCAATGCCGCGAACCAGCCCGACGGCGGACCGGCGATCGCGCCCTCGGCCGTCCCGGCCAGCGGCACGCGGATGGTGCGCGGCGAGGCGGTGCCCTACGAGACGCCGCGCGCGCTGCGGCTCGACGAAATCCCGGGAATCATCGACGCCTACGCCCAGGCCGCGCGCAACGCGATGGCGGCGGGCTTCGACGGCGTCGAGATCCATTCGGCCAACGGCTACCTGCTCGAGCAGTTCATGCAGTCGCGCACCAACCAGCGCACCGATGCCTACGGCGGCTCGATCGCCAACCGCGTGCGGCTGGTTCTCGAGGTCACCGAGGCGATCGCGAAGGTGTGGAACCCGGACCGCGTCGGCATCCGCCTGTCGCCGTTCGGCGTCGCCAACGACAGCGGCGAAGCGGACCCGATGCCGCTGTACAGCCATGCGATCGAGCAGCTGAACAAGATGGGGCTCGCGTACCTGCACCTGATCGAGCCGCGCGCCAGCGGGGCGGGCCAGCGCGAGGTCGACCACCAGGGCGTGCCGTCGGCGGCGGAGCTGTTCCGGCCGGCCTGGCGCGGCGCGCTGATCGCAGCCGGCAATTTCAAGGCCGACGGCGCCGCGGCGATGGTCGAGAAGGGCGACGCCGACGCGATCGCGTTCGGCCGCTACTTCATCTCCAATCCGGATCTGCCCGAGCGCATCCGCGTCGGCGCGGCCTTCACGCCGTACAACCGCGCGACGTTCTACACCAGCGGGCCCGAGGGGTACATCGACTATCCGGCGATGACGGCGAGATGAGCGTCGGCGGCGCACCCCGCCGGTGCGCCGTCCCCGCAGCTTCACATCTTCTTGCGCAGCGGGTGCAGGTCGGGGAAGCGCGGCTCGCGCTTTTCCTGTTTGGCGCGGAAAGCCTCGGCCATGTGCGCCCCGGAGAACATTCCGGTCTGCCAGGTGGCGATGTAATCGAGTCCGTCGGCGATCGTGTGGTCGCGCGCGTAGTTGATCATCACCTTCGACCCCGCAACGGCCAGCGGCGCCTTGCCGGCGATCTCGCGCGCGGTCGCGAGCACGTGCTCGAGCAGCGCCTCGTGGCTGTCGAACACCTCGTTCACCAGGCCGATCTCCTTGGCCTTCTGCGCGGGCAGGCGCCGGCCGGTGTAGGCCATCTCGCGCACCCAGCCTTCGGGAATCAGCTTGCACAGCCGCGGGAACGTGCCTACGTCGGCCGTGATGCCGATGTTGACTTCCTGGATGCAGAAGAAGGCGTCGGCGGTGGCATAGCGGATGTCGCAGGCCGACACCAGGTCGACCCCGCCGCCGATGCACGCGCCCTGGATCGCCACGAGCACCGGCATGCGCGCCTGGTCGAGGCAGGTGAAGGCGCCTTGCAGGTGATGGATGTGGCGGCGGAACTCCTCCATCGCGGTGTGGCGATCCGCGTGGCCGGCACCGGTCACCGGTTCGAAGCCGTCGAACACCTTCAGGTCCATGCCGGCCGAGAAGTGCCTGCCGGTCGACGAGACGACGATGCAGCGCGCGCGCGCGTTGTCGTCGATGTCGCGAACGATCGCCGGCAGTTCGTTCCAGAACTCGCGGTTCATCGCGTTGAACGCGTCGGGGCGGTTCAGCCGGATGTGGGCGACGCCCTGGTCGAACTCGACGGTAAAGCAGGTGTATGCGGTTGCGGCTTCGGCACGCGTGGTCATCGGGATCTCCTCTTTCGTCCGGATTGTCGGATGACGCGATTGTCGCGCAGGATCAGCGCCCCGCGCGGCCTCTGCTACCGTAGCGAAAAGAACAGGAGATCGGCCCCGTGCAGATGTCGCCAGACGCACTCGCAAAGTGCAACGAGAACCCGCTGTACCGCACCATCGGCATTCACCTCCACGAAGTCACCGACGGCAACGCGCGTTCGACGATGAGTCCGAACGAAGCGGTGTGCTGGCCGACGCCCGGGCAGCCGCACGGCGGCGTCCTGTTCACGATGATGGACACGACGATGGCGTTCGCGGCGCTGTCCAACGAGGACGACGGCGGTTGTGCCACGGTCGACTGCAGCATCCAGTATCCCGCGCCGGCGCGGCACGGACCGTTCACCTGCCGCGCCACGACGCTGCGCAGGACGGGGCGCACGGTGTTCGTTCGCGCGGAAATCGTCGACGCCGCGGGCGCGATCGTCGCACTCGGTCAGGCGACCTTCCGGCTGATCGGCGCGAAGAAGACCTAGACGCCACGTCGAGGCGCGATCGTTCCGACCGCCTGCAGCAAGCTGCGCGGTTGTGCGAACCGGGGCCGAGGCACCGCGACCGATCTTCTGCGCGGACCGGACGATCTATGCGGGACGGATGGCGTAATGCGCCCAGGCCTGCCATTGCGCTGCCGGCATCGCTTCGATGCACAGCGACTCGCGCGTGACCGGATGCTCGAGCTCCAGCCTCAGCGCATGCAGCCAAAGCCGCGTCGCGCCGATCAGGCCCGCGACGGCCCGGTTCAGCGGCCCCTTGCCGTGGGTAGCGTCGCCGATGATCGGATGGGCGATGTGCTTCATGTGACGACGCAGCTGGTGGCGCCGGCCCGTCAGGGGTTGCAGTTCGACCAGCGCGCAGCGCGTCGTCGCGAAGTGCGCGCCGGGCAACGGCAACTCGCAGCGCTCGAGCGTGCGAAAGCGCGAGCGCGCGTCCTGGATCTCGTCGCGGCCGGCACGGGCATCGTCGGTCAGTCGCGCGAGCGGATGGTCGATCAGCCCGTCGGCTGCGGGCCAGCCGCGCACGACGGCGTGGTAGGTCTTGCGCAGCGCTTCGCCGTGTTCGAAACGCCGCCCCAGGGTGCCGGCCGTTGCAGCGTCGAGCGCGAACAGCAGCACTCCGCTGGTGCCCTTGTCGAGGCGGTGCACCGGCCAGACCGGCCGACCGATCTGGTCGCGCAGCAGCTGCAGCGCGAAGCGTGTCTCGCCCGCGTCGAGGCCGGTGCGATGCACCAGCAGACCCGGAGGCTTGTCGACGGAGACGAGTTGGTCGTCCTGATACAGGATGTTCAACAAGGGCACTGCGTGCGCACCGCGTCGACCCGGAAGGCCTGCGCTTACGCGCTGGCGGTCGCCACCCCCAGCCCGATGCGGTCCAGCGCTGCCTCGAGCATCGACACCGTCCGGTCGACGTGCTTCCACTTCTCGAGGCCGAACAGCCCGACGCGGAAGGTCATGAAGTCCGGGCCCTCGTCACACTGCAGCGGCACACCCGCGGCGGTCTGCAGACCTTCGGCCAGGAACCTGCGGCTGGACTGGATCTCCGGGTCGGTGGTGTAGCTCACCACCACGCCCGGTGCCTTGAAACCGTCGGCGGCCACGCTGGCCAGCCCGCGGCTTTCGAACAGCGCGCGCACCTTGTCGCCCAGTTCCTGCTGCGCGGCGCGCATCCGCGCGAATCCCAGCGCCCGGGTTTCCTGCATCACGTCGCGCAGGCGCGTCAGCGCATCGGTAGGCATCGTCGCGTGGTACGCGTGGCCGCCGCCCTCGTAGGCCTCCATGATCTGCAACCACTTCTTGAGGTCGCAGGCAAAGCTGGAACTCGTGGTGGCGTCGATCGCGGTGCGGGCGCGCTCGCTGAGCATCACCATCGCGCAACAGGGCGAACTGCTCCAGCCCTTCTGTGGCGCGGAGATCAGCACGTCCACGCCGGTCGCCTCCATGTCCACCCACATCGCGCCCGACGCGATGCAGTCCAGCACGAACAGCGCACCGACCTCGTGCGCGGCCTGCGCCACCGCGCTCAGGTAGTCGTCGGGCAGGATCATGCCGGCCGCGGTCTCGACGTGCGGCGCGAACACGACCGCCGGCCGCTTCTCGCGGATGGCGGCCTGAACCTCGGCGATCGGCGCCGGTGCCCATGGCGCCTGCGGGCCGCTGCCGGTGGGTCGCGCCTTCAGCACGGTGGACGACGACGGGATCCGTCCCATGTCGAAGATCTGCGTCCATCGGTAGCTGAACCAGCCGTTGCGGATCACCAGCACGTCCTTGTCCTGGGCGAACTGCCGTGCCACCGCTTCCATGCCGAAGGTGCCGCTGCCGGGCACCAGCACGGCCGAGCGGGCGCGATAGACCTCCTTGAGGATGCCCGAGATGTCCCGCATCACGCCCTGGAAGCTGCGCGACATGTGGTTGAGGGCGCGGTCGGTGTAGACGACCGAGAATTCGAGCAGGCCGTCGGGGTCGACGTGAGGCAGCAGTCCGGGCATGGTGTGCTCGCTATGAGAAGGGTTGGCTTCTTGGGCGGCCTGGCGCTCGGCGCGAGGCGGCCGGGGGGCGTTTCGATGCACGCCACGATACATGAGGCGGGCGAAATGCCCACGGATGGCCCGACCCGCGGATCGAATTCGCCGATCGCCCGGTCCCGGCACGCTGACGCCGGTGTCGGATGGCTCTGTTCGCACGCGCTCCCCAGGGGCGGGCGATTCGCCGCAGAATGTGCCAGGGCGATGCCGTAACCGAATCATCGACAGGTTCATCGATGCGCACATCCGAAACCCATGCGGCAAAGACCGTTCTCCTCGCCGGCGCCACCGGCCTTGTGGGGCAGCACGTCCTGCGCATGGCACTGGCCGATGGCCGCATCGCGCGCGTGGTCGCGCCCACCCGGCGCACGCTGCCGCCGCATGCGCGGCTCGTCAACCCGGTGGTGGATTTCGATCGCCTCCCCGCCGAGGCCCCCTGGTGGGCCGTCGATGCGGTGGTGTGCGCGCTGGGCACCACCATGGCCAAGGCAGGCAACCAGGCCGCGTTCCGGAAGGTCGACTTCGACTTGCCGCTGCAGGTTGCGCGGCTGTGCTTTCGGCACGGCGCCCGGGCGTATGCGCTCAACTCGGCGCTGGGCGCCGATCCGGGATCCAGGGTCTTCTATTCGCGCACCAAGGGCGAGCTCGAGCAGGCGCTGCGGGGCATGGGGTTCGCGTCGCTGACGCTGGTGAGGCCCGGCCTGATCGACGGGGACCGGCAGGAGTCCCGGCCGGCGGAGCGCGCCGGCATCCTGATCTCGCAGGCGCTTGCGCCGCTGCTGCCCCGGCGGTACCGCGTCGTGCCGGCCGAGCGGGTGGCGCACCATCTGCTGGAGGCGGCGATCGCAGCGCCGCCGGGGGTGCACGTGCTGGACTCCGAGTCACTCGTCTGAGGCGCTCTCGAATCTCCGGCGATGTCTCAGGCTCCGAACACGAAGGCGTCCATCGCGAGCACGCCGTGCGCGATGCTGCGTGCGCGAGCGTCTGTCACAGCCGCGCGCCGTCACCGGTGCGGCGCCGACCGCCACCAGCAGTGGCCACCGCTCGCGCAGGGATCAGGCCGCCCGGCGCAGCGGCAAGCCCGCCTGGTTCGGCGCACGGTTCGGCGGCCAGCCGATGTTCGCCAGCGTCTCGTCGGCATTGCGGTACGTCTCGCCGAGTTTGTAGATGCGACGGGCCTGCGCGCCGGTCGCGACCTCGCGGTAGAGCTCGCGCGAGATGCGCGCGACCTTCTCGACCTGCTGAACCGACGTCATCAGCTCGCCCTTGCGCCCCCAGAGGTTGTCCTCGATGCCGACCCGCACGTGCAGGCCCATCGCGATCGCCATCGTGGTCAGCGGATGCACGTTGCGCATCAGCCCCTCGACGGTCAGCACCGCGCCGTCGGGAACGCGGCGGATGAACTCCATCATGTTGTAGGGGCTGGGGCCGTCCTGCCCGCCGCCGATCGCGACCCAGTTCAGCACCAGCGGGCCGGTGTAGACGCCGCGGCGCACCAGCCGCTCGACCGACTCCAGCTGTGCGACGTCGCCGAGCATGAAATGCACCTGGATGCCGGCGGCCTGCAGCCGCTTCAGGTGCTCCTCGACGAACGCGGGCCCCGACGGGACCCACATCTCGCGATATGCCTCGGCGTACGCCGGCAGCGCGAGCGAGGTGCCGGCGACGTCGTCCGGCGTCAGCAGCTCGTACAAGTTCATCTGGTTGGTGTTGATCGCGATCGTCACCTGGTCCGGCTTCGGGGTCAGCTCGGCGAGCATGTGCCGCGTGTCGTCGCTCAGCCACTTTGCGTCGGCGCCTTCGCCCTCGGGCGCGAAGGAGATCGAGCCGCCGACCTGCAGGACCATGTCGGGCACCGCGTCGCGCAGCCGGGCGAGCATTTCGTTGAACATCGACAGCCGCTTGGAGCCCTTGCCGTCCTCTTCACGGACGTGCACGTGCAGCACGGTGGCGCCGGCGTTCCAGCAGTCGACCGCCTTCTGCACCTGGTCCTTCATCGACACCGGGATGTCGCTGGAATCCGAGGGCAGGAACTCGGGACCGTAGGGCGCCACCTGGATGACCAGCGGTTCCTGGTTTTCGGGCAGCAGGGAATCGTCGAGAAAATGCATGGTGTTCTTCCTTGGGGAAACTCGTTGGGGACGTTGGATGAGTCGAAAGGGGTCTCAGTCGCCAGGCGGCTCCTGACCGCGCGCGGCCAGCTCTTCGGCGAGCATGGGCACACCGAGTGCGACCGAATGGATGCCAAGCACGCTGACCATCTGCAGCACCGACAGGACCTCCTGCGGCGTGGCGCCGGGGGTGGCGGTCGGCGAGGTGGAAGCACTCGTGTCCGGTGACTCCTTCACTGCTGGGGCTTGTAGTCGATCGACTTCAGGATCGCGCCGACCCGCTCGTAGTCGGCCGCCAGCGACCTGGTCATCTGCTCGCTGGTCAGCGGCTGTCCGATGTCCTGACCGAGCTGCGCGAAGCGTTCGCGCACCGCTGGCTGCTGCAGCACTTTCAGTGTCTCGGCGCGCAGCTTGTCCTGCACCGCCTGTGGGACGTCCGTCGGTAGCCACAGCCCGATCCAGCCGACCGCGGTCAGCTGCGGGAAGCGCGACTCGGCGAGGGTCGGCACGTCGGGAAGCACGCTCGAGCGCTGCGGCGAGCTGACCGCGAAGGCCTTCAGCTTGCCCGCCTTGATCTGCGGGATCGACGTGACCATGCCGTCGAACATCAGCGGCACCTGGTTGGCCATCACATCCTGCAACGCGGGCGACGAACCGCGATAGCCGACGTGGGTCAGCTCGAGACCGGCGGCGTTGGCCAGTTGCAGCCCCATCACGTGCGAAAGCGTGCCGGGGCTGTAGGACGCGTAGCTGACGCCCTTGGGCTGCGACTTGATCCACTTGACGAGCTCGGGCAGCGTGTTGGCCGGGATCGACGGATGCCCGACCAGCACCAGGCCGCCGCGCACGAGTTCGGCGACCGGACGGATGTCCTTGGCCGGGTCGAACGGGAACTTGATCGAGTGGGGGATCTCGCTGACGATCGCGTTGACACCGACCATCAGCGTGTAGCCGTCGTGCGGTGCACGCAGCATCTCGCCGACGGCGATGCCGCCGAGTCCACCCGGCTTGGGCTCGACGACGAAGGGCTTGCCCAGCGATGCCGTCAGCCCCTCGGCGATGGTCCGTGCGACGAGGTCGGCGGTGGCGCCCGCCGTGCCGGCGGCGATCACGCGGACCGGTTTGTCGGGCCACTGCTGGGCCTGCGCCGATGCGGGCGACAGCGATGCCGACGCGGCAAGGAGGGCGGTGGCAGCGAGCGAAGCGAGCGCACGCACAGGGGGGAAGGGGATACGCATGGGAAGTTGCCTCGGTGGGGCGAATTCGGACAGAGCGCATCGTAGGGGCGCAGGCGATCGCCCGATATTCGAATCGGGACATAATTCTTGTCATTTCGGGACAGCGTCCACGCGTGAGCAGCAGGCGCGGGCGGCAGGCTTGGAGGGCAGGTGAGACACACGGTTCGGAGCGCGACGCTCAATGGTTTCGCGGCCGTCGCCAGGTCCGTCGGGCTGGATCCGGATGCGATGCTCGATGCGGTGCGCCTCGATCGCCGGATGCTGGCGGACCCGGACACGCGAATTCCTGTCGCCGTCGTGGTCCGGTTGCTCGACGCGTGTGCACGGGCCGCCGGTGCGGAGGACTTCGGGTTGCGGCTCGCGGAATCTCGTACCTCGTCCAACCTCGGCGCGATGGGGTTGGTCGTCAGCCAGGAGCCGACGCTGCACCGTGCGTTGGAGGTGATGGTCCGTTACGTGCGGCTGCACAACGAGTCGCTGCACCTGAAGCTCGAGGAAGCCGGCGGTGTCGTCGTGCTCTCGCAGAAGCTGATCACCGGCCGGCCCCTGCCGATGCGCCAGGCGATCGAGCTGGCCGTGGGTGCTCTGCACCGGATCCTGCGGTCGATGCTCGGGGATGCCTGGAAGCCCCGGCGCATCTGTTTCGTGCACGCGCCTCCATCGGACCTGGCGACCCACCGGCGCGTGTTCGGCGACGCGGAGCTCGAGTTCGGCGCCGACTTCGACGGCATCGTCTGTCGCGCCTCCGACCTCGAGAAACCGATCCCGGCTTCGAACCCGGTGTTCTCGCGGTATGCGCGCGAGTACCTCGATGCTTTGGCGCAAGCGGCCGCGCACGACGGACTGGCCAGTCAGCTGCAGCACCTGGTCAGGACCCTGCTTCCTTCAGGGCGCTGCACGGTGGATCGCATCGCGCAGCACCTGGGCGTGGACCGGCGCACCGTGCACCGACACCTGGCGCGCGAGGGAACCACGTTCAGCACGGTGCTCGGCGACGTGCGCCGGCAGATGGTGTTGCGCTACGTCCCGGACGGCAAGCGTTCGCTGGCCGACGTGGCCGATCTGCTGGGGTTCGCCACTCCGAGCGCGTTTTCGGTCTGGTTCAAGGCGCAGTACGGCTGCTCGCCGGGCACGTGGCGCGCGCGGTTCGGTCAGCGCCGCACGTCGGACGACGCGTTGCCGGAGGACGTATCGCCGGAGGACGCATTGCCGGACGACACATCGCCTGAGGACGCGTGAGCCGCCGGCGCCTTCTTGCCGAACGCAGCACGGTCTACACGCACCGCCGCGCCGGCGTCGATACGGCCCGGCGACTCATCCAGGGGTGCGTTACCGGGTGTGCTTCGAAACGTGCACCCGCGGCAGCTGGCCTGCGTTCCACTTGCCGTCGATTGCCCGCTCGATCTGTGCGGACAACTGCAGCAGCAGCCCGTCGTTCGCTTGCCGGGCCTGCGCCTGAATGCCCAGCGGCATCCCGTTCTCCTGCGCCGCCAGCGGCAGTGAAATGCCCGGAATGCCGCACAGATTGGCCAGCGGCGTGTACGCGAAGTTGCGCCACAGGTTGCCGAACCAGTCATGCACCGACGGGTTGTCGCTGATCGTCAGATATTCCGTCGTGCCGATCTTCGGCGTCGGCAGCGCGGTGATCGGCGTCAGGATGATGTCCCAGGACTCGAAGAAGGCACCGAATGCGCGCGACGTGGTGTTGAACACCGACTGCATCCGGAACCGCTCGGTGTAGGACGTGTGCAGGCCGGCTTCCCAGATCTTGATGTTGATCGGTTCGACCAGGTCGGCGGGCGGGCGCTCGAGGCCGAGCGTGGCGAGCAGGGCCGAAATCGTCTGCGCGAAGTTGCTGATGTAGCAGGTCGTCTGCGCTGCGAAGGCGGCGCGGAAATCCACCTCGGGCAGCGCCCAGTCGACGTGATGGCCGAGGCCTTCGAGGAACCGGCCGACGCGCTCCAGTTCCGACACGAAGTGCGGCGTCGCGCGGTAGTCGCCCCACTCGTGCGACAGCGCGATGCGCAGCCGCCCGGGGTCGCGCCGGATGAGATCGACGCAGGGTTCCGACGGCGTCCAGTACGGCATGAACTCGCCGGGCGCACCGCCCCGGCAGCTATCCACGAAGGCCGCCGTGTCGCGCACGCTGCGGCTCTGACAGCCCTGTGTCGACACCAGCCCGGTCAGATCGGATGCGCCCGGCGCGATCGAAAACACGCCGCGTGACGGCTTCAGGCCGATGTTGCCGTTCACGCCGGCGGGAATGCGGATCGAGCCGCCGCCGTCGGTCGCGTGCGAGATCGGGACCACCCCGGCGGCGACCATCGCCGCGGTGCCGGCCGACGAGCCGCAGGTCGTGTACTGCAGGTCCCACGGATTGCGCGTGACGTAGACCGCGGGGTTCTCGGCGGAGCTGCAGACGCCGAACTCGGGCGTGGTGCTGCGCCCGATGATGTTCAGCCCGGCCTGGCGGATGCGGCCGGCGAGATAGCTGTCCGCCGCCGCGCGGTTGCCGCGCATCAGCAGCGAGCCCATCTCCTGCAGCCGCCCCTTCAGCGTGGGGCCGAGATCCTTCATCAGGTAGGGCACGCCGGCGAACGCGCCGCCGGGGTTCATGCCGTCCTTCAGCGGGTCTTCGACGACGTCGTCGAAGACCTCGACGACGGCGCAGACCTCCGGATTGGTCATCGCGATGCCGGCGGCGGCCTGGGCGGCGAGCTCGCGCGCGGTCAGCTCGCCCTTGCGCACGCGTTCCGCGAGCGAGACCGCATCGTGGTTCGCCCATTCGTCCCAACTCATCGCCAATGTCATGTCGCGTCGTTCATTGCAGGGGGTTGATCGTGTGTCCGGGGGCCATGCGACGGGGATCGCCTGCGTGTCGCCCGCGCCGGCGTCCCCTGTTCGATACCTTCAGTCGAGCTGCAGGTTCTCGCGCCGGATGATCTCACCCCAGACCGCCGTCTCCTGGCGGATGCGCTCGGCGAACTCCTTCGGCGGCATCAGCACGACATCGCCGTGCGGCAGCAGCTGCCGCACCATGTTTGGATCGTCGCGCAGGCTGCTGAGCGCCGTGTACAGCTTTTCGATGATCTCCGGCGGCGTCTTCGCCGGCGCCATCAGAGCGCCCCAGTAGGTCACCTCGACCTCGGGGAAGCCGGCCTCCTTCATCGTCGGCACGTCGGGCAGGTCACGCCACCGGGTCGGGCCGGTCACCGCCAGCGCGGTCAGCCTGCCGGCCTTGACGTGCGGCACCGCCATCGGCGTGTCGAGGAAAGTGTCGACTTCCTTGCCCATCACGCCCTGCTGCGCCGCGACCGCCCCCTTGTAGGGCACGTGCAGCGCCTTGAAGCCCGCGTGATTCGAGAAGACCTCGAAGGCGAGGCCGGTGATGTTGCCAGGCCCGGCGGACGCATAGCGCAGGTCGCCCGGCCGGGCCCGGCCGAAGGCAGCGAGGTCGGCCGCGCTGCGGAACGACCCGGTTCGTTCGCTGTTCGGGTTCACCGTGAGGATCAGCGGCGCCATCGTCAGCGTCGTGACCGCAGTGAAGTCGCTCTGCTGGTAGCTTAGCTTGCGATAGAGCTGAGGGTTGACCGTGATCAGGCTCGAGTTGGTGGCCATCAGCGTGTAGCCGTCCGGCGCCGCGCGCGCGGCCTCGGTGGCGCCGATCACGCCGTTGGCGCCGGGCTTGTTGACCACCACCACCGGCTGACCGAGCTTGTTGCGCAGGTGCTCGGCCGCCACCCGGGTCACGATGTCGGTCGTGCTGCCCGCCGCGAATCCGACGATGATCTGGATCGGCTTGTTCGGGTAGCCCTGCGCGGCGGACTGCGCCTGGGCGGCGCCAGCGGACAGCGCGGCGCAGCCGGCCACCAGCAGGCCGAGAGCCTGGCGTCGCCGCGGCAGTGAATCGGGAAGTGTCATCTGTGTCTCCTCATGGATGAGCGGGTTGCCAGCGGTCGTGCGATACGGCCGAAGCGGACGGCGTCGATCCCCGGTTCAGTCCACCGTGACGCCGAGCGCCGCCACTTCCTTGATCCACACGTTGGCGTCCTCGCGCCACATGCGCAGCGCGTCGGCGCGGCCCTTGGTCATGTCGGGGATCGCGAAGCTCTCGCGTAGCGCTTTGGCGCGGGGCGTGTCGTTGCCGTCGACCGCCACCTTGGCCAGCAGCTCCAGGTGCTCCACCGGCACGGCCACGTGTGCAGTCATCGACAGCCCGCCTTCGAGCCGCGCGATCGGTGCCTTCAGGCCCTGTTCGAGCAAGGTCGGCAAGTCGGGCAGCTTCAGGCTGCGGATCTGTCCGGTCGCGGCGATCGGCCGCACGCCCTTGTCACGCACCGACGCGAAGGCCTGGTAGCTGCCGATGGCGACCTGAAGCTGTCCAGTGCCCATGTCCAGCCACATCGGCGCCTCGCCCTTGTACTGGACCGGCTGGATCTTGCAGCCGAAATCGCGGTTCAGTGTCTCGTGGAACACGTGCGGGAACGAGCCCATGGCGTACGAGCCGCCCGAGCACGGGTTCTTCTTCGCGTACTCGATCAGTTCGTTGAGGTTGCGCGCGCCGGTCTTCTCGTGCACCGCGACCACCAGAGGGCCCGACGGGAAGACGGTGATCGGCGTGATGTCCCTGGCCAGGTCGAACGGCAGCTTCTTGAACAGCACCCGGGTCTGCCACATCGCACCGGTGGTGGTCATCAGCACCGTGTAACCGTCGGGCGGCGCCTTGAGCATCGCCTCGGTGGCGATGATGCCGCTGGCGCCGGGCCGGTTGTCCACCACCGCCGACTGACCGAAGCGCGCCGTGAACTGCTCCGCATACAGGCGCGCGTAGGCGTCGGTCAGGCCTCCGGGCGGCGCGCCCACGATGATCCGCAGCGCCTTGTTCGGATAGGGGCCGGACTGGGCGAACGCGCGCGGCAGTGCGGTGGCGGTCAGGCCGGCGCCAGCGCCGGCGAGAAGCAGGGATCGACGGGTGTTGTTGGTCATCGGTGAGTCTCCATGGTTGCTTTTTGGTGTGTCGACGCGATGGCGCTGCCGCCGCAACAGGCACGCGGTTTGACCGCTTCGATCGTGGCGGAGACGACGAAGTCGGTGACGTTGCGCCCCGGCGCCCAGTCCGCGATGAACTCCTTCGACTCGTCTTTCGGCTGGATCCGGATCTGCTCGAAACCGGCGGCGCGCATCATCTCTTCCAGATCCGCGATCAGCGAGGCGTTGCCCATGCACCCTGAAACGAGCCCTGCGTCGTTGCGCATTTCCGCGGGCAGTTCGGCGGTCGCGACCACATCGGAGATCGCCAGCCGCCCCCCGGCCTTCAGCACGCGGAAGGCATCTCGGAAGACCTGGGGTTTGTCGGGCGACAGGTTGATGACGCAGTTGGAAATCACCGCATCGGCGACACCGTCTGCGATCGGCAGGTGCTCGATCTCGCCGAGGCGGAACTCCACGTTTTCATACTGCCCCTTCAGGGCGTTCGCACGCGCCTTGGACACCATGTCCGGGGTCATGTCGACGCCGATCACACGGCCGCTGCTGCCCACCTCGCGGGCGGCCAGGAAGCAGTCGAAGCCGCCACCCGAGCCCAGATCGACGACCGTTTCCCCCGGCTTCAGCGCGGCGATGGCCTTGGGGTTGCCGCAACCGAGGCCCATGTCGGCGCCAGCGGGCGCCAGGTCGAGGTCCGCCTGGCTGTAGCCGAGGCGGGTGGAGATGAGTGTGTTGATTGCGCCATCGTCGCTGGTGCCACAGCAACTGGGGGCGCAGCCGAAGCTTTGTCCCGCGTCGCTTGCCTTCGCGACCTGGGCGTAGGCATCCCGCACATTTCGGCGATGTTCATCGTGATTTTCCGACGCCGACGGCTTGACGGTCATCGCGGGCGGCGCGCAGCAGGAATTCGGGTTGCTCATCGACAGAATCCTTCGATTCGAGGTTTCAAGGGCAACTCGCCAGAGCTACCTGGACGGCAGTAAGCAGCGAGGCGGCCAGACTGATCCGAACCCAGTCGGGCGGTGCATCGTTCTGTTTCGGCATCTCACTCCGCCCCGGCACGGGCAAAACTGCGCAGCCAGGGATCGAGGTGGGCGATGTCGGACTTCCCAGTCTCGAACATCCGCATCATCTCCGCGTAGATCTGCAACGGCGGTCTTTGCAGGCGCCAGCCGTTGATGCGCAGGAAGACGTCGGGGCAAACGCGACGCGCGTGTTGCCATCCATGAAGGGATGGTTGATTGCCAGACTCTCCAACAGCGCGGCCGCCTCGACGGCGATGTCCTCGTAGTAGCCGGTCTGCGGCCGGAACAGCGCCGCTTCCAATGCACCGGGGTCACGCACACCGAGTGCGCCCCCGTAACGCTGCATCAGCGCCGTGCGCACCCCGCGCACGTCGGCCACGGTCAGGTAATCGCGTGGCACTGCTTACTTGGCCAGCTAGCGATAGAGGCTGTCGAACTCGTCGAGGCTGGAGGCGAACGAGGCCATGACGTGGCGGCGGGGGCGTTCCTTTTGCTGCCGGTCGATGTACTCGCGCAAGGCTTCGTCCAGCACCGCCTGGAACTGGCGCCCTTGCGCTTCAGCGATCTGGCGCAGCGCGGCCAATACTTCCGGCGCTGCCTGGGAGGAAAACTTCTCGCTGACGGCAGTGGTCATGGCCATCTCCATCATGATTCATCCTGATATTTCATAATAGAGCAAGATACATCGACGCGCGACCGTCCGACGTGCGTTGGAGGGGCGACCGGTTACCGTGGTTGACGATGAGCCGACAGGGAAGGAGCCCTGTCGGGTTGGCGCTGCGGGGCGGCCACTCGATGTCGCCCTCCGGCAGCGCCAGACACCCTCAGGTCATGAACTCAGGTGGCGACCATCAGGGCATCAAGAACGGTCGGCGCTTATCCCGGCAGATCACCGCAGCCGCTGTGTGCAGGGTTCCCCTTCGCAATGCCACTGTTGCCGTCGCATTCGTACCCGTTGTTCTCGTCCTCGGGGCCAGGAAGCTGGCCGGGCGGGTTCTTCACGTCGGCATTGCCTACGCTGCCGGCCGCCGGCCTTCCGTACGCGTTGCCATTTCCGTTGCCGTTTGCGGACGGGAGAACGACACCCGTAGGTGTATAGGGGCCCGGCGACGTATTGGCGCCGCCAGCGTAGGCAGATGCCGCGACCGACAGCAACACAAAAGTGCCAGCAGCCAGGCCGATTCGGCGAGAAGTATTTTTCATGGATCTCATCCTCCGTCGATGCCGACCCGGATGTTGATCGGCAGGTAATGTCGGTCTCACCTCCACAACAAGGCGATTCCGACGAATCGAAGATCGCGAACCGCAGCGCAGATGAAGGCGCCACCCTGCTGGCCGCGGCCAATGTCGAGAAGCAAGAAGTGCGCCGGAAATCCGGAAGCCGGGCCTTTTCAAAGGGTTGTGGGTTGCGGCCCACTGGTGCTCAGGTCAATGCGGCCGCGGGTGTAAAGTTCCTCGACACCGGTTCGGGCCTGCTCGATTCGGCTGGCCGCTGTGGCTCGCTGAGGACCGCTCAACTCAGCCTGTTCATGCTGGGACTGACCTTGCCCTCTGGATTCAGTGCGTCCTCATTTCGTGAATCCAGGCGTACCTTGCAGCACATCCTGCGCAAAGTACGCCGCGGCTTTTTTTGCGATGTCGCGCTCCATCCGCAGACGAGCAACCTCTGCACGCAGGCGGGCCAACTCCATCTGCTCGGGCGTCACCTGCGTGCCCGCCTCGGTCACCGCGCGTAGCTCGCCCTTCTCGCTCGCCCGGACCCAGTTCCCAAGGCTCGCCTTCGGGATTCCCAACACCCGCCCGACCACCGACATCGACTGCCCGGCCTTGGCCTGGCGCACCGCCTCCAGCCGGAACTCCGGCGTGTACTTCGCTCGAACCAGCTTCTCTGACATTTCTCGGCTCCCTTCCCGTATTGGATCAGATGCCAAGAACTCCTGTCTTCAGGGGCAAGGTCAGGTAGCTGATCGGCTCGACTTGGGATGAGTAGCGCATGGCCCTGCTCCTGAAATCGAAGAGGACCGAACATAGTCCTTGATCGGTCTCGTCACAGCCGACTGCTCAGCTGCGCACTCAGCCAGCCAAAGCCCACGCGCTCCTGCTCCAGTCGCAGCCGGGGCTGGTGGCGATCGAATCGGAGGTCGTCGTAGACGGCCGCCTCCTCGGTCGTGAGACGCGACAGGTCGTGGCGCGCAGGCTCGGGCTCCTCGCCCCAGTGCAGGCGATGCGCGAGCAGCGTCTCCCGGTCCATCAGGAACGACGCCGCGTGCGGAAAGTAGCCACGCAGCTGGTCGAGGATGGCGAAGCCGTGGGTGTCGATGTCGCCCCAGTAGTGCAGCCGGCATCGATGCAGCCACGCGGCGCGCGCCAGCGCCTCCCAACCGTAGCCAGCGCCGAAGACGACGATGGCGTCGCGCCACCTGCGGGAAGGCGAGGAAGTTGGTCTCGTTCTCGGTGATGAAGACGCGCTCGACGGGCAGCGCCAGCGCCGCGAAGCTCGCAGCGTCCAGCGTGATGTCGGGCAGCACCTCGCAGCCCGGCAGGCTGGGCAAGGCCGGGTCGAGCAGACGGAACCGGATCCGGACCGGCTTGTCCAGGAAGCCGAATCGGCGGGCGAACTGCGCCGACGCCGGTCGCGCGGGTGTCGATGACCTCGGGCGGCAGGGCCAGGTCCAGCAACTCGGTCAGCACGCCCCGGTGGGCCTCGATGAACTTGCTGTCCACCCCGGGCGCGTCCACCTGGCGCAGGTACACGCCCGGTCGAGGATGGGCCTGCAGCCACGCGACGACGGCCAGCAGGCGCTCCCAGCGGTCGGCCAGGTCCAGGGCCTGGAGCGGCCGCCGGGACATCCACGCCAGCAGCGCCGGCTGCGCGGCCGCCGTCTGCTGCCACAGCGCCTCGAAGCGCTGCGCCTGGCGCGCCTTGCCGATGAAGGCCAAGGCCTCCTGCAGGGAGTCGACCCAGACGGCCGCCGGCAGCCGCTGCGTTCCCTGAACGCGATGGTTCCAGTCCCGCCAGTCGATCCGTACCTGCGGGGTGTCGGCGACGGCGCGCACCCAGTCACGCACCGCCTCGAAGCGGTCGGACAGGTCGGCAGCGCCGGGCGCCTTCAGGGTCAGGCGCAGGGGCCACGAGACGGCATCCGATACCGCAGCACGCAGCAGGTCGCCGCGATCCCACAAGCGTTGGACCTGGGCGTGCAGGTCGGCCGGCGTGGTCCAGCTCATGGCGCCGCGCCGCCTCGCGCCTGCCGGCCATCCTCCGCCTTCTGCGCCCGGTACTCCTCGATCGACAGGCAGCGCAGCCGCGAGTCGCGCCCGCCCTCGTTGTGCACGAAGCCCACGCTGGCCACGAAGGGCTCGATGATGTGGATCTTCTGCAGCGGCGTGACGATCAACAACTGCAGGTTGAGCTGCTGGAACAGGCGCAGCCCGTACTGCGCCGACTCGTCCGACCCGCGCCCGAAGGCCTCGTCGATGACGACGAAGCGGAACGACCGCGAACGCACGGCACCCCATTCCAGCCCGAACTGGTAGGCCAGGCTCGCGGCCAGCACGGTGTAGGCCAGCTTTTCCTTCTGGCCGCCCGACTTGCCGCCGGAGTCCGAGTAGTGCTCGTGCTCGGCACCATCGGCGCGCCAACGCTCGCTGGCCGAGAACAGGAACCAGTTGCGCACGTCGGTGACCTTGGCGGTCCAGCGCCGGTCGGCATCCGACAGTCCTTCGCGGCCGCGGAAGCGGTCGATGATGGCCTTGACCTGCAGGAACTTGGCTTCCGAATACTGTTCGTCCGCCGAGCCCGTCATCGCACCCTCGGTGCACGCCCGCAGATCCTGCTGGAAGTCGCGGATCTCGGCATCCGGGCTGGGCAGCGCCACCAGCTTGATGTACCGGCCGGGGTTGTAGTCGATGGCCTGGAGCGACTGGTTGATGAAGTCGACACGCTCCTTGATCGTCTCCCGCTCGCGGGCGAGCTGGGCGTTGAAGTTGGCGATCTCGTTGATGGTGTTGACGTTGAGCAGCTCCTTGAAGCGCGCCTCGAATCGCGGCAGGTCGTCGCCCTTCAAGCCGGTGAGCATCCGCTCGTACTCCGGCAGCGCCGCCAGGCTCACGTCCATCTCGACGGTCTCGGCCTTGAACTCCTCCTTGAAGCCGCGCATGGCATTGACGATGCGCTCGGTCAGGCGGGCCAGGCGCTTGTCCTCCGCGTCGATGCGCTCCTGCAGCCACTTGCGCACCTCCTGCTCGCGGTTGTCGCAGGACTCGACCGACAGCTGATGCTCGCCCAGCGCCTCGGAGCGCCAGCCGTCCAGGCGCTCGATCCGCGCCTCGGTCAGCGGCAAGTCGTTCGCAGACGCTGCCGGCCTGATCCCGCAGTTCCTGGGCCGTCTCTCGCTTGGCTCTTGACCTCGCCCCGCTTGCCCAGCGCGTCGGACGCTTGACCTCCGGCTCGCCCAGCCGGTCCTGCGCGGCCTTCAGCTGGCGACCCAGCTCTTGCAGGGTGTCGGATGCGGCTTCCAGCCGCGCGCGTTCCTCGGTGAGCGCAGCAATCTCGCGGGCCAGGCTCATCCAGTCGATGTCCGCAAAGCGCGTGAACTCCTCCAGCCGGGCGAGTGCGTCCAGCCGGCCTCGCAGTTCCTTGCGCGCCTGCTGGATCTCGCCGATGCGCTGCCCCAGCGTGGCCAGCTTTCCCTCCAGACGCTCCCGCTGGTCCCGCAAGGCGCGCAGCTTGTCGGCATTGCTCCAGCCGAGCACGTAGCGGCTGCGGTCGTCGATGCGGCTGCGGTCGTCCTTCTCGTGGCGCCCGCTCGGGTCCTTGATCTGACCGGCGCGCGTGATGGCGCGGGCCTCGCGGCGGAACTGCTCGCCCGGTGTCGCAGCAGGCCACGTCGAAGCGCTGGCGAAGCTCCTGCTCCAGCCACTCGTAGTGTGGCGAATCCGGCTTGATGACGAGCTTGCGCACCAGCGACTGCGGATGCAGAGCTGGCGCCCTGCGTGGCCTTTCTCGGCCGCACATGGAAGTACACCAGCCGGGCACCCAGATGCTGGCGGTCCACCCAGTCCGCGACGGCCTTGTAGTGCGCATCCGGGCACCAGCAGCGCGAGGCCGAAGCCGCGCAGCAGCCGCTCGGCGGCGCCTTCCCAGTCGCGCTCGTCGTCACGCACCTGGATGAGCTCGCCCGCGAAGGGCAGTTCGTCCTCGCCGATCGCCAGCGCCGAACACAGCGCATCGCGGATGCGGATCTGGGCGGCGTCGATGTTGCTCTTGCGCCGCTGGAGACTGTCGATCTCGTCCGGACAGGGCGGTGTGCTCTTCACGGCCCTTGCGGAAACTCGAAGTCCTCCTCGCGCTCGCGGTTGTCCAGGTCGGCAATGCGCTCGCGCAAGCCCTCGGCGCGGGTGGCGATGCTCTGCTGCTGAGCGAGGAAGCCCGCTTCATCGGCGGGCGGCGCCTCGTCGATGCGGGCCGAGCAGCGCTCGAGTAGCGGTCAGCCTTCTTGCTGGCGTTGAGCCTTCTCTTGCTCCAGGCGCCGGATCTCGGCGGCCAGTTCCTCCAGGCGGTCGCCGCCGTTGTCTCGCAGGGCGCGCTCCAGGCGGCGCGACTTCGGCGCGCTCGGCGTCGCGCTGCGCGTCCAGGCGCTCGATCTGGGCGTCGAGCCGGGCGGCATCGTCCGCCAGCAGAGTCGAGGCGGCGGTCCAGCAGCTCGCCCTTGAGCCGGGCGAAGTACGGCCGAAGCGCATCGCGCCCATCGCGCCAGCCCTGAATCTCGGCCACCAGCGCCTCGATGGCGCTGGCCGTCGTCGACCAGCGGCGTCGAGCAAGTCGACCTGGCGCTTGGCCTTGAGCACGGCCTGGTGGGCGCGGTCCAGGTCGTCGAAGTGGCGGATCAGCGCCTCGATGCGGCTGCCCACGTCGAAGGGCTCCAGCATGTGGCTGCGCACGAAGTCGGTGAGGTTGCCCACCGACTTCATCGAGACGGTCTGGTGGAACAGTTCCAGGGCCTGCTCGTGCTCGATGCCGAAGCGCCGGCGAAACCAGGCCCCATAGGGCGGGAAGCTGTCGAACAGCTCGCAGCCCGCGCCGCGCAGCCTCTTGCGCAGGGCGGTGATGTCGCTGCCGAAGCCGCTGAAGTCTTCGGCGATGGTCAGCGCCCGCTCGGCCGCCACGAACAGGCGCGCCGGCTGGCCCTGCGGGTCCTTCAGCCAGAAGACCTGGGCCAGCGTCACGGCCTGGTCATAGCCCTCGTTGCGGAAGACGCCGAGGATGACCGAGTAGCTCGACGCATCGCGCAGCGCCACGGGCCGGGCGCTGCCCGTGACCTCGTTGCGCTCGCTCTTGTAGTGGCCCAGCACGTAGGAGCGCAAGGACCGCTCGCGGGCATCCGCCCCGGCGGCCTTGTTGTAGGCCACGCGTTGCGCCGGCACCAGCAAGGTGGTGATGGCATCGACCAGCGTGGACTTGCCCGAACCGATGTCGCCCGTGAGCAGGCCATTGCGGCCGTCGAGTTCGTAGCGCCAGACGCGCTTGTCGAAGGTGCCCCAGTTGAGCACTTCCAGCCGCTGCAGCCGAAAGCCCACCCGGCTGTCGTCGGCCACGAAGTCGAGGCCGAGCGTCGGCGCCTCATGCATCGGCTGCCCTCACTGAGCAGCTCTTGCCGCCTTGTCGGTCGATCGGCAGGGCGCGGACAACGCCGTGCGGTAGACCTCCAGCCGCGCGTCGAACTCCGCCAGCCACTGCGCGTCGACGAAGGCCTTCAGGATGCGCCGCACCTCGTAGTGGCCTCGGTCCTGGCGCACTGCCGGCGGCGGGCTTGAGCCGGCGCAGAAACCCCAGATCGACCACCTTGGTGATCGTCGCGTCCACCTGGTCGATCAGCCGGGCCTCGTTCGTGCCATCGGGCAGGAACACCCGCATCAGCTCGGCGATCTCGTCGCGCGAGAGCACCAGCCGCGTGTCGCCACCGCCGGCGTCGAACTCGGCCATGCGCTTGCGCAGCAGCGCCAGCATCAGGCTCACCGGGTAGGACAGCGGCCGGCGTGCGACGAGCCTTGGCAGGCGCGGCGCCCCCTCGGATTCGTCCGGGTCCGGACGGCTTTTCAGAAAGGCGTGGCCCTCGGCCTCGTCCAGCACCAGATCGAGCAGCAGCACGGCGGCTTGTTCCCTCACCCGCGCCTGCAGGCGCAGCAGGCTCGCCCACAGGCGCTCGTCGTCCTCGCGGTAGAGCACGCCCTTGAGCAGGTGCACCATCAGCTGCGACAGCTCGGGCACCGCCGGCAGCGCGCTGGGCGGGGTCTCGACCGAATCGTTCTCGTGCCGTGCGTGTCGTTCATATTCTTGCTCTCCCTGGCCGTCCCGAGCCTTCAGCGCGTGAAGATCACGCGGGGCAAGCGAGCCTCGCGCGTCACGGCTTCGCCCCGCTGCGTTGCTGGCCTGCCAGCGGATCGGTTCCTCCACGGCTTCGTCGACGAGGGCGCGCAGGCCGTCCAGGGCGTCGCTGCCGTCCCCGGCGTGGGCCAGCTCCAGGTAGGCCACCAGTTCCGCCAGGCCCTGGTGCAGAGGCTCGGCCTCCAGCAGCTCGCGCAGCGTGATCTGCGGCTGGCGGCGCAGTGCGCGCTGGACAGCCGAGCGCAGGCGCGCCTTGTCCACCACGATCTGGTCGAACAAGCGCGCGGTGTCGATGTCGTCCTCGCCAGCCGACGAGCACCAGTTCGGCCAGGCGCGGCTTCACGCTCGGCGTGAACAAGCGGCCGCTCCAGCGGCAGTTCGATGTCCGCGCCCATCGCGTCGATGTGCATCACCGTGCCGGATGGCGTCGCCTCGCGCAGCGCCAGCGCCTTGCTCTCGATGCCGTGCAGCAGGTCCAGGATGCGGCGGTTCTCCAAGAAGGCCCGGTCGTCCAGGAAGCGGCGCAGCTGCTGCGACAGCTGGGCCACTGTGCGTTGCGTGTGTTCGCCGGCCTCCAGCCAGTCGTGGTGCACGCGGCGCGTGCGCGGCTCGGGCTTCAGCGCAGCGACGGCGGGCAGCGCCAGCACCTGGTCCAGCCGCTCGGAGAGCTCCTCCTGCCGCCGGCTGGACATGAGGAAGTCCCAGAAGGCGCGGAAGCTGCGGCCCTGGTCGGAGTCGCCGATGGCATCGCGCTCGCCCATGATCTCGTCGAGCAGCGCGCCCTTGGCGCCTTCCCACAGCGCGATCTTCTCGCGCACCTTGCGGTCGAGCAGGCGGAAGTTGTGCTCCACCTCGCGGAAGTCGGCCAGCAGCTCGCGCGCCAGTTGCTGGAACTGCTGGAATCGGTCCTTGACCGCCGTGTCGTCCAGCAGCGGCACGTCACCAGCCAGCACGCGCGCGATCTCGGCGTCGATTTCGTCGCGTTTCCTGCGCAGGTCGTCTACGCGCTTGACCGGGTCGGCCTCGGTGCCGGCGCTGATCTGCTCCAGCAGCGCAAACAGCGTCAGCAGGCGCGACTCGGTGCCCACGAACGGTCGCTCGGTCAGCGACACCAGCCAGGCGATGGCCTTCTCGGTGGCCGGCGTCAGGTCGAACTGCGCTTCGTCGGTGCCCGGCTTGTAGAACTTGCGCAGCCAGCCCTTGTCGGGCGCGGCCCAGTCGTTCAGGTACTCGGGCGCGCCCTTCGGGTAGCCGTCGGCACCGAGCCGCTCGCGCAGCGCAAAGAGCTCGTCCTCCAGCGCTTCGGCAAGATCCGCCTCGCTCATCACCCGTACGTTGGGCACCACGAACACCCGGTGCAGGAAACTCGCCACCAGCGGCGCATGCGGCGAGGCCAGCAGCCGCCATGCGGGGTGTCGGTCGCGTAAGGTGACGAGGGTGGCGTGGTCCATGCCCGTGAGCTGCTGCGCGTGCGGCGCCATGTTGGTCCGATGGACCTGCGAAGAATGTGAGAGCTCCGTATTGTAGTAACCGATCGATTCGACAATTGGCCACGCAGCGCCCGCCAGGAGGGTGATCCGCCAGCCGATCCGACCGTCACAGGGTAGTGGGCTCCTGCATCCACGCGGGCATGTCTCGCTGGCCGTGCAGCGCGCGCCACACATCGATGTGGTCCGGGTGCTCGACGTAGAACACGATGTGCGGGTATCGCGTCAGCGGCCAGGCGCGCAGACCGGGCAGATCGAGTTCGTGGGCGTAGCGCGGGGAGCCAATGGCCGGCTGGCGGCCGATGCGAGCGCAGGCCTTCTCCAGCGCGTCGATAAAGCCCAACGCAACCTGCTCGGCCTCCTCTCCCAGGTAGTAGGCAATGGCCTCGTCGACATCCCGGTTGGCCTGCTCACGGGGGACGACGGCCTTGGCCTTCACCCTCGAGCGCCGGCTTTGGCGGACTTGCGCACCCGATCACGCAGGCCTTCGAAGTAGCTGGCATCGGCCGGCGCTGTCGGGCTCGACGCCGCACCCACCAGCAGCAAGCCGCGCAGTTGCAGACGATCCCGATCCTTGCGGATCAACTCCCGAACGTACTCACTGCTCGTGCCGTAGCCGCGCTGGCTGACCTGCTCGTCCACGAAGGACTTCAGGGTGTCGGGGAGAGAGATGTTCATCGTGCTCATGGCGTAAGCGTAGGGTTCTTGGCAAAATTTGGCAAGACCTGCTTCCACCATGCAGAAAGAAGGTGTCCACGCCCATCGTGCCGCCGATGTCGCACTCGCAGTGATCGGCCCAGTCACCTTCGAGCGGATGGTCCAGCCACTCGGGCCCCAACGGCGCATCGTTGGCGACGAGCAGCAGCATCGCCTCCTTCAACCGCTCGCGGTCGTAACGCCCCGAGCGGAAGAGGCGCTCCCAGTCCTCGAGGAAGGTATTGGTGTATGAGGCGACCTTCCGTGCGGCGAATGGTGGTCCTATTCGCCGCATCTTATGCGGCAAAAGACTTGCGCGTGCGGAGAATGCAGCCCATGATCTCCGCATGAATAGCGGCGATTACAAATACATCTGGCAGTCCAATGACTGGCCGAACTGGCAGTTCGACTTGGCAGCACTGGCCGGCCCACTGACCGTGGTCAGTCGTGCCCAGGGGATGTTGATGGGGCGCTTGGCCGACGTGGGCGTGGCCCTGCGCGATCAGGCCAGCCTTGCGGCGCTTACCGAGGACGTGGTCAAGACCAGCGAGATCGAGGGTGAGCGGCTCGATGTCGAATCCGTGCGCTCGTCCATCGCCCGCAGGCTGGGCGTGGACATCGGTGCCCTGGCCGCGGTGGATCGGCACGTGGAAGGCGTGGTCGAGATGGTGCTCGATGCTACCGCCAACTGCCGTGCGCCGGTGTTGCGGGAGCGGCTGTTCGGCTGGCATGCCGCGCTGTTTCCTACCGGCCACTCCGGACTCTCCAGGATCAAGGTCGGCGCCTGGCGCGACGATGCCAGCGGGCCGATGCAAGTCGTGTCTGGCCCCATCGGCCGCCAGCGGGTGCATTTCGAGGCGCCGCCAGCCGATCATCTGGAGGCTGAAACCAGCCAATTCCTGGACTGGCTGAATGGCGCATCGAACGAGCCGCCGCTGCTCAAGGCCGGGCTTGGTCACCTGTGGTTCGTCACCTTGCATCCGTTCGACGACGGCAACGGCCGTATCGCCCGGGCCATCGGTGATCTGCTGCTGGCGCGCGCCGATGGCAGCCCGCAACGCTTCTACAGCTTGTCGGCGCAGATCCAGCGCGAACGCAAGGCCTACTACGACATCCTGGAGCGGACCCAGAAAAGGTCGATGGATGTCACCGAGTGGCTTGCCTGGTTCCTCGACACGCTCCATCGCGCAGTCGACCAGGCACAGCACACACTCGACGCCGTGCTGACCAAGGCGCGGTTCTGGCAGCGCTGGGCGACCACGCCATTGAGCGAGCGGCAGGTGAAGCTGCTCGATCGACTGCTCGACGGCTTCGACGGCAAACTCACCAGCAGCAAGTGGGCAGCCATTGCCAAGTGCTCGCCAGACACGGCACTGCGCGACATCAACGACCTGCTTGCGAGGGGCGTGCTGCGGAAGTCAGATGCGCGGGGGCGCAGCACCAGCTACGAACTGAACGATTTGCCGGACTAGCCGCGTCTTGAATCGACTTGGCTCGCGGGCGGAAGAGTGCCTTCATGGCACGTGTCGACATCAAGTTCCATCTTTTGCCGGCACCGAAAGAATGGTCTCGCCTGTGGCCACGAGCCTCTCTTGGCCATCGGACACCGCGAACAGCTCGCAGTAGGTAAACACCTGCGATTTGCCGGGCTTGACCACCCGCGCGCGCGCCACGAAACGCTGTCCGACTGCGGGTCGAAGGCAGTTCACCGAGAAGTGGGCTGCCAGAACGCGCGAACCGACCGACGTGACCGCCGCAAAGCCGCAGGCCGTGTCGATCAACGCGGCGATCATGCCAGCGTGGAGATAGCCGGCGTACTGACCGAACTCCTCGCGCCATGCGACTCCCAGTGTGACCCGGCCCGGCTCTGCCGCGTGCAGCTCGAAGCCGCCCCAGCGATTGAAGGCAGCCTGACCGCAGATCGCCTCGAGCGATCGAAGGAGTTCGTCGGCCATCACCGCCTCCCGAAGATCGCAACGTTCTGGCGGGCCGAAAGCACCGGGCGCCCGTCCGGACTCCAGATCACGGTGGTCTGCGCCGAATAGCCGTGCCGAATCGTCTCCGCGATCCCTTGAACGAGCCACCAACCGGTCTCGCTGCGGGGCGCTGGCTCGAGCATGTCGATTGCCCAGGTCATCGTGCTGATCGGAGAACCTTCGCCCAACGAGGCGAACGCAGCAGGGGGCAACGCGTCCGCCAGCGCCATCAGTCGGACCAGGTCGTCGCTGGCGGTCGCATCGCGATGACGCAGCCATACGAGCATCTCTGGCACCGCATGGGAGCTCATCGGCGCACCGCCACCGGCCAAACGTCCTTCGAAGTGGTCCATGAAATTCGGGCGATCGGGCCACGTGTAGAAGGACGGACAATCAGCCAGCGGCGGCGTGGCCGGCATCGAATACTTGTCATAGGCGTCGGCCGACTCGCGCTCCGCGCCGAAGCACAGGGTGGACCGAACGGCGAGCCCGCTGTCGCCCTCCAGATCCACGCTGGCGAAAACGGTCGACTTGCCTTGGCGCAGGACCCGTGGCGCGAGGCGAAGCGCGCCGGTCGCCGGACCGATGAAGGCGAATTGCGCAGACCGCAACGCCGGCAGCCCCGGAAAGGCGCGCCGGATAGCCTCGAGGCAGACCGCAGCCGACAGTCCGCCGTACGCCGTTCGGCCCTGCAGCCAGTCTTCGGGCAGAGTGATCGAGTAACCGTCGTCTCCGGCCCGCATTCCGGCCATCATCAGAGAGAACCCGGTCGATGCGGCCATGTCCGGATTGTTCGCATCGGTGGTGCTCATAGTGGTCCCCGCGAGAATTGGTTCGTGTCGTGTGGATGGTCCAACCTGCCCAGCTGCAGCGACTCGAGGATGGCCTCCCGGCTGACGGCAAGGATTTCATCGGCCAGAGGTGAATCGTCCGGGCAAGCCCGCGACATGACGAGGGCGCCCACCGCGTGCGTCAACACGTCGAGGATCCTGGCTCGCGCCTGCGCAGCATCCTCAGCGCCCGACGCGCCGCTCTGCTGGCTCAGCGCCGCAAGCAGGTTCTCGACGCCGTCCGCAAAGGCGACCCGGACCGACTCCGGTTGCCGCACAGCGTCCCCGCCGAGCGCAGCCATCGTGCAGCCGGTCGCGCGACCGTCCCGGTGCTCACGTGAGAGGTAGCGCCTGACGAACTCCGATGCATCCACGCCCTCGATCAGCGCCGCGGTCTGTGCGATACCGCAAGCCGTCGATTCCGCCATCAGGTCGGCTTTGGAGCCGAAGTGCTTGTAGAAGCCGCCGTGGGTGAAGCCCGCGGCCGCCATCAGATCGGCAACGCCGACCCCATCGAAACCGCGCTCGCGAAACAGGTGAGAGGCTGTCGCGACGACGTGAGCTCGATTGGCCTGTGCCTGTGCCTTGGTGACTTTCATCTCTGTCCGAGGTGGGATTGATCGTCCAGTTCCAGCGCAGACTATACATTGATGATGTTCATCATCAAAATCTTGACTTCAAAGATGATGATCATCATCATTACGGTATTCGAACACCTAAAGGCAGTCACGCATGACCGAGAACACGTCTTCCAGATCGCCTGGCGAGCAGACATGAAAGCATTGACCTTCAAGCGCTACGGCAAGTCGCCCGAGATCGGGCTCACCGATGTTCCACGCCCCGCGCTGAAGCCGGACGAACTGCTGGTTCAGGTCCACGCCGCGGGCGTGAACCCGATCGACAACGTGATCCCGACCGGTCTCTTCAAAGCCGTCTTGAAATTCCAGCTCCCGGCCACGCTGGGCAGCGATCTGGCCGGGGTCGTGACCGAGGTCGGCAGCCGGGTGACCCGCTTCAAGCCGGGCGATGCGGTCTTCGCCAGCATCTTCGACCGGGGCACGGGCTCGATCGCCGAGTTCGCGGTGGTGCCCGAGAGTGCTGCCGCATTGAAGCCGACCAACCTGGACTTCGTGCAGGCAGCATCGATCCCGATGGTCGGGCTCACTTCGTGGCAAGCGCTGAAGGAGCGCGCAAATCTTCGAGGCCGATCAGAAGGTCTTCATCCCGGCAGGCTCCGGCGGTATCGGCACGTTCGCGATCCAGTTGGCAAAGCACCTTGGCGCCAAGGTGGGAACGACCACCAGCACGGGCAATGTCGAATTGGTGCGCAGCCTGGGCGCCGACGAGGTGGTCGACTACAAGAAGCAGGAGTTCGAGACCGTCCTGCGCGGCTACCACGTGGTGCTAGGCACCGTCAGGGGCGACGCGATCGAGAAGTCCATCGATATCCTCGAGGCGCGGGGCAAGATCGTCTCCCTGGTCGGGCCACTGGACGCCGCATTCGCTCGCGCTCGCCGGCTCAATGTCGTCCTGAGGCTCGTGTTCGCGCTGATGAGCCGCAAGATCATGCGCCTGGCGAAGAAGCGGGACGTCGACTACTCGTTCCTCTTTGTCCGTCCCGATGGCGATCAACTCGCCCAGATCGGCAAGCTCCTCGAGACGCAGCGCATCCGGCCGGTGATCGACAAGGTGTTCCCCTTCGAGCAGGCGAGGGAGGCACTGGAATACCTCGCTCAGGGGCGCTCCAAGGGCAAGGTCGTCGTGAAGATGCGTTGACGCCTCGCCATCGTCCGCGGCGCCCAATGCCGGCCAAGCTTCTCGTCTTCGACACCCCAGGACTTCACTCAGGATCGACATGCTCTTCCAACCTTTTGCCACGCGCTCGCTTCAACTCGCCAATCGCATCGTCATGGCCCCTATGACGCGCAGCCGCGCCGTCGACGCCAATACACCCAATGCCTTGATGGCCGAGTACTACGGCCAGCGGGCCACGGCCGGCCTGATCATCACCGAGGGCACCTCGCCGTCCGCCAACGGCCTGGGGTACGCGCGCATCCCCGGGCTCTTCAACGAGAACCATGTGCGTGGCTGGAAGCCCGTCGTGGATGCGATCCATGCCAAGGGCGGCAAGGTGTTCGTGCAGCTGATGCACACCGGCCGCGTCAGCCACGCCGCGAATCTGCCAGCGGGCGCGGAAGTGCTCGGACCCATGGCGGATTCCTGCCCGGGCGAGATGTACACCGACTCCCAGGGCATGCAAGCGCACAGCACTCCGCGTGCGATGACCACGGCCGACATCACTCGGACAGTCGGCGAATATGTGGCGTCGGCGCAGCTCGCCGTCGAGGCCGGCTTCGACGGCATCGAACTGCATGCCGCGAACGGTTACCTGATCGAGCAGTTTCTCAACGCCAACGTGAACCGGCGCGACGATGCCTACGGCGTCGGCATCGAAGGCCGCAACCGCTTCGCGCTCGACATCGCCCGCGCGACGGCGGCCGCGATCGGCGCCCATCGCGTCGGAATCCGGCTGTCCCCGTACGGCGTCTTCAACAGCACGGGCGCGTTCCCGGAGGTGGACGCGCAGTACCTGGCGCTGACCGAGCAACTTTCGAAGCTTGGGCTGCAGTATGTCCACCTGCTCGATCATTCGGCGATGGGGGCGCCGGCGGTTCCCGTCGAGTTGAAGGCTCGCCTGCGCGCGGCGTTCCAGGGTGCATTCATCCTGGCAGGTGGCTTCGATCGCGCAAGCGCCGAACGCGCGCTCGAGGCCGGCCAGGCGGATCTCATCGCCTTCGCGCGCCCCTTCCTGGCCAATCCGGATCTGGTGGCGCGTCTGCGCACCGGCGCCCCGCTGAATGCCCCGGACCCGACGACCTTCTACACACCGGGTCCCAAGGGCTACACCGACTATCCGGTCCTTGCAGCCTGACCGGCACGCCCGACCGACCGACGAGGACTCCTCGATGAACGCAGCGCATCACTCGCCGGTGACCTGGAAGAACGTGCCCACGCGAAGCATCACCGCAGGCGGCGTGTCGTTCGCCTACCGGGAGCTCGGCGTGGGCAACCCCGGCCCGCCGGTCGTGTTCCTCATTCACCTGGCGGCCGTTCTGGACAACTGGGATCCCCGCGTCGTAGACGGCATCGCGGCGAAGCACCACGTGATCGCGTTCGACAACCGCGGCGTGGGTGCGTCGAGCGGATCGCCGGCGACGTCGATCGAGGAGATGGCCCGCGACGCCATCACCTTCATCAGCGCGATGGGCTTCGATCAGGTCGATTTGTTCGGGTTCTCGATGGGCGGCATGGTGGCGCAGGAAATCGTGCAGATGGCGCCTCGACTGGTACGCCGGATGATCATCACCGGCGCCGGGCCGGCCGGCGGCGAAGGCATCGGCAAGGTGGCCCGGGTGACCTACCTCGACATGGTGCGGGGGTGGCTCACCTTCCAGGACCCGAAGCAGTTCCTGTTCTTCACCCGATCACCGGATGGCATCCGCGCCGGCAAGGAGTTCCTGGCGCGCCTGAAGGAGCGCTCAGCCGACCGCGACAAGGAGATCACGATTGCCGCGCTGCAGGCCCAGTTGAAAGCGCTGCGCCGCTGGGGCACGAAGGCGCCCGCGGATCTGTCCAAGGTTCTTCAGCCGGCGCTGGTCGCCAACGGCGACAGCGATCGAATGGTTCCGAGCCAGAACACGTTCGATCTCGCTCATCGGCTTCCGAACAGCGAACTCGTCATCTATCCGGATTCCGGGCATGGTGCGGTTTTCCAGTTCCATGCCGACTTCGTGCCCAGGGCGCTCGAGTTCCTCTCGCGAGGCTCTGACGAATCCGACTGAATGCGACGATGATCCTCGGGAACGGTGGTACCGGGCGGAGGTGCCAGACCCCCCTGTAGCGCGCACTCGGTTGCCCCAGAAGGCGAGCGACTGGGTGACGCAACGGGAGGTGGTGGCGGGATTTGATGCCTGAGCTGGCTACGCGCCCTCAATCACCCGTGCCAGGTTACCGTGGCATGC
>CAWKFK010000003.1:0-61550 GCA_963849015.1 uncultured beta proteobacterium
CTCCGGGGTCGGGTTCCAGGCGATGCCGCGACGTTCGTCGAGCGCGGCCGTCAGGCCTTTGGTCGGCTCCAGGGCCTTCCAGTCGCCGTGTTTTCGCGCCCACGCCACGTGGCCGGAACCGGGCCCGTGACACGCTTCGCAATTGACGTTGACGTCGGTCCAGCTGGTGCTGAACGAGTTCGTCCGCTCGTCGAAGTTCTTGCGCAGATTCGTGGAATGGCAGTCGGCGCACTGGTAGTTCCAGTTCTGGTCGATCGCCGTCCAGTGCAGGCGGTCGCCCGCCGATCTTCTCGCCGGGATAGAGGTGGAACCAGCGCTGGCCGCCGGCCGCGCGCGGCCGCGACCCCACGCGATGCCGAGCGCCTGCTTGCGGCCGTCGGGGAAATCGATCAGGTACTGCTGCAGGGGCTCGACGCCGAAGGTGTACGAAATCTCGAAATCGGCGAGCTTTCCGTCTGGTCCGTCGGTGTTGACGAAGAACTTGCCGTCGCGCCTGAAGAAGGTCGAAGTGACTCCCGCGTAGCTGAACTTTGCGTTCGCGAAGTCGCCGAGCATGGTCTGCGCCGTCGCCGGCTGCATCGAGCGGGCGTGCTGCGAGCCCTGCCAGGCCGCGTGCTCGCGGGCGTGGCAGGCGACGCACTCCCGTCCTCCGACGAAGCCGGCCTGAGGCGTTGGGTGTGCAGAAGATGCCGGTGCGGCCGGCGATGCCGGTGACCGCGGGCCGGCGAGATGCCACGCCACCACCGCGACCGCGGCCGCGATGACCAGGATGGCGGCCACGATTCCGAGCCGGAATCCGACCCTGCTCCCGAGGCGCTGCAGCGGTGCCGGACCGGGACCGGGATCGGGCAAGGGAGCGCCGCTGCTGGCGCCCGCGGCAACGCTGCGGGGTGCGCCGGCAGTCGCCGCTGCTTCGTCGCGCTTGGGGACCTTCCGTCTTCGGCTCATGTTGGGCGAGTGTAAGCGGCGCAGAAGACGCTTGCTGTGCTCGAGCCCGACCGCAAGCCGGGCGCAGAAACGCATCGCGCGAAAGGACAAAGGGCGCCCGCCGGGCGCCCCTCGATTCCAGGTGGGTCGCGGGACTAGCGCGCGCCCGTGCGCTGCCGGAGCTGCTCTTCGATCTTCTCGAGGTTGAAGGAGCCGGCGTCTGGCTCGGCGGATAGTCCTTCATCGTCAGCAGGAACTTCGCCGCGAGCGCCTGGATCGGCACGATCACGAAGGCGCGGTCGAGGAACCAGTCGTTGTAGGTGTTCGAGTTGTGCTGCGCCTTCTCGAACGGATCGCGGCGCAGGTTGAACAGCAGCGGCACGCGCAGTTCGACGAACGGCTCGCGCCAGACGCCGAAGGCCTGCGCCGCGGTTCTCGAGGAAGACCACCTTCCAGTCCTCGTAGCGGGCGGCGACGATCTGGCCGTCGTCGTTCACGTACCAGAACTCGTTGCGCGGCGACTCCTTCGCCTTGCCGCTGAGGTAGTCGAGCTGGTTGTAGCCGTCGATGTAGTTCCGGTAGTTGCGGCCGTTGATCGTCGGCGCCCTTCAGCAGCTTCTCCTTGATGTCGGGTGCGCCGGCGCGGCGGCGAAGGTCGGCAGCCAGTCCTCGTGCGAGACGATGCCGTTCAGCGTCTTGCCCGCCGGGAAGTGGCCGGGCCAGCGCACGAAGGCCGGCACGCGGTAGGCGCCTTCCCAGTTCGAGTTCTTCTCGCTGCGGAACGGCGTGGTGCCGGCATCGGGCCAGGTGTTGTAGTGCGGGCCGTTGTCGGTCGAGTACATCACGATCGTGTCGTTGGCGATGCCGAGGTCGTCGAGCAGCTTGAGCAGTTCGCCGACGTGCCCGTCGTGCTCGACCATGCCGTCGCTGTACTCGTCCTGCCCGGACATGCCGCGGTTCTCGTCCTTCACGTGGGTGCGGAAGTGCATCCGCGTGCCGTTCCACCAGATGAAGAAGGGCTTGCCGGCCTTGACCTGGCGCGTGATGAAGTCCTTGGCCGCGGCAACGGTTTCGTCGTCGATCGTCTCCATCCGCTTCTTGGTCAGCGGACCGGTGTCCTCGATGGTCTGGCCGCCGTTGCCGTCGGCCTTGCGTCTTGAGCACGCCGCGCGGGCCGAACTTCTTGCGGAACTCCGGGTTCTTCGGATAGTCGAGGTTCTCCGGCTCCTCCTCGGCGTTCAGGTGGTAGAGGTTGCCGAGGAACTCGTCGAAGCCGTGCATCGTCGGCAGGTGCTCGTCGCGGTCGCCCTGATGGTTCTTGCCGAACTGGCCGGTGGCGTAGCCCTGGCCCTTCAGCACCGTGGCCATCGTGACGTCGGTCTTCTGCCAGCCCTCCGCGGCGCCGGGCAGGCCGACCTTGGTCATGCCGGTGCGCACCGGCACGGTGCCGCCGATGAAGGCGGCGCGGCCGGCGGTGCAGCTCTGCTGGGCGTAGTAGTCGGTGAAGCCGACGCCCTCCCTGCGCGATGCGGTCGATGTTGGGCGTCTGGTAGCCCATCATGCCGCGGTTGTTGTGGCTGATGTTCCAGGTGCCGATGTCGTCGCCCCAGATGACGAGGATGTTGGGCTTCTTCGCCTGCGCGACCGCGGCGCAGCCGCCGCCAGCGCGAGGACGAGGGCGCCGAATGCCCAGCGCGCCCAACGCGTGATTTCCCGCATGCCAGTCCAACGGTTCATGTTCCCTCCGCTTCGAGCGTCGTTTCTTGCCAACCTGGGCGGGGAGCAGCCCCGGACAGGGACGCTCCAACCAGCGGGGCAGTCTGAAGCCGTGCGTGTATGCTGTCCAATGCAATCGATGTCATGAATGAATACGTTTTCTGAATGAACATCCTGAGACTCCTCGAATACGCCGTCGCGCTGGACGCGCACCGCAGCTTCGGCCGTGCGGCGGAAGCGATGAACGTCACCCAGCCGACCTTCAGCCGAGGTATCGCCGCGCTGGAGGCTGCCATTGGCGCGCGCCTGTTCGACCGGTCGAACAGGCGCGTCGAACCGACCGCCGCCGGCACGCTGCTTCTGGCGCGCGGCAGGCCGCTGCTGTCCGACGCCGCGGGACTGCGCGAAGTCCTGGGCGACTATCAGAACCTGCGCTCGGGCCGGGTCTCGATCGGCGCCGGCCCGTACGCGCTCGATGTCAGCGTGCTCGAGTCGGTTGCGCGGTTCGCCTCGCGTCATCCGCTGATGCAGATCGAACTCGTCGAGGGCCGGTGGCGCGATTTCGGTCCGAAGCTGCTGTCAGGCGATCTCGACCTCGCCGTCAGCGATCTGTCGATCGTCTCGGCCGACCCGCGGTTCCACGTGGAGTTGCTGCCGGCGCACACCGGCGCCTTCTATTGCCGCGCGGGACACCCGCTTGCCGGCCGCGGCGGCCTATCGCTGCGCGACATCCTTCGCTATCCACTGGTCGGCGTGCGGCTTCCCCTGCGCGTGCTGTCGCCCGCAGAGCCGGACACCCCCGGGCTGACGCTCGACGCGGCGACCGGCGACGTGATGCCGCGCATCACGACGACGTCGTTCGCGGCGAGCCGCGCGATCGTGAAGCGTTCCGACGGGGTCGGGCTGGCCGTGCCGGCGCAGATAGCCGAGGACGTGCGGCGCGGCAGTCTCGTCCTCCTCGACGCGGACGCCGGCACCCTGCGGACGCAATACGGCATCGTCACGCTGCGGGGAAAGTCGCTGTCACCCGGCGCGCAGGTGTTCGTGGCGGTGCTCGGGGAAGTCGAGGCGGAACTCGCCGGCGTTCCGGGCTCACACCTCCAGCGCACCGGCGCGCCGGCGTTCGAGCGGTACGGCGGCAGCGAGGCCAGCGGCTTGCCGACCGCCTTCGCGTACAGCGGCATCACCGCGTCCAGGTTGCGCCGGATCTCCTCGATCCGCGTGCCGTGCGATGGGTGGGTCGACACCCACTGCGCTGGCTGCTTCTTGCAGACCGCGGCCATCTTCTCCCAGAGCTTGATGCCGGCGCGCGGGTCGAAGCCGGCGCGCGCGGCCAGGTCCATGCCGACGAGGTCGGCCTCGGTCTCGTCCTCGCGCGAGAACGCGAGCATGGTCGAGCTTCGCGCCGGTCTGGGCCAGGAAGCCGCCGAGGTCGCCGTAGCCGAGCAGCTGCGAGAGCACCGACGCACCGAGCGTCACGCCCTGGGCGATCGCGGACTTGGCCGCGCGCTCGCGACCGTGCTCGCGCAGCGCGTGCGCCATCTCGTGCGCCATCACCACCGCCACCTCGTCGTCGGTGAGCTTCAGCGTCTCGAGGATGCCCGTGAAGAAGGCGATCTTGCCGCCGGGCATGCAGAACGCGTTCGCCTGCTTCGAGCCGATCAGGTTGATCTCCCACTGCCACTGCGGGGCGCGCGGATTGAAGCGGCCGGCGTGCGGGACGATGCGCGCTGCGATGCGCCGCAGCCGCTGCAGCTGCGGGTGGTCGGCGGGGGCGAGCGCGCCCTTCGAGGCGGCCTCGGCCAGCAGCTTGCGGTACTGCGCGGCGGCGTCGCGCTCGAGCTGTTCGGCGGACACCAGCCGGGCGACCGGACTCTGCTCGCCCACTTCGATGCCGTCGCGCGGCACCGCGCCCGGCTGCGCGAGCGCGCGCGACGGCACGCCGCCCGCGCTCAGCGCGATGGCGGCCGCGGCGACGAGCAGGAGGATGCGAGGGGCGCGGGGCATTCTCGAGCGGCAATCCTGATGATGGTATTTCCTTGAAGATGGTAGCTGATCGGTGCCGATCAAGCCGCCGTCCGGGCGCCGCCCGGGCCGCTGCTACACTCGATTCGATGCCGCACCCGACCCCGCCCGCGCAGTCAGCCGCGTCCCGCAGCCCCTACCTGGACGTCTTCGCCAACCGGCGCATCGCAGCGATGCTGCTGCTGGGCTTCGCCAGCGGGCTGCCGCTGGCGCTGTCGGCCGGCAGCCTTCAGGCCTGGCTGACGGTCGAAGGCGTGGACATCGCCACGATCGGCTTCTTCGCGCTGGCCGGGCTGCCGTATACCTTCAAGTTCGTCTGGGCGCCGCTGGTCGACCGCTTCGAGCCCCCGGTGCTCGGGCGCCGGCGGGGCTGGCTCGTGCTCACACAGCTCGGGCTGGCCGCCGCCTGCCTGGCGATGGCGGAGCTCGATCCCTCGGACTCCGTGATGGCGATGGGCGTGTGCGCGGTGGCGATCGCCTTCCTCTCCGCTTCCCAGGACATCGCCTTCGACGCCTATCGCAGCGACCTGCTCGGCGAGCGCGAGCGCGGTGCCGGCGCCGCGGTTTCGGTGCTCGGCTACCGGCTCGCGATGCTCGTTTCCGGCGGGCTTGCGCTGATCCTGGCCGATCAGTGGCTCGGCTGGCCGGGCACCTACCGGCTGATGGCGGGCCTGTTCGCGGTGATGGCCGCGGTCAGCGCGTCCTCGCCGCGGGTGGCGCCTGCCCGGGGCGTGGCCAGCGACGTGCGCCGCGAGCTGGTCGGGTTCGTCGCCATGCTCGCGGCGGGTGGCGCCGTCTGGTTCGCGCTGCGCGCCCTGCCCTGGGGCGCGCTCGAAGCGGACCGCTTCGGCCGGCTCGCCGTGCTCTCCGCCTGCCTGCTGGCGTCGTTCGCGGCGGCGCTGCGGGCCGCGCGCTGGGCGGGCTTCCCGTCGTTCATCGCGCCCTGGGACGCGTTCTTCTCGCGCGAGCGTGCGGTGGCGCTGCTGGCCCTGATCGTCCTGTACAAGCTCGGCGATGCGTTCGCGGGCACGCTGTCCACCGCGTTCCTGATCCGCGGCGCCGGCTTCAGCCAGACCGAGGTGGGTGCGGTGAACAAGGTGCTCGGGCTGGTCGCCACCATCGTCGGCGCGCTCGCCGGCGGTGCCTGGCTCGCGAAGCGGCCGCTCTACGGCGCGCTGATGGCCTTCGGCCTGCTGCAGGCCGTGTCCAACCTCGGCTACTGGATGCTGTCGGTGCTGCCGAAGAACTTCGCGCTGATGGCCGCGGCCATCGGCCTGGAGAACCTCTGCGGCGGCATGGGCACCGCGGCCTTCGTCGCCTTCCTGATGGCCCTCACCGACCGGCGCTTCTCGGCCGCGCAGTTCGCCCTGCTCTCGGCGCTGGCCGCGGTGGGCCGGGTCTACGTCGGGCCCGCCGCCGGGGTGATGGTGGAGGCGCTTGGATGGCCGACCTTCTTCTTGTGGACGGTGGTGGCGGCCCTGCCGGGCCTGTTGCTGCTGCGGTGGCTTCGCCGCACAATCGAAGGCCTTTCGCGACCCGCCGGGTCGAAGGAGACGACATGAACGACATCACGCGGGACCCAGCGCTCGCTTCCGGGCAGGCCGCCCCGGCGGAACACCTCGACGCCTTCTGGATGCCCTTCACGGCGAACCGTCAGTTCAAGGCGGCGCCCAGCGCCTGCTGGCGCGCGCCGAGGGCATGCACTACTACACGCCCGAGGGCCGGCAGATCCTCGACGCGCAGGCCGGGCTGTGGTGCGTGAACGCCGGCCACTGCCGCAAGCCGATCGTCGACGCGATCGCGCAGGCCGCCGGCTTCGCTCGACTTCGCGCCGACCTTCCAGATGGGCCACCCGCTGGCCTTCGAGCTGGCGGAGCGGCTGGTGGCGCTGGCGGGCAAGCCGTTCGACCACGTGTTCTTCTGCAACTCCGGCTCCGAGGCGGTCGACTCCGCGCTGAAGATCGCGCTCGCCTACCACCGGCTGCGCGGCGAGGGCCAGCGCACGCGGCTGATCGGCCGCGAGCGCGGCTACCACGGCGTCGGCTTCGGCGGCATCTCGGTGGGCGGCATCGTCGGCAACCGCAAGATGTTCGGTCCGCTGCTGCCGGGCGTCGACCACCTGCCGCAGACCTGGAACCTGAAGGAACAGGCGTTCTCGCGCGGCCAGCCGCAGTGGGGCGCGCACCTGGCCGACGAGCTCGAACGCATCGTCGCGCTGCACGACGCGTCGACGATCGCCGCGGTGATCGTCGAGCCGGTGGCGGGTTCGGCCGGCGTGCTGGTGCCCCCGGTCGGCTACCTGGAGCGCCTGCGCGAGATCACGTCCAGGCACGGCATCCTGCTGATCTTCGACGAGGTCATCACCGGCTTCGGGCGCATCGGCAAGCCGTTCGGATGGCAGCAGCTCGGCGTCATGCCCGACCTCGTCACGACGGCCAAGGGCATCAACAGCGGCACGGTGCCGATGGGCGCGGTGTTCGCGCGCGAGGGCATCTACGAGACCTTCATGCAGGGGCCGCAGCGGCGCGATCGAGTTCGCGCACGGCTACACGTACTCGGCGCATCCGCTGGCCTGCGCCGCTGCGCTCGCCGACGCTCGACGTCTACCGCGACGAGGGCCTGCTGACGCGCGCCGGCGAGCTGGCGCAGTACTGGGAGGACGCGCTGCACGCCTGCACGGGCGCGCGCAACGTGATCGACATCCGCAACATCGGCCTGATGGGCGCGATCGAGCTGGCGCCGCGGCCCGGCGCCGCCGGGGCGCGCGCGCTACGACGCGCACGTCAAGGCCTTCTTCGAGAGAGGACCTGCTGGTGCGCTTCACCGCCGACATCCTCGCGCTGTCGCCGCCGCTGATCGTCAGCCGCGCGCAGATCGACCGATCGTGCAGCGAGCGTGCGCAGTCGTGCTGGAACAGATCGAGGCGGATGATCGACAAGATCGTCGCGCACCGCGGCGCAGGCGCTCGCCGGCGTGCCCGACGGCGCCACCGTGCTGATCGGCGGCTTCGGCGGCGCGGGCAGCCCAATGCGCCTGATCGACGCGCTGATCGAGCAGGGCGCCCGCGACCTCACGCTCGGTCAGCAACAACGCCGGCAACGGCGAGACCGGCCTGGCCGGCGCTGCTGAAGGCCGGGCGGGTGCGCAAGATCGATCTGCTCGTTTCCGCGCCAGGCCGATTCGCACGTCTTCGATCGGCCTGTACCGCGCGGGCAAGCCTCGAGCTCGAGCTGGTGCCGCAGGGCAACCTCGCCGAGCGGATCCGCGCGGCGGGCGCCGGCATCGGCGCGTTCTTCACGCCCACCGGCTACGGCACCGACACTGGCCGACGGCAAGGAGACGCGCCGCATCGACGGGCGCGACTACGTGCTCGAGTACCCGATCCATGCCGACTTCGCGCTGGTCAAGGCGTTGCGCGGCGATCGCTGGGGCAACCTGGTCTACCGCAAGGCGGCGCGCAACTTCGGCCCGGTGATGGCGACGCGCGGCGCGCTGCACGGTGGCGCAGGTCGACGAGGTCGTGCCGCTCGGCGCGCTCGACCCGGAGGCCATCGTCACGCCCGGCATCTTCGTGCACCGGGTGGTCGCGGTCGGCGACACCGTGCAGATCGGCCCGGCGCCGCGGCGGCCGACGCGAAGGCGGCTGAGGAGACGGCGATGCAACGTCTGACCCGCGACCAGATGGCGGCGCGCGTGGCGCGCGACATCCCCGAGGGCGCCTACGTGAACCTGGGCATCGGCCTGCCGACGCTGGTCGCCAACCACCTGCCGACCGATCGCGAGGTCTTCCTGCACAGCGAGAACGGCATCCTGGGCATGGGCCCGGCGCCGCGCGCCGGGCGAAGAGGACTGGGACCTGGTCAACGCCGGCAAGCAGCCGGTCACGCTGCTGACCGGCGGCGCGTTCTTCCATCACGCCGACTCCTTCGCGATGATGCGCGGCGGTCACCTCGACATCTGCGTGCTCGGCGCCTTCCAGGTGTCGGCCGCGGGCGACCTCGCGAACTGGCACACCGGCGCGCCCGACGCGATTCCGGCGGTGGGCGGCGCGATGGACCTCGCGATCGGCGCGCGGCAGCGTCTTCGTGATGATGGAGCACGTGACCAAGGCGGGCGAGCAGCAAGCTGGTCGAGCGCTGCACCTATCCGCTCACCGGCCTCGGCTGCGTGTCGCCGCATCTACACCGACCTCGCGGTGATCGACGTGACGCCCACGGGCTCGAGGCGATCGAATGGGTCGACGGGCCTGTCGTTCGACGAGCTCGCGCGGGCTGACCGGCGCGCCGCTGCGGCTGCCCGGCGCGCGCGGCTGAGCCCTTTCGAAGCCCGGGCCGCCCGACCGGGTTGCTCGTATCCGCCCGCCGTTGCCTGACCCGCGCTTGCTGCATCCGCCGATGGCGTCACCGCCGACCGATCCTCTAACGATGGAGTTCCCCGAATGATCGACGACCAGGCGCTCGACGCGCTGTTCCGCACCGCGCGCACCGCCAACGGCTACCTCGACCGACCGGTCGGCGACGCGCAGCTGCGCTTGCTGTTCGACCTGATGAAGATGGCGCCGACCTCGGGCAACAGCCAGCCGGCGCGCTTGCTGTTCCTGCGCACGGCCGAGGCCAAGGAGCGTCTGCGGCCCGCGCTTTCCTCGGGCAATCTCGACAAGACGATGTCGGCGCCGGTGGTGACGATCGTCGCGCACGACACGCAGTTCCAGGAGCACCTGCCGCGGCTGTTCCCGCACGCGCCGAAGTTCCGCGCGATGTACGAGGGCGACGACAAGCGGGCGGCGCGCGAGATCGTCGCCTTCCGCAACGGCACCCTGCAGGGCGCTTACCTGATCATGGCGGCGCGCGCGATCGGTCTGGACTGCGGACCGATGTCGGGCTTCGACAACGCCAGGGTCGACGCCGAGTTCTTCCCCGACGGCCGCTTCCGCTCCAACTTCATCTGCAACCTGGGGTACGGCGATCCGGCCAAGGTGCTGGGACGCCATCCGCGCTTCGACTTCGACGAGGTCTGCAGGATCCTGTGAGATCACCTGGATGCGGCGGCCTTGCCGGGGGCATCGGCCGGCACGGCGTTGTCGGGGCGTGCCACGGTTGGCGGCCTGCGGGTCGCCAGCCAGATGCCGGGCAGGATCAGCAGCGCCGCCGCCAGGTGATACCAGCGCGGCACCTCGTCCAGCAGCCACCAGGCGGTCAGCGCCGCGTACAGCGGACCGAGGTACATCACCAGACCGGTGCGCGCCGCGCCGAGTTCGCGCTGCATGAACGAATAGGCCTGGTAGGCGCCGAAGCCGGGCAGCAGCGCGGCCAGCAGAGCCAGGCCGAAGGCGCGCAAGCTGATCTCCGGGATCCCCGAGATCGCGGCTTCGGCGATCGTCAGGGGCAGCAGCACGACCAGCCCGCCCAGCGTGATCACCGCCAGGCGTGCGAACGGATCGAGCACCGACGGCCGAAGCCGCAGCAGCACCGAATACGCCGCCCAGGAGGTGGCCGCGGTGACGATCCACAGGTCGCCCGCGGTGAAGCGCACGGCGAGCAGGTTGGCCGGCGATCCCTTCGCGACCACCAGCAGCATGCCGGCGAGCGCCAGCGCCACCCCGGCGGTCTGCAGGCGACCGAAGCGCTCGCCGAACAGCACCGCCGAGGCACCTGCGATCAGCACCGGGCAGATCGCGTAGATCAGGCCGATGTTGGTGGCTGCCGTCGTGCGCCCGCCGATGTAGACGAAAGCGCCGCAGATCCACATGCCCAGCGCACCGAGCAGCAGGGCGTCCTTCCATTCGTGCCGCCACGCCGGCCACTGCCGGCGCAGCGCCGGCCAGGCCATCGGCAGCATCAGCGCGAGCGCGAGCAGCCAGCGCCAGAACGCGAGCATGTGCGGCTCGACCACGCCGGGCGCGGCACGGGCGACGATGTAGTTGGCCGACCACAGGCCCGGCGTGACGAACAGCAGGATGTGCGCGAGGCGCTGGCGGCGGGATCCGGTCATCGTGGCGGCGGCGGTCGATGGAATTGGCGCAATGATCGTCGATGATCCTCTCTTCTACCTGGTCGCGATCCCCGCGGTCGTGATGACCGGGATCTCGAAGTCCGGGTTCGGCGGCGCGGTCGGATCGCTGGCGGTGCCGCTGATGTCGCTCGCGATCGCGCCGCCGCAGGCGGTGGCGATCATGCTGCCGATCCTGCTCGTGATGGACGCGATGGGGATGTTCGCGTTCCGCGGGCGGGTGTCGCGCGAGATCCTGCGCGTGGCTTTGCCCTCCGGGCTCGTCGGGATCGGCGTCGGCTGGCTGCTGTTCCGGCACATCGACGCCCGCTGGGTGGCGCTGCTGATCGGCGTCGAGGCGATCGTGTTCGCGCTGCAGCGCCTGCTCGAGGGCAGCCGCGCCTGGACCGGGCCGGCGCGGCCGCTGCGCGGCCCCGTCGCGATGTTCTGGTCGGCGCTGTCGGGGTTCACCAGTTTCGTGTCGCATGCGGGCGGCCCGCCGATGCTGCAGCTGATGATGCCGCTGAAGCTGAACCACGAAATCTTCGTCGGCACGCTGGCCTGGTTCTTCGCGGTGATCAACGTGTCCAAGCTGCTGCCCTATGCGCAGCTGGGACTGTTCGACGGCGCGAACTTCGCCACCTCGCTGGTGCTGATGCCGGTGGTTCCCGTCGGCTACCTGCTCGGCCTGCGTCTGCTGAAGTGGATGCAGCCGGCGGTGTTCGTGCGCGTGGCCACGATCGGACTGCTGCTCACCGGCATCAAGCTCTGCTGGGACGCGTCGGGCCTGCGGTTCTGAGCCGGCGCAGCAGGCCCGGCCGTCCCGGCGATCCGGGCGCGGCGGGGCCCCGCCCCGGCTGCAAGTGACCCGCGCCGGGGATGCGCACCCTCTTGAAACCCGTCGCCGGATACCCATTTGAGAGTCACCGGTTCGCCAGAACCCGATTTCACAAGGAGATCCGACATGAGCCGACTGACCGTCAACGATCCGTTCGCAGAAGTGTTTCCCGAGCTGTTCCGCGGCTTTTTCGCGCCGGCCCGTCCCGCAGACGCGCCCGCGCTCGAGATTCGCGTCGACGTCAAGGAATCCGCCGGCGACTACACCGTGCACGCCGAGCTGCCGGGTGTCGCCAAGGAGGACATCCACGTCGAGATCGACGGCAACCGCGTGTCGATCAGCGGCGAGGTCAAGCGCCAGTCCGAGAAGAAGGAAGGCGAGCGTGTGCTGCGCAGCGAGCGTTACTACGGCAACGTCGCACGCAGCTTCGCGCTGGCTTCCGAGATCGACGAGGCCAAGGCCGAGGCGAAGTTCGACAACGGCGTGCTGACGCTGGTGCTGCCCAAGCGTGCCGTGGCCGGCGGTCGCAAGCTGACGATTTCCTGACCGGCTGACCTGGCGGCGGCCGGGCGGCCGCCGCGCGCCGGTGCAGTGCGCGCTCCCGATTGCGATTTCTCGTCGCGCGTTCCTTGCGGCGCGGCAGAATGAAGCGATCCAGCGAGGAGAAGACCGCAATGACCACTGGCCGTCCCGCCGCCCTGCACATCATCCACGACGAGCATCGCGCACTCGCGGGGATGCTCAACGCCCTGAAGATGCTCGCCGCCGATCTCCGGAAGGGGGCAGGCAAGCCCGACTTCGACCTGCTGCGGGCGATCCTGTTCTACATCGACGAGTTCCCCGAGCGCCTGCACCACGCCAAGGAAAGTGAGGTGCTGTTCCCGCTGCTGCGCCAGCGCGCGCCGCAGGCGGTGCCCGACCTCAATCGCATCGACGCCGACCATGCGCGCGGCGAGCGCTCGATCCGCGAGCTCGAACACCTGCTGCTCGGCTACGAGCAGCTCGGCGAATCCCGGCGAGACCGCTTCCTCGAGGCGCTGGAGCGCTACATCGCGTTCTATCTCGAGCACATGCTGCTCGAGGAGAACCAGTTGCTGCCGCTCGCCGAGAGCAGCCTCAGCGCCGACGACTGGGCCGAGGTCGATCGTGCGTTCGCTGAGAATCGCGATCCGCTGACCGGTCACAAGCCCTCGGAGGAGTACGAGGCGCTGTTCCACAAGATTCTGAGGATCGCGCCGGCACCGATCGGGCTGGGCGCGTCGCGATAGTTTCGCCGTCACGCGCGGCAGCGGGTCCTCCCTGCAGCCGTTCATTCCGGCCGGTACGCCGTTCGTCCATACCGCGGCCAGTACTTAAGCCTTCCTTAAGCCCCTCGCGGTAAAAAGTCCTTGTTGACCACATGGTCATCGAGCACGACTTCGACGAGGGGACACCATGCGACGCCGAACGCTGCTGCTTGCAGCCCTGATCAGCTTTTCCGGCCTGGCCGCCTGCGGCGGCGGTTCGGACCCATCGGACACATCCGCGGCCGCAGGATCGGCCGCAGCCTCCAGCGGCGTCGACATCAAAGAGAGCAGGACGCGTGTCACGCGCGCGGCCAAGGACGGTGCAGGTTCGACCTCGACCGATTCGGGCACGGTGGCCGGCAGTGACGGTTCGACCGGCGTCACGGTGACCGCTGCGCCGGCCGCGCTGCTCGCCGCGCCGCCGACGGGCCGTCTGCTGGCGTCGAACTGTTTCGCCTGCCACGGCACGAACGGCCGGCCGGCCGCTGGCTTCGACAAGCTCGCGGGGGAATCCGCGGCCGGGATCTACAACGATCTGAAGGAGATGGCCGTGAAGACCGACAAGGGAATCATGGGGGTACATGCGCGCGGCTACACCGACACGCAACTGTGGCAACTCGCCACCTACTTCTCGCAACAGCGCTGAACGGCGCGCACGAACCTCGCAAGGAAGCGGATATGCAACGCAGAAATTTCCTTCGTGCCGCCGGTCTGACCGCGGCTGGACTGGCCGCCGGCGTCGTGCGTGCCGGATCGAGCAGCCCCTATGTCGCGCCGGTGCCGGCCGACACCGGCGCATCCGGGCGTGTCATCGTGATCGGCGGCGGCATGGCAGGGTCCACGGCAGCGAAGTACCTTCGCGTCTGGGGCGGCCAGAAGGTCCAGGTCACGATGATCGAGCGCGAGACGCGCTACGTGTCGAACATCATGAGCAACCTGGTGCTGAATGGCGGCCGCACGATCGCCGGGCTGACCTACAACTGGGACAAGCTTGCCACCAACTACGGCATCGGCCGGATCACCGGCGCGGTCTCGGCGATCGATCCGGTCGCGAAGACCGTATCGGTCGCCGGCAGCGTGCTGTCCTACGACCGCTTGGTGATCGCGCCGGGCATCGCCTTCGATCCGATCGCCGGAATCGATACCGATGCGCTGCGCGCGAAGTTCCCGCACGCCTGGCAGGCGGGCGCATCCACGACCACGCTGCGCGACCAGATCCGCGCGATGCCCAACGGCGGCGTGTTCGTGATGACGATCCCGCTGGCGCCGTATCGTTGTCCGCCCGGACCCTACGAGCGCGCCTGCGTGGTCGCCGACTGGCTCAAGCGCAACCGACCGGGCTCGAAGGTGATCGTGCTGGACGAGAACCCGGGCATCGTCGCCGAGCCCGCGTCCTTCGAGCGCGCCTTCACTCAGACGCACGCCGGCGTCATCACCTATGTCCCGAACGCGATCGTCGAGCGCGTCGATCCGGTGACCCGGACAGTCCACACCGCGCTCGGCCCCTTTGCGGGTCACGTGATCAACCCGATCCCGCGTCAGCGCGCGCCCGAGGTGCTGTACCGGGCCGGGCTCGTCACCGACCCGAAGCCCCGGGCAGACCGAACTGCGCTGGGCCGGGGTCGATGCGGTCAGCTACGAGCATCGGTCCGTCCTGGGGGTGCACGTGATCGGCGACCCGGCCAATCACGGGCAGCCGAAGGCCGGGCACGTGGCGAACATGGAGGCCAAGGTCTGCGCCGACGCGATCACCAGGATGCTGCGCGGCGACCGCCCCGACCCAGATCCGGTCACCAACTCGGCGTGCTACTCGCCGATCACCTTCGAAACCGCGAGCTGGCTGACGGCCGGATTCCGTTACAACTCAACGACGCGGAAGATGGAAGTCTTCCAGAACGCGGCGGGGGTCAAGGCCTCGGGCGAGGCCGGCATCGCCACGAAGGACAACTTCGAGGAGATGAACAAGTGGTTCGCGCAGCTGATGGCGGACACGTTCGCCTGAGCGTGCCGAACCGTCAGTCGGGTCCGCGGCGCAGCGCCGTCGTGACGTCGTAGGCCGGCTCGCCCGCGTCCGACACGCGGTGGCAGGCGACGAGATGCCCGGGGGCCACTTCGCGCAGCGGCGGCGGCGCCTGCGCGCAGCGCGCTTCGGCGAACGGGCAACGGCCGGCGAAGCGGCAGCCGAGCGGCACGTCGATCGGGCTCGGCGGGTCGCCCTGCAGCCGGATGCGCCCGCCGCGGGCCCGGCTGCGCGGGTCGAAGGACGGCGCCGCCGACCACAGCGCCAGCGTGTACGGGTGCAGCGGCCGTTCGAACAGCGACTCGCGCGCGGCCTGCTCGACGATCTGGCCGAGGTACATCACGGCGATCTCGTCGCACATGTGGCGGATCACGCCCAGGTCGTGCGAGATGAACAGGTAGGTCAGGCCGAACTCCTGCTGCAGACGCTGCATCAGGTTCAGGATCTGCGCCTGGATCGCGACGTCGAGCGCCGACACCGGTTCGTCGCAGACGACCAGTTCCGGATTCGCCGCGAGCGCGCGCGCCAGCACGATGCGCTGGCGCTGTCCGCCCGAGAACTGGTGCGGGAACAGCATCAGCTGCTCCGGGCGCAGACCGGTCTGCGCGAACAGCTCGCGCCACGCGCGCGTCGCGTCCGGCGGCTTCGCCGATCGTCCATCAGGTCGAGCGCCTCGCGCACCGAGGCGCCGGCGCGCTTGCGCGGGTTCAGCGACGCGTACGGGTCCTGGAACACCATCTGGAAACGCCGGCGGGCGCGGCGCAGTGTCCGCTCCTTCGAGCGCACCGATCTCGTCGTCGCCCAGCCGGATGCTGCCGCCGGTGTGCCGGACCAGGCGCATCGATCGCCAGCGCGGTGGTGCTCTTGCCCGAGCCGCTTTCGCCGACGATGCCGAAGGTCGTGCCGCGACGCACCGAGAAGCTGACGCCGTCGACCGCGCGCACGAACGATTTGGCCTTGAACAGCCCGCTGCCGAGCGGGAAGTGCACCTGCAGGTCGCGCACCTGCAGCAGCGCTTCCTCGGTCGTGCCGGTCGATTCGAGCGTCGGCGGCTGCGGCGCGGGTATCTCGTGGGTGCTCATCGGGTCGCCGGCGCGTCGCGCGTTCAGGCTGCCGCGCCGGCCTGCGCCGGGGCCGCGTGCAGCCAGCACAAGACCCGGCGCGCGCCGCCGTCGAGCACCGTCTCGCCCGGCAGCGACACACGGCAGCGCGGCTGCACGTGCGCGCAGCGGTCGGCGAACGCGCAGCCGGCGGTGCGCTCGAGCAGCGACGGGACGGTGCCGGGGATCTCCTCGCAGCATCTCGCCGCGCCGCGCGGTGCGGCGGCCCGGCGCGCAGGCGATCAGCCCCTGGGTGTACGGATGCAGCGGGTGCTCGAGGACTTCGGCCACGGCGCCCTCCTCGACGATGCGGCCGGCGTACATCACGGCGACCCGGTCGGTCATCTCGGCCACCGCGCCCATGTCGTGGGTGATCAGGATCACCGCGGCGCCGGTGCGTTCGCGCAGGTCGCGAGATCAGGTCGAAGATCTGCGCCTGCACGGTCACGTCCAGCGCGGTCGTCGGCTCGTCGGCGATCAGCAGCCTCGGGCTTGCAGGCCAGCGCCATCGCGATCATCACGCGCTGGCGCATGCCGCCCGAGAACTGGTGCGGATACTCGTCGACGCGCGTCTTCGGCGGCCGGGATGCCGACCGCTTCGAGCATCTCGATCGCGCGCGCGTGCGCCGCGCGCCGGTCCAGCCCCTGGTGCAGGCGCACGCGCCTCGGCGATCTGTTCGCCGACGGTGTAGACCGGGTTCAGCGAGGTCATCGGCTCCTGGAAGATCATCGACACGCGGTTGCCGCGCACGTCGCGCATGCGCGCTTCCGGCAGCGCCAGCAGGTCCTGCTCCTCGAACAGCACCTGCCCGCTGGTGATCCGCCCCGGCGGGTCCGGGATCAGCCGCATGATCGCCAGCGCGGTCATGCTCTTGCCGCAGCCGGATTCGCCGACGATGCCCAGCGTCTGGCCGCGCGCCAGCGAGAAGCTGACGCTCTCCAGCACCCGCGCGACCCCCTTGCGCGTCTGGAATTCGACGCCGAGTCCGCGCACGTCGAGCAGGGCGCTCACCGCACCACCCGCGTTTCGGCGTTCGAAGCGATCAGGTTCATCGCTGGTGCATCTTCGGGTTGAAGGCGTCGTTGAGCCCGTCGCCGACCAGGCTCACCGCGAGCACGGTGAGGAAGATCGCGAAGCCCGGGAAGGTCACCGCCCACCAGCACTCCAGGATGTTCTTGCGGTTCGAGCCGATCATCAGGCCCCAGCTCATCACGTTCGGGTCCGACAGGCCGAGGAAGCTCAGTCCGGCCTCGAACAGGATCGCCACGCCGATGATCAGGGTGGCAGACACGATCAGCGGCGGCGCGGCGTTCGGCAGGATCTCGCGCAGCATCAGGCGCAGGTGCCCGGCGCCGAGCGCGCGCGCGGCATTCACGTACTCGAGCTTGCGCAGCCGCAGGAACTCGGCCCGCGCCAGCCGCGCCGTGCCGGTCCAGCTGACCATGCCGATCGCGATCGCGACGGTGACCAGCGACGGCGAGAACAGCGTCACCAGCACCATCGCGAACAGCAGCGGCGGCAGCACCTGGAACAGCTCGATGACGCGCGACAGCAGGTCGTCGACCCAGCCGCCGAAGTAGCCGGCCAGCGCGCCGAACAGCAGGCCGATCGTCACCGTGAGCAGCGCCGCCGACAGGCCGACCGTGACGCGTGGCGCGGCCGCCGACGACCATGCCCGCCAGGATGTCGCGGCCGAGGTAGTCGGTGCCCAGCAGCGCGGCGCGCTCGACGAAGGGCTCGGTGAACGGCGCGGCGACCAGGTCGAAGGGGTCGACGCGGTACAGACTCGGGCCGATCGTCATCACCAGCGTCACGAACACCAGCAGGGTCAGTCCGACGAGGGCCGCCTTGTTGCGGCGGAACACGCGCCAGGCCTCGCGACTCGGCGACAGCACGTCGGCCGGCCGGACGGCTTGGCGTTGCGGGCGTTCCGGGCGTTTCCGGCGTGCGATGGCGTTCGTCATCTGGTCCGCCTCAGCGCGCGCGCAGCCGCGGATCGATCCAGCGGTACGTCAGGTCGGTCAGCAGGTTGGCGGCGATCACCAGCATCGACGAGAACGCGCAGCACGCCCAGCAGGGTCGGATAGTCGCGCCCGAGGATCGATTCGAAGGCCAGCGTGCCGAGCCCCGGCCACGAGTACACGGTCTCGACCAGCACCGCGCCCGAGATCAGAGCGCCGAACTGCAGTCCGGCGATCGTGATCACCGGCATCAGCGCATTGCGCAGCGCGTGCTTGAACACCACCAGCCGCTCGGACAGGCCCTTGGCGCGCGCCGTGCGGATGTAGTCGGCGCTCAGCACCTCGAGCATGCTGGCGCGCGACAGCCGGCTGTACTGCGCCAGGTACACGATGCCGAGCGTGAACGCCGGCAGGATCAGGTGGTGCAGCACGTCGAGCGCCGACACCAGCCAGCCGCCGGTGAGGCGCACGTCGCGCATGCCCGAGATCGGCATCACCGGGATCACCTTGCCGAACAGGATCACCAGCAGGATGCCGGTCCAGAACACCGGCATCGCGTAGCCGACCAGCGAGAAGATCGTCACCGCGCCGCTGGCGATGCTGTCCGGGCGCCGCGACGCCCACACGCCCAGACCGGTGCCGACGGCGATCGCGCCCAGCAGCGCGGTCAGCACCAGCAGCACCGTCGGCCCGAGCCGCTGCATGATCAGCTCGGTGACCGGCCGGTTGTACAGGTACGACTGGCCGAGGTCGCCGCGCATCGCCTTGCCCATGTAGGTGACGTACTGCTCGGGCAGCGGACGGTCCAGTCCGTAAGTCGCGCGGATGCGGTCGAGCGTCTCCTTGTCGGCGCCGCCCATCTCGCCGGCGATCACCATCGCGGCGTCGCCCGGCGCCGCGTGGATCAGCACGAAGTTCACCGACAGCACGGCGGCGATCAGCAGCACCGCGTACGCGATGCGCTTGAACACCAGGGCGAGGACTCGCATGCGCTGTCGCGAACCGCGTGGGCCTTGTCAGGCCTTGCGCATCTGCAGGCCGTCGGCCGATTCGTAGATCCCCCAGATGCCGGCGGGCGGGTTCACGATCTTGCCGTGCCAGGCGTTGTGGAAGTTGACCTCCTGGATGAACACCTGCGGGCAGTCGTCGACGACGATCTTCTGGAACTCGCGGTACATCGCCGTGCGCTTCGCCACGTCGCGCTCCCTGCCGGCGCCGGCCAGCAGCTCGTCGACCTTCGCGTTGCGGTACGACTGCGTGTTCGACCAGATCACGCCTTCGCGGATGTTCGAGCTGAGGTAGGTGCGGTGCACGCCGATCACCGGGTCGCCCCAGTTGTAGACCGAATCGACCGTCATCTCGAAGTTGTAGGTCGAGATCCGGCGCGCCCAGGTCGGGAAGTCGGGCGAGGAGCGCACGGCGACCGCGATGCCGACCTTCGCCAGCGCCGGCTTCACGTACTCGGCGATGGTCTTCAGGTCGCCCGAACCCGGGATCGTGTCGATCGTCAGCGCCAGGCGCGTGCCGTCCGGCTTCGGCTTCAAGCCTGCGTCGTCGAGCAGCTGCGCCGCCTTCTGCAGGTTCAGCGCGTACTTCTCGACGTCCGGGTTGTAGAACGGACTGCCGCTGGCGATCGGTCCGGTCGCGCGCACGTGCACGCCGCCCAGCAGGCTCTTCAGGATGAAGTCCTTGTCGATCGCGTAGTTGATCGCCTGCCGCACGCGCTTGTCCGACAGCTGCGGATGCTTCAGATTGAATGCGATCCAGTTCAGCGGCCCGATCGCCGGCGCCGCCTTCGACACCAGCCGAACCCCGGACACCTTCTTCACGCGCTCGATATCGCGCGCGTCGGTCAGGCCGGGATGCGCGTCGATCTCGCCGCGCTCGAAGGCTAGCAGCAGGCTCGACGGGTCCTTGTATTCCTTCACGATGATCCGGTCGAGCAGCGGCCGGTCTTTCAGGAAGAAGCCGTCGAAGCGCTCCATGATGATGTGCTCGCCCGGCTTGAACTCGACCAGCCTGAACGGCCCCGACCCCACCGGCGACGCATTGCGCGGATGCGTGGGCAGCGGTTGTCCGTCGCCGTAGATGTGCTTCGGGATGATCGGCAGCAGCGCCGAGGTCATCGCCAGCAGCAGCGCGGGGTGCGGCTCCGCCAGGCGGATCACGGCGGTGTGCGCGTCGGGCAGCGTGACCGCGTTGACCGGCGCGAACATGGTCTTGAACGGATGGTTGTCGCGCACCGTCTCGACCGAGAACTGCACGTCCGCCGACGTGACGGGCCGGCCGTCGTGGAACTTCGCGTCCTTGCGCAGGAACAGCGTGACGCTGCGGGCGTCGTCGGACAGGATCCAGCGCTCGGCCAGGAACGGCTGCGGCTGCCACTTCGCGTCGAACTTCAGCGGCGTCGCGAACAGCTGCGCGCCCGGGTACATCGTCGCGACGCCGGACTGCACCGCCGGGTTCAGGTGCCGCGGCCGCTGCGTGGTGCCGAGCACCAGCACCCCGCCCTTCGCGGCCTGCGCCGCGACCTCGAGCGGAACGCCGAAGATCGACATCATCGAGCCGGCGGCACCGGCTTTCAGCAGGGAACGACGGGACACTTCGGCCATAGCGGGCTCCGTGATAGGGATCGGCATCGTGCAGGGAAGCTTCGGCAAGTCGCGGGCAATCGCCGCCATGATGCGGGAAGTCTCCGGCCCAATATAACCCCGCCGCGGATCGGGCAGCGGGAACGGCGGAGCCTGGTCGCCGGACTTGTGGCGTTCGGCGTTTCATTAATCCGGAACAATGCGTTCCGGATATTCTCACTCGGCCTTCGCGGCCGCGTCGTGCACGAGCGCTTCGATGCGCCCCGGGTCGAGCTCGCCGCGCAGTGCGATGCACACCAGCCGACCCTCGCCGGGCGCGCGATGGGTGACGGCTGCGACCTCCGCCCGCGATCCGACCAGTTGCAGCGACCGCGGCGCGCCATCGGTGTCGAGCATCACACCTTTGGCGCGCACCAGGCGCAGATCCGGGTCGCACAGCGCTTGTGCGAGGCGCGCGCAGTCGACCCGGTGGTCGAAGCGCAGCGCGCAGCTGTCGAACAGCGCCGCCGCCGGCGCGGACACGCGCGACCGGATCGGTGCCGGCGCGAGCAGGCCTGCGTTGCCGATGGGCGGGGCCTGGTCGTCGGGCCGGGTCCGGTCGGCGGACGTGGGCCCGCGGGCGGGCCCGGGTTGGCCGCCGGCGCCCGGTCCCAGCGCGACCTCGATCGGCAGCCGGGCCTGGGCCGCCTCGAGCACGCGCGCCCGCGGTGCCTGGATCGCGAGCCAGTCGCGCAGACCGGCGGCCGTGCCGGCGTCGACCAGATCGGACTTGTTGAGCACGATCAGGTCGGCGTCCGCCAGCTGCCGCAGCACGGTGTCGCCGACATAGCGGTCGGCGGCGCGCGCGCGCAGCGTCTGGGCGTCCGCGAGCACGACGATCGCGTCCAGCGCGAGTCCGGGCAGCAGCCCGAGCGTGCGGGCCACCGCGCCGGGGATGCCGACGCCGCTGGTCTCGATCAGCACGTGGTCGGGGCGCGGCCGCATCGCCGGCAGGTCCATCAGGGCGCCGACCAGGTCGCTGCCGAAGCTGCAGCAGACGCAGCCGCCCGCCAGGCGGATCAGTTCGTCCTCGCGCGATTCGATCAGGTCGGCGTCGATCGACAGTTCGCCGAAGTCGTTGACCAGCACCGCCAGCCGGCGTCCGGCGCGTTCCCGCAGCAGGTGATTGACCAGCGTCGTCTTGCCGGCGCCCAGGTAGCCGCCGATGATCGTGACCGGCAGCGGCGCGTCGGAGCGGATCACAGCTCCGCGGCCGCGAACGGCCGTCCGCCCTGCACGACCCCCCAGACGGGGATGTCCTTCAGCTCCTCGGCAGGCACCCGCAGAGGGTCCTCGTCGAGCACCGCGAAGTCGGCGCGCTTGCCGCACTCGATCGAGCCGATCTCGCCGTCGAGCTTCAGCGTGTAGGCGGCGCCCAGGGTCACCGCGCGCAGCGCGTCGGCCACCGCGATGCGCTCGTGCGCACCCTGGACCCGCCCGCTGGCGGTCAGGCGGTCGACCGCGCACCAGGCGGTGAACAGCGGCCCGAGTGGCGTCACCGGCGCATCGGAATGGATCGCCATCGGCACGCCGCTGGCCAGCGCGGTGGCGCAGGCGTTCATCCGCATCGCACGCTCCGGGCCGACCGTCGTCGCGTAATGGGCATCGCCCCAATAGAAATGGTGGTTGGCGAACAGGTTGACGCACATCCCCAGCGCCTTCATGCGGCGGAACTGGGCCGCGTCCGCCAGTTGGCAGTGCTGCAGCGTGAAGCGGTGATCGGGCGCCGGGTGCTGGCGCAGCGCCTCCTCGACGCAGTCGAGCACCAGCTCGGTGGCCTCGTCGCCGTTGGTGTGGGTGTGGATCTGGACGCCGCGCTGCAGGCCCATCCGGTAGGCCTCGCGCAGCTGCTCGGGCGCGACGTACCACAGCCCGTTCGGTGCGCCGTTGTAGTAGCCGGGCCAGCGCAGCCGCGCCGAGAAGCCCTGGATCGAGCCGTCGGCGACGACCTTGATCCGGCCGAGCCTGAGCTGGTCGGTGCTGCGCGGCGCCAGCTCCGACGCGCGCTCGATCGCCTCGGGCACGGTCTGCGCGAGCAGGCGCAGCAGCGGCACGATGCGCAGCGGATAGGATTCTTCGCCGGTGATTCGCAGCATCATCTCCACGGCTTCCTGCGGCAGCGGGCTGGCGAGGTCGGTGGCGGTGGTGACGCCCTTGCGCACGCACAGGCGTGCGAACAGGCGCACCGCGGCCTCGTCGCCGGCCAGCACCGAGCGGTCGAGGCCGGCCAGCGCCGCCACCGGCATCATCGCGTCGGGGCCCTTCAGTTCACCGGTCGGCATCCCGTCGCTGCCCAGCGGCAGTCCGGGGTGGTCGAGTCCGGCGCGCAACCAGCCGACGCGCCCGAGGGCCGCACTGTTCGCGTTGATGATGTGCAGGCTGGCGTGGCTCAATGCGACCGGGCGGGTGGTCGACACCTGGTCCAGGTCCTGCCGCGTGCAGCGCCGCTCGCCGAAGTAGATCGGGTCGAAGCCCCAGCCCACCAGCGGTTGCGCGGGGTCGGCGAGAGCGGCCTGCGCCTCGCGCAGGCGCTCGACGACCGCTTCGATCGATCGCACGCCGGGCCAGACCCGACCGTCGGGGTCCATGCGGTCGTGGTAACCGGCGTAGACGAAGCGCCAGAGTGCGCCCTCGGTGACGTGGCTGTGACCCTCGACCAGCCCGGGCATCAACACCTTGTCGCGGAAACGGGTGTCGAGTTCGTACGGTCCCCAGCCGGCGAGTTCGGCCAGCGAGCCGGCGCCCAGAATGCGTCCGTCGCGTACCGCGACGTGTGTGGCGCGCGGCCGCGACGGGTTCATGGTCAGGATGTCGCGGGCGGCGAAGATCGTGGTGGTAGCCATCTGAGGTCCGGTTCGGTCGCCTGCCGCAGGTTGCGGCAGGCTCGTCATCGACGGACTGTAGCTGCCGGCATCGGCGCGCGGCGCGCGGGCTGTCTCGAAAAGCGAGCGGTCGTTGCGTCGTGGTCCGGCGTTGACGCATCCGACGATCGCACGTACGTTCGGCCGCACCGGAGGCTCGCCATGACCAGTGATTCCAGGATCCCGCCCGCAGACACGTGCGTGCTGCGCGACATGCTCGACAAGTGGGCGGGGCTGACCCCCGACAAGGTGTTCGTCGCGTTCGAGAGCGGCGAGGAGTGGACGTACGCGCAGTTCTGCGAACGCGTGCGCCGCCGGGCGGCGGCGCTGCGCGCGCTCGGCGTGCGCCAGTCCGATCACGTGCTGGTGTGGCTGCCGAACGGCCCCGAGATCCTGGTCAGCTGGTTCGCGATCAACTACCTCGGCGCGGTCTACGTGCCGATCAACACCGCGTACCGCGGCGGTGTGCTCGAGCACGTGATCGCGGTGTCGGACGCGAAGCTCGGCATCGTGCACGGCGATCTCGTCGACAGGCTGGCGTCGATCGGCCTGTCGTCGATCGCCACGCTGGTGGTGCTCCACGGCGCCGCGCCGAAGCCGATCGCGGGGGTCGCAATGCTGGGCGCCGAGGCGCTCGAGCACGACGACCCGGGCGTCGGCGGGCCGATGCTCGATCGCCCGATCGCGCCCTGGGACACGCAGTGCATCGTCTACACGTCGGGGACGACCGGGCCGTCGAAGGGAGTGCTGTCCTCATACCTGCACCTGAGCGAATCGGGCAAGGGCTTTCCGAACGCGGACGCGCAAGACCGGCACATGATCACGCTGCCGCTGTTCCACGCCGGCGCGACGATCCCGATCTACAGGCTGCTCCAGGTCAACGGTGCGATCGTGCTTCCCGGCGCGTTCGACACGGCGACTTTCTGGCCGATCGTCGCGCGCACCCGGACGACCTCGCTGATCCTGCTCGGCGTGATGGCCGGCTTTCTGGTCAAGCGCCCGCCGTCCGACGACGATGCGCGCTCGACGCTGCGCTGGGCGATGGCGGTGCCGCTCGACGAGGATGCCCTGCGTTTCGGCCGGCGCTTCGGGGTCGACATCATCACCGTGTTCAACATGACCGAGGTGTCGTGCCCATTGGTGTCGGAGCTGAACCCGATGCAGCCGGGCAGCTGCGGCCGGCCGCGTGCGGGTGTCCAGGCGCGGCTCGTCGACGAGAACGACTGCGAGGTCGACGTCGGCCAGGTCGGCGAGCTGATCGTGCGCACCGACACGCCCTGGGCGATGAACCACGGCTACTACAAGAACGCCGAGGCGACCGCGCTCGCCTGGCGCAACGGCTGGTTCCACACCGGCGACGCGTTCCGCCGCGACGCGAACGGCACTTTCTTCTTCGTCGACCGCATGAAGGACGCGATCCGCCGCCGCGGCGAGAACATCTCGTCGTTCGAGGTCGAATCCGAAGTGATCGCACATCCGGCGGTGCGCGAGGCGGCGGCAGTGGCCGTGCCCAGCGAGATCGCCGAGGACGAAGTGCTGGTCGCGGTGTCGCTCGGCGAAGGGCGTGCGCTCGATCCGGTCGAACTGATCGACTTCCTGCGCGGTCGCATGGCGCACTTCATGATCCCGCGCTACGTGCGGATCATGACCGAGCTGCCGAAGACACCGACGCAAAAGGTGCAGAAGCACCTGATCCGCAAGGAAGGCGTCACCCCGGACACCTGGGACCGTGAAGCGGCCGGCGTCGTGGTCCGGCGCGAGCGCCTGTCGGGCGGTTGAACACCCCGGGGTCGCCGCCGGACCTGCGGGAATCGGCCCGCTCGCCCGCCGCTCAGCCGAACACGTCCTGGCGGTAGCGCTGCTGCCGCACCAGGTCGGCGAGCCACTGCGAGGCCTGTTCGTGCGTGCTCCCGCTCGCCTCCCGGTGGATGCGGATCAGCGTGTCGCGCACCGCCGGCGCCATCAGGCGGCCATCGCCGCAGACGTAGACGGTCGCGCCCTGCGCGAGCCGATCCCGGACCCGGTCGCGCTGTGCCCACAGCGCATCCTGCACGAAGCGCAAGGGCGCGCCGGTCTGGTTGGAATAGGCGCAGTGCAGCTCGATCAGGCCATCGGCCTGCGCGCGCTCGAGTTCGTCCCCGTACAGGCGATCGTGCCCCGGGTGGCGGCAGCCGTGGAACAGCATCGTGGGGTTGGCCGAGCCGCTCGCCGCGCGCCGGGCGCGCAGTTCTTCGACGAAGCCGCGGAACGGCGCGATGCCCGTGCCGGCCGCGACCAGGATCATCGGCGTCGCGGTGGGCTGCGGCGGATCGAACGGCGGCTGGGGGCGGCGCACCGCTGCCGCGACCACGTCTCCCGCAGCCAGCGCGCGCGCGCAGGCCGAGGTGGCGCCCTCGAAGATGCCGTCGCCCGACCAGGCCGGGCCAGCGACCGTGCCGATCGTCACGGCCAGCGTTCCGGGTTCCGCCGCGGGCGCCGACGAGATCGAGTACAGGCGTGGGCGCATCGGCGGGCAGCAGGCAAGGAAGGTGTCGAAGCCGATTTCGATCGCCGGATGCGCGCGCAGCAGATCCGCCAGGCTGGGCAGCGACGGCCGTGCGGGCGCCTGCGCATCGGCGAGTTCGTGCAGCCGCGCGCGCGTGTGCGGGCAGCGGGTGTGCCCGGCCAGACGCAGCAGGTCCGCGCGCGACACCGGGCGGCCGAGCTCGACGAAGCAGGCGAGCATCTGGTGCGCGGTCAGAACGCGGTCGATCGGCAGATGCGGCCAGCGGGCCGCGTCTGCCTGCAGGCGCACGACCGTGTCGGCGCCCATGCCGAAGCGCGTCAGCACGAACCGCACGCGTTCGTCGGTGTTGCGTGGCCATAGGGCCAGGTGATCGCCGGTGCGGTAGGAGCCGCCCTGCGGAAGGCGCAGACGCAGCATCCTGGTCGAGGCGCGCGGCGCCTCGTCGCCGAAGTCGGGCAGGCCTGCCGGATCGCGCACCAGCTCCTCGTTGGCGAGCACCTCGAAGGCCTGCGCTCCGGCAGCCAGCAGCGGCGCGCCGACGCTCGCCTCGCCGATGACCTCGACCCGCGGTTCCAGGTCGAGCTGCGACGCGGGCGCCGAGCCGAGCGCGCGCCACAGGGTTTCGATCCAGGCATCGACGCGCTCGTCGAACGCGCCGCTGGCGTCGGCTTCGCCGCGCGCGACCAGCGCCTGCGCGCCCGCCGTTTCGAACATCGCCTCGAGCCGTCGCGGGAACTGCTGGTAGGTCTGCCATTCCGAATCGCCGCAGCCGAGGATCGCGTAGCGCAGTCCCGGCGCGCGCCAGGCCGCGAGATCGCCGCGCTCGAGCCGCTCCTCGAGTGCGCGCGCGCTATCCGGCGCGCGGCCGTTGTAGCTGGCGGCCACCACGATCGCCAGCCCGTCGTCCGGCAGGTCGTCCGCGCGCTCGTCGATCGGCGTGCAGCTCACCTCGGCGCCGGCGGCGCGCGCGTCGCCGGCGATGCGTTCGGCGATCTCCCTCGCGGTGCCGAGGCTCGATCCCCACAACACCCGGATCGTCTGCTGCACGAGTGCCGCGGGTGCCGGTCGGGTCGTCTGCTCGCCGGACGAAGCCGCCGGCCCGGGCGATCGCGCCGGGCGCGCGGCGACCGCATCGCCTGCCGGTGCATCCCCGCCCCGATGGGCCGCGATCCGCTCGTGGCTGCGCCGCGCGCGCGCCCGCAGCGTGAACTCGTCGGGCTTCAGGGTGAGGGTCTCGCGGATCTGCAGCCGGTAGTCCTTCGGGTCGCTGAACGAGAAGCGCTGCAGCAGCAGCGCCAGCGCGAGCTTCGCCTCGGTCAGCGCGAACTGCCGGCCGATGCACGCGCGCTGGCCGTTGCCGAAGGGCTTGTAGGCATGCGCCGGGATGCGGCGCTCGTTCTCCGGCAGGAAGCGGTCGATGTCGAATTCGTCGGGGCGGCTCCAGACGGCGGGGTCGCGATGCAGCGCCGGCAGCAGCACGCTCACGCGGTGATTCGCTGGCAGCAAGTACCGGCCTCCGATCACGGTGTCCTCGAAGGGGGCGACCGCGAATGCGGGCGCCGTCGGCCACAGGCGCAGCGCCTCCTTGAGCACGCGGTCGATCACGTCCAGCGAGGCCAGGTGCGCGTACTCGGGAACGGTGTCGCCGGGCAGGATGCGGTCGACCTCGGCGTAGGCCTGCGCCAGCACATGCGGGTGCCGCATCAGCAGGTACAGCGTGAACGTGAGCAGTCCGCTGGTGGTCTCGTGTCCGGCGATCAGGAAGGTGATGACCTGGAACCGGATGTTGGCGTCGTCGAGCTTCTCTCCCGTGACCGGATCGACGGCGTCGAGCATCAGTCCCATCAGGTCCCGGCTGCCCTGGACTTGAGCGCGCCTGGCCCGGATCACCTCGTCGACCAGCGCGCTCATCGATGCGATGTCCGCCTCGAACGCCTGCTGGCGGGTGCTCATCATCCGTGTCACCACGGGCAGCCGCGTCAGCCGCGCCATCGTCTCGTCGAGAACGCGCACCAGGGATTCCAGGAACGGGTGAAGCCGCTCGCCCTGGAACGAGTCGAAGCGATAGTCGAAGCCGCACAGCGCGATCGTGTCGAGCGTCAGGCGCGTCATGTCGTCGGCCACCCGAAGGTCCTGGCCTTCGCTGCGACCCCACTTGTCGGCCAGCTGGAGGGCGACTTCGAGCATCGCGTCGAAATAGCCGCGCATCGCGCGCTGTGCGAACGCCGGCAGCAGGATGCGGTGGGCCTTGCCCCAGTTGGGCTCGTCGCCGTGCGCGGTGAACAGGCCGTCGCCCGCGAGCGGCCGCAGCATCGACAGCGGCGGTCCGATCAGCTTGCGGAAGCGGCGCTCGTCGCTGACCTCGGCGGCGAGTGCCGCGGAGGTGATGAACGGCACCCGGCGGCCGGCGAAGTCGATCGCGAAGATCCCGTCGAACTGCGGCGCCAGCGTCATCAGGTGCTGGGTCAGCCGGCCCTTCGGGATCTGCAGCAGGTTGCCGATCACCGGCAGGCCCGATGGGCCCGGGATCGGCGCGTTCGTTGCGGCGGGCGTCGTCGGCGGCATGGAGATGGCGGAGGTCCGCGAAATGGACAGCCCTACAGTGTAGGGCTGTCCGCTGCCTGCTTCAAGCCGAGGCGTCGCAGCCGGGGCGTTGTCGGGCGGCCCGTCCGGGCGTGGCCGGGTTCGAGCGTGCCGGACGAGGAGCGCGCGATGGCAGAATCCAGCCATGTCCGCACAGAGCAAGAGCAGGCGTGCACGCTGCGCGGCAGCCGATGCCGCGCAATCCGGCCTGTCGGCGGCGCGCCAGCCGCTGAGCCCGGAACGGATCCGCGCCGCCGCTCTCGAGCTGGTGGATGCCGACGGTGTCGAGGCGTTGAGCATGCGCCGGCTGGCGGCGGCGCTGGGCGTCGATCCGATGTCGATCTACCACCATGTGCCGAACAAGCAGGCGCTGCTGCAGGCCGTGTACGAGCGCGTGCTCGAGGAGCTGCCGGTGCCGCGCGCGACCGTCGGGGGATGGCAGCATGCGCTGCGCGACCTGGCGCGCCGTTTCTACCGGCTGGCGCGCCGCCACCCGCAGGTGATGCCCAGCCTGATCGCCAGTCGTTACGGCACGCAGCGCGAGCGCGAAATCCACGCCGCGATCGACCGGCTGCTCGAGTCGGAGGGCTTTCCGGCCGTCGAACGCGGCCGCATCGTGGGCGCCATCTACACCTACGCGACCGGCCTCGCGGGCCTGGCGGCGCACGGTCTCGGCAGCCGGCCCTTGTACGATCCCCGTGGCGGGCGCGCGGCCGCGCGGCAGGGGGCGCCGCGCAGTCGCGGCGCCGAGGATGACGTGGACTTCAGCATCGGCCTGATGATCGCGGGCATCGAATCGCTGGCGCGCGCCCGCGCCGTCCGCTGAATCGCCGCCTCCGGCCCCATGCGCCGCATCCGCCAGATCCCGCGCGTCGACTGGCCTTCCCGGCTGCTCGAGGTCGGCTTCCACTATCACTCGATCGACGAGCGCGGCGACGCGCACGCCCCCGATCCGCGCGTGTTCCGCTACTGGCGCGAGGATGCCGCCTACCGTTTCGACGGTCGGCAGATCGAGCGCCTGTACGAGGCCGCGGTGGAAGTGCACCGCATGTGCCTCGAGGCGGTAGCCGCTGTCGTCGCCGCCGGCGACCCCGAGCGCTTCGCGATCCCGTCCTCGGTCTGGCCGCTGGTCGAGCGTTCGTGGCAGCTGCGCGAGCCGTCGCTGTTCGGCCGCTTCGACTTCGCCTGGGATGGCGAGGGCGACCCCAGGCTGCTCGAATACAACGCGGACACGCCCACCTCGCTGGTCGAGGCATCGCTCGCGCAGTGGCAATGGGTGACACAGACGCACCCCGGCGCGGACCAGTTCAACAGCCTGCACGAGGCGCTGATCGAGCGCTGGCGGGTGTTGCGCGGACAGTCGGCCGGCGGCCTGCTGCACCTGGCCTGCCTGTTCGATTCGCAGGAGGACGTCGGCAACACCGAGTACCTGATGGACCTGGCGGTGCAGGCGGGCTGGCAGGCGAAGATCCTCGACATGCGCGACATCGGCAGCGACGGAGCCGGCCGTTTCGTCGATGGCGAGGAGCGCGAGATCGGGACGCTGTTCAAGCTCTACCCGTGGGAATGGATGGCCCGCGAGGCGTTCGCGCCGGAACTGCAGCGCGCGCGGCTGCGCTGGATCGAGCCGGCCTGGAAGATGCTGCTGGCCAACAAGGCGATCCTGGCCGAGCTCTGGGATCGTTTCCCCGGCCATCCGAACCTTCTGCCTTCATTTCGTTCGCCGGGACCGCTGGCCGGCCGGGCGCACGTCGTCAAGCCGCTGCTGTCGCGCGAGGGCGCGAACGTGCGCTTGCTGCGGCCGGGGCACGAGGAGGTCGGCACCGGCGGGCCCTACGGAGCCGAAGGCGTGGTCTGGCAGGCGTACGCGCCGATCCGCGAACACGACGGCTTCACGCCGGTGCTGGGCGTGTGGATCGTCGGCGACGATGCCTGCGGGCTGGGCATCCGCGAGGACACCGGGCAGATCACGCGCAACACGAGCTTCTTCGTGCCGCATTATTTCTACTGAACGCCCGGCTGAGCGATGATCGGGCGATTGTTCCGCCGGAGGCGCCGATGCTGCTGTTCCTCACCTATTTCGGTTACTCGATCCTGTGCCTGGTCGTCGGCCTGCTGATCCACACGCGCATCACGCCGGTGAAGGAATGGACGCTGGTGCGCGAGGGCAACGTCGCGGCGGCCTGTTCGCTGGGCGGCACCACGATCGGGCTGGCCCTGCCGATCTCGAGCCTGGCGGTGAACGCGGTGTCGCTGCTCGACATGGTGCAGTGGTCCGCGATCGCGCTGGTGGTGCAGCTGGCGACCTGGCTGGTGCTGTCGCGGGTGTTCGGTGGCATGGCTGCCGGCATCGAGCGCGACAACCGCGCCGTCGGCGGTCTTGCGGGTGCGTTCGCGATCGCGCTCGGCGTGATCAACGCCGCCTGCCTCAGCTACTAGGAGCGCAGCGATGGTCAAGGCCTCGCGCACACTGGTGCTGATCGGCAGGGCGACGATGGCGGTCGGCGTGCCCGTCGCCGTCGGCATGCTTTCCGGCTGCGGCGACGAACCCTTCGACGATCCGCTGCAGCGGGCCAGCTACGCCAGCCTCGACGACTGCAAAGCCGACTGGGGCGACGACCAGTGCGAAGCCGGCGAAGCGCAGGCCGGCCTGGGCACCATCGACGAGGCGCCGGGCACCGCGGGCAGCGGCTCGCCCGCGTCGGGCTATCGCGGCGGCTCCGGGCTGACGATGTTCTGGGGGCCCTGGTTCACGCAGGCAGGCCGCATCTACGCCCGCGACGGCAGCTGGCGCGACGACCCGGCCGCGGCCGCGCGCGCGGCGAACCGGGGGCGCGCGATGGCGATCGTGCCGGCCGCGGTCGCCCGGGTGCCGACGCCGATCGCCGCGGCGCACCAGCGCTACGTCGCGTCGGCGCGCGCCGCAGGCATCACCGCTTCGACGGGCGCGATCCGTCGCGGCGGCTTCGGCTCGACGGGATCGTCGAGCAGCGGCTGAGCCCCACCACTTCCATCGACCGAACGGAGCACTCATGAGCTTTCCCTCGATCCTCGAGCGTTTCGCCGCCGCGGTCGGCGCGCACGACTCGAACGGCCTGGCGGCGCTGTTCGCCGAAGACGGCTGCTACGACGACTATTTCTTCGGCGAGCATCGCGGCCGCGCCGAGATCGCCGCGATGCTCGACCGCTTCCACGTCGGCGGCGAACGGTTCTGCTGGCAGTTCGTCGACCCGGTGTTCGTCGACGGGCTCGGCTACGCGAGCTACTGCTTCAGCTACCTGTCGCGCGAACCCGAAAGCGCCGGCCGGCTGATGATGTTCGACGGCATGAGCCGCTTCCGCATCGGCGGCGGGCTGATCACGCACTACGGCGAGGTCTTCGACCGCGGCATGGCCTTCGCGCGGCTCGGCTACCCGGCGGGCAAGGTGATGAAGCTGCTCGACCGGTACGTGAAGGCGCTCGACGACCGGCCGCTGGCGCGGGCGCACCTGGAGTACCGCACGCGCCTGCTCGGCTGACGGCCGTCCGCGCCTGGCCGTGCAGCGGTCGCTGCCTGCCGCAGGGCCGCCCGGGCTCAGGCGTGCCCGACGACCGCGTGCGGCACGTACGGCGCCTCGAGCGCGGCGATCTCCTCGGCCGACAGCTTCAGCGACAGCGCCGCAACGGCGTCGTCGAGGTGCTGCAGCTTGGTCGCGCCGACGATCGGCGCGGTGATCACCGGGCTTCTGCAGCACCCAGGCCAGCGCCACCTGGGCGCGCGGAACGCCGCGCGCCGCGGCAACCCGGGCCACCGCCTCGACGACCTTGCGGTCGGCATCGCCGGTCTTCGCGTACAGCGTGCGGCCGAACTCGTCGGTCTCGGTACGGGCGCTGCGGTCGTCCCAGTCGCGGGTCAGCCGGCCGCGCGCCAGCGGGCTCCACGGGATCACGCCGATGCCCTCGGTCGCGGCACAGCGGCAGCATCTCGCGCTCTTCCTCGCGGTAGAGCAGGTTGTAGTGGTTCTGCATCGATGACGAAGCGGGTCCAGCCGTGCCGCTCGGCCAGGTACAGCGCCTTGGCGAACTGCCACGCGTACATCGACGAGGCGCCGATGTAGCGCGCCTTGCCGGCCTTGACGACGTCGTGCAGCGCCTCCAGCGTCTCCTCGATCGGCGTGCGCGGAGTCCCAGCGGTGGATCTGGTAGAGGTCGACGTAGTCGGTGCCGAGGCGGCGCAGGCTGTCGTCGATCTCGGCCAGGATCGCCTTGCGCGACAGGCCTGCGCCGTTCGGGCCCTTGCCGCATCGGCCGTGCACCTTGGTGGCGATCACGACCTCGTCGCGGCGGGCGAAGCTCCTTCAGCGCCCGGCCGACGATCTCCTCGCTGGTGCCGTCGGAGTAGACGTTGGCGGTGTCGAAGAAGTTGATGCCGAGCTCGAGCGCCTGCCGGATGAACGGCCGGCTCTGCTCTTCGGCAAGCGTCCACGCGTGGTTGCCGCGCTCGGGCATCGCCGTAGCTCATGCAGCCCAGGCACAGGCGCGACACCTCGAGGCCGGTGCGGCCCAGGCGTACGGTTTCCATGGTGATGCAGTCTCCTCGGGGATTCGTGGGTCGCGCCGCCGGCCGCAGGCGTCCGCCCGGGCCGGCGCAGCGCATTCAAGCGTCGCGGAACTCGTCGTCGAAATATTCGCCCTCGGCCTTCACCACCGGCATCGCGCGGGCCTGCTCCTTCTGGCGCATCTCGACGCGGCGGATCTTGCCGGAGATGGTCTTCGGCAGATCGAGGAATTCGAGCCGGCGGATGCGCTTGTACGGGGCCAGCTTGTCGCGGCAGAACATCAGGATGTCGCGGGCGGTGGCGGCGTTGGGCGCGTGACCGGCGGTCAGCATCACGAAGGCCTTGGGCACGGCGAGCTTCAGCGCGTCGGGTGACGGCACCACCGCCGCCTCGGCCACCGCGGGATGCTCGATCAGCACGCTTTCGAGTTCGAAGGGGCTGATGCGGTAGTCGCTGGCCTTGAACACGTCGTCGGCCCGCCCGACATAGGTGATGTAGCCGTCCGCGTCGCGCTGGGCGACGTCGCCCGTGTGATAGTGACCGGCACGCGTGACCTCGGCGGTCTTCGCCTCGTCGCCGGCGTAGCCCAGCATCAGCCCGGACGGGCGCTCGGCCAGTTCGAAGGAGATCTCGCCCTCGTCGGCGGGCTGGTCCTGCGGGTCGAGCAGCACGACCTTGTAGCCGGGCAGCGGCCGGCCCATCGAGCCGAACTTGATCTTCTGCCCGGGCGGGTTTCCGACCACCGCGGTGGTCTCGGTCTGGCCGAAGCCGTCGCGGATCGTCAGGCCCCAGGCGGCGCGCACCTGCTCGATCACCTCCGGGTTCAGCGGCTCGCCCGCCGACAGCAACTCGCGCAGCTTCACCGGGTAGTCGCCCATCTTCTCCTGGATCAGCATGCGCCAGACGGTCGGCGGCGCGCACAGCGTCGTCACCTGCTTGTCGACCAGCACGTTCAGCACGCGTTTGGCGTCGAAGCGCGCGTAGTTGAAGATGAACACGCAGGCGCCGGCGATCCAGGGCGCGAAGAAGCAGCTCCACGCATGCTTTCCCCAGCCCGGCGACGAGATGTTCCAGTGCACGTCGCCGGGCTGCAGGCCGATCCAGTACATCGTCGACAGGTGGCCGACCGGGTAGCTCTGGTGGCTGTGCTCCACCAGCTTCGGCTTGCTGGTGGTGCCCGACGTGAAGTACAGCAGCAGCGGCTCGTCGGCCTGCGTCGGGCGCTTCGCTGTGTAGACGGGGCTGGCGCGGTAGGCGTCGGCGAAATTGTTCCAGCCGGCGACGGGCTGGTCGACGACCAGGCGGATCTGCCGGTCGGCGATACCGTCGAACTTGCCGGTGTTGGCCGAATTGGTGACGATGACCCGGACCTGCCCGCGTTCGAGCCGGTCGAGCAGGTCGTCACGCGACAGCAGCGCGGTGGCCGGGATCATCACCGCGCCGATCTTGATGCACGCCAGCATCAGCTCCCAGAGCGGCACTTCGTTGCCCAGCATCAGCAGCACGCGGTCGCCGCGCTGCACGCCCAGGGCCTCCAGGTGGTTGGCGACCTGGTTCGAGCGCGCGCTCATCTGCGCGAAGGAGAGCTTCTGCTCGCTGCCGTCGTCGCCGACGATCCACAGCGCCGGCGAGTGGTTGTTCCGTGCCAGGTCGTCGAAGTGGTCGAGCGCCCAGTTGAACTGGTCCAGCTTCGGCCAGCGGAAGCCGGCGCAGGCGGCGTCGTAGTCGGTGCGGTGCGTGAACAGGAAGTCGCGCGCGGCTCGGTAGGCGGCGAGGGAGGCGTTCATCCGGGTCTCCAGGGTGGTCGTGTTGCTGTCGGCGAAACGATACCGGGATTCGGCGGCTCAAAGGGCTCCGGCGTTCGCTCGGATGCACGCCGTGGGGGCCGTTCATCGGCCCCCGGGTGCCGTGCCCCGTGCCGGGCGGCCCCGCCGCTCAAGTGATCGCGGAGCATACCGAAACTTGACGCAGACAGGTCGGGGCGGGCGCACCGCGCGCCGGCCCCGGGAGAGCTCGATGACAGCACGCGAGCGGGCGGATCACGAGCCCGCGCAGCCGACGATGGCAGGCCAGGTTCCGTTCGCCGAGATGATCGAGGATCGCGGCGAGTGGATGCTGCGCTTCGTGCTCGCGCTGACCCTGGCCCTGGTGCTGGTCACGATCTTCGCGGGTCATGCCCTCGGCCACGACGATCCCGGCCGGATGTGGCCGCGGTACGCGATCGCGGTCGTCTGCTCGGCTGCGCTGGTGATCCTGCGCCGCCGCGGTGTGCAGGCGGCCGTGCGCATGTTCCTGTTCTGCGCCCTCGCCGCCTGCGTCGTGCAGGGGTTCCTCGCGAGCGGGGTGCGCACGCCTCTGGTGCTGGCGACGCCTGCGCTGCTGGTGATGGCGGGCTGGTTCCTCGGCCGGCGGGAGACCTTTCTGCTGGGCGGATTCGCCTTCGCGGGCGTCACGGCGATGGCGCTGCTCGAGTGGCAGGGGTGGCTGGTCCCGCTGCCGCGCAGCGTGACGGACTACTGGCTGGTGCTGTTGCTGGTGATTCCGGTGTCGTCGCTGATGGGTGTGCACGCGCACAGCCGGTTTCTGCACCAGCTCGATGCGGTGAACACCGGCGCGCGGCGGCTGGAACACGAGTTGTCCGCGCGCCAGCGCTCCGAGGCGCGCATGCGCGCCACACTGGAGAACACACCGAACGTTGCGATCCAGTGGTACGACGGCGACGGCCGGGTGCTGTACTGGAACCGGGCGTCGGAAGCCCTGTTCGGCTGGTCGGCCCGCGATGCGGCGGGTGTCCGCCTCGGTGAACTGTTCATATCGCCCGACGAGGCCGATGCCGCGATCGAGGTCATGCGCGGCCTCGCGCCCGGCGCCGGCTGCCATGGGCCCGAGGAGTTCCGGGTTCGCTGCCGGGACGGCAGCATGCGCTGGGTGTCGTCGACGATGTTCGCGATTCCGGGACATCGCGGCGTTCCGAGTTATGTCTGCATGGACGTCGACGTCACCGAGCGAAAACGCACCGAGGCCGCGCTGACGGCGCGCAACGAGAGCCTGCGGCTGTTGAGCGAACTGTCCTCGCGTGTCTATGCCGTCTCCGACATCCCGTCGATCCTGCGGGCGGCGATCGACGTGGTGCGAGCCGTCACCCGCGCATCCGGCGTCGTGACCTATCTGATCGAGCGGGACGGAACCCATTCGCAGCTGATCGCACAGCAGGGACTGGACGACGAGTACGCGCGGATCGCGGCGCGCGTGAGCGTCGCCAACAGCTGGAGCAGGCGCGGCATCGAGCAGCGCCGGCCGCTGGTGACGCAGGACATCGCGGCCGAGCCCGACTTCAATCCGACGATCCGGGCGGCGCTGTTGGATCGCGGCCTGGGCAGCGCCATCGTGATGCCGCTGCTCGACGGCGACGCGGCTCTCGGGTGCATCGCGCTGTTCTACCCGCCGGGCGCGATCGCCGACAGCGGACAAGTGGAGATGGAGACCTTCGAGGCGGTCTCGCGCACCTTGTCGATGGCGATCGCCAATGCGCGCCGCCTCGAGCAGCTGCGGCATCAGGCGTGCCACGACTCGCTGACCGGCCTGCCGAACCGCGTCGCCCTGCACGACGAGTTCGCCCGGCTGACGCTGGGCGATGGCGCGCGGCCGTCGATGATGCTGCTCGATCTCGACCGCTTCAAGGATGTCAACGACACGCTCGGTCACCACATCGGCGACCAGCTGCTGGGAGCGCTGTCGCAGCGGCTGTCCGAAACGGTGGGCTTCGCCGGCGCTCTGACCTGCCGCCTCGGCGGCGACGAGTTCGCCGTGCTGCTGCACGACGCCGGATCGGCCGAGCAGGCGCTGGCCCGCGCCAGCGCGATCCGCGAGGCGCTGGTGCGGCCGTTCGACGTCGACGGCATGAGCCTGAAGGTCGGCGCCAGCGTCGGCGTGGCGATGTACCCGGAGCACGGCACCGACAGCCACGGCCTGCTGCGGGCGGCCGACGTCGCGATGTACCAGGCCAAGGGGAACGCCCTCGGCGTCGTGCTGTACGACCGCGACGCCGACGTCCACTCGCCACAGCGCCTCGCGCTGGTGGCCGAGCTGGGGGACGCGATCACGCGCGGCGAACTGGTGATGCACTACCAGCCCAAGCTCGACCTGCGCACCGGCGCGATCGCCGGCTTCGAGGCGCTCGTGCGCTGGCGGCACCCGAAGCTCGGTCTGCTGTTCCCGGGCTCGTTCATGGCGCTGGCCGAGGCGAGCGAAGTGATCCACCCGTTCACGCGCGCGGTGATGGACCTGGCGATGGGCGACTGCGCCCGCCTGCGCGCACGCGGCCTGAAGCAATCGGTGGCGCTGAACCTGTCGGCGCGCAACCTGGTCGACGATCGCTGCGTCAACGACATCGAGCGGCTGATCGCGGCGCACGGCCTTCGGCACGAGGACATCGAGCTGGAGATCACCGAGACGACGATCATGCACGACCCGGCGCAGGTGGCCCATCTGCTCGACCGTCTCGACCGCCGCGGCGTCGGGCTGGCGATCGACGACTTCGGCACCGGCTACTCGTCGCTGGCGCACCTGAAGCGCCTGCCGATGGACTTCCTGAAGGTCGACCGCACCTTCGTGCGCGACATGATCGTCGACGAGCAGGACGCGGCGATCGTGCGCTCGACGATCACGCTGGCCCACAGCCTCGACATGAAGGTGATCGCCGAAGGCGTCGAGGACCGGGCGACGCTCGACATGCTGCGCGAGATGGGCTGCGACATGGTTCAGGGGTATCACCTGAGCAAGCCTCTGCCGCTCGACGAGCTGTTCGTCTGGATCGACAGCCGCACCCGGGAGCCCGCCGTCGCAGTGTGCTAGCCTCGACCGCAAGGGCGGCCCGACAGTCAGCGGCCGCCGTCGTCAACGAGGAGAGCAGTGTGATGAAGCAGGTCGAAGACAACATGCCGGTCCTGGTCGGGTGCGCAGACGTCACCGACATGGACACCCCCTTCGAGAAGGGGCGTTCGCCGTACGACCTGATCGCTCAGGCGTCGCGGATGGCGCTGGACGACTCCGGGTCCGGCCGCATCGGCGAGGCGATCGACACGCTGGCGATGATCCGGCTGTTCTCCGACACTTCGCATCGCTTCGCGACCAAGCTCGGCGCCTCGACCAACGCGCCGAAGAGCATCGCGAACCGGCTCGGCCTGAACCCCGGCCGCCTGATCTACAGCTGGAACGGCGGCAACATGCCGCAGTACCTGCTCAACATGTTCGCGGAGGCGATTTCGCGCGGCGAGATGAAGGGTGCGCTGCTGTGCGGCGGCGAAGCCCTGCGCACCCAGTACGGGGCCGAACGCGCGAAGTTGCCGGTGTCCTGGGCCGAGGATCCGGGCGGCACGCCCGAACTGATCGGCGATCCGCGCCGGGGCTGGAGCGATCACGAGGACAAGCACAACATGCGGGCCGCGATCGCGATGTACCCGCTGTTCGAGAACGCGATCCGCGGCGCCCGCGGCCGTTCGATCGACGAGCACATGAAGGCGATCGGCAAGCTGATGGCCGGGTTCAGCCGGGTCGCCGCGGCCAACCCGCTGGCGACGCGCCGCGAGGCGTTCACCGCCGAGCGCCTGATCACGGTCGACGCAGAGAACCGCTGGATCGGCTTTCCGTATCCGCGCTACATGAACTCGAACGCGTTCATCGACCAGTCCGCCGCCGTGGTGATGACCTCGGCCGGCACCGCGCGCAGGCTCGGCGTTCCGGAAAGCAAATGGGTCTTCCTGCACGGCTGCGCCGACGGGCACGACCACTGGTACGTGTCCGATCGCATCGACCTGCACTCGTCGCCGGCGATCCGCGAGGTGTCGCGCAAGGCGCTGGCGATGGCCGGCCGCAAGCTTCAGGACATGACGTTCCTCGACCTCTACAGCTGCTTCGCGTCGGCCGTCGAGATCGGCTGCCAGGAGCTCGGCCTGGCCGAGGACGACCCGCGCGGTCTGACCATCACCGGCGGGCTGCCGTTCTTCGGCGGGCCGGGCAACAACTACGTGACGCACTCCATCTCGGAGATGATCCGTCGCGTGCGATCGAAGCCGGGCAGCTTCGGCCTGGTCACCGCCAACGGCAACTACGTGACCAAGCACTCGTTCGGCGTCTACTCGACGACGCCGGTGCCGGGCACGTGGACGCGCGAGCGTCCCGGGGTGCTGCAGGCGCAGCTCGATGCGCTGCCCAAGGCGCCTTTTACCGAGACCCCGTCCGGCGCGGCGAAGGTCGAAACCTACACCGTGATGCACGGCCGCAGCGGACCGGAGTACGGGCTGGTGTTCGGCAGGCTCGACGCGACCGGAGAACGATTCCTGGCCAACGTTCCGGCCGAGCCGGCCGTGCTCTGGGACCTGCAGAATCGCGACAGCCTGAACCGGCCGGGCACGGTGTCGCGCTCCGAGGACGGCCGCAACGTGTTCGTGCCGGCCTGACCGATGCCCGCTGTCGCCGCGCCGCGGTATGCTCGCGGCGGACCACGACGAGACTAAGGCAAGGGCGGAGGCGGAGGACGATGACCGAGCGGCGATTCGACGGCAAGGTGATGCTGGTGACGGGCGGCGGCAGCGGGATCGGCCGCGCGACGGTGCTGCGGTTCGTCGAAGAGGGCGCCCGTGTGGTGATCGCCGACTACAACGAGGCGACCGCCCGCGAGACCGAAGCCCTGGCGCGTGCGAAGGGCGCGTCCGATCGCGTCGCCACAGTGCGGGCCGACGTCGCGTCCGAGGCCGACAACGCCGCGATGGTCGCGGTCGCGCTCGATCGCTTCGGGCGCCTGGACTTCGCGTTCCTGAACGCGGGGGTGGGCGGAGCCTTCGGGCCGATCGCCGACACCACCGTCGATGAGTGGGACTACACCTTCCACGTGCTGGTGCGCGGCGTGTTCCTGGGCATGAAGCACTGCTCGGCGCCGATGCGTCGTGCCGGCGGCGGCGCCATCGTCGTCACCGCGTCGATCGCCGGCATCACCGGCGGCGCCGGCTCGCACGCTTACTCCGCGGCGAAAGCGGCGGTGATCAGCATGACCGAGAGCGTCGCGGTCGAGTTCGCCGGGCATGGCATCCGCGTCAACGGCGTGGCGCCCGGCACCATCATGACTCCGCTGCTGCACCGCGGGCGTCCCGAGCACCTCAAGCCCTCGCTGACCGAGCAACCGTGGCCCGAGCGCGGCGCGCCCGAGCACATCGCATCGGTCGTCTCGTTTCTGTGCTCGGAGGACGCGCGTTTCGTCGTCGGCGAGACCGTCGTCGTCGACGGCGGACGTATCGCCCAGGGGGTGGCGATGTTCGGGGCCGGCGCCGACAACGTGATGCTGCGGCGGGCGGGCGTCAATCGCGGCAGCACCGGCGAAGCCGGCGCCGTGCGCGACCCGTCGCGCTGACCCCTCACCTTCCGGTCGACCATCATGCCCCGAATCTCCGGCCGCGCGGCCTTCCTGCAGATCCTCGCCGACGAGGGCGTCAGCCACCTGTTCGGCAACCCCGGCACCACCGAGTTGCCGATCATGGAGGTGCTGCCGGACCATCCGCAACTGCAGTTCGTGCTGGGCCTGCAGGAATCCGTGGTGCTCGGCATGGCCGACGGCTATGCCCGCGCGTCCGGCCGCCTGACCGCGGCGAACGTGCACGTCGCGCCCGGGCTCGGCAATGCGATGGGGGCGCTGTACAACGCCAAGTTCTCCAACTCGCCGATCATCGTCACGGCCGGGCAGCAGGAACAGGGGCACGGCCTGCTCGAGCCCCTGCTGTACGACCCGCTGGTGCCGATCGCGCAGCCGCTGGTCAAGTGGGCGGTCGAGCCGACGCGCGTCGAGGACCTGCCGCGGATCGTGCGGCGCGCCGCCAAGGTGGCGATGACGCCGCCGACCGGGCCGGTGTTCATCAGTCTGCCGGGCGACGTGCTCGACGCCGAAGCCGACCTCGATCTGGGACGTTCGGTGCGCATCGACAGCGCGACCCGGCCCAGCGGACGAGACGCTCGCCAGGCTTGCCGACATGCTGCTCGCGGCACGCGCACCGGTGATCGTCGCCGGCCACGAGCTCGCCACGCGCGACGCCTTCGCCGAGGCCGGCGAGCTCGCCGAACTGCTCGGCGCGGCCGTGCACGCCGGAGCCGGTGCCCTACAGCGCGCAGTTCCCGACCGCGCATCCCGCGTACCTCGGCGCGCTGACGCGCAGCCAGAAGCAGGTGCGCGCGGCGCTCGAGCCCTACGACCTGCTGCTGTGCCTGGGCGCGCGACCTGTTGCGCATGTCGGTCTACAGCCCGGTCGAGCCGCTGCCGCCCGGTCTTGCCGGTCGTGCACGTCAGCGAGAAGCCCTGGGAGCTCGGCAAGAACTACCGCACCGACCTGGCGGTGCAGGCGGACGTGAAGCAGACCCTGCGCGCGCTGCTTCCGGTGGTGCGCGCGAAGCGTTCGCCCGATGCCGCGTCGCGTGCCGCATCGCGTCTCGAGGATCTGCGCGCGCGCAACTGGACAGCGCAGCGCGTGAAGGCCGCCGCTCAGGCGACGGCGCGAGGCCGCGGCGGCGCCGATCGATCCGCGCTACCTGGTGCTGCAGATCGTGCGACCAGCTCGGCCGCGACTCGGTGGTGATCGAAGAGGCGCTCACTTCGGGCGGATCCTTGCCCGGGTTCCTGCACGTCGCGGATCGCCAGTCGCTTCTACGGCCTGGCCAGCGGCGGCCTCGGGTTCGGCGTGCCCGGCGCGGTCGGCGTCAGCCTTGCGCTGCCCGGCCGGCGCGTGATCGCGCTGATCGGCGACGGCAGCGCCATGTACGGCGTGCAGGCACTGTGGACGGCCGCGCACCTGAAGTTGCCGATCACCTACGTGATCGCCAACAACCGCAGCTACCGGATCCTGAAGGAGCGGCTGGTGTCCATGCGGGCCACCGACCGGTTCGTCGGCATGGACATGCGCGATCCGGCAATCGATTTCGTCGGGCTCGCACAGTCCCTCGGAGTGCCGGCTCGTCGGGTCACCGACGGCGCGGACATCCGGCCGGCACTGCGCGAGGCGGCGCAGCGCGACGGCCCGAGCCTGATCGAGGTGTTGGTCGCCGACGGCTTCGGCGGCTGACCGGCCGCACGCCGTCGGCAGCGGCGCGCCGCTCGCCGACCGGAGCCGGACGAGCGCCGCGATTGCGCGTCAGTCGGCCTTCACGCCTGCGGTCGAGATCACGCGCCCCCACTGCGCGATCTCGTCGGCGAGGAACTTCGCCGCCTGTTCCGACGAGTTGCCGACCGGGATGATGCCCAGATCATTGAGCTTGCCGGTCACCTCGGGCGACTTCACCGCGTCGGACACCGCCTGCGACAGCTTGTTCACGATGTCGCGCGGCGTGCCGGCGGGCGCGAGGAACATCACCCAGGTCGAGGCCAGCAGCGGCGGTCCGCCGGCTTCGGCCATCGTCGGCACCTCCGGGGCGGAGGGCAGGCGCTTCTCGGAGAACATCGACAGCGCCTTGATCTTGCCGCCGCGCACGTGCGGCATCATGCGTGCTTGGCACGTCGATCAGGATCTGGATGTTGCCGGACATCAGGTCGGTCAGCGCGGGCGCGGTGCCCTTGTACGGCACGTGGACCATGTCGATGCCCGCGGTCTGCTTGAGCAGCTCGGTGGTGAGGTGCGCGGCGGCGCCGATACCCGAGGATCCGAACGACACCTTGCCGGGGTTGGCCTTCGCGTAGGCGATCAGCTCGCGCACGTCCTTCGGGGGGAAGGCATTGTTCGCGGTCAGGATCAGCGGCGCGACCGCGGCCAGCGACACCGGCACCAGGCTCTTGACCGGGTCGAACGGCAGTCGGCCCTGGTACAGGGTGGCGTTGGCCGCGTGCGCCGCGATCACCGTCACGATCGTGTAGCCGTCGGCCGGCGCCTTGGCTGCCGTTTCGACGCCGATGATCGAGTTGGCGCCGGGCTTGTTCTCGACGACGATGTTCTGGCCCAGCGAGGCCTGCATCTTCGCGGTCACCATGCGCGTGACGTTGTCGGTGATGCCTCCCGGGGTGTACGGAACGATCCAGCGGATCGGTTTCGTCGGGTACGACTGCGCGAACGAGGCGCCGGCGGCGAAAGTGAGCGCCGCGGCGGCGAGGACGGTCTTGACGAAATTCATCGGTGACTCCGGTGGTCTGTGTTCGTGACACGCGGGATGGTAACCGCCCGCCGCGACGCGGCCCGCCGGGTGCCGGGATGCTAGGGGCCGGCCCGGCGTCGTGGTTCAATCGGCTGCCGCCGGCGGCACCGCCGGGCTGCGCGTCGGATCGCCCGGCTGGCCGGCGATGAAACCGCTGTCACGAACATGGGGATCGAAATGAGCAGACTCGCTGAACGCATCGCGCTGGTGACCGGCGCCGGAGGCCCGATGGGCAGCGCCGTCGCGCTTAAGCTCGCCGCCGAAGGCGCGCACCTCGTGCTGACCGACATCTCGGCTGCCGCCTGCAGGGCGCCGTCGATGCCGTGGCGCAGGCGCACCCCTCCTGCCGGGTCGTGGCGCATCGCGCCAATGCGATCGAGCGCGCCGATTGCGCCGAGGTCGTCGCGCTGGCCACCGCGGCGTTCGGTCGCATCGACATCCTGGTCAACGTCGTCGGCGGCATCCGCTCGACGAGTCTGTACACGCCGTTCCTGGAGATGGACGAGCAGCGCTGGGACGCGACCTTCGCGCTGAACCTGAAGCCGGGCTTCCACCTGGTGCAGCTGGTCGCGCCCGGCATGCTCGCGCGCCGCCAGGGCCGCATCGTCAACGTCGCGTCGGTGGTGTTCGCCGGCGAAGGCGGACAGGCCGACTACGCGGCGGCGAAGGCATCCGTCGCCTCGTTCACGCGCAGCCTTGCCCAGGAGTTCGCGCCGCACGTCAACGTGAACTGCATCGCGCCCGGGTTGATCCAGACCAGCGTCGTCGAGCGCCTGTCCGACGAGGAGCGCGCCCGCTTCCTGCAGAGGTGCCTGCTTGCCCGGCCCGGCCTGCCGGCCGAGATCGCCGACGTCGTCGCCTTCCTGTCGGGCGACGAGTCGTCGTTCATGACCGGCGAGATCCTGGCGGTGTCGGGGGGCAACCACCCGAGCCTGTGACCGCGGGCGCCTACCCGCGCGGTTAGGCCCTTGCCGCGCGCACCGGCGCCTCGCGGATCGGCAGGTTCGCGATCGCGGCCAGCGCGGCGAGCGCCATGTCGGCGTACCACATCCAGCTGATAGTCGCCGAGGTGCGTGATCGCCAGTCCGCCCAGCCAGGCGCCGAGGAAGCCGCCGATCTGGTGCGACAGCAGCGTCAGCCCGAACAGGGTCGCCAGGTAGCGCACGCCGAACAGCTTGCCGACGATCGCCGCGGTCGGAGGCACGGTCGCCAGCCAGGTGAAGCCGAGGCCGATCGGCGAACATGTAGAAGGTCAGTTCGGTGCGCGGCGATCGCCAGGTACCAGGCGACCAGCAGCGCGCGCGAGCCGTACATCGAGAAGAGCACGTACTTGCTGCGATATTTCGCCACCCAGCGAGCCGGCGTACAGGCTGCCGACGATGTTGGACAGCCCGATGATCGCCAGCGACCAGCTCGCGACCGACGGCGGCAGGCCGCACAGGTCGACTTCGCCCGGCAGGTGCGTGACGAGGAAGGCGATGTGGAAACCGCAGGTGAAGAAGCCGGCGTGCAGCAGCAGGTAGCTGCGGTCGCCGATGGCGCTCGTGCATCGCCGCGCGAATGCCGGCGTCGCGGCGCGACCTGTGCGTCCGGCGCGGCAGCGCTTGACCGCGCGGCCGGGACAGGCGACCACTCAGCGGCAGCGCGGCCAGCGTGATCGCGGCCAGCGCCCACATCGCGCCCATCCAGCCGAAGACCTGGATCAGCTTCTGCAGGATCGGGGCGAAGACGAACTGGCCGAAGGAGCCGCCGGCATTGATGACGCCCGAGGCCGACGGGCGCGCCTCCGGCGGGCAGGCGCTGTGTGGCCGCGCCGATCAGCACCGAGAAGCTGCCGGCGCCCGAGCCGATGGCCGATGAGCAGGCCGAGCGCCAGGATCAGGCCCAGGTCCGTGTCCGTGAAGGGCGTGATCGCGCTAGCCCAGCGCCAGCAGCAGCCAGGCCGCCGACCAGCACGCGTCGCGGTCCGTAACGGTCGGCGAGGATGCCGGCGATCGGCTGCACGAGCCCCCACGTGAACTGCCGATCGCCATCGCGAGGCTGATCGTCGCGATGCCCAGGCCGGTCGAGGTGTTCAGCGGACCGCACGAACAGGCCGAGCGACTGGCGCGTGCCCATCGTGATCATCAGGATGCCGGCGGCGGCCAGGGTGGTGAGAAGGATCTCGGGACTGCGGAGGCTGCGAAACATGCGAAAAATTCCAGGGGCGTGCGGCGTTCGTCGCCGGAGCGGGAAACGCCTCGCGAGGGCGGGTGGCGACTGGATCGGGCCGCGATGGTATCAATGTCCGAGCGCGATCTTCCGACTGAAGCGCGGGGTCTTGACGGCCGCGTTCGGCCCCGCGATCCGAAGCGAGTAGGCTAGATACGATAGGAGAGCAGGCCGGCAACGACGCAGGTTTGGTGCCAGATATCCAGGATGGAGAAGACCGTGCCCGAAGCTGACCCCGATTCTGGAGTACGTTTACGACCACGAGCGCGACCACCCGGGCCAGGTCTTCCTGACCCAGCCGTACGGCGGAGGCAAGACCGTCGACTACACCTGGGGAGAGGTCGTCGGCCAGGCTCGCCGGATGGCGGCGCACCTCCGGCAGATGGGGGTCTGCGACGGGGCGCACGTCGGACTCCTTTCGAAGAACTGTGCGCACTTCTTCATCGCCGAGCTGGCCATCTGGATGGCGGGCGGCACCACGGTGGCGATCTTCCCCACGGAAGGGCCCGACACCGTCCGCTACGTTCTCGAGCACAGCGATTCCAAGCTGCTGTTCGTCGGCAAGCTCGACGACTGGCCGCGCCAGGAGCCCGGTGTGCCGGCCGGCATGCCGCGGATCGCGCTGCCGCTGGCGCCGGACACCCCCTACGACAAGTGGGACGACATCGTCGCGCGCACCGCGCCGTTGGAGGGCCGCCCGCTGAGCGGCCCCGACGATCTCGGGATGATCATCTACACCTCGGGCTCCACCGGCACCCCCAAGGGCGTGATGCACAGCGTCGGCCGGATCTCGCGCGCGGCGGTCAGCATCGTGGAGAGCGAGAAGTACACGCCCGAGGACCGGCTGATCTCCTACCTGCCGCTCGCGCACGTCTTCGAACGCGCCTTCGTGGAGTGCGCGTCCTTCGTCGCGGGGCCCCACGTGTTCTTCGCCGAGACGCTCGACTCCTTCGTGCAGGACGTGCGTCGCGCGCGCCCCACGCTGTTCATCTCGGTGCCCAGGCTGTGGGTGAAGTTCCAGCACGGTGTGCAGCACAAGATGCCGCAGAAGAAGCTCGACCTGCTGCTGAAGATCCCGATCCTGAACAACATCGTCCGTCGCAAGATCCTCGATGGCCTGGGCCTCGACCAGGTCCGCCTGGCCGGCAGCGGCTCGGCGCCGATCCCGCCAGAGGTCATCTCCTGGTACCACCGGCTGGGCCTGAACCTCATGGAGGGCTACGCCATGACGGAGGACTTCGCCTACTCGCACGTGTCGCGCGCGAACGCGCACGAGCCCGGCTACGTGGGCATCCCCTACCCGGGCGTCGAGGTGAGGATCAGCGACGACGGCGAGGTGCTGATCAAGTCGCCCGGCCAGATGATCGGCTATTACAAGCAGCCCGAGCTCACCGCCGAGTCCTTCACGCCGGACGGGTTCTTCCGCACCGGCGACCTGGGCGAGCGAACCCCGAAGGGGTTGCTCAAGCTCACGGGGCGCGCCAAGGAGCTCTTCAAGACCGCCAAGGGCAAGTACGTCGCGCCCGCCCCCATCGAGAACATGCTCGGCGAAAATTCGATGATCGAGATGGCGATGGTCTCGGGGGTCGGCCAGCCGGCTGCCTATGCGCTGGTGGTGCTCTCCGAGGAGTTGCGTCCGCGGCTCAGCGAGCCGGGTGTGCGGTCGGAGGTCGAGCGTGAACTCAGGCAGCTGCTCGATGACGTGAACCGGCGGGTCGCCGACTACGAGCAGCTGAAGATGCTGGTGATCGCGAGCGATCCGCCGACCGTCGAGAACGGGCTCCTGACGCCGACGATGAAGGTCAAGCGTGCGAAGGTCGAGGCCTCGGTGGCCTCGCAGCTCGAGCGCTGGTATCAGGAGAAGGGGCCGGTGGTCTGGGCGTGACGACGGCGCGTGCCCGCGCGTGACCGGGCCGGCCGGGTGTGCGCGGCCCGGGTGCGTGCGGCCAGCGTGAGCGAGCCTCGCGTGCGTGCGCGGCGCCGCGCGGTGTGATGGCGCGGCAACCAGGCCGGCGCGGCGGGCGTCGCCGGTTCGCCGCAGCACTTCTTGCATTGGTGGTCGCGGCTGTGTCGACGGTCGCTGCTGCACCCGCCGCCGCGCAGGCGCAGGCACATCCGCAGCTGCAGGCTCAGCCGCAGGCAGCCGTTTCCGCGTTGCTGGCCAGGCGGGTCGAGCTGCAGCCGCAACTGCGCGCCAGCCCCTTCGGTGAGCCGCTGGTGCTGAGCTCGAAGGAGGGAGAGGACCGGCTCGAGGGCGAGCTGCACGCCGAGGTGGCGTACCCGTTCCAGGTCGTCGCGGCGACGTTCCGGTCGCCGGATGTCGTCTGCGAGTTCCTGATCCTCCATCTGAACGTGCATGCCTGCCAGCCGTCGAAGCTTGCCGACGGGGCTGCGCTGACCCTGACGATCGGGCCCAAGCGCGCGCAGGCGTCGGCGATGATGCATGCGATCACCTACGCGATGCGCACTGAGTCCGCGGCGGGGTATCTGCGCATGACGCTCGGTGCGGCGAAGGGGCCGCTGTCGACGCACGACTACCGCATCGTCTTCGAAGCCGTGCCGATCGAGGGCGGCCGCACGTTCGTGCGCCTGGGCTACTCGTACGGTTTCGGCACGATGGCCCGGCTTGCGATGCAGGCCTACCTGGCCACGGCCGGCCGATCGAAGATCGGCTTCTCGGTCACCGGCCGCGGACCCGATGGCCGGCCGCAGTACGTGCGCGGCGAACGCGGTTCGCTCGAGCGCAACGTGATGCGCTACTACCTGGCGCTGCTCGCCCACTGCAGCGTGGACTCCGGGTCGCCCACGGAGCGCATGGAGGCGCGCATGCGCGCCTGGTTCGCGCTGACCGAGCGTTATGCGGCGCAATTGCACGAACTCGAACTCGACGAGTACCTGACGGAGAAACGCGAAGACCTGAAGCACTTCTTCGCTGCCGGGAAGTGACGCCGGATGACGACGCCGGACGACGACGCCGGACGACGGCGCCGGATGACCCTCGCGCCGAGGCCGGTTCGGTTGCCTGGCGCCGACGGGCGCTGTCTAATGCGCGCTGATCAACGCAGACGGGTATCGGATGAGCATCGCCCCCGCCGGGGTTGCGGACGACGAAAGGATCCGCAGCATCTCCCTCGCCAAGTATCGCCGGCACGCGGCCCGCTATGACCGCACCTGTGGCCCGACCTGGCCGATTCGCGAGCGCGCGGTGGCGGCGCTCGGCCTGCAGCCCGGCATGCGGGTGCTCGACGTCGGCTGCGGCACCGGCCTGAGCCTGCCGCTGCTGCGCCAGGCGGTCGGAGACGACGGACTGGTCTGGGGCGTCGAGCACAGCGTCGACATGGGCGCGCGTGCGCTCGAGCGGATCGCGCGTCACGGCTGGACCAACGTGCACCTGATCCCGGACGCCGCGCAGCGGCTGGTGCTGCCGGAGCCGGTCGACGCGATCCTGTTCCACTACACCCACGACATCGTGCGATCCCGCGCCACGGTGCGTCATCTGCTGTCGCTGGCCCGGCCGGGGGCCGCCATCGCAGTGGCCGGGGTCAAGTACTTCGACGGCTGGCTCTCGCCGCTGAACCTGTGGGTGTACTTCAAGAACGCCGCCTACAACGGCATCGGCGGCGAACTGCGCACGCCCTGGGACATCGTCGCGGCCGATGTGCCAGGGCTGCAGGTCGAGCCGACCCAGTTCGGCATGGGATACCTCGCCACCGGGCGCCTGCCTCGCGCAGGCCGGCAGACGCGGTGAGGGAGCGTGCCGGGTGGGGCGGGCTGGCGGCCGGCCTGCTGGCGCTCGTGCTGCTGAACGCCGCACTGAGCTTCGAGAACTGGTGGCCGACGCCGGCGATCAAGCCCGACACGCGGATCGCTCCGGAGTTCGTCTGGACCTGGGTGCTGATGCTGCTGGTGGTGTGGCGCCGGGGCGGCTTGTCGCCGCGCCTGCTGGCCGTGTTCGCGTGCGGATACCTGCTGCTGCTCGTGGGACGCTACGTCGACGTGACGGTGCCGGCGCTGTTCGGGCGCCCGCTCAACCTGTACTGGGACGGACCGCAACTGCCGCGCTTCCTCGAGGTCGCGTCCCGCAGGCTGCCGGCATGGCAGCTCGCGGCGATCGTCGCAGCCGTCGTACTCGCGTTCGCGGCGCTCTACCGCGGGCTGCGCTTCGCCCTCGCCGTGGCTGCCGCGCAGGCCGCGCCGCGGGCGCTGCGCTCGCGCACCGCGCTCACGCTGACCGCCGCCGCCGCCGCGCTGTCCTTGGCCAATCACGCCGGTGTCCAGGCGACCTGGCCGTACGTCTCCAAGCCGGTGCTGCCGACCTACCTGAAGCAGGCCGAGCTGCTGGCCACCGCGTTCTCGCCGGTGAAGCTGGCGCACGCCCTGCCGGCGTCGCCCGCCGAGTTCGACTCCGACCTGTCGGCGCTCGGCGGCATCGACGTCGAACTCGTGTTCCTGGAGTCCTACGGCGCGATCGCCTACGAGCACCGCGAGGCCAGTGCGGCGCTGGCGCCTGCGCGCTCGCGCCTCGCCGAGCGGATCGCCGCCGGCGGCCGGCAGGTGGTGTCGGCCTTCGTCCGCTCGCCGACGTTCGGCGGAGCTTCCGACCTGGCGCACCTGGGGCTGCTGTCGGGGCTGGACCTCGGCGACCCGACGCGGCACGACCTGCTGCTGACGACCGCGCGTCCGACCCTGCTCAGCCGCTTCCGTGCGCGCGGCTATGAAACGGTCGGTCTGTATCCGGCGCTCAGCTGGGAGTGGCCCGAGCGCGTGTTCTACGGCTTCGATCGCTTTCTCGACGGGCCCGCGCTCGGGTACCGCGGCCCGAAGTTCGGCTATTGGTCGATTCCGGACCAGTTCGCGATCGCGCGCTACCACGAGCTGCTGCCGCTGCGTCCCGACTCGCCGCCGCGGCTGCTGTTCTTCGCCACGATCAACAGCCACATCCCGTTCCGGCCGGTGCCCCCGTACCAGCCCGACTGGCCGCGGCTGACCGGCGACCGGCCGTTCGACGATGCCGATGTCGAGCGTGCGCTCTCCGAGCGCGCCGACTGGCTCGACCTGTTCCCGGCCTACGTGCGCGCGATCGACTACACCTACCGATGGCTTGCCGGCTACCTCGAGCGGCCGCGCACGCGCGAGGTGCTGACGATCCTGATCGGCGACCACCAGCCGGTGGCAGGCGTCAGCGGCCCCGGCGCCTCCTGGGACGTGCCGGTGCACGTGATCGGCGCGAGCCCGCGGCTGATGCAGCGCCTGGCGAGCCTGGGCTTTCGTCCCGGGATCGAGCCGCAACGCCCGTCGCTGGGCCCGATGCACGAGCTGACCGCGCTGCTGCTGCGGGCGTTCGATGGACGCACTCCGTGACGCGCGCCATCGCCCGGCCGGGTGAGCGCGGCGCCGGCGGCCCCCTCGTGGTGGCGCTGGCGATCGCAGGCGCGGCGGTCGTGCTGGCCGCCACGGCGCGTTTCGTTCTGGTCGAGCCGCCGGCGATGGCGGCGGCCTGCGACCCCGCGCCCTGGCAGTCCGGCTGCGGACTGCGCACGCTGGTCATCGGCTCCTTCATCGAGCAGCGCATCGGCTGGGCCGCGCTCGTTCTTGCGGTGTTCGCGACGCTGATGCGCCGCCGCGACGTCGCCGGGCTCGCGCTCGCGGCCGGCTGTGCCGGCGCGGTGCTCTACGCCGCAGGCCCCTCGGTCCCCGCCTCGCTGCTGGCCGTGCTGGTGTTCGCGCGGCCCTCCTCCGGCGCTCCGGCCGGCGAGGACTCTGCCGGGCCGCGTGCCGGCCACGCGACGGCAACGGCCAGCGCGAACAGCAGCGCCGAGAAGCCCATTGCCTGAGCGTTCGCCGGGCCTTCGATCCATGCGATCGCCGGTGCGCAGGCGCCTGCCGCGATAGCCAGCAAGCGCTCCTCGCGGGCATCGCCGGGCAGACGGTCGCCGGCGGCGCGCAGTGCGAGCAGGATCGTCGCCGGGCCGGCCAGAAGCGCCCATGGGAAGCCTCGGTAGCGCGGGTCCGCGACCAGCAGCAGGGCGGCGGTGGCGGCCGCGAACAGCAGCGCCGCGCGGCACACGGCGAACGCCTGCGCCCGCATCTTCGGCCGATCCATGCGATGCGGATCGGCGAGCAGCTGCGCCACGCCGGGCGCCGGCTCGCACGGCGCCGGCGCGCGGGCGCGGCCCTTGCCGTTGCGCCGATCCGCGAGCATGGCCGACAGACGCGACGTCCCGAACAGCAGGCAACCCAGCGCTGCTGCCGCCGCGACGAGCGCCAGTCCCCACTCCAGCGGTGTCCGGCTCCAGGCGGCGACGAAGACCCCGTGCGCCATCGACAGTGCGACAGCAGCCGACCAGCCGAGTGCCGTGGCGAACGACGACGCGCGCCCGTGTCGCCGCAGCGAGCCCCAGGCCAGTCCTGCCGCCCCGGCGAGCGTGGCCAGCAGCGGTGCGCGATGCCAGTGCGGGTCCTCGACGATCGGTCCCCGCCACGCGAAGCGCGCGTTGCCGTCGCTGTCGAACACGCCCCAGTAACCGCCCATCGCGCCTTCCAGCGCACGCTTCCAGGGCTGATCGAAGCCTTCGATCAGGTTGTAGTCGATCGGTGCCGCGCGCGCGCGCACGGCGAGCTCGCGCGCGAAGCGCGCCTGCGCGCGCCGGCCCGGCACGGCCTCGGCGCGCTGGCGGCCGGCAGCCGGCCAGCCGGTCTCTCCCACCAGCAGCGGCGTGCCGTCGAAGCGTTGCCGCGCCAGCGCGGCGATCGACAGCACGTGGTCGACGGCCCGGGCGCTGGCCACGGGGGTGTCCTCCCAGTAGGGAAGGATGTGCACGGTCACGACGTCGACCCGGGAGCGCAGCGCCTCGTGACGGAACCAGAACTCCCAGACGTCGGCGTAGCTGACCGGCACCGGCGACGACTGCCGTGCGCGATCGAGCAGCGTGCCGAGGGTCTCGACCGGCAACTCGCCGCGCAGCAGCACCTCGTTGCCGACGATCAGCAGGTCGACCACGTCGGGCGCGCGCCGCGCGACCTCCAGCGCCCGATCGAGCTCGGTGTCGTTGGCGCGCGCGTCGCGGCCCAGCCAGGCGCCGAGCTTCACGCGCATGCCGAGCCGCCGTGCGACCTCGGGCACCGCATCGAGACCCTGGCTGACCGAATAGGTGCGCACGCAGCCCGTGCGGGTGCGCAGGATCCTGAGATCCTCTTCGATCCGTTCGACGCTCACCCGCGCGGCGGGGTCGAACGGTGTCTCGCCCGGCCGGCGAAACGGCGCGTACGACACGCAGGCCAGTGCGGTGTCGGCCGCGTCGGGCGGCGCGATCTCGAGTCCGCGCTCGACCCACCAGACCAGCGCAAGCGATAGGCCGGCGCCGAGTGTCAGCAGGACGATCGTCCGGCGCAGCGGGGTGATCGGGAGGTTCATCGCAGGAAGTCGGCGCGACGCGCTGCGCCGGCACATGCCCACGTGCGACGCGCTGGTGATTGCCGGACGGCGTCCGATTCTGCCCTAACATCTCCCGCTTTCCACGATCGCCCGCCGCCGCAGATGGCGGGCACCCCCGAGGGCATGACGGACGGAACGGAATCGGGACGCAGTGACGACGGTGCCGCGGCCCGCGACGGGGCGGGGCCTGCGCGCCTGCGCGCCTGGGCGGTGGCGCTGGCGATCGCGATGCTGGCCGTGCTGGCGAACCTGGCCGGCTGGTCGGTGACGAACCGGCCGGTGGCCGCGCCGGACGTACCGGCACGCGCGGCCGGCCTGGCCTACAACGCGTTCGGGCGCTGGGACAGCCCGCTCGAGCGGCAATTCCCCTCCGATGCCCGGATCGAGCAGGATCTGGCCGCGCTCGCGCGTCTGACCGGGCGCCTGCGCACCTACAGCGCGAGCGAGTTTCCGGCCTTGCCCGGGCTGGCCGAGCGCCACGGTCTGAAGCTCACGGCCGGGGTCTGGCTGGACCGGCGCGTCGACAACAACCGCCTGGAGATCGAAGCGATCCGGCGGGCGGTGCGCGATCATCGCAGCGTCGTGCGCGTGATCGCGGGCAACGAGACCGTGCTGCACGGCGTGTTCACTCCGGCGCAGCTCGGCGCGCAGCTCGACGGCCTGCGACGCACGCTGCGCGTGCCGGTGTCGACCGCCGAGCCGTGGCACGTCTGGCTGCGGCATCCCGAGCTGGCCAGGCACGTCGATTTCATCACCGTGCACCTGCTGCCCTACTGGGAAGGCGTGCCGGCGTCGGCCGCGGTCGACTACGCTCTGCGGCGCCTGGACGAAGTGCGGGCGCGCTTCCCCGGCAAACCGGTGGTGATCGGAGAGGTCGGCTGGCCGAGCGGCGGCGACAGGTTCGACGGTGCGCGCGCGTCGCCGGCCGAGCAGGCCGGGTTCATTCGTGCGTTCCTGGCTCGGGTCCAGGGCCGCGACCTCGACTACTTCCTGATGGAGGCGATCGATCAGCCCTGGAAACGCGCCAACGAGGGACGGGTCGGCGCGTACTGGGGCCTGCTCGATGCATCGCGCGCGCCGAAATTCGCGTTCGACGGCCCGCTCGACCGCGACCCGGCATGGCGCGGCAAGGCGGCGATCTCGTCGGCGATCGGTTTCGTCGGGCTGCTCGCGTTCCTGCTGGCATTCCGCCGGATGCGCCTGGCCGGGCGCATCGCGTTCGCGCTCACGGCGCAGGCTGCGGTCTCGTTCGCCGTCGGGATGTCCGCCGCGCCGTTCGAGCACTACCTGCGCTGGTCCGACTGGGCCGTGCTCGCGCTGCTCGCGCCGGCACTGGCGCTCACGACGGCGATCCTGATCGCGCAGACCTTCGAATTCGCCGAGATGTTCTGGGACGGCAGCCTGCAGCGCCGGTTCGGCACCCGGCCCGTGGCCGACCCGCGACGAGCCCCCTTCGTGACGATCCACCTCGCGTGCTGCAACGAGCCGCCGCAGCTGGTGATCGCGACTCTCGAGAGCCTGCGCGCCCTCGATTGGCAGGCATTCGAAGTGATCGTCGTCGACAACAACACGCGCGACGAAGCGCTGTGGCGGCCGGTCCAGGCGCACGTCGCGACGATGCCGGCCAACTTCCGCTTCTTCCACCTGCCCGAGTGGCCGGGCTTCAAGGCCGGCGCGCTGAACTTCGCGCTGACGCACGCCGACCCGCGCGCCGAGGTGGTGGCGGTCGTCGATGCGGACTACGTCGTACGACCCGAATGGCTGCGCGCTCTGGCCGGTCACTTCGACGACCCGTCGGTCGCGGTGGTGCAGTCACCGCAGGCGCACCGGGGCTGGAGCCGTCAGGTCCTGCGCCGGATGATGAACTGGGAGTACGAAGGCTTCTTTCGCATCGGCATGCACCACCGCAACGAGCGCGACGCGATCATCCAGCACGGCACGATGACGCTGATCCGCGCGGCCGCGCTGCGCGCGCACGGCGCCTGGTCCGAGTGGTGCATCTGCGAGGACAGCGAGCTCGGCCTGCGGCTGATGGCGCGGGGCCTGCGCACGGTCTACGTCGACCAGGTGATGGGAACCGGCCTGGTGCCCGACGATTTCGCGGCGTTCAGGAAGCAGCGGCGCCGCTGGGCGCAGGGCGCGATGCAGATCCTGAAGGCCCACTGGCGCGAACTCGCAGGACCCGGGCGCCTGACGCTTGCGCAGCGCTACCACTTCGTCGCCGGCTGGCTGCCCTGGCTCGGGGATGCGCTGCATCTGGTCTTCGGGTTTGCGGCGATGGCCTGGACGATCGGCATGATCGCCGCGCCCCACCTGGTCAGCCTGCCGGTGGTGTCGTTCATGGCGCCGCTGGCCGTGTTCTTCGCCACCAAGCTGGTGATCGGGCCTCTGCTCTATTGGCGGCGCGTGCCCTGCACTGTCGCCGGAATCGCCGGCGCGGCCGTCGCCGGCCTGGGGCTGTCGCACGCGATCGCCACCGGGGTCGTCGAGGGGCTGGCGAAGCGGCGCGGCGTGTTCGAGGTGACCCGCAAGGGCGGCGGCGCCGTCGCCGCCGGCTCGTTCGCGGCGGTGCGCGAGGAAGCCGCGATGCTCGTCGCGCTCGCGGCGTGCATCGCCGGTATGCTGTCGACGCGCAGGCCGGACCACCCGGAGTCCGCGTGGTGGATCGCGATGCTGGTGCTGCAGGCGGTGCCGTATCTCGCCGCGATCGCCTGCCAGGTCCTGTCGCGCGTCGCGCAAATGTCACATCGGCCGGACGGGCATCGCATCGTCATCGCGCCGTTGGAAACTTCGGATTGATCCCAGGCGCGAAGGAGCGTTCGGCATGGCCAAGGACTTCTCGACGATGGAGGACAGCAACCGCTCCTCCAATCCCAGCATCCACGACGTATCGCGCCCCGAGCGCCGCATCGTGCTGCGTGGCGGCCTGGCCGGCACGATCACCGGCCTGCTCGGCCCGCTGTCGGGGGCCGCGGTGCTGGCCGGATGCGCGACGCCGGGCGGCGGCGCGGCTTCGCAGATCGGCTTTCGCGGCATCCCCGCGACGCGCGAGGACGGCCTGTTCGTGCCCGAGGGCTACACGGCGACGCCGGCGTTCATGTGGGGCGATCCGGTCGGCGTGCCGGGCAACATGCCCGCGTGGCGGCCCGACGCCAGCAACAGCGCGGCCGACCAGGAAGTGCAGATCGGCATGCACCACGACGGCTTGCACTACTACCCGCTGGACGGCAGCCGCCGCGGTCTGCTCGTGGTCAATCACGAGTACACCGACGACGGCCTTCTTCACACCGACGGCATCGCCACCTGGAACGCGCAGAAGGTGCGCAAGTCGATCGCGGCACACGGCGTCAGCGTGATCGAGGTCGAGGACCGCGACGGCCAGTGGCAGGTCGTGCGCCCGTCCAGGTACGCGCGCCGAATCACTGCGGCAACGCCGATGCGGGTCGGCGGACCGGCGGCCGGTCACCCGTTGATGAGGACTGCGGCCGACCCGTCGGGGTCGCGTGTGCTGGGCACTCTGAACAACTGCGCGAGCGGCATCACGCCCTGGGGCACGTACCTGACCGGCGAGGAGAACTTCATCTTCTACTTCAACGGCCCCGAGCAGCCCTCGGCCCACGAACGGCGCTGGGGACTGCGCAAGGGTGGGCGAGGTTATCGCTGGCACGAGCACGAGGAGCGATTCGACGCGGCCCGGCACCCGAACGAGCCGAACCGGTTCGGATGGGTGGTCGAGATCGACCCGATGGATCCGACCATGACGCCGGTCAAGCGCACCGCGCTCGGCCGCGCCGCGCACGAGGGCGCGACGGTCGCGCAGACCCGCGACGGTCGCGCCGTCGTGTACTCGGGCGAGGACGCGCAGTTCGAGTACATCTACAAGTTCGTCAGCCGCGACCGCATCCGTCCGGGCGGCTTCGCCGCGAACCGCGACTTGCTGGATCACGGCACGCTGTACGTCGCGCGCTTCGACGCCGACAACACCGGGCGCTGGCTCGAGGTCGTCGCCGGCCGAAATGGCCTGACGCCCGACAAGGGCTTCGCCGACCAGGGCGAAGTGCTGGTCAAGGCGCGCCAGGCCAGCGATCTGCTGGGCGCCACGAAGATGGACCGACCGGAGTGGATCGCCGTCGACCCGACGAGCGGCGAGGTCTACTGCACGCTGACCAACAACTCGCGCCGCGGCGCCGACCGCCAGCCGGGGGTCGATGCGGCCAACCCGCGGGCGAACAACACCATGGGCCACATCATCAAGTGGAAGGAGGAGGGCGACTTCGATGCCACCCGCTTCACGTGGCGCCATTTCGTGCTGGCCGGCGACCCCGCCAACGCCCGCGCGGAGGCGAAGGGCAACGTGAACGGCGACGCCTACGGCAGCCCGGACGGGCTGTGGTTCGATCCGCGCGGAACGCTGTGGATCCAGACCGACGCGCACGCGACCAACATGTACAAGGGCGAATATGCCGGCGTGGGCAGCAACGCGATGCTGGCCGCCGACGTGCGCACCGGCGAGACGCGCCGCTTCCTGGTCGGCCCGGTCAATTGCGAGATCACCGGCGCGACCTGCACGCCCGACATGAAGACGATGTTCGTGAACATCCAGCATCCGGGCGAATCGCCGAGCGACCGCAGCGATCCGGCGAATCCGTCGAAGTTCTCGACCTGGCCGAGCGGTCAGGCGGGCGCGCGCCCGCGCAGCGCGACGGTGGTGATCCGCAGGAAGGACGGCGGCATCGTCGGGACCTGACGGGTTCGACCGTCCTTGGCCTGGCGGGCTCCGGGCATCGCGAGCGGGAGCGACGAGTGCGACGAGGGCGCGCGCGGTCAGCGTGCCCGCCCCAGCACCTGCATCCGCATCGCGTCGGCGACGCGCAGCCGGTCGGCAACGCTCTGGCGCACCTGCTCCAGCGACATTGGTGTGGGCTCGATCGACGCGTCGCGATAGCGTTGCGCGATGTCGGGCAGCCGCAGCGTCTCGACGAGCCATCCGTTCAGGGCCGCCGCGTGGCCGCCGAGTGCGGCCGGTGCGAACAGGAACAGGCCGCCGTGGAAGACCTGGTCGGGCCAGCCGAGCTCGCGGATCGACGGCACGCCGTCGACCTGGGCGAGGCGCTCGTCGGTCAGCGACGCGAGCGCCCGCAGCCGCCCGCCCTTCAGCTGCCCCAGCACCGCAGGGGTCGGCAGGACCGCGAACTGAAGGCGGCCGGCGATCAGGTCGGGCAGGTAGCTGTCGCGGTACGGTACGGCCTGCGCCTCGATGCCGAGCGCGCGGCACAGCCGTGCCGTCACCAGGTGGGGCGTCGTGCCTTCGCCCATGCTCGGATACGACAGCGGTCCCTTGTCGCGCGCGCCGTCGACCAGTTCGCGCAGCGTGCGGGCCGGATGCTCGTTGGGCACCACCAGCAGCCAGGTGTCTCGGTTGATCGCCCCGACCGGCACGAAGTCGACGAACGGATCGAGCGGCCGGCGGTTGCTCGTGATGTGCGAGTACGCGACGTGGTCCAGCCCGCCGAGCAGCAGCGCGCCGGTCTCGGGCGTCGCGGCCAGCACCGCGTCGGCGGCGATCGCGCCGCCGGCGCCCGGACGGTTGAGGACCGTCACCGGCACGCCGGCGCGCTGGGCCATCGGTTCGACGAGCCAGCGTGCGATCACGTCCGGCTGGGCGCCGGGCGGTGTCGGCACGACGAGCTGCAGGCCGCGCAGCCTGGGAGGGGTGTTCGCGCTCAGTCCCCCAGTCGCTGCGGCCGCTGCGGCCACAGCGGCCGTGCGCAGGAATTGTCGGCGGTCGAGGTGGCTCATCGTGATCCTGCCTGTGGTTGTTGCGCGCTGGGCGCGTGGTGGTGCCTGGCGCCGATTCTTCGCCTCGGCGACGGTCGTCGCAAGGCACATCCCGCTGAACCCGCATCAGCAATCTGCTAACGTCGACGCGGCGAAGGCGCGCTGCGCGGTGCGCCTCGTCGAGGAGCCGAACCCATGGCAATTCACAAGCTTCGTGCGCTCGAGTACCTGGTCGCGGTCGTCGACCACGGCAGCTTCGCCGCGGCGGCGCGCCGCATCGGCGTCGCGACTCCGTCGGTGCACCGGTTGGTGAATGCGCTGGAGGCCGAGCTCGGCATGCCGCTGCTGGACCGGGCCGCATCGCCGCTGCGAACGACTCCGGATGCGCAGCGCTACGTCGAGCACGCGCGCCAGCTGCTCGCGGAACTGCAGACGCTGGACGCGAGCCTGCGCGACGAGGCGAACGCGCCGACCGGCACTGTCGTCGTCGCCGCGCAGAGCGTCGTACACGACTTCGTCCTCGCGGATGCGCTGCCGCGCTTCCACGAGCGCTACCCGGGCGTGCGCATCGACCTGCGCGACGCCGGCATCGGCCGCGACGTGACGCAACTCGGCGCCGACGTGCTGTTGCAGTTCGGCTGGCCGCCGCCTCAGGATGCGATCCTGCGCGCGCTGGCGCACACCCGCTGGCTCGTCGTCGCGGCGCCGTCGTTCTGGGCGCGGCACGGCGTGCCGACCCACCCGTCGGAGCTCGCGAAGCTGCCTTGCGCGCTGTACCGCGTGCCGTATGGCGAGGTGCTCCGCACCTGGGTGTTCCAGCGCGGCTCCGAGCAGGTCCAGGTCGAGGTCGACGGCTGGCTCGAAGGCGACTACCGGCACGTGCTCGACGCACCGGTCTTCGCCGGCCAGATGGTGGCGCGCCTGAACGATCTGACCGCAGCGCAGGCGCTGCGCGACGGGCGCCTGCAGCCTGTGCTGCTCGACTGGGTCGGGCAGAATTCGCCGCCGCTCCACTTGCTGCTGCGCCGCGCGCTGTCGCGTCAGCCGCGTGTCCGGGCCTTCGTCGACTTCATCGCCGAATGGGTCGCCGCGGCGACCGCATCCCGCATGCCCGCCGGCCTGCCGCCGGTGCCTGTCGCCAGGCGGCCGGACTGGTTCAAACGACGGGTCGGTTCCTGAGCGTCGCCGCAACGGCCAGCGCTGCCGCCCCCAGCATCACCCAGGCCTGCGCGGAGCCCATCGTCGCGAGGGTGGCCGCGCTGACCGCACACCACCCCAGCGGCACGATCCACAGCGTGCGCAGCAGCCGGCGCGTCCTCGGCGCGTCGGCTTTCGCGAGCAGCAGGAAGGCCAGGGTGCCGATCGCCGTCGGGTCGGGCGCCAGGCCGAACACCTCGGCCTGCTGCCACGCCCGGCCGAAAGCCGCCGCCAGCAGCGGATGGCCCAGCAGGGCCCACAGGCCGAGCGCCGTGCCGGCCAGCCGGCGTGCGTGGCGGTCTTCGCCGCACACGCGGCCGGCGGCGGCCAGTGCCAGGAGACCCGCGGCCTGGAGTGCGAACGCCGCAGCGAAGTGCGCCGCGATCCAGTTGATCGGTGCGAAACGCTCCAGCAGGAAACTCCACGCCACCGCCACCCAGCATCCGGCGAGGCTGAGCACCGCACCGCGCACGGCGATGCCGCCGGCCATTCGCTGCCTGCGCCAGTGCAGACCGATCCAGGCCAGCCCGGCGGGGACCAGCAGCCATTGTGCAGGCCACCACGCTTCGTTGAGGGATTCGAACAGGCGCCAGTAGATCCGCGGCGAGAACATCAGGAAATCGGACGGCCGATAAGTCCACCACTCGCTCACCTGCGCCTCACAGCCCGGCCACCGCGCGCGCGATGCGGATACGCAGCGCCGCATCCGGCATGCCGCCCGCGCGCCGCGGCCATGTTCTGGCGCACGTGCGCCACCTGGCTGGTGGCGGGGATCGCGCAGGTGACCGCCGGATGGGTGACGATGAACTTCAGCGCGACCTGCGCCCAGTGCTCGCAGTCGATGTCGGCGGCCCACGCGGGCAACCGGTGGCGGGCCAGCTGACGCAGCAGCGCGCCCTCGCGGAACGGCCGGTTCACGATCACGGCGATGCCGCGCTCCTGCGCCAGCGGCAGGATGCGCTGCTCGACGTCGCGGTCCAGCAGGTTGTAGCTGACCTGCACGAAGTCGATCGGGTGCGCGCGCATCACCTGCTCGATCTCGTCGTGGCGGCGACCTTCCGAGGTGGTGATTCCGACGTAGCGCAGCCGGCCCGCCGCCTTCATCTCGAACAGGCGCGGCAGGTGTTCCTGCCAGGCAGCAGGTTGTGCACCTGCATCAGGTCGAAGCGGGGCACGCCCCAGAGCGCGCGACGCCTCGATCTGCGCCGCGCCGCGCGCGGCGTCGCCGATCCAGACCTTGTCGGCCGAGAACAGCGCGTCCGGCCGGCCCATCTGCGCCAGCGCGTGGCCGATGATCGCCTGCGACGAGCCGTACATGGGCGAGGAGTCGATCATGCGGCCGCCGTCGGCGAAGAAGGCACGCACGACCTCGGTGCAGGCATCGCGCGCCGACACGGTCGTCGCCGACGTTGAAGGTGATCCAGCTGCCCAGGCCGACCACGGGCAGATCTCGCCGGTGGAGGGGATGCGCCGAGTCGCCGGGGCGCCGGCGGGCGTGGCGGGCGTGGCGGGCGTGGCGGGCGTGGCGGGCGTGGCGGGCGCGGCGCCCGCGGCGGCAGCCGGACCGGCGGCGAACGCGCCCTGGCCGACGCGCGGGCTGGCGGCGCGTGCGAGCGCTGCGATGCCGGCCGCCATGCGGATCCAGCCGCGTCGCCCCGGGTGATCGCATCGACCTCGGCGGGTATCGAGCAGATTCATTGCATTCGTGCCCAGCGTGAAAGACGAACCGTCCAACCCGTTCAGTGTGCCCGGCGCGATGCCGCCGTGCCAGATCGGGGCGGCTTCGGC
>CAWKFK010000004.1:0-185177 GCA_963849015.1 uncultured beta proteobacterium
GTCGGGGCGACTGGATTTGAACCAGCGACCACTTGCACCCCAAGCAAGTGCGCTACCAGGCTGCGCTACGCCCCGGGTACGACAGGGACGCGATAGGTAACACTCGCGCCCCCGAGGGTCAACCGCTTCGCCACACGGGGGATTTCGGCCGGATCGTCGAGCCGCCGGCACCTCCGGGCTACACTCCGCGGATGCCCGACGCCGCCCCGCCGCCGCCCTCCCGTCCCGCCGGACTGCCGCCCGGCACCGTGAGCTGGCTCGAGATTGACGTCGCCGCGCTCGCCGCCAACGTCCGCGCCTTCGCGGGTCGTCTGGGCGGGGCCAGGGTCGCCGCCGTCGTGAAGAGGGACGCCTACGGCCACGGCGTGGCCCTGGTCGCCCCGGCCGCCATCCGCGCCGGCGCCTCGTGGCTCGCGGTCTGGGGCGCCAACGAGGGCGTCCCGCTCCGGCGCCTGGTCGGCCCGGACGTCCCCATCCTCTGCCTCGGCCACACGCCGCCGCAGGACTTCGACGACGCCGTCGCCGCCGACCTGCGCCTGACCCTCTACGACCCCTCCGCCATCCCGGCGCTGGCGCGCGCGGCCCGCGCGCAGGGGCGGACGGCGCGGGTGCACCTCAAGCTCGAGACCGGTACCCACCGGCAGGGGATCGAGGTCGAGGAGGCCGTGACGCTGGCCCGCGTCGCCGCGGCCGAGAAGGGCGTGCTGCTCGAGGGCATCTCCACCCACTACGCCGACATCGAGGACACCACCGACCACGGCTACGCCGAGTCGCAGCTGGCGCGGTTCACGGAGGGTGTCGAGCGGGTGGCCGCCGCTGGCCCGCGACCTTCGGTCCGCCACACCGCCTGCTCGGCCGCCGCCATCCTCTTCCCGCGCACCCACTTCGACATGGCCCGGGTCGGATCGGGCTCTACGGCCTGTGGCCGTCGCGCGAGACGCTGGTGTCGGCGCGCGAGCGGGGGCTCTCCGGCTTCGCGCTGTCGCCGGTGATGACCTGGAAGGCGCTGGTGGCCCAGGTGAAGGACGTGCCGGCCGGCGGGTACGTCGGCTACGGCCGGACTGGCGGGCCCAGCGCACCGCACGCGCATCGCGGTGATCCCGGTGGGCTACTTCGAGGGCTACTCCCGGGCGCTCTCCTCGCGGGCCCACGTCCTGGTGCGCGGCCAGCGGGCGCCGGTGCTGGGGCGCGTCTGCATGAACATGTTCATGGTCGACGTCACCGACGTCCCGGACGCGGCGGCCGGCGTGGAACCACACCTTCCCATCCCGAACAGGACCGTGAAACGCTTCAGCGCCGATGATAGTGAGCACCTCGCTCGTGAAAGTAGGACATCGTCAGGCAATCCTCCACGCAAAAGGCCACCCCACAAGGGTGGCCTTTTGGTTTTTGCGGCGCCCCTGCATGTGGCCCGTAATCTGTGCGCCCCGCCCACACGGAGTAGGCCTTCCCCGGGTATCGCTCGGCTGTTCGCGCAAATACAATCCGCTGCCAATGCCGTCTTGATAACCGGGGCTCCCTGATGACGATTCGTGCGATCGGACTGTGCGCGCTGCTTGTTCTGCAGCTTTCGGGTTGCAGCGTTGTGCCGGACTCGACCGAGTCCGGCTCGGCGGGCTCCGCGGACCTCCGGGGCGCGCGCCTTGTCCCGGTGGATGCGAACTCCGTACCCGCCTTCTCGGTGGCTTCGCCCGGCGGGGCACTGACCCTGGGCTGGGAGCCGTGGATCATTCATCCTGCGAAGCGTCGGACCTCTTACACGATCGTTCGCGACGACGGCCGATCCGTGCTTCGCGCCGAAGCGTCGTCGTCGGCCTCGGGGCTTCTTGCCAAAGTTGACGTGGATCCGGAAGAGAGGCCGGTGATCGGCTGGTCCTGGAAGGCGCAGTCGCTGCTGGCCGATGCGGATGTGTCCGATGCGTCCCGGGAAGACTCTCCGCTTCGTCTTGTGGTTGCCTTCGACGGCGACAAGGACACGCTGCCGATCAAAGATCGCATGTTCTTCGAGCGCGTGAAGATGTTCACGGGCCGGGATATGCCTTTCGCCACGCTGATGTATGTGTGGGAGAACAACAAGCCCGTCGAGTCGGTCGTCCACAATCCCCACTCGGAACGGGTGCGGAAGATCGTCGTGGCATCCGGTGCCGACGGGCTGAAGCGCTGGCTTGTCTTCCGACGGAACCTGATCGACGACTATCAGCGAGCGTTCGGGCATCGTCCGGCCAAGATCGTCGGAATTGCGGTGATGACCGACTCCGACAACACGCGCCAGGATGTCGCTGCGTACTACGGGGATATCACGCTGTCGGCCAAGTGATTCGCCTGCCGTCGCCGCGGCAGTGCGCGCCCCGGTGCTCGTCCGGGTCGTTGTCGCAGCGAGCGCTCCGGTGCTCGACCGGGTCGCTGTCACAGCGACCGCAGCGTCAGGGCGACGACGTCGGCAACCGCCCTTCCTGGACCGCGTGGCAGGCCACCAACGCTTTGTCCGCGAGCTGCATCAGTTGCGGCCTCTCGCGCAGGCAGCGCTCGTTGGCGTGCGGGCAGCGGGGATTGAATGCGCAGCCCGTGGGCGGGTCCAGGGGGTTCGGTACCTCGCCGGCGACCGGCGTGCGGGCGCGTCCGCTCAACCGGATGTCTGGAATGGCATCGATCAGCATGCGCGTGTACGGGTGGCGGGGCTGCGCGAAGAGCGTGTCCTTGGGCGCGAGCTCGACGATCCTTCCGAGATACATCACGCCGACACGGTCGCTGACGTGGTGCACGACCGCGAGGTTGTGCGAGATGAACAGATAGGTCAGCCCCGAGTTGCGCTGAAGATCCCGCATCAGGTTGAGCACCTGGGCCTGCACCGAGACATCGAGTGCCGACGTCGGCTCGTCGCAGACGATGAATTCCGGCTGGCGAGGCGAGGGCGCGAGCGATCGAGATCCGCTGCCGCTGTCCGCCGGAGAACTGATGCGGATACTTCGATGCCGTCGGAGGGGGACAGCCCGACCTGCGCCGAGCAGGGCTGCCACCCGGTCGCCCAGATCCGCCGCATCGCGGCTCGCGTCGTGAACCCGCATCGGTTCCGCAATGATTCGGGACACCTGCCAGCGCGGATTCAGGCTCGCGTACGGATCCTGGAAGATCATCTGCATGCGCCGGCGCAGCTGCCGACGCCGGCCCCGCTGCGGCGGCTGACAGGTCGTGCCCGTCGAATTCGATGCGACCCGAAGAGGGTGCGTAGAGGCCGACCAGCAGGCGTGCGACGGTCGACTTGCCGCAGCCCGATTCGCCGACCAGCGCCAGGGTTTCGCCGCGGCGATCTCGAACGAGACACCGTCGACGGCATGCAGCAGCAGCTGGCGCTTGCGCTTCGAGCACGCGGTTCAGCCAGGGCGGCGACACGTCGAAGGTCTTCGACACCTCTTGAACGCGCACGAGCGGCCGCGTATCGATGCCGACCGTCACGATTGCCCTCCCGGCATGCCGGACGAGAGTCGCGCCGCCGGCTGCAGCGGCTGCGACTGCTGGATGTGCGCGGCGCCGTCGACGTCGTGCAGCCAGCAGGCGGCCCGCGAGGCCCCGGCCGACGAGTTCGGGGCGCTCGACTCGCGGCAGACGCGCCATGACGCTGCGGGCAGCGCGGATTGAACGCGCATCCCGGCGGAATCGCGTCGAGCCTCGGCATCGATCCGTCGATCTGCGTCGAGGCGATCGCGCGACTCGCCGATCGACGGAATCGAGCCCATCAGCCCTGCCGTGTACGGGTGCTGCGGATCGTGGATCACGTCCGCGGACCGGACCGATCTCGGCGATGCGGCCGGCATACATCACGGCGACGCGGTCCGCGGTCTCGGCGATCACGCCCATGTCGTGGGTGATCAGCATCACGGCTGTGCCGTGCTCGCGGCACAGCGTGCTTGATCAGGCCGATGATCTGGGCCTGGATCGACACGTCGAGCGCGGTGGTCGGCTCGTCGGCGATGATCAGTCTGGGCTCGGCGGCGAGCGCCAGCGCGATCACGACCCGCTGGCGCATGCCGCCCGGAGAATTGATGGGGGTAGTGGTCGATGCGTGCTTCGGCCGCCGGTATGCCGGTCGCCTTGAGCAGGTCGATCGCGCGGGTGCGCGCCTGCGCGGCGGTCAGCGTCAGGTGGGTCTGGATCGTCTCGACGAGCTGGCGCCCGACGCTGTACAGCGGGTTGAGCGAGGTCAGCGGGATCCTGGAAGATCGCGCCGATCTCCTGGCCGCGCACGTGGCGCATCTGTGCGGCAGCCAGGTTGTCGATACGGCGCCCCGAAAGCAGGATCTCGCCCGCGGCGATGCGGCCGGGAGGCTCGAGCAGGCCGATGATCGCCGCACCGGTCAGGGACTTTCCGGCGCCCGATTCGCCGACGACCCCGAGCACTTCGCCGGCGGCGATCGAGAACGAGACGTCGTCGATCGCCCTGAGCACGCCGCGCCGCGTCGCGAACTCGACGCGCAGGTTTCGTACCTCGAGAAGCGGCGGGCTCATCAGCGCAGCTTCGGGTTCAGCGCGTCGCGCAGCCAGTCGCCGAGCAGGTTCACCGACATGCACAGCAGCACCAGCGCCAGTCCGGGAAAGACCACCAGCCACCACTCGCCCGAGAACAGGAAGTTGTTGCCGGTGTTGATCATGGTGCCCAGCGACGGGATGGTCGGCGGCACGCCGACGCCGAGAAAGGACAGCGTCGCTTCGGTGATGATCGCGGTGGCGATGTTGATCGTGGCGATCACGAGCACCGGTCCCAGCACGTTCGGCAGCACGTGCCTGACCATGATCGCGCAGGCGGCGAGACGCCGATCACGCGCGCCGCCTGCACGTATTCCTTGTTCTTCTCGACCAGCGTCGAGCCGCGCACGGTGCGCGCGTACTGCACCCAGTTCGCCAGCCCGATCGATCCGACCAGCACGACCAGCGCGAGTGTGTCGGTGTGCGCGTCGCGCGGCAGCGCCGCCCGCGCGGCGCCGTCGATCAGCAGCGCGATCAGGATCGCGGGAAACGACAGCTGAACGTCGGCGACGCGCATGATGAACGCGTCGAGCCGGCCTCCGACATAACCCGAGAGAAGCCCAAGGCCCACACCCAGGAACATCGCGAGCGCCACCGACGCCAGGCCGACCAGCAGCGAGATGCGCGACCCGTACAGGATCGTCGACAGCACGTCGCGCCCCTGGTCGTCGGTGCCGATCAGGTACTTCGCAAGCCCGTTCTCGACCCAGAAGGGCGGCAGCAGCGAATCGTTGAGATCCAGAGAGGCCAGATCGAACGGCTGGTGCGGCGCGAGCCAGGGCGCGAACACCGCGCCGACGATCATCACCACCGCCACGATGGCGGCGCCGACAGCGACCGGACTGCTGCGGAAGCTGTAGACCAGTTCGCTGTCGGCGAGCCGGCGCAGGCTGGACGGGATCATCGCCGGGCGCTCCGGGCGCGCAGGCGTGACACGGGGCGCTCGGTCGCTCGTCGGGCCGAGCAGCCTGCCGCCGCATTCGTCGCGACGTTCGCAGCCGCAGCCACGTCGGCAGCCGCAGCCACGTCGGCAGCCGCAGCCAGGTCGGCAGCCGCAGCCACGTCAGCAGCCGCAGCCACGTCGCAGCCGCAACCACGTTCGCAGCCGCAGCCCGCAGCACGCCCGCTCACTTCAGCACGATCCACTTGAAGGGCATGAAGTTGTCGGCCATCTGCACCAGCTCGACGTTCTTGCGCATGCCCCAGGCCAGAGCCTGCTGGTGCAGGGGCAGGTGCCCGACGTCGTCGGCGTGCACCTTGAACGCCTCGGCGATCATCGCGTTGCGCTTGCCCTGGTCGGTCTCGGCCTGGATCTTCGCCGTCAGCTCGTCCAGCTTCGGATTGCTGTAGCTGCCGAGATTGAACTGCCCCTGGCCGGCCTGCGGCGTGGACATCAGGTTGAACAGCGCGTTGTGCGAGTCGTACGTGGTCGGCGTCCAGCCCAGCATGTAGAACGACGTGTTGCGCGACAGGATCTTCGGGAAGTAGGTGCCCTTGGTCTCCGCTTCGAGGTTCACCTTGACGCCCACGCGCGCGAGCATGCCGGCCACCGCCTGACAGATCTCGCCGTCGTTGACGTAGCGGTCGTTCGGGCAGTTCATCTTCACCTCGAAGCCGTTCGGATAGCCCGCTTCGGCCAGCAGCTTCTTCGACGCCTCGGCATCGTAGGGCAGGCGCTTGGCGTCGGCGCTGAAGCCCCGGATGCCGTTGCCGACCATCAGCGCGCTCGGCACCGAAGCGCCGCGCATGATCCGCGACTTGATCGCCTCGATGTCGATCGCCTGGTAGAAGGCCTGCCGCACGCGCTTGTCCTTGAACGGGTTCTTGCCCTTCACGTTCGAGAACAGCAGCTCGTCGCGCTTCTGGTCCATGCCCAGGAAGATCGTGCGCAGCTCGGGGCCCGACCATGATCTTCAGGTTCGCGTTCTGCGACAGGCGCTGCACGTCCTGCACCGGCACCGGCTGCATCACGTCGATTTCGCCCGACACCAGCGCGGCCACGCGCGTGGCGTCGTTGCCGATCGGCGTGAACACGACCTCGTCGACATTGGTGTCGACCGGTCCCCAGTAGCCTTGATGGCGGACCAGCACGGTGCGCACGCCCGGGTCGCGCGACTTCAGCCGGAACGGGCCGGTGCCGTTGGCGCGGAACGACGCGGCGTTCTCGACGCCCTTGCGCTTGTCGACCGGCTGCGTCGCGGAGTTCGCTTCGCACCACTTCTTGCTCATCATGTACAGCGACGTGATGTTGTCGGGCAGGATCGGGTCCGGCGCCTTGGTGACGATGTCGACCGTGAGGTCGTCGACCTTGTTCACCTCCTTGATCGGGCCGACGTAGCCCTTCATGTCGGAGCCTTCGCCGCCGGCCCGCTTGATCGAGAACACGCACGTCGTCGGCGGTGAACGGCGTGCCGTCGTGGAAGGTGACGCCGCGGCGCAGCTTGAACCGCCACACGGTGGGCGAGGTCTGCTTCCACTCGGTGGCCAGGGCCGGCGCCAGCCCGAGCTTCTTGTCGCGGCCGACCAGCGGCTCGTAGACGTTGCCGGTGAACGAAAGCTGCAGCGACTCGTTCAGCGAATGCGGGTCCATCGACAGCGCATCGCCCTGGTCGGCGACACGCAGGGTCTTGGCCGCGGCGGCGGTGCCGGCCAGGGCGGTGGCTGCGATTGCAGCCATGAGCAGGGCTCGCAGGCTCTTGTTCATCGGCGTTTCCTCGGTTGGTGACGGCTGGAAAGTGGGTGGATCGTGCAGTGGACGAATCACGCGCCGAGTGGCAGCGCGTGCTCCGCGAGTCGGACGAACAGCGCTGCCCCCAGCGGCAGGATGCCGTCGTTGAAATCGTAGCGGGTATTGTGCAGGAAGCAGCCGGCTTCGACGCCGCCCTGACCCAGGCGGAAGTACGCGCCGGGCCGCTGCTCGAGCATGAACGCGAAGTCTTCGGCGCCCATGCTCGGGTCGAGGTCGCGGATCACCGACTCGGCGCCGACCAGTTCCTCGGCGACCAGCTGCCCGAACAGGGCCTGAGCCTCGTGGTTGATCGTCGCGGGATAGAGCCGCTCGTATTCGACCCGTGCCCGCGCGCCGAACCCCTCGGCGATCGACGAGCAGAGCGCCGTCAGGCGTTCTTCGATCAGGTCCGACGTCTCGCGCCGGAACGTGCGCACCGTGCCGACCAGCACCGCTTCGCGCGGGATCACGCTCATCGCATCGGGGTTGCCCGCCTGCATCGAGCACAGGCTCAGCACGGCGGTGTCGATCGGGCTGACGTTGCGCGACACGATCGACTGCGCGGCGGTGATGATGTGGGCCGCGACGAGCACGGGGTCGACGGCGAGGTAGGCGTGCGCGCCGTGGCCGCCGCGCCCCTCGATCGTGATCGTGACCTTGTCGGCCGCCGCCATGATCGGCCCGGGCTTCACCGCGATCGTTCCCGGCGGCAGTGCCGGCCAGTTGTGCATCGCGAACACCGAGTCGCAGGGAAAGCGCTCGAACAGGCCGTCCTCGGATCATCTCCGCGGCGCCGCCGTAGCCTTCCTCGCCGGGCTGGAAGATCAGATGAACGATGCCGTCGAAATTGCGCGTCGCGGCGAGGTGCCGCGCTGCGCCGAGCAGCATCGTCGTGTGCCCGTCGTGCCCGCAGCCGTGCATCAGGCCGGGCTTCGAGGAGCGGTGCTCGAACTCGTTCTCCTCGTGCATCGGCAGCGCGTCCATGTCGGCGCGCAGCCCGATCGACTTGCCGCTGCCGCAGGCGCGTCCGCGCAGCACACCGACGACGCCGGTGCGGCCGACGCCGGTGTGCACCTCGTCGACGCCGTAGCGCTGCAGTTCGCGCGGCGACCAGGTCGGCGGTCTGATGCTCCTGGAAGCCGAGCTCCGGAGTGCTGGTGCAGACGGCGGCGGATCGCGACCAGGTCGGAGTGGAAGCCGCGGATCGATGCGACGACCGGGTGCTGGCCGAGATAGGGTTCAGGCGCGTTCATCGGGGCGGTAGTCGGGGTGAGGTAGGCGACGCGGACGGAGCGTGCAGCTGCGAGCGGTGGCGATGTCGCGGCAGTGCGGGGCGCATCGGACGCGCGCTCAGTGCGCCGCGCCGCTGCGCTCGACGCGCAGGCGCGGATCGACGGCGAAATACAGCAGGTCGACGACGAGGTTGATCAGCACGAACACGAGCGCGATCAGGCACAGGTATGCCGCCATGATCGGGACGTCGGCGACTCTGCACGGCCTGGATGAACAGCAGGCCCATGCCGGGCCACTGGAACACGGTCTCGGTGATGATCGCGAAGGCGATGATCGCGCCGAGCTGCAGGCCGGCGATCGTGATCACCGGCACCAGCGTGTTCTTCAGCGCGTGGCCGAAGTGCACCACGCGGTCGGGCAGGCCGCGCGCGCGCGCGAACTTGATGTAGTCGGTGCGCAGCACCTCGAGCATCTCGGAGCGCACCAGCCGCATGATCAGCGTCATCTGGAACAGGCACAGCGTCACGGCCGGCAGCATCAGGTGCTTGAGTCCGTCGGGAGTCAGCAGCCCGGTCGTCCACCAGCCGAGCGCGATCGTCTCGCCGCGTCCGTACGAGGGCAGCCATCCCAGGTTCACCGCGAACACCATGATCAGCAGGATGCCGATCAGGAAGGTCGGCAGCGACACGCCGAGCAGCGACACCGCCAGGAACACGTTGGACAGGAAGCCCCGTCGTCGCAGTGCCGTGTACACGCCCATCGGCATGCCGATCACCAGCGCGAGCACGGCCGCCGCCAGCGACAGTTCGAGCGTGGCCGGCAGCCGTTCGCGCAGCAGCGTCGACACCTTGCGCCCCTGGCGGTACGACAGGCCGAACTCGCCCTGCGACGCGTTCGCGACGAAGCGCGCGAACTGCACGTAGAACGGCTGATCGAGCCCGAGGTCGCGAACGCAGCTGCTGGCGCTGCTCGGGCGTGGCGTCCTGCCCGAGCATCGCCAGCACCGGGTCGCCGACGTACTGGAACAGCGAGAAGGCGACGAAGGCGACGACCAGCATCACGACCGCGGCCTGCAGCAGCCGCTGGATGACGAAGGCGAGCATGCGGCGGGCGAATCCTGTCGATCAACTGGCTGGGGGCCGGCCGGGCATCAGGCCAGGAACCTCTCGGCCAGGCGCACCCAGTACGGTGGCGCCGATCGGGATCAGGTCGTCGTTGAAATCGTAGGACGCGTTGTGCAGCTGGCACGGACCGAGCGCCGTGGCCCGCGTCGCGGTGCGCCCCTTCGCCGTTGCCGACGACGATGTAGCACCCGGGCTTGACCAGCAGCATGTAGGCGAAGTCCTCGGAGCCCATCGTCGGCTCGAAGTCGAGCACGTTGTCCGCGCCGACCACTTCGGCAAGCACGGTGCGCGCGAACTCGGTCTCGGCGGGATGATTGATCGTCGGCGGATAGTTGCGATGAAAGCGCATCGTGCCGGACGCGCCGAACGCGGGCGGAAGCTGCTCGACGATCTGGCGCATGCGGCTCTCCACCAGGTCGAGGGTCTCGATCGTGAAGGTGCGCACCGTGCCGCAGATCGTCGCCGAATCGGGGATCACGTTGTAGGCCTCGCCGGTGTGGATCTGCGTGACCGAGATGACCGCCGCGTCGATCGGGCGCTTGTTGCGCGTGATCACCGACTGCAGCGCCTGCACCACGTGGGTGGCGACCAGCACGGGATCGGTGCTGAGGTGCGGCATCGCCGCGTGGCCGCCCTTGCCGCTGATCGTGATCGTGAACTCGTTGCTGCCGGCCATCACCGGACCCGAGCGCAGCGCGAACTGCCCGACCCCGATGCCCGGCCAGTTGTGCATGCCGAACACGGCGTCGCAGGGCGCCTTCGTGAACAGCCCGTCGTCGATCATCCGCTGCGCGCCGGCGCCGCCTTCCTCGGCCGGCTGGAAGATCACGTGGACGGTGCCGTCGAAGTTGCGGTGTTTTGCCATGTGGCGTGCCGCCGCCAGCAGCATCGCCGTGTGGCCGTCGTGACCGCAGGCGTGCATCTTGCCCTGATGCCGCGACCGGTGCGGGAACTCGTTGTGCTCCTGCATCGGCAGCGCGTCGATGTCGGCGCGCAGGCCGATCGCCCGGGACGAGTTGCCGTTGCGGATCGTGCCCACCACCCCGGTTCCGCCGAGCCCGCGAATCACCGGGATGCCCCATTCCTCGAGCTTGCGTGCGATCAGGTCGGCGGTGCGGCTTTCTTCGAAGCGCAGTTCGGGATGGGCATGGATGTCGCGGCGGATGTCCCGGATCTCATGCTGGAATTCGATGATCTGGTCGACGAGCTTCATGGCGCAGGCGCAGGCGTGTGTGGACCGAAGAGCTTAGCACCGTGCGCGCCGCGCTTTGTGATTCCCGTCCGCTTTCGGTAGCCTTCGCGGCACCGTGAGCGCTCATTCCGACACCGCGCATTCGATGCGCGCTTTTGCCGCGCGGCTCGCCGCCGTCGCGCTGGTGCTCGTCGCGGGGGGGTGCACGCTGGTGACCGGCGACCTCGCCTACTACTGGCAATCGGCGAGCGGGCACCTGTCGATGATGCAGCGCGCCCGCCCGATCGACGAACTGGTCGAGGACCCGGCGGTCGACCCCGTCCTGCGCCAGCGTCTGCGGCGGGTGCTGGAGATTCGCGAGTTCGCGAGCACCGACCTCGGTCTGCCGTCGAACGGCAGCTATCGGCGCTATGCGGATCTGGACCGCCCCTTCGTGGTCTGGAACGTGTTCGCGACGCCGGAGCTGTCGATGCAGCTGCGCCAGTGGTGCTTCCTGGTGGCGGGCTGCGTCAGCTACCGCGGCTATTTCGATCGCGCGCGCGCCGAAGAGCTGGCCCGGGAGCTGCGTGCCGAAGGCCTGGAGGTCTACATCGCCGGCATCCCCGCGTATTCGACGCTCGGCTGGTTCGACGATCCCGTGCTCAACACCTTCATCCGCTACCCGGAAGGCGAGCTCGCGCGGCTGATCTTCCACGAGCTGTCGCATCAGGTCCTGTACGTGAAAGGCGATTCGACCTTCAACGAGTCGTTCGCCACCGCGGTCGAGGAGGTCGGCGTCGAGCGCTGGCTCGCGTCCCGCGCGGATGCGGAGGTCATCGCCGCGTACCGCGTCTTCGCGGGGCGGCGCAGCCAGTTCGTCGCCCTGCTGCGCAAGGCCAAGAGCGAACTCGAGCAGGTCTACCTGGGTTCGGGAACCGCCGACGACAAGCGAGCGGGCAAGGCGGCCGTGTTTCGCCGGCTGCGCGACGAATACGCGGCGCTCAAAGTCTCGTGGGGCGGCTACGCCGGTTACGATCGCTGGTTCGCGCAGGACCTGACGAACGCCCACCTCGCTTCGGTCGCCACGTATCACGCGATGGTGCCGGGCTTCCGCCGCATGCTGGCCGACGAAGGCGGCGACCTGCGCAGGTTCTACGCCGCCGCGGCCGCGCTGGCCCAGCGGGACAAGCGCGAGAGAGACCGAGTGCTGCTGGGGGCCGACGACGCGCCCTGAACAGAGGAGCCGCTGAAACCATGCCGATCCGGACCGAGACCCTGCTGCAGCACGGCGATGCGCTGCCCGGCGACGACAGTTCGATCGCTCCGCCGATTCATCCGAGCGCGACCTTTCGCGCCGCCGATGCGGCCGACTTCGCCGACATGGCGGGGCGCTCGCGCCATCCGCGCTACTACACGCGCTACGGCAATCCGACGCTGGAGCGGGTGGCACAACTGATCGCCGGCCTGGAAGGCGGCGAAGCCGCGCTGCTCGCGTCGAGCGGCATGGGGGCGATCTCGGCGACGCTGATCGGCCTGCTGCGCAGCGGCGACCACGTCGTGGCCCAGGCCAACCACTACATGGGCACCACCCGCCTGCTCGGCGACCTGCTGCCCCGGTACGGCGTGAGCGCGAGTTTCGTCGACCAGACGCGCGTCGAGGCGTTCGCCGACGCCATCCGGCCCGAGACGCGGGTGCTGATGATCGAGACACCGGCCAATCCGACCATGGCGCTCACCGATCTCGAGGCCGTCGCGCGCCTGGCACGCGACCGGGGTGTGCTGACGGTCGCGGACAACACCTTTGCCTCACCGATCAACCAGCGCCCGCTGGCGGCGGCATCGACATCGTCGTGCACAGTGCAACCAAATCCCTCGGCGGGCACCACGACCTCACCGCCGGCGCGGTGGTCGCTTCGCAGCCGCTGATCGATCGCATCTGGGACAGTGCGATCGTGCTCGGCAGCGTGCTGGGCCCGCACGACGCGTGGCTGCTGTTGCGGGGGCTGCGGACCTTGTCGGTGCGGGTCGAGCGCAGCAACCGGAGCGCGCTGGCGATCGCCCGGCGGCTCGAAGCGCATCCGGGCGTTGCCGCGGTGCATTACCCGGGGCTCGAGTCCCACCCGCAGCATGCGCTCGCCTGCCGCCAGATGAGCGGTTTCGGCGGGGTGCTGGCGATTCGTGTCGCAGGAGGCTATCGCGAGGCCGAGCGTTTCATGTCGCGCCTGCGCCTGTTCGCGCAGGCGGTCAGCCTGGGGGGCGTCGAGTCCCTGGCGGTGCACGCGGCGGCGATGTGGGCCGGGTCGCTGTCGGACGAGGCGATGCGTTCGTCTGACATCGAGCCGAACCTGGTCAGGCTGTCGATCGGCCTCGAGCACGTGGACGACCTGATCGCCGACCTGGAGCAGGCGCTCGACGGCTGATCCGGCGGCGGTCGAAGGCGGGCGTTCCTGCCCCGGCGCTACGAGCGTTCAGTCATAAAAAAAGCGCCGGCTTGCGCCGGCGCTTCGGTTCCGAACCTGCTGGCAAATGCCAGCGGGCGATCAGAACTGGTGACGCACACCAACCACGAAGCCCATGATGTCTTCGCCGACGGCGTTGGCCGACAGCAGGCTCTGCGAGTAGTTCAGCGCGAACCGACCCGTCGCGTTGTTGTTGGTCTGACCGTACGACGCGTACACGTTCGTGCGCTTGGACAGCGGGTACGTGTAAGCGATGCCCCACGTGCTGGCGGACGGCTTCTCGGCGGAGGAACCCGCGACTGTGATTTCACGGTCGATGAAGTTCACCAGCAGTTCGCCGCCACCCAGCATCACGCCGCCACCCAGACCGTAGGCGGTGTTCTTGGCTTCGGTGATGGCCGTGCCGGTACCCTTCAGCTTCGCTTCGCCCCAGTTGAAGGCAAGGCGGAACATGCCGAAGTTCCAGCCGGCGCCGAGGCCGTACTGGTCGACGTCGACTTCGACGGTGCCGCTGGTCACGGCAGCGCCCTGCGTCGCGGTCTGCCAGTAGCCCTGCGCGGTCAGCGGGCCGCCGCGGTAGACCACCGAACCGCCCCAGGCTTCGTTCAGCTGCGAGTTCTTGTTGGTGATGTTCTCACCGGCAGCGTACATCGCGGCGAACGTCAGGCCACCCGAGAACGGGTTGCACTCGGTCGACGAGGTGTAGGCCATGCACTTCGGGTTGCCGAACGGCTGGCTCTTGTAGTGGATGCCGTTGCTGGCGCGCGTCTGGATGCCGCCGATACCGGCGATCCGACGTGCCCTGCGTGGCGCCGGCCGTGAAGTTCAGCCAGTTGCCGAAGAACGCGTAGCCCATCACGTCGGTGACGCCGGCTGCGCTAAACCCGGGGGTGTAGTCACGACCCAACAGCAGCGTGCCCCACGCGCCTTCGACACCAACGACCGAACGGCGCTGGAACAGGCCGGCAGTGTCGCTGACGCCGGTGTCGGCAGCGATGCCGGCTTCGAAGTTGAACACGCCTTTGAGGCCGCGGCCGAGGTCCTCGCTGCCGCGGATGCCGAAGCGGCTGGTCGACTGGACGCCCGACAGGACGACCATCTCGGTGCCGCCAGTGCTGCCGCCTGCGTCGGCGACGCCCACGCTCAGGTCGGCGATACCGTACAGCTGGACGTTCGTCTGGGCCTGCGCAAACGCCGGAAGAGCGGCAGCCACGGCTGCTGCAATCAGTGCTTTCTTCATTGAGTCAATCTCCTAGGTTTCTGGAATCAATCGGCGTGCCTCAAACCGCCGCAACTCCCCGAAGCGCGCTAGCGAAAGCTAGCCCCGGATAGAAGTCTGGTGCATTGTCGCCAAATTCGCACGGGGGGGGTAGTCAATTGGGCAGTCGGTCGGCGGTTTTTCGGTGCGGCGTCGCAAGCCCGCAACACATCGGGTCTGCCGCCGAGGTCGAGGCCGGCCTGGTCGCCCGCGTCGGATCGGTCCGATCGCATACGGCTTTGGATCCGTGCATACATATAGGTAGGGTCGGATTCAAGGATCCGGGGTCCGGGCGGTCCGTTCAGTCCTCGACGATTTCCCAGTCCATCGTCAGTTTCGCGGTCGCGGCGAGCATCGCCGAGGCCGAGCAGTACTTGTCGTGGGACAGTTTGATCGCGCGTTCGACGAGATTCGTCTTCAGCGCGCGGCCGCGCGCCACGAAATGGAAGTGGATCGCGGTGAACACCTTGGGGTCGGTGGCGGCGCGCTCCGCCTTCAGCGTCACCTCGCAGCCCCGGATGTCCTGCCCGCTCTTGCGCAGGATCAGCACGACGTCATACGCGGTGCAGCCTCCCGTGCCGAGCAGGACCATCTCCATCGGTCGCGGCGCCAGGTTGTTGCCGCCGCCTTCGACGGCGCCGTCCATCACCACCATGTGCCCGCTGCCCGTCTGCGCGACGAAGCTCATGCCTTCGGGGCCGGTCCAGCTGACCTTGCATTCCATTCCGTTCTCCTTGCGTGCCTGCCCGGGCACCCCGTCCCGGGCACTTTCTTGGCCGAGCCTTTGACGTCGGCGTAGATGTCGGGCTAGAATATCAGGCTCTCCGCAGTGCATCGTTGATGCGATGCCCCCGTTTCGGGCCGAGCGGTGCCCCTGATGGCCGGCCACAGCTGTGCCTGCCGGGCCCCGGGCGTCCTCGGAACAGGTCCCGGAAACGATTGAAGCGGTTTGGAACCATTGGCGGGACTGCCCCGGCGGCTGCACACCAAGCGCAGTCCCGAACGGGAAATCCGGCTGTCGAACTTTACGGAATCAGTGATGAAAACGTTTTCTGCCAAGGCGCACGAGGTCAAGCGCGATTGGTTGCTGGTAGATGCCAACGACAAGGTTCTGGGTCGCCTCGCGGCGGAGATCGCTCTGCGTCTGCGCGGCAAGCACAAGCCCGAGTTCACGCCGCACGTCGATACGGGTGACTTCATCGTCGTCGTGAACGCCGCGGGCCTGCGCGTCACCGGCAACAAGGGCATGGACAAGAAGTACTACCGGCACAGCGGCTACCCCGGCGGCATCTCGGAGACGAATTTCTCGAAGATGCAGGCCCGCTTCCCCGGTCGCGCGCTCGAGAAGGCCGTCAAGGGCATGCTTCCGAAGGGGCCGCTCGGCTACGCGATGATCAAGAAGCTGAAGGTGTATGCCGAGGCGACGCATCCGCACGCCGCGCAGCAACCCAGGGCTGTCGAATTCTGATTCCGTCGTCCGCGTCCCGAGCCGGCATCCAGGCGGGCCACGGACTCGAAACCAACTCTGTCAAGGCAATCATCCGATGATCGGCGATTACTACTACGGCACCGGCCGGCGCAAGACTTCCGTGGCCCGCGTGTTCCTCAAGAAGGGCTCGGGGAAGATGGTCATCAACGGCAAGGCGCTCGATGCGTACTTCGCTCGTGAGACCGGGCGCATGGTCGTGCGTCAGCCCCTCGAACTGACCAACCATGTCGAGACGTTCGACATCATGGTCAACGTCGACGGCGGTGGCGAGTCCGGCCAGGCGGGTGCGGTCCGTCACGGCATCACCCGGGCGCTGATGGACTACGACGCGACGCTGAAGCCGACGCTGTCGAGCGCCGGTCTGGTGACCCGTGACGCTCGCGAAGTCGAGCGCAAGAAGGTCGGTCTGCACAAGGCGCGTCGGCGCAAGCAGTTCTCGAAGCGCTGAGCGCGACGGCCGCAGCGGTCCGGTCGTTTCCGGGCCGATGCGGCCGGACGTTTGCCGCGGCGGGGCTCGTCGACGCACTGTCCCCGTTGCGCAGGTAAAGTGGGCCCCTTGCGGGCCGAAAAGGCGGCTGCCAACGGGCAGCCGCTTGTATTTCTGCGGACTTGAAATCGGGCGGCCGAGCCCCGAACTGGCAGGCATCGGCCATTGACGCCACGCGGTGAAGGGTTATCGCGGCGCGACTACACTAGCGGTCTTATCTGGAGGTTGTTGCGATGAACGCAGTTGCTGAGATGCCGGCGCCGCTGGTCTTTTCGGATAGCGCCGCCGAGAAGGTGCGTCAGCTGATCGAGGAAGAAGGCAACTCCGCGCTCAAGCTGCGCGTGTTCGTGCAGGGCGGCGGGTGTTCCGGTTTCCAGTACGGGTTCACGTTCGACGAGGAAACCAACGAGGACGACACCGTGATGGAAAAGAACGGGGTCACCTTGCTGATCGACGCGATGAGCTACCAGTACCTGGTCGGCGCCGAGATCGACTACAAGGACGACCTCGACGGCGCGCAGTTCGTGATCAAGAACCCGAACGCGACCACCACCTGCGGTTGCGGCTCGTCCTTCTCGGCCTGATCGACGTCGGTCCGGGGTTTACGCCCCGGATCCCGTTCACGTCGATCCGGTCACGGGCGCGGGGTAGACCGCGCCCAGCACGCGCGGCCCGCGCGCTCCGGTCACGGCCGGAAGGTTGCCACTCTCGGACCTCATGCGCCGCCGCGCAAGCCATGCGAACGCCACCGCCTCGACGGCCTGTGGCGGCGCGCCCAGCGCGTCGGTCGTCGCGCGACCTCGCACGGCACTGCAGCGGCGCGCGATCCGCCGCATCAGTTCGCCGTTGCATTGCCCCGCCTCCGCAGACGTAGATCTGCGCAGCCCCGCTTCGGGTGCAGGCCAGCGCGATCGTCGTCGCCGTCAGTTCGGCCAGCGTGGCCTGGACGTCGACCGGCCGGATCGGCCCCGGACTGCGCGACAGCAGCGCCTCGAGCCACGAACGGTTGAACAGGTCGCGCCCGGTGCTCTTGGGTGCCGGACGAGAGAAATACGGCTCGTCGAGCATCGACGCGAGCAGGGCTTCGTGCACCGTGCCCTGCGACGCCCAGCGACCGTCGCGGTCGTAGGGCGTGCCCTGGTGCTGCTGGCACCAGTCGTCGAGCAGCACGTTGCCCGGCCCGGTGTCGTAGCCCGAGGGTCTGCGCCCGGGCTCGACGACGCTGACGTTGGCGATGCCGCCGATGTTCACGATGGCCCGCCGTGTGCCGGGCGGCGCCGAACGCGTCCGCATGAAAGGCCGGAACCAGCGGCGCGCCCTGGCCGCCCGCGGCGACGTCGGCGCTGCGGAAGTCGCAGACCACGGTCAGTCCGGTGCGCTCGGCCAGCCGCGCGCCGTCGAGCAGCTGCATCGTGTAGCCGAGTTCGGGACGATGGCGAATCGTCTGCCCGTGGGCGCCGATCGCGATCGGCGTCGCCCGCGTGGCGCGAGCCGAAGGCGGGCAGGAGCCGCCGCCGACCGGGGTCATGCCGAGCAGTTCGAGGGCCACGTCGGCGTACAGGTCGGCAAGCGCATTGGCGCGCGAGCGCGGACGCGGGCGATCTCGTCCGGGCCGCTCGTCTGCAGTTCCGACAGCGTGCGGCGAAGCGCGGCAGGAATGTCGCGGCTCGCGAACGCCAGCGTCGACGGCCGGTCGCCATCGAACTGCACGAGCGCGCCGTCGACGGCGTCCATGCTCGTGCCGGACATCATGCCGATGTAGGCCTCGCGGTGCGGCTGGGCCTGGGCTGGATCGGCCACGGGGTGCAAGCCTGAGCGCGTGGGCGAGCGGCACCCGGTGGGCGCCGCCCGAAATTACTGGAAGCGGGCGACCCGGTAGCTGTCCTGGCGCACCATGCCGGCACGCAGCTTCCCGCGCGGCGTCGGCGAAGGCGCGGCGTTCGGCCGGTCCGAGCTGGCGTCCTTCGGGCAGCACCAGCGCCATCGGATCGACCTGCTCGCCGTTGACCCTCGACTTCGTAGTGCAGATGCGGGCCCGTCGCCCATCCGGTCTGCCCGACCGATCCGATCACCTCGCCCTGGGCTGACCTTGCCACCGACTGCTGACGCTCGCCGTCGATCGCGTGCAGGTGCGCGTACAGCGAGGACATCTGGTTGCGGTGCTTCAGGATCACGACGTTGCCGTAGCCGCGCTGCTGTCCGACGAACTCGACCGTGCCCTCGGCCGATCGCGCGCACGCGCGTGCCGACCGGCGCGGCGAAGTCGACCCCTTTGTGCGCACGCCACTCCCGAAGAATGGGATGCAGGCGGGATTCGGTGAACCCGGAGGTGAGCCGGCTGACCTCCAGCGGGTTGCGCAGGAAGGACTTCCGCAGGCTCTTGCCGTCGGACGAGAAGTACTCGCCCTGGCCGTCCCGACTCGAACCAGTACGCGTCGTAGCGCTTGCCGCCGGTGATCAGCTCGATCGCCAGGATCTGGCTCACGATGCCGGCATCGAAGGTGGCGGAGTCGCGGAGCGCTCTCGTAGACCACGCGCAGCCGGTCGCCCCGGCGGAAGTCGCGCTGGAAGTCGATCTCGCTGCCGAAGATCTCGGCGATCTGCAGCGCGACCGATTCGGGGATGCCCGCGGCATCGGTGGCGGCGAAGAGCGACGATGCGGATCTCGACGCTGCGCGTCTCGACCCAGCGTTCGAGCGGCACGTCGACCACCGACGCTGCGAGCTGGTCGTCGGTGCGCTCGATCAGCAGCTGGCGCGACATCACCGCGCCCGACTTCGCGTCGTCCTCGGCAGGAGGCAGCCGGTAGGCGAGCCGATGAACGCGGCCCAGCGAATCCAGCTCGGCGTGGATCATGCGCCCGGCGCGCAACTGCAGGATGCCGCGCGCCGTGCGATCGTGCGCCGCGAAGCGCAGCATCTCGGGATCGGTGGCGCCGATCCGGGTCAGCAGGCTGGCCAGCGTGTCGCCGCGCCGGATCGTCTCGGCCTGCTGGAACCGGTCGATCGCGTCCTGCGGCTGCACGTTCAGCGGCAGCGCATCGACCACGGTCTGCCGGATCGGAATGTCGGCCTCCGCAAGCGGCGCGACGCCGAAGGCAGTGACCGCGCCCAGGGCGCCGACGATTGCGGTGGCGATCGCCACATGAGTGAAACGGGGTCGAGCCTGCATCGTTGTTCTGTTCGCCATCCCTGGTGTCGCGTCGCTCGGCTAGAATCCGCGGTCGGCCGCCGATGCCGTCTGTCATCGATTCTAAACGATTAGTCAGATACCCGAGCTTCAAGCGATGAACGTCGAACAATGGCCGACCAGCGATGCCACCCGTCACGCGCTCGAAGTGTCGCTGCGCGGCTGTGACGAGCTGCTGATCGAGGCCGAGTGGCGAACGAAGCTGGCGCGCAGCGAGTCGACCGGCACGCCGCTGCGCATCAAGCTGGGCCTCGATCCGACCGCGCCCGACCTGCACATCGGCCACACGGTCGTGCTCAACAAGATGCGCCAGCTGCAGGACCTCGGGCACACGGTGATCTTCCTGATCGGCGACTTCACGGCGATGATCGGCGATCCGTCGGGCCGCAACGCGACCCGGCCGCCGCTGACGCGCGAGCAGATCGAGGAGAACGCGCGCACCTACTTCAACCAGGCGAGCCTGGTGCTCGACCGCGAGCGCACCGAGATCCGCTACAACTCGGAGTGGAGCGATCCGCTGGGCGCGCGCGGCATGATCCAGCTGGCGGCGAAGTACACGCTCGCGCGGATGATGGAGCGCGACGACTTCACCAAGCGCTTCAAGGGCGGCCTGCCGATCTCGGTGCACGAACTGCTCTATCCGCTGATGCAGGGCTACGACTCGGTCGCGCTGAAGTCGGACATCGAACTCGGCGGCACCGACCAGAAGTTCAACCTGCTGGTCGGGCGCGAACTGCAGCGCGAGTACGGCCAGGAGCCGCAGTGCATCCTGACGATGCCGCTGCTCGAGGGGCTGGACGGCGTCGAGAAGATGTCGAAGTCCAAGGGCAACTACGTCGGCATCACCGAGGCGCCGGGCGAGATGTTCGGCAAGCTGATGTCGATCTCCGACGACCTGATGTGGCGGTACTTCACGCTGCTGTCGCTTCCGCCCGATGGCCGAGATCGAACGCGCTGCAGGCCGAGTGCGCGTCGGGCCGCAATCCGCGCGACGCGAAGGTGATGCTGGCGCAGGAGATCGTCGCGCGCTTCCACGACCCGGCGGCGGCCGGGCAGGCGCTCGCCGACTTCGAGGCGCGCTTCCGGCAGGGGGCGATCCCCGACGACATTCCCGAGGTGAGTCTCGCCGGGGCGCCGATGGCGATCGCGCAGGTGCTCAAGCAGGCCGAACTGGCGCCGTCGACCTCCGAGGCGATGCGCAACATCGAGCAGGGCGGCGTGCGCGTCGACGGCGACCGGGTCGAGGACAAGGGGCTGAAGCTCGCTGGCCGGCACCTACGTCGTGCAGGTCGGAAAGCGCAAGTTCGCCCGCGTGACGCTGGCGTGATCGCGCTGCTGATCAGCGTGCCGCGCACGGCGCGGTCGTGGTCGACGGTCGCGAGGTCGGCCGCATCGGGCGCGGACTGGTGGTGCTGTGGTGCGCCGAGCGCGGCGACACGGAACGCGCAGGCGCAGGCCCTTCTGAAGCGGGTGCTGCAGTTTCGCGTGTTCCCGGACGACGCGGGCCGGATGAACCGGTCGCTGCGCGATCTGGCGGCGGGATCACCGGCGGCAGGCCGGCACGGACAGGCCGGCCTGCTGCTCGTGCCCCAGTTCACGCTGGCCGCCGACACGCACAGCGGCACGCGCGCCGAGCTTCACACCCGCGGCGGCGCCGCAGGACGGCAGCGCGCCTGTTCGATCTGTTCGTGGCGCTGGCGCGGCGCGAGCATCCGGCGGTCGAAACCGGTATCTTTGGCGCCGACATGAAGGTGACCCTGATCAACGACGGTCCGGTCACGTTCTGGCTGGACTGCAAGCCTTCCCATACCAAGGAGACGTGATGAAGATCTGGAGCGATTCCTTCGCCGATGGCGGTGCGATTCCGGAGCAGTGCGCGTTCGGCCGGATCGATCCGGCGGCGCACGTCGCACTGGCGGGGAACATGAATCCCCACCTCGCCTGGAGCGACGCACCGGTCGGCACCCGTTCGTTTGCACTGGTCTGCGTCGATCCCGACGTGCCGTCGGTCGGCGACGACGTCAACCAGGAGGGCCGCACCGTGCCGGCGTCTCTGCCGCGCGTCGAGTTCTTTCACTGGATCCTCGTCGACATCCCGGTCAAGGTGACCGAGCCTGGCCGCCGGCGAGTGCTCCAGCGGCGTGACGCCGCGGGGCAAGGCGGGCCCGTCGGCGACCCGCGGCATGCGTCACGGGGTCAACGACTACAGCGCCTGGTTCGCCAACGATCCCGACATGGCCGGCGACTACTACGGCTACGACGGCCCGTGCCCGCCGTGGAACGACGAGCTGATGCATCGCTACGTCTTCACGATCTATGCGCTCGACGTCGACGTGCTGCCTCTGATGGGGCGCTTCCACGGGGCGGACGCGCTCAAGGTCATCGAGCATCACGCGCTCGGCCGCGCATCGGTCACCGGCACCTACACGCTGAACCCGGGGCTCGCCCGTTGAGTTTCGTCGAGCTGGTGCTGGTGCGCCACGGCGTGACGGCCTGGAACAAGGACCGCCGCTTCCAGGGCCACATCGACGTTCCGCTGGACTCCGAGGGCGAGCACCAGGCGCGTCTGGCGGGCAGGCGCCTGGCCGTCGACGCCGGCGGGCCGCTGCCGATCGGCGCGGTCTATTCCAGCGACCTGTCGCGGGCGCGGCAGACCGCCGAACCGATCGCCGCCGCACTCGGGCTCGAACTGCTCAGCGAGCCGGGCCTGCGCGAGCGCAACTACGGCGCATTCGAGGGCCTGACAGCCGACGAGCTGCAGCGCGACCACGCCGAGGCCTTCCGGCGCTGGCGTGCGCGCGAGCCCGACTTCGCGCTGCCCGGCGGCGGCGAGTCGCTGCGCGCCTTCTACCTGCGGATCGAAGCGGCGATGCGGTCGCTGGCCGGGCGCCATCGCGGCCAGCGCGTCGTGGCGGTCACCCATGGCGGCGTGCTCGATTGCGCCTATCGGGTGGCGACCGGGATGGATCTCGCAGCCGAGCGCCGCCACGATCTCCTGAATGCCAGCATCAACCGGATCGGCTGGGACGGCGAGCGCTTCTCGCTGCTTGCCTGGGCCGACGTCGCGCACCTCGAGCGCGCCGACGACGACGTCGAGGCGCGCGCCTGGCGCTAGTCGCGGGCAGGCCGGGCCGCGTGCCGTTCGAAGGGTGCCTGCAGGGGGTTCACAGCGGGCCGCTCCCGGGTAAAATCCAAGGTTCCGCGTGACTGGCGAAACGGCCCGCGGGCGCATCGCGCCCGGCCTGGCCGGGGTGAATGAACACCGTGAAGCGCGGATGTAGCCTGCCGATCGCCTGGGCGTAGTTCTCGCGGCACGAGCCGCGCCACCGAACCACGCAACCGAAGGAATTCACATGTTCGACCGCAACGTCGGGATCGCGCAGACCGATCCGGAGCTCTGGAATGCCATCCAGCTCGAGAACCGCCGCCAGGAGGAGCACATCGAGCTGATCGCCTCCGAGAACTACGCCAGCCCGGCCGTGATGGCCGCCCAGGGCGGGCAGATGACCAACAAGTACGCCGAAGGCTATCCGGGCAAGCGCTACTACGGCGGCTGCGAGTACGTCGACATCGCCGAGCAGCTGGCGATCGACCGCGTGCGCAAGCTGTTCGGCGCCGACGCCGCCAACGTCCAGCCGCACTCGGGCTCGCAGGCCAACGAGGCCGTGTTCCTGGCCTTCCTGAAGCCCGGCGACACGATCATGGGCATGAGCCTGGCCGAAGGCGGGCACCTGACGCACGGCATGGCGCTGAACATGTCGGGCAAGTGGTTCAACGTCGTGTCGTACGGTCTCGACGCCAACGAGGCGATCGACTACGACGCGATGGAGCGAAAGGCCCGCGAATCGCGCCCCAAGCTGATCATCGCCGGCGCCTCGGCGTATTCGCTGCGCATCGACTTCGAGCGCTTCGCCAGGGTCGCGAAGGAAGTGGGCGCGATCTTCATGGTCGACATGGCCCATTACGCCGGCCTGATCGCCGCCGGCGTCTACCCCAACCCGGTGCCGCACGCCGACGTCGTCACGTCGACCACCCACAAGAGCCTGCGCGGGCCGCGCGGCGGCATCATCCTGATGAAGTCCGAGCACGAGAAGGCGATCAATTCCGCGATCTTCCCCGGCCTGCAGGGCGGCCCGCTGATGCACGTCATCGCGGCGAAGGCGGTCGCCTTCAAGGAGGCGCTCGAGCCCGGCTTCAAGGCCTACCAGCAGCAGGTGGTCGACAACGCCCGCGTGCTGGCGCAGACGCTGATCAGCCGCGGGCTGCGCATCGTCTCGGGCGGCACCGAGAGCCACGTGATGCTGGTCGACCTGCGCGCCAAGAAGATCACCGGCAAGGAGGCCGAGGCGGTGCTCGGCAAGGCGCACATCACCTGCAACAAGAACGCGATCCCGAACGACCCCGAGAAGCCCTTCGTCACCAGCGGCATCCGCCTGGGGTCGCCGGCGATGACCACGCGCGGCTTCGGCGTTGCCGAGGCCGAGCAGGTCGCGAACCTGATCGCCGACGTGCTCGACAACCCGCAGGACGAGGCCAACCTGGCGCAGGTGCGTGCCCGGGTGGCGGAGCTGACCGCGAAGTTCCCGGTCTACGGCTGAACCTGGCCGGGGCGGCCGTCGGCCGGCCCGGCACGACAGGACGCGATCGGGCACGATCCGACCCATGCGCTGCCCCTTCTGCGACAACGACGACACCCAGGTCATCGACTCGCGCGTGTCCGACGAGGGCGACAGCGTCCGGCGCAGGCGGCGCTGCCCGAACTGCGACAAGCGGTTCACCACCTACGAGCGCATCGAGCTGTCGATGCCGGCGGTGGTCAAGAAGAACGGCTCGCGCGCCGATTTCGACCGCGCGCAAGCTGCGCGCCTCGCTGCAGCTCGCGCTGCGCAAGCGTCCGGTCAGCGCCGAGCAGGTCGACGCCGCGACCCACCGGATCGAGGAGAAGCTGATGAGCCTCGGCCTGCGCGAGGTCGCCAGCGAACGGATCGGCGAGCTGGTGATGCGCGAGTTGCGCAAGCTCGACAAGGTGGCCTACGTGCGCTTCGCGTCGGTGTACCGCAGCTTCGAGGACGTCGACGAATTCGCCGACGCGATCGAGGAGCTCAAGCCCAGGAAGAAGCGGGCAAGCGATTAGGCGGCGCGGAGTCCGCGCGGGCCGCCTGCCCTCTGCCGCAGGTGGCGGTTCCGTCGCCGGCGGCGTCGCTTGCGGTCCGGCCGCCGTGCGACGTCCCGGTGCGACGGTCCACCACACGGTCGCGCCCCATCGCCTTGGCCAGGTAGACGCGACGGTCCGCGATCACCAGCAGGTCCTCGAGCGCGGTGCTTTCGTGCGTGCTCGCGACCCCGATCGAAACGGAGATGTGGATCGTCTCGTCGCCCTCGATCAGCGGGCTGCTTCGGACCGCTTGCCGGATGGCTTCGGCCGAAGCGCGGAGCGCGTCCTCCGAATCGCGCCTGAGCAGCGCGCAGAACTCCTCTCCGCCGTAGCGTCCGGCTTCGTCGCCGTCGGCGAGCGCGTCGCCCAGCACCGCTGCGAAGTGCGCCAGCACGCGGTCCCCGGTGCCGTGCCCGTGACGGTCGTTGATCTGCTTGAATCCGTCGAGGTCGAGCATCAGCAGGCCGAACGCCTCACGGCCCGTCCGGACCGGATCGAGACGCTCGCGCGTGAGCGCGAAGAAATGCCGGCGGGTGGCGAGGCCCGTCAGTTCGTCGACCGTCGCCATCTGGCGAAGCTCGACGGCGATCCTGCCGTTGATCCATCCGAGCACCACCATCGCGTGGATCATCGGCAGCATCGAGAACAGCGCCGCGACCGCGCCCTGCAGCGGCCCGGCGACGAACATCCCGCCGCTGCTGGTCGCGACGCCGGTGCTGAGCACGACGATCGTCCGCACGACGTGGATCAGCAGTGCGACGCAGGTGAACGCGATCGCGGAGTGGATCGGGATTGCCGGGTCCTTGCCGATGCGGCCGATCAGCAGGGGCAGCGTCATCACCGCGCATGCGCCCTGGACCAGCGAGGTCGCCAGCAGGCGCTCCGCGTGCGCTTCCGGCGAATCGCCCAGCCACAGATGCACGGCGAACAGGCCGGCGCCGACCGCGCCGGCCAGCCAGGGCATGGGGCGGGCAAAGCACAGCCGGCGGGTCGACTCGTACAGCATCACGACGCCCAGCGAGCCGAGCGTGTTGGCGACCTGGTAGGACAGCAGGTTGGGCACCGCGCCCCGCAGCGAGAACCCCATCATGGCCAGGCCGATCATCAGCAGTCCGGCGCCGCCCCATGCCACCCCCGACTGCGAGCGGCGGTGCAGGTGCCGAGATGCGAACAGCATCGCCGCGCAGATCAGGCTGGTCAGCGCGCCGATGAAGTACACCGTGCGGATGTCGAGGTTCAGATTCACCCGGGCGAGGCTAGCGGCGTCCCCGGCCGCGACGTCCTGGCGTGCGACGGACGTGTCGCCCGCCCCGACGGACGTCGCGGCGGGCGTTGGGAAGATGTCGAGCGGACTTCAGCCGCCGGCTGCCAGCCGCTTCTGCGCCGCCGCCCGAATCTGGTCCAGCGACTGGGCCGGCGTGATCGTCTGCGGGTCGACCCGCAGGTGAATCAGGGCGGGGCGCCTGCGTTCGTTGGTGAAGCGCAGCGCCGCTTCCAGCGCGGCGGCGAAGTCGGCGGTGCGCTCGACGCGCGCGCCGAAACCACCGTAGGCCTCGCACAGGCGGGCGAAATCGGGGTTCGTCAGTTCGTTGCCGATCATGCGCTCGGGGAACTCGCGCTCCTGGTGCATGCGGATCGTGCCGTACATGCCGTTGTCGAACACGAGCACCAGGATGCCGGCCTCGTACTGGCAAGCCGTGGCGAGTTCCTGGCCGGTCATCAGGAAGTCGCCGTCGCCGGCGAAGCACACGACCGTGCGTTCCGGCTGGGCGATCTTCGCGGCGACGGCGGCGGGCACGCCCGCACCCATCGCGCCCGACGTCGGCGCCAGCTGCGACCGGGTCTGCGAGCCGTCGGCCCGCGCCTTCAGAGGCCCGTAGCGCCAGAAGCGGTGCGCCCAGGTGGCGAAGTTGCCGGCGCCGTTGGTGACGATGGCGTCGGCCGGCAGCGCGGCGCGCAGCTGCTGCACGACCTGCCACTGGTCGAGCGCCGGCGTCAGCGTGCGCATCACGGGGGGCTGCTGCTGCCACGCTTCGTAGTCCGCGCGCGCCTCGGCCGCCGTCGCGCGCCACGCCGCGCTGTCGACGCGCAGCTCGCGGACGGCGGCGGCGAACCCGGCCATGCCCGCGTTGATCATCAGCTTTGCCTGGTAGACCCGGCCCAGCTCTTCGGCGCCGGCGTGGACGTGCACCATCGGCTGCCTGGGCACCGGCGCGTCGAACAGCGTGTAGCCCGACGTGGTCATCTCGCCCAGCCGCGGCCCGATCGCGAGCACCAGATCGGAGGCGCGGATGCGCTCGGCGAGCTTCGGGTTGATGCCGATGCCGACGTCGCCGGCGTACTGGCCGTGATGGTTGTCGAACAGGTCCTGGAAGCGGAACGCGCAGGTCACCGGCAACGCGTTCGCCTCGACGAACTGCCGCAGGTCGGCGCAGGCCTGCGCCGACCATCCTCCGCCCCCCAGCACCACGACCGGCCGCTTCGCCGCGGCGAGCATGCCGCGCAGCTGCTCGATCTGGACCGGCGATGGGCTGGCCTGGATCGCCCGATAAGCGCCGGTGTCGGCGACGGCCGCTTCGGCGACCAGCATGTCCTCCGGCAGCGCCAGCACGACGGGCCCCGGCCGACCGCTGGTCGCGACCTGGAAGGCGTGCGCCATGTATTCCGGGATCCGGTCGGCGCGGTCGATCTGCGCGACCCACTTCGTCATCTCGCCGAACATCCGGCGGTAGTCGATCTCCTGGAACGCCTCCCGGTCGATGAAGTCGGTGCCGACCTGGCCGACCAGCACGACCATCGGCGAGGAATCCTGGTGTGCGGTGTGGATGCCGATCGACGCGTTGGTCGCGCCCGGCCCGCGCGTCACCATCAGAACGCCGGGCTTGCCGGTCAGCTTCGCGTAGGCGTCGGCCATGAACGAGGCGCCGCCTTCCTGGCGGCAGATCACGAAGCGGATCCGGTCGCGGTGGTCGTACAGACCGTCGAGCACGGCGAGATAGCTCTCCCCCGGCACGCCGAAGATCGTGTCGACACCGTGCACGGCCAGCGCGTCGGCGATGAGGTGGCCGCCGGTGCGCGGGCGGATGTCGGAAGTGGCGGGCGCGTTCATTCGGGACTCTCCTATTTCTTCAATCGTACGGTGCCGCTGAAGGTGACGGTCACCAGGCTGCGGCCGGGCTCGATCGGCATCGGCACCGTCGCATCGGCGGCCGGCGCCGCCATCGCCATCGCGCGCTGCTGGATCGGCATCACCGGCGGCATCGCGGTGTTCAGGCCGACATCGACCAGCTCGACGCTGCCGAAGCCGAGCGCCTTGGCAGCGATCCGCGCTTTTTCGTGGAAGCGATCGGCGGCCTCGGCGGCGAGCGCGTTCTCGGTCTGGGTGCGGCGTTCGTTCGACAGCCGCACGCCGATCGCCGCGACGCTCAGGCGGCCGGCCACCTGGGCCGACGGCCTGCGACAGCGCCGGCGCGTCCGACGATTCGACGATGACCTCGGCGCGCACGCGCCACCCTTCGATGCGGTTGTCGCGCCCGTAGCGCGGACGGGTCGTGTAGCTGCCGGAGCGCACCTGCAGCTTCTGGTCGGCCTTGAGGTCGGCGATCGCCGACTGCAGCACTCCGTTCACAGCCGATTGCAGCGGCGCGGGCTGGGGGCCCTCGCGCTCGATGAACAGCGACGCGCTCACCGTGTCGTCGGTGACCTCGCGGCTGGCCTGGGCCTCGAGACGCAGGGTCGGGCCCAGCGAGGGGTCGAGCATGCGCGGCAGCACCGGCACGGGCTGCGCGGCGGCCGGCGTCGCCAACCCGGCGCACGCGCCGAAGACGGTCAGCGCGGCGAATGCCGAACGGACGAATGGACGTTTCGATCGCGACGCTTCCATGTGCTCTCCTGCAGATGACGCGGGGTTGTGCGGGCAGCTGGTCCCTGCCGTCGCGGTGGAGATGGTACTCGGTACAATCCGGCCGCATGTTCACCAGCGCCGATCACGAATTCATGGCGCGGGCCCTCGAGCTCGCCGCCCTCGGGATGACCACGACGACGCCGAATCCGCGTGTCGGTTCGGTCATCGTGCGCGACGGACGGATCGTCGGCGAGGGCTGGCACCGGCGTGCCGGCGAGCCGCACGCCGAGATCGTCGCGCTCGCGCAGGCGGGCGGCCTGGCGCGCGGCGCCACGGTCTACGTCACGCTCGAGCCGTGCAGCCATTTCGGGCGCACGCCGCCGTGCGTCGAATCGCTGATCGACGCGCGCGTCGCCCGCGTCGTCGCGGCGATGGAAGATCCCAATCCCGCGGTCAACGGGCGCGGGCTCGAGCGTCTTCGGGCGGCGGGCATCGACGTGCGCTGCGGTCTGCTCGCACAGCAGGCGCGCGAACTGAACATCGGCTTCGTATCGCGGATGGCCCGGCGTCGTCCCTGGGTCCGCATGAAGGTGGCGGCGAGCCTGGACGGTCGGACCGCGCTGCTCGACGGACGCAGCCAGTGGATCACGGGCGAGGCGGCGCGCGCCGACGGCCATGCCTGGCGCGCCCGCGCCTGCGCCGTGCTGACCGGCATCGGCACGGTGCGCGACGACGATCCGCAGCTGACCGTGCGCATGGTCGAGACGACGCGCCAGCCTCTGCGGGTGCTGGTCGACTCGCGCCTCGAGGTGGACCTGCAGGCGCGCATGCTGCGCGGCGGCGCGCTGGTCGTCGTCGCGCACGACAATCCGGACAAGGAAGCCGAGCTGCGCGACCGAGGCTGCGAAGTGTTGAAGCTGCCGAATGCCGTCGGGCAAGGTCGATCTGCCCGCGCTGCTCGGGCAGCTCGGCGAGCGCGGCATCAACGAATTGCACGTCGAGGCGGGCGCGAAACTGAACGGTTCGCTGATCCGCGAAGGCTGCGTCGACGAGCTGCTGGTCTACCTCGCGCCGTCGCTGCTGGGCGACGCGGTCGGCATGCTCGAGGGGCTGACGACGAACGATCTCGACGAGCGGATCCGCCTGCGCTTCCACGCCACCGACATGATCGGCGACGACCTGCGCATTCTCGCGCGGGTCGAAGCGCGCTGAACCGGTGCCGCGGCGCCGGCAATGACTGAACGAAGGAATCGGCATGTTCACTGGAATCGTGGCTGCGGTCGGGCGCATCGAGCGCGTCGAGCCGCTCGGGGACGGCGCGCGTCTGGTCGTCGAGGCCGGCGCGCTCGGGCTGGAGGACGTCGCGATCGGCGACTCGATCGCGATCCAGGGCGCCTGCATGACGGCGGTGGCCATCGACGGCAGCCGCTTTTGCGTCGACGTCTCGCGCGAGAGCCTGAACCGGACGGTCGGCCTCGACGCGCCCGGCGAGGTCAACCTCGAGAAGGCGTTGCGGCTGTCGGACCGCCTCGGCGGTCACCTGGTGTCGGGGCACGTCGACGGCCTCGGCGAGGTGGTCGTGTTCCAGGAGGTCAACGAGTCCTGGCGCCTCGACGTGCGCGTGCCGCCGGAGCTGTCGAAGTACTTCGCCTACAAGGGGTCGGCGACGATCAACGGCACCAGCCTGACCGTGAACTCGGTGAGCGACACGCCGCAGGGTGCGGTGATCAGCATCAACCTGATCCCGCACACGATCGCGGTGACGACGCTGCGCAACCTGAAGGTCGGCGACCGGGTCAACGTCGAGGTCGACCTGATCGCGCGGTATGTCGAACGGATGATGAACGGGGCTTGACCCGAGCCCGAGCGCAACGGCCTTGTGGCCGGTCCGCGCTGCCGACAGAATGTCCCTTCGGCCGTACGCGTTGCGTCACGGTGCCACAGTGCGCGCGAGGGACGAATGAGGATCGGAACGAACGGCTCTGGCATGGATGTCGCGGGCCGGGTGGCGATGTTGCTGCTGTTGCTGCTGCTGCCGCTGTGCTGCAAGGTCGCCGAAGCGGCCTCGATCAGGTCGTTCAGCCCTCAGGGCGAAGTTGCGGTCGTCCGGCAGGTCAGGGCCGTGTTTTCCGATCCCATGGCGCGGCTCGGCGAGCCGCGCCAGGCCGATCCGTTCGTCGTCGACTGTGGCGACGCCGCCCGCGGGCGCGGGCGCTGGATCGACGATCGCAACTGGGTGTTCGAATTCGATCGTCCTCTCGACGCCGGCGTGCGCTGCTCGGCGCGGGTCCGTGGCGGCGTGCGTGCGCTCGACGGCAGTTCCCTCGGCGGCTCGTCCGAGTTCACCTTCTCCACCGGCGGGCCCGCGATCGTGCGTTCGGTGCCCGCGGCCGGCGCGCACGTCGACGAGGAGCAGGTCTTCCTGCTGAGCCTGAGCGGGGCGGTCGACCCGCGGCAGGTCCGGGAACGCGCCTGGTGCGAGGTTTCGGGAGTCGGCGAACGCATCGCGGTGCGGATCGTCGAGGGGGTCGACCGTGAGCGCCTGATCGCGCGTTTCGCGCGCAACGAGCGGATCGTGCTGGTGCTCGGATGTGCCCGCCGTCTGCCCGGCGATGCCGCGCTCGATCTGGTGTGGGGCCCGGGCATCACGTCGCCCGGCGGCGTCGCCACCCGGCAAAGGCAGGTGCTGCGTTACAAGGTCCGGGAGCCGTTCGGCGCGTCCTACAGTTGCCAGCGCGACAACGCCTCGGCGCCGTGCTCGCCGCTGGGCGAGATCCGGGTCGAGTTCAGCGCGCCGGTCGATCGTTCCGCGGCCGAGGGCGTGCGGCTGCTCTTCCCGGATTCCGCCCGCAGTCCCCGGCACGAGCCGGGATCCAGCGTCGTGTCGTCGGTCGTCTTTCGCGGGCCGTTCCCGGAATCCACCGCATTCCGGATCGAAGTCCCGGCAGGACTGCGCGATGCGGACGGGCGACCGCTGGTGAACGCGGCCGCCTTCCCGGTGCAGAGCCGGACCGGGCCGTTCCCTCCCCTCGCCAAGTTCGCCGCGGCACCGTTCGGAATCCTCGAATCGCACGCCGAGCCGGCGATGCCGGTGACGCTGCGTGGCGTCGAGTCGACCACCGCGCTGACCGCCCTGGCCCCGGGGCGGGCCCGGCTGCGCGACCTGCGGGTGCAGGACGACGCGCAGGTGATGGACTGGTACGCGCGCATCAGCCTCTTCCAGCGGCGCCTCGTCGGCGAGGACGCGGTTCGCGAGGCGATGGGACAGCCCCCGCGCAAGCGCGCTGCGGGCGCGCCTGAACCCGAGGTCGACACGCGCGGCCTGTCGCTGCTCGGCGGGCGGGCTGGCGTCGGCGAGCTGGTGTTGCCGGCTCCGGGGACCGGCCGATCGGGCGCCGTGGCCGCCGTGCCCGCGACGCCGGCAACAACGACCGCGACGACGAGCCCGCGCACGGACTGGCCTTTCGAGGTGATCGGCATTCCCTTGCCCGATCCCGGCTTCCATGTGCTCGAACTGCAGTCGCAGCGCCTGGGATCCGCGTTGCTCGAGCCTGCCGCGCCGATGTACGTGCGTACCTCGGCGCTGGTCACCAATCTCGCGGTGCACTTCAAGAAGGGGCGCGAGAACGCCCTCGTCTGGGTCACCAGCCTCGATCGCGGATTGCCCGTCGCGCAGGCCGAGGTCAGGATCTCCGACTGCGGCGGCAAGCCACTCTGGCAGGGACGCACCGACCGGGACGGTCTTGCGCGCGTGCCGGGCGCGCTGGCCGGGCAGCCCGGACACTGCGACGAGCATCGTCCGGGCTACTTCGTGTCGGCGCGCGCACGCGACCGGCTCGGGCGCGACGATTTCTCGTTCGTCTGGTCGGACTGGAACCAGGGAATCGAGTCCTGGCGGTTCAACGTGCCGACCGAGGTCGACCGCGCCAGGACCGTGCGGGCGCACACCGTCTTCGACCGGACCCTGCTTCGCGCGGGCGAGACCGTATCGATGAAGCATCTCGTCCGCCTGGCGGGTGCGGATGGCTTGAGCCGGCCGGTCGACGCCGAGCTTCCGCCGGCGATGACGATCGTGCACGTCGCGACCGACCAGTCGTATGCGGTGCCTTTGCGCTGGCGCGGCGCCGCATCCGATGCGGCCTTCCGCCTGCCGGATTCGGCCCGGCCCGGACGCTACGAGGTCTATCTCGACTACGGCAGCGAGCCGGCCGCGCAGGCGCAGGGGGCCGCGCCCCCTGGTGCGACGCCGGCCACACCTTCGACACCGGCGGCGGCGGGCGCCGCGCAGCCTGGTGCCGCGCGGCGGCTGTGGGACGGGCGCCTTCTCGGCGGCTCGTTCCGCGTCGAGGCGTTCAGGCTTCCGGTCTTCGAGGCCCGCATCGGCATGCCGGCGGCTCCGGTGGTGGCGGCGACCTCGATCCCTGCGGACGTGCAGCTCTCCTACCTGTCGGGCGGGCCGGCCGCGAAGCTTCCGGTCACGCTCAGTGCGATGCTGCGCACCTGGACGCCGCGTTTCGAGGGCTTCGAGGAGTTCTCCTTCGTGCGCGAGGACCTTCTGCACGACGAGTCCGGGGATCCCGACGCGGAGCCGCAGGAAGCCCTGCGGGCCGCGGAGCGACTGCGCGAAGCGGGCATCCACCGTGAGCGGCTGGTCACCGACAAGCGTGTGGCGACGCTCGACACGAACGGCGCGGCGCGCCTCGACATCGGACCGATTCCGCCAGTGTCGGTGCCGCACCGTCTGCTGACGGAACTCACCTATCCCGACCCGTCGGGCGAGATCCAGACCAGCGGCAGCAGCGTGATGGTCTGGCCGTCCTCGCAGCTGGTGGGTGTCGCCACGCGCGGCTGGGCGACGCCCGGCAAGGCGGTGTCGATCGGCGCCGCAGTGGTCGACACCGCGGGCAAGCCGGTGGCGGGTGCGCGCGTGCACGTGCACGCGTCCCTGCTGCGCACGATGACGCATCGCAAGCGCCTGGTTGGCGGCTTCTACGGCTACGACAACGTCACCGAGGCTCGCGCGCTCGGGGAGGTGTGCAGCGGTCGGACCGACCGGCGCGGCCTGATCGAGTGCGAAGTCCGTCCGGCGTTGCGTCCTGGCGAGGCCGGGCGCCTGCTGCTGGTCGCGCAGTCCGCCGATCCGGCTGGGCGTCCGGCCACCGCCAGCACTTCGGCCTGGGTGAGCGATCGCGGCGAGATGTGGTTCGAAGCGGGCAACCTGGATCGCATCGACCTGGTGCCCGAACGGCGCGCGTATGCCCCCGGGGAGACGGCGCGTCTGCAGGTTCGTATGCCGTTCCGCCAGGCGACCGCACTGGTCGCGGTCGAGCGCGAGGGCGTGCTCGAGACCCGGGTCGAGCAGCTGAGCGGACGCGATCCCGTCGTCACCGTGCCGATCGGCGCCGCGCACGCCCCCAACATCTACGTGTCCGTGCTGTCGGTCCGTGGCCGCCTGCGGGAAGTGCCCTGGTACTCGCTCTTCGTCTGGGGCTGGCGCGCACCCCTCGACTGGTTCCGGGAGTGGCAAGCCGCCGGCGAGGCGGCCGGGCAGCCGCTGGCACCGACGGCCACCGTCGACCTGGCGCGGCCGGCATTCCGGCTCGGGCTGACCGAGCTGACGGTGAGCCCGGAAGCCTCGCGCCTGAAGGTCGGCGTAGGCACCGACCGCAGCGACTATCCGGTGCGAGGGACCGCCGCGGTCTCGATCCACGTGCTCGACGCCGCCGGCCGGCCGGCACCTGCCGGCGCCGAGGTGGCCGTCGCGGTGGTCGACCAGGCCCTGCTCGAGTTGCAGCCGAACCGGAGCTGGCGACTCCTCGAAGCGATGATGCAGCGCCGCGCCTACGGAGTGGAGACGTCGACCGCGCAGATGCAGGTGGTCGGCAAGCGCCACTTCGGCCGCAAGGCGATGGCCGCGGGCGGTGACGGCGGGCGCAATCCGACGCGGGAGCTGTTCGACACGCTGCTGTATTGGAACCCGCGCGTCACGCTGGACGCGGGCGGGCGCGCCACTGTGTCGCTGAAGCTCGGCGACGCGCTGACCTCGCTGCGGATCGTCGCGGTGGCCGACGCGGGCTCCGGCATGTTCGGCACCGGTGAAGCCACGATCCGGACGACGCAGGACCTGCAGCTGATCGGCGGCCTTTCGCCGCTGGCACGGGAGGGCGATGTCTTCGAAGCCGGCTTCACGCTGCGCAACACGACTGGCCGGTCGATGCGTGTCCGGCTCGAGCTCGACGCGACCGCGCCAAGCGCGGGAACCGACCCGGCCGTGGCCGGGCCGGTTGCGGCGACGCCGAATCCGGCCGGGCTCGCCGCGCTGCGGCGCACGCTCGAGATTCCTGCCGGCGGTGCCCTGCCGATCCAGGTGCCCGTGCGCGTGCCGACGGGGGTGGCACGGATCGACTGGCAGCTCGCAGCGTCCGAGGAGGGCGGCACGGCGGGCGATCGTCTCGCCCTGAAGCAATCGGTCGCACCTGCCGTGCCGCGCACCGTTCGGCAGGCAAGCCTGACTCGTCTGGGCGACACGCTCGAAGTGCCGCTCGGACATGACCCGGATGCACTGCCGGGGCGGTCGGCGGTGCGCCTCGTCCTGGCCTCGTCGATCGCCGGATCGCTGAACGGGGTGCGCGACTGGTTCCTGCGCTACCCCTACACCTGCCTCGAACAGCGAGCCTCGCGGGCGGCCGGGCTCGGCGATCGCGCAGCGTGGGAGGCGGTGCTTGCGGAACTGCCCGCCTATCTCGACCGGGATGGCCTGGCATCGTACTTTCCGGCGCCCGAGGGGGCTCCCGCTTCGGGCAGCGACACGCTGACGGCGTATCTGCTGTCGCTAGCCGAAGCCGCGGCGCTGCCGTTGCCGCGGGAAGCTCGTGAACGCATGCTCGAAGGCCTCGCAGCCTTCGCCGAGGGACGCATCCGGCGAGACGGCTGGAGCCCGAGGCCCGACCTGACGGCGCGCAGGCTCGCCGCGCTCGCGGTGCTGGCGCGCCACGAACGCGCCAGTGTGGCGATGGTCACCGCGCTGGAGATTGCGCCTGAACGGCTGCCGGATGCCGCGATCCTCGACTGGATCGCCTTGCTGCAGCGTCTGCCCGCGCTGCCGCAGCAGCGGATGCGGCTCGAGCACGCGTGGCAGGTGCTGCGCGGGCGGCTCGTGGCGAGCGGCACGCGGCTGGAGCTCGCAGGCGACGCCGGCGAGCCGATGTGGTGGCTGATGGAGTCGCGGGACGGCACGGCGGCGCGGCTCCTGCTCGAAGTCGTCGACCGGCCGGAATGGCGCGAGGATGCGCCGCGGCTGCTGTCGTCGCTGCTCGGCCGGATGCGCAACGGCGCCTGGGGTACGACGACCGCGAACGCGTGGGGAACTCTGGCGGTGCGTCGTTTCGCGGCGGCTCACGAAGAGGCGGCGGTGACCGGCGTCACGCGGGCGGACCTCGCTGCGGCAGCGGCAGGCCGGCCGTCGAGCGGCGCACACGACTGGTCGTCCCAGCGCGCGGAGTTCGAGCTCGCGCAGCCGGACGGTGCGGCCACGCTGCGCATGACGCACCGCGGGGCCGGCCGGCCCTGGGTGTCGATCCAGGCGCTCGCCGCGGTGCCGCTCACCGAGCCGCTCGCCAGCGGCTACCGCCTGGTGCGCCGGGTCGAGGTGGTCGAGCGCCGCGATCCGGAGCGCTGGAGTCGAGGCGACATCGTCCGGGTCCGGCTCGAGTTCGAGGCGCGCCAGCCGATGACCTGGGTCGTGATCGACGATCCGGTGCCGGCCGGTGCGACGGTCCTCGGCTCCGGGCTCGGGCGCGACTCTGCGATCGCCTCCCGTGAAGTGCAGGCCGCTGCGCGCGACACCCGTGTGCGCCCGGCCTTCGTCGAGCGGGGGCAGGCGGCGGCGCGCGCCTACTTCGACTTCCTCCCCGCCGGGCGCCACGAATGGCAGTATGTGATGCGGCTGAACCAGACGGGCGTATTCCGGCTGCCGCCGTCCCGGATCGAGGCGCTGTACGCGCCGGAGATCTTCGCCGAGACACCGAACCCGGACCTGGAGGTCGCGCGTTGATGCCTGCGCATCGCCGGGCCGCGGCGGCGCGGGCGCTGGCCGTGACGAGTCTGCTGGTCGGCCTGCTTGCGTGCGCCGGCGCAGCGCGCGCGGTCGTTTCGTTCGAACAGGTGCGCACGCAGTGGCGATCGTCCGACGCACGGCTCGTCGACCGCGACGGGCGCCTGCTGCAGACGATGCGCATCGACCCTTCGGTGCGGCGGCTCGACTGGCTGCCTCTGGACGAGGTGTCCCCGGCGTTCCGGCGCGCTCTCCTGCTGTCGGAGGATCGGCGCTTCCTCGAGCATGCAGGAATCGACTGGCGCGCGGTCGCCGGCGCGCTGGCCGAATCCGCCGGCGGCCGGCGCGCGCCGCGAGGCGCGAGCACGATCACCATGCAACTGGCCGGACTGCTCGCGGACGACGCGCGCAGCGGGCGGCGCAGCATCGCAGCAAAACTCGATCAGGCAGCCACCGCCATCGCGCTCGAGCGATCGTGGTCCAAGGCGCAGGTTCTCGAGGCCTATGTGAACCTGGTGCCATTTCGCGGCGAACTGGTGGGCCTGCCGGCTCTGGCGGGGCTCGTGTTCGGCAAGGACGCGCGCGCGCTGGACGCGCGCGAATCCGCCTTGGCCGCCGCGCTGATCCGCGCGCCGAACGCGGAGCCCGACCGCGTTGCGCGGCGCGCGTGCCTGCTGCTCGAGGAGCAGGAGATGTCCTCGCTGTGCCCCGGGCTCGACGGCATGGCGCGCGTGGTGCTGGCGCGCCGCGCGGCGCGACCCGAGATCGACGACCAGCTCGCGCCCCATCTGGCCCGCCGGCTTCTGACCCGGCCGGGCAGCACGGTGGTCACGACGCTGGACGCCGGGCTGCAGCGGGTCGCGCGCGATGCGCTGCGGGGCCACCTGCGGGAGATCGCCGACCGGCGTGTCGAGGACGGCGCCGTCGTCGTTCTCGACAATCGCAGCGGCGACGTGCTCGCCTGGGTCGGTTCGTCCGGACCTCTGTCGATGGCGCCCGACGTCGACGCCGTGCTAGCGCCCCGCCAGGCAGGTTCGACGCTGAAGCCCTTCCTGTACGGCGCGGCGATCGCGGAACGCCGGCTCACGGCGGCATCGCTGCTCGAGGACAGTCCGCTCGACCTGCCGGTCGGCGGCGGGTCGTGGACCCCGAAGAACCACGACCGCGGCCACCACGGCCTGGTCAGCGTCAGGACCGCGCTCGCGTCGTCGCTGAACGTGCCCGCCGTCCGGGTGGGCAGCATGGTGACGCCGCCGGTGTTCGCGCGCACGCTGGTCGGCTTCGGGCTGAACAGCCTGTCGCACCCTGGCGAGCACTACGGGCACAGCCTTGCGCTCGGATCGGCCGAGGTCACGCTGCTCGAACTCGCCAATGCGTATCGTGCGCTTGCCAACCGCGGCCGCGTTTCCCCGGTGCGGGTCGCTCTGGATCCAGGCGCGCTGCCGCGCGGCGGCCCGCTGCACGGGGCGCTGACGCAGCCGGTGTTTCAGGCGCTGGATCCCGCGGCGGCCTTCGTCGTCGCCGACATCCTGTCGGACCGCAATGCGCGCGCCGTCACGTTCGGCTGGGACAGCCTGCTCGCCACGCGCTCCTGGGCGGCGGTCAAGACAGGCACCAGCAAGGACCTGCGCGACAATTGGTGCATCGGATTCACCGAGCGGCACACGGTCGCGGTCTGGGTGGGCAACGCGAGCGGAGCGCCGATGCTCGACGTGTCCGGCGCAGCCGGCGCGGCACCGGTGTGGGCACGGCTCGTCGAAGCGCTGCAGCGCTCCGCGCCGTCGGCCGCGCCGCGGGCGCCTGCCGGGCTCGTGCGCACTGTCGTCCGCTTTTCGGACGGACTGGAACCGTCCCGCGACGAGTGGTTCCTGGACGGCACGGAAACCAGCGAGATCGTGGCGCGCGCTTCGCCACCCGGCATCGCGATCGATTACCCCACCCACGGCATGGTGATCGCACTCGACCCCGACATCCCGCCCGGCAACCAGCGCCTGAGGATGCGGGCCCGCGCCGGCGATCAGCACGTGCGCTGGGAACTCGACGGACGCCTGCTCGGCAGCGCCGAGGCGTCCGCGTGGTTCCCCGCGCCCGGCAGGCACACGCTGCGTCTGCTCGGGCCCTTGCAGTCGGAGTTCGATCGGGTCGAGTTCGAGGTCCGCGGCGTAAACTACCGGGATGTCTATCGCCACGATCCCCGAAATCATCGCCGAGCTGAAGGCCGGCCGCATGGTCATCCTGGTCGACGAGGAAGACCGCGAGAACGAGGGCGACCTCGTGCTGGCCGCCGACTTCGTCACGCCCGACGCCATCAACTTCATGGCCAAGCACGCGCGCGGCCTGATCTGCCTCACGCTGACCGCCGAGCGCTGCCGCCAGTTGAACCTGCCGCTGATGGCGACCAGCAACGGCACCAAGACCGGCACCAACTTCACGATGTCGATCGAGGCCGCCGAGGGCGTCACCACCGGCATCTCGGCCGCCGATCGCGCCCGCACCATCCAGGTGGCGGTGGCTGCGAACGCGCGTCCGCAAGACCTCGTCCAGCCCGGCCACATCTTCCCCGTGCGGGCCCAGGACGGCGGCGTGCTGATCCGCGCCGGGCACACCGAGGCGGGCTGTGATCTCGGCGCCATGGCCGGGCTCACGCCGGCTGCGGTGATCTGCGAGATCATGAAGGACGACGGCACGATGGCGCGCCTGCCCGATCTCGTCGAGTTCGCGGCGGTCCACGACCTGAAGATCGGCACCATCGCCGACCTGATCCACTACCGCAGCGCGACCGAGAGCCTCGTCGAACGCGTCGCGCAGCGCCCGGTGCAGACGGTGCACGGCGAGTTCCGCCTGGTGGCGTACCGCGACAAGCCCAGCGGTTCGCCGCACCTGGCCCTGGTGCGCGGCGAGATCGTGCGCGAGCGCGAGGTGCTGGTCCGCGTGCACGAACCGCTGACCATCCTCGACCTGATCGAGACCGGCGTCACCAGCCACTCCTGGCCCGTCAACCGCGCGTTGCAGGCGATCGCGCAGCACGGCGCGGGCGTGCTCGTGATGCTGAACTGCGCGCAGCCGGGGGCGAACCTGTTCGGTCAGCTCGAGACGCTTGCGCAGCTCGATCACGGCGAGGCGCTCGATCCGGCCGTGCGCCGTGAAGCGAAGATGGACCTGAGAACCTACGGTGTCGGCGCGCAGATCCTGAAGGATCTGGGCGTCGGACGCATGCGACTGCTGGCAAGGCCCCGCAAGATGCCCAGCATGACCGGATACGGGATCGAGGTGTGCGGCTTCGATTCCGGTGAATGAGGAAAACGTCGTGACCCTGGAAGTCTTCAACGCCGATCTCGACGGCGACGGTCTGCGGATCGGCGTCGTTCAGGCCCGCTTCAACGACGCGGTCTGCGTGGCGCTGCGTGAAGCCTGCCTTGCCGAGCTGCTCGAACTGGGCGTGTCCGAGGAGGACGTGTTCGTGTGCACCGTGCCCGGGCGCGCTCGAGTTGCCGCTCGCCTTGCGCAAGCTGGCGCAGACCGGCGAGTTCGATGCGCTCGTCGCGCTGGGCGCCGTGATCCGCGGCGAGACCTACCACTTCGAGGTGGTCTCGAACGAGAGCGCGGCCGGCATCTCGCGTGTCGCGCTCGACTTCTCGATCCCGATCGCCAATGCGGTGCTGACGACCGAGAACGACGAGCAGGCGCAGGTGCGCGCCGCCGAGAAAGGCGCGGATGCGGCGCGCGTCGCCGTCGAGATGGCCAACCTCTCCGCGTCGCTCGATACGCTGTCGCCGGCGGCCAACGACGACGACATCGACGCCGATGAATGAGCCTGTGACGGGTGCCGGTCCTGCCGATGGCGCGCACGATCGCGCCGATCCGGTTCAGGGCGGGCCCGGCGCGAAGACGGCGGTTCCGCGTGCCCCGAAGGGGCCCGTGCGCAGTGCCCGTCGCCGAGCGCGCGAGTTCGCGATGCAGGGGCTCTACCAGTGGCTGGTGTCGCACGAGGATGCCGGCGCGATCGAAGCCCATCTGCGCGAATCGCCGGGCTTCGAGCGCTGCGATGACGGGCACTTCGTCGACCTGCTGCACGGCGCGCTGGGCGCGGTCGACGAACTGCACGCCGCGATCGCACCGCATCTCGACCGCCGCCTGGAGGAGCTGAGCCCGGTCGAGCATGCGACCCTGCTCGTCGGCACGTTCGAGCTGGCGCGTCACCACGAGATTCCGTATCGCGTGGTCATCAACGAGGCGGTCGAACTTGCCAAGGCGTTCGGCGGCACGGACGGATTCAAGTACGTCAACGGGGTACTCGATCGCGTCGCCGCCGCCCTGCGCCCGAGCGAAACGCCGTCGCGGTCACGGCCGTGAGCCAGCCCTCGCGTGGTGTGGCGGGGCGCCCGGCGGGCGAACCGCGCGAGTTCGAGCTGATCGATCGCTTCTTCGATCGCGGGCCCGCCCGCCGGGCGGTGCTCGGCATCGGCGACGACTGCGCGCTGATCTCGCCGGCCCCGGGATGCGACCTGGCGGTCTCGACCGACATGCTGGTCGTCGGAACGCACTTCTTCGACAACGCCGACCCGGAGTCGCTGGGTCACAAATGCCTGGCGGTGAATCTGTCGGATCTCGCTGCGATGGGGGCGCGTCCGTCGGCGTTCACGCTGGCGCTTTCGCTGCCCGCCGTCGACGAGGCCTGGCTCGCTGCGTTCAGCCGCGGCCTGTTCGCCCTGGCCGACCGCTACGACTGCGAGCTGATCGGCGGCGACACGACGCGCGGCCCCCTGAACCTGTGCATCACCGTGTTCGGCGACGTGCCGCGCGGCGCTGCGCTGCGCCGCGATCACGCCGAGCCCGGCGACGATCTCTGGCTCTCCGGCTGCATCGGCGCCGCTGCGCACGCGGTGCGACGACGCCTGCGCGGCGAACCCCTGCCGCCCGACGACCCGGCGCAGCTGCGCCTGGACCGGCCCGAGCCCCGCGTTGCGCTCGGCCTGTTCCTGCGCCATCTGGCCCGCGCTGCGATCGACGTGTCCGACGGGGTGCTCGGCGACCTCGGCCACATCTGCCGCCGCTCGCGGGTCGGTGCCGAGATCGACTGGCCGCGCGTGCCCCTGCCGCCGTCGCTGCGCGTCCTCGATGCGTCGGAGGCGATGGCGCTGGTGCTCGCGGGCGGGGACGACTACGAACTGCTCTTCACCGCCGCGCCCGAGAACCGCGCCGCCATCGAAGGCTGCACTCTCGAGCACGGTCTGACCCGCATCGGGCGGATCGTTCCGGGCGACGAAATCCGCGTGCTCGACGCGCGCGGTGCGAGGATCGCGATCGATGTCACAGGGTTCGAGCACTTCGGCTCCTGAGCCGGCGGACTCCGGCGCCGCGATGGCGGGCGCCGGGGTGCCGGTGAAACCGACTGCGGCCTTCATGCGCAGGCGCCTGTCGCACATGGTCGCACTGGGGTTCGGAGCCGGCCTGTCGCCGGTCGCCCCGGGCACGGTCGGCACGCTCTGGGCCTGGGCCGCCTGGCTCGTGATGCAGCTCTGGCTGCCCGAATCCGTGCTGCTCGCGATCCTGCCGGCCGCCTTCCTGGCCGGTGTCTGGGCCTGCGGCCGCACCGCTGAAGCGATGGGGGTTGCCGACCACGGCTCGATCGTCTGGGACGAGGTGGTGGCGTTCTGGCTGGTGCTCGCCATGGTGCCCGCCGGGTTCGGCGCGCAATTCGCGGCCTTCGTGCTGTTCCGGCTGTTCGACATCGTCAAGCCGCCGCCGATCCGGCATTACGACGCGACCGTGCCGGGTGGCTTCGGCGTGATGTTCGACGACCTGCTCGCGGCGTTCTACACGCTGCTCGTCTTCGCTGTCTGGAAATCGATGTGATGCACGGCGACCGCTCGCAGTCACTTCTCGACGAGGCCGATGTCGTCGCGGTCGCCGCGCGCCTCGGGCTGGACCTGAAGCGCCGCGGCCTGATGGTTGCCACCGTCGAGTCGTGCACCGGCGGGCTGATCGCCCGGGCCCTGACCGAGGTTGCCGGGTCCAGCGCGTGGTTCGACCGCGGGTTCGTCACCTACAGCAACGCCGCCAAGGCGGACATGGTCGGCGTGTCGATGGCCACGCTGGCGACACATGGCGCCGTCAGCGAGCCGACGGCACGCGAGATGGCGCTCGGCGGCCTGGCCAACAGCGTCGCGGCGCTGGCTCTGGCGGTGACCGGCATCGCGGGGCCCGGCGGCGCGACACCCGGCAAGCCGGTCGGCACCGTCTGCTTCGGCTGGGCGCATCGCGACGGGCGGGTGTTCAGCGAGACCCGGCTGTTGCCTGGCGACCGCGCGGCAGTGCGCCTGGCGACGGCGCGTCACGCGCTCGTCCAGGCGCTGGTGCAGCTTTCGGATGAGCCGAAAGACTGATTGTTTATACAGTAGTTGTGTGCCATACTTTTTTATCGAACTTGCATTAACGAACGGACGATAAGAAAGGGGTCTGGCCGTGGAAAAGGTAATCAACATGGACGACGCGAAATCCAAGACCGAACGCGTGAAAGCCCTGTCGGCGGCTCTCGCGCAGATCGAAAAGCAGTTCGGCAAGGGCTCGGTGATGCGCCTGGCCGACGGCGAGGTCGCAGAGGAAATCGACGTCGTCTCGACCGGCTCGCTGGGCCTGGACATCGCGCTGGGAATCGGCGGCCTGCCGCGGGGGCGCGTCGTCGAGATCTACGGACCGGAATCCTCCGGCAAGACAACGCTCACGCTGCAGGTCATCGCCGAAATGCAGAAGCTCGGCGGCACCTGCGCGTTCATCGATGCCGAGCATGCGCTCGACACGCAGTACGCGCAGAAACTCGGAATCCGCCTCGAGGATCTGCTGATCTCGCAGCCTGACACCGGCGAGCAGGCGCTCGAGATCACCGATGCGCTGGTCCGCTCCGGGGCCGTCGACCTGATCGTCATCGACTCCGTCGCGGCGCTCACGCCGAAGGCCGAAATCGAGGGCGAGATGGGCGACTCCCTGCCGGGTCTTCAGGCCCGTCTGATGTCCCAGGCGCTGCGCAAGCTGACCGGCACCATCAAGCGAACGAACTGTCTTGTGATCTTCATCAACCAGATTCGCATGAAGATCGGTGTGATGTTCGGCAATCCCGAGACCACCACGGGCGGCAACGCGCTGAAGTTCTACGCGTCGGTGCGCCTCGACATCCGCCGGACGGGGTCCATCAAGAAGGGCGAGGAAGTGGTCGGTTCCGAGACCAAGGTCAAGGTCGTCAAGAACAAGGTCGCGCCGCCGTTCAAGCAGGCCTCGTTCGACATCCTCTATGGCGAGGGGATCTCCCGCGAGGGCGAGATCATCGACCTTGGCGTCGACTGTGGCGTGGTCGAGAAGAGCGGCGCGTGGTACAGCTACAAGGGCGAGCGGGTGGGGCAGGGCAAGGACAACTCGCGCGAGTTCCTGCGTGAGCACCCCGAGATGGCGCTCGAAATCGAGAACCGCGTGCGAGAGCACTTCGGAGTCAATGCCCGCGGCGGTAGCGCCGCCGAACAGGCTGCCTGACGGCGCTGCCGATGCGCTCTCGTCGCTCCGCCGCCGCCGACACCCCGCCGGGTGACGAAGGCCGGCGGAGGCGGCAGCCGTCCCTGCGGGCCCGTGCCTTGAAATGGCTTTCGATGCGCGAGCACAGCCGTGCCGAGCTTGCGCGGAAGCTCGGCCCCTATGCGGAAGATCCCGCACAGATCGAACCCTTGCTGGACCAACTGCAGCAGGCCGGGTATCTGTCCGACGAGCGCTTCGTAGAGAGCCTGCTGCGCCGGCGGTCCCCACGATTCGGCCGGTTGCGGATCGCCCTCGAGCTTCGCGGGCACGGCCTCGAGCCGGCCCTGCTGCAGGATGCCTCCGCTTCCCTGCGTGACAGCGAACGGCAGCGCGCAATGGCCGCCTGGTCCAGGCGCTTCGGTCAGCGCGCCGTCGACGTCGCCGAACTCGGACGGCAGCGCCGTTTCCTGGCTCAGCGCGGCTTCGACGCCGACACCATCACCTGGGTGATGCGCCAGGCGGGCACTGACGACGACCCGATCGCCTGACCTGGTGGCGCCCGGCCACCGCGGCCCATCCGCCGCCCGGCCCGCCGCCCGCCACCGGGCGTCGCCCGCCTCTCGGGCTTCGCCCCGCCGGCTCGATCGCCGTCCCGTTCCATTCCATCCCGCCCGCTCCGCGCACCGTTCTCGGATCCTGGGATTCCGCTGTCGATCAGTCGCCGCGGCTGTGTTACGATCGAAAATTCTGCGGTGCACAAATTTCTGCCACGAAAATGCCATCGCCGTCGGCCAGCGCCCTCCAAGAGCCGCCCAGACAGAGTTGTCGCCCGCACCGCCGGGTTCGCCGTGCCCGGTTTTCCGACATGGCGTGGCCCCGGCTCGATCAGTTGAATCGCGCCGGCGTGCACTTCCGGTTCCCAGTTCGATCCAGCGCGCTGCGCCCTGGCCGCCCAATGCGCGATTCGCATCCGCGCGCCGGTGGACGGAGCCTGGTCCAGCGCATCCGATTGCGTGTTTCCGAGGAAATCCGATGAAGATCCATGAATACCAGGGCAAGGAGATCCTGAAGCGTTACGGCGTGCCCGTGCCCCGCGGCATCCCTTGCTTCTCGGTCGACGAGGCGGTGAAGGCGGCCGAGACGCTGGGCGGGCCGGTCTGGGTCGTGAAGGCCCAGATCCACGCCGGCGGTCGAGGCAAGGGCGGCGGCGTCAAGGTCGCAAAGAGTCTGGCCGAGGTCAAGGATGCATCGGCGAAGATCCTCGGCATGCAGCTGGTCACGCACCAGACCGGCCCGGCCGGCCAGAAAGTCCGGCGTCTGCTGATCGAGGAAGGGGCGGACATCCGCACGGAACTCTATGTCGGCATGGTCGTCGACCGCGTCACCCAGCGTGTGACGGTGATGGCCTCCAGTGAAGGCGGCATGGACATCGAGGAAGTCGCTGCCCATACGCCCGAGAAGATCCACAAGGTCGCCGTCGATCCGGCCGGCAGCCTGACGGATGCGGACGCCGACGATCTGGCGCGCCGCATCGGCGTGCCGGAAGGCTCGGTCCTGAAGGCGCGTGCGGTGTTCCAGGGCCTGTACCGAGCCTTCTGGGAGACCGACGCCAGCCTCGCCGAGATCAATCCTCTGATCCTGACCGGTTCCGGCGACGTCGTCGCGCTCGACGCCAAGCTCAATTTCGACAGCAACGCGCTGTTCCGTCATCCCGAGCTGGTCTCGATGCGTGACCTCGACGAGGAAGATCCCGCCGAGGTCGAGGCTTCGAAGTTCGACCTCGCGTACATCCAGCTCGACGGCAACATCGGCTGTCTGGTCAACGGTGCCGGGCTTGCGATGGCCACGATGGACACGATCAAGCTGTTCGGCGGAGAGCCCGCCAACTTCCTCGACGTCGGCGGTGGTGCCACGACCGAGAAGGTCACCGAGGCGTTCAAGATCATGCTGCGCAACCCCAACCTGAAGGCCATTCTGGTCAACATCTTCGGGGGCATCATGCGCTGCGACGTGATCGCCGAAGGCGTGATCGCGGCTTCACGGATCGTGGGTCTGAAGGTGCCTCTGGTCGTGCGCATGAAAGGCACGAACGAGGACCTCGGCAAGAAGATGCTCGCCGAGTCGGGCCTGCCGATCATCTCTGCCGACACCATGGCCGACGCTGCCCAGCAGGTCGTCCAGGCCGCGCGTTGAAGACGAGGAATCCAGCATGTCGATCCTGATCAACAAGGACACCAAGGTCATCACCCAGGGCATCACGGGTAAGACGGGCCAGTTCCACACGCGCATGTGCCGCGACTACGCCAACGGCCGAGCCGCTTACGTCGCGGGTGTCAACCCCAAGAAGGCGGGCGAGGATTTCGAAGGCATTCCGATCTTCGCGAACGTGCGCGAAGCGCGCGAACGCACCGGCGCCACCGTGTCCGTCGTGTACGTGCCGCCGGCGGGCGCTGCCGAGGCGATCTGGGAGGCGGCCGACGCCGACCTCGATCTGGTGATCTGCATCACCGAAGGCATTCCGGTGCGCGACATGATCGTGGTCCGCGATCGCATGCGCAAGGCGGGCAAGAAGACCCTGCTGCTGGGCCCCAACTGCCCGGGCGTGATCACGCCGGACGAACTGAAGATCGGCATCATGCCGGGACACATCCACATGAAAGGGCGGGTCGGCGTCGTGTCGCGCTCAGGCACGCTGACCTACGAAGCGGTCGGACAACTGACGGCGCTGGGTCTGGGCCAGTCGAGCGCGGTGGGCATCGGCGGCGACCCCGTCAACGGGCTGAAGCACATCGACGTGCTGCGCATGTTCAACGACGATCCGGATACCGATGCGGTCGTGATGATCGGCGAGATCGGCGGATCCGACGAAGAGGAAGCGGCCTACTGGGTTCGCGACAACATGAAGAAGCCGGTCGTCGGGTTCATCGCCGGCGTCACCGCCCCTCCGGGGAAACGGATGGGACATGCCGGCGCTATCATCTCGGGCGGGAAAGGCACAGCGCAGGAGAAGCTCGCGGTCATGGAAGCGTGCGGCATCCGCGTCACGAAGAACCCCTCCGAGATGGGCAAGCTGCTGAAGGCGACGCTCTGACGGTCAAGGGGCGTTCGCTCATCAGGAGACACCATGGAATTCGGCACCAGCGCGTTCTGGCTCGCGCTTCTTCAGATCATCTGGATCAACATCCTGCTGTCGGGAGACAACGCGGTCGTGATCGCCCTGGCTGCGCGCTCTCTGCCGCCCAAGCAGCAGAAGCAGGCCGTGATGATCGGCTCGGGTGCGGCGATCGTGATGCGTATCGGGCTGACGATCGTCGCAGCGCAACTGCTGCAGCTTCCCTGGCTCAAGCTGATCGGTGCGCTGCTGCTGCTCTACATCGGTGTCACGCTGGTGCTGCCGGAATCGGAACACGAGGGAGAAGACTCCGGGCGCAAGTCGGGCATGGTCGCGGCGGTGCGCACGATCCTGATCGCGGACCTGGTGATGAGCCTGGACAACGTGATCGCGGTCGCGGCCGCGGCCCACGGCAGCACGCTGCTGCTGATCATCGGCCTGGCGCTGAGCATTCCGCTGGTGATCTTCGGCAGCACGCTGCTGCTGAAGGTGATCGAACGCTTCCCGGTCATCGTCTGGCTCGGCGCGGCGCTGCTCGGCTTCATCGCGGGCGAGATCGTGGTCGAGGACCCCGTGCTCGTCGACACGCTCAAGGGATGGGCCGAAGCGATGAACATGGAGCATGGCAGGTTCGCGATGATCTGCGGCATTGCCGGCGCCGTGCTGGTGGTGGCGCTCGGCAAGGTCCTTCTGGCGCGCCGCCAGGCCGCCGAGACCCACACGGCTCGCGCATCCTGAAGTCGCCTGGTCCGGCGCCCGTTCACGGGCGACCGGGCTTCGGCGCCGTTGCCGTTGCGCCCATGCTGTTGCGCCGCTGATCCTGGCGCGTGCCGCCGGGCGGCAGAGCCCGGCCGTTCATGAAATTGTTCCTTAGGCCACCGGGACGCCGGACCTAGAGTGGCTTGCATGGGGAACATCGCTCAACGCGACTTTTCGCGCTCCTGGCCGGTTGGCCTGCACGCAGCCGCCTCCGGCTCCGCCGGTCGGCTCGACTGGGGCGCGGCATCGGACGCCGGCAGGAGTCGTACGCACAACGAGGACTGCTGGAAGGAACAGGCGGAGCTCGGCGTGTTCGTTCTGGCCGACGGGATGGGCGGCTACAACGCCGGCGAGGTGGCGAGTTCGATCGCGGTCGACGCGGTCGTCGACTTCCTGGCTGCAGCGTCGCAGCAGGCCCGCCTGCGCGACCCGTCTGCCGGGCTGATCCAGGCCATTCTGCGCGCCAACGAAGCCATCCTGGCTGCGGCTGCGCGCCGACCAGAATGCCTCGGGATGGGCACCACCGTGGCCGCCGTCGCGTTCGTGCGGGACTCCGCGTGGTTCGCGCACGTGGGCGATTCGCGCGTCTACCTGCAGCGCGCCGGGGCACTCGTGCGCCTGACGCGCGATCACTCCGTCGGCCAGGCGATGGCCGATGCCGGTCTTGCCGGCGATGCGGCGAAGACCATGGCGATGGGCGGTGTGCTGACCCGGGCGCTGGGCGTCGGCGTGTCGGTCGATCCCGACGTGGGGCATGTCGGGGTCGCCGACGGCGACCGGCTGCTGCTGTGTTCCGACGGACTGACCGACCTCGTGGCCGAGGAGTCGATCCGCGGTCTGCTGGGCCGGCGCGAGCCGGCGGACCTGGTTGCGCGTCTGCTGATCGAGGCGGCGCTGGATGCGGGCGGACTCGACAACGTCACTGCGCTGGTGATCGACATCGGCGACACGGTGCCGGGGCGCTGATGGCGGATTCCCCGATGCACCATCACGACGAGGTGGTGGCGGCGAAGCTGGTGCTGAGCACCGCCGACGGCGCAACCCGAAGCTACCAGATCCTGAACCAGGAAGTGCGCATCGGGCGCCGTCCGTTCAACGAGATCGTCCTCGACGACCTGACGGTCAGCGGCGCGCATGCCGCGATCGTCCGGGAAGACGGCAGGCGCTGCCTGCGCGACCTGGACAGCCGCAACGGCACGATTCTCAACGGCAGTGCGATCCGCAGCGCCTTTCTCGAGCATGGCGACCTGATCGAGATCGGCGTCTATCGCCTGCGCTACCTGCTCGATCGCGCGGGCACGGCTCGCGGAACGGTCGACGCGGTGGCCGTCCTGGAGAGCATGACCGGTCCGGCCCGCGGGCAGTCGATGCGGCTCGAGCGTCAGATCGTCTCGATCAACGGCGGATCGAATCAGGTTGCCGTGGTTTCGCGCCGCAAGAACGGCTACTTCCTCACCCATCTGGAAGGGCTGTCGTTCCCGGTGGTCAACGGAGATCCGATCGGCCTCGTGTCGCACCCGCTGGTCGACGGCGACCTGATCGACCTGTCTGGAACCCTGTACCGGTTTCGCCAGCGCGAAGCGCGCTGACCGGTCCGCGCGATGTTGCCCCGTCTTCGGAAGGTGTTGTCGGGAATGGGCCGCGCCGGCATCGGCGTGTTCGTCGTCCTCGCGCTCGCCGCGGCGCAGGCGAACCTCCTGCGCTTCCCGCTCGGCGAGTCTGTCGACCGGCTGATTCACGACCTGCGCTTGCGCATGGTGACCGCGCCGGCCGACCCGCGGATCGTGATCGTCGACATCGACGAGAACAGCCTGGCCGAACTCGGGCGCTGGCCGTGGGAGCGGGGTGTCCTCGCCAAGCTGATCGCCAACCTGACCGACAAGGCGGGCGCGGCCGTCGTCGGCGTCGACATCGTCTTTGCCGAGAGCCAGCGCGAGGCCGGGCAGGACGATGCCCTTGCCGCCGCGATCGCGTCCAGACCCGTGGCGCTCGGCTACTACTTCACCTCGGATCGTGGCGGCCGCACGAGCGGGGCGCTGCCGCAGGCGGTGATGCGCGCCGAATCGCTGCCGCACGGGGTGCGGCCGCTGTCCTGGGACGGCTACGGAGCGTCGATCGAGCCGCTGCAGCGCGCGGCGCGCGGCGCCGGCTTCTTCAATCCGGTGATCGATCCCGACGGCGTCGTGCGGGCACTGCCGCTGCTCGGCGAGTATCGCGGCGGGCTCTACGAATCGCTGTCGGTCGCCGTGCTGCGCCAGTATCTCGGCGGCGCGGCGCTCGGGGTCACGCAGGACCATCTGGTGCTGCAGGGCAGTCGCGGCACGGTGCGCATACCGTTCTCGACCGGACTGACCGCGCTCGTGCCGTTCTCGTCGGCGCCTGCGGACGAGGATGCCGCCCCCGCATTCAGCCGCGTCGGCAGCACGTCGGGGCGGTTCCGCTACGTGTCCGCCGCGGACGTGATCGCCGGGCGCGGCGATCCCGCGCGTGTTCCGCGACCGGATCGTGCTGGTCGGAACGTCGGCGCCCGGGCTCACCGATCTGCGCGCCTCGCCGCTGAGCGCCGCCTTTCCCGGGGTCGAGATCCATGCGACTGCTGCTGTCCGGAGCGCTCGATCATGCCGCGGCTCCGGCGATCAAGCGTGCGCTCGTCTCTGGTCGATACCGCCGCGCTCGCGATCATCGTGCTGCTCGGCGTGGCGCTCGCCGTCGCGATGCCGCTCATGGGGGCCGCGGGGGTGCTGGTCACTGGGCGCGATCACCGCCGCGGGCGTGTGGACCGGCGCGGCGATCGCCTGGTCCAACTTCGGTCTGGTCGTGCCCGTGGCCAACGCCATGCTCGCCTTCGCGGCGCTGATGCTGCTGAACCTGTCGCTCGGCTACCTGATCGAGGGGCGCGCGCGTCGCGCGGTCGCGAGCCTGTTCGGCGAATACGTCTCGCCTGCGCTGGTCGAACGGATGATGCGCGACCCGCAACGCTACAGCCGCACCGCCAGCGAGACCCGTGAACTCACGATCCTGTTCGTCGACATTCGCGGCTTCACCCGGATCGCCGAGACGATGGATCCGGGGCCCTTGCGCGAGTACATCAACACCTTCCTGACCGGCGATGACCGAGGTCGTGCATCGCCATGGCGGCACGCGTCGACAAGTACATCGGCGACGCGGTGATGGCGTTCTGGGGCGCGCCGATCGAAGACGAACGCCACGCCGACCATGCGGTGGCCGCGGCGCTCGGCATGCTCGACGAGGTCGAGCGCCTGAACAGCGACTTCGAGCAGAGCGGGGCTGCCGCTGTTGCGCGTCGGCATCGGCGTCAACTCGGGCGTCGTGCGCGTCGGCGACCTGGGCTCGAAACTGCGCCGCGCCTACACGGTGATCGGCGACGCGGTGAATCTTGCATCGCCGCTTCGAAGCCTTGACCAAGCAGTACGATGCTCCGATCATCGTCGGCGAGGCGACGGTGCGGCTGGCGGGCAGCCACCGGTTCCGCGAGCTCGGGCGGGCGCGGGTCTCGGGGCGTGAGGAGCCGGTCCGCGTCTTCGCGCCGGCCTCCCTCGGGGCGCAGCACGGGCACAGCGCGTCTCCCGCTTCTTCACAAACCGATTCCTCCGCCTCCCCCTGCGACCCCGCAACGGATCGAGGGAAGACCACCGGCAGGCGCTCGTCGATGAAGGTTCGGGTATTAGGTTGTAGCGGCGGGATCGGCGCGCGGGCGCGCACGACCTCGTTCCTGCTCGACGACGACGTTCTGCTCGACGCCGGCACCGGCGTCGAGGATCTGTCCGTTCGAGGAACTCGCCGCGATCGATCACGTGTTCCTGACCCATTCCCACCTCGACCACATCGCGGCACTGCCGCTGCTGGTCGATTCGGTGGGCGGCATCCGCAGCAAGCCGATCGTGGTGCACGCGCTGCCGGAGACGATCGTGGCGCTGCGCACGCACATCTTCAACTGGGTGATCTGGCCCGACTTCACCGAGATCCCGCATTACGAACGGCCGTGGATGGTGTTCGAGCCGCTTGCCGTCGGCGCGGTGGTCGAACTCGGCGGGCGCTTCGTGCGCAGCCTGCCGGCCAACCACACCGTGCCCGCCCTCGGGTTCCACGTCTACAACGACACTGCCAGCCTCGTGTTTTCCGGCGACACCGGGCCGAACGACGAGTTCTGGCAGCAGGTCAACAGCGTGCAGAATCTGCGGTACGTGATCATCGAGACGGCGTTCCCCAACCGCGACCAGGATCTCGCGGTGACTCGCGGCACCTGTACCCGATCCAGCTGGCCGAAGAGCTCGCCAAGCTGCAGCGCGAGGCCGCAGATCCTGGTCACGCACCTCAAGCCCTCCGACCGTCAGGTGATCGAGCGCGAGCTCGACGCCTGGGCGGGGCGTTTCGCGCCGCGTGTGCTCGAACGCGGAGACGTTCTCGAGCTCTGACGGCGGGCGCGATGGCCCGCAGCTGGGCCGGGTCGCATCGCAGGTGAACAATCGCGGCACCGGGGCGACAAAATTCGTCACCTTCCCGCCGCTTGTGGCAGCCCCGACCCACGCAACGCGCCGCTTCGCGACCGGCGAACCGCTATGCTTCGGCTCCGCGCCGGCCCGCCCGACCATTCGTCCCCCGTGCCCGGCCGCCCAGGGGCATCGGCACGGGTGTTGCGCATATGGGCGCGTGTGGGCCGAAGGGTCGGCCTCTCCGGGATCAGCCGCGTCGGCCTTCCCGCCGGCCGTGGAAACGGCTCTTGGTCTGGTCGAAATATTGGAGATGACAATGCAACGCACGGCAATGCTTCGCAGGAAGGTTCAAAAGGGCTTCACGCTGATCGAACTGATGATCGTGGTTGCGATCGTCGGCATTCTGGCGGCGGTGGCGATCCCGGCGTATCAGGACTACACGGTGCGCGCGCGCGTGACCGAGGGTCTGAGCCTGGCATCGGCGGCCAAGGTGACGGTGGCCGAGAATGCGGCCAACGGTTCGGCGCTGGCCGCGGGCTACACCGCGCCGGCCGCGACGCTGAACGTGACCTCGGTCGCGATCGATGCCGGCGGTCTGATCACGGTGACGCTGACGACGAAGGCCGGTGGCGGCACGGTGGTCTTCACCCCCGCCCCCGTGCTGGTTGCCGGCACGCCGCCGAACGACCGCATCACGTGGACCTGCACCGGCGGCACGCTGGCGCAGAAGTATCGCCCTGCCGAGTGCCGCACCTGATAGACAGGCGCAGTCCGGCAACGGAAAAGCGCGGCTTCGGCCGCGCTTTTTCTTTGATCGATTCCCCTCGGGTCGTGTTCTCCTTGTCGGTGCGGTGCGGTGCGCGTGTGACGCAATCGTGCAGAACCCGTGTGACGCAGTTGGGCACCCGGTGCGACGCCGTGCGTCACCCGCAAGGACGATCGCCCGATGTTGCGGCCGCGCGCCGGCCGGCTCGTCGGCCCTGATGGGGCCGGCGATCTCCGTCCATGCCGCGCCTCGTGCCGCTCGTCGGTCGCGGCGCGCAATCCCCCGTTCCAGGCATGGACGCTGCAAGTGGAACACCGGAGTCCCGGCTCGAGGTCGCGGCCCGGTATCGGTCACATTCAAGGAGATGGACAATGCAACGCACGGCAATGCTTCGCAGGAAAGTTCAGAAGGGCTTCACGCTGATCGAACTGATGATCGTGGTGGCGATCGTCGGCATTCTGGCGGCGGTGGCGATCCCGGCGTATCAGGACTACACGGTGCGCGCGCGCGTGACCGAGGGTCTGAGCCTGGCATCGGCGGCCAAGGTGACGGTGGCCGAGAACGCGGCCAACGGTTCGGCGCTGGCCGCGGGCTACACCGCGCCGGCCGCGACGGCGAACGTGACCTCGGTCGCGATCGATGCCGGCGGCCTGATCACGGTGACGCTGACGACGAAAGCCGGTGGCGGCACGGTGGTCTTCACCCCGGCGCCGGTGCTGGTTGCCGGCACGCCGCCGGACGATCGCATCACGTGGACCTGCACCGGCGGCACGCTGGCGCAGAAGTATCGCCCTGCCGAGTGCCGCACCTGATAGACAGGCGCAATCCGGCAACGGAAAAGCGCGGCTTCGGCCGCGCTTTTTCTTTGATGGCGCCGTGGACAGGCTTGTTAGCGTGTACGGGGGCCACGTCGTCGTCTCGTTGCACGTCGATGGCATGCAGCTTGCATAGTCCTCGACGGGGCTTCGGCAGATGTCCGAGGCGAGTGGCGAATCAACAGGAGAAGAACGATGTCGCATCGAGTCCGCGCACAACTTCAACGAGGCTTCACGCTGATCGAGCTGATGATCGTGGTGGCGATCGTCGGCATCCTGGCGGCGGTGGCGATTCCCGCGTACCAGGACTACACGATCCGCGCCCGTGTCACCGAAGGCCTCACGCTGGCCGCTGCGGCGCGCAGCACGGTGTCGGAGAACGCGTACCACGGCCAGGCGCTGGCAGCCGGCTTCACCGCGCCGGGGGCGACGTCGAACGTCGCCTCGATCGCGATCGCCGCCGACGGCGTCATCACGGTGACCTACACGGCGAAGGCCGGCGGCGGCACGATCGTGATGCAGCCCAATCCCGTGCTCGTCGTGGGCACGCCTCCGGGCGACCGCATCCGCTGGGAATGCACCGGCGGCACGCTGGCCGCCAAGTACCGGCCCTCCGAATGCCGGGCCTGATCTTGCGGATGCCGGACCCGATCGCCCCCGTCGCGCAGAGTTCCGGCGCCGTGAAGCCGCTTCCGTCCTCCTGCCTGTCGGCGTTCATCGCAGGCCCCGCACCACTGGTCGGGGTCCGCCCGGAACGCCCGGTGACGCAAGGTAACATCGCACGAAACAAGCGAATGTCACCAGCCAAGGGGAACCATGAGCGCGCCGTTTCGAACCTGGATGTGCCTGATCTGCGGATGGATCTACGACGAGGCTGCCGGCCTTCCCGACGAGGGGATCGCCCCGGGAACCCGGTGGGAGGACATCCCGATGAACTGGACCTGTCCCGAGTGCGGAGCACGCAAGGAAGACTTCGAGATGGTCGAGCTGTAGGGGCCCCGTCCGCGGATCGCGGACAGAGGGCTTCCATTCCGGCTGCCAGGTGCGGGCGGGCAGGGCGGTACACGCCGGCCCGGATGCCGAACGAACGAACTGTGCGAATGGAGTTCCGATGACCCAGCCAGCCGAACTCACCGGACTGAAGGTGATGGTGATCGACGACAGCAACACCATCCGCCGCAGCGCCGAGATCTTTCTCGGGCAGGCCGGCTGCAAGGTGATCGTCGCCGAGGATGGTTTCGACGCGTTGGCGAAGATCGCCGACAACGATCCGGACCTGATCTTCTGCGACATCCTGATGCCGCGGCTCGACGGGTACCAGACCTGCGCGCTGATCAAGAAGAGCCCGCGCTTCCACGAGATTCCGGTGATCATGCTGTCGTCCAAGGACGGCCTGTTCGACCGTGCCCGCGGCCGCATGGTCGGATCCGAGCAGTACCTGACCAAGCCCTTCACCAAGGACAGCCTGCTCAGAGCGGTGGCCCAGTGCGCGCGCCGCGCGGCCGCAGCCTGAGTCGCGGCGCAGATCGATCGAGCCAACCGACATGCCGCACAAGATCCTGGTCGTCGACGATTCGCCGACGGAACGTTTTTTCCTTGCCGACCTGCTCGCGAAGCGCGGCTACACCGTGATCACCGCCGAGAACGGCGACGAGGCCTACGCGAAGACCAAGGCCGAGCGCCCGAACCTGGTGATCATGGACGTCGTGATGCCGGGGCAGAGCGGCTACCAGGTGACGCGCGCGCTGGCGCGCGATCCCGAGACCCAGGCGATCCCGGTGGTGATCTGCACCAGCAAGGGCACCGAGACCGACCGGATATGGGGCCTGCGTCAGGGCGCGCGTGAGTACCTGATCAAGCCCATCCGCCCCGACGAGCTGCTCACGCGCATCGCCGACCTCGTCGCCTGACGAGTTTCCCGTGCACTGCGACGCAGGAGACGTTTGATGGACATTCAGGTCGAGCAGAAAAAGCACCTCGAGGATTTCCAGGCGCGCCTGTCCGAGCGGCTGCGCGAGGCGAGCACCGCGCCGCGCAGCGCCCGCCTCGGGTTGCTGATCGGCGACCAGCGCTGGCTGGTGGACCTTGCCGAGGCCGGTGAGATCGTTCCCTTGCCCTCGGGCATCACCGTCGTGCCGCTGACGCGCGACTGGTTCCGGGGGCTGGTCAATCTGCGCGGATCCCTGTTCGGAGTCTCAGATCTGCTGCGTTTTTCCGGCGATGCGTCGACGCCGATGACGAAGGAGTCCCGCCTGCTCGCCTTCTCCTCGTCACTGAAAGTCAACGCGGCCCTGCTCGTGACGCGCATGCTCGGCCTTCACGACCCCAAGGACTGGCGCCACGACCCCGAGCGCCTGCACTGGGCGCCGTGGGCCGGCCGCTGCCTGGTCGACGGCGACGGGCGGGAATGGTTCGAGCTCAGCCTCTCGCGACTTGCGGCCGACGAACGGTTCCAGTCCGTCAGTCGCGTCTGATGCGTTGCGTCCGATGCCGCCGCGCGCCCTCACCCCGATCTAGGATCCCACCGCGATGAAGCTCGCCAGCTTCCTGTTCCCCTCTTCGGGCGGCCGCGGTCGGGCCGACTCGGACACCGCGATCATCGACGATGTTCCGCCGACGCACGCCCTCGACTCGTTCGCGCCGGACACGATCGCCGACAGCAGGCTGATGGCGGGCGTTGCCAGCCACGCGCCGGCCTATGCGCTGCCGCCGGCCGCCGCACCCCAGGTCGCGCGGGGCGCGGCAGGGCGCCGTCGCCGTGTGCGCCTGCCGTGGATCGCGGACATGCCGTTCCGCAAGCAGCTGCAGGTGCTGCTGCCGACGCTTGCCGTGGCGCTGCTGCTGGCCTTCGGCGTCCTCTGGCTCGACTCCAGGCAGGCCGGCAATGCGGCGCTGCTGAACCAGATCGTCGGCGATGCGCTGACGCATTCGCAGCGGCTCGCCAAGGCGGCGCCCAGCGCCGTGTCGGGCAACGACGACGCCTTTCGGCAGCTGCGCGACAGCCGCGACCAGCTCAGCCGCGCCATCTCGATGCTGAAGGGGCAGGAAGATCCGGTGACCGGGCGCTCGGTGAAGACGCTGTCGCAGATCGTGGTCGACGTCCAGCGGCTCGAGCAGATCTGGCAGGGATCCGACCTGTCGGCAGCCAAGCTGATCGAGCACGAGAAGCTGCTGAAGTCCCTCGGTGCGATGCGCCGTGCCGTCAACGACTCGAATCGCGGCATGCTCGCAGTCCGCCCAGGTCGTCGCGGCGCACAAGCTGCAGTCGGGCGCGAGCGTGCGCGAGGTGTCGGCCGCCGGCGACCTGGTGATGCTGACCCAGAAGATCGCGAAGGATGTGAACCAGCTGCTGCTCGGCGAGGCGATCAACGTCGAGGCTGCCGCCACGCTGGGATCGGACGCGATCTTCTTTCGCGATCTCGTCGAGAGTCTCACCTCCGGCAACGATCGCCTGCGCATCCCGCCGATCCAGGATCCCGACAGCCGCCGCGCGCTCGGCGAGATCCGCAAGCAGATGGTCAAGATCGACGAGCCGCTCGCGCTGATCGTTCGCGACCTGACCAAGATCCAGGATGCGAAGCGCTCCGAGCTGTCGATTTTCCGGGACAGCGAAAGCCTGCGCGGCCAGCTCGAACTGATCCAGCGGCAGCTGCAGGCGGCCGAGTCGGGCCGCGGCTGGAATCTCTGGATCGTGCTGTTCTTCGCGAGCGTCGCGCTGCTGGCGGCACTGGGCCTGGTCCAGGCGTATCTCGGCGACAGCGCGGCGCGCGCCGAGCAGGCCGAGCGCCAGCGCCACGAGGCCGAGCGTCTCGAGCAGGAAGCCAAGCGGGCCAACGACCAGAACCAGGCGGCGATCCTGCGGCTGATGAACGAACTGCAGGAGGTCGCGGACGGCGACCTGACGATCCAGGCGACCGTGTCCGAGGACATCACCGGCGCGATCGCCGACTCGGTGAACTACACCGTCGAGGAACTGCGCAATCTGGTGGCGCGCATCAACACGACGGCCGAGATGGTGAACGAAGCGTCGTCGCAGGCGCAGATGATCGCGTCCAGCCTGCAGGCCGCTTCGGAGCAGCAGTCTCGCGAGATCCGCGAGACCGGCGAGTCGGTGCTGCGGATGGCGCAGCAGATCAACGAAGTGTCGGCGCGCGCCTCCGAGTCCGCGAACGTCGCGCGCCGCTCGCTGTCGGCTTCCGAGGACGGTGCCCGCGCGGTGCAGAACTCGATCACCGGCATGAACGGCATCCGCGACCAGATCCAGGAAACCGCCAAGCGCATCAAGCGCCTGGGCGAGTCCTCGCAGGAGATCGGCGAGATCGTCGAGCTGATCTCGGACATCACCGAGCAGACCAACGTGCTCGCGCTGAATGCCGCGATCCAGGCGGCCTCGGCCGGCGAGGCGGGCCGAGGCTTCACGGTCGTCGCCGAAGAGGTCCAGCGACTGGCCGAGCGCTCGGCCGAGGCGACCAGGCAGATCGCCGGGCTGATCAAGACGATCCAGAGCGACACCCAGGACGCGGTGATCGCGATGGAGCGCAGCACTCAGGGCGTGGTCGAAGGCACGCGCCTGTCCGACGAGGCCGGGCGCGCTCTCGGCGAGATCGGGCGGGTGTCGACGCAACTCGCCGAGCTGATCGAGGACTTCTCCGAGACCACGTCGCGGCAGGCGACCTCGGCGGGCACCGTCGCGCATTCGATCCAGCGCATCCTGCTGGTCACCGAGCAGACCAGCGAAGGCACGCTGCAGACGGCAGGATCGATTCGTCAACTGTCCGAACTCGCGCAGGAACTGAAGAGTTCGGTCTCCCGCTTCAAGGTCTCGTAGTGAATCAGGGAACAGCCATGTCAGCGGATCTCGTGACCCTCTCCTGGTGCCTCGGCGAGATCCGCGAGGCCTTCGCCCAGACCGAGCGCCACATCGAGGCGCAGCTCGGCGTGCGACTCGGACGACCGTTCGGCGCTGCGCGCGCGCGCGGGCCGCCGTCCACCAGGCGCACGGCGCACTGCAGGTGGTCTCGATCGACGGTGTGCCGCTGGTCACACAGGAAGCCGAACAGCTGCTCGACGCGATCGAGCGCGGACAGGTGACGCTCGACGAAGACATCGCGGCGCTGCTGGCGCGCGTGTTCCAGGCGGTGCTCGAGCATCTCGAGCAGTTGCTGCGCGACGACCACGCATCAGCCCCTGTACCTGTATCCCTACTACCGCGAGCTGCTCGAAGCGCGTGGTGCCGAGCGCGTGCATCCCGGCGACCTGTTCTTCCCCGACCTGTCGGTGCGCCTGCTCGATGCCGGTCCAGTGAACGACGTGCCGGTGGCCGAACTGTTGGCGGCGAAGGTGGCGTTCGAGCGCGGCCTGTTGCAGACGATGCGGGACCCGGCCTCCGGCGCCGGTCGCGAGGCGATGCACGGATCGGTCGAACTGCTCGCGGGCGCGCGCATCGCGGCCGCGAACCGGACTTTCTGGAGCGTCGCACGAGCCTATTTCGAGGCCTTGCGCGATGCGCGTCTGCCGGTCAGCGTCGACGTCAAGCGACTGCTGGCCCGCTTCAATCTGCAGCTGCGCAAGATCGTCGAGGAGCAGGCGCCGGTCGCCGAGCGTCTCACCAAGGACATGCTGTACGCGCTGGCGGGCGCCGCCGAAGGCTCGCCGCGGGTCGATGCCGTGCGGGCCGCGTTCCGGTTGCGCGAGGCGATCCCGGCCGACTTCGAACAGCCTCGCTACGGCCGGCTCGACGCCGGCGTGATGCGGCAGGCGCGCGAGGCGCTCGGCCGCGCGCGCGTCGCGTTCGACAAGATCACGCGCGGAAGTTCCGGCGAGACGGCTGCGTTCGGCCAGGCGGTAGAGGCGTTCGAGCAGCACGCGGCGCAGCTGCCCGGCGAGGGCATCAAGGCGCTGGCCGCGTCCCTGCGCCGTGCTGCGGACGGCCTCGGCGCCGGCGCGCTCGACGATGCCCTGTCGCTCGAACTGGCCTCCGGCATCCTGTTCGCCGAACAGGCGCTGGAAGACGGCGCGCGTCCAGGGTCCGATTACGACCGTCACGGTCATGCGATGGCGGCCCACCTCGACGCGGCGTTGGCCGGCGAAGTGCCGCCGGACAGCGAGCCCGCGCCCTGGCTGCGGCAGCTCAGCCAGGCGGCGCAGGAACGACTGACGATGGCGGCGTTCGTCGCCGAGATGGTCACCAGCCTGCGCGGTGTCGAGAAGATTCTCGACACCTACTTCCGCGATGCCGCCCAGAAGGCCGAACTGCCGCAGACCGTGCAAGCGTTGCACCAGGTCGCGGGCGCGCTGCGGCTGCTCGGCCACGAGGAAGCCTGTGCCGGTGCCGAGGCGGTCGCCGGCAAGATCGCCGCGCTCGCGGACCTCGAAGACGCAGCGGATCCGGTGCTGTGCGAATCGGTGGCGTCGAGCATCGGCGCGCTGGGCTTCTTCATCGAATCGCTGCAGCATCCGGAACGCGCCGGCGGACGCTTCGCGCTGGACACCGAGACCGGCGAGTTCCACGCCCATCTCGGTCGCGCCGCCGTCACGGCGCCCCCGGCCGAAGAGGCCGGGCACGCGCCGGCCGCCGCGCTCGAGGCCGGGGCGGCCCCGGTCGTGCTCGAGACGCGTTCGGCCGAGGAGATCCTTTCGGGGCATCTTGCCGATGCGAGCGCTCGCTGACCAGCACCTGCGCGAGGCTCCCGACGATGCCGATGCGCGCTTCGGGCTGCAAACGGCAATGCAGGGTGTGCGCGATGCGCTCGAGCTGGTGCACGATTCGGCGCGCAGGCTGTCGGCGCTCGACGCGTTGTCGCTGCTCGCCGATGCCGCCTCGCCGCTGGACGAGTCGCGCCTCGAGCCGCTCCTCTGCGCGGCCGGGGTCGCGGTGCCGGCGCGCGCGCAGTCAGCGCCGATGCCCACCGATCAGGCCGAGATCGACACCGAACTGCTGGAGATCTTCCTGGCGGAGGCCGAGGAGGTGCTGGCGGCGATCGAGGAGCACGTCGCGCTGTCGCGCGCCAACCGCTCCGATCCGCAGTACCTGACGACGATCCGGCGCGGCTTCCACACGCTGAAGGGCTCGAGCCGCATGGTCGGGCTGATGCCATTCGGCGAGGCGGGCTGGGCGATGGAGCAGGTGATGAACCTGTGGCTCGCCGAGGAGCGCCCCGGCAGCGACGAGTTGTACGCCCTGATCGGGACGGCGCACGCGCGCATGAGCGCGTGGGTCGGTGCGATGCGCGCGTTCGCCGGCCAGCTGCGGTCGATCCGACGGAGCTGATCGCGGCCGCCGAGGCTCTGCGCAACGGGGGCCCGGTCGCGCCGCCCGTGGCGAGCGCGGACGAAGTCGAAGAACTCGCCCTCGCGCTGGAGTCCGGCGTGGAGCCTGCCGTGGACGCGCAGGCGATCGACGTCGAGGACGTGGCCGATGTCGACGCCGCGATCGACATCGAGGACGTCGTCGAAATCGACGCGGCGATCGAAGACGAGGGCGTGGTCGATGTCGACGCGGTGATCGAAGGCGAGGACGTGGTCGATGTCGGCGCGGTGATCGATGTCGAGGATGCAGTCGGCATCGAGGCGCCGATCGCCGCCGAGGCCCCGATCGCGGTCGAGGCGCCGGCGGCGGATGCCGACACGGTGGACATCGGCGGGCAGCCGATCAGCCGTCCGCTGTACATGATCTTCCTGTCCGAAGCCGACGAACTGATCCAGGTCCTGAGTCGGGACATCGCCGATTGGCGAGGCCAGCCGACGAGGGGCGCCGGCGAGGCGGCGATGCGCGCGGTCCATTCGCTGGCCGGCAGTGCCGCGGTCGTCGGGCTGGGCGGCGTGCACGACATCGCCGAGCGGATCGACCGCTTCTACCAGGCGCAGCGCGCCTGTGGCGATGTGCCCGAGCCGCACGAGCTCGAGTCGCTGGCTTACGTGATCGAGCGGCTGCACGCGATGCTGCACCAGTTCGCGGCCGGCAGCGCGCCGAGGCCGGAGCCCGATGCGTTCGATGCCGTGTCTGCGCTGGTCGCCGCATGGGTCGGACGAAAGCAGCGCGTCAAGCCCGCCGCCGACGATGCCGTCGCGATCGAAGAGCCTGCCGACGAGGCCGACACGCTGGTGTTCGCGATCGACGGCGGGGCCGATGGCGTCGGCGAGGGATTCCCGAATGCCGACGCCGAGGTCGAGGTGCTCGATGGCGCGTCGGCGGATGTCGTGCTCGACGAGCCGGCGATCGCGCCGCCGCGCGACGAGTTCGATCGCGGAGCTGCTGCCGGTCTTCGTCGAGGAGGCGGTCGACTACCTGCCGCAGATCGGCGACAACCTGCGTCGCTGGCACGCCGATCCGGCGGACGCTTCGCTGCCGCAGACGCTGATGCGCCACCTGCACACGGTCAAGGGCAGCGCGCGGATGGCCGGCGCGATGGACGCTCGGCCAGCTGGTGCACGAGATCGAGACGCGGGTCGAGGCGGCTGGCTGCGCTGGCCGTGGTGCCGACCGCGTCTGATCGACGAGCTGATCTGCGGAGCTACGACGGCGCAGTGAGATGTTCGAGGCGATCCGCGGACCCGTCGCTGGCGGCGGCGCGGCACGGCCGGCGCGCGCCGCGGTGCCTGCGCGCGCCCCGCCGCCGCGCGCGCCGGTCGGCGGACGCGGCGCCGCCGGCGGCCGAGGCTGCGACGGCTGCTGCGGCTGCGACGGCTGCGAGCGCAGCGGCCGCGGCGCGACCGATGCCGCTGCCTCCGCGGCGGCGCCGCACGCGGCACAGCCCCTGGTGCGCGTGCGCGCCGACCTGCTCGACCGACTGGTCAACGAGGCGGGCGAGGTGTCGATCGCGCGTTCGCGACTCGACAACGAGATGACGGGGCTGCGCCAGTCGCTGGCCGACCTGACCGAGAACGTCGAACCGTCTGCGCTCGCAGCTGCGCGAGATCGAGATCCAGGCCGAGACGCAGATCCAGGCGCGCATCGCGCAGAGCAGCGGAGCACGAGCGCGACTTCGACCCGCTCGAGTTCGACCGCTACACGCGCTTCCAGGAGCTGACCCGGATGCTGGCCGAGTCGGTCAACGACGTGGCCACGGTCCAGCAGAACGCGATGCGCAACCTCGACGAGGCCGTCGCAGGACCTGCATGCGGCAGGGCCAGGTCCTGCGCGACTTGCAGCAGAACCTGATGCGCGTGCGCATGGTGCAGTTCGGTTCGATCGGCGATCGGCTCTACCGGGTGGTCCGCCAGGCCGCCAAGGAGCTCGACAAGCGTGTCAACCTCGACATCCGCGGCGCGGCGGTCGAGATCGACCGCGGCGTGCTCGAGCGGATGGCCGGCCCGATCGAGCACCTGCTGCGCAACGCGGTGGCCCACGGCATCGAGTCGCGCTGAGCGGCGCGTCGCCGCCGGCAAGTCCGAGACCGGCGAGATCCGCGTCGAGGTGCGCCAGGAGGGCCACGAGGTCGTCCTGTCGCTTCGCCGACGACGGCGGCGGGCTGGACTTCGACCGCGATCCGTGCCCGAGCGCGCAGGCGCTCGGCCTGATCGACGAGCAATCCGAGCCGTCGAGCGCGAGCTGGCCGACCTGATCTTCGCGCCCGGCTTCACGACCGCGAGCCGGGTCACCGAGATCAGCGGGCGCGGCGTCGGCATGGACGTGGTGCGCTCCGAGGTCGCTGTCGCTCGGCGGGCGCATCGAGATCGAATCGACACCGCGGCCAGGGCACGCGCTTCACGATCCACCTGCCGCTCACGCTGGCGGTCGCGCAGGTGGTGCTGGTGAGCCGTCGGCAAGGCGCGCTTCGCCGTGCCGTCGTCCAGCGTCGAGCAGGTGCTGCAGCTCAAGCCGCAGGCGCTGGCCGCGGCCTACGAGGATCGCTTCGTCGAGTGGCAGGGCGCGCACGTGCCGCTGTTCTACCTCGGCACGCTGGTCGAGCAGCCGGACGTCGAACCCGGTCGCGCAGCACTACTCCCCGGTGGTGATCGTGCGCTCCGGCCACCAGCGCGTCGCGCTGCACTGTCGACGAGGTCGACGCGCAACCAGGAGGTGGTGGTCAAGAACGTCGGCCCGCAGGTGGCGCGCGTGCGCGGCGTGTCCGGTGCGACGGTGCTCGGCAACGGCGAGATCGTGCTGATCGTCAACCCGGTCGCGCTCGCGCAGGTCGCTGCCGGCGAAGTGCTCGACCGGGTGGTCAGACGCCGTCGATCAGCGCGCGTGATGGCCCAGCGCTGCCGCCGGTCGGTGATGGTGGTCGACGATTCGCTGACGGTGCGCAAGGTCACGCAGCGCCTGCTGCGTCCGCGAGGGCTACCAGGTGCTGCTCGCCAAGGACGGCGTCGACGCGCTGCGCCAGTTGCAGGACACCGTGCCCGACGTGATGCTGGTCGACATCGAGATGCCGCGGATGGACGGTTTCGACCTGACCCGCAACCTCCGCGCCGACGAGCGCTTCGCGCACATGCCGATCGTGATGATCACGTCGCGCACCGCCGACAAGCACCGCAACCACGCGCTGTCGCTCGGCGTCAACGCGTATCTCGGCAAGCCGTACGCCGAGGACGAACTGCTCGGGCTGGTCGCCAGCCTGTCGGCCGAGCGGCATCCGGCCGAGGCGGTGTCGTGACGCGCTGACGCCCGGGCGGTTTCCCCCGACGGCTAATCCCTAGTGATTAGCCGTTCTGCTGCCGTGCACAATTTCACGGCATAATATGCGTCTTTCGGATAGTGGCACGGAGACGCGGTTCGGAGGATACTCGCGTCGCGTCGTCCGGTGGCGTCCGTACTTGGCGGTCGCCCCGGGCATTGCTTCGTGCGGCCGTCCGCACTCTCGCCCGGTACCTGCTCTCATTGCGACAAGATCCTTCTCTCATCCTGATCCCTGATGCCTCGGTCGTTGCCAGGGATCAACGGCGCATGCCGTTGCCTCGGCGCATCCCGGAGGCCGAAGCCGTGATGCGGCGCCTGGCGGGCTTCGGCATGGCCGTGCTCCTCGCGCTGTCGCTGGTTGGAGTCGGATTCGACGTCGCGACGGCGCGTCTCGGCCAGCAGACGATCGTGGCCGCACCGGCGCCGACCACGGCGTTCCAGACGGTCGGCGGCACCACCGATCCGGCCTTGGCGCGTCCGCAGGGGCAGCAGGCACCGGATTCAGCCATCGCCCCGATGGTGTCGGCGTCGCGGTCGCTGAGGAATCAACGCGCCGGCTCCGTGATGTGACCTTGGTCCGATGTCGCACCGGAACACGCTGATCCGTGCCGATCTCCCGATCGCCTCCGGCAGGGGGCTCGAAATCGGACCGCTGTGCAGCCCGATCGTGCGGCGCGACGAGGGCGATGTCCTCTACGCGGACTTCCTGTCGACCGACGAGTTGCGCAGGCAGCATGCCGAGAACCCGGCGATCGACAAGCAGGCGATCGTGGACGTCGACGTCGTGCTGGCCGGCAAGTCGCTGGACGAGGCGCTCGCGCCGTTCGCGCCGCTCGACTACGTGATCGCATCGCACGTCTTCGAGCACATCGCCAATCCGATCCGCTGGCTGCAGCAGCTGTCGGGCGCGCTTCGCGCCGGTGGCATGATCTCGCTGGCGATCCCCGACAAGCGCTATACCTTCGATTACCTCCGGGTGCCGACGCGGCTGTCGGAGATGATCGCCAACTACCATCTGGGCGTGGATTTCCCCACGGCCGTGCAGGCGCTCGACAACAACCTGAACGTCGTGAAGCTGGATGCACGCGCAGCATGGGACGGCACCGTCGACGAGGCCGCGCTCGAGCGCTATTTCTCCCCGCAGGTGGCGATCGAGTACTGGCAGGCGACGATCGCCAAGGGCGTGTTCGCCGATTGCCACTGCACGGTGTGGACCTACGAGCACTTCCTCGCGAGCTTCGCCGAGCTGCGTCGGCTGGGATTGACCGATCTCGAGATCGTCCGGTCGCACGCGCCTGCGCGCTATTCGATCGAGTTCTTCGCTACGCTGCGCCGGCCGGCGTAGCCTTCACCACCGCGTAGCGCTCGAGCGTGCGCTTGCGCGCCTGCGTCGTGTTCGACCACCGGCGCCGGGTAGTCGACGCCCAGCCTCACGCCCGCGGCCTGCAGTTCCAGCGGCGAGGCCAGCCACGGCGCGTGGATCGCCGGCGATCCGACAGGCTCGGCCAGCTGCGGCAGGTAGCGCCGGATGAAGCGGCCCTGCGGGTCGAACTTCTGCGACTGCGTGACCGGGTTGAAGATGCGGAAGTACGGCTGCGCGTCGCAGCCGCTCGACGCCGCCCACTGCCAGCCGCCGTTGTTCGCCGACAGGTCGAAGTCGATCAGCTTGTCGGCGAACAGGCGCTCGCCGCGCCGCCAGTCGATGCCGAGATCCTTGACCAGGAACGACGCGACGACCATGCGCAGGCGGTTGTGCATGTACCCGGTGCGCTCGATCTGGGCCATCGCGGCGTCGACCAGCGGGTAGCCGGTGCGGCCCTGCGCACCAGGCCGCGAACAGGCGATCGCCCTCGGCGCCGTCCTGCCAGCGGATGCGGTCGTACTCCGGCCTGAACGCGCGCTCGGCCGACATGCGGATGAGTGGTGCAGCACCTGGAAGTAGAAGTCGCGCCAGATCAGTTCCGACAGCCAGACGCGCGCGCCTTCCGCCGCCTCCGCGTCCGCGCGCATCACCTGCAGCGCGTGCATCACCAGCCGGCGCACCGAAACCGTGCCGAAGCGCAGGTGCACCGACAGGTACGACGGCGCCGCGCAACGCCGGGTAGTCTCGTCGCTTCGTGGTAGCGGCCGATGCGTTCGGCGAAGTCGTCGAACAGCGCGCGCGCGCCGGACATGCCGGCCGCGACGCCCAGGTCGCGTCGAGATCGGTCGCCTCGGAAGCCGATGCGTGCGCCAGCGTCGGCGAACGTGCCGTGCGCCGTCGCGCGGCGGCCAGCGGTGCCGTCGCCGGCAGCCGTGGCGCGGTCGCCGAGATCGCCGGCGCTCGAGCCGCTTCATCCAGGCGTTGCGATACGGCGTGAACACCAGAACGGCCGGCCCGGCCCCGGTCAGCACCTCGTCGCGCTCGAAGATCACCTGGTCCTTGAAGGCGTGCAGTTCGCCGTCCGGCCGCGCGCAGCGCTGCGCGCGACCGCCGCGTCGCGCGCGACCGCCGCCGGCTCGTAGTCGCGGTTCGCGAACACCGACGCCGACGCCCAGCCGCGCTGCCAGCGCGGGAATCGCCTGCGCGCGCGCGGTCGTGCAGCACGATCAGCCCACCGCCCGGCGCGCGCAGCGCCGTGTCGAGTTCGGCGACGCTGCGCTGGATGAACTCGACGCGCCGGTCGCGCGCGATCCGGCAGCGCGTCGAGGATGTCGCGGTCGAACACGAACGCGCACCAGACCCGGCCGCCGTGCAGCGCCGCGTGGCCGATCGCCGCGTTCAGGGCGGTGTTGTCGTCGCGCGCAGATCGCGGCGGAACCAGACCAGGCAGCCGGTGTCGGCGCCGGACGGACGATCGGTGTTCATGCGCGCCTTTCTCGACAAGTGGGAGACTGCGGCTGTCCGACGGACGGCGGCGGGCCGGCCGCGCGCGCATTGTGTCCGTTCCCGGCGGTCCCTACAATTCCCGTTTCTGGCGCGTGATCCGAATGCAATCCGAACTGGCCTCCAACCTGACGAATCACTTCCTGCTGGCGATGCCCGGCATGGCCGACGCCGAACTTCGGCGGCACGTCGTGTTCATCGCCGAGCACAGCGCCAAAGGCGCGCTCGGCCTGGTGATCAACCGGCCGATGGAGCTCGACCTCGCGCACGCTGTTCGAGCGCATCGACCTGAATCTCGAGATCGCGCCGACTGGGCGAGCTCGCCGGTCTTCTACGGCGGGCCGGTGCAGACCGACCGCGGCTTCGTGCTGCACCAGCCGCTCGGCGGCCTGGAGCTCCACCGTGGTGGTCGCCGACGACATCGGGCTCACCTCGTCGAAGGACGTGCTCGAGGCGGTGGCCGCCGGCCGCGGCCCCGTCGCATGCTGGTCACCCTCGGCTACTCCGGCTGGGGCCCGGGCCAGCTCGAGGACGAGATCGCGCGCAACGCGTGGCTGACGGTGCCGGCCGATCCCGACGCTGGTGTTCGACACGCCGGTCGAGCAGCGCGCTGGCGCGCGCCTTCGGCCTGCTCGGCATCGACCCGGCGTTCCTGTCCACCGCGGCGGGGCATGCCTGAGGGCGATGCGGGCGGCACCAGGGCCAGTCCCCGACGAGCAATGCTGGCCGGCGCCGCAGACGGTGCTCGCTTTCGATTTCGGCGCGCGGCGCATCGGCGTCGCGGTCGGCAACTCGCTGACCGGCTCGGCCGCCCGCTGGCGCATGATCGAGGAGCGAATCCAGCGAGGCCGCGCTTCGGCGCGATCGCGGCGCTGATCGCCGAGTGGCAGCCCCAGCGCCTGGTGGTCGGCCGGCCCGCCGCACCCCGACGGCAGTCCGCACGAGATGACCGCGCGCTGCGAGCGCTTCGCGCGCCAGCTGCACGGGCGCTTACGGCCTGCCGGTCGAACTGGTCGACGAGCGTTATTCCAGCGTCGAGGCACGCGCCGACCTGGATGCCGGCCCCCGGCGCGAGCGCGGCCGCGCGACGACGCCGTGGCGGCGGCGATAATCCTGCGACAATACTTCGATGAACACCGCACAGCTTGACGCCGAAGCCGCCTACGCGGCGCTGCGCGATCGGCCCTGTCCGAGGCGCTCGCGGCGCTGCCGCAGCGCCGAATGCCACCTGATCGGCATCCACAGCGGCGGTGCCTGGATCGCCCGAGCGCCTGCACCGCGACTTGCGCCTCGCGACGCCGCTCGGGCACCCTGTCGTCGGCGTTCCACCGGGACGACTACGGGCGCCGCGGCCTGCCGGCCGAGATGAAGGCGACCGACGCTGCCGTTCGAGATCGAGCGGCGCCGACATCGTGCTGGTCGACGACATCCTGTACACCGGGCGCACGGTGCGCGCGGCGCTCAACGAGCTGTTCGACTTCGGCCGGCCGGCGCGCGTCGAACTCGCGGTGCTGCTCGACCGCGGCGGGCGCGAGCTGCCGATCGAGGCGCGCTACTGCGGCGCGGCACACCGCTGCGGCGCGAGCGCAGCTTCGTGCTGTCGCGCGGCCGACGACGGGCCGCTTCACGCTGCGGATCGAGTACGTGCCGCATGCGCCATCCGCAACTGAACAGCAACGGCGAACTGCAGCACCTGCTGACCATCGAGGGCCTGCCGCGCGAGACGATCGCGCACATTCTCGACACCGCGCCGAGCTTCGTCGGCGTGTCCGACCGCGAGGTCAAGAAGGTGCCGCTGCTGCGCGGCAAGTCGGTGTTCAACCTGTTCTTCGAGAACTCGACGCGCACGCGCACCACCTTCGAGATCGCCGCCAAGCGACTGTCGGCCGACGTGCTGAACCTGAACATCAACACCTCGTCGACGTCGAAGGGCGAGTCGCTGCTCGACACGATCGACAACCTGTCGGCGATGCACGCCGACATGTTCGTGGTGCGGCACGCGACGAGCGGCGCGCCGTACCTGATCGCGCAGCACCTCGACCGCGCGCGCGGTGCCGAGGCGCACGTCATCAACGCCGGCGACGGGCGCCACGCGCACCCGACGCAGGGGCTGCTCGACATGTACACGATCCGCCACTTCAAGAAGGACTTCACGCAGCTGCGCGTGGCCATCGTCGGCGACATGCTGCACTCGCGTGTGGCGCGCTCGGACATCCACGCGCTGACCACGCTCGGCGTGCCCGAGGTGCGCGTGATCGCCCCGCTACACGCTGCTGCCCGGCCGGGCTCGAGCAGATGGGCGTGCGCGTGTTCACCGACATGCGCGAAGGGCCTGCGCGACGTCGACGTGATCATCATGCTGCGGCTGCAGAGCGAGCGCATGCGCGGCGCGCTGCTGCCGTCGGCGCAGGAGTACTTCAAGCACTACGGACTGACCCAGGAGAAGCTGGCGCTGGCCAGGCCCGACGCGATCGTGATGCACCCCGGTCCGATGAACCGCGGCGTCGAGATCGAGTCGGCCGTCGCCGACGGCCCGCAGTCGGTGATCCTCGAGCAGGTCACCTTCGGCATCGCGGTGCGGATGGCCGTGATGAGCATCCTGGCGGCGAACTGAGCGCCGGCAACGGCGGACAGCGGAGAAGCGGACAAGCATGCGACTTTCGATCGTGAACGGCCGGGTGATCGACCCGGTCGCCGGCCTCGACACCCACGGCGGCGCTGCACGTCGCCGACGGGCGCATCGCGTCGGTCGGCGCGGCGCCGGCCGGGTTCGTCGCGCAGCGAGACGCATCGACGCGCGCGGCCTGGTGGTCGCGCCCGGGCTCGTCGATCTCGCCGCGCGGCTGCGCGAGCCGGGCTTCGAGTACCGGGCCACGCTCGAGTCCGAGATGCAGGCCGCGCTGGCCGGCGGCGTCACCAGCCTGTCGTGTCCGCCCGACACCGATCCCGCCGCTCGACGAGCCGGGCCTGGTCGAGATGCTGAAGCACCGCGCCCGCGGGCTCGACGGCGCGCACCTGTATCCGCTCGGCGCGCTCACCGTCGGCCTGGCGGGCGAGGTGATCACCGAGATGGCCGAGCTGGCCGAGGCCGGCTGCGTCGGCTTCTCGCAGGCCGCGCGCGCGATCGCTCGACACGCAGGTGCTGCTGCGCGCGATGCAGTACGCGCGCACCTTCGGCTTCACCGTCTGGCTGCAGCCCGCAGGACCCGTATCTCGGCGCGCGGCGGCGTCGCGCACAGCGGGCCGGTGGCCGCGCGTCTGGGCCTGCCGGGCGTGCCCGTGATCGCCGAGACCGTCGCGCTGCACACCATCTTCGAGCTGGTGCGCGCGACCGGCTGCCGTGTGCACCTGTGCCGGCTGTCGTCGGCCGCCGGCATCGAGCTGGTGCGCCGCGCGAAGGCCGAGGGCTTGCCGGTGAGCTGCGACGTCGCGGTCCACCACCTGCACCTGATCGACGTCGACATCGGCTTCTTCGACAGCCACTACCGCGTCGACCCGCCGTTCCGCGCCCAGCGCGACCGCGATGCGATCCGCGCGGCGGTGGCCGACGGCACCGTCGACGCGATCTGCTCGGACCACACGCCGGTCGACGACGACGCGAAGCTGCTGCCGTTCGCCGAGGCCGAGCCGGGCATCACCGGGCTCGAACTGCTGCTTCCGCTGACGCTGAAGTGGGCGCAGGAAACCGGCCAGCCGCTGGTCAGCGCGCTCGCGCGCATCACCGCGCGGCCGGCGGCGATCCTCGGCATCGAGGCGGGCACGCTGCAGCCGGGCGCGCTGGCCGACGTCTGCGTCTTCGATCCCGCCGAGCACTGGGTGCTCGAGCGCGACCGCCTGCTCAGCCAGGGCAAGCACTCGCCGTATCTCGGCGCCGAACTCGCCGGCCGCGCCCGGCTGACGCTGGTGGCCGGCCGGGTCGTGCACTCCAGGCCGGTCTGAGCGTGCCGCGGGCGCGCGCGCTGCCTCGTCCGCACCCGCCGTCCGGCGCGGTCGCCGGCATCCCGGGCGTCGCGTCCTGAGCGAGCGCCGGATGGGGGCGACGATGCGCCGGCTGTGGCGCCTGCCGCAGGTGCTTGCGCTGCTGTTCGGCGGCCTGTTCACCGTGATTCTGCTGTTTCCGTTCTGGCGCGAAGGCACCCGCCGCGCGGCGATCCGCGTCTGGTCCGGGCTGCTGCTGTCCCGATGCGGCCTGCGCCTGATCGAACACGTCGCGCCCGGCGCGCGCTCGCTGCGCGCGCTTCCCGCCGGGCGGCTGGTGGTCGCCAACCACATCTCGTGGCTGGACATCTTCGCGATCGACGCGCTGTGCCCCGTGTCGTTCGTCGCCAAGGCCGAGATCGCCCGCTGGCCGCTGGTCGGCACGCTGGTGGCGCGCGCCGGCACGCTGTTCATCGAGCGCGGCCGCCGGCACGCGGTGCACCGCCTGATCGAGCACATCGGCCGCAGCCTGCAGGCGGGCGGCCGGGTGGCCGTGTTTCCCGAGGGCACCACCAGCGCCGGCGTCAGCCTGCTGCCGTTCCACGCCAATCTGATCCAGGCCGCGGTGGCCGCGCCGGCGCCGGTCGTGCCGGTCGGGCTGCGTTATCTCGACGCCGGCGGGCAGACCGCGCAGGCGATCGACTACTCCGGCGACATCAGTTTCGTCGCGTCGATGTGGCGCGTTCTCGGCGCCTCGGGCATCGTCTGCGAACTGCACGTGCTGCCCGAGATCGCCGCCGCTGCCGAGTCGGTGGACGAAGGAGCGAAGCAGCGCCACCGCATCGCCGCTTCCGCACGGGCGTCGATTTCGTCACGACTGGGGCTGCCCATCGATGACACGATGCCCGAGAATCTCGACAGGGCCCGTCGAAGCGGGCACCGATCCCTCCGTGACCAGCCGGACAACGACCGACCATGAACACTATCGACTCCTCCATCTTCAAGGCGTATGACATCCGCGGCATCGTCGACCGGACGCTGACCCGCGAAGCGGTGCGCGCCATCGGCCTGGCGCTCGGTCACCGCGTGCGGGCGGCGGGCGGCACCGAGGCGGTGATCGGCCGTGACGGCCGGCTCTCGGGCCCGGCGCTGTCGGCCGAACTGTCCGACGGATTCCGCGCCGCCGGCGTCGGCGTGGTCGACATCGGCATGGTCACGACGCCGATGGTCTACTACGGCACCTACGAACTCGGCACCGGCTCGGGTGTCGCGGTGACCGGCAGCCACAACCCGCCCGACTACAACGGTCTGAAGATGGTGGTGGCGGGCGAGGCGATCCACGGCGACGCGATCCAGCGTCTGGCCCAGGAGATCAACGGCGGTCTCGCCGAGGTCGAACCGGCGCAGCGCGGCGGCTTGCGCGAAGTCTCGCTGGCGCAGCGCTACATCGACCGCGTCGTCGGCGATATCCGTCTGGCGCGGCCGATGAAGATCGCGATCGACTGCGGCAACGGCGTCGCGGGCGCGTTCGCGCCGGCGCTGTTCCGCGCGATCGGCTGCGAGGTGATCGAACTGTTCTGCGAAGTCGACGGCCGCTTCCCGAACCATCACCCGGATCCGGCGCACCCCGAGAATCTGCAGGACCTGATCCGCTGCCTGCAGGAGACCGACGCCGAGATCGGCATCGCGTTCGACGGCGACGGCGATCGTCTCGGCGTGGTCACGAAGGACGGCAAGATCATCTTCCCGGATCGCCAGCTGATGCTGCTCGCCGCCGAGGTGCTCGAGCGCCATCCGGGCGCGGAGATCATCTTCGACGTGAAGTGCACGCGCAACCTCGCCGCCTGGATCCGGCAGCACGGCGGCCGGCCCACCATGTGGCGCACCGGCCATTCGCTGGTCAAGGCCAAGCTGCGCGAGACGGGCGCGCCGCTGGCCGGCGAGATGAGCGGCCACATCTTCTACAAGGACCGCTGGTACGGTTTCGACGACGGCATCTACGCCGGCGCGCGCCTGCTCGAGATCCTGAGCCGCAGCAGCGATCCGAGCGCGGTGCTGAACGCGTTGCCCGATTCGCCGACCACGCCCGAGCTGCAGTTGCGCACCGCCGAAGGCGAGAACTTCCGTCTGGTCGAGGAGCTCAAGCGCACGGCGAAGTTCGGCGGTGCCTCCGAAGTGATCACGATCGACGGCGTGCGCGCCGAGTATCCCGACGGCTTCGGCCTGGCGCGGCCGTCCAACACGACGCCGGTGGTGGTGCTGCGCTTCGAGGCCGACACGCCGGCCGCGCTGTCGCGCATCCAGAACGATTTCCGCCGCGCGATCCTGGCGGTCAAGCCGGGGGTCAAGCTGCCGTTCTGACGCGCGGCGCGCCGCCGACCGCCGGCTGTCTGTCGGCTCTCGTCACCACGCCGGGCCCGACAGGGACCGGCGCGCGTCGACGCATTCGACCTGCCAGACCCGGCGCGCTGCCGGATCGGCCTCCAGCGACACCGCGCTGAGCCGGTTGCCCCACACGCAGCCGGAGTCGAGGGCCAGAAGGTTGGGGCGCATCACCAGGCCGAGATGCGACCAGTGGCCGAACACGACGGTGACGACGGACGAAGCGCGGCGCGTCTCGAACCAGGGCAGGAATCCGGCCGGCGCGGCAGCGGCCACATCCTTGGTGGCGAACTCCATCAGGCCCGACGGGCTGCAGAAGCGCAGCCGGGTCATCGCGTTGACGACCACCCGCAGCCGGTCCGCGCCTTCGAGCGAGTCGACCCAGAGCGCGGGCTCGTTGCCGTACATCGTCGCCAGGAACGACCGCACGTCCGGTCCGCCGAGCCTTGCGCTCACTTCGCCGGCGAGCCGGACTGCGCGCGCGGCATCCCACTGCGGCAGAACCCCCGCATGCACCAGCAGGTGACCGCGATCGAAGTGCGCCAGCGGGCGGGTGCGCAGCCAGTCGAGGAGTTCGTCCCGGTCCGGGGCGGCCAGGATGCCGTCGAGCGTGTCGGAGCGATGCGCCGCGCGAATGCCGTACGCGACTGCCAGCAGGTGCAGATCGTGGTTGCCCAGCACCGCGACCGCGCGATCGCCGAGCGAGCGCACGAAGCGCAGCGTCTCGAGCGACTTCGGTCCGCGATTCACCAGGTCGCCGCAGAACCACAGCGGCGCGCCGGGACGGTCGCGCTCGACGCGCTCGAGCAGCGCCCTCAGGCTGTCGAGGCAACCCTGCACGTCGCCGACGGCCACCGGTGCGGCGGTCGAGGCCGCCGTCGTCGGGTTCGTCGCTCATCGGCGCCTGAACATCATCCAGCGGGGAACCTTCAGCCGCACGATCCGGAAGTACAGCCACACGTAGGTGAAACAGAAGACGACGAACAGCGAGACGAGGATCGGCGTGCGGTCGTACCACATCGCCGCCGGCGCCACCGTCAGCGACGACAGCACCCAGAGGTACGGGGCGGTCAGCGCATTGCGCACGGTGCGCGCGTCCGGGTCGCTGACGCCGACCGCCCAGCGAACGACCCGCCGGAAGATCAGCTGGTGCAGATGCGCGGCGTCCGGCAGGTGAGGGTCGGTGCCGCGGAGCACCCGTCGCCGGTACACCGAGAACGCGATCTCGACCAGCGGATAGGCCATCAGCAGCACCGGGAACCATGCCGACACCGTCGGATTGCGCGCGACGATCAGGATCGACAGCGCGCCGAGCATGAAGCCGATGAAATAGGCGCCGCCGTCGCCCAGCAGGATGTGGCCCCGCGGATAGTTCCAGACCAGAAAGCCGATGATCGACCCGGCCAGCACCAGGCTGGCCGACAACACCATCGCGTCGCCGACCTTCAGCGCGACGTAGCACAGCGCGAGCAGCATGATCGAACAGACGACGCCGGCCAGCCCGTTGAACCCGTCGATGATGTTGATCGCGTTCGTGACGGCCAGCAGCGCCATCAGCGTCAGCGCGATCGCGAAAGGCTTCCATGCGATCAGCGGCTCGAGCCACGCGACGTCGACGCGCGGGATCACCAGATCCATGCTCCAGAACGCAAGTCCGCTCGACACCGCCATGCAGGCCATGCGGCCCCAGGGAGTGATGCGCTTGGTCAGGTCCTCGGCGAGTCCGCCCGCGAAGGCCGGGACCGCGCAGGCGCAGAGCAGGCCGATGCGCAGCGCGTTGTCCACGTCGCGTGCCGCGATCAGCGCCGTGCCGATCGACACCGAGATGAACACCGCCAGGCCACCGATCCGCGGCACCGGGCGCGAGTGCATCTTCTGCACGCTGTCGAGATCGTGGTCCATCGCCATCATCCCGCGCCGGGATGCCCAGCGCAGGATCAGCACCGACACGACCAGCGACAGCAGCAGCGAGACGCTGAACGAGAACATCGTCAGCCGGCCCTCAGGCGTGCGCCATAGAGCCGGTAGGTGCGCGACGCCCACATCTTGAGCAGGCTGCTCAGGTGCCACAGGAACGGGCGCAGCGAACGGCGGCTGCTGCGCTGCGCGACGTGCACGATGCGCGCGTCGCGGATCTGGGCGAGGCGATAGCCGGCAAGCCGGACGCGCGCGCACAGGTCGAAGTCTTCGCAGTACATGAAGAATCGCTCGTCGAACCCCGCGACCTGGCGGAAGACGGCGGCCGGCAGCGCCATGCACACACCCGCGAACCAGTCTGGCGAGCTGCTGGGGGCGCGATCGCCCAGCGTGCGGCGCAGGATCGCTGCGGGAGTCGGCAGCTCGCGGGCCACGTCCGCCTCGCTGCCGTCGGCCTCGAGCACGCAGGGCACTGCCAGGCCCAGCAACCGATCCTCGAACGCCGAGGCGAGCGCCGGAAACGGATCGCCGACGAGGTCGAGATCCGGGTTCATGACGACGAACAGCGGTGTTTCGCAGACGGCGAACGCCTGGTTGTGATTCCGGCTGAATCCCTGCGGACGTGTATTGCGCACCACACGAACCTCGACTGGATCGATCGCATCCCAGTATGGCGGAACCGGTTCGTCGATGTTGACCGTCACCACGACCCGCCTGACCAGCGCCGGCCGGCGGCGGTCGGTCCGAGCCGTCTCCAGCGCTGCGATCTGCCGGACCAGCGTGTCGACCAGCTGCGCCTGACCGTGGCTGACGATCGACACCGTCATCTCGGCACGAGGCGCGGCAGCCGGGGCATCCGCGGCCGCGGCTGGCTCTGCGGCCGCCCCAAGACGCTCGACGACGAGTTTCCGGCCCCACTCAGAATGCACCGTACAATCCCAGGTTCAGCCGCGTCGCGCCAAGCCTGCTACTTTACCTTACCGATCGTTCATGTCCCCGTTGCCCGCCTCGCCAGCGTCGTCGGACCTGGTCAGCGTCATCGTGCCTGCGTACAACCACCAGGCTTTCGTGGCCGAGGCGATCGAGAGCGTGCTGAAGCAGCAGGTCGAGCTGGAACTGATCGTCGTCGACGACGGTTCCACCGACCGGACCGGCGAGATCGTCGACGGGTATCGCGCCGATCCGCGCGTGCAGGTGGTCCACCAGCGCAATGCCGGCTCGCACGCGGCGATCAACCGCGGCCTGTCGCTGGCCCGCGGGCGCTACGTCGCGATCCTGAACTCGGACGACCGGTTCGCTCCCAACCGCCTGTCCACACTGTCGGCGCTGGCGAGATCGCGCCAGCCGCTGCCGACCTTCGCGGTCACCGGGGTGCGGCTGATCGACGGTCTCGGGCAGGTCGTCGACGACCCGGCGCATCCCTGGCTGGTGATGTACCGGCAGATCCTCGAGGTCTGGAACCGCGAGCACGATCCGCTGCAGACGCTGCTGTGGGGCAACTTCGCGGTGTCGACCTCGAACCTGTTCGCCGACCGCGTGCTGATCGAGTCGCTCGGCCCGATGCGTCCCCGCCGTTACGTGCTCGACTGGGAGTACGCGCTGCGCGTGCTGGCGCGTTGCCCCGAGTCCTTCGTGTTCCTGCCCGACCTGCCGCTGCTCGACTACCGCATGCACGGCGCGAACACGATCCTGCGCGGCGCGGTGCGCAACCACCTCGAGGCCGCCCACCTGTTGCGCTCGGCCCTCACCGCGGTCTGGGGGCCGCAGCTGGCCCGGCCGTTGCGCCGCATCGCGCTGCTCGAGAGATTCCTGCGCCGCGAGGAGTGGCTGCATCGCATCCACGAGAACAAGGTGCTGGCGGCATCGCTGGACGTCGCGACGCAGGAACGCGATGCCGCCCACGCCGCACTGGGGCAGGGGCTCGTGAACATCGAGAGACTGAAGGAGCAGTTGCGCGCAGCCTGGGCGGACGTGGCTGCCGGCAGCGAGCGCGAGCGCCTCATCGACCAGCGCCGGCACGAGACCGAGCAGCGTCTGCAGGCGAAGGAAGCCGAACTGCAGCAGACGCGGGCGGCCCGGGATGCGCTGCTGATGCGCAGCGCGCACGCCGAGGCCGAGATGCGTGCGATGCGGGCGTCGGTGTCGTGGCGCCTGACGTCGCCGCTGCGGCGGCTGATGGAGTACAGCCACCGGCGCCCCCGTTTGCGCCGGGCGCTGCTGGCGGCGCGCGGGGCCGCTGCCGTCGGCTACCGCGGGCTGCGGGGCGCGCAAACCGCGCCGACGCCGCAGGCGGGCGGCGCGGATCACGCAAGGGCGGCGGGCGCCGCGGGCGAAGCCGCCTCCGGCGGTCCGTCGTCGTTGCACTGCACCGTCGACTACCAGTTGTGGCTCGCCGCCGAGGCGCGCGCGCTGGCCGCGCTGAAGGCCCGGGCTCCAGGTCTCGTCGCGTCGCTGCCGCAGCGGCCCCGGTTTTCGCTGATCGTGCCGGCATTCGACACCGATCCGGCGATGCTCGACGCGATGTTCGATTCGGTGTTCGCTCAGTGGTATCCCGATTGGGAGCTGTGCCTGTGCGACGACGCGTCGACGAACGCGGCGACCCGCGAGCTCATCGATCGCCGCGTGCAGGAGGACACCGATGCCGCGCAGCGCGAGTCGCGCGCGCGCCGGATCCGGTTCGTGCGTCGCGAACGCAACGGCCACATCGTCGCCGCGAGCAACGATGCGCTCGCGCTCGCCGAGGGCGACTGGGTCGCGCTGCTCGATCACGACGATCTGCTCGCGCCGCATGCGCTGCTGCGCATCGCCCAGGCGATCGTCGGCAATCCCGACGCGCAGCTGATCTACACCGACGAGGACAAGCTCGACGAGCAGGGCCTGCGCTGTCTGCCGTTCTTCAAGCCGGACTGGTCGCCGGCGCTGCTGGCCGCGCAGAGCTACATCGGCCATCTCGTCTGCGTGCGCCGGTCCCTGATCCACGCCGTCGGCGGTTTTCGCGACGAGACCGAGGGCAGCCAGGACTACGATCTGCTGCTGCGCATCGCCCAGCACCTCGGCAATCCGCCTGCGGGCGGCGAGCTCGACGGGCGCACCGCGATCCTGCACCTGCCCGAAATCCTCTACCACTGGCGCATGCACGCGGGCTCGACGTCGTCGGCCAGCGGCTCCAAGCCGTATGCGCACGAAGCCGGCCGGCTTGCCCTCGAGCGCGCGCTCGACACCCGCTACGGCGATGCCTTCGACCTGGTCGAGGACGGGCGCTTCCTGTTCACCTACGCCCCGCGTTTTCGCCGGCCGGACGGGCTGAAGGTGTCGCTGATCGTGCCCACCCGCGACCGCATCGACCTGTTGGACGCCTGCGTGCGCAGCATCCGGGCGGTCCGCGCCGGCGCCGACTGGGAGCTGCTGATCCTCGACAACGGCTCGGTGGAGCCCGCGTCGCGCGACTGGTTCGAGAAGATCCAGCGCGAGGATTCGCGCGTGCGCGTGCTGCCGGCGGCGATGCCCTTCAACTGGTCGCGCCTGAACAACATCGGCGCCCGCAGCGCCAGCGGGCAGGTGTTGCTGTTCCTGAACAACGACACCGAGGCGATCACCGACGACTGGCTGGGGCGCCTTGCCGAATGGGCGCTGTTGCCCGACGTGGGTACGGTGGGCGCGCAGCTGCTCTACGGGGACGGCACGATCCAGCACGCCGGCGTGGTGGTCGGGATCGGCGGCTGGGCCGACCACCCGTTCAAGGCGATGCGGCCCGGGCACTTCCCGAGCCCGACCGTCTCCTCGCAGCTGACACGCAACGTGCTGGCCAGCACCGGCGCCTGCGTGGCGATCTCGCGCGCTGCCTTCGACGCGCTGGGCGGCTTCGACGAGGAGTTCGAAATCTGCGGCAGCGACGTCGAGATCGCGCTGCGCGCCCATCGCCGCGGCCTGCAGAACGTGTACCTGGCCGACGTGGTGCTTCGGCACCACGAATCGAAGACGCGCTCGCCGCACGTGCCGCAGAACGACTTCGTGCAGTCGCAGATCCACTACGCGCCGTATCGCGAGCAGGGCGACCCTTTCTGGAACCCGAACCTGTCGCGCGACAGCACCACGCCGATGGTGGCGGACGCTTACGTCGCGCGGCTCGTCGAGCGGGCGCTGGCGTCGGCGGCTCCCGCGGGCTCCTCGGGCGCGGACACATCCGTTGCGGCGCTCGCGGCCGCCGTCACGCCCGCCGTGGCCACGCCCGCCGCGCCGCACGTCGAGGTCCCCGAGGTCGCACCGATCGTCGGCCGAGCCTCGCCTGTGTCCGGCCCGCGGCTGAACCTGCTGCTGCCGTCGCTGCAGCCGCAGCACCTGTTCGGCGGCATCATGACCGCGCTGCTGTTCTTCCTGGAGCTCGGTCGCGACGATGCGCGGCTGCGCATCGTGTTGACCGACCAGGCGCAGCCGCCCGCCGCCGGCGAAGTGCCCGAGCTGCTGCGCGGCTGGCAAGTCGTCGCCGCCAGCGACAACACCGCCGGCGCAGCCGACGGGCGCACGATCGTCGCCTTCGGCTCGCGCGCCGACGCGACGCTGCCGGTCGGCGCCGGCGACCTGTTCGTCGCCACCGGCTGGTGGACGGCGTATTGCGCGCAGCGCCTGATCGCGTGGCAGGCGCGGCAGTACGGCGCGCCGATGCATCCGCTGCTGTACTTCGTGCAGGATTTCGAGCCGGGCTTCTATCCCTGGTCGACGCGCTACATGCTGGCGCTCAGCACCTACACCTGGGACGGCCCGACGCTGGCAGTGTTCAACACCGGGCTGCTGCGCGCGTACTTCGAGCGCCAGGACCTGCGCTTCGAACGTGCCTGGTCGTTCGAGCCGCAGCTGACTCCGGCGCTCGCCGACGCCCTGGCGCGCGCCGAGGGCGGCTTCGACAAGCGCCGGCGCCTGATCGTCTACGGCCGGCCCGGCACGCCGCGCAATGCCTTCGAGCTGGTCTGCCAGGGCCTGCGGCACTGGTGCGAGAACGATCCGTCCAGCCGCCACTGGGACCTGCACTCGCTCGGCGAGCCGCACGCGCCGGTGCCGATGCCCGGCGGCAACCGCCTGGTGCCGCTCGGCAAGCTGTCCCTGGAAGAGTACGCGTCGGCGCTGTCCGAATCGGCGATCGGTGTTTCGCTGATGCTGTCGCCCCATCCGAGCTATCCGCCGCTCGAGATGGCCCAGTTCGGCGTGCGGGTCGTCACCAACGGCTTCGCCAACAAGGATCTCGGCGCGCTGTCCGCGGGCATCGTGTCGCTGCGCGCGCCCACGCCCGAGGCGATCGGCGAGGCCCTCGCGCAGCTTGCCGAGCCCTGGCGCAGCCGCAAGGTGGTGCACGTCGAGCGTCCCGCAGTCACGCTGTTCTCGCCGGCCGGCTCCGCCTGGCCTTTCATCGGCGAGCTGCGTGCCGGGCTCGGCCTGCGATGACGGCTGCCGCATCGGCCGGGCCCGGAGCGTTCGCGCGCCTGTGGTCGCACCGTCGCCTGCTCGTGCAGCTGGTGCGCCGCGACGTGTCCGGTCGCTACAAGGGCTCGTTCGGTGGCGCCGCCTGGGCGGTGATGACACCGATGCTGATGCTGGCGGTATACCTGTTCGTGTTCGGCGTCGTGTTCAATCCGCGGCGCGCCGCCACCGGCGCCGCGCCGCTGTCCGCCGCCGACCTGTCGACCTTCGGCATCGGCCTGTTCTGCGGCATGCTGGTCCACGGGCTGTTCTCCGAGTGCCTGGCGCGCGCGCCGGCGGTGATCGTCGGGCAGCCGGCATACGTGAAGCGCATCGTGTTTCCCCTCGAGATCCTGCCGCTGGTCACGGTGGGCGCGGCGCTGTTCCACTTCGCGGTGGGCCTGGTCGTGCTGCTGGCCGGCGCGATGTTGTTCGGCGCGCCCCCGGGCTGGCACGCGTTGGCCTTGCCGCTGGTCGTCGTGCCGCTGCTGCTGCTGTCGGCCGGCGTCAGCTGGCTGTTCGCCGCGCTCGCCGTGTACCTGCGCGACATCGGCCAGCTCACCGGCCTGCTCGCCACGGTGCTGCTGTTCCTGTCGCCGGTGTTCTATCCGGTCGATGCCCTGCCGCAGGATCTGCGCTGGCTGGCGCTGGCCAACCCGCTGTCGATCCCGATCGAGGCGACCCGCGACCTGCTGCTGCGCGACCGCTTCCCCGACATGACGGTGATGGCCGGCTACTGGCTGGCGACCGCGGTGTTCGCGCGGCTCGGCCTGCTCTGGTTCGACAAGACGCGCCGGGGGTTCGCCGATGTCCTCTGATCCGATCATCGACGTCAGGCACGTCAGCAAGCACTACCCGATCTACGCGCGGCCCGTCGACCGCCTGCTGCAGATGCTGGCGCGCGGGCGCCGGCGGTACTACCGCGAGTTCCGCGCGCTCGACGACGTGTCGTTCGCGGTCGAGCGCGGCCAGACGCTCGGCGTGATCGGGCGCAACGGTGCGGGCAAGTCGACCCTGCTGCAGATCGTCTGCGGCACTCTCGCCCCGACCTCGGGCACCGTCGAGGTGAACGGCCGCATCGCCGCGCTGCTCGAGCTCGGCACCGGCTTCAATCCCGAGTTCTCCGGACGCGACAACCTGGCGATCAACGCGGCGATCCTCGGCCTGACGCCCGGCCAGCTCGCGGATCGCACCGACGACATCCTCGCCTTCGCCGACATCGGCGACTTCATCGACCAGCCGGTCAAGACCTACTCCAGCGGCATGTACGTGCGGTTGGCCTTCGCGATTGCGATCCACGTGTCGCCGGACATCCTGATCGTCGACGAGGCGCTGGCGGTCGGCGACGCGTTCTTCCAGACGAAGTGCATGCAGCGCATGAAGCGCATGCTCGACGACGGCGTGACGATGCTGTTCATCAGCCACGACATCGCCGCGGTGAAGGCGCTGTGCCGGCAGGTGCTGTGGCTCGAGCGCGGCAGCGTGCGCGCGCACGGTCCCACCGCCGAGGTGGCGGCGCTGTACACCCAGGACTGGGTCGCGCAGGCCAACCGGATGGCGCAGGGAAGCGCTTCTTCCGAAGCCGCTGCGGTCGCGCAGGCGGCGCGCTCGGCGGCGGATGCGGCCGGTGCGGGTGGCGTGGCCGGCGCGACCGATGCCGCTGGGAAAGCCGGTGCGACCGCGCCGAACAGCCCTGGCGATCGCGCTGCCGTCGCCGGCGCGACGCCGTCACGGTCCGCGCATCTCGATCCGATCCCCGCCGATCATCCCGGGCGCAGCGGCGACGGTCGCGCCCGCTTCGTCGCGGCCGGCTGGTCGACCGCGCAGGGCCCGGCGCGGCACGTGCCGGTCGCCTGGGGCGAGTCGCTGTCCATCGAGGCCGAGTTGCTGATCCACGAACCGTGCGAGCGGCTCGTCGTGTCCTACCATGTCAAGGACCGACATCAGCAGCACCTGCTCGGCGGCCACAGCGCCGACCTGGCTGCGGTGCATGCCCGGCGATGGCTGCCGGGCGAGCGCCTGCGCCTGCGCTTCACGCTGCCGGTGCGCCTGCACGAAGGCTCGTATTCGCTGACCGTGCTGGCTGCGTCGATCGGCGACCTGCAGCGCTACACCGACGCTGCGTTCCTCGACTGGGTCGACGACGTCTCGGTGATGCAGGTGGCGCCGCGCGAGCGCTTCCCGCTCAGTGACCTGGTGGAACTCGAACATGAACTGGCTGTCGAAGTGGTTCCGGCGCACGCCGCCGGCGTGGTGGATCCTCGATGACTTCTTCCCCAACCTGCTCACCGGCTTTCGCGTCGCCGAGTACAACGCGCTGCTCGACCGCTTCGACGGCCTGCGGATCGCTTCGACCTATGGAGACTTCGACGCGGCGCATGCCGAGTACACCCGCCTGCATCCGCGGCACGCGCATCGCATCGTCCGGTACGAAGCGGCGCTGCTCGACGGTGCCGCGCTGGCCTACGTCAACTTCCTCAACAATGCGGTCGCGTTCCTGCCGGACCTCGAGCGCGCCCGTGTGCCGTTCGTGACGACGCTGTATCCCGGAGGCGGATTCGGTCTGGACGAGGCCGCGAGCGACGCCAAGCTCGCGAAGGTGCTGTCCAGCCCGCTGCTGCGCGAAGTCGATCGTGACCCAGGACGTCACGCGGTCCTACGTCGGCGCCCGCGCGCCCGCGGGGCTGCCGGTCGAGGAGATCTTCGGCGTCGTCGCGAATCCGCTCTATTTCGAACCGGCGCCGCCGCGCACCTGGTTCGGCAGCGGCAAGCCCGCCTTCGACGTTGCCTTCGTCGCGGAGAACTACATGCGCCTCGGCGAGAACAAGGGGTTTCCGGCCTTCGTCGGCGCGATCTCGTCCTTCGTCGCGCGGATGCCTCGACGCCTGCCGCTGGTCGTCCACGTCGTCGGCAGTTTCGACGAAACGCACTGGCGCCGCGCGATGCCGGCGGATGCGCCCGATCCCGGCGCCGTGCCGGTGCGCTTCCACGGCCGGCTCGAGACTTCGGCGCTGCGCGACTTCTACCGCGGTGTCGACGTCGTCGTGTCGCCGAACCGGCCGCGCGTGCTGCATCCCGGAAACTTCGACGGCTTTCCCACCGGCTGTTGCGTCGAAGGCTCGCTGTGTGGTGTCGTGATGGTCGCGAGCGACCCGCTGGGGCTGAACGCCGGCCGCTATCGCGACGGCATCGATTTCATGCGCATCGAGCCCGATGCCGGCGGTGTGACCAGGGCGCTGGAGTCGCTGGCGGCCGATCCGCAGTCGATCGCGCGGATCGGCGAGGCGGGCAGGGCGGTGACGCGCAGGCTGTTCGATCCGGCGGTGCAGGTTGCGGGCCGGGTCGCGGTGCTCGATCGCCAGCTGCGCAGGCTTCACTGAGGAGGATCCGTGGAGAACTCGCGTTCGACAGGCACGTGCCGAGGGCCGGGTGACCGCCACGGTGAAGGCGGTGCGCCGGGTTCCGGCTCCGACGCAAGCCCGCTGGTGCTGATCGGAGCGGGAGGCCAGGCGCGCGAGATCATCGCGCAGGTCGACGAGATCAACGCGGCAGCCGGCATGCAGCGCGATCCCGCCGCGCGGAACGCGGGTGGCTCCGATGCCGCTGCCGATGCCGCTGCCGCTGCTGATGCCGATGCCGATGCCGATGCCGATGCGCGAGAGCCGCGTGTCCGCCCTGGTCCACGGGCCACGCTGGAACCTTGTCGGGCTGCTCGTCGACGACGCCTTCCGCGGCAGCGGTCCCGTCGACGGCCTTCCGCAGCTCGGTCCGCCCGAGTGGCTGCGAACGAATCCCGGCGTGTTCGTCTGCGTCGCCATCGGCGACCCCGCGCTTCGGCTGCGCCTCGCGCAGCGTGCAAGCGCGGCCGGCGCCGCCGGCTTCGCGACCCTGGTTCATCCGCGCGCCTGGGTCGCCGCCCGCGCGACGATCGGCCCCGGCTGCCAGATCATGGCCGGCGCGCTGGTCAATGCGCACGCGCGGCTGGGCGCGCACGTGATCCTGAACCTCGGCAGCTCGGTGAGCCACGACTGCGTGCTCGGCGATGCCGTGACCCTCGGGCCCGGAGCGCGGCTCGCGGGCGGCGTCACGGTCGGCGCGGCCGCCTCGATCGGCATGGGGGCGCTGGTGCTGCCCGGCATCGCCATCGGGCGCGGCGCGACCATCGGCGCCGGCGCGGTGGTGACGCGTCCGGTCGCCGACGGTGCGACGGTCGTCGGCAATCCCGCGCGCGCGCGCGCGAAGGGTCGCTGATGCGCAGCACCCAGGCGTCCTACCTCGAGCGCCTCGACCATCTGCGCCTGCTCGCAGCCGCGCTGGTCGTCTGCTTCCACTGGTTCCACCGCTTCGTTCCCGACCTGCGCCCCGACAACCCGCTGCTCAGCCTGATCGACGAGGGGCACACCGGCATCGGACTGTTCATGGTGATCAGCGGCTTCATCTTCACCGTGATCACCCACGAGGCGCGCATCGACTACGTGGGGTTCCTGCGCAACCGCCTGCTGCGCATCTACCCGCTGTTCGTGTTCGGCGTGTTCCTGTCGCTGATCGATCGGCACCTACAACGAGCACCGCAACTACGGCCTGGCCACCTTCCTCGAGTGGATCCTGCCGTTCCGCGCGAGCAGCGTGTCCGAATCGACCTACTTCGTGCAGCTGTGGACGATCTGGGTCGAGTTCCAGTTCTACCTGCTGTTCCCGTTCTTCAAGGCCTTCGCCGAGCGCTACGGCGCGCGTTATCTGGTCGGCTGGATCCTGATGCTGATCCTTGTCCGCGCCGCGATCTTCACGCTCACCGGCAGCGTGCGCTTCGTCGCCTACGAATCGCTGCTCGGCCGGCTCGACCAGTTCCTGATCGGCATGCTGGCGGCGGGGGTGTACCTGAGCCGGCCGCGGGTCGCGTCGAATCCCCTGCATCTGCCGCTTGCAGCCTTCGCGGTGCTCGCGCTGCTGCACTGGTTCAACCGGCAGGGCGGTCACGTGCGCATGGACGCCTCGTGGTGGGTCGTCTGGACCACCGCCGAGGGGCTGGCCTGGGCGTGGCTGATGCTCGCCTGGGTCGACTTCCGCTGGCGCGCGCCGCGCCTGGTCGAGTCCTCGCTGGCGGCGCTCGGCGCGATGAGCTTCTCGGTCTACGTGATGCACAACTTCGTGCTTGCGGTGCTGCAGCGGGTGATCGGCGTTCCCGCGCTGCACCCCGACCCGATCGCCGCCGCGGCACTGAGCGCGGTGCTGGTCGCGCTGCCGCTGGTGCTGCTGGCGTCGTGGCCGACCTGGGTGCTGATCGAGCGTCCGTTCCTGTCGATGCGCGGCAGCTACCTCAGGCGCGAGGAGCAATCCGTGCCGCGTGTGGAACCCCTCGACAATGCGCACCCCCCCGGCATTGCACAAGGTTCCGGCGGCGAGCGACCCGGCATCGGCGAGCGCGCCGGAGACCGCCGATGACCGCCGGCACGCCCGCGCGGCCCGCCACGCTGCGCCTGGCCTCCGCATTGCTGCGCCGCGTGCCGCCGCTGCGCCGATTGGCCGCGTCGATGCACGCGTCGTTCCTGGCGCAGCGCGAATTCGAGGCCGAGATCGGCGAACTGACGCCGCTCGCGGCGCGACCGAGTCCGATCGCGGCGCCGCGGCTCAACCTGCTGCTGCCCGGCGCCTCCGAGCAGCACGTGTTCGGCGGTGCCAGCACCGCGCTCGCGCTGTTCCATCGCCTGTCCGCGATCGCCGTCCGAGGCGGCGGCGCCCCGCAGCGGCGCATCCTCGTCACCGACGAGCGCAGCCTCGATGGCCTCGACCCCGGCCGATTCGCGGGCTGGCGCGTCGGCGCGGCAGCCGACCCGGATGCCGAGGATCCGGTGCTGATTCCGCTCGGCGACCGTCTCGGTCCGGACGGTGTTCCGGCGTCGGTTCCGGTGCGCGCGCAGGACTGGTTCGTCGCCACGGCCTGGTGGACCGCCCACCTGGCGCGCGACCTCGTCCGCTGGCAGGCGGGGGCGGGAAGCCACGTGCCCAGGCCTTTCCTGTACCTGATCCAGGACTACGAGCCGGGCTTCTATCCCTGGTCTTCGCGCTCGGCGCTGGCCGAGCAGACTTATCGCTTCGACGAGCCGGTGGTCGCGGTGTTCAACGCGGGCAGCCTGCAGGCGTTCTTCCGCGGCCGCGGCCTGCGCTTCGCCGCCGAGTACGGCTTCGAGCCGAGCCTGCATCCCGAACTGGCCCGGCGGCTGCCGGATCCGGCGCGCCCCCCGGCCAGGCAGCCCCGAATCCTGGTCTACGGCCGCCCGGGCGTGCCGCGCAACGCGTTCGCGCTGCTGGTCCGCGGGCTGCGTCTGTGGGTCGGCAGCGACCCGGCCGCCGCCGACTGGGAGGTGCTGTCGCTGGGGGAGCCGCATCCGGACCTGTCGCTCGGCCGCCCTCCGGGCAGCGCATCCGGACGCGAACTGCTGCTGCGTTCCGAAGGCAAGGTGTCGCTGCAGCGGTACGCCGAACTGATGTCCGGCTCGGCGATCGGTGTGTCGCTGATGCTGTCGCCCCATCCGAGCTACCCGCCGTTGGAGATGGCCGCCTTCGGCATGCGCACGCTGACCAACCGCTTCGAAGGCAAGTCGCTCGCGCGGGATCATCCCAACCTGACCGAGGTCGACCCGTTGTCGCCCGAAGCCCTGGCGAGCCACCTTGCCCGCTTCGCGGCGCAGTTCCGCGCCGCCCCGGGCGAGCCGGACTCCGGGCCCTGGTCGCTGCCGCCCGGACGGTTCGCCCGGCCGGACGAACCCTTCGGCTTCGCGGAGCGTCTCGCTGCCGACTGGTGGACCGATCCGGCGGCCCCGGAGCCTGCCGCGGTGCCGGGGCGGACGAGCGGGGGCCGATCCTGAAAGTCTGTGCCGTCGTCGTCACCTGGCGCCCGGACCTCGATCTTCTGACCGAGGCCCTGCAGGCGCTTCGCCCGCAAGTCGAGGGACTTCTGGTGATCGACAACGCCTCGCCGGACCAGGCGGCAGTCGCGCAGCGGGCGCGCGACCAGGGTGCCCGCTTCCACGGACTGCGGCACAACCTGGGGTTGGCCCGGGCCCAGAACATCGGTGCCCGCTGCGCCTGGCGTGCCGGGATGGACGCCGTGCTGCTGATGGATCAGGACAGCGTCGCGGCGCCGGACATGGTCGGGCTGCTGTCCGCGCCGCATCGCGTCACCACCGGGGCCCTTGCCGCCGGGCCCCTTGCCGCCAGTCCCCGCCTCGCCTGCACGGCACCGTTACCGGTCGACGCGCGCACCGGCACGCCGATGCGCCTGCTGCGTTCCGCGGATCGGGCCGACCTGCCGCACGGCCTCGTGCCCTGCGACTTCGTCATCGCCTCGGGCATGCTGATCCCGAGGCATGCCTGGCGCTCGATCGGGCCGATGCGCGACGAACTGTTCATCGACCATGTCGACACGGAATGGTGTCTGCGCGCTCGCGCGGCGGGCGGCCTGCTGGCTGCGGTTCCGCGCGCACGCCTGGCCCACCGCCTCGGCAGCGACGGCAGGCGCGTCTGGCTCGGGCGCTGGCGCTACTTCCCGCATCACAGCCCGCTGCGGCATTACTATATGTTGCGCAACTCGCTTGCCCTGCGGCGCCTGGCGCACGTGACGCCGTCGATGGGACTCTGGCTGGTCTTGCGCGCGTATGCCCTGGTCCTGCTTTCGCTGATTCTGCTTCCCCAGCGGCGGCGACGCTGGTCGGCCCTGGTCCGGGCGGTCCGCGACGCGCGCTGCGGGCGGGCTGGCATGGCCCCGGATGCGTTCTGACGGATTTGTTGCGTCCAGTGCACATCTCGAGCCGGTTTGTCCGGGGCAAGGGCCGGCGCCAGCCCCGTTCTTCCTCTAAGCCGAAGGGATTAATACTTTCGGTTTATTCTGAGGAACATGTTCTATCTATTTGTTTTATAACAATAATTTCCATTTTTGCGCGGTTTGCCGGGGGGGTGGTGCCTGATAAGCCCCTCGTACCGCCGAAAACGCGGATCCGGGCGCCTGTCGGACCAGTCCGGGCTTAAGCCCAATGCGTTTGGCACTTGCATTCTGATTCAAGTACATTCAGCCCTGCAAAAAGGCAGAAGTGCGCATTCCAAAAAGGAAATTCGACACTTTTTGGTGTGCGTCGAGCCTCCGGCCAACTCGGACCGGGGGCCTTCGAGATCCAACTTGCACAACGGTTTGACACCCTAAGAGGAATCACATGGCACTTTCGTACAATGAAGTGAAGAGCGCGCTGGATGCTGTCACGGCGGAGACCGGCGGCAAGTTCGTCCCGTTCGACGCGTCCTACTACGTATCGACGTACATCGGCGTGACGGACGTCGCGAATCCGGTCGGTTCGTGGTCGGGCGACATGCTCGAGCACTACACGCTCCACGGCGCCGCCCAGAACTTCAATCCGAACGCCTGGTTCGATGCCGGGTTCTATCGCGGCCGCTACCCCGATGCTGCGGGCCTGTCAGGGGCCGACGCGCTGGTGCACTACGCCAAGTACGGCGTGAACGAAGGCCGTGCCGGGAGCGCCGCGCTCACCAACTTCAATGCAGCGCGTTATCTGTCCGAGAATCCGGACATCGTGCCGTACGTCGAAGGCAACCTCGACGACTTCGGTGGCAGCATGTCGAACGGCGCGCTGGCCCACTACGTCAAGTTCGGTGCCGGCGAGCAGCGCCTCGCCTATGACCTGGGCGGCAACCTGCTCCCGTTCTCGCTCACGCCCGAATCGTCGACCATCGCCGGCGTCGCCGCCGATGGCGTCACGACGGTCAGCCTGAACACGAACGGTGGTGAGACGCTGCTGGTCGGCCCCGCCATGATCGACGGCGAAGACGCGTCGATCCTGCGCCTGGTCGGCGACGCGGACATCCGCATCGACATGACCAACACCGCCAACCAGGTCCGCGGCATCGACCTGAACGGTGACGGCACGATCGCCACCAACGGCGTCGAGAACAACGTTTCCGGCGCTGGCGTCGCGACGTTCAAGAACTTCAACATCGTCGACGCGTATGCGCGCAATCCGCTGAACACCGGCGACCGCGCGAACAACTTCACCGGCGACATCGACTACTCCGGCGTCGGCTATGACGGCGACGGCGTGTCCACCGACGGCAACATCGTGCTGGGCGGCCTCGGCGCGGACAACATTCTGGCGGGCATTGGTAACGACTTCCTGGCCGGTGGCGGTGTCGCGGTTGGTATTGCCGGGCTGCCGACGTCGGATGACCGCTTCTACTACGAAGGCGGCTCGCAGGGAGATGTCGCGATTGCCGACTTCCTGTCGGGCGGCCGCAACGCCGACTTCTTCTTCGGTCAGTTCGCCTCGCTCGACACAGTCGACGGTGTCGCGAACTTCTACGACGGCGGCACCACGGCTGACGACACATCGGCCGGCAACGGCGAGTCGAGCCAGGATACCGACTGGCTGCTGCTCGAGATCGGTGACGACGAGGAGTATGGCGAAGTCGCGCTGCGCATGGGTCAGTGGACTTCCAGCGAGGATCCTTCGGACGGGCCGCAGGAGTACGACTTCACCTACACCGTCGACTACTTCGCCGGTGACGGCTACGTCGCGATCGGCGACGGCAAGCGCCTGCGCGGCATCCTCGACGACGTCGAAAACGTCGACGCGTCCGGCAACCTGTACGGCTTCCTCGACGGCTACGACGTCGAGCTCGGCGGTCGTCGTCTCGACAACCGCGACACGTCCGGCGAAGTCAACTACGGTATCGGCTCGTCGGGCCAGCTGCGCATTTACGGCAGCGAAGAGTCCAACAAGCTGATCGGCGGCTACGACAACGACTTCATCTCAGGCGGCGAAGGCAACGACCTGCTGATGGGCGGCAACATGCAGTTCTTCAAGGAGACTGTTGCCGGCGGCGTCACCAATCCCAACCTCGCGGGCATCACGAACGACGGTCGCGACGAACTGGTCGGTGGCTACGGCGACGACGACATCCTGTTCGAGGCCGACGGCGGCATATACGAGGGCGACAGCGCATACAACGACGCCAGCCCGTACGACGACAGCGACAAGCTGTGGCTGACGGACTACCTGTTCGGCACGAGCAACGCGGCCGAGATGACGACCGACGGCGTCGTCCGCTTCGACCTGATGACCGGGTCCGGCGACTGGTGGGACAGCGACGACGACGGCTACGACGACATGTTCTACGGTGGCCTCGACAACGCCGCCGGCTACGGCGGTGCCGACGAGGACGCGGCCACCGGCCGGTTCACGGCCGACCAGACGAACTACGTCGACGGCGTCGCGCGCACCCAGGTGCAAGACTTCGCCGCCATCGACGCGACGGGCCTCGGCGCCATCGATTTCCTGGCTGCAGGCAGCAACGACCCGGAACTGAACTTCACGAACCAGCAGAACTTCTGGGGTTACAACGGCGACATGACGCTGCGCGGTCACCTCGGTGACAACGGGCTGTACGCCGGTGCGGGCGACGACGTGATCGAAGGTCGTCATGGCAACGACTCGATGATGGGTGGCCAGGGCAACGACGACTTCTACTTCTCGATCGACGGCGACACCATCGACGGTCAGGACGCCAACGACGGCTACGGCAACAACGAGGAGTTCTACCTGTCCGGTGACGGTGTCGACGTGATCCGCCGCAAGGTCGACGCCAACGGCGACGGCCTGTGGGACGAGGACGACGAAGGCAATGGGCTGTGGGGTCAGGACTTCGGTCTCGACCAGGACTCGACCGTCGGCCAGTCCGTGCTGCAGATCCGTGTCGAAAAAGTCGGCGGCAACCTGCCGGGCGACGAACTCGACGATGTCGTCAACTTCGTGTCGGAGATCACCACCGGCGTGAAGGACAACGGCGTGCTTCACGCCGGTCACCCTGAACACCGCCGCCATCAAGGCTGCGACCACGTATCAGGGTCTGGTCGACGCGATCAACGCGGCGCTGGATGCCACCGCCTTCGGCGCTGATCTGCAGGCTTCGCTGGACGACGACGGCGTCACGATCTTCATCGCCGACGCCAAGGGCCGCGAGCTCGCCGACAGCATCAGCGAAGTTGCTGGTGCCGGCGTGATCGTCAACCAGAAGGCGAACACCCAGACCGAGAACGTCTTCCAGTTCGGCGCGCCGGAAATCACGGTTGCGCAGGACCGCCTGATCTACAAGGCCTACGAAGACCGCCGCGACAACGAAGGCGTGGACGACGACGCCGTCACTGGCAGCACGGTCACGCTGGGTGAAGACGCCTACGCCGAAGACCTCGTCGTCTCGTTCGACGCCGACGGCACGCGCATCGCCGAAGACCAGTACTACAACCTGCGCTTCACCAACCTGACCACCGAAGATGTGGTCAAGGTCGCAGTGAACGGCGTGACGTACCAGCTGCAGGTCGGTGTTGCGGTCAACGGCACTCAGGTCGATGGCGAAGACGGCGTCTACGACAGCCAGGCCGACGTGCAGGCGAATTTCCTCAGGCGCTTTGCCGACTTCATCAACTCGTTCATGGACGACGACACGGCCGCAGGCCAGGTCGGCGCGACCTACTGGGGCGACGGCCAGACGATCGGCCTGTACCAGGTTGCCTACGACGGCGAAGAGACCGTCTTCATGAAGGCGCCGGTCGTGACGCTGTCCAACGCTTCGGGTGGCGAACCCGCCAGCGTCTCGGTCACGAACGACGCGCAGCATGAAGTCCACCTGCTGGACTTCGACGGCCGCGACAACAACCTGAATAGCGACAACGTCCTGTTCTGGGGCCAGGAGATGGTCAACCGTGCGGTGCTCGAGACCTCGGCCAACGCCGGTGGTGTCGTCAACGGTTCCGACGCGCTGGTCATCAACGGCGGCACGCTCGACGACCTGGCCGGCATCGCCCACAACCTGGCGACCGACGACGAGTTGTTCACCGACGCTGACGACGACGACTACCGACGACGCGCCGGAGATCGCCTCCGGCAACTTCGTTGTTCACGGCGACGACTACATTCTCGGCGGCAACGGCGACGACACGATCAACGGCGAGACCGGCGACGATCGCGTCCGTGGTTCGGCCGGCAACGACACGCTGGACGGCGGTGGCGACTGGTACTTCGTGCGCCGTGTCGGCGAGACGAAGGGCACCGCGACGAAGCTGAACGCGTACGAGGCCCAGCAGCTGGACGAAGACGGCGACGTGCTCGACATCTACCTGCTCGAGCAGAGCGAAAGTGCGGACTCCATCATCTCGGGCTCCAACTTCGTTCCGTACTTCCGCGACACGCTGATCTATCACCAGGCAGACTTCACGCCGGGCACCAGCCGCTTCACGATCACGCTGAACGATTACGCCGGGACGGGTGACGACATCGTGTTCGACAACGGCGGCGCGGGCACGGTCGGCGTGGACAACGACGGCAACGGTGTCATCGAGTCGGACAACGTCTCGACGTTCCAGAACTTCGAGAACATCCGTACGGTGTCGGGCGTGGGTCTGGCGGTTGCCGGCGCGAACGGTGGCCAGGGTCGTGACACCCTCGACGTCAACCAGCTGTCGGACGACGCCGAAGTCGGCGTGTACTACGACATGACCGGCGACGGCGCGGGTGGCAACGTCTACCTGATCGAGGATCCGGACAACAAGGCCAGCACCGAGAACAACACGACGCGCCTGGTGATCAAGGTCGACGGCGTCGAGAACGTCCTGTTCGGCGACGGAAACGACGCACTCGACATCGACGAGACCGAGGCCGCCAAGGACAACGTGATCTCGGGTGACCTGGGCACCGACGTCGTTACCTATCGCAACGACTTCGCGGACGAAGACAACGAAGGCGACGACGAGCCGACGATCACGATCTTCGTCGAGTCCTCGACCAATACCGACCTGGTGCAGAGCACCGAGGGCCGGGTGGGTTCGGTCGTCGCGACGGACACGCTTGAACTCGATCGAGACGGTCACGCTTGCCGGCAACACCGCGGCGGGCTTCCGCGAAGACGACACGATCAACGTCGAGGCGCTCTCGGCCGGAGCCACGGTCAATTACGTCAACGGCAAGATCTCTGAACTCGAGCGGCTCCACCGTCCTGACGATCAACAACATCGTCCAGATGGAGTACGTGGTTGCCGACGGCGACGACACCGTGATCGTGGCCAACGGCAACGTGATGAGCGACAACGCGCGTGCCGACTCGTGGGACGAGCGTGACGACATCGTCATCAACAGCTACCTCAACTACGATCTGCTCGACGGGCGCGGCACTGCACCCGAGCGCCTGAGCGTCGCCGATCTGCGCGCGATCGCTTCTGGCACCGCCGACACCGCGGACACCGACGACATTCCCGAGGTGCGCAACTTCTCGCTGTTCAACTTCCTCCTCGGCCAGGACACCGACCGGGTGGATTACAGCAACGAGACCGGCACGATCGCCGCCGTCGTCAACTTCAACGAGGAAGACGACACGCAGTACGTGATGGTCGACCACAACGCTTCGCAGTCGCACGGCTCCAACGGCGGCTACAAGGGGGCGGACGACCGCATCGACCGCCTGGTCGATGTCGAGGAAGTCGTTGCGTCGCAGGGCGAGAGCATTCTCGACCTGACCAACTCGGATCGTGCGCTGGCGGTGCAGTTCAGCCGCTTGATCACGACGGACGGTGGCCGTGACGTTCACAGCGTCCAGCTGGCCGATCTGGAGACCGACGAAGTCATCTCGCGCAACTACCTCGAGTACCGCGACAACGACATCGACGACGACAACAACGGCAGCAATGCCGTGACGCCTGCCGATCCGGCCGACGTGTTCGCCCTCTGGAACACGATCGAGGACGGGGATTCCAACTCGCGCGTCGAGTTCACCGATGCCGAAACCGGCACCGACGACACCCCTGCCGGCGAGTTCTCGCATTACTACTACGGTCGTGGTGGCCTGAACGAGGCCAACTACAACGAGCTGACGCGGAGCATCGTGCTCGAGCTCAACGTGGTCGAGTACGACGAGAACAACCCGGCCGGCTCCGGTTTGGTCACGGGTGATGTCAGCTTCACCAACGGCATCTTCGGCCAGTTCATCGGCGACATGGACTACCTCGAGTCGTACAGTGCGCAGAACGAGATCGCCGCCGGTGCGCTGCGTGTCGAAGCGTCGCAGGACGCGGAAGACATCGTCGGCTTCGCCCCGGGCCTGCTGAACAAGCTGTTCATCCTTGGCGAGGTGCTCTCCGGCTCCGACCAGATCACGGTCCGGATCGGCAGCGGTGACGAAGCAAACTCGGTCGAACTGACTGGTTTCGAGTACCTCGCCGACTCGGCTGAGGACGACGTCTACGACATGCGCGACCTCGAGCGGGTGCAGGACAACCTGAACCTGATCGACAATCCCACCGACGATCGCGACGTGATCGCCGTAGGTGACGATGCGGTTGCGTACGACGGTGGTCCGGCGGCCCTGACGGCAGCTGCGGACACGATCAGCCTCGAGGTGCTGAACGACGTCTTCGGCTTCGACTTCGACGTGCTCGACATCACCGGCGTCGAGGAAGAGGACCTGATCATCGTTGGTGACGACGACGACCAGGACGGCGACACGATTCCGAACTGGCTGGACATCGACTACATCGGCGTCGGCGACGTCGACGGCGACGGTGCCAACGACGTCGCTCGCGACACGCCGATCGCGCCGGTGGACGGTGACGCGGACGACGTGGTGGTGGGCGACCTCGACCTGATCGCCAGCATCAGCGGCTTCCAGGACATCTGGCTCACGGACGCTTCGATCGCCTCGAACGGCAGCGAGTTCGTGCTCGACATCACCGGGTCGGAGCTCGAGGACGATTCCTCGGCGCTGTTCACCACCAATGCGCTTGGCCTGAATTTCAGCCTCGTGACTTCGGGCGTGACGGTGTCGGTGAACGACCTCGGTGCGGTCGGCGCGTACATCGTCGGTTCGACCAAGGCGGACACGATCACCGGCGGTTCGGGCGACGACTACCTCGAAGGCGGTGCCGGCAACGACACGCTGGACGGTGGCACGGCAACCGAAGTTCGGACGGTCGAGCTGTCCGGCATCCTGGACCCTGCGGCTGACGCCGTGACGATCACGATGGGTACCGGCGGTGTGGTGCTGACGGTCAACGAGAATGCTGCTCCGGTGGACAACGATCCGACGGATGGCACGCTCGATGTGCTGGCCGGCTCGGGTGCCGACGCGGTGGGTGCGGCTCTGGCCTCGCTGATCGCTGCGAACCTGACTGCGATCAACGGCGTCGTCGATGCGTTCGACACCGGTGTTGCCGGCGTGGCCGATGACGTGGACCTGCTGAGCGCGACCTACGACGCGGGCACCAACCTGCTGACCTTCACGTTCCAGCAAGGCGTGGATGTCGAGGTCGGTGACGCGATCGTGGTGGCGGATACGGACGGTGGCACCTTCGCCGCTTCGACCGACACGCCGATCTCCGAGGGTGGCGACGGTGGCATCGACACCTTCGGCTTCGCGGCGACCGGGGCTGCCAACGGCACCGACACCATCAACGGCTTCATCGCCGGTGTCGGTGGCGACGTCCTCGACTTCACCGCGTTCTTCGACGGCACGTTCCAGGGCCTGCACGGTCCGACGGTCACGACGGGTACCAACTCGGAAGGGACCAACCCGGCTCAGGAAGTCGTTCGCTTCGACAACCTCGGGACGGCGCTGACGGCTGCGGTGATCGCGGCCGAGACCGGCGACGATCAGGCGCTGGACATCGACGGTGCTGCTGGTGCCCGACTGGTGGTCCTCGAGATCAACAGCACGGCAACCGGGGAAGACGCGTATGTCTGGATGGCGTACGACGCCAACCAGAACGGCGTGATCGTTGCGTCCGAAGTCACTCTTGTCGGCATCCTGACGGATGCGGGCGACAGCGCCTTCGTGGCCGGCAACTTCGTCGGCTAAGCAGTCCTCGCGGCAGGGCGCCCCTACCCGGGGCGCCCATCCGATCGAAACCCGCCGGGTTCGCCTGGCGGGTTTTTTTATTGCTGTTGTACTCCCTCAGGTATTGCGGGCGAATGGTTCCTAAGGGGCTCTTCTCGTGCAACCATTGCGGTTGTGCTACACGGAGTCCGCCATGCCCCTGTTCACCTACCCCGAGGTCAAAGCGCAACTCGACGCGGCCGCCGCCGAAACCGGCGGTTCGCTGGTCGTGTTCGATCCCGATTTCTACGCCGCTGAATACGCGGAGCAAGTCGCCGGCTACCCGGGCGATCTGCTGCAGCACTTCGTCGAAACCGGCGCGGCCGACGGACTCGCGCCGATCTACTGGTTCGACCTGGCGTACTACCAGGCGCAGTACGCCGATCTGGCTGCGCTGGAGGGGGCAGACCTCCTCGTGCACTTCGTCAACTACGGGGTCGACGAGGGTCGAGTCACGTCCGAACTGGTCGCCGACTTCGACGGAGGCCGTTACCTGCAGCAGTATGCCGACGTCGAGGCCTACGTCCTGGGACACGCCGACGAGTTCGGCGCGGACGAGACCGGCGGAGTGGTCACGGAGGGAGTCCTGCGCAACGGTGCGCTGGCGCACTTCGTGAAGTTCGGTTTCGCTGAGGGGCGCGAGGCTTTCACGGCCGCGGGCGAGCCGATCTCGCTCGACCCGCCGCCGCCCCCGCCGCCGCCGCCGCCGCCGCCGCCGCCGCCGCCCCCGCCACCGCCGCCGCCGCCCCCGCCGCCGCCGCCGCCGCCCCCGCCCCCGCCCCGCCGCCGCCGCCATCCGACGACATCACGATCGTGTCCGACGACATGGCTTCGTCTCGTGAGGACGCAACCGTCGGCACGCCGCCCGACGGGATCGGCTTCGACTCCTGGCTGAATTACGATGTCGTCGACGGACTGGATCGCCTGTCGGTGAGCGAGCTTCGGGCGGCCGGCCTGCAGGCGTCGATCCCGGAGGTGTTGAACGCCGGGCGCTTTGAATTCACGCTCGGTGACGGCACCGACACCGTCGACTATTCGGCCGAGAGTGGTCTGATCGCGGCGGTCGTGTCGTTCGCCGGCGCCGCCGCCGTGGTGCGGAACGTGCTGGTCAGCCACGACGGCGACGACGATTTCGCCGAGGGTTTCGCGCCGAACGTCGGCGACCGCGTCGATCTTCTCGACAGCGTCGAGCGCATCGTCGCAGCCCAGGGCGGGAGCGTCATCGATCTGACCGGCGCCGCAGGCGGCGTCGCGTTGCGCTACAACGCCGACGACGGGCCGACCAGCACCGAGCCCGGACTCGACCGCGACGTGTACCGCGTGCTGCTGTCCGACCCGCTGGCGGGGCAACCATTCGACGTGCCGAGCTTCCTGGAGTATCGCGACGCGCGCGCAACCGCGACGGTTACGCAGCCGGCCGCGCTGTGGACCCGCGTCGAGGGCGCAGACCACGCGAACCTGGTCGTGCTGACCGATCGCGATTCGGACGCCTCGCACGCGTTCGTGCTGCGCGGCGGCGCGAACGAGGTCAACTACAACGAGCTGACCCGCAGCATCTCCGTGAACGTCGACGAGATCAGCCTGTTCGACGCTGACGCGCCGGTCTCCACCGGCCTGATCCGGGCGCACGTGCGGCCGAGCGACGGTGGCGGCCACCTGCTGTCGGGGGTGGACGACACGATCGTCTCGTATCACGCGGGCAACGGGCTGGCGCCCGCCTCTAGCCTGCGCATCGAGGCTTCGCAGGATGCCGAAGACCTGATCGGGTTCTCCGATGGAGCGCAGGCCAAGCTGTTCGTGATCGGCCGGGAATTGCAGGGCAGCCGCGAGATCGAGGTGCGCTTCGCGCCCGGCTTCGACGGCGCGGTGCAGATGCGGCTGGCAGGGTTCGAGCAGCTTCGCGACTCGCCGGCCGACGACGTCTATCTGATCGAGGACCTGGCCCATTTTCTCGGCAGCCTCGCACTGATCGACACGCCGGCGAGCGACGCCGACGTGCTCGCCCTCGGCAACGGCGCGCTGCAGGACTATGCCGACTCCGCTCCGGACGTGCTGTGGGCCGACGGAACCGTCGAGCTCGACGACCTCGAGGTCGCGATCGACGACTTCAACGGCACGCTCGGCGGCAGTTTCGACTTCGATCTGCTCGATGTGACGCAGATCTCCGGCAACTCGCTGAAACTGCACAACGCCGATCCGGACGAGACCTCGGTCGTCGGGGATCTCGACCTGATCGACGACGTGAGCGGTTTTCGCGCGCTTGCGTTGACCGATGCGTCCGACGGTTCTTCGTTCACTCTCGACCTGGACAACGGCCGGCTGAGGAGCGGCGGTGGCACCACCTTCTTCACTTTCGATGGTGACGTGCTCGACGCCAGCCGGATGACGCGCAAGCTGAGCCTGACGATCACCGATCATTCCGCTGCCGGCGCCTCGCTGATCGGCGGAACCGACGACGACGCGATGACCGGTGGTGCGGGCGACGACACGCTGCGTGGCGGCGCCGGCGACGACACCCTCGACGGCGGCACGGCCAACGAAGTCAGGTACTTCGAGGTTGCCGGCATCCTCGACTCCGACGCCGATCTGGTGTCGATCGATTTCATGGGGCCGGGCGGGCTGCCTGCGCTGGTCGAGGGAACGGTGGCGCTGCCTTCGGGCGCCGGTTCGAATGCCGTGGGGCAGGCGATCGCGGCGCAGCTGCGCGCCAACCTTGCCGCGGCGACCGCCGAATTCCAGGCCGACACCGGTTCGTCGGCGTCCATCGTCGACGTGCGCTTCGACGCCGTGGCGCGCGAGATCGTTTTCACCTTCGGCAACGGCGAGCAGGTCGACGATTCGGACCTTCTCACCTTCACGTTCGATCCGGACCACGACGGCAACGCGGTCGACGACGGCGGCACCTTTGCGCTCTCGTCGCAGGCGCTCCTGACCCAGGGCGGCTCGGGCGGAGAGGACACGTTCGTCTTCGAAGCCTCGGCGGCCGCCAACGGGGTCGACCGTATCGTCGGCTTCACCGTAGGTTCGGGGCAGGACGACGTGCTGGATTTCAGCCGGTTCTTCGACCCGCATTCCGGTTCGCTGAACGGCACGATCTTCGTCGCCGGCTCGGGTGACGAAGCTGACGTGAACCGCGATGTGGTGCGCTTCGACACGGACGGCGCGACGCTGTCTGCGGCAGCGGTGGCGGGCCTGTTCAGCCCGACGGGCGGGCGGCTGACCGAGTTTCGTTCCGACGGTCTCGAGCGCGCGGTGCTGCTCGAGATCGACGGGACCGACGCGGGCGAGGATGCGCGGATCTGGTACGTCGCGGACGCCGACGGCGACGGCGCGATCGCAGCCGGCGAAGTGGCGCTCGTCGGTGTGATCGAGTCCGGCGGCGATCTGCTCTTCGGCAGCGGGAACTTCCACCTGACCTGAGGGGGCTGGCCAGCGTGTTCGAGTCGACCCAGCTGTTCCCGACCACGATCTTTCGCGCGATGCATCCGCGCGCGGCCGAGATCAACCACGTGATGCGGCCGCGCATCCTCGCGATGCGCGGCCAGGTGCCGGCTCGGAACAAGTCGATGCGCGGCGGCTGGCAGTCGCCGCGCGACTTCCTGACCGCGGGCGACGCTGCGTCGGAGGCCCTGCTCAAGCTCCTCGACATCGGCATCCGGACGGCGAGCGCTCAGCGTGCGCGCGCCGATCCGCGCACCGCGCGCATCGAGTACGACGTGATCAGCTGGGCGAACTGCTCGGAGGCTGGCGACTTCAACATGGCCCACGATCATCCGATGTCGAGCTGGTCGGCGGTCTACTACGTCAGCTGCCCGCCAAGCTCGGGGCGGGAGCCCGACGAGGGAAACCTGAGCTTCCTGGATCCGCGCAACGCGCCGCAGATCCTCGGCATCGTCGAGCGGACCGGAATCCGCCACGACATCGCCCCGGCCGAGGGGTTGATGGTGCTGTTCCCGAGCTGGCTGCGCCACGCGGTGCTGCCGCATCGTTCGGATCAGCCGCGCATGTCGATCGCCTTCAATGCGCTCGTCAAGTCCTTCGCGGCAGGCGAAGGTGCAGCCCGCGAGGATCAGTCCTAGCGGATGAGCGAGACTTCCCGTCGAGCGCCGCAGCGGCCCGGGAATCCGATTCCGTTCCCGGGATCGGGCGCGAGTCCCCACGTGGTCCTGGCGTGGGAGATGGGTGCCGGCTGGGGCCACGTGGGACGCATGGTCCCGCTGGCGCGGTCGTTTCGCGCCAGGGGCTGGCGGGTCACGCTGGTGCTGAAGGACCTGAGCCAGGCGCGCGTCTGGTTCGCATCCGGTGAGGCGGCGCTGCTCCAGGCCCCGCGGATTCGCGTCGATCCCGAACTGCGTCTGGCGACGCTCAACGCGTCCAGCCTGTTGTCCGACGGCGGCTGGCTGCAGGCGAAGCCGCTGCGTGCGCTGCTCGCAGCCTGGCACGAGCTGATCGACCGGCTGGCTCCGGACCTGCTGCTGTGCGACTACGCGCCGGCGGCGATGCTCGCCGGCCGGCAGGTGCCCGGCCTGATGGTCTTCAACGTTGGTGTATCGGTCGGCGTTCCGGTGACCGGCGATCCGATGCCGCCGTTGCGATGGTGGCAGACCGGTGTCGAAGGACGCGACATCCTCGAGTACTGCCGCGAGCACGACGACCTGGTGCTGTCGGTGATCAATCGCGTGCTGGCCTCGCTGCGCTGGCCGCAACTCGAGCGCATGGCGGCGCTCTGGCCGCAGGAATCCGCGCTGCTGTGCTCGATCCCGCCGCTCGACCACGGCGCGCAGTTCGGCCGACCCCGGCGCTGCTGGGGCATCGTCGAGAACGCCGGCGACCGCGTGGCGCCGCCGGCCTGGCCGGATGCCGGTCGCGAGCGGGTCTTCGTCTATCTGAAGCGCCACCCGATGCGGCTCGCCCGGATCCTCGGGGCGCTCGAAGCGCTGGAGTCGAGCTGTCTGGTGGTCGCGCCCGATGCTCCTGCCGCGCTCGTCGAACGCTTCGCGAGCCCGCGGATGCGGTTCTCGCCGCCGGTCGAGATCGGCGCCGTGCTGCGGGAGGCGCGCCTCGTGGTCGGCAACGGGACGCACGGCGTCTGTGCCCAGGCGCTGGCCGCCGGCGTGCCCTTGCTGATGAGCCCGTATGTCCTGGAGCAGCGCCTGAACGCGGCCGCCGTCGAGGCGGCCGGAGCCGGCCTGCTTGTCGGCCGCGAGGCGTCGCTCGGCGAGATCGCAGCGCAGGCGACCAGGCTCCTGCGCGAGGAGTCGTTCCGGGGTGCCGCCCGCGCCCTCGCGGCTTCGGACTGGGCCGGGAGGTCGGTCGACGAGGCTGCGGATGCGGTCGTCGGGCACTGCATCGGCACGCGCTGCGCGACCGCAGCCTGAGAGCGCAGGCCCGCTGCCGCGCACGCTGCCGATGCATACTCTTTGCCAGGCACAACCGCGGATCGAACAGACATGGCGTGGAACGACGGCTACGTGACGGAGGTTCCGTACACCTACGGGTACTACGCGGACCTGAGTCCCTCGCGAGTCGGCCTGGCGCTCACGCTCGCGGGCTACGCGCCGATCCCGCCCGGGCCCTGCTGCGAGCTCGGATTCGGCCAGGGCGTCTGTCTCGCCTTCAGCGCGAGCGCCGATCCCGCCCGCGAATGGTGGGGCACCGATTTCAATCCGGCGCACGTCCAGCATGCGCAGTCGCTGATCGACGCGGCCGGTGTGCGCGCGCATCTCTTCGACGACAGCTTCGAGCAGTTCGCCGCCCGGACCGATCTGCCGAAGTTCTCGTACGTAGTGCTGCACGGCATCTGGAGCTGGGTCTCGGCGGAGAATCGTGGCTGGATCGTCGAGTTCCTCCGCCGCAACCTCGCGCCGGGGGGCGTCGTGTACGTCAGCTACAACGCAGCCGCCGGCTGGGCCGCGACCGTGCCGCTGCAGCAGCTGTTGAGCCTGCACGCGAGCCGCGCACAGGCGCCGGGTGTGCCGGCGCCGCAGCGGATGAAGGCTGCGCTCGACTTCGCGCAGAAGGTGTTCGCGCTCGACCCGGCGCTGGTGGCGCAGACCCCGGGGCTGCGCAGGCGGCTCGACACGCTGCGTAGCGGGGATCCCGCCTATCTGACCCATGAGTACCTCAATGCCAGCTGGCATCCGTGTTCGTTCGCCGAAATGGCGGCATCGATGGACTCGGCCAAGCTGACCTATGCCGGCACGGCCTCCCTGCTCGACCACGTCGGAGCGCTCCACACGACCGGCGCGCAGCGCGCGCTGCTGGAGCAGATCGACGATCCGGTGCTGCGGCAGACGACCCGCGACTTCCTCGTCGGGCAGGCCTTTCGCCGCGACCTATGGGTGCGGGGTCTGCCGCGCGTCGGCGCGCACGGCCAGTCCGTGGCCTGGCGCGGGCAGCGTGTGTTGCCGGGCAGCAAGGCGATCCCCGCGGAGGCGATCAAGGTGAAGGGCGTGCGCGGCGAGGCGACTCTGCGCGAGCAGTTGACGGCGCCGATCCTGGGCGCGCTCGGCGCGGCGGCCGAACCGGTCGCGATCGGCGACCTCGAGCGCCGCATCGTCGGTCCGGACTGCTCGACCACCCAGTTCTCGGATGCAATGGTGATGCTGCTGGGAAGCGGCCACATCGAGTGCGCACAGCCGCAAGAGCAGTCGAAGGCCGCGCGGGCCCATGCCGAGTCGCTCAACAGCCACGTGATCGAGCGCGGTTCGGAGCAGGGGGCCTTCGACTACCTGCTCAGCCCGGTCGCCGGGGCCGGCGTATTCGTGCCGCGCGTCACCCAGCTGCTGATCGCGGGCAGCAAGGCCGGCTGCACGACCCCGGAACAGCTCGTCGAGGATGCGCTGCGCCGGCTGATCGCGCGAGGCGAGGGGCTCTCGGCCGAGGGCACACCGATCGCAGGGCGGGACGCAATGCGCGCAGAGATTGCCAGGGCGGTCGACGGATATCGGACGATCATTCCGGCGCTGAGGCGGCTGCAGGTGCTCTGAGAAGCTCCGCCAGCCGCTCGAGCGCGCGCCCGGCTGTTGGCGAGAGGCTACAGGGCGGCGCTCGGCAGGGTGGACGCCTGCCTGTGCGGCTTGCCTTCATTGTAACGGGCGTTATAATCCGTCGATCGGGAATTTATAACGCTTGTTATAACGTCAGCCGAACAAACCCTGGATCGCTCCTGCATGCTCAGTGTCAAGGTCACCACCGTCGGGAATTCGCTGGGCATCGTGCTGCCGCGCGAGCTCCTGCAGCGGCTGCGTGTCGACAAGGGGGATCAGCTGTTTCTGGTCGAGACGCGCGACGGTGTCGAGCTGGTGCCGTATCAGCCGGAGTTCGCGGCGCAGGTCGAAGAGATGGAGCGTGCGGCCCGTGCCGATCGCGACGTGCTGCGCGCCCTGGCGCGGCCTCGCGCGGGGGCCGTGGCCGTTCCGCTCGCCCCCGCGGCGGCTGGGCCGAGTGACGGCCCAGCCGCAGCATCGCCGGAGCAGGGCGGTGCGTGAACCGGTCTGGATCATCGATCGGGTGGCGCTGGCGGCGCACGCACGCATCCTGAACGAGCATCGCGGTCGGGCGTACGGTCACGATCCGGTGCGTCTGGCGGCGGCGTTGTCGATGCCCAAGAACACGCTGGCGCTGTTCGGCGCGCGTGTGCAGCTGATGGATCTGGCGGCCATCCATGCCTGGGCGATCGCACGGCTGAAGCCGTTCGAGGAGGGCAACACGGCCACCGCCTGCCTGCTGGCGATGCTCTTCCTGCGCCTGAACGGCGTCGAACTGCCGGCGCCGGCGTCCGAGAAGTTCGCGGTGTTTCAGGGGCTCGCAGCCGGCCGGATCTCGCCCGCGTCGCTGGTGCAGTGGATGAAGGCGCGTCTGGTCGCCAATGTCACCGGCTCGTCGTCGGTGGTCGGGGTCCAGCTGCGCAAGGGCAGGGTCACGAACGTGACCGTCATCGGACAGCGCGGGGTTCGCAAGACCGCGCCGCCGATCGTCGCACCGGTGCCCGCGGCACTGTCGTCTGCTGCGCCGCCGTCCGCCGACCATCCATCGCTCAAGCCGGTCTGACGCCGGATCCGCCCGCCTCTCTGTTCGTCAACCCGTCCAAGTCACGTCGAAACGCTCAACGCGATACCCGCTTCCCTGGAATCCTCATGAACACTCCCGCAACCAAGCCGAAGAGCGACGAGATCCGCGCCGCGATCTTCTCGTTCAAGCACGCGTTCTTCACCGTCGCGCTGTTCAGCATGTTCCTGAACGTGCTCGCGCTGAGCCCGTCGATCTACATGCTGCAGGTCTACGACCGGGTGCTGGTCAGCCGCAACGAGACGACGCTGCTGATGCTGATCGCTGCTGATCGTCGGGGTCTTCATGCTGATGGGCGCGCTCGAGATGGTCCGCACCTTCGTGCTGATGCGGGTGGGGGCGCGGCTCGACGCTCGACCTGAACCGCCGTGTGTTCACCGCCGCCTTCGAGCGCAACCTCGCGCGCCCGGGCAGCAACACGGCGCAGGCGCTCGACGACCTGACCACCGTGCGACAGACGCTGACCGGCACCGCGCTGATCGCGCTCTTCGACGCTGCCGTGGCTGCCGGTCTACCTGTTCGTCATCTTCCCGTTCTCGCCGGAACTGGGCTGATTCGGACTGTGCGGCGGGTGCTGCTGGCGGTCCTGGCGGTCGCTCAACGAGCGCGGTCCAAGCCGCGAGCTGCGACGAGGCGCAGAAGTTCTCGCTGCAGTCGAACAACATGGCGCACCAACAACCTGCGCAACGCCGAGGTCATCGAGGCGATGGGCATGCTGCCGCAGATCCGCGCCCGCTGGTACGACCTGCACGCGCAGTACGATCGAGTCTGCAGGCGCAGGCGAGCGATCGGGCCGTCGTGCTGCAGGGCTGTCACCAGTTCGTGCGCATGACGGTGCAGTCGCTGGTGCTCGGGTACGGCGCGCTGCTCGACGCTCGACGGCAACATGACCGCCGGCATGATGATCGCCGCGTCGATCCTGGTCGGCCGCGCGCTGGCACCGGTCGAGCAGCTGATCGGCCAACTGGAAGCAGCTCGTCACTGGCCGCTCCGCCTACCGCCGGCTGCGCGAACTGCTCGAGAGTCCATCCCGCCGCGGCCGCCGGCATGACGCTGCCGGCGCCGCGCGGCCGCCTCACCGTCGAGGGTCGTGCTCGCGGGGGCGCCCGGCACGCGGCGCGCCGATCCTGAAGGGCGTGTCGTTCGTCGATCGCGCCCGGCGAGGTGCTGGCGGTGATCGGCCCGAGCGCGTCGGGCAAGTCGACGCTGGCGCGGCTGCTGGTCGGCGTGTGGCCGCCGCTGTCACCGGCAGCGTGCGCCTCGACGGCGCCGACGTGTATTCGCTGGAACAAGGTCGAACTCGGCCCCCACATCGGCTACCTGCCGCAGGACATCGAGCTGTTCGACGGCACGGTCGCCGAGAACATCGCGCGCTTCGGCGAGATCGATGCCGAGAAGGTGGTCGAGGCCGCGCCGCCGCGCCGGCATGCACGACCAGATCCTGCAGTCTGCCGACGGCTACGACACGCCGTGTGGCGACGACGGCCAGCGCGCTGTCCGGCGGCCAGCGCCAGCGCATCGGCCTGGCGCGCGCGCTCTACGGCGACCCGTCGCTGGTCGTGCTGGACGAGCCGAACTCGAACCTCGACGAGACCGGGCGAGGCGGCGCTGGTCGAGACGGTCGAAGGACCTGAAGGCGGCGGCAGCACGGTGATCCTGATCACCCACCGGATGAGCACGCTGGCGATCGTCGACAACGTGCTCGTGCTGCAGGACGGCGTGTCGAAGGCCTTCGGTCCGCGCGACAAGGTGCTGGCGCCGATGCTCGGGGCGCGGCCCGGACAGCCGGGACCGGGCCCGAGGCCCGGCGTGGCGCCGGGACAGCCGGGCATGCCCGGCGTGCCGGGTCCGGGGCTGCCGGCCCCCGGCGCGAAGCCCTCGGGCGGCGGTGCGCCGCCCGCACCGAATGCAGCGTGACGATGGCAGGACCGCGGCAGCGCCGGTGCGCCCGCCCCGAGGCCAACCGATTCGAATGGTGAACACATGAACAGCGATCTCTTCAAGAACTCGTTCGGACCGACCGGTGCGTCCGGCGGTCCTCCGGCTCCAGGTGCGCCGACTGGTCCGGGCGCGGGCAGCGCCGCCGCCAGCGCGGCGGACGGCAACGAAGCGGACGCCGCTCGCGCCGGCGCGACGAACCTCGGCCGGCCGCTGCTATGGGGCTGGCTCACCCTGGTGCTGGGCATCGGCGGCTTCTTCACCTGGGCCTTCCTGGCTCCGCTCGACCAGGGCATCACCGCCGTGGGCCAGGTGACCGTCACCGGCAACCGCAAGACCGTGCAGCCGCTGCTGGGCGGCAAGATCGCGCAGATCCTGGTCAAGGAGGACGACCTGGTGAAGGCCGGTCAGCCCGTGGTGCTGATGGATGCGACCAGCGCGCGTTCGCAGCTCGACATAGCGCTGGGCCAGTGGGTGGTCATGCGCGCCGTCGAGGCCCGGCTGGTGGCCGAGCGCCTGGACCGCGCCACGATCGTCTACCCGGCCGACCTTCTCGAGCAGAAAGAGCTGCCGGCGGCCCGCGAGGCGATGGCGCTGCAGGACCAGCTGATCGTTTCTCGCCGCAACGCGCTGCAGAGCGAACTGGCGGTGATCAGCGAGTCGATCGTCGGTTACGAGTCGCAGATCCGCGGCGTCGAGGCCGCCAAGGCCTCGAAGGAAGAACAGATCAAGCTGCTGCGCGAGGAGCTCAAGGGTCAGCGCGAGCTGGCCAGCGAAGGCTATCTGCCGCGCAACCGCGTCTCCGAGCAGGAGCGTCTGCTGGCGCAGCTGAACGGCGCGGTCTCCGAGGATCTGTCGAGCATCGCGCGCTTCCGCAGCGCGATCAGCGAGCTGAAGATGCGGCAGATCTCGCGGCAGCGGGAGATTCGCCAGCAGGTCGAGGCGCAGTTGACCGAAGTCCAGAAGGAGGTCGGTTCGCTGATGAACCGGATGAGCGCGCTGCGCTTCGACCTGGCCAATACCGAGGTGCGCGCCCCGGTCGATGGCCGGGTGGTCGGCCTGGCGGTGCACACGGCCGGCGGCGTCGTCCAGCCCGGCACGCCGATGATGGACATCGTGCCGATCGACGAACCGCTGAAGATCGACGCGCAGGTACCGACCCATTTCGTCGACAAGATCCGGCCGGGCATGGACGTCGACATCCTGTTCTCCGCGTTCAACCAGCGCATCACGCCGCATGTTCCGGGGCGCCTGCTGAAGGTCTCCGCCGATGCGCTCACCGACCCGAAATCCGGCGTTCCCTACTACAAGGCAGAGGTCGTCGTGCTGCCCGAAGGCATGAAGCTGCTGCGCATGCACGAGATCCGCCCCGGCATGCCGGCCGAGGTGTTCGTCCAGACGGGCGAGCGCAGCGCGATGAACTACTTCGTCAAGCCGCTGCAGGACCGGCTGCGCCGCGCGATGACCGAGGACTGATCCGATGAGATTCCGATTGATCGCCGCGGCCGTGACGGCCGCACTGGGCGCGCCGGCGTCCGCCATGGGCCTGCTCGACGCATGGAATGCCGCGATCGAGTACGACCCTTCGTATCACGCCGCGCGTCACGAACTGGACGCCGGCAGGCAGGCACTTCCGATCGCGCGCTCGACCCTGCTGCCGACCGTGAGCTTTACGTCCGGCGACTCCAGGGTGCGCGGCACGCGCTACTACGACAACACGTCGCCGGGACAGCCAACCGAGCAGGACCTCGACTACATCTCCCGCCAGCACGTGCTGAACATGCGGATCCCGTTGCTGAACATGGATGGGCGCGCGCGGGTGCGGGCGGGCGGGGCTCAGGTCGGCTATGCGGAAGCGTTGTTCGATGCGCGGGGCAAAGATCTCGCCAACCGGCTCGGCAAGGCGTATTTCGACCTGCTGTTCGCTCTCGACTCGGTCGAGCTCGCGCAGGGCCAGGTCGATGCGTACCGCGGGATGCTGTCGTTCGCACAGAGGCGGCTGCAGGGCGGCGAAGGCACCCGCACTGAAGTGGCTGAAGCGGAGGCGCGCCTGGATCTCGCGCAGGCCAACCTGATCGAAGTGCGCGACCAGGTGGACGTGGCCCGCCGCGCGCTGCAGAACATCATCGCCCGCGACACGATGTCGATCCAGCCGCCGAGCCGCCCCATCGAGCCGCGACCGCTGCAGCCGGCGACGATGGACGCCTGGCTGGCGCTGGCCGAGGACCGCAGCCCCGAGGTCCGCGCGCGGAGGTTCTCGGTCGAGGCGGCCCGATCACGAGGTCGAGCGCAATCGCGCGGGTCACTATCCCCGCGTGGACGCGGTCGCCGCGCTGCAGCGACTGCAGAACGACAGCGTCAATACGCTGGGTTCCGACATCTACCAGAGGTCGCTGGGGGTCCAGGTGACGGTCCCGATCTACAGCGGCGGTTACGTCACGGCGACGACCGATCAGGCGGCGGCGAACCTGCGCCGGGCGGAAGCCGATCTCGACTCCGAGCTGAACACGCAGCGGCTGGAGGTGCGCCGCCAGTTTCTCGCGGTGCAAAACGGCGCGGCCAAGCTCGAGTCCTACGCCAAGGCGGTCCGCTCGAGCGAGGTTGCGCTCGAAGCGACCCGGCGCGGCTTCCAGGCCGGCATCCGCACCGGGCTCGACGTGCTGGATGCGCAGCGCCAGTTGTACGTGTCGCGACGCGAGCAGGCCCAGTCGCGCTACCAGTACCTGCTGTCGGTGCTGCTGTTGCACGTGTCCGCCGGGGCGCCGCCCGAGGACGTGATCGCGGCGTTGAACACGGCGCTGATTGCGGCGAGATAGCCCGCCGTCTTCATCGAAAGTGAGCGGTTGCTCGCGCGGCTTGCGTCCTTCGGTGTAACCCTTCTGTGCTGATGCGTCTGGATAGGCAAGTCTGGTACTGTTCGATCATGAGTAGCAAGCCGGTCACCCGAATCGATCCAGGTCTGTTTGCCGGCCTCGAACCGTTCCCGCTGTCGATCATTTCCGACGGGCAGCCCGCGCACCGCCGATCTGGTGCTGGCTGGCGAGGTCGGTTACGGTCAATCGTACGGTTATTCGTTTCTGTTGTCCGACGGCTCCGACTACCGATTCGTCACTTCGTCGGCCGACGACGGTTTCGCCGAACGCGCGCTGCTGGTCGATCCGGCCACCGGCGACGTCTACTGGGGCAACGAAGCCGCGCTCGCCAGTCTGGGCCTGGCGGGCAGAGGACCTTGCCCGGGCCGTCGCCTCGCCCGTGTCGGTCGACGAAAACTCCGCCCGGCTGCTGATCGTATCTGGCGAGCCGGACGTCGGCGGCGCGTTCGGAAGCGTCGCCCGCAGCTTCGTGCTCGAGGCGCGCGCCGACGAACCCGTGTACAGCGACAATGCGGTCTTCCGCTTCGTCAACACGGTGTCGGGCAAGTACTTCTACACGGTCAGCGAAGCCGAGCGTGACGTGGTTCTGGCCAGTTACCCGGAGTTCAAGCTGGAAAGCGCCACGTTCGTTGCAGATGACGAGGCGCGCGAAGGCTGGACGGCGGTCTACCGGTTCGGCGACACGCGTGCGGGCGGGCATCTGTACACCGCCAGCGAAGTCGAGCGCGACATCATTCTGGCGCAGTACCCCGAGTATCGATACGAGGGGGTCGGTTTCTACGTGCCGCCACCGGCCGACGACGGCAGCACCACGCCGGTGTACCGCTTGTCGAACGTCGACACCGGCGCGTACCTGTTCACGACCGATCCGGTCGAGAAGCTGTTCATGCTGCTGAAGGGCGGCTGGCTCGATCAGGGTGTGGCGTTCCACGCGCGCGTTCCCCCGGTCGAAGAGCCGGCAGGCGAATCCTCCGGAAAGCCGGCGGGCGAATCGTCCGGAAATCCGGCGGCGAATCCTCCGGAAGTCCGGCAGGCGACGCCGGCGTCGCCGACACGCCGGCACCTGCGAACCTGGTCGAAGCCTCGCTCGGTACAGGCGGCGAGGTCGCGGTCTGGAAGCTCGCTGCCGGGCGCGCCGGCGGCCGACGCCGTCGCCTACGACACCATGCCCGCCGTGCCGGATGCGCATGCGGCCGATGTCGCGCCAGCGGTTGCCGATCTCGTCGCCCCCGCCGATTTCCTGTTCGTCTAGCGCGGTTCTCCCGCACCTGTAGCTGCGCCTCAGGCGGGCCGCTGCGCGAGCACGCTGCGCAGCAGTCCTCGCAGTTGTGCGGGACGCACCGGCTTGTGCAGCACCGGGTCGCCCGACCCGGAGGCCAGCTGCAGCCGGTCGGCAGCCGTGTCGCCGGTGATCAGCACCGCCGGCAGCCGCCCTCCCAGCGTCTCCCGGATCGCCGCGAGCAGCGTGACGCCGTCCAGATTGTCGGCCAGCCGCAGATCGCACAGCACGATGTCCGGTCGAGGGGCGCGCGCAAGCGCTGCCGGCAGGTTCATGTCGCCCGCGGTCGCCGCGACGCCGGCACCCCAGCTGCGCAGCAGGCCGCTCAGGCTCTCGCGGACCATCGCATCGTCGTCGATCACCAGCACGCGCACACCGGCGAACGGCCGGTCGATCGTGGGGCGCTCGCGCGCGGCCTGGCGGGGGGCGGCGTGCAGTGCGCCTGCGCCGGTCGGCGACTGGATGGCCCCGGTGTGCAACGGATTCGGACTCGCACCCGCCGGGGCCGGGCGGGCCTGCAGCGCGCCCCGGGTCGGGCGCGGCCGATGCGCGACGCCGTCGTCCGCCGGGGCCGCCGCGCGGTCCGCGGACTGCAGCGGCTGCGCACGCGGCATGCGCACGCTGAACATCGAACCGCGACCGGGGGCCGAGCGCAGGACCAGCTCGTGGTCGAGCAGGGCGACGAGACGCTTGACGATCGCCAGACCCAGGCCCAGCCCCTTGCTGCGGTCGCGCTCCGGATTGGCGAGCTGCACGAACTCCTGGAAGACCGCTTCGGGCGCCTCCTGGCCGGGATGCCGGGGCCGCTGTCGCGCACGTCGATCCTGACCTGGTCGAGGTCGGGGCCGCACAGGCGCGCGGCGACGACGATGCTGCCGCTGTCGGTGTACCGGATCGCGTTCGACACCAGGTTCGACGATCACGCGCTCCAGCAGGATCCGGTCGCTGCGTGACCCAGTACGCGGGTCTTGCGCACGTACAGGTCCAGCGCCCTTGGCCTGCGCCGGCCTGCGAGAGCTCGCTGCGGATCCGGTCGAATACCGTCTGCACCGGGAACGCAGCGACGCGTGTCTGGATCACCCCGGCGTCCAGCTTCGAGATGTCGAGCAGCGAGTCGAGGAAGGTCGCCCATCGCGACCAGCGGCCCGGTCGATCTGCCCGATCAGCTTGCGCTGCACCGGCGTGGCCGGATGCTGCGCCAGCGCGGCGACGAACATCCCGAGCGCGTGCATCGGCTGGCGCAGGTCATGGCTGGCCGCAGCCAGGAAGCGCGACTCTTGTCGCGGTTCGCGCGCTCGGCTTCGTCCTTCTGCTCGACCAGCTGGCGGGTCGCATCGATCACGCGCAACTCGAGTTCGTGCATCGACCGCTCCAGCTGCTGGGCCATCTCGTTGACGCCCTTGCCGAGCAGGTCGAGTACGCCGATCGTGCTCGGCTGCACACGCACCGACGTGTCGCCACGGCCGATGCGTTCGACGGCCTGCGCCACTTCGACCACCGGGCGCGAGACCCGCCGGCTCATGCGCCGGGCGAGCAGGCCGGTGGCCAGCAGGACCGAGGCCAGGATGGCGATCACGATCGCCGCGAAGCGGCGCTCCTCCTCGACGATGTGCGCGGTCGACAGGTAGATCACGGCGAGGCCGTCGACGCCATCGGACGCGGCGGTGACGGCCGCCGGGGAACGTGCGCGCGGCGTGCCGTTCGCAGGCGCCCCGCTGCCCGCGTCGATGTCGTCGACGACCAGCCGCGGGCTGCGGATCGGCTCCTGGAACACGCGCCAGTCGCGCTCGGCGTCGCCCGGCGGGGGCGCCGCGCCGGTCGACGCGAGCACCTGGTTGTCGCGATCTAGGATCAGCACGCCGGACACCGCCTGCTCCCGCGCGACCGACTCGGCCAGCGTCTGGAGCGCGGCGCGGTTGCCCGAGAACACGCCGTAGTCGGCTGCCGACGACAGCAGCCGCGCCAGCAGCAGGCCGCGTTGCTGGAGCCCCTCGTCGAGGTCGCTCTTGCGCAGCGAGATCGACCAGCCGCCGACCGCCAGTGCCAGCAGCAGCACCGGCAGCATCGCGATCGCGGTGATCCGTGCCGGCAGGCTCGACAGCCGGTCGCGCAGGCCGGCGGCGAAGGAGGCGCGAGTCGCTGTCATTCGCGTTCGCCGCGCTGCATGCGCTCGCGGATCTGCGCCTCGTCGTCGATCTCGAGGCCGAGCGATCGCGCCACCTGGCGGTTGATCGCGATCGAGTAGGTGCGCGGGTATTGCGGCGCGGGCACCGCCGCTCCGCGCAGCAGCGCGCGGGCCAGCTCCGCGGCCTGTGCTCCGGCCTGGGCCGGCGTGGTGTAGACCGCCGCGAGTGCGCCGGCGCGCACGTAGCCCGCCGACCAGGCGACCACCGGCGCACGCAGACGGAACGAGGTCAGCAGCAGGTTCTGCGCGGTGTCGGCGTTGACGACGCGCGCGTCGGGCAGCGCCAGGAACACGTCGGAATCGGCCATCACCCGCTGCAGCGCCGGGAACAGCTCGCTGTCGCGGCTGGCGCGTTCGATCGCCAGGCGCAGGCCGCGCGGCGTCGGCCGCCGCCTGCAGGCGATCGGCGTCGCGCGCCGACTCGGGGCCCAGCACGATGCCGACGCGGGTCATTCCGGGCAGCATCTGCCGGACGAGCTCGAGCTGACGCGCCAACGGCTGGTCGAGGTGCACGGCGGTGACACGCCGCAGGTCGGCGGGCCTCAGGCTCGCGGTGAGGGCCTCGAAACTGCTGCGGGGCACGAGCACGGACAGCAGCAGGCCGCGCGGCTCGCCGCCGCGCAGTGCCGTCTGCATCGCGCGCGTTCCCACCGCGATCGTCAGCGGCTGGGCTCCTGGAGCCGTGGCCGCAGGCGCCTGCTCGTCGCCCGCAGCCGCGCCGACGACGCTGGTGACGACCTTCAGGCCGGGCACCTTGCGCAACTCGCCCTGGATCGCCTCGGCGACCTCGCTGTAGCCGCCGCCCTGCGCGCTCAGCAGCAGCGTGACCGGACCGGTCTGCGCCGTCGCGCCGCCGGGCAGGCAGGCGAACGCGCACACCAGGAGCAGCAGCAGCGCCGCCAGCGGCCGTGCCGCGGTGCGCTGCGTGACGGTGAGCGCGTGCGCGCGCATGGCCGCGTCAGCGATCCAGGCTGATGGTCAGCCAGATGCGGCGCGGCATCGTCTGGCCGGCGCGGAACTCGGTCTCCGGTCCAAGCAGGTTCTGTCCGACCAGCGCGATCGTGCCGCGCAGCGCTTCGGCCCGGAACGCCTGCTCGAACCGCACGTCGAGCCGGTGCTGGCTCGGTGCCGTCGTGGTCTCGCCGATCCAGCGGATCGGCGCCTGCAGGCCGTAGAACACCGACAGGCTGCGGTCGTCCGAGAGGCGGAACATGCCCAGCACGTGCGCGCTGTAGGTCGGGATCGATTCGCCGACGAAGTCCGCGGACCCGGAACGATGGGCCAGGTAGTGGCCGAACAGCCACTGCTGATTCGCGCTCGGACGCCAGCGCAGCTGGTACTCGACGCCGGTGATCGTGGCGCTGTCCGCGTTGCGCAGGTCGTACACGCCGGATTCCGGATCGAACTCCTGGCCGGGCGGCAGCGAATAGAGCTGCTGCGTGATCAGGTCGGTGACCCGCTCGTGGAACAGGCGCGCATCGACATTCAGGCCGAGACGGCGGAAGTCGCCCAGGTAGGACAGCTCGGTGGCGCGCACGCGCTCGGGCCTGAGCCCGCCGCTCGATAGATAGCGCACGTCGATCGTCTGGCCGTTGTACACGTAGCGCCAGTCGGATCGCTGCTCGAACAGCGACGGCGTGCGGAACGCGTCGGTGTAGCCCACGCGCAGCACCTGTCCGGCGTCGAACTTCCAGTTCGCGGTCAGGCGCGGTGCCACGTGCGTGCCGCTCAGCGATTCGTGTTCGACGAGTCCGCCGACGTTCACGGTCCAGGCGGGGTTCACCGACCACTCGGCGTTCAGGTAGGCGCGGCTCGCCTCGGTGCGCTGCGCCTCGCTGGTGTTGAACAGCTGCGGCGCGACCACGCTCTCCTTGCGGTACTCCACGCCCCACGAGGCGCGGATCTGTTCGTTGACGCCCAGGTAGTGCTGGTATCCGAAGTGATCGCGCAGCGCCTTGCGCCCGTAGTCGATGACCAGCGCGTCGGTCGCGGTCACCGGGATCGAGAAGCGGTCTTCGCCGCGGTCGCTGGTGTGCGAGGCGGCGAAGCTCATCTCGTGGTCGGGCGCGAACGAGCGCCGCCAGCGCACCTGGCCGAACGACGACGAGGTGTTCTCGAAGCGTTCCGGATCGCCGGCCGAATTGGCCACGCCCAGTCCGAGGCGGTTGTCGTTGAGACCGGCCGACAGCGACAGCTGGTCCGACTCGTTGATCTGCCAATCGGCGGTCCCGCTCAGGTAATTCAGGCGCCTGTCGTCGAACGCGCCGGTGAGCCCGTTGTCGCGACGCGTGCCGGCGGACAGCCGCCAGTCGAGCCCGCCGCCGCCGCCGCCGATGCGCGCGGCGGCGTCGCGCACACCTTCGGTCCCGGCCGTCGCCGAACCGTACGCGCCGCGCGACTGCGCGGCCGAGCGCGTGATGATGTTGGCGACGCCGAGAAAGGCGTTGGCGCCGTAGGCCGCGGAGTTCGAGCCCCGCAGCACCTCGATGCGCTCGATGTCGTCCATGTTGACCGGCAGCGTGTTCCAGTCGATGCCGCCGAACAGGTAGGGCGCATAGAGCGAGCGGCCGTCGAGCAGCACCTGCATGCGCTGCGAGATCTGCCCGGACAGTCCGTGGTAGGCGACCACCGGACGCCCTCCGCTGGCATAGCCGACGGCGAATCCCGGCACCAGGCGGAACAGTTCTGCGACGTCGCGCGCGCCCGACGCGCGGATCATGTCGCGGTCGATCACGGTGACCGCGCCGGGCGAGTCGGCCGGCGCCTGCGGCAGCCGCGACGCGGAGATCACGCGCGGGATCTCGGTGAGGAAGTCGCGTTCCGACAGCAGGTCGCGCTCGCCGGTCTGCGCGCGCGCGTGGCCGCCGGCGAGCGCCAGCAGCAGGGCGGCGAGCAAGGCCCCGATCGGAGGGTTCTTCAAGACGCTCCCCGGTGGATGCCGAACACGTCGTGGCGTCCGGTCAGCTCGATCAGCCTGGCGTACTCGGGTCCGTCGCCGCTCGGCGGCAGGCTGGCGAACGCGGTTTCGAGACCGAACGCGACGTGGAACGGCAGCTCGAAGCCGAGCGCGTGCTCGGCCAGCCAGGCGCCCGGCGCGCGGCGGTCGGCCGCGTACTCCGGGAACGCCTGCCGCAGCACCTCGGCGGGCATCGCGAGGTACTGCTCCAGCACGCGCTGCCGCTCCCAGGCGTCGCGGCGCACGACCTCGGGTCGGGCGGCGCTCGCGTTGCGCAGGTCTTCGCGGATGCGGAAGCGCGTCAGCGCCCTGGGCAACACGTGCAGTTCGTAGCGTGCCGCCAGCCGCACCCACATGTCGAGGTCGGGCACCTGTGCGAGGCGCGCGTCGTAGCCGCCGACCGCGTGATAGCAGCGCCGCCGGATCATCAGCGTCGGATGGCACAGACAGTTGCCCCGGTCGAAGAAGTGCCGCAGCCACTGGTGGCGGCTGCGGTTCTCGACCTGGAACACCGACCAGTCCTTGTGCGCGGCGTCGCAGAACGGCTGTCCGCGCTCGTCGACGAGTTCCGGCCAGCCGAAGACCGCGGCGACGTCGAGGTGCCGATCGAGGAACGCGACCTGCGTCTCGAGCTTGTCGGCGACGAACGCGTCGTCCGAGTTCAGGATCGCGACGAACTCGCCGCGCGCGCGCGCGATGCCGCGGTTCAGCGCGATGCAGGCGCCGCGGTTGTGCTCGAGCACCTCGAGCTGGATGCGCGGGTCGCCGATCGCGCGGACGCGCTGCGCCGTGCCGTCGCGCGAGCCGTCGTCGGTGACGACGATCTCGAAGTCCTGGAAGGTCTGCGCCAGCACGCTTTCGATGCACTCGGTGACGTAGGCCTCGTGCTCGTAGCTGGCGATGACGACGCTGACGCGGGGCGTTGTGCGGGCACTCACTGGCGGGCCTCCATCAGGGCCGGTTCAGGCGCGCGGTCGCGGCCGTGTTCACGAGGCCTGCGCGCCTTCGCGGATGCTGTAGTCGATCGCATCGCAGATGCGGCCCACGTCGTCGTCGGTGAGCCCGCCGTGGAACGGCAGGCACAGCACCTCGGACGCGATCCGCGTGGCGACCGGCAGCTGCTCGGGCTGCGCGGAGGGCAGGTGGCGGTAGCAGCTGTAGCGGCTGCACAGAGGGTAGAAGTACTTGCGCGTGACGATGTTGAAGCCGCGCAGCCGCTCGTGCAGCTGGTCGCGGCTCACGCCCGCGCGGGCCGGGTCGATGCGCACGACGAAGTACTGCAGGCTGTCGCGCACGTTGGCGGGCGGGCGCAGCAGCGACACGCCGGCATGCGGCGCGAGCCTGCCTGCATACAGCCGCGCGATCTGCGCGCGGCGCTCGCGTTCGGCGTCGACCAGCTTCAGCACCTCGAGCCCGAGCGCGGCCGACAGCTCGTTCATCTTGCCGTTGATACCGGGCAGCACGACCTGCTCCTCGTTGCGGATGCCGAAGTTCTTCAGCAGGTCGATGCGCTGCTTCAGGTCCGCGTCCGCGACCGCGAGCGCGCCGCCTTCGGCGGTGTGGAACAGCTTGGTGGCGTGAAAGCTGAACATGGTCGCGTCGCCGAACGATCCGATCGGTCGCCCGTCGATCTCGGCGCCGAACGCGTGCGCGGCGTCGTAGACCACCTTGAGTCCGTAGAAGCGTGCAATCTCGTCGATCGCGTCGACCTGGCACGGCGTGCCGTAGACGTGCACGCCGAGGATGCCGGTGGTGCGCGCCGTGATCAGCGGCTCGATCGCCGCGGGATCGAGGTTCATCGTCCCCGGCTCGACGTCGGCGAACACCGGCGTGACGTTGTTCCAGGACAGCACGTGAGGCGTGGCCGGGAACGAGAACGGTGTGGTGATCACCTCGCCCGACAGGCGCAGCGCCTGGCAGGCGACGATCAGCCCGATCGTGCCGTTATTGAACAGCGACAGGTGCTCGCAGCGCAGGTGCGCCGACAGCGCGCGCTCGAGCGCCTGGTGCTGCGCGCCGCCGTTGGCCAGCCAGCCCGACGACCAGACGTCGCGCAGGCGCTCGACGTAGCCATCCAGCGGCGGTAGCAACGGCCGGGTGACGAAGACCGGCTGGTCAAACGGGGCGGGGCGTCGAGGCATGGCTGGGTACGGTCCGGGTGAGGCGACGGCCCAGCGCGATGCCGGGCTCTTCGATGCAGCGGTGCACGAGGTACGAAATCGCCAGCGTGACGGCAGCGGTGAGTATCGCGCAAGCCCAGCCGGGCACGCCGAGGCGATCCCGCAACGGCGGGAACACGGCGTGCAGCATGGGCACGTGCAACAGGTAGACGGGATACGACACCCGCCCGACGGGCGCGAGCAACTGCTCGAACGGTGCGCGCAGGTGGGAGACCGGCCTCAGGCCGAGCCACACGAAAAGCGCGCACAGCCCGATTCCCGAGGCGAACGACGGATTGACCCCCAGCCAGCCGTTCCAACGGTCGGCCAACGGCAGGAACAGCAGGATCGGCAGCGCGAGCAGCCAGCCCGGTGCGCGCGCGCAATGCCTCCGGTGACGAAAGATCAGTGCGCCGGCCACGAAGAAGACGAGGTGCGCGGGGGCGGCGTTCACGATGTAGGCGAAGCGCGACGCATCGTCGATGCGATCCGTGCCGATCGCGGCGATGCCCGGCGCGAATAGAGGATCCAGCCAGCCGTTCCAGGCGGCAAGGACCCAGGCGGTCGACGCCGCGAGCGTCGCCGCGCCGACGATCCACCAATAGCGGTCGGCGTCGAGTCGGGGGCGGTGCGCCTGCCCGGCGATGCCCGCGCGCTGCGGTGTCCGCGCGCCCCGGTCCCCGAGCGATCCGGTTCCTGCGCGCTCCGGCGTCCGCGCCGCGCGGCTCGCGGCCTGCCGGGGCTGCAGCGCCACCAGCAGCGGCGCGAGCGCGTACCAGACCAGCTCGACCGTGAGCGACCAGCTCACCGTGGTCACGTCGAACGTGCGATACGCCAGCGGCATCCAGTGCGACAGCGCCAGCAGGTTGACCACGAACTCGAGCGGATGGTCCGAAACGGCCCCGCCAGCCAGGCGTCCCGTCACGAGGCTGGCGGCCAGCACGACCGCCCAGTACGCCGGGAAGATGCGCAGGACGCGGCGGATCGCGTACGTGCGCAGCGGGTAGCGCGTGGCGCTGTCGACGATCAGGAAGCCGCTGACGACGAAGAACAACTGCACGCCCAGCAGGCCCCCGAGCCGTCCCAGCAGCGGCACCTCGACGCCGTAGTAGGCGAACAGGTGCGCGCACCAGACGCCCGTGACCGCCAGACCGCGCAGGGCATCGATGCCGTCGCGCTGCGCCTCACCGGTCATCAGTCGTCCGAACGGCCGCTGCCTCGCATGTTGGCGGCGCTCAACCCGAGCCGCGACGCCGCGACGACCGCCTCGGTGCGCGAACTCGCGTCGAGGCTGCGCAGAATCGAACGCACGTGCACCTTCACGGTCGCTTCGGCCAGGTCGAGCTCGCGGCCGATCTGCTTGTTCGACTTGCCTTCCATCAGCAGCAGCAGCACGTCGACCTGGCGGCCGGTGAGCCCCAGCGTTCCGGCGGGCCCGCGCCCCGCTTCGAGGGTGTCGGAACCGCCGTCGACGCCGGCGCCGCCGGCCGCGTCGGTCGCGAAACCGGGTGGCGCCGCGGCCGGCATCGCCGTCGCGCGTTCGGAGCCGATCGGCCGGTGCGGGCCGCGCGTCTCGCGCCGGAGCACCTCGGGCGGCACGTAGACGCCGCCCGCCATGATCAGCTTCAGTGCCGACACGAGGACCGTGGTCACCGAAGTCTTGGGGATGAAGCCGGCCGCGCCGAGCTCGAGCGCTCGGGAGACCGTTTCCGCGTCGAATTCCGCCGACAGCATCACGACCGGCAGCGAAGGGTGCGCGACCAGCAGCTGCGTCATCAACGACATGCCATCGCAGTCCGGCAGACGCCGGTCGAGCAGCACCAGCTCGATCTCGGGATGCGCGGCGAGCGTCTGGCGAACGCTCGCCCCGTCGAATGCGTCGAAGCACACGACCTCTTCGTCGAAGTCGCGCAGCACCATCCGCAGGCCTTCGCGGATCAGGGCATGGTCGTCTGCTACCAGGATGTTCACGAACGGGATTATCTCAGACCGCGGCCCGGCTCGCGGACCCCACGGGCCGACTGCCCACCAAAGGCGTATTCGCCGCGCGGGGCCGCCGACGAAAGGCGTAGGGCAGGCCGGGCTTCGCCGGTCGAACTGGGATAATGCGGGCTTTTCCGACTGGCGCCCGCTCCGATGCCCCCGATCCTCGCCGCCCGCTCATGCGACCGACTCCAGGGCCTCGTGTGCGCATCCTGATCGTCAAGACCAGTTCGATGGGCGACGTGATCCACGCGCTGCCGGTGGTCGGCGACATCGTGGCCGCCGTCCCCGGCGCGCGGGTCGACTGGGTCGTCGAGGAAGGGTTCGCCGACCTGCCGCGCCTGCACGTCTCGGTGGGCGAGGTGATCCCGGTCGCGGTGCGGCGGTGGCGGCGCGCGCTGCTCGACGCCGGCACCTGGGCCGAGATCCGCGCGGCGCGTCTGCGCTTGCGCGAGGCGCGCTACGACCTGGTCCTCGATCTGCAGGGGCTGGTCAAGAGCGCCTGGATCGCGCGCTGGGCACGAGCGCCGATCGCGGGCTTCGATCGCAGCTGCGTGCGCGAACCGATCGCCACGCTGGCGTATCGGAGCGTCTTCCGCGTCGACCAGAACGGGCACGCGATCGAGCGCTTGCGTGCACTCGCGGCGCAGGCGCTCGGCTATCGACCGGAGGGCCCGCCGCGGTTCGAGCTCGTGCCGCCCGGTCCCGCGCCCGACTGGTGCGCAGCGCAGCGCTACGTCGTCTTCCTGCACGCGACCTCGCGCGCGGAGAAGCTCTGGCCGCCGCCGCATTGGCGCTCGCTCGGGGAACGACTCGCCGGCACAGGCCTGCGTGTCGTGCTGCCGTGGGGCAGTGCGGCCGAGCGCAGCGCTGCGCAGGCACTCGCGCAGGTCATCCCCGGTGCGCTGGTCGCGCCGAGGCTCACGCTCGCGCAGTGCGCCTGTCTGCTCGGCGGCGCGCATGCGGTGGTCGGCATCGACACCGGCCTCACGCACCTGTCGGCCGCGCTCGATGTTCCGACGGTGGCCTTGTTCGCGGCCACGCCGGCCTGGCGCTACGGTCCCTACTGGACGCAGCGCGCGGTCAGCCTGGGCAGCGACGGGGTCTGGCCGCTGCCGGACGCGGTGGAAGCGGCACTCGACAAGGTCGTGATGGCGCCCCATTCGCCGACCGGGGCCCGCGCGCGGTGATCGCCCGCCTGCTCTATTCGCTCGGCTGGTGGCTCGCGACCCCGTTGCTGGTCGCCTATCTGCTGTGGCGGGCGCGCCGCCAGCCGGAATACCTGCGCGGCTGGCCGCGGCGCTGGGGATGGCATCCCCGCCGCGACGACGATGCTCGCGCTGGTGTGGGTGCACGCCGTGTCGGTCGGCGAGACGCGCGCCGCGCAGCCGCTCGTCGACGCGCTGCTCGCGCGCGATGCCGGCCTGCGCGTGCTGCTGACGCACATGACGCCGACCGGGATGGCGACCGGCCGCGAGCTGTTCGCGACGCGCCACGGCGGCCGGGTCGTGCAGACCCTGCTGCCCTACGACTATCCGTTCGCGATGCGCCGGTTCCTGCGCGCATGGCGGCCCTGCGCCGGGCTCGTGATGGAGACCGAGCTGTGGCCGAACCTGTGCGCGGCCGCGCGTCGCGCCGGCGTGCCGCTCGCGCTGGTCAACGCGCGCCTGTCGCCGCGCTCGCTGCGGCGCGGGCTGCGCTGGCGGGCGCTGATCGCACCGGCGACCGCGTCGCTGTCCGCCATCGTCGCGCAGACCGACGAGGATGCGCAGCGCATCCGCCGGATCGCGCCGGTGACGGTGCACGTCGCCGGCAACCTCAAGTTCGACGTCGCCGTCGACGCCGGGCGGGCGGCGCAGGGCAGGCGCTGGCGCGATCGCTTCGCCGATCGGGCGGTGGTGCTCGCGGCCAGCACGCGCGACGGCGAGGAAGACCTGCTGCTGCGCGCGTGGATCCGGATCGTGGCGGCGAATCCGCACGGTTCGACCCAGTCTCCGCAGGCCCCGCAGCCCTCGCAGCCCTCGCAGCCACGCCCGGTCGTTTCGGCACCCCTGCTCGTCATCGTGCCGCGCCATCCGCAGCGCTTCGACGAGGTCGCGGCGCTGGTCGAATCGCACGGCCTGCGCTGCGCGCGGCGCTCGCGCCAGGATCCCGGCGGTCTCGAGCCGGCCGCCGTCGACGTGCTGGTCGGCGACTCGCTGGGCGAGATGTTCGCGTATTACGGCATGGCCGACGTGGCGATCATCGGCGGGGCGCTGCTGCCCTTCGGCGGGCAGAACCTGATCGAAGCCTGCGCGGCCGGCGTGCCGGTCGTGCTGGGTCCGCACACCTACAACTTCGCGGAGGCGGCGGCGCAGGCGATCGAAGCCGGTGCCGCGACCCGGGTCGCCGACGCCGGGCAGGCGGTGCGCGAAGCGATCGCGCTGGCCCGCGAGCCGGCGACGCTGGCGCAGCAGCGGCAGTGCGCGCTCGACTTCGCCGCGGCGCATCGCGGGGCGACGCGGCGCACGCTCGAGATCATCGATCCGCTGCTGACGCGCTGCCAGCGCCGGTCGTGACCGGCGCCCGCGGCAGCCAACCCGTCGTCGGTTCAACGCTTTCAGCGTCGACCGCCGCCGTCGGCGGCAACCACGCCTTCGGCGTCGATCACCCGCCTTCAGCGTCGACCACCCCGTCGGCGGCTACTGCCCCTTCGGCGGCTCCAGCAGCGCGTTGACCATCCCCAGGTCCTCCGGGGTCAGCGCGCCCGCCGTCGCCTTCAGGCGCAGACCGTTCATCAGCACGTCGTAGCGCGCGCTTGGCCAGGTCGCGCCGCGTCGTGAACAGCTGCTGCTGCGCGTTCAGCACGTCGATGTTGATGCGCACGCCGACCTGGTAGCCGAGCAGGTTCGAATCGAGCGCGAGCTGGCTCGACTTCTCGGCCGCTTCCAGCGCGCCGCACCTGCGCCAGCCCGCTCTTGAACCCGAGGAACGACTGGCGCGCGCCCTGCTCGGCGACGCGGCGCGCGTTGTCGAGGTCGAAGGCGCTCTTGTCGCGCAGCGCGACGGCTTCGCGCACCCGTGAATCGACGGCGCCGCCGTTGTAGATCGGCAGGCTCAGCTGCAGACCCAGGACGCCCGACGTCGAGGTCACGCCGGTGATCCCGATCACGTTGACCGTGGCGTTCTTCGCCGCGCCCAGCGAGCCGACCACGTCGAGGGTCGGATAGTGACCGTAGCGCTGCTTGTCGATCTCGCGGCGCGCGATCTCGGCGGCGATGCGCGCCTGCTGGACCGCGAAGTTGTTCTGGCGCGCGCCCTCGGTCCAGTCGGCCTCGCGCGTCGGTTCCGGCGCCCGCAGCATGACGCCGCGCCTCAGCACGTTGAGATCGTCGGCCACGCGCCTGCCGATCAGCTGCGACAGCGCGGCGCGCTTGACTTCGAGGTCGTTCATCGCGGCGATCTCCTGCGCCACCGACAGGTCGAAGCGCGACTGCGCTTCCTGCTGGTCGGTGATCGTCGCGGTGCCGACCTCGAAGTTGCGCTTCGCCGACGCCAGCTGTTCGGTGATCGCGCGTCTTCTGGGCGCGGATCGTCGTCGACGCTGTCCTGCGCGGCGAGCACGTCGAAGTAGGCCTGCGCCACGCGCACGATCAGGTCCTGCTGCGGCCTGCGCCAACTGCGCCTCGCCGACCGCGACCTGCAGCTTGCTCTGCTCGAAGGTCTCGACGTTCTGCAGCCGTACAGCGGATACGCAGGGCGACGGAGTAGTTCTGGGTCGTGAACTGGCGGCCCGGGAAATGTTGGTGTCGACGCCTGGCGGTTCACGATGCGCGTTGCCGTTCAAGACAGGCAGCAGCCCGGCGCGCGCCTGCGGCACCTTCTCGCGCGTCGCCGCGAGCTGCGAGCGGGTGCTCGCCAGCACCGGATCGATGGTCAGCGCGTTCTGCGTACGCCTGCAACAGGTCCAGCGCCAGCTCGCCGGGGCGGCGGCCGGAGTGCATCGCGACAGTGACGCGAGCGGCCGAGCGATCGTAGTCAGCGATGCCTCGGGGTCGGATTGCGGATCGCCGCGTCGCGGTCGCGAGGTTCGGTCGCTGCAGTGGTCCAGTACGTGGCGCAGTCGTCGGGATCGACCGGCACGTGCCCAGCCGTCGATGCCGCCGGCGAGGTTGATACACCTCGGGTCGTATCCGTTGCGTTCGAGGAACGTCGGCGACCTGCATGCTGCGCATGCCGTGATGGCAGAGGCACACGATCGGACGGTCGCGGGTCGAGCTCGTCGAGCGACGCGGGGATCTGGCTCATCGGGATCGTACACGCTGCCGGGCAGCTGCGCGATCGCGACTTCCCAGGGCTCGCGCACGTCGAGCACCAGCGGGGCGGAGCGCCTCGGCGTCCGGCCACGCCGGGAGTGCGACGCTCGGCAGCGGTCGGCAGCTGTTTCGGATGCCGGCGTCCTGGGCACGCGGTCAGAAGCCGGAACGTCGTCCTTGCTCGGGAAATCGACCAGCGGCTTCGTCGACGGTCTCGAACAGGTTCTCGGCAGCGAAGCTGGTGCTCGGCGCTGCGCGTGATCAGCTGCGCGTTCATCACCGGCGCCTCGCCGACGATCGCGACCATCCGTCCGCCGACTGCCAGGCGCTGCAGCAGGGCCTGGGGCACGAACGGTACCGATCCGGACAGCACGATCGCCTCGAAGCGACTGCCGCCGGACGGCACGAGCGCCGTTGCGGCTGCTCGACCGCGCGTTGCGGACGCCGGCACGCTCGAGGTTCGCTCGGCCGCGAAGCGCGCCAGCCCGGCGTGGATCTCGCAGCTGACGACGTGGCGCGCGCGGTGCGCGAGCAGCGCGGCCATGTATCCCGAACCGGCGCCGATCTCGAGCACGTGCTCGTGCTTTGCGCAGCGTCAGCGCCTGCAGCAGGCGGGCCTCGACCTGGGCGCGAGCATGATCTCGCCGGTCGGCTTGCCGTCGAGCGCCAGCGGGATCTCCATGTCGGTGAAGGCCATCGCCCGGTAGGCGGGCGGCACGAAGTCCTCGCGCTTGACCACGAACAGCAGGTCGAGGACTTCCTGGTCGAGCACGTTCCAGGGGCGGATCTGCTGCTCGACCATGTTGAAGCTGGCGCGTTCGAAGTCCATGTTCGCTCGAGCGTCGAAAAGACGATCGACAACCGCCTTCAGCCCCGGGCATCGGTGTTATCGCGGCTGCGGCGCCCGCGGCTGGCGCCGGCGCGACGCGAGCGGCCCGTCACGCGGCGCCAGGTCGTCGAGCACCGTGTAGAGCACCGGCACCACCAGCAGCGTCAGCAGCGTCGACGCGAGCACGCCGCCGATCACCGCGTGCGCCATCGGCGCGCGCTGCTCGGCGCCCTCGCCGATCGCTGATCGCCAGCGGCAGCATGCCGAACACCATCGCCAGCGTCGTCATCAGGATCGGGCGCAGGCGGATCTCGGCGGCCTGCGAGCAGCGCCTGGCGCCCGCTCGACGCCGCGCGCCCGCGCCTGGTTGGCGAAGTCGACCAGCAGGATCGCGTTCTTGGTGACCAGCCCCATCAGCATGATGAAGCCGATGATCGAGAACATGTTCAGCGTCGAGCGCCAGGCGAGCAGCGCCAGCGACCACGCCGATCAGCGACAGCGGCAGCGACGCCATGATCGCCATCGGCTGCAGGAAGCTGCCGAACTGCGAGGCGAGGATCATGTAGATGAACACGATGCGCCAGCACCAGCGCCTGCAGCGCGTAGCCGAAGCTCTCGACCATGTCCTTGGTCGCGCCGCCGGTCACGAAGCGGTAGCCCGGCGGCAGCTCGATGCGCGTCGCAGATGCGTTCGCAGCGCGTGCCCACCGTGCCGCGGCGACGCCGTCGACGTTGGCCGAGACCAGGATCTCGCGCGTCAGGCTCTTGCGGTTGATCTGCGTCGGACCGGTGCCCGGCGTCGAAGTCGGCGACCTGGCGCAGCGCACCATGCGCGGCCCGCCGTCGGCGTCGAGCTGCGGTCGACGACGATCGCCAGCCGTGTCGAGGTCGGCGACCGAGCCGCGACCGCCGCGCGGCAGCCGCACCCGCACGTCGTAGTTCTCGTCGTCCGGCGCCCGCCAGGTGGTGACGGCCTCGCCGGCCAGCAGCGGGCGCAGCGCCGCACCGATCTGCGCGACGCCGACCCCGAGGTCGGACGCGAGCTGCGCGGTCGACCTGCACCGAGACGGTCGGCTTGGCCGGCTTCGAGCTGGTGTCGAGATCGACGATGCCCTGCGTCTGCTTCAAGCGGAATCCTGCCGCAATTGCAGGTTCGTGCGTTCGATCGCGGCCAGCGCGCGCGCCGCGATGCGCTCCAGCTCGGCCATGTCGGGGCCCTGGACGCTGACCTGGATCGGCTTGCCCGAGCTCGACCGACGTTCAGGTTGCCGAGGTCGGTGACGGTGACGCCCGGCGATCGCGCGAGCAGCCGCTCGCGCACCGGCTGCGCATCTGCTGCACCGACATCGGCCGCTTCGTGCGGTCGACCAGCTTCGCGAACACGCTCGCGTAGTTGCTTGCCCTGCAGCGATGCCGGTGTTGATCGTCGCGTAGGTCATGCTCGACGCCGGGGAACTCGCGCAGCGCCGCCTCCACCTGCACGCGACCTTGTCGCGCGGTCAGTTCCAGCGACGAGCCGACCGGCGTGTGGAACTGCAGGTAGAGCTCGTTGTTGTCGGCCTGCGGCACGAATTCGGTGCCGACCACGCGGCATCAGCGGGAACGACGCCGAGGAACGACGCGCCAGCGCCAGCGACCAGCGTCACGGCGCGATGCGCAGCCCCCAGCGCAGCAGCCGCCACGTAGCCGGCCTCGAGCCGCAGCATCAGCGCCTGGAACGCGCGCAGCAACCGCGCAACCGGTCCGTTGCCGCGCGGGCCGTGCGCGTCCGGGTCGGCCCACACCGACGACAGCATCGGGTCGAGCGTGAAGCGACACGAACATCGACAGCAGCACCGCGAAGGCGACGGTCACGCCGAACTGCTTGAAGAAGCGGCCGATGATGCCGCCCATGAAGCCGATCGGCAGGAACACGGCGACGATGGTCAGCGTGGTCGCGGTCACCGCCAGCCCGATCTCGCTCGTGCCGTCCAGCGCGGCGTCGCGGTGGTGCTTGCCCATCGCCTGGTGGCGCACGATGTTCTCGCGCACGACGATCGCGTCGTCGATCAGCAGGCCGACGCAGATCGACAGCGCCAGCAGGGTCACCATGTTGATCGAGAAGCCCATCGCGTACATCACGAGGAAGGTGCCGATCAGCGAGATCGGCAGCGTGAGCCCGGTGATCACCGTCGAGCGCCACGACGACAGGAACAGGAACACGATCATGACGGTCAGCATCCGCGCCCTCGACGATGTTGCGCTGGACGCTCGCGCACCGAGTTGCGGATCGCGGTCGACGCGTCGCGCACCACGATCAGCTTGACGTCGGGCGGCAGTATCTCGCGCGCCTGCAGCTCGGCCGACGATGCGGCGCACGCCGTCGACCACCGCGATCGTGTTCTCGCCCTGCGCCTTGACGATGTCGAGCGACGATCGCACGTTCGCCGTCGACCAGCGCGGCGGTCTCGCTGCTCCTGCTCGCCGTCGATCACGTCGGCGACCTGCGACAGGTAGACCGGCTGGCCGCCGCGGCGCGCCACGATGATCCGGCCGAAGTCCTCGCGCGGACTTCAGCCGCGCGCGTGATCTGCACCACCTGCTCGCGGTCGCGGGTGACCAGCGTGCCGGCGGGCAGTTCCTGGTTCTCGCCGCGCAGCGCGTTCAGCACCTGGTCGACGCCGATGCGCAGCGCCTCCATCTCGGCCGGCTTCAGCGCGACCGCACCTCGCGCCGCACGCCGCCCGACCACCGTCACGCGTCCGACGCCGCGCGCGTTCTCGAGCCGGCGCTTGATCACCTGCTCGGCCAGCGTCGTCAGCTCGCGCGCGTCGCGCCGCCGGTCGGAGCGGATCGCCAGCGAGATCACCGGCGCGTCGTCGGGGTTGTAGCGCGTGACCAGCGGCTCCTTGACCTCGCTGCTGAACGCCGGCCGCACCAGCGCGATCTTCTCGCGCACGTCCTGCGCGGCCTGCGCGGGATCGATGGTCAGGTCGAAGCGCACGATCACGACCGAGTTGCCCTCGTACGAGCGCGAGGACAGCTCGTTGACGCCGCTGATCGTGTTGACCTGCTCCTCGATCCGCCGCGTGATGTCGGATTCGACGACCTCGGGCGAGGCGCCCGGGTACTCGGTGCTGACCACGACGACCGGGAAGGTCACGTCCGGGAACTGCTCGACCGCCAGCCGCTGGTACGAGAACAGCCCCAGCACGACGAAAGCCACCATCATCATGGTGGCGAACACCGGATGGTCGATCGAGACCCGTGTGAACCACATGGGTGGTCGGGCCTAGCGAGCCGGCGCGGCGGCGGCGGGCGTCGCGGCCGCAGGCGTCGCGGCGGCAGGCATCGCGGCAGCAGGCATCGCCGTCGCCGGCGTTGCCGCTGCGGTGCGCGCCGCGACCGTGACGCGCGCCCCCGGCCGCAGCGTGCCGAGGTTGACCGCGACGATCCGGTCGCCGGCCGCGAGACCCGAGCGGATTTCGATCATCGTGCGTCCGTCGGCGGTCTGGCTGCGCATGCCGGTGGTCACGTCGCGGACGACCAGAAGCCCGTCGGCGACCGCGTAGACGAAAGTGCGCCCGCCCGCCTCGCGGACCGCGACCGCGGGAACGCCGAGCACCCCCGCCAGCGCGCCGACCCGAAGCTCGCCGCGCGCGAACAGGCCCACGCGGATGCGCGCGTCCGTGCTCTCGATGCCGATGTAGATCGGCACCGAGCGCGTGCCGGCCGAGGTGCCCGGGTTGATCCTGAGCACCTTGCCCGTTATCTTGCCGTCGACCCCTTCGACGGCGAGGCTGACCTGCTGGCCGATCCGCACCGCCGCGATATCGGCCGCCGGCACCGGTGCCTCGATCTCCATGCGCGACAGGTCGACGATCGACACCAGCCGGTTGTCGGGCGAGACTTTCTCGCCGGGCTGCACGAAGCGCTCGGCGACGATCCCGCCCATCGGCGCGACGACCGCGGTGTCGGCAAGCGCCTTGCGCGCCTGCGCGAGCTGGGCCTGCGCCGCGTCGCGCGACGCGAGGGCGACGTCGGCGCCCGACTGCGCGTTGTCGAACGCGTTCTGCGAGATGAAGCCGCGCGCCAGCAGCTGGCGGTTGTTCTCGAGCGTGCGGCGCGACTGCTCGAGCTGCGTCTCGGCGCTGCGCGCCTGCGCCTCGCGCTCGCGCACGCGTGCCTCGAAGTCGCTGGGGTCGATGCGTGCGATCACCTGGCCGGCGCGCACCGCCTCGCCCTCGCGCACGGCCAGCGAAACCAGTTCGCCGGCGACCTTGGCGCGCACCAGCGTTTGGTGCACGGCGCGCAGGGTGCCGGTCAGCGGGATCTGGCGCTCGAGGGTGACGGGCTGCACCGTCATCAGGTCCTCGGGCGTGAACTCGGCGCTCGGGGCCGGCGCCGACGCGGCGGGCGTCGCCGGTGCCGGCGTGCTTGCACCACGCTGCTTCAGGCTCCAGAGCCCGGCCGCGAGCCCGGCGACGATCAGGGCGAGGACGAGTCCCCGGCGAAGGTTCAAGGCGCGCCTTTCGCGGTCGTACGCCGGACCGCGGCGCCTGCCTCCTGGGCCGTCGCACGCGGACGCAGCGCCGCGATCACGAAGTCGGCGTGTGCCGCCAGCACGCGGTCGATGTCGAGCCCCGCCGACTTCTCGCACAGGCAGCCGAGAGAGTGCGCCGAGATCGCCTGCAGGATCAGCGGCGCGATCATCAGATGCGCCGCCGCGTCGACGTCGACGTCGCGGAATTCGCCGCGCCGGATCCCGCGCCGGATCACGGTGGCGATCATCGCCCCGTTCGGCTCGATCACTTCGGAGTGGAAGAACTCGGCGACTTCGGGAAAGTTGCCGGCCTCGGACATGATCAGCTTGGCGATGCCGGCCAGTCTGGTGGCGCCGAACATGTCCCACCACTGGCGGAAGAAGTCCTGCAGCAGCCGGTCGCTGGGCAGTTCGGACTGTTCGATGCCGCGGTGGTACTCGGCGATCATCGGCACGATGGTCTCGCGGACCACCGCCTTGAACAGGTCTTCCTTGCTGCTGAAGTACAGGTACAGCGTGCCTTTGCTGACGCCGGCGCGCGCCGCCACCTCGTCGAGCCGGGTGGCCGCGTAGCCCCGCTCGACGAACAGGTCCAGCGCCGCGGCGATCAGCTCGGCCGGGCGGCTTTCCTTGCGGCGACCCCAGCGGGGCGCCTTGATGTCGGAATCAGGTTGCATCGTCTACTGACTGACTGGTCAGTAATTCTAGGGTGGTGTCGTCGCGACGGTCAAATCGCGCGCACCTGGCGTGCGGCCTCGGATGCGCGCGCCGTGCGGTCTAATACGGCCGAACGGTCGAACGACGGCACGGTCGATGCGACCGAACGGCCCGGCCGACGGACCGCCGCCGGGGCCGGCCGCCCCCGATCACGGATCTCCGACATGAACCTCGAAAAAGTCATCTTCGGATTCTTCATCATCCTCGCCTGCACACTGAACTTCGGGTTCTTCATCGGCGACCTCGCCGACCCGAAGCTGCACAACGGCTTCGAACTGTTCGCGACCATCGTCGTGAACCTGATCGCCACCATCCTCAAGTTCGGCGACCGAACGCACATCGGTGCGGTGCACCTCGCGACCAGCCTCGCCGCCGATCTGCAGTTGCTGGCCGCGGCGGCGTTCTGGGGCTGGGCGGTGCACGTCGCGCAGATGAACCTCGCCGGCGAGGCGATGGCGACGATCGTGTCGCTGTCGGGCGGCGCGCTGATGGCCAACCTCATCTCGGTGGCATTGCTGATCGGCGAGACCCTCAGGCGCACGCGCTGAGGCCGGGGCGGGGCCGTGTCCGGCATCTTCTTCCTGATCCTGCGGCGGCTGCGCGGGCCGCTGATCACGCTGGTCGTGGTCTACGCGGTGTCGGTCGCCGGCATGGTGCTGATCCCCGGGGCGGACGCAGAGGGCAAGCCCTGGCGGATGGGCTTCTTCCACGCCTTCTACGTGCTCAGCTACACCGCGACCACGATCGGTTTCGGCGAGATTCCCTATGCGTTCACGGACGCGCAGCGGATGTGGATGACGTTCTCGATCTACCTGTCGGTGACTGGCTGGACGTACACGCTGGGGGCCGTCTTCGCGCTGACCCAGGACCATGCGTTCCGGCACGCGCTGTCGCACAGCCGGTTCCGGGCGCGGGTGCGCTCGCTCGCCGACCCGTTCTTCGTCGTTTGCGGCTACGGCCAGAGCGGCCGGCAACTCTGCCGGGCGCTGGACCGGCTCGGTTACGCAACCGTGGTGCTGGACGATCGAGCCGAACGGATCGAGCAGCTTTCCCTCGACGACTGGGGCGCGCCGCGCATCGGCCTGGCCGCCGACGCGCGCCTGCCTCGGACCCTCACCGATGCCGGGCTGTGCAAGCCCAATTGCGCCGGCCTCGTCGCGCTGAGCGGGCTCGACGACGTCAACCAGGAGATCGCGATCGCCGCGCGCGTGCTTTCTCCCGGCGCGCGGGTGCTCGCGCGCACCAAGAGCCGCGACACCCAGCGCAACCTCGACGCGTTCGGCGGCGTCGTCACGATCAATCCCTTCGACGCATTCGCGACCAATTTCGGCATGGCCCTGCGCCAGCCGGATGCCTTGCGCCTCGAGGAGGTGCTGACCGGCGTGCCCGGCGAGGCGCTGCCCCCGCGCGTCGAGGCGCCGCACGGTCACTGGGTGCTGAACGGCTACGGTCGCCTGGGCTCGGCGCTGGGCGAGGTGTTGGAGGGTGCCGGCCTGTCCTGGAGCGTGATCGACGTCGACGCGGCGCGATGTCCGAAGAACGGCATCGTGGGCACCGGCCTGGACGCGGATACGTTGCGGCTTGCGGGTATCGATCACGCGGTCGGCATCGTCGCCGGCACCAACCGCGACGCAGGCAACCTGGCGATCGCCAGCGCGGCCCGCCGAATCCGCCCGGAACTGTTCGTCGCGATCCGCCAGAACGTCGCGGCCAACAGCAGCCTGACGCAGGCCGCTCGCGCGCAGATCGCGTTCGTCCAGGCCGACCTGATGGCGCACGAGTGCCTGCAGGTGCTGATCACCCCGGCGTTGAACAGGTTCCTGATGACGGCCCGCCGTCAGCCGCCCGCCTGGTCGGCAGACGTGCTCGAGCGGGTGACGCGGGCCTGCGGCGGCAGCGTGCCCTACGTCTGGCAACTCGACGTCGAACCCGCCCGGCTGGGCCTGCGCCATGCGCTGCAGGAGAAGCGCGAGCCGCTGTTGCGCCTGGAGCACCTGCTTGCCGACCCGGACGGCCACGGCGAGCTCGCCGCGATCGCGCTGATGCTGGTTCGCGACGAGGTCGACCACCTGCTGCCGGATCCGTCGATGCCGCTGCGCCAGGGCGACCTGATCGTGTTCGCCGGCGATGCGACGGCGCAAAGTCTGCAGCGCCGCACGGTCGAGGAGGACTACACGATCGACTTCGTGCGCACCGGGGTCGAGGCCGCGAGGACGCCGTTCGGGCGCTGGCTGGCGGCGCGCCGCATCGGGCGACCGGTGACCTGAGGCCACGCCCGGGGACGGCTCGAAAGCGGGCCCGCGGTCCCGCCGTGCGCTGGCTGATGACGAGGCGGGTCAGCCGCCCACCTGGTCCTTCACGCACTTCTTGGTGAAGCTGTTCTTGGCCGCGCCCGACAACTTCTTCTCGGCCGCCTGCGCGTCGCACGCCGCGGAGGCGTCCTTCTCGCACTTCTTCATGAAACTGTTCTTCGCAGCGCCGGCCAGCTTCTTCTCGCCCGCCTGGTGCGTGCAGGTGGCCTCGGCGGCGAAGGCCGAAGTTCCGAGCGCGGACAACGCGACTGCAAGGATCAACGAGCGCATGGGCATCTCCATCGGATGGTCGGGAGCGGCCCGCTGCCGAACCCGCTGCTATCGTACGGCATGAACTGTCGCGAAGGATGCGGCGCGTGCTGCATCGCGCCCTCGATCTCCAGCCCGATCCCCGGCATGCCGAACGGCAAGCCCGCCGGCGTGCGCTGCGCGCAGCTGACCGAGGCGAACCGCTGCCGCATCTTCGGGCGCCCCGAACGGCCGGCGTGCTGCAGCGGACTGGCGCCTTCCGCCGAGATGTGCGGCCGTTCGCGCGACGAGGCGATGCTCTGGCTGACCCGGCTCGAGCAGGCGACGGTTCCGTCGCCTGCGCCGTTCAGAAGCCGAGGTTGACCTGTGGCACGCCCGTCGGCGCGCTCAGTTCTGCACGAGCCCGGCCCGCGCCAGCGTGGGCTTGATGTCGACGTGATAGCTCTCGGCCCAGGCGCGGTACTCGGCCGAGCTCTTGTACCAGCGCAGCTGGATGAACTTCTCGAGCAGCGCGTCGACCGGTGGGTCTTCCATCGCGGTCTTGAAGGCGTCGTGCAAGGTCTTCACCACTTCGGGCGCCATGCCCTTCGGGCCTACCAGGCCGTAGGGGCTCCAGCCTACCGCGTCGATGCCGCGTTCGCGCAGCGTGGGCACGTTCGGAAAGCGCGAGACGCGCTGCTCGGTCGCCATCGCCAGCAGGCGCAGCCGGCCGTCTTCCACCAGCGGTGCCCACTGCGCGCCGTCGGTGACGAAGTCGATGTGTTTTCCCAGCAGTGCCTGCAGCCCGTCCGGCCCGCCCTTGAACGGCACCTGGGTGAACTTGGCGCCGGTCGCCTTCTCGATGTCGAGCAGGATCAGGTGGCCGGTGCCGCCCTGGCCGGTGGACCCGCTGGACAGCTTGCCTGGGGTGGCCTTGCCGGCGGCCACCAGGTCTTCGATGGTCTTGTAGGGCGAGTCGGCCAGCACCACCACGCCGAATGTGAAGTTGGACAGCCCGATGATGTAGGTGAAGTCCTTCAGTGGATCGTAGGAAGTCTTCTGGTAGTACGGGTAACGCAGCGAGTTCACCGTCATCGCGGCGATCAGGTGGCCGTCGGGCGGCGCATTCTGGATCAGCTGCGGCGCCAGCGTGGCCCCCGCGCCCGGCTTGGCCTCGATCACGATCGGCTGGCCGAGGATCTTGTACGCGCGCTCGGCGAGCGCGCGCAGGTGCTGGTCCATCACGCCGGCGGCGGGAAGCGCGCCGTAGACGGTGATCGGGCGGGTCGGGAACTTCGCCTGCGCGCGCAGCGCCGGGGCGATCAGGGCGGCGGCGCCGGCGGTGCCGGCGGCCAGGACGGTGCGTCGGTGCATGTGTGTCTCCGGTGTCTCGGGTGCGCGGGCTCCGTGCTTCGACCCGCTGCGAGGCAGTAGGCCACAATCGGCGAGCGCCGGCTATCTGGGGAATCGAGAGTGTGGAGACACGGGCGCACGGCCCGCGACCGCTTCTATCCGGACCTCGTCAACCGGCGGTCAGACCGAGCTGCTGCGTCAGCGTGCGGTAGACCGGCCAGGTGGCATCGATCATCTTCTTCAGCGCCTCGCCGGTGACCGGCGTGTCTTCCGCTCCGGCCAGATCGCGCACTGCCGCGACCTTCTCGGACTTGGCCACTGCCTCGTGCGTGAGCTCGGCGATGCGGTCGATCGCCTCGCGCGGCGTGCCCGCCGGGCCGAGGAACATGTTCATCTCGATCAGGTTCTCGAACGCCGGGCCGCTGAGGCCAAGCTCGCGCCAGGTGGGTACGCCGGGCAGCTTCTTCGACGGCTGGCCGGTGGTGACCACGATCGCGCGCACTGCTCCGGACCTCAGCGCCGGCGACAGACCCACGAGCGATCCCGAGCCGCCGTCGATCTGACCGGCGGTGAGGTCGACCATCATCGGGCCGGTACCGCGGTAGGTGATGATTTCGATCTTCGCGCTCGTCTGCTTGATCAGCTCGAGCAGGATCAGCTGCCATCCCGAACCGGCGCCGTAGTTGCCGATCGACACCGGATTGCGGCGTGCGTATTCGATGAACTCGGGATACGTTTTCGCGGGCAGGTCCTTCTTGATCACGAACGCGCCGGTGCCGGGGCTGACAGCGGCCACCGGAACGAGGTCCTTCGAAGGGTCGATCGGCACCTTCTTCAGCAGCACCGGCGCCTGCGCGAGCTGGCTGTGCAGCGTGAACAGGAAGGTGTGGCCGTCGGCCGGCGACCGGGCCACCGACTCGGCGGCGATCATGCCGACGCCGCCTGGCTTGTTCTCGACGATCACCGGCGTTTTCAGCTGCGCGGAGAAGTACTCGCCGTAGGCGCGCGCCATCGCATCCACCGACGAGCCCGGCGCCTGCGCCGAGACGATGCGGATCGGCTTCGCGGGCCAGGCCTGCGCGCGCAGCGGGCCGGGCAGGGCGGTCACGGCGGCCAGCGCGCCGCCGGAGAAGACGAATCGACGGCGCCGGGGCGCCGCGACGGTCGAGAGGGTGTCGATGCTGTGCATGGGATTGCTCCTGCGATGGATTTGCGCGGGCGTGGCGCCCGCGTCGGAAGATGGATTCGCCACCGTTCAGGTGGCTGGTCTGGCCGTCGGCTGCGTCGGCCGGCGCGCGCCTACATCCCGATCTGCGCCGCGCGCGCAAGCAGGTTGTCGACGATGCGCACGGAGGCGATGTCGATCATCTTCCCTTCGTACTGGACCGCGCCGAGCCCCTGCGCCAGTGCCGCCTCGTAGACCTTCTTCATCTCGCGTGCCTTGGCGACGTCCTCGGCGCGCGGCGAGAACACGTCCTGCGCGATCGCGACCTGCGACGGGTGGATCGCCCACTTGCCGACCATGCCGAGGATCATCGAGCGGCGCGCTTCCTCACGGTAGCCGTCGGGGTTCTTGAAGTCGCCGTACGGGCCGTCGACCGCGTCGATGCGGTTGGCGCGGCAGGCGATCGTCATGCGCTGGCGCTGGTAGTGCCAGATGTCGCCGGGGTAGCCGGTGGCCCCGCCGATGTCGCGCAGCGAAACGCCCTGGCTCGCCGAGTAGTCGCCCATGCCGAAGATCAGGCACTCCAGGCGCGGCGTGGACGCGGCGATCTCGTCGACGCGCATCATCGCCTCGACCTCCTCGATCAGCACGTCGACGCCGATGCGCTTCTTCAGACCGAGCTTCTTCTCCATCATCGACAGCAGTTTGTCGACGAACTGCACGTCGGACGCACTCATCGCCTTGGGCAGCATGATCACGTCGAGGTTCTCGCGCGCGCCCTCGACCACTTCGATGATGTCTTCGTACGCGTACTCGGTCGTGAGGTCGTTGATGCGCACGCAGCGCGTCGTCTTGCCCCAGTCGTGGGTGTTCAGCGCCTTGACGATCTTCGCGCGCGAGGCCCGCTTCTCGGAGTAAGCCACGGCATCCTCGAGGTCGAGGAACACGAAGTCCACGCCTAGGGCGGCGGCCTTCTCCATCATCTTCTCGCTCGAGCCGGGCACCGACAGCTGGCAGCGGCGCAGGCGCTTGGGTCGTTCTTGCATGGGGTGGTCCTTTGTGTGTGGTGTGTGTGTGTCGGGGTTCGTGTCTGGGATGCGTCAGCGTTGGGTGAGGGCGCCGAGGGCTGCGCTGGGCGGGTTCACCGTCACCCGAGAGCGCCGTCGGCACGCAGTGCGGCGATCTCGTCGGCGTCGAAGCCGAGGTCGGCCAGCGTGCTGTCGGTGTGTTCGCCGGTGAGCGGCGCGCGGCGGTGCACGCCGCCCGGTGTGCCCTGCATGCGCACCGGCGTGCCGGCGAGCGTCAGGGCCTGCGTCGCACCCGGCTGCTCGGTCTCGACCAGCATGCCGCGCGCGCGGAAGTGCGGGTCGGCGAAGATGTCGGCGGCGCTGAACACCGGGCCGAACGGAATCTCGCCGCCGAGCAGATCGGTCAATTCCTGCTTGGTGTACTGGCGCGTCCAGTCGGCAACCATCGCATCGACCTCGGCACGCCGCGCGACGCGGTCCTCCTTGGTCAGGTAACGCGGGTCGGCGGCCAGCTCCGGATGCCCCATCTTCTCGACGAAGGGCACCCAGAAGCGGTCGTTGGGCACGCCCAGGCTGACGTAGCCGTCCTTGGCGGGAAACAGGCCGAACGGGCTCAGCAGCGGGTGGCCGTTACCCTCCGGCCCCGGCGCCTTGCCCGAGGTGCTGTACTGGTAGACGATGCGCTCGCACACCGCCAGCACGCCGTCGACCATCGCCACGTCGACGAACTGCCCGCGGCCGGTGCGCTGCGCATGCCAGCACGCCGACATCACGCCGAAGGCGAGGAACATCGCCGGCACGATGTCGCCCAGGCCGGGGCCGATCTTGGTCGGCGCACCGCCAGGCACCGGCCCGGTGATGCCCATCATGCCGCCCATCGCCTGCGCCACGAGTCGTAGGCGGGCCAGTCGGCGTACGGGCTCTCGCCGCAGCGCGGGTCGCCGAAGCCGCGCAGCGACCCGTAGACCAGCTTCGGATTCGCCTCGGCCAGCGTCTCGTAGCCCAGGCCCAGCCGTTCCATCACGCCGGCCCGGTAGTTCTCGACCAGCGCGTCGGCACGCCTGGCCATGCGCAGCAGCGCGCGCTTGGCCGACGGCTTCTTCAGGTCGAGCACCAGCGAATCCTTGTTGCGGTTCACCGATCCGAAGTAGGCTCCGTAGCCGCCCTGCTCGATCGTCAGCGCGCCCGGCTGGTGCGGCCCGCCGCGCCGGGTGTTGTCGCCCCCGGCGGTTCGATCTTGATCACGCGGGCACCCTGGTCGGCCAGCATCGCCGTGCGTAGGGGCCGGCCAGCATCTGCGTCAGGTCGAGCACGACCAGGCCGTCGAGCGCGCCGAACGAAGGGCGGGGTGTGCTCATCGCTGCGCCCAGTGGCTCCGCCGCTTCAGCAGCACGGTGCGCTCGGCCTGCACGCACAGCTTGTCGTCCTGGTTCACGCCGTAGTGGCGAAAGCGCACGACGCCGGCATCCTCGCGGTCGGCGTCGGTCTTTTCGAGCACTTCGCTGTAGGCGTACAGCGTGTCGCCGTGGAACACCGGGTTGGTCAGGCGGATCTTGTCCATGCCCAGCTCGCGCAGGCACTGCTCGGCCGTGTCCTGCGCCGGCCAGCCCGATGCACCATCGAGCAGGTGATGCCGCCGAACCCACGCCGCGGTTGCCGAAGATGCCGTGACCGGCCGCCTTGCGCATCACGTCGCTCGTTGAAGTGGCCCTCGGCGGTGTTCATCACCATGTTGGTGATCATGCACGTTCTCGATCGCGGTCGACCGTCTTGCCGCGCGCGTGGCGGATCAGACGCGCCGACGTCGAAGTCCTCGAAGTAGTTGTCGGGGCTGGTCAATGCCGCGAGCTTCATTTCGGGCCTCCCTTCGACGCGACCAGCTTCTCGAAGGCACGTTCGGAGATCATCGTCTCGAGCTCCGACTTGCCGAGCAGGCGGTTGGCGATGATGCGCTGCTGGATCTCGGAGGTGCCCTCGAAGATCTTGGTCAGGCGCGCGTCGCGCCAGTAGCGCTCGATCGGCGATACAGCTTCGTGTAGCCGGCACCGCCGAGGATCTGCAGCGCCTCGCAGGTGACGCGCTCGGCCATCTCGGAGGCGAAGTAGCTTGACCATCGACGCTTCCTTGTCGCAGCGCCGGCCGCTGGTCGATCTCGCTCGCACACGAAGTACATCAGCTGGCGCGCGGCCTCGATCTCGGTGGCCATCGTCGCGATCTTGAAGCGGATCGCCTGGAACTCGGCGATCGGCATGCCGAACTGCTTGCGCTCCTTCGCGTAGGCGATCGCGTCCTCGAGCGCGCCCTGCGCCAGCCCGATCGCACGCGCCGCGGTGTGCGCGCGCGCCGTCTCCAGGCCCTTGGCCATCAGCAGGAACGCCTCGCCGTCGCTCGCCGATCAGGTTCTGCTTGGGCACGCGCAGCCGTCGAAGCGCCAGCTCGAACGTCTTCCAGCCGAAGTAGCCGATCTTCGGAATCGGGTTGCCGACCATGCCCTTCGGGCAACGTGCCGCGCGGCTTCTCGATCAGGAAGCACGAGATGCCGTGCCAGCGCTTGTCGCCGCTGGGCGGCGTCGGAGGTGCGCGCGAACACCGTCGATGTAGTCGGCGCCGTCGGCGAAGGTGCACCAGTACTTGTTGCCGGTGAGCACCCACTCGTCGCCGTCGCGCACCGCGCGGCAGGAGATCGCCGCCAGGTCCGAGCCGCGTGTCGGGTTCCGACAGCGCGCAGGCGTCCAGAAACTCGCCGCGCACCATGCGCGGCAGGAACTTCGCGCGCATCTCCTCGGGCATCGACGACTTGATCCAGCCGCCTTGCGCGCGCGCGATGATCGACGCGACGCTCATCCAGCCGCGCGCGAGCTCCTCGCAGATCAGGCAGTACTCGAAGGCCCCGAGGCCGAGCCCGCCGTACTTCTCGGGGATGATGATGCCGAAGTAGCCCATGTCGGCCAGCTTCTGGCGCAGCTCCATCGGGATCTCGCCGTCCGGACCGTCGAGCTCGGTTCGCGACCGGCAGCACTTCGCTTCATCGTGAAGTCACGCGCCGCGTCGCGGATGATGCGACGCTCCTCGGTCATGTATCCCTGTCCGTCCTGCGACATGTTCAGCCCCTCATGCGTACGAGATTCGATCGTTTGAACGTGACCACTTCCTCGCCGCGCTCGTTGGCGCCGCGCGTGTGCCAGGTCACGATGCCGAAGCCGGGGCGGTTGCCCGCCTCGCGCTTGGCGATGACTTCCGAGCGCGCGTACAGCGTCTCGCCCGGATACACGTCCTTCAGGTAGGACAGCTCCTCCACGCCGAGGAACGGTCCGCCGCCTTCGGAGAGGTCTTCCACCGACAGACCGAACACGGTGTTGAACACCAGCAGCGGGTTCACCGGCGTGGTCGGGTGCCCGTGCGCGATCGCGTAGGCGCGGTTGGTGTAGTGCGGGTTGTAGTGCAGCGTGAGTGTGCTGAACAGCGTGTTGTCGGCCTCGGTGATCGTGCGGCCCCAGTGGTGCACGTACTTGTGGCCGACCTCGAAATCCTCGTACCTGTGGCCGCGGGGCCAGGGCCGGGCATCGGCCTTCAGCCGCTCGACGGTTGCGTCGTTCGGGTTCATCGAATCGCCTCGATCAGGGGGTTCAGGGACGGCGACCGGTCGAGCGTTTCGATCGCCGTGACGAGTTGTTCATACCGGTCGGGCCCGATCACCGGCGCGGCGATCGAGCGGCCCTTGGCGACCAGGCGCGCCCACTGCGCGTCGAGATCGCTCCAGGGCTCGCCGACGTCGGCGGATTCCTCGATCGTGCGGCCGTCGCGCGTGCGCAGCACCACGCGCGCGGCGTGCGGGCCGACCGATCCGGGCGGGCCGACCTGCAGCGACACGCGGCTGCGCGCCTGCGCCAGACGCGGGTCCAGCGCCGTCGCCTCGTCGTAGAGGGCGAGGTCGGCGGTGTCGGCACCGTCGAGGGCGAGCGCCGCCAGGTGCCGGATCGAGAACTTCACGTTCAGGCCGGTGCGCGGCTCGTCGATGTCGCACACGCCGCGGTGGTTGCCGGCGACGTGGATGGTCATCGCGTCGAGTGCGTCGAGGTCGAGGCCGTGCTTGCGGCGCGCCGACCGGACCGCCTCGATCGTGGGGTGCGTGAGGTAGCACGAGGCGTGGTACTTGAACAGCGCGCTCTCGATGGCGAAGCCGCGGGTGGTGTCGATGCGGTCGCGCCAGGCGACCGTGCCGGGCACCTGGGTACGCGCGAAGCCCTGGGCGCACTCGAGCGCCGCGTCGTGCGCGGTGAAGCCGCGAGCCGCCAGCCGGGCGGCCATCAGGCCGTTGGCCGCCGCTTTGCCGGCGTGCAGCGGCTTGGCCATCGTGCCGAAGCTGCATTTCAGGCCGGCCGCCTGGGTGGCTGCCAGTCCGAAGGCCTGGCGGGTGCGCGCCTCGTCCAGCCGCAGCAGGCTGGCTGCGGCCGCGGCGGCGCCGAAGGTGCCGATGGTGCCGGTCGTGTGGAAGCCCTGCTGGTAGTGGGCGGCGCCGAGCGACTCGCCCAGGAACGCCTGCGCCTCGAAGCCGACGATCAGTGCGCGCAGCAGTTGTTGGCCCGACGCTCCGGTGAGCTGCGCCAGAGCGAGTGCGGCCGGCGCCATCGGCGCGGTGGGGTGTCCCACGGTGCGCGACGACACGTCGTCGAAGTCGAGTGCGTGACCGGCCGCGCCGTTGATCAGCGCCGCTTCGATCGGGCCGACCGAGCCGCCGCGTCCCACCAGCGCGCACGTTCCGTCGCTGCGCGCCGGATATTCGTCGGCGAGCATGTCGACCAGCGGGTCGGCCGAGCCCGCGATCGTGACAGTGAGCCAGTCGAGCAGAGTGTGCTTCGCCCAGGTTTGCGCCCGCTCGGTGGACGACGCCGGGTCGTCGCCGGCGACCCAGGTTGCGAGCACGTGCGTTGCGCCGATGCCCGCGGCGATCGCAGTCGAATCGTTCATGTAGGTGTCCCCTTCCGGTCCCTGCCCCGCGATGCGGGGGGTGTCGGGTCAGTATCCGGCGGGGACGGGCGCAGATGCGATCACATACGTGATGGACGGGCGTGGTGGATGGGACTTTGACGATTCATCACATATGTGATGGCGAGACGGGGCAAGGACATGCAGCATCCGCCATGCGACCCTCGATCACCGACCTTCAGGAGCGACTCCGCATGAGCACCCGACCGCAGCGGCCCCGACGATCCGCGATGTACGTTCCCGCCATCAATGCGCGTGCCGTCGAGAAGTCGCGCACGCTCGACATGGACAGCGTCGTCTACGACCTCGAGGACGCGGTCGCGCCCGACATGAAAGCGCAGGCGCGTGCGCAGCTGGTCGATGCGTTCGCCGCCGGCGGCTTCGGCCACCGCGAGACCGTGATCCGCATCAACGCGGCCGACACCGCCGACTACACACTCGACCTCGAAGCCGTCGCGCGCTGCCGTCCTCAGGCCGTGCTGCTGCCCAAGGTGTCGTCCCCCGCCGACCTGACGGACCTTGCGCGGCGCTGCACGGCCGCGGGGCTGGGGGAGGGCTTCGGGCTGTGGGCGATGGTCGAGACGGTCGAGGCCTTGTCGCAGCTCGACGCGATCGTCGCGGCCGGCGTGGCGCTGAACCCGCGCCTGGTCTGCCTGGTGGTGGGCACGAACGACATCGCGAAGGAAACCGGGGTCGACCCCGGCGATGGCCGCCGCTACCTGGTGCCGTGGCTGATGAACGTGGTGCTGGTGGCCAAGCGCCACGGCGTCTGTGTGCTCGACGGGGTGTGGAACGACTTCTCCGACACGGCCGGGTTCGACGCCGAGGCGACCCAGGGCGCGCGCATGGCGATGGACGGCAAGACGCTGATCCATCCGACGCAGGTCGCTCCGGCGAACCGGACCTTCTCTCCTTCGGAGGCGGCGGTGGCGGACGCGCGCCGCATCGTCGCGGCGTTCGAGCGGCGCGAGCACGCCGGCAAGGGTGTGATCAATCTGGGGGGGAAGATGGTGGAGCGGCTGCACCTGGCTCAGGCCGAGCGGCTGCTGTCGATCGCCGACGCGATCGCGGCGCGGGGGTGAACCGCATTGCGGGCCGGGCGGCGCGCGTCGGCATCACGAGGCGCCGCGGCTCAGCACGCCGCGCCGCGGCTCAGCACGAGGTGCCCGCCTTCTGCACGGCCGCGATCAGCATCGCTCGCCGCTGGCGGATGCGCCCCAGCGGACCGCCGACGCCGACGCCCAGAGTCTGCCCACGGATCCGCGTGCGCAGCAGCGTGGCGATCACGCCGCTGCCTTCGGTGGCGAGACTGTCGGACTCGAACCAGCCGTTGCGGCGCGCCGACTCGACGAAGCGCATCGTCTCGGCGATCTTTGCGGTGCCGAATTCGGCGCCGTACTCGGCGTTGTAGCGGCGCAGCATGCGTCCGATCTGGTCGTCGTCGTGCCGGCTGAGCAGCATGATGCCGATCGCCGAGCGATGCAGCGGCCGCAGCGTGCCGGGCGGCAGCGTCAGGCGCAGCGCCTGATGGGACTCGATCATCGACACGTACTGCATGAAGAGTCCGCTCTGACGGCCGAGCAGCACCGTCTCGCCGGTCTCGTCGGACAATTGCCGCATCATGTCTTGCACGCCTTCCTGCTGGCCGGCCATCCGCACCGTCCAGTCGGCGAGGAACGCGACGCGCACCGACGGGCAGTAGGTGCGCTCCTGCGGATCGAAGTCCATGTAGCCGCGCGCGGCCATCGTCTTCAACAGCATCGACACGCTCGACTGCGGCATGTCCAGCCGCTGCACGATCTCGCCGACCCGCAGCGGCCGGCACTCCGACTCGAAGAGTTCGAGCAGTTCGAACACCCGCTGCGCGGACTTGACCATTCCTGCCTGCACACGACCTCCCCGTCGCGCTGTCTGATGGAAGCCCGTCGCCCCGGAGCGGGGCGTGGCGACAGCTATGGACAAGTATCCGGCGCTTTCGCAGAAACCTACATCACATATGTGATGCCCGATGGCGGGACCGATTCGCCCGCCCAACGACGTTGAGTTGGAGAAGACCATGAAGAGACGACACGCCCTGACGACCCTGTGCGCGGCCGCGCTGACGAGCGCGCTCGCACCAGGGAGCGCATTCGCGCAGGACTACCCCGCCCGCACGATCACGATCGTCGTGCCGTTCTCGCCCGGTGGCGCCACCGACGTCGTGGCACGCACGATCGCCGAGAAGCTGACCCAGCGCCTGGGCAAGCCGGTGGTGGTGGAGAACCGGCCCGGCGGGGGCGGCGCGATCGCCAACGACTACGTGCGCCAGCGCCCCGCCGACGGCTACACGCTGTACGCGGTCGCAACGCCGTTCTCAACAGCGCCCGTGACCAGCCCGTCGGTGCACAAGTACGACCCCACGACCGACTTCACGCCGATCGTGCGTACCTCCGAGATGGTGACCGTGATCGCGGTGAGCGCCGGTCTGCCGGTGAACACGATGGCCGACCTGATTGCGTGGGCGCGCGCGAACCCGGGCGCGCTGAACGTCGCGACCACCGGTGTCGGTTCGTCCGATCACCTGCTGCCGGTCCGCATCGAGCAGGTGGCGGGCGTGAAGTTCAACTACGTGCACTACAAGGGGTCGACGCAGGGCGTGCAGGACCTGCTGTCCGGCACCGTGCAGATGAAATACGACGCGTTGTCGAGCGTGCGCGCCCACATCGAATCCGGGCGACTCAAGGCACTCGCGCTGGCGACCGAACGGCCGTCGCCGATCATGCCCAACCTGCCGACGCTGTCGCAGACGCTGCCGGGCGTGTTCACGCGCACGTACACCGGGCTGCTCGGGCCGGCGGGCATGAAGCCCGAGGTGGTGGCGCTGCTGAACCGCGAGGTCAATGCGCTGCTGCAGCAGCCGGACGTGCGCGCGCGTCTCGGCAGTCTCGGGCTCGAGCCGGTCGACAACACGCCTCAGGAGTTCTCCGCCTACCTGAAGGCCCACATGCAGTTCCAGCAGGACACGGTGAAGCGGGCGGGGATCGTGCTGGAGTGAATTCAGGGGGTATCGCGGTGCAGGTCACGGACTCGAACTACACGGCGCAGTGCCTGGTCGACGGCACGCGCTTGCGGGGCAGCTGCGGCATGGCCTTCGCGGCCGACGGCAGCGTGCTGGTGGGCAACGTCTTCAGCGCGCGGGTCTCGCGCATCGACCTCGCCACCGGCGAGGTGTCGGCCTTCGTCGACCACACCCGCGGTCTGCTCGGCGCCGACGACATCACGTCCGACGGACAGGGCACCGTGTGGACCAGCTGCACGAGCGCGCTGGCCGGCGAATCGGTGTTCCGCATCGAGGCGGACGGCAGCGTGCGTGCGATCTATGCGGGACTCGCCGGGGCCAACGGCATCCGGTTCGACCCGCGCACGGGCCGTCTGTTCGTCGGACAGTTCGGGGCGGGCAACGGGCTCTACGAGATCGACCCGCATGGCGCGCGCCCGGCGCGGCTCATCACCAAGGCCTTCGCGTCGACCAACGCGATGGACATCGCGCCCGACGGCCAGCTGCTGGTGACGGTGGACGGCGGACGCATCGCGCGCGTGCATCCCGACACCGGCGCGTGGGCCGTGCTGGACGTGCGCTTTCCGCACAACTCCGCGCTGAAGGTCGGACGCGACGGCGAGATCTTCGTGACCGGCTACGAGAACGGCTTCGGCGCATTGTGGCGCGTTGCACCGGAGGGCCGGTCGATGGTCACCCTGTCGGAGGGCGTGCTGCCGCCGTTCGACAACCTGCTGTACGCGCCGAACGGCCGCCTGTACGTGTCCAGCCTGCGCGACGCCACCGTCTTCGAGTTCAAGGTCGACGGCGGCCTGCGCGAACTGCGCCGGTTCTCGGCCCTCGGGCCGCCCACGATCGGGTCGATGACCGCCTCGGGCGATACGATCCTCGTCAACGACGGGCTGTCGGTGCGCCGGCTCGACCGCGCGGCGCGCACGCTCGAGATGACCGCGGGCACCTTCTACCTGCGGCGCGGCTTCCCGGTGCCGGGCTGCCTGCACTTCGCGCCGGAGGGTGACCTGTACATGGGGCCTGGCGTGCACTCGTCGATGGCAAGTGTCGCCGACGCGCGGATCTTCCGTGTGGACACCGCCGACTACACATTCCGGCCGGTGAACCAGGGCATGTACCAGGGCGTGCACTGCCCGAGCGCGCTGTGCGCGGCGGGCGAGGATCTGCATGTCGCGGAGTTCATGGCTGGCCGCGTCGTCGCGCTCGATCGCGGCGGCGACGACACGCGGCGGCGCGTCGTCGCCAGCGGCCTGCACGGGCCGCTGGGGCTGGTGGCCTGCGACGGCGTCCTGTTCGTGGCCGAGAGCCTGGGGCAGCGGATCAGCACGGTCGACCGGCAGACCGGGCGCCAGCAGGTGCTCGTCAGCGGCGGCCTCGGCCGCCCGTCGGCACTGGCGCTCGACGCCGCCGGGGCCCTCGTCGTCCTCGATGCGAACGACGGGCGTGTGCTGCGCATCGACCGGCGCACGGGTGCCACGACGACGGTCGCCACCGGGTTTGCGGTGCACCCGATGCTGGTGTCCCACTGGCCGCTGGTCGCAGTGATGAACGGGCTGGCCTGCGGCCCGTGCGGCGAGATCTACGTGGGCTGCAACGGCGACGGCGCGCTATGGTGCCTCGAGCCCGCAGGCGCGGGCGGGCGCGGCTGACCGGCCGGGCGCACGCTGCGCATCGGCACGCCGAACCCGGGCGGCGGGCGCGCCGGATCCCAGCGCGCCGGATCGCAGCGCGCGGTCAGCCGGCGCGTCGCCCCTCGGCGAGCTTCGCGAGCCAATAGCCGTAGGCGTCCGGCACCACGTCGAACGGGCGCGGCAGCCCCAGCGCGCGTGCCGCGTCGAGCGTCCAGTGCGGGTGATGCAGCAGTGCGCGGCCGATCGCGATCAGGTCCGCCTGGCCGCGCGACAGGATCTGCTCGGCCTGCTCCGCCTGCTCGATCAGCCCGACTGCCATCGACCGCACGCCGGCCTCCGCCCGCACCCGCGCCGCGTAGGGCACCTGGTAGCCAGGCACGAGTGCCGCGGCGCTGTCGAGGCTCGTGCCGGTGGTGGCCATGCCGCCGCTGCTGCAATCGACGATGTCGACCCCGGTACGGCCGAGCGCGCGCGCGAGCACGACTGTGTCGTCGAGCGTCCAGCCGTCGTGGTCGACGGCCGAGACCCGGAAGAACAGCGGCTTCGACTCGGGCCAGACGGCGCGCACGCGTTCGGCGACCTCCAGCGCGAACCGCATCCGGTTCTCGAGGCTGCCGCCGTAGCGGTCCTCGCGCCGGTTGGCCGTCGGCGACAGGAACTGGTGGATCAGGTAGCCGTGCGCACCGTGGATCTCGAGCGCGTCGAACCCGGCTGAATCCGCACGGGCCGCCGCAGCGCCCCAGGCGTTCACGTGCGACGCGATCTCGTCGATCGTCATCGGCCGCGGCACTTCGTACCCCGGACCGTGCGGGATCGGGCTGGGGCCGATCAACGCCCACGGCTCGCCATGATCCACGCCCGGCATGTCGGCCACCGGCTTGCGGCCCTCCCAGGGCACCGACGTGCGCGCCTTGCGCCCCGAGTGCGCGAGCTGGATCCCGATGGCCGCGCCCTGCGACCGAACGAACTCGACGATACGTCGCAGCGGCGCGATGAAGTCGTCCTTCCACAGACCCAGGTCGTTCGGCGTCGAGCAGCCGCCCGCATCGACTTTGGTGGACTCCACGAACACCAGGCCCACGCCGCCCACCGCGTACTTGCCCAGGTGGGTGAGATGCCAGTCGCTCGCAACCCCGTGCCGGGCCGCATACGTCAGCATCGGCGACAGCACGATCCGGTTGCGCAGCGTGAGGCCGCGCAGCGTGAGAGGAGAGAACAGCAGCGGGGTCATGGCGGGCCTTGCGGGGGAGATGCGGGAGGGAATCGGCTGCGCCCAATGTACGGGATTCACGCGGAGCAGGTGTGCGGACATGCGTGGTCCTCCGGCGTTGCTCGGCCGCGAAGCCGGTCGAGCGGATGCGCTATGGTGGTGGTCCTGACCCGCTTCGACGCGTGCCCCTCCATCGCACTCTTCCTCCGGCCACCGGCGTCGTGTTCGTGCCCGCCCCGACCGACCTTAGGCCTTGGCTCGACGGCGGTGTCGTCGTGCGTAGCGACGCGCGCCTGCCTGCCACCCGGTTCCCCGCGCTGGTGGGCAGCATGCTGGTGGTGCGGGTGGCCGGAGACGTGTTCGTGCCTCGGACCAGCGGCGCGATCGTCACCGCGGCAGAATCGCGGCGTGTGCCTGCGCACGACCGCCCGGGTGCAGGCGTGCCGGACCTGCTGCCGATGTCCGCATTCATCGGTCCGAGCACCGGCGCGACCCATTACCGGCATGCCGGCGCGGTGCATGCCGTGGGGGTGCTGGTGCGGCCAGAAGCGGTGCCGGTGCTGCTGCGTGCTTCCGCGGCAGCGTGCGCAGATGCGCGCATCGCGTTCGGCGACGCGCTTGGCGGTCAGACTCGGCGCGGGGCGGGGAACGGATGGGCCATGGTGGAGGATGCCGTGTGCACGGCCACCGACGACAGCGCGCGGCTGGCTTTGCTGTTCGACGCCGTGCGCATCGCGGTCGACGGCGCGCGACACGATGCGCGCCGCCGCATGCTGATGCAGCTGCGCGCCGCGGTGGAGCGGATGCCGGTCACCGAGGCCGCCCGCGCGCTCGGGTGGAGCACGCGCCAGTTCGAGCGGCGTTTCTTCGACGGGTTCGGACTGCGCCCGAAGCAGTTCCAGGTGATCGCGCGGATGCAGGCGGCGATGCATGCGGCGCTTCGGCATGGCGGGACAGACGCACACCGTGCGCAGGGTGCGCGAATCGCCGCCGAGCACGGCTACTTCGATCAGGCCCATCTGGCGCGCGATCTTCGCCGTCTGGCCGGCGCTCCGCTGCGGGATCTGATCCGCTACGGCGGCGAACCGGGCGCCAGCACTGCCCCCGACGCCGCCGCACGCATCGAGCATTGGCCGTTGACGGTCGGGCGGACGATCGCACACGCGACGCAGAAGTGATCTCCGCGCGGTCCGCAGTCACGGGCGCTTGCGCGCCTTTCCGGCCCGGTCCCACACAGCGTTGCGTGCCTGCACTCAGGTTGCCGGGGGCGGACTCATTCGCACCTCGTTGACCGCCGCAGCAGATACACCGGCAGCGCCACTGAGAGGCCGACCGCGAAGCACAGCAGCACGTCGACCCACGGCCGGCGCACCCGCCGTTCCGACAGCACCCAGCACGCGAACGCCACTGCGGCCAGGTAGACGTCGAGCGCGATCGCCGTGGTGAGCGCATTGGCCGACGCATCGCGCCAGAACACCTGCGGCGCGATGCTGCCGCCGCTGGCGAAGTACGAGAGGTTGAAGGTCCAGGGCAGCACCAGGCCAAGCACGGCCAGGATGCGCAGCGCCCAGTGCAGGCGAGGGGACGGTGACGAGGGCGGGGTGGACGAAGTAGAGGTCGACGAGGGCGAGGTTGACGAGGGCGAGGCGCACGAGTGCGGGATGGAAGCGTGCGTCGTCGGGCGGGGAGGGGACATGGTCGTGAACCTCGGCGGATACGGATGCCCGCAGCGTAGCGGCGTCCACCGGGCGCGGATTGGAAAAACGCGACGCGTCGGGGTCCTCCTCGCTGCTCGGTCGTCTGTCCGTTGACCATCGGAATGCACACGCCTTGCGCGCAGACCTGACCCTGCTGGATCTGGTCGATGTCCCGGTGATGGGGCGTCACGATGACTTGAAAAACAGTACCGAAAACAGCACCATTGGCGAATCAACAGAACCGAACCGAAATCGTCATGAACAACATTCTGACCAGTGCAGATCTCAAGCGCCGCGGCATGGCCGCCATAGAAGAAGGGCTGCAGCGCGGTCCGGTCCATATCGTCAAGCGCAACAAACCGGCAGCCGTTGTCTTGTCCGAAGCCGAGTACCAGCGCCTGATTCGGGGTCGGTCAGAAGACGTGCCGGGCCTTTCTGCCTTCGAGTGGCTGCTGACACACCCCTCGGCAGGCACGCGCAGCAAACAGGACATCGACGACGATCTGGCGCGCGAACGCGCGTGGTGAATTCGGCGCGTGATTGCCTTTCTCGATGCCAGTGCGCTGATCTATCTGATCGAAGGGAACGAACCGTTCTCGGGCAGGGTGCGGTCGACGATGCTGGAACTTGCGCATGGGCATCCCGGGATCGGAATCGCCGTCAGTCGCCTCACTTGGCTGGAGTGCCGAGTCGGCCCGATGAAGAAGGGCGATGCGGCTTCCCTGAGCGCCTACGACGCCTTTTTCGCGCGTCAGGATCTCGTTTGGGTGGAACTCACCCGTGAGGTGGTGGAACTCGCAACAGTGGTGCGCTTTCGTCATGGTCTTCACACACCCGATGCACTTCAGGCGGCTTGCTGCCTGCAATTGGGTCCGGACCACGTCCTGCTGACCGGGGACGCCGCGTTCCAGCGGGTGGCCGGCCTGAACGTTCATCTCCTGGCCTGAGCGGCGGACTCGGGTCCGGCGCGACGCGGCACGCCGCACCTCAGCGCGCAGTCCACCAGACAGCCGCCTTCCTTGTGCATCAGCACCGCGGTACCTGCCATTGAAGGAACCATTGGCATGAGTGACTTCGACCATCGCATGCTCGACGTGCTGCAGCACGCCAGCAGCCTGGAGTTGTTCCGGCTGCGCACGGTCATCGATCGGATGCTGTCGGACCCTGGCCGCATCCTGCGAGTGCGGGCTGCGGTGCATCTCGGGCAGACGGTGCGCTACCTGGACGGGGACACCGGGCAGATGCGCTCGGGCATCGTCATCGCGATGAGGGACACACAGGTGTTCGTCCAGGACGAGCGCACGCGGAGCACCTGGAAGCTACCTTATGCAGCCATCGAGCCGCCGGCGGGCGCACCCGAGCGCGCGGCCCGAGCGGCCGATGTGCCCACGGCACCGCCTCCGTCGCGCGACGACTTCCGCCGCGGCGAGAAGGTCGCGTTCGAGGACAAGCACCTGAACACCGTGGTCGGCACCATTGTGCGCATCAATCAACGCACCGCAACCGTCGATGCCGACGATGGCCGATCGTGGCGGGTGGGATTCGGGTTGTTGCGCAGGGTGGTGGATGTCTGAGCCTTCGCCCCGCCCCCCCACCACCGGTTATCATCCCACCCCATCCAGCAACCACTCAGGAGAGAGCAATGGGAATGCTTGACGGCAAGGTGGTGATCGTCACCGGCGGCGGACGCGGCATCGGGCGCGACTTTTCTCTGGCGATGGCGGCCAACGGCGCCAGCGTCGTGGTCAACGACCTCGGCTCCTCGACCACGGGTGAAGGCGCTGACGCGGGTCCGGCGCAGCAGGTCGTCGACGAGATCCGTGCGGCGGGCGGCAAGGCCGTGGCCAGCACCGACAGCGTCGCGACCTGGGAGTCGGCCAACCGCATCATCGCAACCGCGGTCGACGCCTTCGGCCGGCTCGACGTGGTCGTCAACAACGCCGGCATCCTGCGCGACCGCATCTTCCACAACATGTCGATCGAGGAGTGGAAGGCCGTCATCGACGTGCACCTGAACGGCTCGTTCTACATGTCGCGCGCCGCGGCGCCGATCTTCAAGAGCGAGGAGCGCGGCGCGTTCGTGCACATGACCTCGACCTCGGGCCTGATCGGCAACTTCGGCCAGGCCAACTACGCGGCGGCCAAGCTGGGCATCATCGGCCTGTCGAAATCGATCGCGCTCGACATGCAGCGCTTCAACGTGCGCTCGAACTGCATCTCGCCGTTCGCGTGGAGCCGCATGATCGGCACGATCCCGTCGGACACGCCCGAGCAGCAGGCGCGCCTGGCCAAGATCAAGACGATGGAAACCGCCAAGATCGCTCCGATGGCGGTGTTCCTGGCCAGCGATGCGGCCAAGGACGTCACCGGCCAGATCTTCGCGGTCCGCGCCAACGAGATCTTCCTGATGAGCCAGAGCCGCCCGATCCGTTCGGTCCACCGCTCGGAAGGCTGGACGCCCGAGTCGCTGGCCGAGCACGGCATCCCCGCGCTGCAGGCGAGCTTCTACAAGCTCGACCGCTCGCAGGACGTGTTCACCTGGGATCCCGTCTGACCGGCGCGTGTTCGAACTCCTCTACGGTCTGCCCCTTCTCGTCAAGGCCGCGATTCTCGGCGTCGTCGAGGGGCTGACCGAGTTCCTGCCGATCTCCAGCACCGGGCACCTGATCCTCGCCGGAAGCCTGCTGGGCTTCTCCGGCGAGAAGGCCAAGATGTTCGACGTCGCGATCCAGACCGGCGCGATGCTGTCGGTGATCTGGTACTTCCGGCGAAGAATCCTCGCGGTCGTGGGCGGGCTCGCGTCCGACCCCGGCGCACGGCGATTCGCGATCAACGTTGTCGTCGCGTTCCTGCCGGCGGCGGTGCTCGGGGTGCTGTTCGGCAAGCACATCAAGGCCTACCTGTTCCATCCGGTGCCGGTGGCGCTGGCCTTCATCGTCGGCGGCTTCGTGATCATCTGGGTCGAACGGCGCCAGCGGCGGCTCGCCGGGCCCGCGCGCATCGACGCCGTCGACGACATGAGCGTGCTGGACGCGGTCAAGATGGGCGTCGCGCAGTCGTTCGCGCTGATCCCCGGCACCAGCCGGTCCGGCGCGACCATCATCGGCGGCATGCTGTTCGGCTTCTCGCGCCGGGCCGCGACCGAGTTCTCGTTCTTCCTGGCGATCCCGACGCTGATCGGCGCCGGCGCCTACGACACCTGGAAGTACCGCGACCTGCTGAGCATCGCCGACCTGCCGATGTTCGCCGTCGGGCTGGTGCTGGCCTTCGTCAGCGCGCTGGCCTGCGTGCACTGGCTGATCCGCTACGTGGCCACGCACGACTTCATCCCGTTCGCGTGGTACCGGATCGTGTTCGGGCTGGTGGTGCTGGTCACCGCGTGGACCGGCGCGGTGCAGTGGGCGGCGTGAAGCGTCTTCGGCGGCGGCCGGCTCAGCCCCGCCGTCTGAACACCAGATCGTACACCTCGTGTCCGAGCCGGATGCCGCGTTGCTCGAACTTGGTCAGCGGTCGGTAGTCGGGGCGCGGCGCAAAGGCTGCCGCGGTGTTGATCAGCAGCGGTTCGGCCGACAGCGTCTGAAGCATCTGCTGCGCGTAGTGTTCCCAGTCGGTCGCGCAGTGCAGATAGCCGCCGGGCGCGATGCGCGAGGCCAGCAGCGACACGAACGCCGGCTGGATCAGGCGCCGCTTGTGGTGCCTGGCCTTCGGCCACGGGTCCGGGAAGAAGACGTGAACCCCGGCCAGGCGGTCCGGCGCGATCATGTCGCGCACCACCTCGACCGCGTCGTGCTGGATCACGCGCACGTTCTCGAGCCCCGCGGCCTGCACGCGCAGCAGCAGGCTGCCGACGCCGGCCGGGTACACCTCGACCCCGAGGAAGTTCTCGCCCGGGCGCCCGGCCGCGATCGTCGCGGTCGACTCGCCCATGCCGAAGCCGATCTCCAGAATCACCGGCGCGGCGCGGCCGAAGGCGGCGTCGAGGTCGATCGGCGCCGGCTGGTAGGCGATGCCGTAGTGCGGCAGCAGTCCCTCGTAGGCGCTGCGCTGCCCGGAAGTGATGTGGCCGCGCCGGCCCGAGAAGCTGCGGATGTGCGTCCGGCGGCGCTCTTCGGCTGAAGCGTCGGCCGGCGTGCTGCTGACCCTGGGCATCTTCAGCCGGGATCCGCCGCAACGGTGACCGGGAAGTTCACCGAGTTCGCCATGAAGCAGTTGCGATGCGCCTTGTCGTGGAAGCTGTCCAGCTTCGCCAGGTGCGCCGGATCGGCGAACGTCACCTTCGGGTGCAGCGTGACCTCGACGAAGCGCATCTTGCCGTCCCTGATCGCCAGCCGGCCGCTGGCCTGGTCGGAATAGGACGTGACCGTCGCTCCCGACTTCGACGCCACCGCCATGAAGGTCAGGAAGTGGCACTGCATCAACGAGGCCAGCATCAGCGTTTCGGGATTGGCTTTCGCGTCGTCGCCTTTGTACTCGGCCGGCGCCGAGGCCTCGAGCACCGCGCCGCCCTTGAACTCGAGCCGCGTCGACCGGTCGAATGTGTCGTAGCTGAAGGGCTGGCCGTTCGGGCCGGCCCAGGCCAGGGTGCCTTCGAAGACGGGTTCGTTCGCCATGCGGTGCTCCTGTGTCGGTGATCGCGCTGTGGAAAGACGATTCTCGCATCTTCGGATTCGCTGTCGGCTGCTCTGCGGACTCGCCGCCGGCAGCTGACCGGGGTGCGGGGCGAGGGCATACTCGGCGTTTGCGACCGCAAACCGTGCCTGGATCGAACATGAAAGCCCTTCGACATACTGTCTGTTCCTGCCTGCTGATCGGCAGCGCGACGGCCGGCGCCGCTGCCCCGGGCGCCGGCGCGCCATGCGAATCCCGCAGTCTCGGGTTCGATCTCGCCGAGGCCGGCTGGAAGCACGTGCCGCTGTCCAAGCTCAAGCGCGACACCGTGTACACGCGTGGTCGCAGGAAGGCGATCGCCGCGGCGTGCTGCGCGCCAGCGCGGACCGCTCGGCCTCGCTCTACGTGGCGCTGCTGAAGCCGGCTGCCAGCGCGCCCACGACCCTGAGCTGGGAGTGGAAGACCGATGCGCTGGTTCCCGGTGCCGACAACCGCGACAAGGCGCGCGAGGACGCGCCGCTGCGCGTGCTGGTTGCGTTCGACGGCGACCGCGCCACCCTGCCGGAGGCCGAGCAGCAAGCGATTCAAGCGCGCCAAGAATCTGTCGGGGCGCGAACCGCCGTATGCCGTGCTGATGTACATCTGGAGCGACCAGGTGCCGGTGGGCACCGTCATCCCCTCGGCCCACACCAGCCAGGTGAAGATGCTGGCCGTCGCGTCGGGGCGAGCGGCCTCGGCAGCTGGCAGTCGGTGCAGCGCAACCTGGCCGACGACTACCGGCGGGCCTACGGCGCCGAGCCGGGGCCGGTGCTGGGCGTCGCCGTGATGACCGACACCGACAACACCGGCACCAAGGCGGTCGGCCAGTACGCCGGCATCCGCATCGGCTGCGCGGGCGGCTGAACGTGCGGCGCCTGCTCGCCGATCGTCGCCGCGCTGCTGATCTCGGGGCTGCGCCAGCCTGCCGGCCGGCTACGACCGCGCCGAGTCCCACGCTCTGCCGCAGGACACGGCTTCGACCCCTCTCGGACTGGCCGGCCGGGAGGCGCAGCAGGGCGCACGAAGGCCAGAGCGGCTTCCGTCCGCTGCCCAGCGGCGTCGACGCGCTGGTCGCGCGCATGGTACTGGCCGAAGCGGCCCAGCGCTCGCTGGACGTGCAGTACTACATCTGGCACGACGACCTGACCGGGCGTCTGTTCGCGGACGCGCTGCTGCGCGCCGCCGACCGCGGCGTGCGGGTGCGCGTCCTGGTCGACGACGTCGGCACCAAGGCCAACGACGAGACGCTGCTGACGCTCGATGCGCATCCGAACATCGAGATCCGGCTGTTCAACCCGGTGGCGTCGCGCATCTTCCGCGGCCTGGGCATGCTGAGCGACTTCTCGCGCACGAACCGGCGCATGCACAACAAGGCCTTCGTGGCCGACAACCAGCGCGCGATCCTGGGCGGGCGCAACATCGGCGACGAGTACTTCGAGGCCCACGGCGACGTGGCCTTCGGCGACCTCGACGTGCTCGATGCTCGGCCCGGTCGTGGCCGAGGTGTCGAAGGCCTTCGACAGCTTCTGGAATGCGCCGGTGTCGATCCCGATCGCGGCGCTGACCGGGCGGCGCGGCGAGGCCGCGAGCCTCGACGCGCTGCGCGCGGAGCTGGCCGCGTTCGTCGAAGCGCAGCGCGACAGCGCCGTATGTCACGCAATGCGCGCTCCACCGCGGCGCAGAACCTGGCTGCGGGCACGGACGGCCTGTTCTGGGGCCGAGGCCAGCTGCTCGTCGACGATCCGGCCAAGGTCAGCCGCCCGCCCGAAGACACCGAGGGCCACCTGTTGCCGCAGCTCGCCCGGATCGGCGTGCAGGCTGCGCAGCGAACTGCTGATCGTCTCGCCGTATTTCGTTCCGGGCGACGCGGGCGTGGCCTGCGCTGGGCGCCCTGGTGCAGCACGGGTGTCCGCGTCACCGTGCTGACCAATTCGCTGGCCGCCACCGACGTCGGCGCGGTGCACGCGGGCTACAAGCGGTATCGGGAGGCGCTGCTCGAGGCCGGCGTGCGGCTCTACGAACTCAAGCCCGACGCCATCGAGTACGCGCGCAGCCAAGGGCAAGGCAAGCCAGGCAGATCAGCGGTTCGCGCGCTTCGCTGCACGCCAAGACCTTCGTGTTCGACCGGCGCGCCGTGTTCATCGGCTCGCTCAACCTCGATCCGCGGTCGGTGCAGCTGAATACCGAGATCGGCGTCGTCTGCGAGAGCGAGCCGCTTGCCAGCGACGATGGCCGGCGGGCTCGAGGGGGCGCTCGACAAGGTGGCCTGGCGGGTCGAGCGCGTCGTCGACGCCGATGGCCGAGGCGCGCCTGGTGTGGGTCGAGACGACGGCCGACGGGACTCGGCAGCATGCCAGACGAGCCCGAGGTCAGCGCCTGGCGCCGACTCGGCGTCTGGTTCCTCGGCCTGCTGCCGATCGAGTCGCAGCTGTAGACGACAGGTGCTTCGTGTTGCGGCCGTCGACGACCTGCATTCCAGGCTCCGGCGCCGATCGCGTAAACTCTCGGTCGCCGCGGGTGTAGTTCAATGGCAGAACGGCAGCTTCCCAAGCTGCATACGAGGGTTCGATTCCCTTCACCCGCTCCACTGCATCATTCTGCGGACTTCCGCAGAAGTCCAAGAGAGTCTGCAAGTCGTTGCCACACAAGGACTTTTCCTCTCTTTGACGTTCTGCCGCGGTCCACTGCGATCCGCCTACAGCCGGGACTTTTAAGTCCACAAACAAGTCCATTTTTGCGGGCGCGGCTGATTCCGGATTGTTGATGGAGGGGCGAGGTCGACGTGACCAGCATCTGGTTCCTGACTCATGTTCAGGAGCAAGAGCATGGCACTCTCAGACCTGGCCGTTCGACAGGCCAAGGCAACTGGCAAGGCATACACCCTCCCTGACTTGGATGGCCTCTCCCTGGCCGTCACGGCTGCAGGGGGCAGGACTTGGCACTTCCGCTACTACTGGGCGGGCAAGCAGAAGCGGATGTCGCTCGGCACCTACCCGGAGGTGACGCTTCGCGAGGCCCGCAGCCTGCGCGACGAAGCGCGCGCCCTGCTGGCCAAAGGCACCAATCCTCGCGTTCACCGCAAGCAGAAGCGCACCGCTGTCCGGCTCGCCGACGAAAACACCTTCGAGGCGGTGTATCGCAAGTGGCTCAAGCATCGCGGGCTCAGCCTCAAGGAAGGCCGGCAGACGACCCTCTCGATACTTCCGCGCATCTTCGACAAGGATGTGCTGCCCGCCTTGGGCAAGCGGTCGATCTATGAGATCAAGCGTCCCGACCTGTTGGAGGTGATCGCCAAGATCGAGAAGCGCAAGGCGCTCTCCGTCGCCGAGAAAGTCAGGACGTGGTTCAACCAACTGTTCCGCTACGCGCTGGTGATCGTGCCGGGCCTGGAGCAGAACCCCGCCGCCGATCTCGATGTGGTGGCGCTGCCGCTGCCACCCGTCAACCACAACCCGTTCCTGCGCATGGCCGAGCTGCCGAAGCTGTTGCAGCGGCTGCGCAGCTATCGCGGCAGGCGGCAGACCCAGCTCGGGCTGCGGCTATTGCTGCTGACCGGCGTGCGAACCGGCGAGCTGCGACAGGCGACGCCGGATCAATTCGATCTGGACCGTGGGCTGTGGATCATCCCGCCCGACGTCGTGAAGCAACTCCAGTTGGATATGCGCAAGAAGCGGCAGCAGCCGAAGGACATCCCGCCCTACATCGTGCCGCTGTCGATTCAGGCCATGGAGATCGTCCGGCACCTGCTGGATGAGTTCAAGCCGGCCCAGCGCTACCTGTTCCGGCACGACAGCGACTTGAAGAAGCGCATCAGCGAGAACACGCTCAATGGTGCCCTCAAGCGCATGGGCTATCAGGAACGCCTGACCGGACACGGCATCCGCGGCACGATGTCCACTGCGCTCAACGAGATCGGCTACCCGAAGGTCTGGGTGGATGCACAGCTCTCGCATGTCGATCCCAACAAGGTCAGCGCGACCTACAACCATGCCGAGTACGTGGAGCAGCGTCGCCGCATGATGCAGGACTGGGCCGATCGGCTCGACCTCTTCGAGCAGAACCAGGTCGAGGCGGCCAGCATGCCGCTCACCGTGCATCTGGAAGGCGTGCCCGCGTTCCCGAATGAGCAAACCGCAAGCGCACCCTCCACGCCGGTTGCCGCTTCGCCAATCCTGCTCGTGACGAAGCCGGGTGACGCCATGCCGTTGGTTTCTGCCGCCGCACATCGGCTGCCGGCGGTTCCGCCCCCTCGATCGGCCGCGCCGCTGGTGCCTTCGGACATTCAGCGCGAGAGGATGGAACTGTTCGATGTCTTCGAAGCGCCGCACAACCTTCCCGTCGCGGCGTTTGCCAAGATGGCGGGCAAGTCCCGCAGGTGGATCAGCTACGAGATCAAGGCGGGCAACTTGCTGGCGTTGAACGTGGGCAACCGCGGCCAGCGCGTGCCGGACTGGCACCTCGACCCACTCAAGCACGAGCTGATCCAGTCCGTCCTGAAGCTGACCAGGGGTGCGGACCCTTGGCAGATCTACCATGCACTGCTGCAACCGCGCTCGATGCTGCGGGGGCGTTCGGCACTGGAGGGCGTGACGGCCAGCAATCTCGACAAGCTCGTCATGGCAGTGAGCACAGCCGTGAAGGAAAGCGAATGGACCCCGCAGCAGGCGAGGTTGGCCTGAGCGGCGCGCGGCGAACGCCGGCCTCTCGGGCTTGGCATGCCTCTCGGTAAGATGCCTATCGAACTGCGCATCGAGAATCCGAAGCAGGAGTTTGCACAGCCATCAGAGTTGTCGGCTTTGCGTCCAGTACCAGCCGTCCGGTGGAACGAGGGCTTGACTCAAAAAGGTCATTCATACGGCTGTCCTTTGCGCTTCCGGCAAGACCGCCCACGCCGCCTGCTGAAACGCGGCGTGTCGGTCGGCGCGGTTGATGCCTTTGGGAACCGTGTCCGCAAGCGCCGGGCCATGTCACCGACAGGGCCGTCAGGGTTATTGCGGACTCAATGACGGCCGCAGCTGTTCGCCGATGATCCTCGTCTCCTGCGAGGCAATCAGCCAAATTCTTCTCAGCCACGGCGGGATCGAGTTTGGCCAGTACTTCGCGCCAGACGACATGCGCATGCTCGATGACAACGCGCACAAGGCCCTCCGCTGGGCCGGTGAAATCGCGGTTATAGTTCGTCACCCCGCGCGCTATCTTGTCTAACAAACGGGGTGACGGCCTGATCGACCAATTCGGGTCGCGCCTCTGCGATGATGGCCAAGGCTACGCCGCCGATGTCCCAACTTAGGTGGTCGTATTGTGCGAGGCGCAGCGAGCCGCCCTTGGCCAGATGCGCGAGGCCGACTTCCGGCACCATCAGCATCAGGCGCGGGGAAAATGCACGATCCGGTCGGCCCTGTCGGAGATGAATTTTTGGACGAGGTGCCGCGTCGGCGGCCGCGAATAGAGCGTGCCCAAGAGCACCTCGGTGTCATGAGGCATATTCGCCCAATCGTCGCCGATGACCGAATCCAGCTTTTCCCAATCGAGTTGGCGCAGGACCGCTTCGTATTTCCGCGGTGCCGACTGGTAGAGGAAATGGAGGAAGAAGCCCGCCGATTGAAAATGCCGGGGGCGCACCGTCGAGATGTGTTCTGCGACCCGCTTGGGGTCAATTTTCTCGCACATGCGCCGCGCGATCGTCCACTGACGGCGAGTCGGCTTCAGCTTCCCGACATACACATGCAGCACGTCGAACACGCGTAGCACGGTTGAAGCGAAATCGTGGCTGAGCTGATGAAACCCTTCCACCGGGTCATTGGCGAGGACTTGCTGGGCCGTTGGGACGAAAAGTTCGGCCATTTCCAGCGCCAGATTCTCGTCCCACCACACCACCGAAGCGCAGAATTTCGAGAAGATGAAAGCATCCTCCAGAAAGGCCTCGTGCTTAGCGAGCTCGCGCAGCTTGTCCCGATCAAGAGCAGCCCGAACCTTGGCGTTGAAGTCATCGACTTTCACGTAGGCGACGCTGCGCAAGAGATCGGCCAAGCCGTAGGCCGTATCGGGATTGGCGTTGGAATAAGCCGTCGCGATTGCAATCGGATCGGCGGCTGCGACGGCTTTCTCGGCAACATCCCGATCCTGCTGAGCAAGATTGTTCAAGATGTGGCCGAAGCCGTATGCGCTGTCGCTGGGGTTGGAAATCCAATTCGCCAGTGTGGCCACATGCGGACCCACGACGGCGGTCGCTCCGCCGTCCGCGAAATCCCACAGGTCTGAAAGGGCGAGGGCCGCGAAACCGCGATCCGAACCTTCGGCCGCCCAGCATCGCGCAACCGCAGCCTCAACCCCCGGCTGCCCGAGAAGGCGCGTCCAACTATAGTCGCCGCTTCCGAAGCGAAGTTCATGTATCAGGACTCGCAAACCGGCATACGGGAATTGCGGATCGCGCAATACGCCTTCGATCATTGTGGCGATCTTCTCGCGCCCGTCCTTGTACTGGCCCTCCAGAACGCGTTTGAGCACGACCGAGGCGAAGCGCTGATGCGGGGTCCGGCAATCCGCCGCGCAGACGATCAGCCTTTGCTTCCCCAGCCACTCCAATCCCTGATCGACCGTGCGGGCATCGATGCCAGCACGCTCACAGACTTCCGCAATCTCACCAGGAACCGCACGCGCGTCGCGAGACGCCAGCTGCCGCATCGCAACCGCCGCAAGGATGAGATCAGCACTTGCTGCACGGGCGGAATCCGCTGCTTGTTTTGATCGGCGCCAGCCGCCTCCGAGCACGAAGCAGAATTGCCAGGGACGATCCGCAGCGCTTTCCGCGTGATCCAGGCGCTCGCCTAGATCGGCGTTCATCATGCGCTCGCCCACATCGTCGTCAGCGAGGCGCACGGCCTCCAGGGTCTTGGGCAAGTCGGCTCGCAGCGCAGCCGCAATCGTCTTTACCGCGCGCTTCGCGTCGAGCGTTATCGCGCCTCGATGGCTGACGCGCTCAAGAGCGTTGTGCGTCGAAAGGACTAGGCGAGCCGGACCAGCCTGATCCTCTATTCGACTAAGAATGTGAGGTTTGAGGAGGTGGGCGTCGTCGATGAGATACATGCGACGCTTGCCGGGCAATGCCGCCTCCAACGCGATATTGTCGGCCTGAGGATCGAGCAGGCGCAGCACTTCGAATCCCTCAGCCGCCAATTCCTTCGCGGCTTGGTATGAGCAGATCGATTTTCCAGCGCCGGGCTCGCCAATGAGGCGCGCCGAATAAGCTAATTTCAGTTGCGTCAGGACGGTGCCAACTTCGGTCAATCGCGGACAGGCGGCAGCGTCAGACGGCCCCAGCGGATAGCCCATTAGGGCTGGACCCAGCCCGCGGTCGCCATCAAACGTCACGGTTTCCCAAACCGCGGAGCCGTGAGGATTCGAAGGCTCAAGCAGCTTCGCATCGATCCTCTCAACGAGACTCGCGAATTTCGCTTCGAGCGAAGGTAGGGCACGCAATGCCTCGATCACCTGCGGCAGGTGGTCGGCGTGCTCGGGATAGAATTCGGCTATCACTTCAGGCGCGCCGGCCATCAGGGCCTGGATTTCTTCCCAGCCCAGCACGTCGACGCTAAATAGACCATTGGCCCTGCGCTCGACCGAGAGTTCCCGGGCGGCCTTTTGTAGGGTCGGCATCCGCAGGAGCGGTAGTCGCGAATACCCACTCGTCCAGCTTAGGAGAGAATTTTTCCGCCTTGGCGATTTCCGCCAGCACTTCCGACCATTCGGCCTTGCTGCCGTAGTTGCTGTCCTTGCCCTTGCACTGGACGCCCCGGTAGGTTCGGCGGTCGCCGTTCGGGGAACCGAAGACATCGACGCCGTGCTGTGCTTGCCCCCTCCGCCCGTTTTTCTGCGCAAGCGGATCCTGCCATACCCGCTTGAACAGGGCGTGGCACAAATCCTCGAAAGTTCCCCACTCCTTAGGCGGGGCAATTTGCTTGGCACGAAACTGCATCTGGCCTCTGTAAAGTGTTTTCGCGCAACATGGGGGTCGCCTTCCGAATTGCTCAAGGAAGTCTATGCCGTTTCACATGAGCACACATACCTCGATCGATCAGCGCCCGTGCGTCAAGCGCGGATCGGGTCGGTGGCCGCTTCTGCCTGAGGGAGCACAAAGGTTGCGCGGCAGCTGTCGGCCAAATTCCCGCCATCCGACAAGTATTCTTCTACGACTGCAATTGGCCGCGTGCCGCCGGCTACAGGCGATGACTATGATCGTCGGACGACGTGCTCACGTGGCCGGATGGCCTGTTCAGTAACAGTGGTATGCGCAGAGCACGGCGTTGCTCAGTAGGTGCTTCGAGGTCCCCGGACACGCTGCGCGCACGTTGGATGAATCTCGCCATGGGTTCGGTCAGGCGCGGGGGATGCAGGAGGTAAGCCATCACGATCGTTGGTGCGCCGGCCAGCGGCCGCACGGCGATGCCTCGGCGTAGGTAGCTCGCCAGTCTCGCGGCAGGCGCAATGGCGATCCCGTACCCGGCGGCAACCAGCGTCATCGCCACATCGAATGTCTCCACCGTTTGCTCCCGCTCCTGCAGCGCGTTCTCGAACACGCGCTGCACGGTCACGCGCCATGGTTCATCGGCCGTGGACTGCGAGCAGATCAAGGGCTGCTTGAGCACTTCCTCGCACGGCACTTCACGGTAGGCCAGCAGGTGGGAGCGCTTGGCCACGGCGACCGCCAGCGTGTCATGCCACAGCGGCTCGCATACCCAGCCAGGCCACTGCCGGGCAACCGCAGACAAGGCGAAGTCGAAGCCGTCGCCCGGCAGCTCCGCGCCTCGACCGGGATCTGTCCAGCCGGCCAGGACGGCATGGGTCTCCGGCTCTTCGGCACGCTGCAGGGCGAGCACGTCGGCGAGCTGGGGAGGCACCCATTCGCCGAGGACGGCCATGCGAATTTCGGCGGTGATGTCACTCGATTCCACGTCCAGCTCCCCCCAGGCGGTGAACTCGTGGCAACTGATCTCGAAGCCGTTGAATGAGTTAAGTTTAACGTGGTTTAAATCGTGACCGTGTTCGACGCTCTTGGCAATGCCAAAGCGTTCGATCCAAAGGGGCCGCCCCACCGGCACCACTACCTACGAAGCGGAACCAGCCATCGCGTTTGGGGCTGCCGTGCGGGAAGAAAGAACCAACCAGGGCATCGCTCAGGAAACGCTGGCCCACATGGCCGGCATCGAACGGTCGCACATGGGCAAGATCGAGCGCGGCGAGCATGTCCCCACGCTCCCTCTCATCCTCAAGATTGCCCGTGCGCTGAAATGCAGTTCCGCCCACTTGATGACTCTGACCGAAGCCAAGCTGGCAGAGTCGGCCCCATCCGCAGATTGAAGCCGGCCCGCACAGCGGTCGCATGCCTACGCCTGATCGTCGTCCTTGCCCCCAAGGGCTGAATCTTCGCGCTTTGCGGCCTCGTTGACGAGCCGCAGGTATGGGTTGTCTGGCGGCGTCTCCTGGAACAGCGCATCCGGGCTGGCGAGCAGGTAGCCGTGCAGCCGGCGCGACTTGCGCGGCCCCGTGACTTCGCAGGTCCAGATGTTCAGCCCGCTCGGCTGCTTGCGGTGCTGTCCCAGCTTCTCGAAGCGCTTCTGTACCCACTGCCACCCCTCCAGCTTCTCCTGCTTGGCCAGCGCGGCGACTTGAAGGTACTCCTGCGCGTAGCGCTGGAACACGCCGGGGCTGACGAGGTAGGTCGTACCGGCGACGGTATGCACCAGGGCCTTGGCGTCGTTGATGATGAGCTTGCGCGTCTGGATGCTCTGACGCAGCCAGGCCATGAAGTGCGCCCCGGAGGGCTCCGCGCGATCCTGGGAAGGCGCGAGGCTCATCTGCGGCGGGGACACGGTCGAAGGGGCCGGCTCGGGCTCGGCGACAGGGCAACTCGGGATCTCCGGTGCCGTGGGTGGAGCGGTGTCGCCCAGCAGGTCGAGCAGCGCGGCCACGCCGGTATCCGCGGCTGTGGATGCGATCGGCGCCGTGCTCGTGGGTACAGCTTCGATGCCTTCCACGCGCGGCCCATCGGCCACAGCCGGCGCCAGCGGCGGCGGCTCCGCCTGTTCCTCTTCGACCTGCACACGTCCTGCGAACGGCGCCGGCCGGTCGGCGGCATCCCAGATCATCGCCGGCGAGAGTTTCAGGAAGGTGAAGGCGTGCGACCAGCCGGCGTCGCTGGTGACGGTAGCCTTCCAGATCGCCTTGCCATCCGGCGTCGGTTGCACGATGCCGTGATCCTGCAGCACGTTGAACACCGCCGTGTTGCTCGCCGGGATGCCGTCGATTCCCTGCGACAGCAGATGGGCGCGCAGCTTGTCGGAGACGGTCTTGCTCACCAGCCACAGAGCGTCTTGGGTCAGCCAACCGTCCGCCGGACCGGCCTGGTTCAACTTGAATTCTTCCTTGAGCAGGTAGCGCAAGCCGTCGAGCAATTTGCGTTGCAGCGCATGCTTGGGCGCCGCCAGCGCCTTGCTGGGATCGCCGCCGAGTTCCTGGGCGACCGATGCCTGGTCGGCCTGCACGACCAGTTCGCCGAGCGTGCCGGCGTGCTCGTACTGGCCGGCCAGCACGTACAGCAGCGCGGCCCAGAGGTCGGGATAGCCGCTGAGCCAGTCGAAGATGTCCCGATCGAGAAGGCGCGCGTAGAGCAGCCCGGTGGCGGCGCTGTGCAGGCGGTACTCGCGCTCCTTTCGGTAACGGAAGCGGTAGGGCTTTCGCAGCGGGCCGTGCCAGGGATGCCAGACACTGCCGTCGGCATGTTCGACGTGCAGATCGACCGCGATCTTGCCGATGTCGTGCAGCAGGGCCGCGTAGGCCGTGCCTGCGGTCCAGGCTTCGGCCTGGGCCGCCTGTGCCTCCGGCGTGACGCCCGCAGGCAGCAGGTATGACTGCCGCAGCTTCAGCGCATAGGCGACGATCTCCAGGCCGTGGTCCAGCATGCCGCCCGGATAGGCGTGGTGGTGGTTCTCGGAGGCCGGGAACTGCTGGACCAGCTCGGCGTAGCGCTCCAGTGGGGCGAGGTAGAGCGTGGCGAACTGCCGGCGCGAGAGCGATGTGCGCTGCCAGATGTGTTCCAGCAGTTTCTGCCGGCGCGGCGTGGCCAGCAGCGATGCGGCCGACTCCGGCCGCATCGACCCTTTCGGAGTTTCGATGGCGGAGGTGGGCGGTGTGCCGGCGGCGGGTGGCACCCTTTTGCGCTGGAACAGCGAGAGCATGGCGAACCCCGGATGACGGGCTGCTCGGGGCGCCTTTTGGCCTTTTCAGGATAGGGCCTTTCCCCTTGGCGCCCTTCCTTTGCCCCTTCCCAGCCCTTTGGCCTTTGTCGGAAGCCTTTGGGTATAGGGCCGCTGCTTCGCGGGTGCCACGATGAATGCGGCATGGGGCAATCCCGGCAAGTGGGGCGCTGCGGGATGTTCGTCAGCTCTGGCCCAAGCCGGTGTCGAGGGCGGCGGATTGCGCTGCGAAGTCGTCGGGACGGCGCGTGCGGAAGGTTTCGAGATTGGCGAGCTTCCAGCGCAGTGCCGGCAGTTGCGCGGCGTGCTGGCACTGCACCAGCGACCAGTCCGGTTCTGCGCGCGCCAGCCCGCTCAGAAACCGCCTGTGCGCGGTGCTCAGTCGCTGTGGCAGCTCGCGCCGCAGCCTGCCGCGAGCGTCGAGCAGTGTCTCCAGGGAGCAGTCCACTTCGGTCATGCCGACAAAGGCCCGCTCGTACTCGCCGGCGATGTCCTTGTCGTTGCCGAACAGCACTTCGTGAGGCGGCCGGTTGTGGCCCGCCAGATAGATCACGAAGCACTCGACCATGCCGTCGCTGATGTCGCCCGATTCGAAGAGCTGCCACACGTCGAACAGGTCGCGGGGGTGCTGTCGATCCAGCGCGGCCACCAGCTTGCTGGCGTACAGCTCGTCCGGTGCCAGAACCGGCAGCTCGAACTCGACGCCGAACAGATCGCTGGTCTTGGCGCTCAGCGGCCGCCGCTCGACGGGCAGCACGCTGCCGCGGAACACGACATTGACCTCGATCTTCACCTGGCTGGCGTCGTTCTCGACGATCAGCTTGGTGTCTCCCAGGTCCTTGGCGCGAACCAGGCGTGTCTGCACGCCCAGTGGCGCAACGCGCGTGGCGATGGCGGCCAGCTCCTGGTTGATGGCTTGCAGCGCTTCGTCGCGCGGCGTCTGCCACGGGAGGTACACCACGTCGATGTCCACCGAAAGGCGCGGCATGTCCCGCACGAAGAGGTTGATGGCCGTGCCGCCCTTCATGGCGAAGATGTCGTTGGCGAACACGTCGGGCGCGACGGCCAGCAGCAGGCGAACGGTGTCCGCGTAGGTCTTATCCATGAGGTCTCAGGCTCAGCAAGGTGCCGTCATCGAGCCGGCTCATCCAGCGCGTGTTGCTGCCGGTGCGAACCGGGTACTGCTCCAGCAGGGCATCGACATCCACGAGGCTGGTCTCGCGCGCCCAGGTCAGGAACAGGCGCACGGCCTTCACGCTGGCGCAGCAGGACAGCAGTTGCCCGAGCAGGTCCTTGCGGGGGGAACGCAGTCCATCGAAGAGGTTGCGGGCCTCTTCGAGGCTCTGCTTGACGCCGGCTTCGTACAGCAGCTCCAGCACGGCACGCTCGGGGGCTGCCACCCGCAGATCCTCGGGCAGGCCAGGCGGCGTGGTCAGGGTCTTGCCGGCCAGCGCCGTGTCCGGCCAGTCGAACAGGCGGGCGTGGACGTAGCGGGCCGGAAAGCGCGAGGTGAACCAGGCCGGCAACGCGAAACGACCGTCGCCCCACAGCACCAGCGTCTCCCGGCTGCCCAGGTTGTGCCGCACGCCCTGCAGGGCCAGGGCGCTCTTGCCGCCGACGTGCAGGCCGGGCACGCGCTGTTGCAGGAACTTCAGCGCACCGTAGACCCCGAACTCATCGTTCGGGAAGGCATAGACGCCATGGGCCAGGCGCACGAGCCACCCGCCGTCGGCATAGTGGGCGGCGAGCTGGGGCGACACCCCGAACTGGCTCAGGGTGGCAAGGTCGAACGGCGCCCCGCGGGGGAGTCCCGCCTGCAGTCGCTTGATTACTTGGTGCCGAGAATTTCCACCCATGCTATAAAAATAGCACGGAATCCAATCGGCCCCTAGAGCTATCGCAAGAACGTGCATGGAAAGTAGCACAAGGTTTGATTTATATTGCAGAATCTAATCGACCTGCGACCCAGGCCGACCCGGCTCTGCCAGCCGCAACCCGCCCTCCTGGTCGCGGTCTATGCTGGAGGGCAAGCCCCAACCGGCCGCTCCATGAGGTGAGGCACCACTGAAACCGAGGCACATGAGCATGACCACCAACACGCACAACGGGCGCTGGAGCCACCGGCTGGGCCGGGGGGCTGGCCGTGCCTGGCGTGGATACCTGCGCCGCGAGCAGCGTGTCGCCGGCTGGCTGGTGACGCGCGGGGTGCCCGCGGGCGCGGCGACGGCGGTGCTCTGGATCGTCAAGCTGGCCGTGCTTGGCGTGCTGCTCTACACCGTATCCTGGCTCGTCCTGCTGCTGGCCTTTGCAGTGGTCGCCGCATGGCTCGCGCGGAATGCCGATGCAGGATGATGAGAACGCAGCCTGAATGGCGAGACGGACCTCGGACGGATACGGTCTGTACGACAAGGACGAGGTGACGCATCGACTGCGGCGAGCGCGGACGAGCCGTAGCTCGCCGCATCGGCGCGAGAGGTGCGCCTTACTTCGCCCGCCTTTCGATGCGGCCGTCATCGCAAGGCGAGCGCCACTACCTCCAGCCGACTTTGGCGTCGTCGGTGGCATGCTGAGAGCGCTGCAGGAATGTTGCCTGCGCGAACACCAACCCAGCCGAGTGCCATGCACCCAGAACGTCGGCAGCACGATGAACATCGTCGCCATGACGAAGTTCAGCAGCATGTCGCCGAAGGCGTTGTTCAGGCCGATCAACGGATCGAAGTTGCGTGTGCGGCCTGTCCGCGCCGAACCCCCAGCCGTAGAGCGCGTCCAGGATCGTGCTGTCGATCCAGCGCGCGAGCTGGAACCAGAAGTCCACGAAGAACAGCGCGAACTGGACGCAGCTCACCGTCACCACCGTCTTCAGGTCGTAGGTGCCGATCAGCAGCACCAGCGGGATGCAGATGACGAGCGCCATCTTGAGCATCGTCAGCACCATCGGCAGCGCCTGGCGCACCACGTCCATCGCCGGAAAGAAGCCCAGCGAGCCGACGGTCAGCCCCAGGTCGCTCGCGCCGCGCGTGACGATGTTCGGCAGCGTCTTGTCGATCTGGCCGCCGTAGTCGGTGTAGACGGCGCCCTGGTTCATCTTCTGCTGCCTCGGTGAGACCACGGCGCGGATCACCGAGTCGTTCGACCTCGCTCTGCGACAGGAAGCCCGCCCAGCGCCCGATGCGGGTCAGCAGGTCCGGGTCGACCTGTGCCAGCAGCCGGCTGCGCAGTCCCTGGCCGCCATCGGCCCACCACTGCCGGCAGGACGGATAGCCGCCGCCGCTGTCCACCTGTGCCAGCCCCGCATCGCGGGTCGCGTCGTAGGGCCAGGCCGTGCGTGGGGTCTTGGCGCGATAGGTGTCATAGAAGCCGGGCGTGTCGAGGAAGTAACTCGACCCGATCCAGGTGACGTCGTTCATCTGCTCGTCGGAGAGCGTCGGCCGGTTCATGAACAGCTTGGCGCGCGACGGCCCGTAGCAGTCGTGCGTGAAGTCGGCGACCTCCTGTGCCAGCACCGGATCGTCGATGCGCGTGGCATCCACGTCCATGCGAATCTGACGCAGGTCCGTGCCGCAGGGAATCGCCGCCACCGCGGCGCCCGTCACGGCTTTCGACATCGCGTGCATGAAGAACCACCACACCGGCACCAGCGCGCTCTGGTTGTTGAGCGTGGTGTAGACGTTGGACCAGCCCGTGTCGTTGGGCAGCGGGACGTTGACCTGGCATTGCGCGGAGCGCGTGGTGTCGAACCTGATCGTGGCGAGGTCGACCGGGATGAACGGGATGCCGGCGAACATGATGACCACGATCGCCACCCACACCCGGTTCTCGATGCGCATCGACGACAGCACGCCCTTGTTGCCTTCGTCCGCGCCTTCGCTGCGGGCCTTGCAGCCATTCCTGGATCACGATGGCCACGAACGGCAGCGCGAACACGCCGCTGGCCACCAGGATGTTCCAGATGCCGTTGTTGACGATCCAGCCGACCAGGGTCAGGTAATACTCCAGGTAGTCCGTCGTGTAGAGCGTCATGCCTGCCTCCCGGTCTCAGCCGTGCCGCAGCAGTTGGCTGGCTTCCAGCGCGACCACGGCGATCGACGGCCGCGATCTCCGTGCGCAGCAGGCGCTGATGCGTCTCGCGCGACGGCTCCCGCCGCAACAGGCGCCGACGCATCCACCACCAGCCGTAGGCCGTCGCTCCGTAGAGGCAGCAGCCGCCACACGAAGAAGTGGCCGGCGTGCGCCTGCAGCCAGTGCTGCCAGCCCTCGACGCCGCCGACGACGTGGATGCCGGCGATGTTCACCGCCACCGCGGCGGCGACCACCAGCAAGGTCCACAGCAGCGCCACGCCGACGCGGCGGTTGAACAGCCATGGCAGCCGCAGCCAGGCCAGCCGGCTCATGGCGTACCGCTCCGCGGCTTCTGGACTTCCCGCAGACGGTCGCGTGTGGTGTCGCCCTCGAAGACGCCGCGCGAGCCGGCAGCGCGGGTGCTGTGGCGCTGGATGATCGCCATCGCCGAGTTGCCGGCCAGCGTGCGCCGCAGCTCCAGCTCGGTCTTGAGGTTGTTGATCTCCTGCTCCAGCGCGCTGTTCTCCTGATCGACCGCCTGCACGGCCAGCTCGTTGGCGGCGACGTTCGGCTCCTTCTTGCCGGTCAGCAACGTGCGTTGCAGCAGCAGGGCCTTCTCCAGCACGCTCGACAGCGCGGCCTCGGACGCGAGGCGCCGGCCCAGCACGTCCTGGTCGGGCTCGTCGCGCAGGGCCTCGATCACGCCGCGGGTGATCGGCAGCGAGCTGCTGCCGGCTGCGTCGAGATTGGCCAGCGTCGTCGGCCGGGCGCCCGTCACCAGCTCCTGCAGCGCCTGCAGCTTGGTCTCGTACTCTTCCTGGATCATCGGCGTCAGCCCGACGCCAGGCGTGGTCTGGGTCTTCGTGCAGTTTTCGCAGGTGCGCTGCTCGCGTTCGCCCAACACGCGGGTCGCCCAGTCCGCGGCCGCCTGGGGCGAGGACCAGGTTTGGCAGGTCAGGCGGTTGCCGCAGGCGCTGCGCGCGATCGACGAGGTATCGGTGACGCTGCGCCCGTTGAGCAGGTTGTAGCCCGCGCGCGTCACGTCGCCGACCACCTTGATCGAACTCTGGCCGGAGCCGCCCGCGTTGCCGCCGCCGACCCAGGGCACGCCGTTGTTGCCCTTGTTGGACTCGGCCTGCTCGATGGCGGAGACGGCATCGGTGCTGCTGACCGCATCGCGCAGCGCCATCCCCTCGGCGAGCTGGTCCCAGCCGGCCTGGCCGCCGGCCATGTCCGCCATCCGATTGGCGATGGCCCGGCAGGTCATCTTCGAGCGGTCGAAGTCCAGGCGCGCCTGCAGGATGCCGTTGGTCAGCAGGTTGTAGAGGCCCGGGTCGGCGCGCTGGATGATCAGCGCCGGCAGCGAGGCCACGGCGCTGGTGGCGTTCTGGATCACGTTGCTCATGATCGTCTGGAAGCCGTTGGTGATGCCGTTGAGCTGGTTCTGCAGCGTCGTGGTGATGCTCATGTCGCCGCAGATCAGGTTGCTGTTCCAGCCGACGCCGACGCCGATGCTCTGCATGTTGCCGGCACCACCCATCGACACGGCCCGGCCGCCGCCGATGCTGTAGAGCACGTCGTCGCCGATCACGCTGCCGCTGACGTTCACGCCATTGGGGTCGATGCGGGTCTGCGCCCAGGCGACGCCGACGACCAGCGTGATGGCCGCCACGAGCAGCGTGGCCCGCAGGGGCGATTTCGCGCGGCGCAGGAAGTCAGGGAGGGAGGCGTTCATCGTGGGTTCCTCACATGAAATCGACGCTGCCGAGGAAGACCTGGCCACGGCGCCGGCAGCAGGAGTACGGCCGCCACAAGGCCCAGGCGTAGTCGCCCTGCTGGGCCTGCACGCGGGTGCGGCTGTGCGGGAAGACCACGCAACTGTTCGAGAGCGTGGGCGTCAGCTCCTGCCACTTGCCCGTCGAGGCGTCGGTCTCCATCAGCGCGCCGGCCGGCCAGTAGCCGTCGCGGGCGTTGGCCAGCAGCGGCTGGTACACGTGAATCTGGTTGCGGCGCGTCACGATGTCGCCCGCGCGCTGCGCGACCACGGCGCCGCTCTTGTGGTCGTCGGTCTGGTGCAGGAAGCCACCGCGGGGATACACGTTGCCCCAGAGGTTCAGGCCGGTGCGCGTACCGATTTCGCGCCGGCCGGGGATGAGCGCTTCGGGGTAGAACGCTTCCGGGATGTTGTAGCGCCAGGCGATCGTGTCGAGCGTGCTCAGCAGATACGGCATGAAGGCCGTGCCCGCGCCTTCGCAGGTGTAGCCGGAGGCGCTGGCGAACTGGCTGAACACCATCGCCGGCCGGATGGCCGATGACATCGGCGTTCTTGAACTTGGCGAGGTTGTTCTCGTTGTCGTGATTGGTCGTGCCGTCACCGCCGGCCTTGGCGGTCGGGTTGGGCATGCTCATCGCCCTGACTTCCAGCCACGGGTTTTCGCCGGTGTTCGAGTAGCTCGACACCACCGCATCGGGGACGTAGTGGCGCACCTTGACGGAGGTGCGAACCGAGCAGCCGAACGGCGTGCAGTACAGCCAGTAGCAGATGCCGACCACGCGGTATTCGAGGCAGTCGGGGGACAGCGCCGACGAGACGATGGTGGCGGTGTCCAGGGCGAACGTCGACGTGGCCGCGCCCAGCAGCAGCGAGGCGACGGTGGCGCGCAGGCGCCGGCGATGCCAGCAGGAGGCTCATGGCTGCGTGCTCCGGTAGGCGTTCGATGCGCGCGACGGCGCGGGCCACGTCGGGCTCGCCGTAGACCACGTAGCGTCGATCGACCACCACGGCGGGAATCTTGGCGATGCCCAGTCCCCAGGCATCGGCGACACCCTGGTAGGCGCTGGCCGATGCGGCGCTGCAGGGCCTCGCCGCCGTCGTGCAGCCGCTGCCGCACCAGGGCCGCGGCCTGTTGCGGGTCGGCCGGCAGGTGCGCCGCGAGTTCGACCTCGATGCGCGTCGGCCTGGTCCAGCTCGATGACCCGCACGCCGGCCGGGGCCTGCACCGGATGACGGCTGTCGGTGACGACGAGCACGTCGGCGGCCGCCGCGATGGGACCGAGCAGCGCGGCGCACAGTCCAGCGGCCAGCCTGGCGGCCAGGGGGCGCCGCGAGACAGCAGGAAGGTTGAGGGAATGAGCCGGCATGTCGCGCCTCCGCGGAGTCGATGCAGACTCGTAGTCGAGCGCAACGCAGATCCGGGAACGACAAAGAAACCGAAACCGGTCAGTCCCGATTTCCTGCGCGCCGGCGAAAAGAAACGGGAGCCAAAGGCTCCCGTGGTGATGAAATGAATGCGGCGCTGGGATGGTGCTGCTACAGCAAGCCGGCTTCGGCGAACGAGTACGGGCTGCCCTTGCCGACGATGAAGTGATCCAGCACCCGGACATCGACGGTGGCCAGGGCGCTCTTCAGCCGCTCGGTGATCGCACGATCAGCGGCCGAGGGCTCGGTGTTCCCCGAGGGGTGCTGATGCGCCAGGATCAGCGCCGAAGCGTTGAGCGCCAGCGCACGCTGGACCACCACCCTCGGATACACCGAAGTCTGGTCGACCGTGCCCTTGAACAGCGGCTCATAGGCGAGCACCTGGTGCTGGTTGTCGAGAAACACGACGGCGAAGATTTCGTTCGGCTCCGCGACCAGTTTCAGGCGCAGGTAGTCGCGCACGGCGGCGGGACTGCCCAGCGCCGGACCGGCCTTGAACACGCGGTTCTCCAGCAGGGTGATGGCCTGCCGGATGATCCAGTCTTCGTGCTGGGCGGCGATCAGGGTGAGCGACTCCGGGCAGGAGTCGGCGATGACAAGAGACATGGCGAACCTCCAATGGATGAGATCGGAGGGCGCCTGCCCCTGGAGGGCAAACCCTCCTGGGGACGATGGGGATGGAACAGGTGACGAGCGGGCATCCACCACCGCGGATGCGGTGGCTGTTCGCGTCAAGGGATGCGATGCGAACGGGTTTCGATCAACGCGGACGAGCCGCGCCGTAGCCTTGAAGATCGATGGCTACCTGGGCATGTCGCCGGCAACGTCGGCGGGCATGTCTGGGGAATGGGCGGGTTCGGCGCGGTCGTGCCGCCGGCGGCCAGCAGGTCGATGGCCGACAGCAAGGCATCGCCTTCGACGGGACCGTGCAGCAGGAGGGTCTTGCCGGACTCGCGGTCGCGCAGTCGCAGGGTCGGCGTGGCCGCGATGCCCTGCTGTGCCGCTTCCGCCGCCTGGGCACGGATGACGCGCGTCGGGGCGCTCGCTGTCGAGACACTGCTGCATGGCTGGCGTGAGGTCGGGATAGCGCAGGCCCTCCGGCAGGCCCTGGCCGTCGCCGCGGGTGTGCGCGTAGAGCCACTCCACGGCCTGCCAGAACGCGGCATGTCCGCCGGTCTCGCCCGCGCACTCGACCAGGCGCGCCTCGGCAGTCGCGGCCGGCTCGTGCATGGACAGCGGCAGGTGGTGCCACTGCCAGTTCACCTCGGGATGGGCGTCGATCCAGCGCTTGAGCGCGGGGAAGTAGGCCCGGCAGTACGGACATTCCAGGTCGGCGTACTCGACCACCGTGAAGCGCGCATCGGCACGGCCATACAGCCAGGGCGGGCCGGCCGGTTTCGGCGCTTCGGACCCGGCGGCGGCCAGGGGCATGGACTCGGTTGCCGGATGCGGCGCGCGCAGCAGCATCCACGAGGCCACCGCAATCGTCGCCACGATCAGCAGACCGATCCAGGGATGACGGCGGGCGAATGAAGGCAGTGCGCATCGTGTCGCTCCCGTCAGGCCAGCGTGTCCAGCGCCAGCGATTCGATGCCGCGCGCACGGTCGATCTTCTCGGCCACGCGGAAGGCGGCATCCAGCTCGCTGATGCCGTGCTGCTGCATCAACTGGAAGCGTTCGGCCTTCTCCTCGGGCTCGGTCATCGCCATCGCCAGGTAGAGGCTGGGCGGCACGGCGCGGAACAGCACTTCCATCGACTTGGACAGGATGACGCCCTCGGTGAACTTGCCGGCCTCCTTGCGTGCCGACAGCATCAGCGCCTTCTGCGAAGCGTTGAGTTCGCGGAAGCGCGCGATCTTCTCGACTTCGTCGGGCGGCATCGACAGGCAGATCCACCACTCGATCATGTTGAGCATGGGCTCGGCCGCTTTCGGCAGGTCGTCGAGGTTCTGCGTGGCGAGCCAGAACCAGGCGCCGAGCTTGCGCCACATCTTGGTGATCTTGACCACGTAGGGCGCGAGCAGCGGGTTCTTGGTGATGATGTGGCCTTCGTCCGTCACGTTGATGATCGGGCGGCCCAGGAACTGGTCGCGCTCGGCGATGTTGTTGACGGTGTTGATGAGCGAGATGTAGGCAATCGAGAGCTGGGCGTTGTAGCCCTCGCGCGCGAAGGTGGCGAGATCCACGATGGTGATGTCCGCCTCGGGCCACGGCGTGCCGGACCGGTCGAACATCTCGCCGTCCACGCCCTGGCAGAACATATCCATGGCGTCGGCCATCTCCAGCAGCCGTGCGCGCCGCATCTCCGGCAGCGTGGCGTCGCGGGCGCGCTCGCGCAGCGCGTCGCGCACGTCGCGCGTGAGCACCGTGCGCTTGCTCCGCCACGCAGCGCTGGGCCGCATCGAGGATGCACTGGCGGATCAGGCTGCGGTCGGCGCGCGTCATGCGCGCTTCTTCCTTGTCCTCGCCGCCGGTGATCATCAGCCGCGCAGTGATCTCCAGTTCGCCGAGCACGTCGCGCTGCTCGTCGCCTTCCACGGCCATGCCGGCATCGGTCTGGTCCTCGTCGAGCGCATCGGCGTCCAGCGTCTGTACCTGGCTCGGCGTATCGACCAGGCGCCAGGCGTCGGCGAACGGCGCCAGGCTGACGCCCGCGCCGGGCGCGAGCTTCACGCGATGCACGGTGAGGCCCAGGCGCGCGGCGAAGTCGCCGAACAGGCCGAAGCTGTTGCCCGCCTCGACGATGAACAGGCGCGGCCGGTAGATCGCCGTCACCTGGTTCAGGATGTTGTTGAGCGTCGCGCTCTTGCCCGAACCCGTGGGGCCGAACAGGAACAGATGCGCGTTCATCTGCCGGTCGAGGCGGTTCAACGGATCGAAGGTGATCGGCCCGCCGCCGCGGTTGAAGAACGTGATGCCCGGATGCCCCGTGCCCTGGCTGCGGCCCCAGACCGGCGCCAGGTTCGCCGCGTGCTGCGCGAACATGAGCTGGGTGTACCACTGGCGCTTGTCGGCAGCCGGATCGAACACGCACGGCAGCCAGCGCAGATAGCTGTTCAGCGGCGCCACCTCGTCTTCCTCGCGCACCGGCTGCAGGCCGGCGTTGAGCATCACGTTGACGAGCTGCAGGCCGCGCGCGTCGAGCTGGGCCAGGTCGCGGCCGCGCAGGTAGAACGCCAGCGCGCCGCGGTAGAGCTTGTGCGCGCTGCCGATCAGGCCGCGCGCCTGCTGCACGTCCTGCCGGGTCTGCTCCGAGGCCAGGGTCTCGCCGACGGCCTTCCTGGCGAGGTGGTTGAGGTGCGCCTCCAGCACGTCCTGCGGCGTGGCGACCAGCGTCAGGCACATCACCGTGTCTTCGGGCATCTGGTCGAACAGCGCGTTCATGGCGTCGCCGCCCTTGCGCGTCTCGCCCGTCAGATGGCCGGTCGCGGGCGGCGTGCGCAGGCGATCCATCACGATCACCCGATGCGGCATGCCGTCGAAGAACCACAGGCCGTTCGGCACGTCCGAGCGCGGCTGGCCGAAGAACAGGCGCTGCGCGAAGTCGGTGCCGCTGGCGAGTTCGATCTCGCCCTCCTCCCGCTCTTCCGGGTAGCGGGTCAGCGCGTAGAAGCGTTCCCGGTCTTCGGCAGTGGCGCCGAGCAAGGTCGGATTCGGGTTGAACCAGCGCAGCAGCCAGGCGTGGATGTCCGCCGCGCCGAGACGCCGGGCTTTCACGCCGGCATTGGCCAGCCCGCCGACGAGGCGGTCGCAGATCGTGGTCAGCGCCTGCTCGGGCGACTGGCCGCGCCGCGGGGCCGGGGCCGCGGACGTGCGGCGGTAGACCACCATGCGCACGCGCCGGACCTGGCCGCGCCACGGCAGGCGCGTCACCGTGGTGTCCTCGAACAGGCCACCCGGCTTGGCGATGGCGCGCAGGTGATGGGCGAAGAAGCGCAGGTAGAAGTCGCTGAACGCGCTGCCCTGCGCACGCGGCTGCAGATAGTTCGCCAGGGAGCGCAGATAGTTGTCCCAGTCGGCTTCGTCCTGGGCGTAGAGCTGCACCACCCAGGGGTTGTCGTCGAATTCGTCGAAGGAGTCCTGCAGGGCGTTCTCCAGCGCATCGCGCGCCTGCCACAGCCAGGCCATCTCGCGGCCCTCGGTGCCGACCGGCGCCAGCTCGAAGAAGGCCGCCACCGACTGGCCGTCTTCCAGCAGCATGCACTTGGTGTCGGGCAGGTACTCGACCCAGGGCAGCAAGTCCGCGAACGACGGCGCGACGCCATAGAGCGCATCGTGGTCGGCCTGGGTGGCCGGCCTGCGCCGGCCCCGGCCGAGCGCGCTGCCCGGCTCGGCGACACCCTGTGCCGCCAGCGCCGTCACGTGCCGTGCCCAGGCATCGTCGGCCGCATCCACGGCGTCAGCAGGCGATGCGTCGCCCTTGCGTGACCACGGCAGCGACCAGGCCATCAGTAGTCCTCCACGCGCTCGCCCGGCATCGCGTACTGCACGCGCTGGTAGAGCGGGAACACCGTGCTGTAGCCGGGCACCGGCACCGGGTCGGTGCCGGCCAGGTGCGGGAACACGTACATCACCAGGTCGGGGTTCGGCAGGCGGTGGAACTGGCGGTAGATCTCGTTCTGCGCGGTGCGGGTGTAGCGCGCCTGCACGCCGGGCGCCGCCTGCACATCGGCATCGGTCAGCGGCCGGCGCAGGCCCTGGCGCGCATCGAGCAGTTGCCGCGCGGCCTGGCCGCCGCCCGCGCTGCCGCCGGTCTCCTGATGCCAGATGTCGAGCATGGTGCTGTCGCCGTGCGGCAGCAGCTTCTCCTTGCTGGTGGCGCAGCCGCCGAGCAGGGTGGCCGCCAGCAGCACGGCGGCCGCGTCAATCCAGATCCGAGGCATGGGCTTCTCCGGTGCGGTGGTGGACCCGACGCCCCTTGGCGTCGTAGTCGATGTCGAGCGGTTGCTCCAGATGCACGGCCACCTTGGCGCCGGGCTGCACGTAGACCGCCGCGAAGGCCTGGCCGTAGAGCTTGTTGACCCAATCGGCCATGTCGCGCACGCCGCCCGCGAGGATGCGGCCCATCGCTTCGTTGCCGCTGATGCCGACGGTGCCCAGCGAGCCGTTGCTGTTGGCGACCACGGCCACGCTGCCGTTGTCGGACTTGATGAGCGAGGCCGCGCCGGCGCCGGCCGCGGTGATGAGCGCCTGGCTGCCCAGGTACTGCTGGGCGTTGCTGCGCCGCTCGCCGCTGACGCAGGGAATGCCGTAGGGGTCGCTGATCCAGCCCAGGCCGCCCTGGATGCTGGCGCCGTTGTGACCCGCGTTGCCGCCGCTGGTACCGCCCTTGCCACTGTCCTCCGGCACCGTGCGGATGGTGCCGTCCTGGAACACGAACGTGACCGAGCGGATTTGCCCGCGCACGCACGAGAGCGTCCAGTCGCCCGAGGCCGTGCCGCTGACCACGGCGCCGGCCACGTCGGGGATGTCGATGCCGTTGGCCGTGAGGTTGTCCGGGCCGATCAGCACCTTGAACGGGTACGGGTCGTTGACGGTTCCGTCGATCGGCACGCGCCCGATCAGCGCCGTCATGGCAATCGACCCCATGAGCGTCGAGTTCGACGGCACGGTGTAGACGGCCTTCGTGGATGCGCCCACCGCGCGGCTGCCGACGTCGGCGACGGATTCCACTGCGGCCGACAGGCTTTTCTGGGCCGGCCCGAAGCTCAGGGGAAAGCTCGGCTCCTTGCTGCCGTTCTTGGCGTCGACCTTGGCATCGTCGGGCTCGACCCACTGCGTGCCATTGGTGCCGCGGTTGAAGCGCTTGCCGTCACCCTCTTCCAGCCCCAGCCCGACGGGCAGGTCGGACGGGCCACCCTTGCCGGAAAGGCCGTCCAGTTGCCGCTGCAGATCCTGCAGCAGCCCCTGGGTCTGCTGCCTGTCGCTGGCCACCTGGGTGCGTTCCTGCTCCAGGCGGTTGCGTTCGCCTTCCAGCGCGCTCTGGATGCGCTGGTCGATCGCGCTTTCCCGCGCGCGCAGGCGCTCGTTCTCGGCCTTGTGCTGCTTGTTGTCGCCGAGCGCGCTCTGCAGCTCGGTGCGCAACTGCTTCACCTGGGCCACCAGCGTGGCGACGGTATCGCGCGGCGTGTCGCCCTCGATGCCCAGGGCTTTCATCTCCTCGGGCGTGAGCGTACTGGCCGCGCCCTTGGGGGCGGGCTGGCCGCCGGGGGCGCCGGAGAACAGCTTGATGCCGACGAACACCAGCAGCAGCGCCATCGGGATCAGCAGCCACTTGAGCAGCGGATTACTCTTCATCGCGCGCTCCCCCGGTCGAGCCGGCCGCGGCGGCCGGCGGCAGGTTCACGCTGGCGTCGATCGGGCTCAGCGCCGGCAGCAGCGACTCGGCCAGGCCGTGGCCGCGCGTGACCAGGTAGAGCACCGTGGTGTCGGACGGGGTGCCGGCCGGGCCCAGGTTCGGATGCTGGAAGGTCGCCGCCACGAAGTTCCCCTGCAGGGCGCGCGGGTCGAGGTCGAGCCAGCGCGCGGCGGTGTTGGTGAGTCGCACGGCCGTCACCCACTGGTCTTCCAGGCGCCACGCGGCCAGTGCCCGCGCGCGCACCGGCAGCGTCGGCAGCAAGGTGTCCAGCGCGAGGTCGCGGCGCAGGTTCACGCGCCCGATGCCGGCGACCGGCTCGACGGTGCGCAGCGGCGCGTACAGGTTCTGTGCGGCATGGCGCGTCAGCACGACCGGTACCGGCGTTTCGCGCCGGGGAACGGATTTGTCTGCGGGCGCGTCGGCCTGCTCGTCCGCGCCGCTTGCTGCGCCGCCGCCGTAGCGCTTCGCGGGGGCTTCCGCTTCCACGATGCGCACCGGCTCCAGCGGCGCCTGGCCGTCCTTCGCCGGCTCGGCGGCGATGTCGAGCAGGATCAGCGCGCCGGATTCCACGTCCTGCAGTTGCAGCCGCGTGGGCGGAATCGGCTCGCTCGCCCGCAGGTAGATCGCGCCGCCGGCACTCTGCACGCGCAGGTGGTCGCCGACGCTGGCCGGCACGCCGACGCGCACATTGCGGTCGATGAAGACCACGCGCTCCTGGCCGACCACCAGCGGCACCGGCAGGGGCAGCCGCTCCCAGCGCAGGATTTCCACGGCCTGGCTGGCCGGCACGAAACCGAGGATCAGCAGGACGCCGGCCAGGGCCGACAAGGCAACGGGCTTCATGGGGAGTCTCCCTGCAGATGGCCGGAGGCGTTGGCGGGCGCGCCGGCCTGGGTCGGCGTCGGCGGCGGTTCGATGCGCTGGGGTGCGCTGGCGTAGCAGTCCAGCGCCAGGCCGAAGGGGTTGTGCTCCGGGTCGATGTCCAGCCGCACGACCTTGATGGGGTAGCGCACCAGGGCGCGCTTGACCTGCTCGGAGCCGTAGTATTCGTCCGCGCTCACGTCGAGCGTGACGATCCAATCGCGGTCGGAGACCACCTTGACGCGCGTGGCCGGATCATCGCCGTAGCCGCGGCCGGGAATCTCGTAGATGCCGCGCACGCGCTGACGCAGCTCGCCACTGGCGCGCCGGTACTCGTAGTCCTGTTGCAGGAAGGCCCGGCAGCTCGGCGTCAGGTAGGCCGACAGCGCGCGCAGGTTGCGCGGATAGTCTTCTTCGCCGTTCGTGGGCCAGCGCTGCACCTGCTGCCAGATGTAGAACGAGAAGGCATACACGCTCTCGGGCGGCACGTCCCACCACTTGCGCGTGCTGCCCGAGCGCAGGTCCGGCGGCACATGGATGGTCAGACTCTTCGGCGCACTCCACCAACCGAAGCCGAGCAGCAGCGCCACCACGAACAGCGCGCCGGCCCCCAGACGCAGCGTCTTCACGTGCGCCTGCAGGTGCGCAACCTCGTTCTTGAAACGGCTCACTGAACTACCCCCCTGTCGCTGACGCGACATCCTCCCCGAGGGAGGTTCGCGCGCCCTTCGGGCGGCCGTGCGGGCGCGCTCATGGCGCACCTCGATCGGCGTTGCGCCGGGTAGTCCAGTAGCCCGAGCGGGTGATGAGGCGCTGCCCGCCCAGGTACGCCGCCAGCGCCGGGTGCCGCAGGGCCAACCGCCACTGGAGCTGCCGGTACAGCCAGGTGTCGGGCCGGCCGCGCTTCTGCGCGCGCAGGAAGCCGCCGCCGACGAAGACGCCCAGCGCGATGCCGGCGACGATCAGCGTGGGCACCATGGCGATGCTGTGCGTGAGCCAGGCCAGCGGCAGGCCGAGCGCGAACCCGGCGGCGGCCGACAGGCCGGCGCAGATCCACAACTCGTCGGCGGTCAGCCCGCGCACGACCACCGGCTGGCGGTTCAGCCGGTGCGGCAGGAAGGTCACCAGCGTGTCGCGCGGGGTCTCCGAAGGGTCGGCCATCGCTTGCCGCCCTCACAGCACGCCGGTGGCCTTGGTGAGCAGCCAGATGCCGACCACCAGGAGGATCGCGCCCACGGCGACCGTCAGGCCGAACTGGCCCCAGGTGGCGCGGCCGGTGTGGATCTCCGAGTAGCGTGTGTAGGCGTGATAGCAGACACCGACGAACATCGAGGCGACCACGAGCAGCGCGATCAGCAGCACGATGTCGTAGCCGTAGTTCTGCAAGGTCTGCAGGATGCCGCTGCCCTGGCCGCGCGAAGGGTCTTCCATGGTCGGCAGGCCCTGCGCGAAGGCCGACAGCGGCAGGCCCGCGAGCGCCAGCGGCAGCAGCGGCGCGGCGATGCGGGACGGAATGCGATGGGATGTCGGTGGCGTGTTCATGGCGTATGGCCTTTCGTGACGGTCAGGAGAGGAGGAAGAAGGTCAGCACCAGGTACATCGCCACGAAGCGCACGACGACGGCGAGGAACTGACGTTCAGTGATGCGGTGCTCGGCCCAGCCGACGTAGGCGGTGCGCATGGCCCACACGCCCCACAGCAGCAACACGGCGAACACGAAGCCCAGCACCACGGCAGAGACGGCCGAAGGCGCAAAGCCGCCGTTGGCCTGGAAGGCGGCGACCTGATCGGCAGAGGGCGTCATGGCGACGGCTCCTCATCGTCGGCGCGGTCGCGGCGGACGTAATCGCCGGCCAGCGGGACGGGATCGCGCGGCTGGGCGCGCTGGGGCACGAGGTAGTCCTGCAGGCCGGCGCGAACGCGCTTCAGGTCTGCGCGCAGTCGGACGTAGTCGAAGTGGTAGCGGGCGCGCTCCTGCGGAGCGGTATTGGCGGCGTGCTCGGCGAGGCGGTCGATCAGGTCGAGCTGGCGGGCGAGGGCCGCGAGTTGCTCGTGTTCAGCGGTGGCATCGCCGGCCGATGCGGGCGATGCGCCGGCCAGCGCGATGGTCAGCGCCAAGGCCAGGGCCGGCACACGGCGGCAGGGGGTCGTCGGGTTGCCAAGGGGTGTCATCACGCCGTTCCACAGTCGTCTGGATGGCGGGATGCTGCGGCGTGAAGCTTGGGTGTGCCGCAAAGAATCGGAACGGGCGGTGCACCGGATTTGCCTCGATGGTTGGCGTAGCGCGTTTGCGGACAAGGACCGGGAGTCCAAGACCTGGCTGTGAGAGCAAGACGGGCCGGTCACTGATGTGGAAAGCCTGCTGGCGCGGTGCGCCTACTTCTCTCCGACCGAGGCCGATGCGCTGGCGGTGCTGGCCGAGGTCGTCACCGCGGTGGCGGCTTGGCGCGACGTGGCCACAGGTGAGGATGCGGCGAACTGCGCATTTAGCTGTTCAGCATTGCACTGGTTTGCTCTACACTTGCCAGGATTGTCACTACCGCCTGTGCCACCCTCGCCGGGTGGGGAAGCAATGAAAGACGAGCCCGGACAGATATTGACCCTCGATGAAGTGGCTGCCTACCTCAAGGTGGGCAAGCGCACGGTCTATCGCTTGGCAGCGGCCAAGAAGATTCCGGCCTTTAAGGTGGGCGGGATATGGCGCTTCTCCCGTGCGGACATCGACGGCTGGATCAGGCAGCAGTCGTTGGGCGATCAGCAGGAAGGCGGGGATGATCTGTTGAAAGGGGGGCGCCGGTCATGAAACTGATCCACAACACGGGCGCAGACCGCGTCATCGACCTAATGCGCCCCCATCTAAAGCATGGCAACCAGCTCGGCTGCGTGACCCCGTCGTTCTCCCTCTTCGCGTTTGCAGAGTTGCGAGATGCGCTCACGGCGCTGGAACGCGTCCAGCTCGTTCTGCCTCCCGGCGACGCGGAGTTGGGGTTCTTGGGTGTCGAAGGCGATCGTGCCGCACGCAACCGCCTACAGGTCCGGTGGCTAGCCAACCAGTGTGCGAAATGGATCGGCGACAAGGTCGACTTGCGCCGAGCTGCGGGCCCGGTGCCGCAAGGGGCGGCAGTCATACGAAATGGTCAAGAGCAGCCGGAGCAGGTAGTTCTCGGTTCCTTTGCTTTCAGCACCGATGGGCTCGGCTTGACTCCGGGAAACCCATTAAGCTTGATCCAGGCTTCCGAGTCGGCCGATGAAGCCGCGCAACTTGCCAGATGGTTCGATCATCAATGGGCCGCTCTGCGGACTCACTCTGCGGACGCCAACAGTGGGCGTGAAGTTTTACTCGAAGCTCTCCGCACGATTGGCGAGCACCGCGACCCCTTCTCCTTGTATGCACTCATCCTGCATCACCTGTTTCGCGACAGTGGCGATGAAATGGACGAGGAGCGCATCGTCAAGTCCGCCACGGGTATCCGCAATACGGTGGTGTGGAAGAAGCTCTTCAAATTCCAGCGTGATGGTGTGGTCGGCGCCATCGACAAGCTCAACCGCTTCGGCGGCTGCATCATCGCCGACAGCGTGGGCCTCGGCAAAACCTTCGAGGCCCTGGCGATCATCAAGTACCACGAGCTGCGCAACGATCGCGTGCTGGTACTGGCACCCAAGCGCTTGCGCGACAACTGGACGCTCTACAAGGCCAACGACAAGCGCAACGTCCTGGCGGCCGACCGCTTCAACTACGATGTCCTGAACCACACCGATCTCTCGCGCGACGGCGGCACGTCTGGCGACATCGATCTGTCGCACGTGAACTGGGGCAACTACGACCTGGTGGTGATCGATGAGTCCCACAACTTCCGCAATAAGGCCACGCACAAGGGCAAGGAGTCCCGCTACGACCGTCTGATGCGACGGATCATCAAGGAAGGTGTCAAGACACGGGTCTTGATGCTGTCGGCCACGCCCGTCAATAACCGCCTGGCCGACCTGCGCAACCAGATCGCCTTCGTCACGGAGGGCGACGACACCGCCTTGCTGGAACACGGCATCGCCAGCATCGAGGCGACCACCCGCAAGGCGCAGACCCAGTTCAACCGCTGGTTGAACCTCGACGAGTCCGAGAAGACACCCGCGAGGCTGGTCGAGATGCTGGGCTTCGACTACTTCACCCTACTGGATCACCTCACCATCGCCCGCTCGCGCAAGCACATCGAGAAGTACTACGGCACCAGCGAGACGGGCCGCTTCCCGGATCGTCTGCCACCGATCAACATTAAGGCCGACGTGGACCGTGCCGGCGAGTTCCGCAGCATCCGGGACATCAACCTAGAGATCCGGCGGCTCAATCTGGCCAGCTATGCGCCATTGCGCTACGTCCTGCCCCACAAACAGGCCGCCTATGACGCGAAGTACAGCACTCAGATCCGCGGGGGTGAAAGCTTCTTCCGCCAGGTGGACCGCGAAGAGAGCCTGATCCACCTCCTGCGAGTCAACGTGCTCAAGCGCATGGAAAGCGCGGTGTCTTCCTTCACCCTGACCGTCGAGCGCCAGCTTCGCGACGTGGAGACCACGCTCGCACGCATTGAGGCTTCTGCTTCCGACATCGAGGAAATCGACATCGCCGACGTCGACATCGATGACCCCGCCTTCGAGACCTTGCTGGTCGGGCGCAAGGTCAAGGTACTGCTCAGCGACGTCGACCTCATCCGTTGGAAACAAGACCTGATCGAAGACCGTAACCGTCTGGCCACCCTGCTGGCCGCAGCCAAGCAGGTCGATGCTGCCCGGGACGCCAAGCTGGCCGCCTTGCGCAACATGATCGAGGACAAATGCCGCAACCCGATCAATGCCGGCAACCGCAAGTTCATCGTCTTCACCGCCTTCGCGGACACCGCCGAATACCTCTACGCGCAACTGGCGCCGTGGGCGAAGGCCACGCTCGGCATCGAGTCGGCGCTCGTTACCGGTTCGGGCCGAAATCAGAGCACGCTGCCACATCTGCGCAAGGACCTGGCGTCCATCCTTACGGCGTTCTCGCCGCGCTCCAAGGAGCGGCCGGCGGATTTGGCCGACGAGGGCGAGCTGGACCTGCTCTTCGCCACCGACTGCATTTCCGAAGGCCAGAACCTGCAGGACTGCGACT
>CAWKFK010000005.1:0-807572 GCA_963849015.1 uncultured beta proteobacterium
TCGCCGACATCAACGGGCCGCTGCAGCGCGGCCTCGCCGCCGCCGAGAGCGTGTTCGAGCTTCTGGACCACGGCGCCGAGCCGGACACAGGCACCCGCACGCTCGGTCGTTCGAGCGGCGCGCTGCGCTTCGAGAACGTCGGATATCGCTATCCGGGTGCCGATCGCGACGCGCTGCAGGGCATCGACCTCGACGTTCGCCCGGGAGAACTGATCGCGCTGGTCGGCTCGTCGGGCGGCGGCAAGACGACGCTGATCAACCTGGTGCCCCGCTTCTTCGCGCCGACCTCGGGACGCATCCTGCTGGATGGCGTGCCGATCGAGGAACTGACCCTGGCCGGACTGCGCGACCAGCTGGCGCTGGTCAGCCAGGACATCGTGCTGTTCAACGACACGGTGCGTGCCAACGTGGCCTTCGGCGTGTCGCGTCCGGTCACCGACGACGACATCTGGCAGGCCCTGTCCGCTGCCGCCCTCGCGGAGCACGTGCGCGCGCTGCCGCTGGGACTCGATGCGCCGGTCGGCGAGCGCGGCGCGAAGTTCTCCGGCGGTCAGCGGCAACGCCTGGCGATCGCGCGCGCGCTGCTGAAGGACGCGCCGGTGCTGCTTCTCGACGAGGCGACATCGGCCCTCGACTCGCAGACCGAGCGCGACGTGCAGCAGGCGCTGGAGCGCTCGATGAGCGGGCGCACGACGCTGGTGATCGCGCACCGTCTGTCGACGATCGAGCGCGCCGACCGGATCGTGGTGCTCGAAGGCGGGCGCATCGTCGAGCAGGGCCGGCACGACGAGCTGATCGCGCGCAGCGGCATCTATGCGCAGCTGCACCGCATCCAGTACGCGTCGGCCGCGCCGGGCCCGGGGTGAATGCGATGAGCGCGCCGATGCGCATCCTGCACACCGAAGCTTCCTGCGGCTGGGGAGGGCAGGAGATCCGCATCCTCAGCGAGGCGGGCGGCTTGATCGGACGCGGCCACCAGGTGGCGATCGCCTGCCCGCCGCACGCGCCGATCGCGCGCGCGGCGCGCGAACAGGGCATCGAGCTGCTGCCGTTGCCGATCGAAAAGAAGCGGCTGCCCGCCCTGTTCGCAATGCGCAAGCTGCTGCGCTCGCGCCGCTTCGACGTGATCAACACCCACAGTTCGACCGACACCTGGCTTGCCGCACTGTCGTGCGCGACGCTGCCCGATCCGCCGCCGCTGGTGCGCACGCGCCACATCTCGACGCCGATCCCGCGCTCGCGCGCCAACCGCTGGCTGTACCGCCAGGCCACGGCGCGGATCGTGACGACCGGCGAGACGATGCGCCGATCGCTGATCGACGAGTACGGCTTCGACGGCTCGCGGATCGTGTCGGTGCCGACCGGCATCGACACCGCGCTGTATTCGCCGGGGGATCGGACGCTCGCGCGCTCGGCGCTCGCTCTGGCCTCGACCGGCCTGGTGCTGGGCATCGTCGCGACGCTGCGCAAGGCGAAGGGCCATCACCTGCTGCTCGAGGCGCTCGCGTCGATGCAGCCCGACGCGCCCGATCTGCTGATCGTCGGCGACGGTCCGCAGCGTCCGATGCTGGAGGAGCAGGTCGACCGCCTCGGTCTGCGCGCGCGCGTGACGTTCGCGGGCAACCGCACCGACGTGTTGCCGTGGCTGCGCGCGCTCGACGTCTTCGTCCTGCCGACGCTGCACGAGGGCGTGCCTCAGGCGCTGGCGCAGGCGATGTCGGTCGGGCTTTGCTGCGTGACGACGCCGGTGGGCGGGATTCCGGAGCTGGCGACCGACGGCGAGAGCGCACTCTTCGTGACGCCGGGTCGCGTCGACGAACTCGCGGATGCGCTGCGGCGTGTGCTTGCGGATCCGGCCCTGCGCGAACGGCTGGGGCGCGCCGCGCGCGCGCAGCGGCTGGCGGGGTTCAACCGCGACGCGATGCTCGATCGCATGGAGGCGCTGTTCGCGTCGCTGGTGCGCGGCGCTGCGGTCGGTCCGGATGGAGAGACGCCGCGATGACCCCGGCCCTGCGGCTCAACCTGGGATGCGGCGGCAAGCGTCTCGACGGCTTCGTCGGTGTCGACCGGTACCCCACGCCCGCGGTGGACGTGCTCGCCGACATCACCGTGCGCCTGCCGTTCGGCGACTCGACCGTCGACGAGATCCTGCTGGACAACGTGATCGAACACGTGCCGCAGATCCCGCCGCTGATGCAGGAGATGCACCGGGTGGCGCGCGACGGGGCGCGCATCGTGATCCGCACCCCGCACTTCACCAGCCTGTCGTCGTGGCGCGACCCGACGCATCTGCACCACCTGTCGTACTTCTCGCTCGATCACTTCACGCGTGCACAGGTCGCGCACTACACCTCGCAAGGGCACGTGTTCGAGATCGAGTTGCGCAGGCTGTCCTTCGGGGGCCTGATGGGCAACATCGGCAGGTTGATCTTCCTGGCCAGCCCGCTCGCCTACGAGCGCAACTGGTGTTTCGTGTTCCGCGCCTCGACGCTGGAGTTCGTGCTGCGCGTGGTCAAGCGCCCGCAGGGCTGAGAGGGGCGCGCCCTGGCCCCGCTGCGCGATTCTCTGCAGACGGCGACGCGCGCCGATCCGGCGCCGGGCGTCGGCCGCGCCGAACTGGCGGTGCTGTGTGCGCTGCTGTTCGTGCTGCCGCTGTTCGAGGTGCCCAAGCAGCTGCTCTGGATCGCGTTCCTGGTCGTGTGGTGGCGAGCCCGTGGTCCGCGCGGCTGGAACCCTGCGGCATGGACCGCGCAGGACACCGTGTTCGCGGGCGTCGTCGCGGCGAGCTTGCTGGCCGGCGCCGGCGCGGCAGCCTGGCCCGGGGCACTGCGCGAGGCCGGCGACCCGATACGCATGTTCGCCACCGCGTGGATGATCGCCCGGTCGCCGTACTCGATGCGCGAGGCCGGGATGGCGCTGGCGGCGGCCGTCGCCGGAGCGGTGGTCGCGTCGTGCTGGGGCCTGTTCGAACTGCTTCGGGCGCCGCCACCCGCGATGTTCGAACTGCACTCCGTCGGACACGTCAACCACAGTGCGATCTATCTCGCCATCGCCTGCGCCGCGGCCGTCGGCCTGGCGCTGCGCGCGCGCGGCACGCGTCCGGTCGGGCGCTGGGCCGTGCACGCCTCGGTCCTGATCCTGCTGGTCTGCCTGCTGATCTCGGCCAGCCGAGCGGCGATCGGCGCGGCCGTGCTGCACCTTGCCGTGACGGCCTGGCTGGCGCCCGGTACGCGTGATCCGCAGGGCGGTGGCGAGGCGGTCGCCCGGGGCTGGCTGACGCGCTCGCGCCTGCGCATCGTGCTGCTGACGACGGTCTTCGCTGCCGCGATCGCCTATGCGGTCGTCGGTCGGGTCAGCCCGGGCCCGCTTCAGCCGTCGGGCGAGAGCTTCGTCGAGAAGTTCGTGTCTCGTCCGAGCCAGGCCGGCCTGCTTGCCTTCCGCGACCAGCTCTGGCGGGTGGCAGGGCTGGCGTTCCAGGATCATCCGCTGTTCGGCATCGGCAACGACCGCTTCCGGACGTTGACGCGCGAAACCCTGTGCGCGGCGCCGCGCGACTGCGGGACGCAGCCGCTGTACTTCGCGGCGCATGCGCACAGTCTCTACGCCAACACGCTCGCCGAGCGCGGGATCTTCGGGATCGCCTGGCTCGTCGCGCTGCTGGGATCGTGGGCGGTCGCCCTTTGGCGGATGCGCGACGATGCTCGTGGCGATCCGGGTGCCGCGATGATCTGGACCGCCTCGCTCGGAGCGCTTCTGGTGACCGCCGCGGCCGGCCTGCTGAACACGACCCTGCATCACGAGCACGGCATGCTCGCGATGGCGATGCTCGGACTGCTGCTGGCTGCGCGGCGCACGCCCGGTCGCGTGCGTCAGAGCCCGTGATAGCCGCGGAACCAGCGCACGAAGCGTTCCAGCCCGTCGGCCAGCGCGACTTCCGGCAGGCGCCCGAGCGCCGACGCGCAGCTTGGCGGTGTCGGCGAAGGTCCGCTCGACATCTCCGGGCTGCATGCCCAGCTCGTTGCGCAGGGCCCGCCGGCCGGTCAGCGATCTCGAGCAGCGACAGCAGGGAGTTGACCGACACCGGGTCGCTGCGGCCGATGTTGTAGACCTCGAACGGCGCCCAGCTGGTGTCGGGCGATTCGGCGCGCCAGCTGCCGGGGGCATCGGCGGCGGCGCGCGGAGCCTGCCGGCGGCGGTCCATCAGCGCGACCGTGGCCCGCGCGGCATCCTCGACGAAGGTGAAGTCGCGCAACAGCTCGCCGCCCGCGTAGACGTCGAGCGCGGTGCCGCGCAGCAGCGCGTCGGTGAACTTCCAGATCGCCATGTCGGGCCGGCCCCATGGTCCGTAGACGGTGAAGTAGCGCAGCATCGTGACCGGCAGCCCGAACAGGTGCGCGTAGCTGTGCGCCATCAGTTCGTTGGCGCGCTTGGTCGCCGCGTAGAAGCTCACCGGATGGTCGACCGGATCGCGCTCCGAAAACGGCACCTTGTGATTGCCGCCGTAGACGCTGGAGCTGCTGGCGAACACCAGGTGTCCGACGCCGTGATGCCGGCAGGCTTCGAGGATCGCCGTGCTGCCCTGCAGGTTGCTGTCGACGTAGCTGAACGGTCTGGTCAGCGCGTAGCGCACGCCGGCCTGCGCGGCAAGGTGGATCACGCGGCCGCGGGCGGTGGGTGCCGAACAGCCGGTCGATCGCGGCTGCGTCGGCGATGTCCTGGTGCACGAACTCGAAGTCCGACGGCGACTTCGCGCGCAGCTGCTCCAGGCGGGCGAACTTCAGCCGCGGATCGTAGTAGTCGTTGAGGCTGTCGACCCCGATCACGTGGCACCTTCCGCCAGGAGCAGGGCGGCTCACGTGCATGCCGATGAAACCGGCTGCGCCGGTGACCAGAACCGTCGATGGCATTCGTCGAACCACTAAAATGACGAGGATAACAGGCATGTGCAGCCTGTCCGGACCCCGCCGGGCAGCGTCGGCTGGCCGTAGATCCGGAACTCTCCTCGTGGGCCCACCCAGGCTGTCGGTAACGATCATCACGAAGAACGAGGCGCACCGCATCGAGCGCTGCCTGCGCTCGGTGGCGTTCGCCGACGAGGTGATCGTCGTCGACAGCGGCAGCACCGACGGCACGGTCGAGATCGCGCGCGGGCTCGGCGCGCGGGTGGTGGTGACCGACTGGCCCGGTTTCGGCCCGCAGAAGAACCGGGCGCTCGACCTTGCGACGGGCGACTGGATCCTGTCGCTGGATGCCGATGAAGTGGTCGACGACGACCTGCGGCAGGCGATCCTGCGCGTCGTGCGAAACGGCCTGGCAGGCGGCGAGGGCGCGCCGTCCGATGACGGCGGCGATCCGTCCGGGGCGGCCACGACCGACGGGGCAAGGACGCAGGGTGCCACGCCAGACCGCGATCGCCCTGCCGGCTACTGGATCACGCGTTCCTCCTCGTTCTGCGGCCGCCCGATCCGGCACGGCGACTGGCGCGACGACCGTGTGCTGCGCCTGTTCCGGCGCGGATCGGCGCGATTCACGAACGACGCGGTTCACGAGCGGGTCGACTGCCCGCTGCCGCATGGCCGCCTCGACGGCGTACTGCTGCACGACAGCGTCGATTCCCTCGCGGACGCGATCGAGAAGACCGAACGCTACGCGCGACTGGGCGCGGAACGCCTGCGCGCCCGCGGCCGCGGCGGCTTCGTGTCCGCCGTGGTGCACGCCGCCTGGACCTTCCTGCGCGGCTACTTCGTCCGGCTCGGTTTTCTCGACGGCCGTTCAGGGCTCACGATCGCCGCGCTGAACGCGCGCGGCACCTTTCTTCGCTACCGAATCGCCGGACGACCTCCGGCGCCCCTTTCCCCAGGAGAACGACGATGACCGCATCAGCACGACCGCTACCCGATGCCCGCTCTCGAAAACGATCTCCCGAGGACATCCGCACGCCTGCTTCTCGGCGTGCAGGAGAAGTCCGGCTTCGTGCCGAACGTGTTCCTGAAGTTCGCGCGCCGGCCGGAGGAATTCCGCGCGTTCTTCGCCTACCACGATGCGCTGATGCTGAAGGAGAGCGGCCTCAGCAAGGGCGATCGCGAGATGATCGTCGTCGCCACCAGCGCGGCCAACAGCTGCCTGTACTGCGTCGTCGCGCACGGCGCGATCCTGCGCATCTACGAGAAGAACCCGCGCGTCGCCGACCAGGTCGCGACCAACTACCGCAAGGCCGAGATCACGCCCCGCCAGCACGCGATGCTGGACTTCGCGATGAAGGTGGCGCTGTCGTCGGCGACGCTCGAGAACGCCGACTTCGAACGGCTGCACCAGCACGGCTTCAGCGACGAGGACATCTGGGACATCGGCGCGATCGCGGCGCTCTTCGCGCTGTCCAACCGGATGGCGAACCTGTCGGGAATGATGCCGAATCCGGAGTTCTACCTGATGGGCCGGATTCCCAGAGAGAAGAAGGCCTGAGACCTGCCGGCGCGCGGGTCGGGAGCGCGGGGAGCGACCCGGGGCCGCGCCGCGCAGAACGCCGCGTGTGGCGTCAACGGCTGCAGGCCGCGCCGCCCAGCACGCAGAATTTGGCGCAGTGCGGATGGTTGAGCGCCACCGGGCGCGAAGCCTCGGCGAGCGTCGCGCCGAGCTCGAAGCGCGGGTCGTAAGCCAGCAGGGTGCAGGCCAGCACGACCGGCGCCGTCGCGCCCTTGCGCTTGACGACCATCCGCGACGATGCGCACATCACGTCGTCGGGCGACTTGTGCAGGATGCCCCAGCACGCCTCGGTGATCTCGGGCACGTCGACGCGCGTGTCCATCTCGGGGAACAGCACCAGGTCGACCGGGTCGTTCGCGTCGACCTGCAGGCCGAGTTCGGCGAACAGCCGCGCGAAGCCCGCGCGCAGTTCGCCCTGCGATTCGCCCGACAGCTGCCGCGACGCGACGTTGATGCGGAACCCGTTCGCCGCCAGCCAGCGCAGGCCTTCGATCGCGGGCGCCCAGCTGCGGGCGCCGCGTTCGCGCTCGTGCACCGGCGCTGCGTAGTGGTCCAGCGACACGCGCAGCGTCAGCTGTTGCGGGTACCTGCGCTGCAGCCCCAGCAACTCGTCACGGCGCTTCTCCAGCGGGCGCATCGCGTTGGTCAGCACCAGCACGTCGAATCCGCGCGCCATCGACGCGTCCAGCATCTCGATGAATTGCGGGTTCATGAACGGTTCGCCGCCGGTGAAGCCGATCAGGCGGGTCGGCAGCTGCCGCGCGCGGATCTCGTCGAGGTAGGCCACCACTTCGGCGGCCTCCAGGTAGGCCAGCCGGTCGTTGCTGGGGGACGACTCGATGTAGCAGCCGGTGCAGGCCAGGTTGCACAGCGTCCCGGTGTTGAACCACAGGGTGTCGAGCGCGCGCAGTGCGACCGTGGCGCGGAGCTCGCCCTTGGCGGTGCGCACCGGGTCGACGAACTTGCGCGGGTCCAGAAAGTTCACGGGAGCTGCGTGCGGCTGGTTCAAGGCGGCCTCTGGGATCGGGAAGGGGCGGGGATGGATCCGAACCCGGAATTGTCGCTTCATCCGGGCAGACCTGTCAGGAGCACGCCGCAGCAGTACACTGGCCAGACCCGCACAAGACGCCAAGAACGAGGAGACGACGATGACCAGGGCCCTTGCCGCTGCCGCACTGCTGACACTCACCGCCGGCTGCGCTTCGCTGGCGCCGGATGCGCCGACCTGCCCCACGGATGCCGAAGTGGCCGACATGGTGCAGCGTTACGCCGCGCTGCAGCCGCTGCCGAACCCGCCGGCGTCGATGACGATCGAAGGCGCGATGTGCGCACGTGGCAAGTTCACCCGGCAGCTGGGCCAGCGCTACGGCGCGGTCGTCGGCTACAAGGCGGGGCTGACCAGCAAGGTCGCGCAGCAGCGCTTCAACTATCCGGCGCCGGTGCGCGGAACCCTGTTCGAGCGCATGATCCTGCGCGACGGCGCCGAAGTGCCGGCGAAGTTCGGCGCCCGGCCCCTGTTCGAGGCCGACATGATCGCCGTCGTGAAGGACTCGGCCATCCACGACGCGAAGACACCGCTGGAGGTGCTGGCGCACCTCAGCGCGGTCCACCCGTTCATCGAGCTGCCCGACCTGCTGGTCGAGGATCCTTCGAAGATCGGCGGCACGACCCTGAACTACGTCAACGTCGGCGCGCGGCTGGGGGTGCTTGGGGCCGCGGTCCCGGTGCGCGCGGATGCCGCGATGGCGAACGCGCTGCGCGACATGACCGTGCGCCTGGTCGATGGCACCGGCAAGCAGCTCGACGTCGGCAAGGGCAGCGCCCTGCTCGAGCATCCTCTCAATGCCGTCGTCTGGCTGGCCGACGACCTGAAGAAGTCCGGCATCACGCTGAAGCCGGGCGACATGCTGTCGCTCGGTTCGTTCACGCGGCTGCTGCCGCCGCAGGCGGGCACCACGGTGCGCGCCGTCTACGAGGGGCTGCCGGGCAACCCGTCGGTCAGCGTGCGGTTCCGCTGACCGCTCCGGCGGGGCCGGCCGTGCCGTCGGCCCCGCCGGTCAGCGTCATCAGGATGTCCGCATACCAGGTGCAGTTCAGGCCCAGCGACTCGTCCTGCAGCAGATCGCGTGTGCCCATGTCCATGCGGGCCGAGTGCACGCCCAGGAGCTTCCAGGGCAGTGCGCTGTCGCGCAACTCCGGCGTCGTCGCGCGCATCACGACCGGCGCGCCGCTGGTGCCCCGGTGCGTGCGCGCGTCCGTCAGGAAATACCCCTGCCCCTGGAAGCGCAGTCCGAAGGACGAGGCGATCACTGCCTGGCGCACCACCGGCAGGTGATGCAGCGTGTCGTGGAAGCCGAGCGGAAAGCCGACGATCAGCAGCGGCGAGCCGACCTCGATCTCGGACAGGGACGCCTGCAGGTGCGCCGGCGTGAACGCTCTGAACACGGCCCGGGCCGGCAGCGCCGACCGGTCCATCTCGATCACGGCCACGTCGATCTCGCCCGACTGGTCGCGGCCCTGCCGCCAGTTGCTCCTGCCGTTGCGGTACAGCAGCATCGAGAAGCCGGTCGCGCGCGTCAGGTTCTGTTCGTCGACGTGCAGATCGACCGCGATCCGGTCCGGGAAATGCCTGCTGGGCTCGTCGATCAGCACGTGGCGGCTGGTCACCAGGAAGAGCCGTTCGCCGCGTTCGAAGAAGAAGCCGCTCGCCCTGGTGAGCAGGCGGGCGCCGTCGAAAGTCGAGATCTGCGTGACGGTGAGCAGCAGCGGTTCGGTCATTCGGGCTCCTGGCCACCCGCGCGTGTGTCGCCTGCCGCGACGATCGGCGCGTGCGCAGGATGGCCGGTGCCCAGCATTCTCCGCGCGTCGACCCATTCGTCGAACTGCGCGGCGTCGATGCCCCCGAGCGCCAGCGCGGCCTCGCGCAGGCCGATCCCGCTGGCGTGCGCGTGCTTCGCGATCCGGGCGGCACGGTCGTAGCCGATGTGGGGTGCGAGTGCCGTGACCAGCATCAGCGAGCTGTCGAGCAGTGCCTTCATGCGCACGGCATCGATCTCGATGCCCTCGACGCAGTGCGCCGAGAAGCTGGCCATCGCGTCGGCGAGCAGGCGGACGCTGTCGAGCACGTCGAAGGCGATCAGCGGCTTGTAGACGTTCAGCTCGAAATGCCCCTGGCTCGCGGCGATGCCGATCGCGACGTCGTGGCCCATCACCTGCGCGCACACCATCGTCAGCGCCTCGACCTGCGTCGGGTTCACCTTGCCGGGCATGATCGAACTGCCGGGCTCGTTCTCCGGCAGCCGCAGCTCGCCGATGCCGGCGCGCGGGCCGCTGCCCATCAGGCGGATGTCGCCGGCGATCTTGGTGAGCGCGACAGCCAGGGTCCGGAGCGCGGCGTGCAGGCCGACCAGCGCCTCGTGTCCGGCCATCGCGGCGAACCGGTTGTCGGCGACGACGAACGCTTCGCCCAGGCGCGCGGCGAGGGTCGCGGCCACTCTGCCGCCGAACTCGGGATGCGTGTTCAGGCCGGTGCCGACCGCAGTGCCGCCGATCGCCAGCGCGCGCACAGCGGGCAGCGCCCGGCGCAGCGCCTCCTCGGCGATTGCGAGCTGCGCGTCGTAGCCGCCGAACTCCTGGCCGAGTGTCACCGGCGTGGCATCCTGCAGGTGCGTGCGGCCGATCTTGATCGTGTCGCGGAAGGCGTCGGCCTTGGCGCGCAGCGCCGATCGCAGCCGGCCGAGCGACACGAACAGTGCGCGCATCTGCAGCACCGTGGCGACGTGCATCGCGGTCGGGAACACGTCGTTCGACGACTGCCCGAGATTGACCTCGTCGTTCGGATGCACGAGCCGTTCGCCGCCCGAGACCGCCGCCCAGGGAGCGCGAGGCCAGGTGCGCGATCACCTCGTTGGCGTTCATGTTGGTCTGCGTGCCCGAGCCGGTCTGCCAGACCGACAGCGGGAACTCGGCGTCGAGTTCGCCGGCCGCGACCCGCCCGGCCGCGCGGGCGATCGCGTCGGCCTTGGTCGCATCGAGCAGTCCGAGCGCGGCGTTCACCTCGGCGGCCGCGCGCTTGATCTGCCCGAGGGCATGCACGATCGGCAGCGGCATGCGCTGCTCGCCGATGGCGAAGAAACGACGGCTGCGCTCGGTCTGCGCGCCCCAGAGCGCGTCGGCGGGAACCTCGATCGGACCGAAGCTGTCCGTTTCATTGCGGGTCGAGGTCATGGAAGTGTTGCTGCGCAGCGGCCGGGATTCGTGCCTCGGATTATGCGCCCCGATCGAAGGCAGGTGAGCCCGCGCTGTGAGCCCGCGCTGTGACCCCGCACTTTGCAGGTCTTCGCCTGCGCGCTATCCTCGCGCGCCGTCCGCTCCCGGGTGCAACCCATGCAGAGCTTCCTCGATCCAGCAATTCTGTTCTTCATCTTCGGCATCCTGGCCGGCGCCCTGCGCTCCAACCTGGAGATTCCGCAGCCGATCTCGCGTTTCCTGTCCTTGTACCTGCTGATGGCGCTGGGCTTGAAGGGCGGTTTTGCTCTGTCGCGTTCGGGGCTGACGGCCGAAGTGAGCATCAGTCTCGGGCTGGCGCTGGCCCTCGCCTTCGCCGTGCCGCTGGCCGGCTATTGGCTGCTGAGGCGGTTTCTGAACGGCTTCGACGCCGCCGCCATCGCCGCGACCTACGGATCGGTGAGTGCGGTGACCTTCATCACGGCGGTGCAATACCTGGACAGCAACGGCCTGACCTACGGCGGGCACATGGCTGCCGCGATGGCGCTGATGGAGTCGCCGGCGATCGTGATGGCGGTCGTGCTCGCCAACCTGGTGCGCAAGCGCGGCGCGGCAGACTCCCCGCGCGCCGGGACCTCTTCGGGCGCACCGGGCACCGCGGCGACGCCGATCGGCCGCATCCTGCACGAGGCGCTCACGGACGGGGCGCAACTGCTGCTTCTCGGCGCGATGGTGGTCGGGCTTCTGGCCGGCGAAGCGGGCGAGAAGGCCCTTCAGCCGTTCGCGGTCGACCTGTTCAAGGGCCTCCTGTCGTTCTTCCTGCTCGACATGGGCCTGCTGGCCGCGCGCAACATGGGCCAGCTGAAGGGCCGGTCGCCCTGGCTGGTCGTCTACGCGATCGCGGGGCCGATCGCGCACGCCGCGCTGGCGCTCGGCCTCAGCGCGCTGTTCGGCGTGTCCGCCGGCAATGCCGCGCTGCTGATGGTGCTTGCCGCGAGCGCCTCGTACATCGCAGTGCCCGCCGTGATCCGCCACGCGATCCCCGAGGCGAATCCGTCCCTCTACTTCGGCATGTCGCTCGGTCTGACCTTCCCGTTCAACATCCTGGTCGGGATTCCGGTGTACGTGGGCGTGGCGCATCGCGTGCTGCCGTGACCGCGCGCCGATTCGGGTGTCGTATTCCGGTAACCCACGACTGATGCGTCGGAGCGATCCTCGCGCCCCGGCATGTGCTCAAGTTCACACCGCCTCGTGCCGATAGAGACAGGACCCGCGACGGTGCCGACAGTGTCGATCGGTTCGAGGCGTTCGGAGACGTCCGGATCGCGGGTCGACACGGGACCCCTATGCTTTCCATCAATTCGAACATCGTGTCGCTGAACGCTCAGCGCAACCTTGCGGGCAGCGGGGCGCTGCTGGCGAATTCCCTGCAGCGCCTGTCGTCGGGGTTGCGCGTCAACAGCGCTCGCGACGACGCGGCGGGCCTTGCGATCGCGTCACGGATGCAGGCTCAGGTGCGCGGCATCAACCAGGGCATCCGCAACGCCAACGACGGCCTGTCGATGGTGCAGACCGCCGAAGGGGCGATGGGTCAGGTGCAGGAGGCGCTGCAGAAGATGCGCGAACTGGCGGTGCAGGGCGCCAACGGCACGCTCGGTGCCGGCGAGCAGGCCTACATCGCGGGCGAGATGCGGCAGCTGCGCGACCAGGTCGACAACGTCGCGCGCAGCACGGCGTTCAACGGCACGAAGCTGCTGGACGGGTCGACCGGCGCCGCGTCGACGACGTCGACGGTGGCCGCGCCGTCGTCGACGCTCGCGGTCGGCGACTCGTTCTCGCACGGGATGGGGTCCGAGCCTGGCCGTCACGGGGATCGACGTCACCAATGCCGCCGCCGGCAAGACCTTCACGCTGTCGAATTCCGTTCACGGATCACGCTCAGCGACGGCGTCACGAGCCAGACGCTGACGCCGACAGGCGATCCGAACGAGGTGCTGAACTACTCCGATTTCGGCGTTCGCATCTCGATCCAGAACACGCTGACGCCGGGCGACCACGTGCACTTCTTCGGACCCACGCTCGACGGCGAGACGATCGTCACTGCGGCGCAGACGACGACCTCGACCGCCACGACCGAACTGCAGATCGGCGGCGACGCGTCCGCGAACAGCCGGCTGTCGCTGTCGATGATCGACGCGCGCATGTCGGGCAGCAGCGTCGGCAACGACCTGACTGCGCTGAACACCGCGCTCGACGCCTACCTGGCGGCGCCCTCGGCGGGCGGCGCGCACGACCTGATCGCGGACATCGACGACGCGATCGACTATGTGAGTGCCGGCCGCTCCCGGCTGGGCGCGCAACTGAACCGGATCGACCACGCGATCGCCGGCTATCAGGTGCAAGCGGAGAACATGGAGGCCGCGCGCGGCCGCATCGTCGATGCGGATTTCGCCGTCGAGACGGCGACCTTGTCGCGCGCGCAGATCCTGCAGCAGGCCGGCGTCGCGATGCTCGCACAGGCCAACGCGTTGCCTCAGAGCGTGCTCAGCCTGCTGCGATAGGAATCAGGCCTGAGTCACTTCACCTCCACCGTCACCTTCGGGATGCGCCCGGTGAAGCGCGACTTCGCCTCGGCGCCGATGGCCTCGACCACCGGCGTGCCCAGGTCGATGCCGACGTCGGCGGTCTCGTCGGCCGAGAAGAGGCCGGGCTGCGTGGCCGGGATCCGTCCCTCGGCGACCTTCTCGCCGTTGACGAACAGCGTGCCCAGGCCGCCCTTGGCCGGGCCGCCGCCGTCGTAGTCGAACTGGAAGCGCAGCTCGGCCTTGCCGGCGCCAAGCTTCTTGGACGACGCGATCGACGTGCGCTGCAGGCCGAGGAAGTTGTAGTCGTAGCCCGGCACGCCGTCCTTGACGTACAGCGACCAGCCGCCGAAGCGCCCGCCCTGCGCGATGACGGTGCCGTTGCCGCCGCTCGGCCGGCACCTCGATCTCGGCGGTGATGGTCTTGGAGCGGTTCTTCACGTTGACGAAGACGCCCTCCATCATGCCGGTCATGCCCTCGGCCAGCGTCAGCGACGTGCGTCGTCCCATCAGGTCGGGGCGCCCGACGGCCGCCGGATCCAGCCGCTCGAAGACGCGGTCGTCCATCGGCAGCACGCCGTACTTGCCGGCCTCCTTCAGGAACAGCGCCTGCATCTCGGCCAGCTTCTTCGGGTTCTTGCGCGGCCAGGTCGTTGGCCAGGCTGAAGTCCGAGCGCACGTCGTACAGCTGCCAGGCCGAGTTGTCCTGCAGCGGCCGGCGCGGCTTGGCCTCCCACGGCGCCTTGTGGATCGTGCGCGCGAACCAGCCGTCGTGGTAGATCGCGCGGTTGCCGGCGATCTCGAAGTACTGCGTGGTGTGGCGCTCCTTGGCCTTGGCGTCGTCGAACGAATAGACCAGGCTGGTGCCGGCCATCGGGATCTGCTTCACGCCGTTGACGATCTTCGGCTCGGGCAGGCCGATCGCCTGCAGCACCGTGGGCGCGACGTCGATCACGTGGCTGAACTGGCTGCGGATCTCGTTCTTCGCCTTGATGCCCTTCGGCCAGTGCACGACCATGCCGTTGCGCGTGCCGCCGAAGTCGGACGGCACCTGCTTCATCCAGCCGAACGGGCTGTTGAAGGCCACCGCCCAGCCGGCCGCCATGTGCGGGTAGGTCTCGGGACCGCCCCACTGGTCGATCTTCTTCAGCATGTCCTCGACCTTCTCCTGCACGCCGTTGAAGTAGGTGTACTCGTTGAACATGCCGTTCTGGCCGCCTTCGCCGCTGGTGCCGTTGTCGCCGGCGATGTAGACGACCAGCGTGTTGTCGGCCTCGCCGACTTCCTCGAAGGCCTTCAGCATGCGGCCGATCTCGTGGTCGGTGTACTCGACGAAGGCGGCGAACACCTCGGCCTGGCGCGTGAACAGGCGCTTCTCGTCGGCCGAGAGCGTGTCCCAGTCCTTGATCTCGGGCGGCTTGGGCGCCAGCTTCGTGCCGGCGGGCACCACGCCCATCGCGATCTGCCGCGCCAGCGACTGCTCGCGGATCTTGTCCCAGCCCTGGTCGAACTTGCCCTTCCAGCTGGCGATCCACTCCTTCGGCACGTGGTGCGGGGCGTGGGTGGCGCCGGGCGCGAAATAGACGAACGACGGCCGGTCGGGCGTCAGCGCCTTCTGGTGCTTGATCCAGGCGCGCGCCTTCTCGGTCATGTCGGTCATGAAGTGGTAGTTCGGGTCGGCCGGCAGTTCGACCACCGCGGTGCCGTCGTACAGGTAGGGCGCCCACTGGTTGGTCTCGCCGCCGAGGAAGCCGTAGAACTTGTCGAAGCCCTGGCGCGTCGGCCAGCGGTCGAACGGCCCGGCCACGCTGGCTTCCCAGGCCGCGGTCTCGTGCCACTTGCCGAACGCGGCGGTGGCATAGCCGTTCAGGCGCAGCATCTCCGCCAGCGGGGCGGTGGCGTTGGGGATCTGGCCGGTGGCACCCGGCAAGCCGGTCGCCATCTCGGTGATGAAGCCCATGTTCACCGTGTGATGGTTGCGGCCCGACTTCAGCGCCGCGCGCGTCGGCGAGCACAGCGCCGTGGTGTGGAAGTTGTTGTAGCGCAGGCCGTCCTGGGCCAGCTTGTCCAGCGTCGGCATCGCGATCGGGCCGCCGAAGCTGCTGGGCACGCCGAAGCCCAGGTCGTCGATCAGCACGATGACGACGTTCGGCGCGCCGGCCGGCGCCTTGACCTCGAAGCGCGGCGGCGGCTTGACGTTGCGCGCGTCGATCTCGGTGTAGACCGGGCGCTTCGGCTCGGCGATCGGCAGCACGGTGCGGTCGAGCCTGGGCCGCGGTCTGTCCCGCGGCGGACAAAGGCAGGGCCGCGGCCAGCAGCAGTCCCGCCCACAGGGAGGCCATCCGCGATCGTTTCATCTGGTAGGTCATGGATTTCTCGATTCCTGTCTGAACAGCCCTGGGTGCGTCGCCGGCTTCCGTCGCCAGCACGACGCCGAGCCTACATCAGCACGATGTCGTACTGTTCCTGCGCGTAGACGTTCTCGACCTGCAGCGAGATGCGCTTGCCGATCGCGTCGCCGAGCGCGGCCAGCGGCTGCGCCTCTTCCTCGAGGAACAGGTCGACGACCTGCTGCGACGCGAGGATGCGGAATTCCTTCGGATCGAACTGGCGCGCCTCGCGCTGGATCTCGCGCAGGATCTCGTAGCAGACGGTGCGCGCGGTCTTGACCGCGCCGCGCCCGGCGCAGGTCGGGCAGGGCTCGCACAGCACGTGCGCCAGCGATTCGCGGGTGCGCTTGCGCGTGAGCTCGACCAGGCCCAGCGCGGTGAAGCCGTTGACCGAGGTGCGCGTGCGGTCGCGCGCCAGCGCCTTGCGCAGCTCGAGCAGCACGGCGTCGCGGTGCTCGCTGCTGTTCATGTCGATGAAGTCGACGATGATGATGCCGCCCAGGTTGCGCACGCGCAGCTGGCGCGCGATCGAGTGCGCGGCCTCGAGGTTGGTCTTGAAGATGGTGTCGTCGAAGTTGCGCCCGCCGATGTAGCCGCCGGTGTTGACGTCGATCGTGGTCAGCGCCTCGGTCTGATCGATGATCAGGTAGCCGCCCGACTTCAGGTCGACGCGCCGCGACAGCGCGCTGCTCGATTTCGCCCTCGACGCCGAGCAGCTCGAACAGCGGCCGTTCGCCGTCGTAGTCGCGCAGGCGATCGACCACGCCGGGCACGTAGGTACGGCGCGAACTCGACCAGCCGCGCGTGCTCCTCCGGCGAGTCGATCTGGATCGCCGCCGGTCTGCTCGCCGACGACGTCGCGCAGCATGCGCTGCGACAGGCTCAGCTCCTGGTACAGCAGCGAGGGCGCGGGCTCGCGCTGGCTGTCGTCGAGGATCTGGCGCCAGCGCCTGCGCAGGTAGGCGATGTCGGCCTCGAGCTCGGCGTCGATCGCGTCCTCGGCCGAGGTGCGGATGATGAAGCCGCCGCGCTCGTCGGCCGGCAGCAGCTTCTGCAGCCGGGCGCGCAGCAGCTGCGCGCTCGGACTCGTCGCTCGATGCGCTGCGACACGCCGATGTGCGGATCCTGCGGCAGGTAGACCAGCAGCCGGCCGGCGATGCTGATCTGCGTCGACAGCCGCGCGCCCTTGGTGCCGAGCGGATCCTTGATCACCTGCACCAGCAGCGGCTGGCCTTCGAACAGCAGCTTCTCGATCGGCATCGGGTGGCCGGCGCCGTTGCGCGAGTGGCTGCGCGACTGCCACAGGTCGGCCACGTGCAGGAAGGCGGCGCGTTCCAGGCCGATGTCGATGAACGCGGACTGCATGCCGGGCAGCACGCGCGAGACCTTGCCGAGGTAGACGTTGCCGACCAGGCCGCGGGTGGCGGCGCGCTCGAGGTGCAGTTCCTGGACGACGCCCTGCTGGACCACCGCGATGCGGGTCTCGTGCGCGGTGTGGTTGACGAGGATCTCTTCGGTCATCGCGGGCTCTGGCACGGCCCCGCGCAGCAGCCGGCGACGTCTCGTACAGGGGCAGACCCATGATACCGGAGTGGCTGCCGTCGATCCGCCGCACGAAGGCGCCCGCGCGCCCTGGATTCCGTAGCCGCCGGCCTTGTCGATCGGCTCGCCGCCGGCGACGTAGGCGTCGATCTGCGCGCGGCCGACAGGCGGGCGAAGGTCACGCGCGAGACGTTGACGACGCACTCGCTGCGCTGCCCGCGCACCAGCGCCACTGCGGTCAGCACGCGATGCGTGCGGCCCGACAGCCGGCGCAGCAGTCGCGCGGCGTCGGCGGCGTCGACCGGCTTGCCGAGGATCGTGCCGCCGAGCGCGACGGTGGTGTCGGCTGACCAGCGATCGGCGCCGGCGCGCAGTGCGCGCCGGCGCCAGCCGCTCGACGGCCGCCTCGGCTTGGCGAGCACGACCCGCTGCACGTAGCCGGCGGCGATTCGCCGGCGCGCAGCGCCTCGAGCGCTTCGGCGTCCTCGTCGTCGTCGGGCGAGCAGCAGCGCGAAGCGCACGCCGATCTGGCGCAGCAGTTCCTGGCGGCGCGGGCTCTTCGAGGCGAGGTAGATGAAGGTCGGTCATGTCGGCGGCAGGCGCTTCAGTCGCGGTGATAGGGGTGACTCGGCGAGGACGACCAGGCGCGGAACAGCTGTTCGGCCAGCACCACCCGCACCAGCGGATGCGGCAGGGTCAGGCTGGACAGCCGCAGCGTCTCGTCGGCGTCGCGTTCGAGCGCCGGGTCGAGGCCGTCGGGACCGCCGATCAGCGATCGCCACCGGCGCGCCGTCGTCGCGCCAGCGCTGCAGACGGCTGGCGAGGTCGCCGGGTGTCGAGGTCGCGGCCGTGCTCGTCGAGGACGACGACGGTCGCGCGCCCGTGCGGCAGCGCGCCACGGATGCGCTCGCCTCGCGCTGCCATCCAGACTGTCGCGTGGCGCCGAGGCGCCGCGCGGCTCGGCGCGCACCTCGCGCCATTCGACCTGACAGTCGCCGGCCAGGCGTCGGCTGTAGTCCTCGACCGCCGCATCGACCCAGGCCGGCATCCTCGTGCCGACCGCGACGATGCGGATCAGCATGCTCAGCCCGCGGCGGTGCGCGGCCGGCGCTTGCGCGCCGGCGTCTTCGCGGCGCTGCCGCAGCCCTGGCCGGCGCCTTCGGGCGGGCTTCCGCCGGGGCCTTCTTCGCCGGCGAGCTTGGTCGCCGCGGTCGCCGAGCTTGCCGGAGCTTCGGCCGCCTGCCGCCCGAGCCACTTCATCCGCACCGGCTTGGCGCCCCAGAGTTCCTCGAGGTTGTAGTAGGCTGCGGATCGCCGGCTGCATCACGTGCACGACGATGTCGCCGAGGTCGACCAGCACCCACTCGCCGGTGTCGTCGCCTTCCACCGAGATGACGTGCCGCCGGCCTCCTTGACCTTGTCGCGCACGTGCGCGGCCAGCGACCGCGTCTGCCGGTTCGAGGTGCCGGTGACGATGATCGACGCGGTCGAACAGGTCGGTCTGCCCGGTGGTGTTGAAGACCCGGATGTCCTGGCCCTTGACGTCTTCGAGCGCGTCGACGACGACGCGTTGCAGTCTTGCGCAGATCCATCCGTTTCCTTGTGATCCGGGCGCCGTGTTCAGGCCGACCGCGCCGGTGCGATAGAGCTCGATGGCGCTCAATATAGTCCAGAACCGCCGGCGGCAACCAATTCCGACCGGTCGCTCGCCGCGCGCCAGCTGCGCGCGCAGCGCGGTGCGCCGACACCGGCACCGGCGGCATCGTGAAGAACACGATCGCGCCCGCGGGCGCGTCGGGCAGGCGCGTGCGCGACCGTGCCCGGCGAGCAGCGCCTCGACCGCGGTTCGGGCAGCGTTCGAGGCGGCACGCGCTCGCGCTGCGTGCAGGCGATGTGCGCGTAGCCGCAGAGAGCTCGTCGTAGCGATGCCAGGTGGCCAGGTTGCGCAGCTGGTCGCTGCCGAGCACGCAGCACCAGCGCGGCCTCGGCGCCGAGTTCGGCGCGCAGCTCGGCGAGCGTGTCGATCGTGTAGCTCGGCCCCTGCGCGCCGCACTTCGCGATCGTCGGCGACGCAGCCCCGGCGTCGCGGCGATCGCGAGCCGCACCATCTCGAGCCGCTGCGGCGGCGCTCGCGCCGACCGTGCGTCTTCTGCCACGAGCGTCCGGTGGGCATGAAGCGCACCTCGTCGAGGCCGAGCGCCTCGCGCGCCGAGCGCGCCAGCGCCAGATGCCCGACGTGGATCGGGTCGAAGGTGCCGCCCAGGATGCCGATGCGGCTGCGGTCGGCCGGCATCCGTCCGGAGCGTCGCGTCAGACCCAGTCGCGCGGGACCAGGAACTCGTCGTACAGGCGCGCCTCGGGCGACCCGGGTTCGCGGATGCCAGTCGTAGCGCCAGCGCGCCACGCGGCGGCATCGACACAGGATCGACTCGGTGCGCCCGCCCGATTGCAGGCCGAACAGCGTGCCGCGGTCGAACACCAGGTTGAACTCGACGTAGCGGCCGCGACGGTACGCCTGGAAGTCGCGCTCGCGCTCGCCGTAGGGCTGCGTCGCGGTGGCGCTCGACGATCGGCACGTAGGCGTCGAGGAAGGCGTCGCCGACGCTGCGCAGTCAGCGCGAACGAGCGCTCGAAGCCGGGCTCGTTCAGGTCGTCGAAGAAGATGCCGCCGACGCCGCGCGCCTCGTTGCGGTGCTTCAGGAAGAAGTAGTCGTCGCACCACTTCTTGAAGCGCGGGTGGCAGTCGGCGCCGAACGGCGTCGAGCGCCTGCCGGCACACGCTGTGGAAGCGCACGACGTCCTTTTCGAACGGATAGTACGGCGTCAGGTCCATGCCGCCGCCGAACCACCACGCCGGTCCGTCGCTGGCGGCGCCGGCCGCCGGGCGCGCGACGAAGAAGCGCACGTTCATGTGCACCGTCGGCACGTACGGGTTGCGCGGGTGGAGCACCAGCGACACGCCCATCGCCTCGAAGGGCCGGCCCGCCAGGTGCGGCGCGCTGCGCACTGGCCGAGGGCGGCAGGCCGCTCGCCGCGTCACGTGCGAGAAGCAGCACGCCGCCGCGCTCGAACACGCTGCCGTCCTCGATCACCCGGGTGATGCCGCCGCCGCCCTCGGGGCGCTGCCAGGCGTCGGTGCGGAACGGCTGCCGTCGATCGATTCGAGGCCGGTCGACGATGCGCGTCCTGCAGTCCGGTCAGGTAGTCGCGGACCGCGCCGGCGTCGACGCCGTCGGCGCGCGCATGCGCGGCCAGCCGCGGCGCTCATCGGCAGGGCTTTCGGCTGCGTCGCCCGCGGTCACCGCTTGCGCGCGATCGCGCGATGGCCGATGTCGCGGCGGTACTGCATGCCCGTCGAAGCGGATCGACGTCGACGCCCTGGTAGGCGCGCGCCTGCGCCATCTTGACGGAGTCGCCGAGCGCCGGTGACGCACAGCACGCGACCGCCGCTGGTGAGCGTCGCGCCCGTCGGCTCGACGGTGCCGGCGTGGAACACCAGGCAGTCGGACTCGGTGCCGTTGCCGTTGGCCGGCAGCCCGGTGATCGTCGTCGCCCCTGCGCGGGTCGTCGGGGTAGCCGCTGCGCCGCCAGCACGACGCCGAGCGCGGTGCGGCGGTCCCAGGTCGATCTCGGCCTCGTCGAGCCGTGCCGTCGATGGCCTTCTCGAACACCGCCGCCAGGTCGCTCTTGACGCGCGCCATGATCGGCTGCGTTTCGGGATCGCCCATCCGGCAGTTGAACTCGAGCGTGCGCGGCTGGCCGCTGGCGTCGATCATCAGGCCGGCGTACAGGAAGCCGGTGAACGGGATGCCGTCGCGCCGCCATGCCGTTGACGGTCGGCATGATGATCTCGCGCATCACGCGCGCGTGGATCTCCGGCGTGACCACCGGCGCCGGCGAATAGGCGCCCATGCCGCCGGTGTTCGGTCCCTGGTCGCCGTCGCAGCAGCCGCTTGTGGTCCTGGCTGGAGGCCAGCGGCAGCACGTTCCGGCCGTCGACCATCACGATGAAGCTGGCCTCTTCGCCGTGCGAGGAAGTCTTCGATCACGACGCGCGCGCCGGCCGTCGCCCATGCGGTTGTCGATCAGCATCGCGTCGATCGCGGCGTGCGCCTCGTCGAGCGATGGCGGCCACGACCACGCCCTTGCCGGCGGCCAGGCCGTCGGCCTTGACGACGATCGGCGCGCCGTGTCGCGTCGACGTAGGCGTGCGCGGCGGCGGCGTCGGTGAAGGTCTCGTACTCGGCGGTCGGGATGCCGTGGCGCTTCATGAACGCCTTGGCGAAGTCCTTCGACGACTCGAGCTGCGCGGCCGCGCTGCGTCGGGCCGAAGATGCGCAGGCCCCGGTCGCGGAACAGGTCGACGATGCCGGCGGCCAGCGGCGCCTCGGGGCCGACGACCGTGAACGCGACCTTCTCGCGCTCGGCGAACTCGGCCAGCGTGCTGCAGGTCGGTGATCGGCACGTTCTGCAGCTTGGGCTCGCGCGCGGTGCCGCCGTTGCCCGGGCGCGACGTAGACCACCTGCACGCGCGCGGACTGCGCGACAGCCGCCACGCCAGCGCGTGTTCGCGGCCGCCGGAACCGACCACCAGGATCTTCATGCGGCGTGCCTAGCTGTTCGTCGAATGATCGGCGTTGCGTGTAGACCTGCTGCACGTCGTCGAGGTTTTCGAGCGCGTCGAGCAGCTTCTGCATCTTCACGGCGTCGTCGCCGGCGAGCGACGGTCTCGTTGAGCGGCTTCATCGTGATCTCGGCGACGTCGGCCTTCAGCCCGGCCTTGCCGAGCGCCTGCTTGCACGCGCGGCGAAGTCGGTCGGGGCGCAGACGACCTCGATGCCGCCTTCGTCGTCGCTGCACGACGTCGTCGGCGCCGGCCTCGATCGCGGCCTCCATCACTTTGTCCTCGGAGGTGCCCGGGGCGAACAGGAACTGCCCGCAGTGCTTGAACAGGAAGGCCACCGAGCCGTCGGTGCCGAGGTTGCCGCCGTTCTTGGAGAACGCGTGGCGCACCTCGGCGACGGTGCGGATGCGGTTGTCGGTCATGCAGTCGACGATGACCGCCGCGCCGCCGATGCCGTAGCCCTCGTAGCGGATCTCCTCGTAGTTGGCGCCCTCGAGACCGCCGGCGCCGCGCTGGATCGCGCTCTGCACGGTGTCCTTCGGCATGTTCGCCTCGGAGCGCCTTGTCCATCGCCAGCCGCAGGCGCGGATTGGTCGGCGGGTCGGCGCCGCCCAGCCTGGCGGCGACGGTGATCTCCTTGATCAGCGCGCGTGAACAGCTTGCCGCGCTTGGCGTCCTGGCGGCCCTTGCGGTGCTGGATGTTGGCCCACTTGGAATGGCCGGCCATGGCTTGACCTCTCGTGGCGCCATGCGCGCTTGCATGCGCAACGGCGCTGCGCAGTGTTCGAATGAATCTCGTGTCGCGGGAATCCGTCAGCATTTTAGCCATCGCACGCCCCTCAATGTCCAGATCGCCGGTTCGCGCCGGCCGACCGACATGCCCGAACCCATGCGATCGCCGTTCCGGCAGACCGAGCTCTGCTGCTGCCGGCGCTGGCCAACCGTCACGGACTGATCACCGGCGCCACCGGCACCGGCAAGACGGTGACGCTGCAGGTGCTGGCCGAGCGCTTCTCGTCGATCGGCGTGCCGGTGTTCATGGCCGACGTGAAGGGCGACCTGGCCGGGGTCTCGCAGCCCGGGCACGCTGTCGCCGAAGCTGCAAGGAGCGGCTGCGAGCAGCTCGGCCTGCCGGCGCCGGAGTTTCGCCGGCTCGCCGGTCACGCTGTGGGACGTCTTCGGCGAGAAGGGCCATCCGCTGCGCGCCACGGTCTCCGACATGGGCCCGCTGCTGCTGTCGCGGATGCTCGGCCTGAACGAGACGCAGGAGGGCGTGCTGCACCTGGTGTTCCAGATCGCCGACGAGCACGGGCTGCTGCTGCTCGACGCCAAGGACCTGCGCGCGATGCTGCAGTACGTCGGCGACAACGCGACGCGAGTTCACCACCGAGTACGGCAACGTCTCGGCGGCTTCGATCGGCGCGATCCAGCGCGGGCTGCTGACGCTCGATTCGCAGGGCGCGGACCAGTTCTTCGGCGAGCCGATGCTGAACCTCGACGACCTGATGCAGACCGACGCGCGAGGGCCGCGGCGTCGTCAACATCCTGGCCGCCGACAAGCTGATGAACGCGCCCCGGCTGTACGCCACCTTCCTGCTGTGGCTGCTGTCGGAGCTGTTCGAGCAGCTGCCCGAGGTGGGCGACCGCGACAAGCCGAAGCTGGTGTTCTTCTTCGACGAGGCGCACCTGCTGTTCAACGAGGCGCCGACGCGCGCTGCTGGAGAAGGTCGAGCAGGTGGTGCGGCTGATCCGCTCCAAGGGCGTGGGCGTGTACTTCGTCACGCAGAACCCGCTCGACGTGCCCGACACCGTGCTCGGACAGCTCGGCAACCGCGTCCAGCACGCGCTGCGCGCGTTCACGCCGCGCGACCAGAAGGCGGTGCGGGCCGCGGCCGAGACGATGCGCGCGAACCCGAAGTTCGACGCCGAGCAGGCGATCACCGAGCTCGGGGTGGGCGAGGCGCTGGTGTCGTTGCTCGACGAGAAGGGGCGTCCCCGGATCGTCGAGCGCGCGCTTCGTCGTGCCGCCGGCGTCGCGGATCGGCCCGATCGACGACGCGCGAGCGCGCGGCGCTGCTGGCATCTCGGTCGTCGCCGGGGTCTACGACAAGAGCGCTGGACCGCGAATCGGCCTACGAGAAACTGCGCGGCAACGGCAACGGCAAGCGCGGCGCGGCGAAGGGCGCGCCGGCCGCGCGCGGAGCGACGCGGCGGCCAGGCGGATCAGGGCGCGGCGGGCGAGGTCGCCGGGGGCATGGGCGGCTCGATCACGGACGCGCTCGGCGGCGCTCTGGGCGGAGTGCTGGGCGGCAGCGGGCGCAAGGACTCGGTGATCGAGGCGGTCGCCAAGAGCGCGGCGCGCTCGATCGGCTCGACGCTTGGCCGCGAGATCATTCGCGGCGTGCTGGGATCGTTCCTGCGCAAGCGCTGACCCCGGGAAATCCCTGCTTCGCGCTCGGCGCGTTCTGATCCGTTCGAAAAGGCCCGCGTGCCCATTCCGGGCGCGCGGTCGCGCGCCTGCGAACGCAGTATTCTGTCGCGTCGCCGCGTGACGGCGCATACCACCGGACCGACTACCAGGAAGGCAGGCAACACGATGGATCTCGGAATCAGGGGCAAGTGGGCGCTGGTGTGCGGCGCCAGCAAGGGGCTCGGCTACGGCTGCGCGATCGTCGCTGGCGCAGGAGGGCGTCAATCTGGTGATCAACGCGCGCTCGGAGCAGCCGCTGCGCGAGGCGGCCGCGCGCATCGGCGGCGAGACCGGCGTGACGGTGGTGGCGGTGGCGTGCGACATCACCACGCCGGCAGGCCGGGCCGAATCGCTGGCGGCGGCCCGCAGATCGACATCCTCGTGAACAACGCCGGCGGACCGCCGCCCGGAGACTTCCGCAACTTCACCCGCGAGACTGGATCGCGCGCGATCGACGCGAACATGCTGACGCCGATCGAGCTGATCAAGGCGACGGTCGACGAGATGATCGAGCGCCGCTTCGGCCGCATCGTCAACATCACGTCGAGCTCGGTGAAGGCGCCGATCGACGTGCTCGGGCTGTCCAACGGCGCGCGCTCCGGGCTGACCGGCTTCGTCGCGGGCGTCGCGCGCAAGACGGTGGCGCACAACGTCACGATCAACAATCTGCTGCCCGGCAGCTTCGACACCGACCGCATCCGCGCCACGCTCGGCCGCGACAGGCGAAGGCGCAGGGCAGTCGACGTCGAGCGAGGCGATCGCGGTCGCGGCTGTCGACGATCCCGGCCGGACGCCTCGGCGACCCCTACGAGTTCGGCCAGGCCTGCGCCTACCTGTGCAGCGCGCAGGCGGCTACGTGACCGGGCAGAACTTCCTGATCGACGGCGGCCAGTATCCCGGCACCTACTGATCGCGGCGACCGTCTTCCAGACCCATGCGAGGAGAACCCAGAATGACCAAGGCGATCCGTCTCGAGCAGAACCGGCGGGCCGGAGGTGATGAACTACGTCGACGTCGAGGTCGGCGCCTCCCGGGCCCGGCGAAGTGCAGGTGCGCCACCACGCGATCGGCCTGAACTACATCGACGTGTACTTCCGCACCGGCCTGTACCCGATGCCGCTGCCGGCGCGGAATCGGCCTCGAAGGCGCGGGCGAGGTGGTCGCGGTCGGCGAGGGCGTCAAGACCGTGCGGTCGGGCGACCGCGTCGCCTATGCCGGCCGGCCGCCCGGCTCGTATTCGCAGCTGCGCAACATGCCGGCCGAGCACCTGGTCAAGCTGCCGACGTCGATCAGCTACGAGACCGGCGCGGCGATGATGCTCAAGGGCCTGACGGTGCAGTACCTGTTCCGGCGCACCTACAAGCTGCAGAAGGGGCAGACGATCCTGTTCCACGCCGCCGCCGGCGGTGTCGGCCTGATCGCGATGCAGTGGGCGAAGGCGCTCGGCGTCACGGTCATCGGCACCGTCGGCTCCGAGGAGAAGGCCGCGCTGGCGCGCACGTTACGGCTGCGACCACACGATCCTGTACAAGCAAGGAGAACGTGGTCGAGCGCGTGCGCGAGATCACCGAGCGGCGAGATGGTGCCGGTGGTCTACGACTCGGTCGGCAAGGACACCTTCCAGGCGTCGATCGACAGCCTGCAGCCGTTCGGCCTGATGGTCAGCTTCGGCAACGCGTCCGGGCCCGGTGCCGCCGATGCCGCTGACCGCGCTGCAAGGGCTCGCTGTACATCACGCGGCCGTCGCTGATGGCGCACACCGCCGAGCCGCGCCAACGCTCGACGAGATGGCCGCCGACCTGTTCAAGATGGTGAGCTCGGGCAAGGTGCAAGATCGCGATCGACCAGCGCTATCCGCTGGCCGACGCGGCGCCAGGCGCACATCGACCTGGAGGGGCGCAAGACCACCGGTTCGACGATCCTGCTGCCCTGATGACCCTGGCCTCGTCGATGACGCAGGCCTGCGCGGTCGATCCCGGCGGCGACGCCGGGGCCGATCCGACGCGGCGCTTCGGCGGCGTGCTGCGGCTGATCGGCGCCGACGGCGTTCGCCCGCCTGTCGGCGGCGCACGTGGCGGTGGTCGGCATCGGCGGCGTCGGCTCCTGGGCGGTCGAGGCGCTGGCGCGTTCCGGGGTCGGAGCGCTGACGCTGATCGACATGGACCACGTCGCCGAGTCGAACATCAACCGGCAGGTCGCAGGCGCTCGAGGCGACGCTGGGCGCCGGCAAGGGCGAAGTCATGGCGCGCAGGATCGCCGGCATCTCGTCCGGCCTGCCGGGTCGATCTGGTCGACGACTTCGTCACGCCCGACAACGCGGGGGCGCTGATTCCCGGCGGCGCCATCGTGATCGATGCGATCGACCAGCCGCGCGCCAAGGCGGCGATGATCGCGCTGTGCCGGCGGCGCGGCCAGCCGCTGGTGGTCTGCGGCGGCGCCGGCGCGCGTCGTCGATCCGCTCGGCCTGCGGCGCGACGACCTGTCGTCGACACGAGGCGATCCGCTGCTGGCGTCGGTGCGCGCGCGGCTGCGCCGCGAGCACGGTTACCCGCGCGACAAGGGGCGCAAGTTCGGCGTGACGGCCTTGTGGTTCGAGGGGCACAGGCCGCAGGCGTTTCGCGAGGCGCCGGCGGACGGAGCCGGGGACGGCGAGGGCGCCGCGCCGGGAGCGCCGCTGGCCTGTGCCGGTTATGGTTCACTGGTGACGGTGACCGCGTCGCTCGGCATGGCGGCGGCGGCGGTCGCGATCGACTGGGCGCGGGGCGCGTGACCGGTCGCCGGCGCGCGGGCAATTGGAGAACGGGATGACGACGTTGCGAAACCTCGCGATCGGTCTGGCGTGCGGACTGGTTTCGGCCGGCGCATGGGCCCAGGCGGGGACGGCAGGGCTGGCCCGCGGCCAGGCGCTGTACGAGGCGCGCTGCGACCGGTGCCACGACAGCGGCGTGCACCAGCGCGCGACGCGTGTGGCCAGAACCTTCGCGCAGGTTCGCGACAGCGTCGTGCGCTGGGATCGCGAACTCGGCGCCGTCTGGCGCAGCGAGGAGATCGACCTGGTGACCCGCTACCTCAACAACCGTTACTACGCTTACCCGTGCCCGAAGGAGATCTGCGGTGCCGAGCGCGCGGCGGCGGACGTGGGCGGGATGAGCCGGTAGTCCCGGCAGCCCCGAGCCTTCCCGGCAGCCCCGCCGGAATCCGCGAAACCCCTCGCTTCCCGACTTGCACAGGGATTGCGTCAGGCCGCCGTCGAGTGCCTGCCCGGTGTGCACCATGCACGCGCGTGGTGCGTCGCCGGCGGCACGGCGGTCCGGATGCGGGCATGCCGTTTGCTAGCATCCCTTCGGTTCCGAACCCGGCCGTCACCGCGTGTTCGTCGTCGTCCGTTCCCGGGAGTCCGCCGTGTCCATCCATGTCGCGCTGAATCACGTCACGCACTACCGCTACGACCGCCAGGTCTCGCTCGGACCGCAGGTCGTGCGTCTGCGCCCGTGTCCGCATTCGCGCACGCGCATCCTCAGCTACTCGATGCGCGTCTCGCCGGCGGAGCATTTCGTCAACTGGCAGCAGGATCCGCAGTCGAACTACCTGGCGCGACTGGTGTTCCCGGAGAAGACCGGTGAGTTCCGGATCGAGGTCGACCTGGTCGCCGAGATGGCGGTGTTCAATCCGTTCGACTTCTTCCTCGAACCGCAGGCCGAACACGTGCCGTTCGCCTACGACGCGGAGCAGCTGAACGAACTCGCTCCCTTCCTGGTCAAGCTTCCGGCGACCCCGCGCTTTGCCGCCTACCTCGCTTCGGTGCCGCGCGAGCGCACGCGCACGATCGATTTTCTGGTCGCGCTGAACCAGCGGCTGCAGCAGGACATCCGCTACCTGATCCGGCTGGAGCCGGGCGTGCAGACGCCCGAGGAGACCCTGATCAGCGGCTCCGGGTCGTGCCGCGATTCGAGCTGGCTGCTGGTGCAGCTGCTGCGCCATCTCGGGCTCGCGGCCCGGTTCGTGTCGGGTTACCTGATCCAGTTGACGCCCGACGTCAAGTCGCTCGACGGCCCTTCCGGGCCTGCGGCCGATTTCACCGATCTGCATGCCTGGTGCGAGGTGTACCTGCCCGGCGCGGGCTGGATCGGCCTCGATCCGACTTCGGGGCTGCTTGCCGGCGAAGGGCACATCCCGCTGGCGTGTTCCCCCGAGCCGTCGTCGGCGGCGCCGGTGTCGGGCATGGTCGAGAGCAGCGAATGCACGTTCGAGCATTCGATGAAGGTCGAACGCGTCTGGGAAGCGCCACGCGTCACGAAGCCGTACAGCGAGGAGCAGTGGCAGGACATCGAGTCCCTGGGCCGGCGCATCGATGCCGATCTGGTCGCGCACGACGTGCGGCTCACCCAGGGCGGCGAGCCGACCTTCGTGTCGGTCGACGACCGTGACGGTGCCGAGTGGAACACCGAGGCGATGGGGCCGACCAAGCGCCTGCGCGCGGCCGAATTGCTGGCGCGCCTGAAGCGGCACTACGCGCCGCAGGGCCTGCAGTTCTTCGGGCAGGGCAAGTGGTATCCGGGCGAGCAGCTGCCGCGCTGGTCGCTGAACGTGTTCTGGCGCCGCGACGGCGAGCCGTTGTGGCGCGACCCGACGCTGTTCGCCGACGAGGCGGTCGACTATGGCGTGACCGAGGCGCAGGCCGGGCGGTTCCTGGCCGCCGTGGCCACCCGGCTCGGCCTCGATCCGGAGCACGTGTTTCCCGCCTTCGAGGACGTCTGCTACTACCTGTGGCGCGAGCGGCGCCTGCCGGTCAACGTCGATCCGTTCGATGCGCGGCTCGACGATCCGCTCGAGCGCGAGCGGCTGCGGCGAGTGTTCGACCAGGGACTGGATCGGGCGTGGGTCACGTGCTGCCGGTGGCACGCAACGAGGGTGCGGGCCGCGCTGGCGCACGGGGCGGTGGTTCCTGCGCGACGAGCGCTGCTATCTGGTGCCGGGGGATTCGCCGATCGGCTTTCGCCTGCCGCTGGATTCGCAGCCGTGGGCCGCTGCGGTCGACTACCCGTACGTGCACCCGCCCGATCCGACGCAATCCTTTGCGCCTCTGCCGCCGTATCGACGCATCCGCCAGCAGGTGCCGGGGATGGCGGAGGAAGCGACGGGGAGCCAGGCCGCTGCGGCAGCGAACGCGCCACCCGGCGGTGCGCAGCCCGCGGATGCAGCCGATGCCCGCCTCGCCGAGCGGATGCCGGCGCCGTTCGAATCGGCGGCCTGGATCACCCGCACCGCGCTGTGCGCCGAGCCGCGCGATGGCCGGTTGCACCTCTTCATGCCGCCGATGTCGGCGCTGGAGGACTACCTGGAGCTGGTCGCCGCGATCGAGGCGACCGCCGAAGAGATGCGCCTGCCCGTGGTCCTCGAGGGCTACGAGCCGCCGCGCGATCCGCGCCTGACCGCATCTGCGCGTGACGCCTGATCCGGGCGTGATCGAGGTCAACATCCAGCCGGCGGCGTTCGCTGGAGCGACCTGGTCGAGCAGACCGACCTTCCTCTACGACGCCGCGCACGCCTCCCGGCTGTCGACCGAGAAGTTCATGCTCGACGGGCGGCACACCGGCACCGGCGGCGGCAACCACTTCGTGCTGGGCGGCGCGACGCGCGGCCGATTCGCCGTTCCTGCGCCGGCCGGATCTGCTCGCCAGCATGATCGGCTACTGGCACAACCATCCGTCGCTGTCGTACCTGTTCTCGGGCCTGTTCATCGGCCCGACCAGTCAGGCGCCGCGCGTCGACGAGGCGCGCAACGACTCGGTCTACGAGATCGAGATCGCGTTCCGGGAGATCGCGCGCCTGCAGTCGGGCGGGCCACTTCGAGCTGCCGCCGTGGCAGGTCGATCGGATGCTGCGCAACCTGCTGATCGACGTCACCGGCAACACCCATCGCGCCGAGTTCTGCATCGACAAGCTGTACTCGCCCGACGGTCCGACGGGTCGCCTGGGTCTGCTGGAGCTGCGTGCCTTCGAGATGCCGCCGCACGCGCGCATGAGCCTCGCGCAGCAGCTGCTGCTGCGCGCGCTGGTGGCGCGCTTCTGGAAGCAGCCCTACCAGCCCGAGCGCCTGAAGCGCTGGGGCACCGAGCTGCACGACCGCTTCATGCTGCCGCACTTCGTCTGGGAGGACTTCAGCGACGTGCTCGAGGAGCTCGGCGATTTCGGCTATGCGCTGAAGCCCGAGTGGTTCGCGCCGCATTTCGAGTTCCGCTTCCCGAAGCTCGGCGATTTCGCCGCGCGCAGGGTCGACGTCGAGCTGCGCATGGCGCTGGAGCCCTGGCACGTGCTGGGCGAGGAAGGGCGCGGTCGGCGGCACGGTGCGCTACGTCGATTCGTCGCTCGAGCGCCTGCAGGTGAAGGTCACCGGGCTGATCGACGATCGCCACGTGCTGACCTGCAACGGGCGTCGCGCTGCCGCTGCAGCCCACCGGCAGCGTCGGCGAGTTCGTCGCCGGCGTGCGCTACCGGGCGTGGCTGCCTTCCTCGAGCCTGCACCCGACGATCGGCGCTGCACGCGCCGCTGACGTTCGATCTCGTCGATACCTGGATGAACCGGTCGCTGGGCGGCTGCCAGTATCATGTGGCCCATCCCGGAGGCCGCAATTACGACACCTTCCCGGTCAATGCCTACGAGGCCGAGGCGCGCCGCCTGGCCCGCTTCTTCCGCATCGGCCACACGCCTGGCGGGCTGCGGTTCGTGGACGAGCCGCGCAATCCGGATCACCCGTTCACGCTCGACATGCGGCGTGGCCTGTATTGACGAAGTCCGCGGACCTGCTGGCGGCCTATCCGGCCGCGGTGGACCGTTTCGACGAGCTGTTCGAGGCACCGCTGCGGCCGCGGCCGCACTGGTCGGCGACTGTTTTCGATGACTGTCGTCGGTGCGGCGCGCGTCAGGTCGGCGAGCGGCTGCGTCCGCGGAACGCCAGATCCGCGAGCAGCGGCGTCACCTACAACGTGTACGCCGACCCGCAGGGCCACGACCGCCCCTGGGAGCTCGACGTGCTGCCGATGCTGATTCCGCACGACGAGTGGAACGGCATCGAGGCCGGCGATCGCGCAGCGCGCGCGGCTGCTGAACCTGATCCTGGCCGATCTCTACGGTCCGCAGCTGCTGCTGCGCGAGGGGCTGATGCCGCCGCGAGCTGGTGTTCGGACACAGCGGTTTCCTGCGGCCCGCGCACGGCGCGCGCGTGCCGGGCGAGGTGCACCTGCACATGTATGCCGCCGATCTCGCGCGCTCGCCCGATGGCCGCTGGTGGGTGATGGCCGACCGCACGCAGGCGCCGTCGGGCGCCGGCTACGCGCTCGAGAACCGGCTGATCGTGTCGCGGTCTTTCCCGAGCTGTACCGCGACCTGCGGGTCGCAGCACCTGGCGCGCTTCTTCGCGACCCTGCGCGATTCGCTGGTGCACTACGCGCCGCGCGATGGCGGACCGGCGCTGATGGTGCTGCTCACGCCGGGACCGTTCAACGAAACTTATTTCGAGCACACGCTGCTCGTCGCGCTACCTCGGCTTCCCGCTCGTCGAGGGCGGCGACCTCACCGTGCGCGACGGCAAAGTCTGGCTGAAGACCCTCGAGGGCCTGCAGCGTGTGCACGCGATCCTGCGCCGGCTCGACGACGACTACTGCGATCCGCTGGAGCTGCGCTGCGATTCGGCGCTCGGCGTGGCGGGCCTGACCGACTGCATGCGCACGCGGCTCGGTGCTGATCGCCAACGCGCTGGGTTCCGGCGTTCTCGAATCCGGGGCGCTGCTGGGATTCCTGCCGCCGCTGGCGAGCGCCTGCTGGGCGAGCCGCTGAAGATGCCGTCGGTCGGCACCTGGTGGTGCGGCGAACCCGCCGCGCTCGAGGATGCCTTCGAGCACATGGGCTCGCTGGTGTTCAAGCCGGCGGATCCGGCCACAACCTTCGAACTCGTCTTCGGCCAGGATCTCGACGCGGCGGCGGCGAAGTCGTTCCGGCGCCAGGTGCGCGGCATCCCGAGCGCTTCGTCGCGCAGGAACTGGTGCACGTGTCGCAGGCACCGGTGCTGGCCGGAGCGCAGCCGGGCAGGCTGGGTGCGCGCGCGCGTCGGCCTGCGCGTGTTCGCGGTCGCGACGCCGGCGGGCTACATGGTGATGCCGGGCGGCCTCACGCGGTCGCGACCAGCAACGAGGCGCGCGTCGTGTCGATGCAGCGCGGCGGGGGATCGAAGGACACCTGGGTGCTGTCGTCGCGGCCGGTGAACACAGTCTTCACGCTGCTGCGCAGCGACCGTCACGGCGGCGGATCTGGTGCGCTCCGGCGCCGCGGCTGCCGTCGCGCCTCGCCGAGAACCTGTTCTGGTTCGGGCGCTATGCCGAACGCTGCGACGACACCGCGCGTCTGCTGCGCCTGACGCTGTCGTACCGCCTGACCGAATCCGACGAGGACCGCGCGGCCACCGAGACCCTGGTCGAGCTGGCGCGGCGCAACGGCCTGATCGACGCGGACGAGGACGTCGATCGCGGGCTGCTGCGATTCGGCAGTCGCTCGAGAGCCGCCCGCTCGGCCTGCCGGGCAACCTGCGCCAGCTCGCAGCGGTGGCCTTCACGCTGCGCGACCGCATGTCGATGGACAACTGGCGCACGCTGAACGGGCTGATGCAGGACCCGGCCTATGACAGCCGCCTGTCGCTGATCGACGCGCTCGGCTGGCTCGATCGTGCGATCGCCGGCATGATGACGCTGTCCGGCTTCGCGCTCGACGGCATGACGCGCGACACCGGCTGGCGCTTCCTGTCGATCGGCCGCCGCATCGAGCGCCTGTTGTTCCAGTGCGCGGCGCTGCAGACCGCCTTCCGCAGAGGGGCGCGCCGCGGCCTCGGCTGGCTGCTCGAGCTCTCCGATTCGATCGTCACCTACCGCTCGCGCTACATGACCACTCCCGAGTGGTTGCCGGTGCTCGACCTGCTGGTGCTCGACCAGGCGAATCCGCGTTCGGTGGTGTTCCAGGCTTCCGGAATCGTCGATTTCCTTCGTCGTCTCGAGCCCGTGCTCGGCCCCTGCGGCCGCGATCTGATCGAAGAGCCGCTTCGGCAGGCGCTCACGCTGGACCCGGCGCGCGACCTGAATCCGGAGAGCGCGCGGCTGGTGGACACGATCCATGCGCTGCGCGGTGCTGCTCTCGCCCTGAGCGACCGGCTGTCGCAGCAGGTCTTCAGTCACAGCGACGCGGAGCGCCTGAGCGCGTTCAATGCCTGATGGCGACCGAGAAGAGTCCCGTCCGGCGCTACCGGGTGCTGCACGAAACCGCGTACCGCTATGCCCACGGCGCTGCCGATGCCTGGCAGCTGGCTCATCTGCAGCCGCGCGAAACGCCGTATCAGCGCGTTCTGGAGCACGACCTGGTCGTCGATCCCGAACCCACCGAGCTGCGCGGCGACCGCGACTACTTCGGCAACCCGGTCGTTCGTTTCGCGCTTGCGCGAGCGCACACCTGGCTCAAGGTGCGCGCCCGTTCGGTCGTCGAAGTGCAGGCGCGCGTGCCGGCCTCGGGCCAGGTTTCGCCACGCTGGCAACTGGCGCGCGATGCCGCCGCCGGCGCCGATCCGGCCACGCGTTACGAGCTGATCCAGTTCCTGCTGGCGTCGCCGGCCGTGCCGCTGTCACCGGCGTGCGCACGGCTGGCGTCGGCCGAATTCGTCGCCGGCCGCGACTGGCTCGACGCGCTCGTCGGGCTGACCGCCCGCATCCACCGGGAGTTCGAGTTCGATCCGGCGGCGACCACGGTGACCACTCCGATCGAAGAGGTGCTGGAGTCGCGCCGCGGCGTGTGCCAGGACTTCGCGCACCTGATGGTCGGATGCCTGCGCTCGATCGGTCTGCCCGCGCGGTACGTCAGCGGTTATCTGCTGACGAATCCGCCCGCGGGACAGGCGCGGCTCGCCGGCGCCGATGCGTCGCACGCCTGGGTCTCGGCGTGGTGTCCTGGCCTCGGCTGGGTCGACGCCGACCCGACCAATGGAAAGCTGGCGGACACCGAATTCGTCACGCTCGGATGGGGACGCGAGTATTCCGACGTCACGCCCCTGCGCGGCGTCGTTCGAGGCGGCGGCGAGCAGACCTTGAGCGTCGCGGTCACGGTGGAGCCGCTCAGCGACGGCCGGTGCTGAGCAGCACGATCGCACCGACGACGACGAGCGCGCCGACGATCTGGATCGGCGCCATGCGCTGGTCGAGCACCAGCCAGCCCATCGCCATTGCCGCGATCGGTTCGAAGTTCATCAGCGCTGCATTGTTCACCGCGCCGAGGCGCGGCAGCAGCACGAAGACGCCGGTGATCGCCGTGCCGTAGAGGGCGGTCAGCAGGATCAGCGCGAACCACCCCGTCCGGTCGGCAGGGAAGGCGAATCCGATCGTGCCGCCGCCGGCGACGAGCGCGACGGTCAGCACGACGCCCATCATCCACAGCGTTCGCACGCGCCCGTCGATGCCGTCGAGCCAGCGGGTCGTCAGGAACAGCGCGGTGGCGAACGAGGCCGCGGCCGCGAACGCGAAGCCGACACCGGCGAGCATCGGGCCGGCGCGTTGCTCGGGTGCGCTTGCGAGCCGGCCCGGCACGTCGAGCGCGAGCGACAGTCCGGCGAGCGCGATGAGCATCGCGAGCAGCGCGCGCGTGCTCGGGCGCTCGCCGCCCGCGGCCCACGAGATCAGGCCGAGAAGCAGCGGAAAGGTGTTGAACACCAGCAGCGCGAGCGCCACCGGCAGCCTCGCCACCGCCGAGTAGAGGCACAGGCTCTGCACCGCGACGCCGACGCCGATCAGCAGCGCACGGCGCGCCGTCGCGGCAGGCAGGCGGGCCGGCACCCCCGTCAGCCGCAGCAGCACGAGCACCGCGAGAGCGGTGCCGAGCGAGCGCATCGCGACTGCGGTCGCGACATTCGCGCCGTGGTCGAACGCGAGGCGGGCCGCGACGTGGTTGGCACCGAATGTCGCCGCGATCAGCAGCAGCAGGGCGACGCCGACGGGTCGGGAGATCGACGTCGCGGGGCCGCCGGGTGCCGGTGAGGCGGGTGCGTTCATGCGCCGAAGGATACTTGCGCCGATCCCATGCTGCGGCCGGTGTGCTGCCGGTACCCGTCTGTCGCGGGATCGGTACGCCTCATGCAGTCGGGGGTTACGGGATAACCCTCATTCCGATATTGTTATCGGTTCCGCCGCGCGGCCCCGTTGCCCGCGATCCGAATGTCGTGCAGCAATTGGAGCCCCAGATTCATGGCCACGAAACGCAATCTGACCGTCGTCGGGCCGGCTTCGGCGTCGTCCCGGCCCGCCGCATCGCAAGTCGATGCGAAGGCAGTTGCCGGCCCGACGGCATCCACCACCGCTCCAGCGCGCCGCAGCGCGCGCCGGGCGCGGCCGGTCCGGTCCGGCGACATCGCACCACGGCTCGATGCTGCCGGCATCGAGAGCTTCTCCGTCTCCTCGGCGATCAAGGCCGCCACCGGTGCGCAGGTCGCCGCCGCATCCGACATGGTGTCCGCGGCCTCGCGCGACGGCATCGGTGCGCTTGCACAGACGCTGCGCACGATCATTGCCGGAGCGTCGCCCGACGAGGCTGCGGCGCTGCGCAAGGCGCTGCTCGAGTCCGGGCCGCCCGCGCCCGATCGCATCGGCTCCAATCCGGACGAGGAGCTGTCCGACGACTGGCGCGACGGCGGCTACCCGTACAAGAACCTGATGCTGCGCCGGAACTACGAGCGCAGAAGTACCGCCTGCAGGTGGAACTGCTCAAGCTGCAGGCCTGGGTCAAGGAGACCGGTCAGCGCGTGGTGATCCTGTTCGAAGGGCGCGACGCTGCCGGCAAGGGCGGCACGATCAAGCGCTTCATGGAACACCTGAACCCGCGGGGCGCGCGCGTCGTGGCGCTGGAGAAACCGACCGAGATGGAGCGCGGGCAGTGGTACTTCCAGCGCTACACGCAGCACCTGCCGACGGCGGGCGAGATCGTGCTGTTCGACCGGTCCTGGTACAACCGTGCCGGCGTCGAGCGGGTGATGGGCTTCTGCACCGACGCAGGAGTATCAGGAGTTCATGCGCCAGGCGCCCGAGTTCGAGCGCAACCTGGTGCGCAGCGGCATCCACCTGATCAAGTTCTGGTTCTCGGTCAGCCGCAAGGAGCAGCGGCGCCGCTTCAAGGAGCGCGAGGTACATCCGCTGAAGCACTGGAAGCTGAGCCCGATCGACATGGCCTCGCTCGACAAGTGGGACGACTACACCAAGGCCAAGGAGGCGATGTTCTTCAGCACGGACATCGCCGATTCGCCCTGGACCGTGATCAAGAGCGACTGCAAGAAGCGCGCGCGCCTGAACGCGATGCGCTATGTGCTGCACAAGCTGCCGTACGCGAACAAGGATTCCGAAGGCATCGGCGCGATCGACCCGCTGCTCGTCGGGCGCGCGCACGTCGTCTACGAACGGGGCGAGCAGCGGCTCGGACCGCTGCTGTAGCGATCGCCCTCGGGGTCGGCCGCCGCGAGGCGCGCACGTTGCCACGCGCACGTTGCCACGCGCACGTCCCGGCGCCGCGCGCCCGGCGCTGCGACTGCCTCAGGCGCGCGCCGGTGCGGCAGGAGCCTTGCGTGCGGGCGGCGACCAGGGCGTCAGGCGCACCGCCGCTGCCGACGACAGACCGTAGACGATCATCGCCAGGCCGACGAGCGCGAAGTACTCCCAGGCCGCGGCAGATCTTGCCGACAGCCAACCGCCCGCGCCGGCGACGAGCACCAGCCGAAGCGTCGAGGCGAGCACCGGGCCCAGCACCCGTCCGGACCCCTGCGAAGCGAAGTACAGCGTCAGTCCCAGGCCGAAGAAGGCGAAAGCCGGTCCAGCCCAGCGCAGGTACTGGCGCGCATACGACAGCACCTCGGGATCCCGGGTGAAGATTCCGGCCCACAGGTCGGGCGCGAGCGACACCAGGAGCCCGACCGCGCCGAGGTTGATCGCCGAGGCCACGCCTGCGGTCCAGGCCACGCGGCGCGCGCGTTCGACCTGTCCGGCGCCGATCGCCATGCCCACCATCGGCACTGCCGCGACGCCGATGCCGAAGGCGATCGGGATCAGCAGGAATTCGAGCCGCTGTCCGATGCCGTAGCCCGCGAGCGGAACGACACCGAGTCGTGCGACGAGTCCGGTGAAGACCAGGACGGCCAGCACCGACTGCACCGGCGACAGGCAGGCGACCGCGCCGACCTTCAGGATGTCCGCGAACAGCGCGCCGCGCAGCGGGATTCCCTTGAACGCCAGCGTCAGCCGCCCCTGGCCGGTGACCAGGTACCAGAGCAGGAAGGCGACGCCGAGCGCGTTCGCAACGATCTGCCCCAGCGCCACACCGGGAAGGCCCATGCGCGGAAACGGTCCGAGTCCCAGACCGAGGACGCCGCCGATCGCGATCTGCAGGGCCGGCGGCGCCCAGGATCGCGGTCGAGGGCACCCGCATGTTGCCGGTGCCACGCAGCACCGAGGCCAGCGTGTTGATCAGCCAGACCAGGGTCGCGCCGCAGAACAGCACGGCAGAGTATTCGGCCGCCAGCTCGAGCACCGGGCCGCCGCCGCCCAGCAGCCGGTACAGGTCCGGCCCGAAGGCGAGGAACACGACCGAGTAGATGGCGCCCGCCACCGCGCCGATCACGACGGCGTGCAGCCCCGCAGCCGCGGCGCGCGAGGGGTCGCCGGCGCCGAGCGCGCGGCTGACCGACGACGAAACGCCGCCGCCCATTGCGCCCGCCGACATCATTCCGGTCAGCATCGCGAACGGGAACACCAGCGCCATCGCGGCGAGGTGCTGGGTGCCGAGAAGTCCGACGTAGAAGGTCTCCGCAACGCCCACCAGCACCGCCATCAGCATCGCGACGACGTTGGGCAGCGACAGCTTCAGCAGGGTCGGGAGGATCGGCCCGGTGAGCAGCGGGTTGGTGTCGGGGCGTCCTGGCTTCATACTGTCTCCGTCCGGAGGCCGCCCGTACCGGGAAGGCGGTTGTAGATAAAATACTTGCAGCTACAATATAAACCATGACGGAAAAAAGTGCACAGCCGCAGGGTTGCACCAATTTCAAGCTGCGCCAGCTGTTGCGCCACGTGTCGCGGCTGTACGACGCCGAACTGGCCGCCGTGGGGCTCAAGGGCACGCAGTTTTCGATGCTGTCGCACATCGTTGCGCTCGGGCCGATCCAGCCGGGCGAGCTGGCGCGTCGCATGGGCATGGACGCCTCGACGCTGACACGCAATCTGCGGCTGCTCGTCGAGCAGGGCTGGGCGCTGCAGGGGCCCGGCCAGGATGCCCGCAGCCGGCTGATCGAGATCACGCCGGCCGGGCGGGCGCTGCACGCGCAGGCCAGGCGCCACTGGAAGACGGCGCAACTGGCGATGAACGAGGCGCTCGGCGTCGAACGCGTCGCGGCGCTGCACGCGCTGATCGACCACGGCCTGCAGGTGCTGGCCGAACACGACGACGAAGCCGCGTCCGATGCGACGCGGGCAAGCGCCGCCTGAGCGCGCAGCTCAGGCGCTCAGTCGGCCTTGATGTTCGCCGACTTGACGACCCGCGCGTAGTTGCCGATCTCGGCCTTGATGAAGTCCCCGAACTGGGCGGGGCTCATCGACGCGGCCTGCAGCCCCATGTTGTTGAGCTTCTCGGCCACGTCGGGCAGCGTCAGGATCCGGTTGATCTCGCGATTGAGCTTGTCGACGATCGGTGCGGGCGTCGCGGCCGGCGCCACCACGCCGTACCAGGTGCCGGTCTCGAAGCCCGGCAGGCCCGATTCCGCGATGGTCGGCACGTCCGGCAGGATCGCGACCCGCTTCTGCGACGACACTGCGAGCGGCCGCAGCCGGCCCGACTTCACGTGCGGGATGAGTGTCACCATGTTGTCGAACTGGACGTGGAACACACCGGCCAGAAGATCGTTGGTGGCCGGCGCGCTGCCTTTGTAGGGGATGTGCACGGCGGTGATCCCGGCTGCGCTCGTGAAGAATTCGCCGCCCAGGTGCTGCGCCGTGCCCGTGCCGCCGTTGCCGATGTTGAGCTTGCCCGGATTCGCTCGCGCGAATTCGATCAGTTCCTTGAGGTTGTTTGCCGGCAGCGTGGAGTTCGCCACGAGCAGCAGGGGCGCCTTCACCAGCAGGGACACCGGAGCGAAGTCCTTGACCGAGTCGTAGGGGAGCTTGGCGTAGATCGATGGATTCACCGCCATGAACCCGGCCGCGGCCAGCGTCAGCGTGTAGCCGTCGGGCGCGGCCCGCGCTCCGGCCTCGGCGCCGATGTTGCCGCCGGCACCGGGCCGGTTCTCCACCACCACCTGCTGTCCCCAGGATTCGGTCAGCTTCTGTCCGATCATGCGCGCCAGCACATCGGTCGCGCCGCCGGGCGCGAAGGGTACGACGATGCGCAGCGGACGGGCCGGATAGTCGCCGGTCGACTGCGCGGAAGCGGGCGTCGGCGGCAGCATCGTGAAGGCCGCCGCGAGGGCGGTGAGCGCGGCAAGCGAACGCAACGAGGTCAGGCGCACGGTGGTCTCCGGGTCGTGGTTTTCAACCCGGGAAGGGTACCGCGTAACGCTGGACGAACGATTCGTCGACCGTCACCCCGAGGCCTGGGCGGTCCGGAATCTCGAGCATGCCGTCGCGCACTTCGAACTTCTCGGCGGCGAGCTCGTGCAGCAGCGGGTTGGCGCCGAGAGAGTACTCGAGGATGTAGCCGGCCGGGCTTGCTGCCGTGACGTGCAGTCCGGCGGCGAAGGCAAGCGCCCCGGTCCACAGGTGCGGCGCGAGACGCAGGTTGTACGCGCTGGCGATCGCACCGATCCGCATCGCCTCGCTGATCCCGCCGCAGATCGCGAGGTCGGGCTGGAAGAAGTCGGCGCCGCCGCGCTGCGCGATGTCGAGGAAGTCGAAGCGGGTGAATTCGCTTTCGCCGACCGCGATCGGCACCGAGGTGCTGGCACGCACCTCGGCCAGTCCGCGCTTGTCGTCGCCGGTGACGGGCTCTTCGAACCAGGTGAGATCGCAGTCCTCGACGAGCCGGCAGAACTGCTTGGCATCGGCGACGGTGTAGGTGCCGTGGGCGTCGCACATCAGCCCGACGTCGGGGCCGATCGCCTCGCGCGCGGCGCGCACGCGCGCCACCGAGTTCCGTACCGCGCCGTCGATCACGCCGACCCGCATCTTCACGGCACGGAAGCCGCCACGCTCGATGTACCCGGTCAGCTGCCTGCCGATGCCGGTGGCATCGGCCCAGCCGCCCGATGCGTAACAGGGCATCGACGGGCTCCTGCGTCCGCCGAGCAGGCGCCAGACCGGCGCGTCCAGGGATTTGCCGAGCAAGTCCCAGAGCGCCATGTCGATGCCGCTGATCGCGGAGACGGTGATGCCGCGTCGTCCCAGGATCGGAAACACGTGCGCGTCGCGCAGCGCGTAGTGGTCCCGAACGCCGTTGTAGAGCGTCTCCCACAGGCGGTTGACGTCCCGCGGGTCCTCGCCGACCAGGATCGGCGCGAACTTGTGGTTGATCAGTGCCGTCAGGCCGTGGTTATTGCCCGAACTGCCGACCTCTTCCTTGGCCTCGCCGTATCCGACGAGTCCGCAGGCGGTCTCGATCCGGACGATCGTCGCGTCGAACGAAGCGATGCGGCCGAAGTCGCTCAGGTGCTGCTGTGCCTCCGGAATCGGCACGTGTACCCAGGTCGCATTCACCGACTTGATCTTCATGGGGTCTCCTTGGCGGCGTGCCTGCTGCGGCGCCGGTGCGGCCAGACAGCAGGGTTGATCAGATTCGGCGGACGGCGGCCCGCGATCAGGTCGAGCGTCTGCGCGACAGCGAGCGCACCCATCCGCCGCATGCTGTCGGCGGTGATGCCGGCCATGTGCGGCGACAGGATCACGTTGTCGAACCGGCGCAGCGGCGAGCCCTCGGGCAGCGGCTGGGTCTCGAACACGTCGAGCACCGCCCCGCCCAGATGGCCGCGAGCAAGAGCGTCGATCAACGCCGATTCGACCACCACCGGTCCGCGCGACACGTTGATCAGGACCGCGCCCGGTTTCATGCGGGCGATCCGCTGCGCATTCATCAGGCCGCGCGTCTCGTCCGTCAGCGGACAGGTGAGGGCCACGTAGTCGGACCGCTCCAGCAGCTCGTCCAGCGTGGCGCGCGTGAACGGGCCGGGCAGCGGCTCGGCCGAGCGGCGATGCCCGAGCACGGACATGCCCAGTCCGTTGCCGGCGATGCCTGCGAGCGCCGTGCCGATCGCGCCCGCGCCGACGATGCCCAGGGTCCTGCCGCCAAGGTCGCGGCCGTGGTCGGCCAGCACCCGCGCCTGCGCCCAGCCGGTCGCGCGCAGCGTCGCATCGATGCGCGCCAGTCGACGGCTCGCCTGAAGCATCTGCCCGATCACGTACTCCGCGACGGTCCGCGCATTGACACCGGGCACGTTGGCCACCGCCACGCCGGCGGCGGTCGCCGCGTCGACCGGAATCATGTCGACCCCCGCGCCATGGCGCACCGCACCCACCAGGTGCGGGCCGTGAACGAACACGTCGTCCGGCAGCGGCGCGCGCACGATCACCGCGTCGGCATCGACGACTGCGGCGCGGATCGCGTCGGCGGAGGTGTCGTCGAGCAGCCGCACACGGGCCTGTCGCCCAAGCTCCGCCTGCATCGCCGGGTCGATCGGATTGGTGAGCACCACCAGGGGAAGAGTCATGCCGGGGCAGCAGCGATCGGAGTCGGTCGTATCGGATCGGAGTCGGTCGTATCGTGAAGTGAGATCACTTGCGGCGCGTCTGCGCCCATTGCTCCTCGGTCCAGCCCAGCAGATCCTCGGCGCCCGAGGTGCGCAGATGCGCGCCGCCGTCGATCGCGATCGTCTCGCCGTTGATGTACCCCGCCTGGTCGGACAGCAGATAGGCGGCGAGGTTCGCGAGTTCGATGTGTTCGCCGACCCGGCCCAGCGGGTTCGTCGCGGCCGGACCGGCGCCGCTGGCGCGCACGCCCGAGTAGAGCTGCGCCGCCGTGGCCCGGGTCGGGAACGGCCCCGGTTCGATCGCGACCGTTCGGATCCGCTTCGGCCCCCATTCGACGGCCAGGCTGCGGGTCATGCCGAGCAGGCCGGACTTCGCGATCGCCGACGGCACGGTGAAGGCGCGGCCGGTGCGCGTCGACGTCGACAGGATGCTGAGCACCACACCGGGGTGCCCCTGTTCGATCCAGCGCCGTCCTGCCGCCAGCGTGCAGTAGACCGCGCCATGGAGGGTGACCCCCAGCACCGCGTCGACCGCGCGCGACGAGAGCTTCTCGGTCTGCGCGATGAAGGTCGCCGCGGCGTTGTTGACCAGCGCATCGAGCGGATCCGTGCGCCAGATCTCGTCCATCATCGCGTCGACCGCGGCGGGGTCGCGCACGTCGCACGGGAACGTGTCGACCACGGCGCCGTGCTCGCGCCGCAGTTCCTCGGCGGTCTCGTCGAGCATCTGCGGGCGCCGGCCGCACAGCACGAGACGCGCGCCCAGACCGGCGAAGCGGCGGGCCATCGAGGCCCCCAGTCCGGTGCCGCCGCCGGTGATCAGGATGCGTTTTCCCTGCAGGAGTGTTGGTTCGAACATGTCAGGAGTCTCCGGTCGGTCGGTGAGGCCGCACTCTGGGCGGGCAGCCGTCGCGCGGCGCCCCGCGCGACGATGCGGCGGATGCGTCGAAGCTTACCGGCGCGCGCTGCCGCGGCCAAACCGCCCGCTGGTACAGTTGCGAGACAACGGGAGATCGTGATGGACATGACCCAGCCCCCTCAAGCCGCCGCGTCGGCGAGCGCAGTTCCCGATGCCCACGGGATCAACCTCTACCGCGCGGATCCGGCGGCGCGAGCGCTGTTCGGGCTGTACCTGCCCGAGGACCTGTTCGCGCATCTCGATCCGCACTTCGACCGCCTGGGTGCGCTCGCCGGCGGGCACCTGGACGAACTCGCGGGCATCGCCGACCGCAATCCGCCGACCCTGTCGGTGCGGCACCGGACCGGCGTCGACGAGCAGCGCATCCTGAAGCATCCGGCCTATGTCGAACTCGAGCGCACCGCGTTCAGCGACTTCGGCCTGGCCGCGCTGTCGCATCGCGGCGGTGTGCTCGGCTGGCCGACGCCGATGCCGCCGGCCGCCAAGTACGCGCTGACTTACCTGTTCGTGCAGGCCGAGTTCGGCCTGTGCTGTCCGGTCAGCATGACGGATTCGCTGAGCCGCACGCTGCGCCGCTTCGGCGACCCGGCGCTGGTCGAGCGCTTCCTGCCGATGCTGACGACGCTCGATTTCGACGAGCTGCACCAGGGCGCGATGTTCATGACCGAGCAGGGTGCCGGCTCGGATGTGAGCGCCACGACGACGACCGCCGAACTCCAGGCCGACGGCCGCTGGCTGCTCAGCGGGGACAAGTGGTTCTGCTCGAACCCGGACGCCGGCTTCGCGATGGTGCTCGCGCGCAGCGAGCCGCAGCCCGGCCTGAAAGGCATCTCGCTGTTCCTGCTGCCCCGTGATCTCGAAGACGGTTCGCACAACCACTACCGCATCCTGCGCCTGAAGGACAAGCTGGGCACCCGCTCGATGGCCAGCGGCGAGATCCGGCTCGAGGGCGCGGTGGCCTACCTGGTGGGGCAGCGCGGCCGCGGCTTCAAGCACATGGCCGACATGATCAACAACTCGCGGCTGTCCAACGGCGTGCGCGCCGCCGGACTGATGCGCCGGGCGCTGACCGAGGCTCTGTACATCGCCCGCGAGCGCCGGGCCTTCGGCGGACCGCTGCTCGACATGCCGCTGATGAAGCGCCAGCTGCTGAAGATGACGATGCGCACCGAGCAGGCGCGCACGATGGTGTTCCAGACCGGACGCGCCCTCGAGCGCTCGGACCGCGAAGGCGGCGAGGCGGCGGCACTGGCGCGCATCATGACGCCGCTGATCAAGTTCCGCGCGTGCCGCGACGCGCGCAGCGTGACGGGCGACGCGATGGAGGTGCGCGGCGGCTGCGGCTATATCGAGGAGTGGTCCGATCCCCGGCTGCTGCGCGATGCCCACCTCGGCTCGATCTGGGAGGGCACCAGCAACATCGTCGCGCTCGACGTGCTGCGTGCGATCCGCCGCGAGAACTCGCTGCCGGCGCTGCGTGCCCACGTCGAGCACCTGCTGGCCGACGGCGAGCCCGTGGGCGCCGATGCCGCTGCGCTGCAGGCGCAGGTGGTCGAGCGCGGGTTCGCGTTCGCGCAGGCCGCCGCCGAGCGCGACGACGCGCACCTGGCGCGCCAGGCCGGCTCGGCTCTCTATCATCTGGTCACGCTGGCCGGCATGCGGTGGGAGGCACGGCACGCCGCCCTTCCGACGCGGGCCCTGCTGGCCGACCTCGTGCTGCATCACCGCCTGGCGCCGCGCGACCCGCTGCAGGCCCGCGGCGAGGAACTCGATCCGCGCTACGACGCGCTGTTGCGCGAAGGCCTGCGCACGAACTGAAGACGGCCGCGCAAGCGGCACGACACGAATCATCACAACGACACGAAGGAGACGAAATGCTGAGTTACGACGTCATCGAGCACGGCAAGCCGCTGCAGGTGCGGATCCGTGAGACCCCGAAGCCGCAGGGCAGCGAGGTGCTGGTGCGGGTCACGCGTTCCGGCGTGTGCCACTCCGATCTGCACATCTGGGAGGGCTACTTCGACCTCGGCGGCGGCAAGAAGTTCTACGTCAAGGATCGCGGCTGCGTGCCGCCCTTCACCACCGGACACGAGCCCTTCGGCGTCGTCGAGGCGCTGGGGCCAGATGCAAAAGGGGTCAAGGTCGGCGACCGCCGGATCGTCTATCCGTGGATCGGCTGCGGCAAGTGCGCCGTGTGCGAGGCCGGCAACGACAACTACTGTCTGCAGCAGCGCTTCCTGGGCATCGTCAAGCCCGGCGCCTACGCGACGCACGTGGTGGTTCCCGATGCCCGCTATCTCGTCGACGCCACCGGCATCGACGAGGCCTACGCGGCGACGCTGGCCTGCTCGGGCCTGACCGCGTACAGCGCGATCGCCAAACTGCCGAAGCTCGCGGCGCGCGACTGGGTCGCGGTGATCGGCTGCGGCGGACTCGGCATGGCGTGCATCGCGATGATGCGCGCGCAGGGCATCGACCGGATCATCGCGGTCGACGTCGACGCGGCCAAGCTCGAGGCGGCCAAGGCCCAGGGGGCAGCGGCGGCCGTCAATTCGCGCGATGCGGACGCGGTCGCGCAGATCAAGGCGATCGCCGGCGACGCGATCGCCGGCGCGATCGACTTCGTCGGTGCGCCGCCGACCGCCGAGCTGGGCATCGCGTTGCTGGCCAAGGGCGGCCGGTACGTGATGTGCGGGCTGTTCGGCGGCGAGATCACGCTGCCGCTGCCGCCGCTGGCACAGCGGGCGATCACGATCGGCGGTTCGTACGTCGGCAGCCTCGGGGAACTGCGTGCGGTGGTCGACCTGGTGAAGACCGGCAAGGTCAAGCCGACGCCGGTCGAGGTGCGTCCGGCAGCCGAGGTGAACCGGACCTTCGATGAGCTGGTGCACGGGAAGGTGTCGGGGCGGGTGGTGCTGGACTTCGAGTCGGTGTCGCCGAACTGAGTCGCTTCGGCGGGGGGCGGCGTCGGGCGACTGGCCTTCCGTGCGCAGCCGAAGCGGTCGGCCCTTCGGACCGACTCCCCTGCGGTACTCGGCCGGCCGGGGCGGCTGCGGAACTCGCCCTCCCGGGGCCGCGCTGCGCGCGACCCCGCTCGGAGCTCGAACAGTCCTCGCCGACCCGCCGCTGTCGCGGCGGGCAACCCCGGCCGGCCTGCGTTCCTCGGCGCTTCGGATGCGCACGGAAGGCCAGCCACCCGACGCCTCTGCGCGACGCGGACGGCCGTTCTTCGGCGAGGGCGGAATCAGAACTTCGTGTAGCCGCCGTCGATGATCAGCTGTTCGCCGGTGTAGTAGGACGATGCGTCGCTTGCCAGCCAGACGGCGGCGCCGCCGAAGTCGTCGATCGCGCCCCAGCGGCGTGCCGGGATGCGGGGCATCACGTTCGCCGTGAACTTCTCGTCGGCGGTGGCGCGTGCCGTCATGTCGGTGACGATCCAGCCCGGCAGGATCGAGTTCACGCGGATCTTGTGGCGGGCCAGCTCGACCGCCAGCGCGCGGCAGAACGAGGTGACGGCGCCTTTCGACGCGCCGTAGTGGCTGTTGCGCGCGGCGCCTTCGACTGCGGCCGTGCTGGCGGTGGCGACCAGCGATCCGCCGGTGCCGCTCTTGACCATGTGGCGCGCTGCCGCGCGGAACGTGAAGAACACGCCGTCGACGTTGACGCTCTGCACGCGGCGGAACTCTTCGTACTCCATCTCGACGAGCGGGGTCGGCTTCTTCGACGACACGCCGGCGTTCGCGAAGCAGGCGTCGACACGGCCGCCCAGCAGCGAGACCGACTGGGTGAACGCCTTGTCGACGGCGGCTTCGTTGGACACGTCGCAGACCAGCGCGTGCACCTTGCCGCCCTCGGCGGCGAGCTGCGCGCGCGCGGCCTCGGTCTTGCCCGAGTTGGATCCCCAGATCACGACCTGGGCGCCGCTGGCCAGCAGTGCGCGCGCCATGCCCAGGCCGATGCCGCCGTTGCCGCCGGTGACGACCGCGGTGCGGCCGGTGAGATCGAATGGTTTGTACATGGTCCCCTCGAGGTGTTGAAGTTGATCGGTCGGGTGCTGAACCGGAGTCGGACGATCTTACTCGATCGAACCGGCTACCATCCGACACACGCTCGTCGACGGCGTGTCGACGAGCGGGGCGCATCCGGGGCGGAGCGCATCCGCCGCGATGTGCCGGCGATGCGCCCGCCGGGCCGCGCGCCTCGACCTGCCAACAGATCGTCATCGGGGAGACAGACTGACCATGGAAGGACCAGTACGGACCGCGAGTCCCGAGCAGATGCGTGCCGCGGTCGGCACCGAGATGGGTGTTTCGAACTGGGTGACGATCGACCAGCCGATGGTCGACGCGTTCGCGCACCTCACCCAGGACACCTACTTCATCCACGTCGACCCGGAGCGCGCGCGCCGCGAGACGCCGTACGGAGGGACGATCGCGCACGGCTTCCTGACCCTGTCGCTTGTCGCGAACATGGCCTACGAAGTCTGCCCTTACGTCGAGGGGTCGAAGTCGATGGTGAACTACGGCTTCAACCGGCTGCGCTTCGTCGCGCCGGTGCCGACGGGGTCGCGGGTGCGTGCGCGCTTCAAGCTGCGGGACTTCGACACGTCGTCGCCGACACAGTGGCAGACGACCTACGACGTGACGATCGAGATCGAAGGCGCGGAGCGTCCGGCGCTGGTCGCCGAGTGGCTGGGGCGGGGCTTCTTCTGACGCCACGGGCGCCCGGGCCTTAGCGCGGGCGGTCCCCGGCCAGCGTGATCCGGTGCATCGAGCGCCGGAACCCGTGATAGTCGTTGACCGGGTTGTGCAGCGCGCAGCGGTTGTCCCAGAACGCCATCGAACCCACCTCCCAGCGGAAGCGGCAGGTGAACTCGGGCCGGATCTGGTGCTCGTGCAGGTAGCGCAGCAGCGGCGCGCTCTCCTCCTCGCTCATGTCGCGGAAGCGCACCGTGTGCGCGACGTTCACGAACAGCGACTTGCGCCCCGTCTCGGGATGGGTGCGCACCACCGGGTGCTCGGCCTCGTAGACCGAGCGCGCATCCTCGCGCGCGCCGGTGCGCAGGCGGTCCTCGCGGGTGCGTGACACGTCGGCCTTGGCGGAGCTGTTGACCGCGACGAGCGGATCGAGCATCCGCTTCATGCCCTCCGACAGCGCCTCGTAGGCGAGGTACTGGTTGGCGAACAGCGTGTCGCCGCCGTAGGGCGGAACCTGCCGGGCCAGCAGCATCGAGCCCTTGGGGGGCAGGTCCAGGTAGGCGGTGTCGGTGTGCCAGACGCCGCCGAAGTTGGTGCGCTCGTGCTCGAGCTTCAGCACCTCGATGATCTCCGGGTATCCGTCGATGCCCTTGACGAACGGATACTCCATCGGTTCGCCCATCAGATGCGCGAAGCGCAGGTACGCGGCCGGATCGAGCTGCTGGTCACGAAAGAAGATCACCAGGTGATCCAGGTACGCCTGTCGGACCGCGTCGAGTTCTTGCGCGGACAAGGGCGCCGACAGGTCCACGCCGAGGATCTCTGCACCGAGCGCTCCGGCGACGCGGCGGATTTCCATGTTCGGTTCTCCCATTGAAAAGGGCGCCGCGACGGATCGCGGCGCCCCGTGAACTGCGGCGGCTACCCGGCGATCACTTGACGTCCGACAGCCGCTTGCCTTCGGCGGCCAGGCGCTCGAGCAGCGGCGACAGCACGAACTCGGGTCCAAGCTTCGGCGCGTACTCCTTCAGCTTGGCGACCACCTTGGGCAGGCCGACGATGTCCGCGTAGAACATCGGGCCGCCGCGGTAGACCGGCCAGCCGTAGCCGTTGATCCACACGATGTCGACGTCGGACGCGCGGATCGCGATCTTCTCCTCGAGGATGCGCGCACCTTCGTTGATCATCGGGTAGACGCTGCGCTCGAGGATCTCGTCTTCGGTGATCTTGCGCGGCGCGTTGCCTGCCTTGGCGGCGAAGTCGCGGATCACCTTCTCGGTGACCGGAGACGGCCTTGCGTTGCGCTGCTCGTCGTAGTCGTAGTAGCCGGCGCCGGTCTTCTGGCCGCGCCGGTCCATCTCGCACAGCACCTCGCGGATCGTCGAACTCTTCGACGTCTCCTTCGACCAGCCGATGTCCAGACCGGCGAGGTCCGACATCGCGAACGGTCCCATCGGCAGGCCGAAGTCGTACAGCACCTTGTCGATGTCCCAGGGCATCGCACCCTCGAGCAGCATCGCCTGGGCCTGCAGCGTGCGCGCGCGCAGGATGCGGTTGCCGATGAAGCCCGGGCACACGCCCGACAGCGCCGCGATCTTGCCGATCTTCTTGCCGATCTGCATCGACGTCGCGATCACCGGCTTGGACGTCTTGTCGCCGCGCACCACCTCGAGCAGGCGCATCACGTTGGCCGGCGAGAAGAAGTGCATGCCGATCACGGCCTCGGGCCGCGTGGTCGCCGACGCGATCTCGTTGACGTTCAGCGCCGAGGTGTTGGAGGCCAGCATCGCGCCCTGCTTGACGATCTTGTCGAGCTTGGCGAAGACCTCCTTCTTGATGTCCATGTTCTCGAACACCGCCTCGATGACCATGTCGCAGTCGGCCAGCGCGTTCAGGTCGAGCGAGCCGGTCAGCAGCGCCATGCGCTTGTCGACGTCCTCCATCTTCAGGCGGCCGCGCTTGGCGGTGTTCTCGTAGTTCTTGCGCACCACCGACAGGCCGCGGTCGAGCGCCTCCTGCTTCGTCTCGACCAGCGTCACCGGGATGCCGACGTTGGCGAAGTTCATCGCGATGCCGCCGCCCATCGTGCCGGCGCCGATGATGCCCACCTTCTTGACCGGGATCAGCGGCGTGTCCGCCGGCACGTCGGGGATCTTGGCAGACCTGGCGCTCGGCGAAGAAGACGTAGCGCTGCGCGGCCGACTGCGGTGCCGTGCATCAGCTCCATGAACAGCTCGCGCTCGCGCTTCATGCCCTCGTCGAAGGGCAGGTTCACGGCCGCCTCGATGCAGCGGATGTTGTACTCGGGCGCCAGGAAGCCGCGGAACTTGCGCGCGTTGGCCTTGCGGAACTCGGCGAAGATCTCGGGCTTGCCGCGCGCCGCGATCATCTTGTCGTTCAGGTCGCGCACTTTCTTCAGCGGCCGGTTCTCGGCGAGCGAGCTTGCGCGCGAATGCGATCGCGCCGGCGCGCAGCTCGCCCTCGGCGACGAGTTCGTCGATCAGGCCCATCTCGAGGCACTGCTTGGCCGGCACGTGCTGGCCGGAGGTCATCATCTCGAGCGCCTTCTCGGCGCCGACGATGCGCGGCAGGCGCTGCGTGCCGCCGGCGCCCGGCAGCAGGCCGAGGTTGACCTCGGGCAGGCCGCACTTGGCCGACGGGCACCGCGACGCGGTAGTGGCAGCACGAGCGCCACCTCGAGCCCGCCGCCCAGCGCGGTGCCGTGGATCGCGGCGATCACCGGCTTGGGCGCGTTCTCCATCATCGTTCTGCACCTCGTGCAGCGACGGGCGCCTGTCGGCGGCTTGCCGAACTCGGTGATGTCGGCGCCGGCGATGAAGGTGCGGCCGTCGCAGATCAGCACGATCGCCTTCACCGCGGGGTCGGCGACTGCTTTGCCGATGCCGGTCGTGGATGCCCTCGCGGACCGGCGAGGACAGTGCGTTGACCGGCGGCGAGTTCAGCGTGATGACGGCGATGCCGTCTTCGACCGTTAGGTCCGTCACTGCATTCAGGGCTGCCATGGATGAGTCTCCTTCTTGTGTCTGAAAAGGGTTGCCGGATGCGCGTGGCGATGGCCGCGCTCGAGCCCGGCGCCGCTGGGCACGAACTGCCGGCTGCGCCCCGCGCCCGGGGTCACTTCTGCTTCGCCGTCTTGTTCTTGAACGCGGCGATGCGTTCCTGCATGTCGGGGCCGCGGCCCTCGGTGTGCACGATCTCGTGGGACAGGCCGGCCGAAAGGGGCAGGCCGTCGGTGTCCCGCAGCAGGCGCTTGTTGGCGCGATGGCTGAACCAGGACTGCGCCAGGATCGTGTCGGCCAGCTCGCGCAGGCGCGCGTCGAACCGGTCGTCGGCGACGCGCTCGTTGGCGAGCCCCATCGCGACGGCCTCTTCCGCGCCGTAGGTTCGGCAGGTGAACATCATCTCGCGCGCCTTCGGCAGGCCGACGCGCCGCGGCAGCCGCTGGCTCATGCCCCAGACCGGGGTCAGCGACCACTTCGCGTGCGTGTCGGCGAACTTCGCCGAGTCGGCCGCGACGATCAGATCGCCGGCCAGCGCCAGCTCCAGCGCGCCGGTGTAGCAGTGGCCGTGCACGGCCGAGATGACCGGCTGCGGCAGGTTCGCCAGCAGCTCGATGGTCTCGGACTGGAACCAGGGCTTGGGCGGGCGCTCGCCGACGGCGATGTCGCCCAGGTCGTGTCCGGCCGAGAAGCACTTGCCGGCGCCGCGGACGATCACCAGGCCGACCGAGTCGGTCTGCCGGGCGATCGCTTCCACGTGAGCGCGCAGTTCGGTGAACAGGGCGACGTTCAGCGAGTTGAGCTTGTCGGGCCGGTTCAAGGTGAGCGTGGTCAGCCCGTTCGCGTCGGTGCGCAGCACCAGATCGGTCATCGTCGTCGTCCCCCTGTTGTTGTCGTAGGTCGCGGAGATGATCGCCGAACGCGCCGGGATTGTCACTTTCAGTCCGCGAACCCGGGTCCGACGGATAGAATTCGGCCCGTCTCGATTCACCTCCATCCGCTTCATCGGCGATCCGTCGCCTGCGTGACTGCCTTGTCCGACCGTCTTGCCGTACTGCTGCAGCACCTGCTTCCCAAGCTCGCCCTGACGAGGCTGGCCGGGCGCTTCGCCGGCGCGCGCGCCGGCGCGATCACCCGGGCAGCGATCCGCCGCTTCGTCGCGCGCTACGCAGTCGACATGTCCGAGGCCGCGCAGCCCGACATCGCCAGTTATCCGACCTTCAACGAGTTCTTCACGCGGGTGCTGCGCCCCGGTGTAAGGCCGCTGGCCGACGCCGACTGGCTCTGTCCGGTCGACGGCGCGATCAGCCAGTTCGGCGCGATCGAGCGCGGGCGGATCTTCCAGGCGAAGGGACACGACTACGGCGCGGTCGCACTGGTCGGCGGCGATGCGGCACTCGCCGCGCGCTTCGACAACGGACACTTCGCGACGCTGTACCTGAGCCCGCGCGACTACCACCGCATCCACATGCCGTGCGCGGCGCGACTCGTGCGCATGATCCACGTGCCCGGCGCGCTGTACTCGGTGAATCCGGTGACCGCGCGCGGCGTGCCCGGGCTGTTCGCACGCAACGAGCGCGTGGTCTGCGAGTTCGAATCGGCCCGTGGCCCGTTCGTGCTGGTGCTGGTCGGCGCGACGATCGTGGGCAGCATGGCCACGGTCTGGCACGGCGTGGTCAATCCGCCGCGGCCGGCCGAAGCGCGCGAGTGGCGCTACGACAGGGAGCGGGTCGCGCTCGAGCGGGGCGCCGAGATGGGCCGCTTTCTGCTCGGCTCGACGGTGGTGATGCTGTTCCCGGCGGATGCCATCCGCTTCAACCCCGACTGGTCCCCCGGACGTTCGATCCGCATGGGCGAGGCGATGGGTTTCGCGCCCTGAGCGCGGTGCTGCGCGCGCGCGGCACCGCGCGGGCGATTGATACCATTGCCACCATTCCACTCCGACCTCGAAGAAGGATCTCCTCATGAATGACCGCAATTCGTTTTCGACGACCCGCCGCGCCTGTCTCGGCGCGATGCTCGGCGCGGCCGCGACCGGCGTCGGCGCGCAGGGCGCCGGCGCGTTTCCCACCAAGCCGGTGAGGTTCGTCGTGCCGTTTCCGGCGGGCGGCGCCACCGACCTGACCGGACGGTTGCTGGCCGGCAAGATGTCCGAAGGCTGGGGCCAGCCGGTGGTGGTCGAGAACCGGCCCGGCGCGAGCGGCATGATCGGTACCGAATACGTCGCGCGCGCGCCGGCCGACGGCCACACCGTCCTGGTGGGGATCACGACCCACATCCAGAACCCGCTGATCTTCGCGAAAGTCCCGTACGATCCGTTCAAGGATTTCGTGCCGATCTCGCAGATCTGCCTGTCCTACCTGGTGCTGGTGGTGAAGCCCGACTTCCCGGCCAACAACCTGAAGGACTTCATTGCCCTGGTGAAGGCGAATCCGGGCAAGTACGCGTTCGGGTCCTTCGGCAGCGGGTCCTCGTCGCACATCGTCGGCGAGCGCTTCGCGCGCGTCGCCGGGCTCGACATGACCCACGTCCCGTACAAGGGATCGGCGCCGATGACGACCGACCTGCTCGGCGGCCAGGTGCCGTGCGCCTGGGCCGATGTCAGCACGGCGACCGTGCACATCAATTCCGGCAAGCTCAAGCCGCTGGCCGTTACCGGCCCGAAGCGCGCGCCGCTGATGGCGAGCGTGCCGACGCTGCTGGAGAACGGTTTCGCCGGGTTCGAGCCGCTGGGCTGGGTCGGCCTGTTCGTAGCTGCCGGCACGCCGAAGCCGATCGTCGACGCGATCTCGAAGGAGACGATGCGCGTGATGAAGCTGCCCGAGGTGCGCGCCCGCCTGTACGAGCAGACGCTGATGCCGGTCGGCAGCACCCCGGCGGAGTTCGCCAGGACGCTGAAGGAGGACTTCGAGTTGTGGGGCAAGATCGCGCGCGGCGCGGGGATCAAGCCCCAGTAGAGCGCCGGTGCGATTCGGGCGCGTAGCGCGCGAACAGCACCCCCACGATCACGATCAGCACCGCCGACACCGTCAGGGTCGCTCCAGCACCGGCGGCGTCGGCCAGCAGGCCCAGGCTGATCGGACCGATCACATAGCCGATGTCCGACAGCATGCGGTAACTCGCCATCGCCGTGGCGTTGGTTCCCGGCGAGGCGGAGTCGGCCGCGTACGCGGACGGCGCGGCGCCGCTGATGGCGGCGGCGATGCCCCAGACGACGCTGGCGACCATGAACCAGGCGAACGACGGCGCCAGCCAATAGGCGACGAACGAGATGCCGGTCAGCAGGGTCGCCGGCACGATGATGGGCTTGCGGCCGTGGCGGTCGGCAAGTGCGCCGGCCGGATAACTCGCCGCCATGCCGAGCACGCTGCCGAGCGCGAATCCGCCGCCGATCTGGCCGGGCGTGAGCCCCAGTTTTTCCGACGCCAGCAGCGGCACCACGCTGAACAGGCCGCCGGTGCGCACGAAGGCGTTCATGAAGCCGATCAGGCACACCAGCATGAAGCCGTTGTTGCGCGACAGCGTGCGCAGCTGCTGCGCGAACGCGGCGCGCGGCGGGCTGCCGTGACCGTGCGCCGGACGGCCGAATTCCCGTGTCTCCGGGATCACCCACCAGGCGATCGCCCCCACCACCAGGGCCAGCACGGCATACAGGTGGAACGGCGCTGCGAGCCCGAACTGTTCGGCGAGCAGGCCGCCCGGGAACGGTCCGATGCCGACCGCGAACAGGAACACGCCCATGTAGGTGGCCATCATCCGTCCGCGTCGCTCCGGCGGGCTGATGTCGGCGACGACCACGGAGCCGGCGGTCATCACCAGGCCCGCGCCCGCGCCCGCGACGAAGCGCGCGATCAGGAACTCGGGGTAGTCGGTGGCGAATGCCGACCACAGGTTGCCCAGCGTCGACACCACACCGCCGATCGCCATCGTCGGGCGCCGGCCGAGCCGGTCCGACAGGCCTGCGCCCGGCAGGGCCGCCGCGAAGCGCGCCAGCCCGTAGATCGCGATCGTCATGCCGATCGCCGAAGTAGACACGCCGAACGACTGCGCGTACAGCGGCAGCACCGGGATCAGCGCGCCGAAGCCGAGCTGGTTCACGCCGATGATCACGCACATCCAGAACAGGATGCGCTGGGGGTCGAGGCGTCGGCTGTCCGGAGCGCTCATGCGATGCGTGCCGCCCGGCGCGTTCGCGTTGCGTGTCGCGCCCGACCGACCGGGATGCGGCCGCTCACCGCGTCCGCTGCTCGACGTTGCGCTTGATGTTCGCCAATGCGGTCGCGGCCTCGGCGTCGATGCGCTCGATCATCTCCGGGGTCGGGGGCTTCGGGCGTGCCGGGTTGCGTATGGTGCGCGTGTACTTCGTGGCAGCGCCCTGCGGCTCGAACGTGTACTGCGCCACGATCGGCCCGATGAAGTCCGTGTTCGCGGTGGCGATCCACAGGCGATACGGGTCGCTCTCGAGCACCGTCCAATGCAGCAGAACCTCCGCGCGCGTCTGCCACTTCTCGTCGAAAGTCTCGCCCTTGCGCAGCGAGCGGTTCGGGCAGTCGATGTGGTGCGAGGCCGCGATCCACTCGGGCCAGGTGTTGGGGTTCGTCACGTAGTCGTACACTGCCTGAGCGGGCGCGTCGATCAGGACGTGGTGACTGCGTTCGAACGAATGGGTTGCGCTCATCGTCGTCTCCTAGCTTGTCGATGTTCTGGTGCCGGAAAGTATCATCTCGGGACAGGGCGCGCAGGCGTCCGCGGGCACCGCGTCGAACGATCGGAACACCCGGGATCGGAGGTGAAGATGAGCCGTTCCAGAATGATGGGAGTCCTGCGGTGCGCCGCCGTCGCTGCCGCTGCTGCGACCTTGTTTGCGCCCGCAGCGTCTCGCGCACAGAGCGGCACCGAGGCGCTGATCGACGCCGTGGAGCCGCGCGTCGTCGAGTGGCGGCGCCACATCCACCAGTACCCGGAACTGTCCTTCCGGGAACACCAGACCGCGGCCTACGTCGCGGACGCGCTGCGTGCGATGCCGGGCATCGCCGTGCAGACAGGAGTCGGCAGGACCGGCATCAAGGCCGTGCTGAAGGGAGGGCGGCCCGGCCCCGTGATCGCGCTGCGCGCCGACATGGACGCCCTGCCGGTCGAGGAGCGCAACGATCTCCCGTTCCGCTCGAAGGAGAAGGCCGACTGGCTGGGCAAGGAGACCGGTGTGATGCATGCCTGCGGGCACGATGCGCACGTCGCGATGCTGCTGGGCGCGGCCGAGGTGTTCTCGAAGATTCGCGACGAACTGCCGGGCACGATCGTGTTCCTGTTCCAGCCGGCCGAGGAAGGGGGCGGCATCGGCCGCCCGTCGGGCGCGTTCGCGATGGTCGCCGACGGCGCGATGGACAATCCCAAGGTCGAGGCCGTGTTCGCGCAGCACATCAATGCCTCGCATCCGGGCGGCGCCATTGCCTATCGTCGCGGCAGCACGATGGCGAGCTCCGACGGCTTCAGCATCAAGGTCAAGGGCGCCGGCGGGCACGGCGCGATGCCGTGGCTGAGCAAGGACCCGATCGTCACCGCGGCGCAGATCGTGACCAATCTGCAGTCGGTGGTCAGCCGTCAGGCGAACCTGTCGCAGGGGGCGGCGGTCGTCACCGTCGGACAGATCAGCGGCGGCAACCGCATGAACGTCATCCCCGAGGAGGTGTCGCTCTCGGGCACGATCCGAACGCTGACCGAGGCCACGCGCAGCCAGGTGCACGAGGCCGTCACGCGCATGGCCGAGAAGACCGCCGAGGCCTCCGGGCTGGTCGCCGAGGTGAAGATCCAGCGCGGCTATCCGGTGCTGTCCAACGACCCGCAACTGACGACGCGCATGCTGGAAGCGCTCGAACGCGCCGCGGGCAAAGGCATGGTGCGCGAGATCCCGCCGGTGCTTGCCTCGGAGGATTTCGGCGCCTTCTCCTCGACGGTGCCGGGCCTGTACTGGTTCCTGAACGCGTCGCCGTTCCCGGATCGCTCCGGGCCGCCGAACCACTCCCCGCAGTTCGCGATCGACGAGAAGCAAATGAAGACCGGCGTGAAGGCGCTGGTCAGTGTCGCGATGGAGTACCTGCGCGCGGCGCCGCGCTAGCGGGCCGGGCGCAGCCTGCCATGCACCGCCCTGGCGCGCACCGGCCCGGAGCACGCCTGGGGCCGGCGAACCTGGTCTCGCCGAAAGTTTCGCCCTGTCGAAGGTTTCGCCCTTGCACCGAGGCCGGATCGAGCAGACGATACGGTGCAAGGTGCTCCGCATTTCGCCGGGCTGCCCGGTGGGGCTTGGCCAGCGAGCCGCGCACCGCCTGGACTGATCACCAACGAGGATCGCGTGGCTGCGTGCGAACGACACGCGAACGTCATCCTGGTCTCCGATTCTTGTCCGCCCGAGCACGCGGGCCAAAGCCGTCACCCGTCGGGGTGATCGCGGGTGAGCGAAGTTGATGGCACGAATCGTGCTGTCACTTAAAAAAAACGGAGTCGTCCGATGGCGGACGGCGCACGATGATCAGGTGCAAAACGTCACGCCGCACGCGGCCGATTGCACCAATCTGCGGTCTCACAGCAACCGTAGACGCACGTAAGAAGGTCTCGATTCGTAGGTCCTGTCGAGTTTCTTTACTGCGACATGATACTAGTGGGAGTATAAAATATAGGCCTGTCCGGGGCGAAAATTCTGCATTGCAGCATGAATGATTCGTCCGTGTAGGTGGTCTGGCACGGCCGGCGGCGGGAGGTCACGAAGATGGCATGACGAATGCGCCGCGTTCGGCTTCGGTGGCGTTCGCCTGGCTGATTCGATGGTGCAGCGCGTAACACAAAAGTCGGCAAGTTCGCCGGCAGGGAGTTCGAAGATGAAGCGTATTCTGGTGACGGGCGGTGCGGGATTCATCGGTTCCCACCTGTGCGAGCGCCTTCTGGCGCGCGGCCACGATGTGATCTGCGTCGACAACTTCTTCACCGGCACGAAGGCGAACATCGCCCATCTGCTGGACGACGCCCGGTTCGAAGTCATCCGGCACGACGTCACCGAACCCCTGCATCTTTTTGTCGACGAAATTTACAACCTCGCCTGTCCGGCGTCGCCGGTCCACTATCAGATGGATCCGATCCACACGATGAAGTCCAGCGTGCTGGGAGCGATGCACATGCTGGGTTTGTCGCGCCGCAACAATGCGAAATCGTTCCTCGCGTCGACCAGCGAGGTCTACGGCGATCCGCACGTGCACCCGCAGACCGAAGACTATTGGGGCAACGTCAATCCGAACGGCATCCGCTCCTGCTACGACGAGGGCAAGCGCTGCGCCGAGGCCCTGTACTTCGACTACCACCGGCGTCACCACATCCCGATCAAAGTGGTGCGCATCTTCAACACCTACGGGCCGCGGATGCATCCGCAGGACGGCCGGGTGGTGTCGAACTTCATCGTGCAGGCGCTCAAGGGCGAGCCGATCACGATCTACGGCGACGGGTCGCAGACGCGATCGTTCTGCTACGTCGACGACCTCGTCGAGGGCTTCCTGCGGATGATGGGTTCGCCGGTCGATTTCCTCGGGCCGGTCAACCTGGGCAACCCGGACGAGTTCACGATGATCGAACTCGCCGAGATGGTGCTGCGCATCACCGGGTCGAGCTCGAAGCTGGTGCGACATCCGCTGCCGCAGGACGATCCGAAGCGCCGCAAGCCCGACATCTCGCTGGCACGCGAGAGGCTGGGCTGGGAGCCGACGGTGAAGCTGGAGCAGGGCATCGTGAAGACCGTGGCTTACTTCGACCGGCTGCTGGCCGGCGATCGGGAAGAAGACGAGACGACCGTGCGGCAGATGCCTCTGCGTCTGTCGGCAGCCTGAGGGCGGGAGACCCATGGCGAGTCGCAACATCCTGGTCACCGGCGGGGCGGGTTACATCGGCAGCCACACCTGCAAGGCGCTGGCTGCGGCCGGCTATACGCCGGTGTCGCTCGACAACCTGGTCTACGGCCACCGCTGGGCGGTGCGCTGGGGCCCGCTGGTCGAAGGCGGATCTCGCCGATCGCGCAGCGATCGCGCAGGCTCTGCGCGGGCATGCCATCGAGGCGGTGATCCACTTCGCCGCCTACGCCTACGTCGGCGAATCGATGCCGGATCCGGGCAAGTACTTCCGCAACAACGTCGCCGGCACGCTGAACCTGCTCGACGCGATGCGCGATGCGGGCGTCGGCCGGATCGTGTTCTCGTCGACCTGCGCCACCTACGGCGTTCCCGAAGCGGTGCCGATCGCCGAGGATCACCCGCAGCGGCCGATCAACCCCTACGGCGAGTCCAAGCTGATCGTCGAGCGGATGCTGCACTGGCTACGGCGCGGCGCACGGCCTGCGCTGCGATGGCGCTGCGCTACTTCAACGCCGCCGGCGCCGACCCCGAGGCGAGATCGGCGAGGACCACGACCCGGAGACGCACCTGATTCCGCTGGCGATCGAGGCCGCGTTGCGGGCGCCGCGCCGAACTGCAGGTGCTTCGGCACCGACTACCCGACGCCCGACGGCACCGCATCCGCGACTACATCCACGTCGCCGACCTGGCCGACGCCCACGTGCGCGCACTGGGCCATCTCGAAGCGGGCGGCGAGCCCGGCGCGCTGAACCTGGGCACGGGCAAGGGCCACTCGGTGCGCGACGTGATCGCGATGGTCGAGCAGGTCAGCGGGCGCAAGGTGAATGCGCGCAACTCGCCACGCCGCGCGGGTGACCCGCCGGCGCTGGTCGCCGCGCCCGGGCGCGCGCGCGAACTGCTCGGCTGGCAGCCGTGGTGGTCGGGGCTGGAGACGATCGTGAAGACGGCGTGGCGGTGGCATGGTGAACATGCTGCGGGCAGGCACGCTGCTGCTCTGACGGAGGCGCGATGAGCGCAGTGCTTGCCGAAGTGACCCCGGCGGCCGCGCGCACGCTGGCGCGTGCCGCGACGACGGAACCCGGTTTCGAACAACGGCCACGCGTGGGCGGCAAGTTCCTGTTCGTCGGCGACCAGAAGCTGTGGGTGCGCGGCGTCACCTACGGCACGTTCGGCCCGCAGCCCAACGGCGAGGACTATCCGCCCGACGAGGTGCTCGAGCAGGACTTCGCCGCGATGCGCGCCAACGCGATCAACGCGGTGCGCAGCTACACGGTGCCGCCGCGGCGGCTGCTCGACGTGGCGCAGCGCAACGGCCTGCGCGTGATGGTCGGCCTGCCGTGGGAACAGCACGTCGCGTTCCTCGACGAACCCGGCCGCGCCGACGACATCGTGCGCCGCGTGGCGCGAGGGCGCGCGCACCTGCGCCGGCCACCCGGCGGTGCTGTGCTTCGCGATCGGCAACGAGATCCCGGCGTCGATCGTGCGCTGGCACGGGCGGCGCCGCATCGAGCGCTTCCTGAAGCGGCTGTACCTCGCCGCCAAGGCACGAGGACCCGGGCGCGCTCGTCACCTACGTGAATTTCCCGACCACCGAGTATCTGCAGTTGCCGTTCCTGGACCTGCAGTCGCTTCAACGTCTACCTCGAGACGCGCGATCGGCTCGAGGCCTATCTCGCGCGGCTGCAGAACCAGGCGGGCGAAAAGCCGCTGCTGATGGCCGAGATCGGCCTGGACAGCCGCCGCAATGGCCTTGCGAAGCAGGCCGAGAGCCTGGAGTGGCAGGTGCGCACCGCGTTCGCCTCGGGCTGCACCGGCGCGTTCGCCTTCGCGTGGACCGACGAGTGGCACCGCGGCGGACACGACATCGACGACTGGGACTTCGGCCTGGTCACGCCGCGACCGCAGCCGAAGCCGGCGCTGGCCGCGGTGCGCAGGGCGTTCAGCGAAGTGCCGTTCCCGGACGACACGCAGTGGCCGCGCATCTGCGTCGTGGTGTGCAGCTACAACGGCGCCCGCACGATTCGCGACACGCTGGAAGGCCTGACGCGCCTCGACTACCCGAACGTCGAGGTGATCGTCGTCAACGACGGCTCCACCGACGCCACGCCGAAGATCGCGTCGGAGTACGACGGCGTGCGCCTGATCAGCACCGAAAACCGCGGTCTCTCGGCGGCGCGCAACACCGGCTGGCAGGCGAGCAGCGGCGAGATCGTCGCCTACATCGACGACGACGCGTACCCCGATCCGCACTGGCTGCACTACCTCGCGCACCGCTTCATGACCGGCGACTGCGTCGGCGTGGGCGGCCCCAACATCGCGCCCCCCGACGACGGCCCGATCGCCGACTGCGTCGCGCAACGCGCCGGGCGGCCCGGTTCACGTGCTGCTGTCGGACATCGAGGCCGAGCACGTCCCGGGCTGCAACATGGCGTTCCGCCGCGAAGCGCTGGCCGCGATCGACGGCTTCGACGCGCGCTACCGCGCCGCCGGCGACGACGTCGACCTGTGCTGGCGCCTGCAGGAGCGCGGCGGCAAGATCGGGTTCCACGCCGGCGCGATGGTCTGGCACCACCGCCGGAACTCCCTGAAGATGTACTGGAACCAGCAGAAGGGCTACGGCAAGGCCGAGGCGCTGCTGGAGGAGAAGTGGCCCGAGCGCTACAACCCGATGGGTCACCTCGCGTGGGGCGGACGGCTCTACGGGCGCGGGTTCACGCTGCCGATCCCGTTCGGGCGCTCGCGCGTCTACGGCGGGGTGTGGGGGTCGGCCGCCTACCAGGCGCTGTACGAACCCGGGTCGGTGACGCTGCTGTCGCTGCCGCTGATGCCGGAGTGGGTCTACGTGATCGCTGGGCTGGCGGTGCTGTCGCTGCTCGGACTGTCGTGGTCGCCACTGCTGTGGTTCGTTCCGCTGCTGCTGCTTGCGGTCGCGGCGCCGGTCGCGCAGGCGGCGATCGCTGCGACCCGGGCGCAGTTCCCGGTGCCCGCCGGGTCGGCGGGCGAGAAGGCGCAGCGGTGGGTGGTGACGTTTGCGATGCACCTGATGCAGCCGATGGCGCGGCTGATCGGGAGGATCAAGCACGGGTTGACGCCGTGGCGGCGGCGGGGTGTGGCCGTTGCTGCCTCCTCGAGCGCGAAGGCTCCGCGGACGATCTGGAGCGAGACTTGGCGGTCGTCGGAGGAGTGGGTGGAGATGCTGGAGGCGGCTGCGCGCGAGCAGGGGGCGATCGTGCGGCGGGGCGGTGACTTCGATGACTGGGATCTGGAGGTGCGGGGCGGGTTGTTCGGCGGGCTGCGCGCGGTGGTCGCGGTGGAGGAGCATGGGGCGGGGAAGCAGTTCGTGCGCCTGGCTGCGGGCGGGCGCGTGCCGCCGCTGACGAGGGTCTCCCTCGCATTGCTGGCCGTGCTCGCGGTCGGGGCGCTTGCGGGTGCGGCGTGGGTCGCGTGCCTGATCCTCGTGGGCCTGGCCGCAGGGTTGACCTTCGCCTCGGCGCGCGACGTCCGCGCCGCGGAGCGGTGCTGGGCTGGGGCGGTCACCGGGGCACAGCCCGGCGGCGCTGGTCCGTCCAACCGTCTCGGCGTGCAGGGCAGGCCTGCCGAGCCGGCGGCCGGCTAGGAGAGCGCGGCGGTGGCCGCTGTCTTCCGGAAGTACCGGCGCGTGCTGTCGTATGCGGCGCCCCAATGGCTCACGCTGGGGGGGATCCTCATCCTCTCGATTCTGGTCTCGTCGCTGGCGGTGCTCCAGCCCTGGCCGCTCAAGTTCCTGGTCGATCACGGTCTCGGCGATCAGCCGCTGCCACAGTGGATCGGCGCGGCCTTCGACGCTCACGGCATCGAGCCGGGTCGCTTGTTGCTGGTGTTGATTGCGGCGCTGGCTGGTCTCGTCGTCTTCGCGATCCACGCGGCACTCGACGCGGCTCTTATCGTCGCGTGGTCCAAAGCTGGACAGCGCATGGTCTACGGCCTCGCCGGCGACCTGTTCCTGCAGCTTCAGCGGCTCTCACTGACGTTCCACGCGCGCCGTAGCGTCGGCGACTCGCTGTCGCGCGTGACCGGAGACGCATGGTGCGTGTATTCAGTAACCGACAGCCTGCTGATCACGCCGGTCAGGCAACTGATGGTGCTCGGTTCCGTGGGGCTGCTCGCATGGCAGCTGGACAGCAACCTGACCCTCCTCATGATGGTGGGCGTTCCGGTGCTCGCGGCATCCGCGGTCCGGTTTGGCCGGCTGCTCAAAGCGGCTGAGCGGCGCAAGCGGGAAGCCGGCGCGCGCCTGACCGCCTTCCTGCACCAGGTGCTCGGTGCGATGCCGCTCGTGCAGGCTTACGCTGCAGCGCCGCGCAACCGCAAGGTCTACGATGCGTTGGCGCTGGAGTCGGTTCAGGCGACCCGTGCCGGTGCCTTGATGGGAAATGCGTTCTCGGTCGTGAACGGCACTGCGACCACCGTCGGGATCGCACTGGTCGTCTACGCGGGCGGCCAGCAGGTGCTTGCGCAGACGATGACGCTCGGCAGCCTGCTGGTATTCGTCGCGTACGTTCGCTCGCTCGACAATGCGACTCGTGCGCTGCTCAGAACCTATGGGGCGCTGCGCAGCGCCGAGGCCGGAATCGATCGCGTCCTCGAGGTGCTCGACGCTCAGGAGATGGTGCGCGACGCACCGCACGCCAGGCCGTTGCCTTCGCGCAGCCCGGGCAGGAGCGGACATCTCGTGTTCGACCGGGTCACGACAGGCTACGAGCGAGACCGGCCGGTCCTGCGGGAACTGTCATTGGATGTGCGGCCGGGCGAGACGATCGCGCTGGTTGGCACGACGGGCGCGGGGAAGACCACATTGGCATCGCTGGTCGCGCGCTTCTTCGATCCCTGGGACGGGCGGGTGCTGCTCGACGGTGTCGACCTGCGCGACGCACGCCTTTCGAGCCTGCGCTCGGAAGTGGCGATGGTGTTGCAAGACCCTTTCATCCTGCCGCTGACCGTGGCCGAGAACATCGCCTACGGACGCAGCGGCGCCAGCCGTGAGGACGTGGTGGCTGCTGCCGTTGCGGCCGACGCGCACGACTTCATACGGGAGTTGCCCCAGGGCTACGACACCGTGCTCGGCGAACAGGGTTCCGACCTGTCCGGTGGCCAGCGTCAGCGGCTCGCGATCGCGCGTGCCCTCCTCAAGGACCCGCGCGTTCTGATCCTCGACGAACCCACCTCGGCGCTGGATACCGAGACCGAACGTCAGGTGATGTCCGCGCTTGCACGCCTGATGGCCGGGCGCACGACACTGATCATTGCGCACCGGCTTGCGACCGTGCGGGTGGCCGACCGTATCGCGGTGCTCGAAGGCGGCAGGGTCGTCGAACTAGGCACGCACGCTGACCTGCTGGCGACCGGTGGCCGATACGCGAGGCTCTACGCGCTGAGTGCATTGGGTGCTTCAGTGGAGGCCGCGCGATGAGCGCGTGGTGGGGTCGCTTCGCGCCGTATGCGCGCGCGCAGGCGCCGCGTATCACGACGCTGGCGAGCCTGTCCGTAATCGGCGTCGGACTGGAAGCGCTGCTGCCGTGGCCGCTGAAGCTGATCATCGATAACGTGTTGGCGCAGCAACCCCTGCCGGAGAGTGTGCAGTGGCTCGGCCTGCTGCCCGGCACCGGATCCGGCGCCGGCCTTCTTGGCTGGCTCGCCTTCGGCGTGCTCCTGGTATTTCTCGGCGTGCAACTGCTTCAGCTTGCGATGGGAATCCTTCAGGCCGACCTTTCGGCGCGGCTTAGGCTCGCGCTGGGCGGGCAGGTTTTCGAGCGGCTGCAGGCACTGTCCCTCAGCTATCACCGTCGAGCACGCAAAGGGGACCTGCTGCGGCGGGTGACGAACGACACGGGGTGCCTGCCCGCGATCGTCACGGACGTGCTGCTGCCGGTGTTCACGGCGACCCTGTCGCTGGTCGTCCTGTTCGCCATCATGTGGCAAATGGATTCGAAGCTTGCCCTTGTCGCGGCGGCCGTCGCAGTGCCGATGGCCGCGTTGATGCGCTGGCTGGGGCCGCGGATGACCGAGCGCGCCTACGCTCACCAGGAGGCGGAAGGCGCTGTCTGGTCGGTGGCCGAAGAGGCGCTCACGGCGATCCCCGTCATCCAGGCGTTCGGCCGAGAGACCGACGAGCAGTCCCGATTCCGCGGCGTGGCTGACCGTTCGATTCGTGCCTACTTGCGAACGGTCTCGACGCAACTGCAGTTCCGGATCGGCATCGACGGTAGCGAGGCCATCGGTGTCGCGGTGATCATGCTCGTCGGCGGTTGGCACGTGATTGGCGGCTCATTGTCAGTGGGGGCTCTGGTTGTATTCCTCAGCTACCTGAGCGCTCTCTACGCGCCGCTGCGCACGTTCGCATACCTTGCCTCGACCGTGTCGTCCGCTGCAGCCAGCGCAAGACGGGTCGAGCAGGTGCTCGATGCGACCGACCTGATCGCGGACGACGCCAATGCCGTCCCGTTGAAGGCACCACGCCCGGCGACCGCGCGCGGGCACGTGCGAATCGAGGGCGTGGTGTTCGGGTACGAGCCGGGAAAGGCGGTGCTGCGCGGGGTCGACCTCGAGGCTCGCCCTGGCGAGACCCTTGCGCTGGTCGGTGCCAGTGGAGCCGGCAAGAGCACGTTGGTGTCGCTGGTGCCGCGGCTATACGATCCTTGGGAGGGTCGCGTACTGATCGACGGTCAGGACGTCCGCGAGGCGACGATCGCCAGCGTGCGCGATTGCGTCGCGTTCGTGCTGCAAGACCCTTTCCTTCTGCCACTGAGCATCGCAGAGAACATCGCTTATGGGCGGCCATCCGCGACCCGCGCGGAGATCGAGACGGCCGCGCGCGCAGCTGATGCCCATGAATTCATCGAGCGGTTGCCGCAGGGGTATGACACGGTGATCGGTGAACGCGGGCTTACCCTGTCGGGAGGGCAGCGTCAGCGACTCTCGATTGCACGTGCGCTGTTGAAGGATGCGCCGATCCTGATCATGGACGAGCCGACGAGTGCGCTGGATGTGGCGACGGAGCGCGAAGTGCTCGATGCGCTCGAGAAGCTCACGGCCGGTCGCACCACGATCGTGATTGCGCATCGATTGTCCACGATCCGGCGGGCCGATCGGATCGTGGTGCTCGACAAGGGGCAGATCGCCGCCACCGGAACACATGAGGAACTGCTCGAGACCAGTCCGTTGTACCGGGCGCTCTATCTGTCCCAAGCGTCGCCGCGGCGCGAACCGGACGCATCGGTCGTGGACCGGAGCGTTTGATGCGCATCGCCCTTGTATCCCAGGAGTACCCTCCGGAAACGGCGCACGGTGGAATCGCCACGCAGACGCACGCAAAGGCCCACGGACTCGCTGCCCTCGGTCATGAGGTGTACGTTGTATCCCACAGCGTGAACGGCCTGCGCCACGCGCATCGGACCGGCGAGGTTGAAGTGATCCGGATTCCCGGGTTCGACACGCAGATGCCCGTCAATACGGAGCCCGTGCGCTGGATCACCTATAGCGCTCTGGTGGCTGCAGAGATAGCGAGCCTGCACCGGCGCGTCGGCCTGGATGTTGTCGACTTTCCGGACTGGGGCTGTGAAGGGTACGTGCACCTGCTGAACCGCGCGCCTTGGGATCGCCTGCCGACGGTGATCCACCTCCATGGGCCACTGGTGATGCTTGCCAGCACGATCGGTTGGCCAGAGCGTGCGTCCGAACTCCATCGCGTCGGGCTCGCGATGGAGGAAACCTGCCTGCGACTTGCGGACGCAATTGTGTCTTCGAGCCGTTGTTCGGCGAACTGGATAGGCGAATGCTATGGACTCGATGTCGCTTCGGTTCCCGTCATCCATACCGGCATCGACGTCGAAATGTTTCAGCCTGGATGCGCGCCACCCGACGAACGGCCGACGATCGTGTTCGTTGGCAGGGTGGCGCGCAGCAAGGGCGCCGACACGCTCGTTGATGCGGCGTGCGACAGCGCGAGTGCCATCCCTGGCCTGCGGTTACGCCTGGTCGGCCGGGTCGAACCTGGCCTGCGTGAGGATCTGCTGGCACGTGCACAGGCAGCAGGACAGCCCGAATTGCTGGAGTTCGTCGGGTTCCTTCCGCGCGCCGAGCTTGCGCGCGAGCTTTGCCGGGCGCACGTCTTCGCCGCACCATCGCGGTACGAGGGTGGACCCGGCTTCGTCTACTTGGAAGCCATGGCTTGCGGTCTGCCTGTAATTGCGTGTTCCGGTAGCGGGGCGGCGGAGGTCGTCACGGATGGGGAAACCGGCCTGCTCGTGCCACCCGGTGACGTGCACGCGCTCTCCGCGAGCATTCGTGGTTTGTTCACGGACCCGTCGCGGCGTGACCGTATGGGTCGGGCGGCAAGACTATTCGTGGAACGGGAGGCCGAAGCGGGCGTCTGCATCCGTCGGTTCGCGCGCTTTCTCGAATCTGTTGTCGGGGGCAGGCCTTGAGCCCACAGGCTTGCATCGGCGAACGGTACCGTGTCCGCCTGGACGGCCACTTCGACAGCCCGTCCATCGGCGAGGACATTTGGCGCGCAGTCGCGGCTGGTGGCGGAACGCGGACGGTCTTTCAGCAGCCGTACTGGACGCGCTCGTGGTGGGAGGCTTACGGCCGGGGCGAACTGATTATTGCGTCAGTCAGCTCAGATCGGGGCGTCGTGGCTATCGCTCCACTATTCGTCGACGGAGACATGGCCTTCTTCGTGGGTTCGGGCGGATCGGACTATCTTGACTTCGTTGGCGACGTGGCCACGCCCGGCGTGTTGGACGCGATTGTCACCGCCATTCTGGAGCATGTGCCCGGTTTGCTCGGCTTCCGTTTCTACCATGTGCCTGACTCGTCGCGGACGGGCACGAGGCTGCGCGAAGTCGCAGCTTCGTTGGGTCTGGAGTGCATCGACGAAGGTGAACTTGCTGCGCCGGCGCTGGACCTCGGTCCGAACGGCGAAGCGGGCCTGCGCGCTGCCCAGAAGAGAAGCCTGGTGCGGCACGAGCGGGCGCTTCGCTCCGCAGGCGCGCTGACTGTCCATCACCTTCGTGAAGCGGGCGAGATCCTGCCGCGACTGGACGATTTCTTCGACCAGCACGTGCGCCGTTGGCAGGCAACCCCATTCCCGAGTCTGTTCTGCGAACCTGTGCATCGCGACTTCTATCGTCGCCTTGCCGCGGGCGCTGACAGTACGGATTGGCTGCGGTTCACCGTGATCGAATTCGACGGAAGGCCGATCGCGTTTCACTTCGGCTTCTCTTTCGCGGGCAACTATCTCTGGTACAAGCCGTCGTTCGAGATCGCGCTCGCCCGGAAGTCGCCGGGCGAGGTGCTGCTACGGCAGCTTCTCCTGGCCGCTGTGCAAGAGAACGCGTACGTTTTCGATTTCGGCCTCGGAGACGAGGCGTTCAAACACCGCTTTGCGAGTCGCTCGCAGTTGGTCCGTACCTGGGGCCTGTACCCGCGGAGCGTGCCATGAGCCGAGTATTGGTGCTGAGCCCTCACCCCGACGACGAATCGATCGGGTGTGGCGGGACGATCTGCAAACACGTCGCTGCAGGTGACGAGGTGCGCATCGTCTTCCTCACTTCAGGAGAGAAAGGTGGACACGGTACCTCGGCGGTTGAGACCCGGCGGATCCGCGAGTCCGAAGCGGCTTCGGCAGCGCGCGTTCTCGGCGTTCCGCGCATCGAGTTCTGGCGCGCACCGGACGGTCGCCTGCGCGCGAGCCAACCGCTGCTTCAGCGCCTGATCGAGTTTCTACAGAACTGGCGACCGGATGTCGTTTACACGAGCCATGAGGGTGAGTCTCATCCCGACCATCGTGCTGCGCCGCGCATTCTTCGGCGCGCGGTTTCCGCGGCTGGAATAGAAGCGCCAGTTGTGTGCCTGTTCGAGATATGGACGCCGATTTCCAGAATGGATCACATCGTCGACGTGACTCCGTGGATGAGGACCAAACTACGCGCAGTGCGCAAGTACGAGAGCCAATGCTCTGTGCTCAGGTTCGACGCGGCGGTCGCCGGTCTTAATCGCTATCGTGGTGAGATGCACTGTTGGCCTGAAGGGGACTATGCGGAGGTGTTCGTAAGGATGAAGCAATGATCCATCACGTGTTCGCGAACAAGTCGAACATCGGAGACTGGCTTTCCGCGAGGGGCATTCAGCACATGCTTCGCCCGAATGTTGTGATCGAGCACCTCTGCGACGAGGTCTTCGTGCCGCAGACTCTCGCCGAGTTGAGCCGGCTCGGCCCGGATGATCTCGTCGTAATCGGCGGCGGCGGCCTTTTCATGGACTACTTCGCACCGTTCTGGCGTGGACTCCTGACGATGTCCGACCGCCTGCGGTACTGCATCTGGGGCGTCGGGCTCTGCGACTTGAAGGCTGAACCTTCACGCCCGCCGCTGGACTTAATACAGTCGGCGGTAAGGCGTAGCGAATTGTGCTTCGTGCGAGATGAACTCACCCGGGCGTACCTGGCAGACAAAACGATTCCCGCACCCGTCGCGTGCCCGAGTCTTGCCGAAATCGATAGATCGCCGCCAGGTTGGGGCGTTCTGCATGTCGACAACTACACGACCGTGGGAGCACCGGCATTCGACGCCATGGATACGACATGCCGCGACTTTGCGTCGAGAACGGCACGGCCCTATCGCAGGACGAACAACCGGTTGCAGCCGGGGCGCGCGACGGACTTGGCGATGTCTCTGGAGCTATATCTGAACTCGGACCTGATCGTCAGTTCTGCGCTTCACGGCTGCATCATCGCGGTGGCGATGGAACGACCGGTATTGGCGGTGTCCGGCGATAGGAAGATCGAAGGGTTCATGGAGGCCGCTGGCCTTGGCGACTGGGTGGTGGATCATGCCGACCTCGAGCAGATCCTGCCGAAACTCCAATCGCTCTCGCGCCAGCCGTCCGCACGTCCGTTTGTCGAAAGCGCGGTCGCTCGGAATCGAGAGATCGCGCTGAAGATCGTCGAGTTGGCAGGCACGCAGCCTCGCTCGTTCAATCGGAGCGGGGAATGATCGCCATAGTCACCGGCATGATCGCCGGGAACGCATGGATCCGAAGAGCTCTTGTTTCAATTCTCCCCATGTCTGAGGAGCCGTACCGCATCGGCCCGGATACTTACATTTCCGCCCTGATTCCTCTCTACGGAAAGGTCCGCAGGAGCACCGTCCCACTTGGCTGCTATCGGCGACATTCGACAAACAATACGTTCAGGAGTCCACTTCGAGGCCGAATAGACGCGTCGCTACGACGTTGGGAGCTTGCGTTTCTGGAACTGGCGAAGCGTTGCGTGGCCGCCGGACATCATCCGCAACCGGAAACCTGGTGCAGGTGCTCCTGGTGGCATCAGTTGGCGATGGCGGTCGATGAGTTGACCGAAGTGGTGCCAATCGGTGCCTCCCTGGCGCTGATCGACAATGGACATTGGATGGCTGGCAAGGATCTCGACGATCGCACGGTCCATTCGTTTAACGATCTCGACGACGTATACCAGGGGCCCCCCAAGGACTCCGCCCATGCGGTTCGTGAGTTGGAGCGCCTTCGGAAGTCTGGGGTGAGATACCTTGTCGTTACCAACGAATGCCTGTGGTGGTTGGAGTACTACGGCGGTCTTGCTGAGTACCTCGGAACGAATCCTCGCTGCCTGAAAAGTGGCGAGCGCATCTCTGTGTTCGATCTCGACACACGCCCTGAGGCCGCATCGAGAAACTCGGGCGTCGACGGGTCTTATGAAGACGCCGAAGCTGCGAAGCGTGTGGACGCGCACGTAACGACGCGTGCCGGCTCCCGAGCATTTCGGCATTGAGATCGCGATGAGCCCCACTTTCGGGAAGACGTCGCGTTTGCGTGTCGTCGTGACAGGTCTGGCCTGCCTTCACCCGCTCGGTGGCGTTGCTTGGGATTACCTTCAATACGTGATCGGCCTGCACCGGCTGGGCCACGATGTGTACTACTACGAGGACACTTGGAGTTGGCCGTACGATCCGGTCCTGCAGTCACAGGTGGACTCTGGGGACTACTCGGCACGGTTCCTCGACGCATTCTTCCGGCGATACTGTCCTGAACTGAATGATCGTTGGTGCTACATACATGTGCACGAAAAGGTCTACGGAATGGAGCGAGCCGCAATCGATCGCATCTTGCGCAGCGCCGACCTCTTCGTGAATGTGAGCGGCGCCAACGTGCTGCCCGATGTCCTGGGCCCAAGTTGCATCAAGGTTTTTCTCGATACCGATCCCGGGTACAACCAGATCGTAATGACCGAGCGCTTTTCCTGGTCCGAGAACGTGACGAGGTGGTGCGAGAACGTCGCACGGCACGACCTCCACTTTACCTACGCCGAGAACATGCACGGTAAGGACTGCACCATTCCCGATGCAGGCATCCAGTGGCTCACCACTCGAATGCCGGTCGTCCTCGATCTTTGGCGGGACATCGCTGAGCATTGTCCGCCCGACGGTGCCGCTTGGACCACGGTTATGACATGGAACGCGTTCAAAGGCCCGCTCGTCTATAAGGGCGTCGAGTACGGCAGCAAAGGCGCCGAGTTCGAGAAGGTGATGAGCTTGCCGCGGCGCGTCGGCTTCCCGCTTAAGGTGGCGCTTGGGGGGCGAGGCGCGCCGTTGAAGAGATTATCGAAGGCGGGTTGGGTCGTCGAGGATGGGCCGCGTGTGACCTTGACCGCGGAGGACTACCGCGACTACATCCGAATGTCGCGAGGAGAGGTTTCGACTGCGAAGCACGTCTACGTCGCGACGCGAAGCGGATGGTTCAGCTGCCGCTCGGCCTGCTACCTTGCCGCTGGGAGGCCGGTGGTCGTTCAGGACACCGGGTTCACTTCAGTCCTTCCCTCAGGCGACGGGCTCTTGGCTTTCGATACGCTCGATGACCTGGTGCGTGGTTTGACCGCAGTCGAGGCCGACTATCGACGGCATCGTCAGGCCGCTGTCGACGTGGCTCGGGAGCACTTCGACGCTGACAAGGTTCTGGGGCGCTTCGTGTCGGATTGTTTCGGTTCCAATGCGCTGGCCGCGCCACGGCCAGTGCGCCCCGCGGCGAACTGAGCAGAGGGCGGGGAACTCGACGCATGTCGCGGTCAGACTTCGTACCGACGAGGTGGCAACAGTGCGTTGCAGTGCTATGCATTTCGGCGATACCGTCGCTGGCGACCGCTCAGCCTGGCTCTGACTTCGAACGACGTCCACCTTCAGGCCGCGACCGCGCCCTCACCATCCCCGAAACCGACACCCCTCCCGTCATCGACGGCAACCTGATCGAGCCCGCCTGGCGCACCGTCGCGGTCGCCGACCGCTTCTGGATCTCCGAGCAGGAACGCTGGCCCACCGAGCAGACGGAGGTGTTGATCACCTCCGACCGAACCCATATCTATTTCGCCTTCAAGGTCTACGAAAGCAAGCCCGACTCGATCGAGGCGCTGCAAACCCGCCGCGACGGCTCGCTCGGCTTCGACGATCAGGTGATCATCGAGCTCGACCCGTTCCTCACCTATCGCGAGATCTCCAAGTTCAGCGTCAACGCCCGCGGCACCCAGACCGACGCCTTCGCAGGCGGCCGCGCCCGCCAGCTCGCCTGGAAAGGCGAATGGAAGGCCGCCGTGTCCCGCACCGACTACGGCTGGACCGCCGAGATCGCGATCCCGTACGAGATCCTCAACTTCCAGCTCGGCACCAACGCCATCGGCATCAACTTCCTCCGGTACCACAACCGCACCGCGGAGTGGAGCCGCTGGGCCGACATCACGGTGCGCGCGCTGCCCGAGGAGATGGGGCGGCTCACCGGCCTGCGGCCCTCGGTGGTTGGCAAGAAGCAGGAGTGGACCTTCCTGCCCTACGTGCTGTTGGGCCGCAACATTCCGAACCGCGACGGAGAGATCCGCGATTCGCTCGCGTCCGCCGGGGTCGACATCCGCTACGAGCCGCGTCCGAACCTGACCGGCGTGATCTCGCTGCTGCCCGACTTCAGCCAGGTCGAGCAGGCGGTCACCAGCGTCGACTTCAGCTACAACGAGAAGTACCGCAGCGACTTGCGGCCGTTCTTCCAGGAGGGGGCGGCGTACTTCGGCGACATTCCCAGCGGCAAGAAGGTGCCTGCCACCACCGCGTACTTCTATTCCAACCGCGTGCCCAACTTCAACTACGGTGCGAAGGCCTTCGGGCGCGCGGACGGCTACCAGTTCGGCACCTTCTTTTCGCGTGCGCCGGACAACCGCACCGACGTGGTAGCGAACTTCCAGCGCCAGTTCGACCGGACGCACAACGTTTCGGGCATGCTGGTCGCCACCGACCGGACCGACCTGCGCAACCAGCTCTACGTGCTGCGCGGTTCCGGGCGCGAGTCTTCGGGCTTCAACTACGCCTTCGATGCCGCGACCACCCGCACCGACCCGGTGCCTGCGGACGGCAGCTACACCCGCGGCACGCTGGGATGGGGGCAGGGCTTCTGGTCGGTCGGCGGCACGATGAACCGCTACAGCCGCGATTTCTTTCCCGCCAACGGTCTGCTTGCCCGTGACTTGCCGGACACCTCGGGCAAGCAGGCCTTCGTCAGCTACTACCGCGACCGGCCCGAGGGCACGCTGCGCGAGGTGCAGGGCGACGTGACCTGGGAGGAGCGCGAGACCGGGGCCGGCGAGCTGCAGCGGCGCACGGGCTACGCGGGCGGCTCGGTCGAGTTGCGCGAGCAGCAGATCCGGCTCGGCGCCGGTTACTCCGCCGGCCCCTATCGGCCGGTCGGCTCCAAGCCGGGCAGCTGGAGCCCGACGACCAACGACGACCGGTTCTGGAACCTGAACGCCGACTTCAACACCCGCAGCAGCCGGATCGGCTACGGCCTGGCGCACTCCTCCGGCGAGCTCGGCGGCGGCGACTACCGGTACTCGAGCGCCTACGTGTGGGTGAAGCCCACGCGCGTGACCGCGGTCAACCTGGTGAGCGAGCTGCTCGACAACTTCGGCAGCTACCGCCAGACCGTGCTCACGGGCACCTGGGACGTGACGCCGCAGCACACTGTCGCCGGCCGCTACATCAACGCCTACTACGGCAACGCCTACCGCGCCGTCTACGCCTGGCGCGTGCGCAGGAACCTGGACTTCTTCGCGGTCTACGATCACTCGCCGGGGCTGCAGGCGCAGCTGTCGGCGAAGGTGCTGATGACTTTCTGAGGCGGCGAGCGGCAGCGCCTACGCGGCCTTTTCGGGCTGCCGCCCTCGCGCTTCCGGCGCCGTCCCTGCCTGTCCGACCCGGAACTCCCCAGGCGCGAATTCGCGCGTCATCGCCCAGTAGTCGAGCAGCCGCCACGGCGACGTGACGGTCAGCCGGTTGCGTTCGTTCTTGTACCAGCTCTTCACGCCCGGGTGCGTCCACACCATGTCGCGTGCCTTCGCGTCGAGCCGCAGGTTGTAGTCGTCGTGCACGTCCTCGCGCACTTCGAGCGTGCGCCAGCCGTTCTCGATCATTCCACGCAGCGCCTGCATGATGTAGCGCACCTGGCACTCGGTGTGGAAGATGATCGACCCGCCGTGCGCGAGGTTGGTGTTCGGGCCGTACAGCAGGAACAGGTTGGGGTAGTTCGGCGCGGTGACGCCGAGATACGCGCGCGGGTCGTCGTCGCCCCAGTCGTCGCGGATCGTGTGTCCGTCGCGGCCCTGGATCTCGAGCGGCCAGAGCATGCGCGAGGCCTGGAAGCCGGTCGCGTACACGATCGCGTCGACCGGATGGACCGTGCCGTCCTTCATCACGATCGCATCCTCGGTGACGTGCGAGATCGGATCGGTCTCCAGCGTCACGTTGTCGCGCTTCAGCATCCGGTACCAGTGGTTGTCGCGCAGCATGCGCTTGCCGTAGGGCGGATAGTTGGGGATGCACTTGGCCAGCAGCGCCTCGTCGCCGTCGAGCTCGCCGCGCACGTAGTCGACGATCATCTGCCGCATGCGGTGATTGGTCTCGTTCAGCGAGTGCTCGGGATCCTTCCAGTTCGGGTCGACATGCAGCGACGCGTGGAAACCGTCGGAGCTGGCCCAGAACAGCTGGAAGCGCAGCCAGTTCGAGTAGTAGGGCAGGTGCTCGAGCGACCAGATGTGCCCCTGCGTCACCGCGAGGTGGTAGTTGGGGTTGTTGACCGCCCAGTGCGGGCTGCGCTGGAAGACGCGCAGGTGCGCCACCTCCGGGGCGATCGAAGGACCGGCCTGCATGCCGCTGGCGCCGGTGCCGATCATCGCCACGCGCTTGCCCTTCAGGTCGACGCTGTCGTCCCACTGCGCGGTGTGGAAGGCCGGGCCCTTGAATCGATCAAGGCCCGGGATCTTCGGGAACGCGGGGCGGTTGAGCTGGCCCACCGCGGTGATCAGCGCGTTGCAGGCGCCGCTGTGCGTGCGTCCGTCCGCGTCGCGCCAGCCGACGCGCCAGCCGCCCGCGGCCTCGTCGAACTCGGCCGACGTGGCCTCGACGTTGAAGCGGATGTGCGGCGCCAGGCCGTAGAACTGCACGACTTCGCGGATGTAGGCCAGGATCTCGTCGCGGCGCGAGAAGTGTCGCGTCCAGCGGTTGTTGACGTGGAACGAGTACGAGTAGAAGTGGTTGGGCGTGTCGACCGCGCAGCCGGGGTACGCGTTCTCGAGCCAGGTTCCGCCGACGTCGGCGTTCTTTTCGAGCACTTCGAAGGGGATGCCCAGCTGCTTCAGGCGGATCGCCGCGCACAGGCCGCCGAGGCCCGCGCCGATCACGATGACCTTGAAGTCCTTCACCGGCAGCGCGGCCGGATCGCGCTGCCAGTGCACGGCGCGGGTGTCCTCGTCGCCGAAGTGCATCTCTTCGAGCAGCAGCGGGATGTACTCGGCGGGCACCGGCTGGCCGACCCCGACGCTCATCATCTGCAGCAGCACGTCGGTGGCTGGCTGCGGCGGCGCGTCGCGGCCGCAGCGCGCGTAGTCCTTCAGCGTGTCGACCAGGCGGTCGCGCACCTTCTGCTTCAGGTCCTCCGGGACCGTCTGCAGGAAGCTCCACGGTCCCTGGATGTGCGGGGCGACCTCGTCGAGGATCGTCAGATCGCCGCTCAGTTGCGCCAGCACCATCACCATCGGCGCGATGTCGCTCTCCGCGAGCGACGCGCGCAGCACGGCCTCGTCACGCACCGCCTCGCGGACCATGGTCCTGAATTCCATCGTCATCGTCTCCTCCTCGGGCGCGCGTGCGCCACTTCCCGCGAGGGCTGCCGCACCGATCGCGTCCGGCGCGCGCGTGCCCCCGTTCCATGCAATCTCAGGTCGCGGTGTATCCGCCGTCGACCGGCATCGCCGCGCCGGTCATGAAGCCCGAGCGGTCCGAGCACAGCCAGACCACGGCTTCGGCGATCTCGTCGGGTGTGCCGAGCCGGTGCATCGGCACCGTGGCGAGGATGCTGTCGCCGCGGCGGGACATCGCGTCGCGGATCATGTCTGTTTCGACGTAGCCGGGGCACACGGCGTTGACGCGGATGCGCGTCGCCGCGTGGTCGATCGCCGCCGCTTTCGTCAGGCCCACCACGCCGTGCTTGGCCGCGATGTAGGCGTTCGAGCCGGGCAGGCCGACGAGCCCTGCGATCGACGCGGTGTTGACGATCGAACCGCCGCCCGTGCGCTCCATCGCCGCGATCTCGTGTTTCATGCACAGCCACACGCCGGTCAGGTTGACCGCCAGCATGCGTTCCCAGGCTTCCTGGGCGATGTCGCCGATGCGCTGGCCGCCCGCGCCGACGTGCATCGCCGCGATACCGGCGTTGTTGTGCGCGCAGTCGAGCCGGCCGTAGGCCGCGACCGCCGAGGCGACCATCGCCTCGACTTGCGCGGGGTTCGTCACGTCGGCGACGACCGCATGCGCGGTACCGCCCGCCTTGCGGATCAGGTCGACCGTTTCCTCGGCGCCGGGACCGGGCAGGTCCGCGACCGTGACGCTTGCGCCTTCGCGCGCCATCGCCAGGCAGGTGGCGCGGCCGATGCCCGAGCCGCCACCGGTGACCAGGGCGGACTTGCCTTCGAGCAGGCGGCTCATGGTTCAGGGCTCCAGGGGCGCGAGCCCCGCAGCTGCAGCGATGCGTTCCTCATTCCTAATCTCCTTCCGGTTCGTCCTGCCTTCGTGCGCGGGCAAGATCGGGTGGCGGTGTGCTTCGCGCAGCGATTCCGGCCGGACTTTCGCGATTCGAAACCGGCGCTGTCTGCGCCATTGAAGTCTCGCATATCGGCTGACGATGGCAGCCTCGGGTGCGACGCGGCCGGCCGTCCCGGGTGCAATTGACGCGCGTCATTGAGCCGGTGCAACCGGACGGGTAGTCTGCCTGCCAGCATGCCCCACCTCGAGATCCGCAACGTCACGCGCCGCTTCGGCGACTTGGTGGCCGTCGACGACGTCAGCCTGGCCGTCGAGCCCGGCGAGTTCTTCACGCTGCTCGGCCCTTCCGGCTGCGGCAAGACGGTGCTGCTGCGCATGATCGCGGGCTTCGATGCGCCGGATGCTGGCGCGATCCTGCTCGACGGCGTCGATCTCGGCGGCACGCCGCCGGAGCGGCGCCCGATCCACACGGTGTTCCAGAGCTACGCGCTGTTCCCGCACCTGACCGTGGCGGGCAACGTTGCATTCCCGCTGCGGATGGCGCGCCGGCCACGCGAGGAGATCGAGCAGCGCGTCGCCGATGCGCTGCGCCAGGTGCACCTGGAGGAGAAGGCCGCGAAGCTACCGCACGAGCTGTCGGGCGGGCAGCGCCAGCGGGTGGCGCTCGCCCGCGGCCTGGTCAACCGTCCCCGTCTGCTTCTGCTCGACGAGCCCCTCGGAGCGCTCGACGCCAAGCTGCGCGAGGAGATGCAGTACGAGCTGATTTCGCTGCAGCGCGACGTGGGGATCACCTTCGTGTTCGTGACGCACGCGCAGAGCGAGGCGCTGTCGCTGTCCCGTCGGATCGCGGTGATGAACGCAGGGCGGGTCGAGCAGATCGACGAGCCCGGCGTTCTCTACGGCGCGCCGCGCAACCGGTTCGTCGCCGACTTCATCGGCAACATCAACCTGTTCGACGCCGAGGTGGCTGCCGCGGACGACACGGGCCTGCTGCTTCGCGTCGATCGTCTCGGTGACGTCCGCGCGCCGCCGCGTGCCGGAGTGCGTGCAGGACAGCGCGGAAGCTTCGCGATCCGCCCCGAGCAGGTGTCGATCGTCGCGCAGCGCGAGCCGGCCTCGGAGGCGAACCGGCGCGACGGCCGCGTACGCGACTTCCTGTACGTCGGCGACGTCACGACCTACGTCGTCGAGCTCGACGACGGCCTGCGCATCGAGGCGCTGCTGCCGAACGCCACGCCGGGCCGCGCGCGCCTGTTCGCGGCAGGCGAGCGTGTGGCGCTGCAATGGGGGGCCGACCGTGGCTTCTTCCTGGAGAGCTGAACGCGCCGGCCGCTGGCTGGTCGCGGGGCCACCGGCGCTGTTCCTGCTGCTGTTCTTCCTGGCGCCGAGCGTGATCATGGTCGTCGCCTCGTTCCGCTATCCGGGCGAGTTCGGCGGGCTCGCGCCCGTGACGCGGGTGCCGGGTGTCGCCGAGTCGGGCCTGACGCCGGAGAACTACGCGGTGTTCTTCGGCGACTGGATCTACGCCGAGGTGTTCGCGAAGTCGTTCGGCGTGGCCGCGATCACCACGCTGGTCTGCCTGGTGATGGCGTATCCGCTGGCGCTGCTGATCGCGCGCAGCCCCGCGCGCCACCGCAACCTGATGGTGCTGCTGGTCGTGCTGCCGTTCGCGAGCAACTTCCTGGTCCGCGTCTACGCCTGGATGATCATCCTCGGGCCTCTCGAGCTGCTGTTCACGCGCTTCGCGGTGATCGTCGGCATGATCTACGCGCACCTGCCGTTCATGATCTTGCCGCTGTACACCAACCTCGAGAAGCACGACCCGCTGCTGCTCGACGCCGCGCAGGACCTCGGCGCCAACGGCTGGCAGCGGTTCTGGCGGGTGACGTTTCCGCTGTCGCTGCCGGGCGTCTATTCCGGCGCGGCGCTGGTCTTCATACCGGTGCTCGGGATGTTCGCGATCCCCGAGATCCTCGGCGGCAAGGACGACTGGCTGGTGGGCAACATGATCAAGGAGTCGTTCCTGGGCACGCGCGACTGGCCCTTCGGATCGATGCTGTCGATCATGCTGACCGTCGCGGTGCTTGCCGCGGCGACGCTCGCGGCCTGGGCGGCGCGGCGAGGGGCGGCGCATGCGTAGGCCGTTCTGGCTGTGGGCGTGCGCGGTGGCGGTCTATGCGTTCCTGTACGTGCCGCTGGCGGTCGTCGTGGCGTTCTCGTTCAACGATTCGCGGCTGAACGCCGAGTGGGTGGGCTTCACGCTCGACTGGTACCGGCGGCTGGCGAACGACGACGAGATGCTGGCGGCGGCGCGCAACTCGCTGCTGATCGCGGTGGTGGCGGGGTGCGTCGCAACGCTGCTGGGAACGATGGCCGGTCTTGCGATCCATCGCCACCGCATGCGCTGGTTGACTCCGCTGGTGATCACGCCGGTGGCGATGCCCGAGATCCTGCTCGGCGTGTCGCTGCTGGTCTTCTTCGTGTCCGTGCTGGGCCAGGCATCGCTGGGGTTGGCGACGGTGATCGTCGCGCACATCACCTTCTGCATCGGCTTCGTCGCGGTGATCGTGCGCGCGCGGCTGGCGGGCATGGACGAGAGCATCTTCGAAGCCGCGCGCGACCTCGGCGCGACGCCCTGGCAGACCTTCCGGCTGGTGACCCTGCCCCTGATCATGCCGGCGATCAGTGCCGGCTTCCTGATGTCGTTCACGCTGTCGCTCGACGACTTCGTGATCACGTTCTTCACCGCGGGCGTGGGCGTCAAGACCCTGCCGCTGACGATCTACTCGATGATCAAGATCTCGGTGACGCCGGAGGTGAACGCCGTGTCGGCACTGCTGATGCTGGTGACGCTGGTGATGATCACGCTGGCGTCGCGGATCGCGCCGGATGCACTGCGGGCGCGGAGCTGAGGCCATGTCGGGGCAGGCGAGCCGGGGGACGAATCTGCGTCGTTCCCTGCTGCGGGGCGCGATCCTGCCGGCTGCCGCGGCCGTGCTGCCGGGGCCCGCGCGCGCCGCCGCGTCCGGCGACACCTTGTACCTGTACAACTGGAACAACTACATCTCAGAGCAGACGGTGCGTCGCTTCGAGGACGCCTGCGGCTGCGACGTGCGCCAGGACTACTACTCGAGCAACGAGGAGCTGCTCGCCAAGCTCGCCGCCGGCGCCGCCGGCTATGACCTGCTGGTGCCGACCGGCAACGCGGTCGAGACGCTGATCCGCCAGGGCGCGCTGCGGCCGATCGACAAGTCGAAGCTCGCGCACTTCGCCAACCTGAAGCGCGAATTCCTCGGCACGCCGTTCGACCCCGACAATGCCTGGTCGGTGCCCTACGCGTACTCGCTGACCTTGCTCGGCTACAACGAGCAGCGCATGCGCGACCTGGGCGTGCCGACGGACAGCTGGGCGGCGATCTTCGAGCCTCGGCACCTGGCGCGCATGAAGGGCAAGGTGACGGTTCTGGACGACCAGCGCGAGCTGCTCGGCGCGGCGCTGAAGTACCTCGGCTGGTCGGTCAACGAGCGCGACGAGCAGCGGCTGAAGCAGGCGCGCGACCTGATCCTGCGGGCCAAGCCGTGGTGGGCCGCGTTCAATGCGTCCTCGTACATCAAGGAGCTTACGGTCGGCAACATCTGGCTCGCGCACGGCTACTCGAACGACATGTTCCAGGCGCAGGCCGATGCGCGCCGCGCGCGCCGCTCGTTCTCGATCGGTTATGCGACCCCGCGCGAGGGCGCGATCCTGTCGCTCGACTCGATGGTGATCCACCGCAGCGGTCGGCGGCCGGACCTGGCGCTGCGCTTCATCGACTTCATGCTCGAGGGGCGCAACTCGGCCGACCTGACGAACCTGATCGGATCGGGCAATCCAAATGCCGACGCGATGCGCCACATCGACCCGGCGATCCGCGACAACCCGGCGGTGTTTCCCGATGCCGGGCTGCGCGCGCGCCTGGAGATGATCCGCGACCACGACCGCGCGACCCGGCGGCTCGCCAACCGGCTCTGGACCGAGATCAAGGTGCGCTGACGGTGCTGACAGTGCTGACGGAGCTGACGGCGCTGACGGCGCTGACGGCGCCGGCGCGCGCCTGCTCCTACAATGGCGTGGGCCCGGTGCGCCGGGGTGGCGAGATACAGAGGAGAGGCTTGCGCGATGAACCGATACCCGCAGTACAACACCCTGGCGGTCGCGGTCGCCGACCGCGTGATGACGCTGAAGCTGTCGCGGGCCGACAAGCTGAACGCGTTCACCGTCGAGATGGCCAACGAACTGGTCGACGTCTTCACGCGTGTCAATGACGACGACGAGGTCGGTGCCGTCGTCGTGACCGGCGAGGGGAAGGCTTTCTGCGCCGGCATGGACCTCTCGCGCGAGGGCAACGTCTTCGGTCTGGACGAGTCGCTGCAGCCGACACTGGACGACCTGCGCACGCGCTTCGACGACCCGGTGATCGTCGACGGTGTCCGCGACACGGGCGGGCGCGTCACGCTGGCGATCTACGAGTGCAGGAAGCCGGTGATCGCCGCGATCAACGGCGCGGCGGTCGGAATCGGCGCGACGATGACGCTGGCGATGGACGTTCGGCTGGCGTCCGAGAAGGCGAAGATCGGTTTCGTGTTCGGCAAGCTGGGGATCGTTCCCGAGGCGTGCTCGACCTGGTTCCTGCCGCGGCTGGTCGGAATCTCGCGCGCGCTCGACTGGGTCTATTCCGCGCGGATGATCGACGCTGCCGAGGCGCAGGACGCGGGCCTGGTCGCGGCGGTTCATCCCGCCGATAGCCTGCTGCATGCGGCGCAGCGCCTGGCAGCCTCGTACGTCGAGGGCCGCTCCGGCGTGTCGGTCGCGCTGATGCGGCAGATGATGTATCGCAATCATGCGGCACCGTCGCCGCAGGAAGCCCACCGGATCGAATCGCTGGCGATGTTCTACACCAGCCGCGACGACGGGCACGAGGGCGTGCAGGCCTTCCTGCAGAAGCGTCCCGCCGAGTTCACGCGGGCCGCGTCGAAGGACATGCCGCCGTTCTATCCGTGGTGGCCGCGCTGACGCGGCCGATAGCGGCTGCGCCGGCGGCCGACAAGTCCGTTCGGCGCGCTTGTCCGGCACGCGGCGCGGTGTCATGATGAATCGAGAGATTGCCCACCCTTCAACAGGAGAGCCTCATGAACGACCATGTTGCCGACGTCAAGAAGCACACTGCGAACGTGAACGAAGCGGCCGTCGCCGCCATTGTGCGGTACTGCGGAATCGCCCTGCAGAGTGCGGATTCGTCGCTGGTGTCCGCATCGGATTCGAAGGAGCTGGCCACCGTGCGGGACGGCTTCGCGGCCAAGAAACTCGGGCTGACGCCGGAGGCGGCCGACGCCGGCATCAAGGCGGTGGTCGACGCCATGAAGGCCACGCACCAGAAGAGCCGCGTGACCTTCTACTACCTGCTCGCGGAGAAGACCGGCACGCTGGGCAAACTCGCCTGATCGTCGATCATCCACCCGGCGAGCGGTGCATTCGAGTCCCCGTATCCGAGTCCCGTCATTGGAGTCCCAGTGTCAGACAGCATCCGACAGTTCCGTATCGCCGTCGCCGACGAGGTTCTGACCGACTTGCGCAGCCGCCTGCGCGCGACGCGCTGGCCTGACGCCGAGACGGTCGACGACTGGTCGCAGGGCGCGCCGCTGGCGTGGATCCGGGACGTGTGCCGGTACTGGGCCGAGGCCTACGACTGGCGCGCGCGCGAGGATCGTCTCAACCGTTTCGACCAGTTCGTCACGACGATCGACGGCCTGGACGTCCACTTCGTCCACCAGCGCTCGCCGCATGCCGGTGCGCGCCCGCTGCTGATCACGCACGGCTGGCCCGGTTCGATCGTCGAGTTCCACAAGGTGATCGGGCCGCTGACCGATCCGGTCGCGCACGGCGGCAGCGCCGCCGATGCGTTCCACGTCGTCTGCCCGTCGCTGCCCGGCTTCGGGTTTTCGGGCAAGCCGGCGCGCGCGGGCTGGGGCGTCGAGCGGATCGCCGACGCCTGGGCGGTGCTGATGGCACGCCTCGGCTACCTGCGCTACTTCGCGCAGGGTGGCGACTGGGGTTCCGCCGTGACGCGCGCGATCGGGGTGGCCGACACCGCGCACTGCGAAGGCATCCACGTGACGCTCGCGATGGGCTCGCGTCCTAGGATCGAAGGCAAGCCGACTGCCGAGGAGCAGCGTGCGCTGGCCGGTATCGAGCACTACCGCGACTGGGACTCCGGCTACTCGAAGCAGCAGTCGACGCGTCCGCAGACCCTGGGCTACGGGCTTGCCGATTCGCCCGCGGGGCAGGCCGCCTGGATTCTCGAGAAGTTCTGGGCCTGGACCGACTGCGACGGCCATCCCGAGAACGTGCTGACGCGCGACGAACTGCTCGACAACGTGATGCTGTACTGGGTGACCAACAGCGCCGCGTCGTCTGCCCGCCTGTACTGGGAGAGCTTCGGCAAGGGGCGTGGCGGCAAGACCGGCGTGCCGGTCGGCGTCGCGGTGTATCCGAAGGAGATCGTCGCGCCGGTGCGCGCCTGGATGCAGGATGACTACCCCGACATCCGGCACTTCGTGACGATGTCGAAAGGCGGGCACTTCGCCGCGTTCGAGCAGCCCGCGCTGTTCGTCGACGACGTGCGCGCGTTCTTCAGGACGCTGCGGCAGGCGCAGTGACCGCGCGCGGGTCGGCTCGGGCGCCGCGACCCCGCTCTTGCCGGCCAGCGCCTCTGCGGGCTGGCCGCGCGTCTCAGCTCATCACCAGACCGCCGTCGATGTTGATCGACTGTCCGGTCATGTAGTCGGACGCCGGCGACGCAAGGAACAGCGCGAGGCCGGCGACGTCGGCGGGCGTCTGCGCACGTCCCATCGGCACGCCGGCGACGCGCTGGCGCCAGGTCTCGCCGCGCGCCGCGCCCGTCAACGCCGACCAGTCGCGGTCGATGCCGTCCCACATCGCCGTGTCGACGACGCCCGGGCACACTGCGTTGACGGTGACCTGCGGCGCGAACGTGAAGGCGGCCGACTGGGTCAGGCTGATCACCGCCGCCTTGCTCGCGCGATAGTGAGGCATCACGCTGGCGATCGGACCGGCGCCCATGCGGCCCGCTACCGACGCGACGTTGACGATCTTGCCGCGCGGCCGGCCGGCGGCGAGCGGCTCCTGCTGCAGCATCTGCCGGGCTGCAGCCTGCAGGGACAGGAACACGCCGGTGACGTTGACGCCGAGCACGCGCTCCCAGTCGGCCGCCTCCAGGTCGAGAAGATGCTTGACCTGCATGATGCCGGCGTTGCAGACCATCACGTCGAGCCGGCCCCATGCGCGCACCGCAGTGTCCACCTGCGCGGCGTTGTCCTCGGCGCTGCGCACGTCCGCGCGCAGGGACCGGGCCTGCGCTCCGATGTCGCGCAGCGCGGCCGCGGTGGCCTCGGCAGCCGCGCCGTCTATGTCGCTGACGACGAGGCGGGCGCCGGCGCGCGCGAAGGCCTCGGCGATGCCGCGACCGATGCCCTGGCCGGCGCCGGTGATCGCGACGACGGTGTCGTGAAGAGCGTTGGTTGTCATGGCTGCAATTCCTCGTGGTGCTTCGCGCGCGGTCGACACTGTCCTCGTCGGACTCGTTCCGGCAAGCGGCGATGCGAGTCGACCGGACCGGCAGTCTGACCTAAGCTCGCCACGATGAACACCTCCCGGTCACCCATCGGTCTCGGTCCGACCTATCGCCCGCTGCTGGGCATCCTGTTCATGTGCTCCGGCCAGCAGCCTGTTTCCGGTGATGAACGGACTGGCCAAGCTGATGAGCCAGGGCTACTCGTCCGAGCAGGTCGTCTGGGCGCGCACGCTCAGCCACCTGATCTTCGTGCTGGCCCTGTTCGTGCCGAAGCACGGCTGGAACATCGTGCGCACCCGCCGGCCGGGCGTGCAGTTCTTCCGGTCCTGCATGCTGATCTCGTCCACCTTCCTGTTCTTCTCGGCGATCAAGTTCGTGCCGATCGCGCAGGCGGCTTCGATCTCGTTCACCGCGCCGCTGATCGTTGTCGTTCTCGTCGGCCCGATGCTCGGCGAAAAGGTCACGTTCGCGCGGGTGATGGCCGTGGTCGTGGGCTTCGTGGGCGTGCTGGTGGTGATCCGGCCCGGCGCCGCGGTGTTCCAGTGGGCCTCGGTGCTGATCGTGGGCAGTGCCGCGTGTTACGCGATGTACCAGGTGCTCACGCGCCGCGTCGCGGGCTCAGACCGGCCGGAGACCTCGGCCGTCTACTCGGCGCTGCTGGGCTCGGTGCTGATGAGCCTGATCGTTCCGTTCTCGTGGAAGACGCCCGGCTCGTGGACCGACGTGATGCTGCTGGGCAGCCTCGGCGTGCTCGGCGGGCTGGGCCACTACTGCGTGGCCCGGGCGATGACCTACGCTCCGGCCAATTTCCTGTCGCCCTTCCAGTACTGGCAGATGGTCGGCTCCGTCGCCGTGGGTTACTGGATGTTCGGCGAGATGCCCGACCGGTACACATGGCTCGGCGCCGCGCTGATCATCGCGGCAGGCATCTACGTCGGGCTCAAGGGGCAGGCGAGTCGGTCGTGACCAGGGCGCTATGCGTTCCCCGCGCCGCCCCCGATCGACTTGCCGAAGCGCTCCTGAAGGTGCTCGCGGATCGACTTGATCAGCGCGTCGGCCTCGGCCGGCCCCAGCTTCTCGAACGCCTTCTCGCGCACCATGAAGCCCATCATCAGCAGGTCGCGCAGCTTCTTGAACGCGGCGGGATTGGTGCTGCCGCAGGCCGCTTCGTTGTTGTGGAGAACGGCCTCGATGACGCCGGGATCCAGGATCTTCACGTCGCAGATGAAGGCTTCACGAGCGATCTCGGCCATGACCGCGTCGATCTGTCGCCCCCAGAATTCCGTCCGGATCTTGTCGCTCATGGCAACCTCGTTAAGTAAGAGAGAAGGAAGCAAATGTTAGCGCATCGTGTGCTGAGGGACGGCACGTAGACACGCGCGTCGCCGCCAGCTCAGGCCCTGCGGCGTGTTCCGGCCCGGTGTTCCGCTCGCCAGCGCGCCGGCGTCGTGCCGGCCCAGCGCCGGAATGCGCGTGTGAAGGCGCTTGCGTCGGCGTAGCCGAGCAGCTCGGCGATCTGCAGCACTTCCATCGCAGAGCCTGCGAGCATCTGTCGTGCGATCTCGAACCGCCCTTCGTCGAGGAGTTCCCGGTACCCGATGCCGAAGGCATCCAGACGGCGGCTCAGGGTACGGCTGTGCATCGAGAAGAGCGCAGCGACCTGGTCGGCCCTGGCGTGGCCCGTCAGCAGGGCCGTGCGCAGCACGCTTCGCACCTGATCGGGGAACTCGTCGCCATATCGCGCCTCGAGTGCGTCGACCTGCTCTTGCAGCAGCTGGCGTAGCTCGGGGTCGGTTTCGGGCAAGGATCGATTCAGCCATTCGCCGGAGAACACCACTGCGTTCTCTTCGGTGTCGAATCGCAACGGGGTCGCGAAGAAGCGCTGGTAGGGATCGACGTTCTCCGGAGCGCGATGGGCGGAGCGGATCTCGACGGGCTTCCAGTCGCGGCCGCACAGGGCGCGCATGATGTTGAACATCGAGGCGACTGCCCCATCCTCGACCTGGTCGGCACCCTCGAGCCGCTGCGGACGCGTCTCGTAGCACAGCTTCGCGACGTGGCCGTCCACTGCCAGGACCGGGTACGCGCCGCGGACGTGAAGATGCAGATAACGCACCAGGCTGCGCAGCGCCATGCCCACATCCGGCGAGTACTTCACCAGCAGGCCGACGAGCCCCAGGGAGTGCAGTCCGACCTGCTGACCGACCAGGAGCCCGAAATGGCGGCAGCCGGTCCTGGCGACACAGTGGCTCAGAAGACGCCCGCGTGCCGCGTAGGAAATCCGGTTGTCGGGGTCGTCGAACAGCGCGAGATCGATGCCGACCTCCGCCAGCACCTCGGCCGGATCCGCCCCCAGGCTCGTGAGGACCGCTGGAATCGCCAGCGAGCCGCCGATGCGGACGGTCTCTTCGCCGAAGCCTCTGCGAGCCAACCGCTGCAGCCCGCCCCCGGAATGTCGCCTGACTGACTTCACAGCGGCACGTTAACCGGTTTTGTCGGGAAATGTCCAATCGATGTCGAGAAATGTCCCGCCCGGCTGCCGCTTGCGCGGATAATGCGAGCCGGACGCGGATGAAGCGTCGCGGATGATGCGTGATCGGGGGGCGATGACGGGCGGGCGAAGACCACCCCGGCCACCCCGGGCCGTATGCAAACCTGTCTTGTCCAATCAAGGAACCTCTGATGAAGATCAAATCGACATTCGCGATCGCGCTGATCGCAACGGCATTCGCCACCCCCGTGCTTGCGCAGCCGGCCGCCCCGACCGGGGGGACCGTCCTGACGAGTGAGCCGGGAAAGGCGACCGCTGTCAGCGCGGTGTCGATGTCCGCCCAGGTCGTCGGTCTCGAGAAGGCAACGCGCACCGTCACGCTGAAGGGCCCGAAGGGTAATGTCTTCGACATCGTCGCGGGCGACGAGGTCAAGAACTTCGACCAGATCAAGCTCGGCGACTCGGTTGTTGTGCGCTACCTGGAGGCGTTGTCGCTCGAATTGCGCAAGACCAAGGGCGCGTCCGGCGAGGTGAAGATTCGCGAGGAGGCGGCCCAGGCGAAGCCCGGCGAGCGACCGGCTGCTGCCGGCGCGCGGCAGGTGAGCACGGTTGCCGAGGTCGTCGCGGTCGATCCCAAGAAGAGCACGATCTCGCTCAAGGGCCCCCAGGGCAACGTGCGGACGCTGAACGTGCAGAACCCCGAGCAGTTCAAGGTGGTGAAGAAGGGCGACCAGGTCGAGGTCACCTACACCGAAGCGCTTGCGCTGAGCGTCGAGCCGGCTCCGGCCAAGCAGAAGTAGGCAGGTTGGCGGCCTTCCTGAAGGGCGGGCCACACGAAGCAGGGGGGACGTGCCGGGTGCGGAACATCGGGTGATGACCGAGCTTCTCTCGACCCTGCTGAAGATCTCGCTGATGGTCTTCATGTTCGGCAGCCTGCTGGACATGGGGCTGCGGGTCAGGCTGCGCGAGGCGCTCGGGGGGCTGCGAAACGTGCGTTTCGTTGCCCTGAGTCTGCTGTGGGGGTTCGTCCTGGGGCCTGGCCTGGCCAGCCTTCTGACCCTGATCGTGTCATTGGAGGCGCCTCACGCCATGGGGCTCCTGCTGCTGGGGATGACGCCGTGTGCGCCGTTCCTCCCGATGATGGTGGAGCGGGCCGGCGGGGACGCGAGGTACGTAGCGGCGTTCATGCTGCTGACCTCGGTCGTGCTGGTCGTCTACATGCCGTTGGCGGTGCCGCTGATGGTCGAGGGCCTGACCGTCACCGTTTGGGCCGTCGCGAAGCCGCTGCTGGCTTTCGTACTGGCGCCCCTGGCGATCGGGATGGCAATCCTGCGCTCCTCTGTGGCCGTCGCCGCGTCGATCCAGCGGCTGGCCAGGAAGACCTCGGGCGTCGCTGCGTTCGCCGTCCTCGCCCTGTGCCTCGCCGTCTACGGCGAGGGGTTCATCGGAACGGCGGGAAGCTATGCCATCGCGACGCAGATCGTGTTCTTCGCCGTCGTGACCGTCGGCTCGTACCTGCTCGCCTTCGGGTTGCCGCAGGACCAGAAGAGCGTGCTTAGCCTCGGGGTGTGCACGCGCAATCTCGGGGCCGCATTCGCGCCACTGCTCACCGCCGCGGGCGTCGACGACCGGGCGATCGTGATGGTCGCTCTGGGCGTCCCCATCCAGATCGTCATCGCTTTCGTTGCCGCGCGCGTCTTCGCGCGTCGTGCGATGAACCGCGAGCCGGCCGCTGCGGCGAGCGCGGGGCTGCCATGAGATTGGGCGTTCCCATCCACGGCATATGGCAACGGCCGACGAAGGTTGCGATGGTTGGTGGCGTTCCCGAAGCACCGGTGTTTGCAGGCAATCACGCCGCCCATCCAGTCTCGACCGCAGCAGTCGCCGCTCAATCGGGAGTCAGTATCGATGCGTATCAGTCTGATTGAAGCGGCCGGCACTGGCCTGCGCGCCGCATGGTCCGCGATCGTCGCCATGGCTCTGGCGATCGTGTTCGCGGCGCAGGCGGTCGCGCAGGCGCCTGCGGCAGTGGGCGGTGCGGCGTCGCCGCCATCGGCCGAGGAACTCGACGATCTCGTCGGCCGGATCGCGCTGTATCCGGACGATCTGGTCGCGATCATCCTGCCGGCTTCGACCAATCCGCTGCAACTGGTGCAGGCGGATCGCTTTCTCGACAAGCGCAAGGCGGATTCCAAGCTTCCGGTCGACGACCGGTGGGACGACTCGGTGAAGTCGCTGCTGAACTACCCCGAAGTGGTCAAGATGATGAGCGCCGACCTCGACTGGACGAGCGCACTCGGCGAGGCGGTCGTCGCCGATCAGGGGGCGGTGCTGGAAGCCGTTCAGGTGTTCCGGCGCAAGACGCAGGCCGCCGGCAACCTCAAGAGCGACGACAAGCAGGTCGTGGTGGTCGAGAAGGAGGTCATCCAGATTGTTCCGGCCGACCCCCAGGTGATCTACGTGCCGCAGTACAACCCGACCACTGTGGTCGCCTACGGCGGCTATCCGGCCTGGGGCTACTACCCGACTCCCTATCCGTCGTATTACTACCCGTATGCGCCCGGCGCGGCGCTCGCGGCGGGCGTGATCTGGGGCGCCGCGATCGGAGCGGCCTGGAGCGGCGGGCACTACGTGTCGCACTACGGCGGCAACGCCAACATCAACATCGATCGCAACACGAACATCAACAGAGGCGACGTCAACGTCGGCCGGGGCGCCGGGTCGACCCGTCCCGCGGGCGGCTCGTCGCAGTGGAAGCCCGACAAGCAGCCTGGCCAGGTCAGCAATTCGATCGGCAAGGCCGGCCCGTCGACGCGGGTGGGCGACGCGCGACCCGGCGGCGCGGGCTCCGGAGGCGCTGCCCGGCCATCGACGCAGCCTCCGGGCGCCGGGGCGGCGGGCGGCGCGCGTTCGTCGACGCAACCCTCGGGAATCGGGTCGGGAGGCGGTGGCGCGGCCCGCCCGTCGACACAACCGTCGGGCGGAATGTCCGGCGGCGGCGGCGCCAATCGCGCTGGCGCCTCGGGCGGCGCAGCGTTCAACGACTACGGCTCGGGCCGGCAAACGCAGATGGACAGTTCCCGCGGTGCCTCGAGCCGCGGCATGTCGTCCGGTGCGGGTGCTCGTCCGGCGCCGAGCGGCGGCGGCGCCCGTTCGATGTCGAGCGGCGGTGGCGCGCGTGCCGGCGGTGGTGCGCGCGGCGGCGGTGGCGGCCGCGGTGGCGGTCGGCGTTGATGGCAGGAGCGTACTCGTGCACTTACCCCCTTCAATCGAGAGCAAGGCCTCAGTCATGAACGTCTCCCGCCTCTGGTTCTTCCTGCCCCGGCTTGTGTTGGCGCTGATGCTGGCCGTCCCGCTCGGGGCAGCGGCCGCTGCGCAGGAAACGTACGCGGCGCCGGAAGCGGCGGTCGATGCGTTGATGGCCGCGCTCGAGGCCGACAGCGATGCGGCGATGGTCGCGATCTTCGGCGAAGAGCACAAGGATCTGGTCGTCAACCCCGATCGTGCGCAATCGAGCGCGACCCGCGCGCGGATTTTGACGGCAATGCGGACGCTGCGCGTGCTGCAGGTGTCGAGTCCGGGCCGCCGCGTGCTGCTGATCGGCGATCAGGCGTGGCCGGTGCCCATTCCCATCGTGCGCACGGGCGATCGCTGGCGCTTCGCGACCGAGGAGGGCGAGGACGAAATCGTCAATCGGCGCATCGGCGGCAACGAGCGCAACGCCATTCACGTGCTGCGCACCTACGTCGACGCGCAGCGCGCCTACGCAGCGCGCGATCGCGACGGCGACGGCTCGCTCCAGTACGCGCAGAAGCTGGCAAGCGCACCGGGCAAGCGCGACGGGCTGTACTGGCCCGCCGACGGGGCCAAGGGCGAAGAGCAGAGCCCGTTCGGGCCGCTGATCGCGCAGAGCGCCGCCTATTCCCCGGGTCGCGCGGCCGGAGACCCCTACCGCGGCTATCGTTTCAGGATCCTGACGCGCCAGGGCAGGAATGCCCCCGGTGGCGCGTACAGCTACCTGATCAACGGACGCATGATCGCCGGCTTCGCGATGGCAGCCTACCCGGCGGTCTACGGCGAGAGCGGCGTGATGACCTTCATCGTGAACCACAACGGTCAGGCGTACGAGAAGGACCTGGGCAAGGATTCGGCCCGGATCGGCGCGCAGATGACGACGTTCGATCCCGGCGCTGGCTGGACCGAGGTCGGGCGCTGAATGACTGAAGACGGCCGACATCGGATACGCCCGAAGGGGAACACATGAAGCCGCTGCTCGCCGAAATCCGGCACAACCCGCTGCTCTGGCTGCTGGTCTTCGTTCCGGCGGTGTTCGTGGCCGCGAAGCTCGCACACGATTCGCACACGCTGTTGTTCGTGCTGTCGGTGCTCGCCATCGTGCCCCTGGCCGCGCTGCTGAGTCACGCGACCGAATCGGTCGCGGCCAAGACGGGCGACGCGGCGGGCGGTCTTCTCAACGCCACGCTTGGCAACCTGACCGAACTGGTGATCGCGCTCGCCGCCCTGCGCGCTGGGGAATACATGCTGGTGAAGGCGTCCATTGCCGGCGCGATCGTCACCAACACGCTGTTCATGCTGGGAGCGTCGTTCCTGCTCGGCGGTCTCGAGCACCACATGCAGGAATTCAACCGCGCCAGCGCCCGACTGCAGGCGGGCCTGCTGTTCCTGGCCACGGTCGCGCTGCTGGTTCCGTCGCTGATGGCCCAGGCCGAATCGGCGAGCCAGTCCGCGTTCACCCAGCAGTTGAGCCTTGGGCTGGCGGTGCTGCTCATCGTCGCGTACGGCCTGGGCATGCTGTTCTCGCTGAAGACCCACCGCGAACTCTTCGCCAGCGCGGCGCACGGCGAGGACGGCGAGGCGCCGTGGCCCCTGGGTCTTGCCCTGGCCACGCTGGCCGGCGTCACGGTACTGGTGGCGCTGGTGAGCGAGATCTTCGTCGAATCGGTGCAGAAGGCGGCCGAGACGTTCGGGATGAGCCCCGCGTTCGTCGGCTTCATCGTGGTGGCGCTGGTGGGCGGCGCGGCGGAGATGGCCTCGGCGTTTTCCGGCGCGCGCAAGAACCGCCTGGACCTGAGCGTCGGGATCGCGCTCGGGAGCGCGTCCCAGATCGCGCTTTTCGTGGCGCCGGTGCTGGTGCTGCTCAGCTATGTGCTCGGCCCGACGCCGATGGACCTGCAGTTCTGGCCGGGTGCGGTGGTGATGGTGCTGATCGCGACGGTTACAGCGTCGTTCGTCACGAACAACGGGCGATCGGCCTGGTTCGTCGGGGTGCTGTTGCTGATGGTCTACCTGATCTTCGCCATGACGTTGTACCTGTTGCCGCCGCGCGTGCATTGAGCGTGGCCTTCGAATCTTGATTTTCCCGACGGGAGCGGTGGAATGAAACACTGGATCGCATCGAGCCTCGCCTTGGTCGCGGCGACGATCACACAGGCGACTGCGCAGCAGTATGTCTATCCTGCCAAGGGGCAGTCGGCGCAGCAGCAGAAGAGCGACGAATCGGCCTGCTACACGTGGGCGGTTCAGCAGTCGGGCTTCGACCCGGCGAAGCCGCCCCCGCCGGCGCCGACGGCCCAGCCCGCAACGACCGCGACCGGCACGACCCCCGGCGCCGGGGTTCGCGGTGCGGCGCGCGGTGCAGTGGTGGGCGAGGTCGTCGGCGGGGACGCCGGGACGGGCGCCGCGGTGGGTGCGGCTGCCGCGCGGGGGCAAAGCCGCCGGCAGAATGCCGCCACCGCGCAGCAGGGCCAGCAGCAACAGCAGGCGGCCTCTCAGCAGCAGCAGGCCGCGTTCGCCAAGGCTCGCGCCGCATGTCTCGAGGGCCGCGGTTACACGGTCAAGTGAATGTGACAGTTCGTCGAATAGCGCATGCCGTGAGTCGGAAAATGTCTATCGTACGGGTGGCCTGCCACTATAGTCGTCCGGTCGACGGGTTCGCGAAGGTTCGCGGATCGGAGTCGTCGTCATTCGAAGAGCTCGATCCATGGATGCAACGAAGCAAATCGCAAGAAGTCAGGAACTCTCCACCAAAGTCGCACAGCTCTACGCAAAGCGCACGCAGCTGGCGCGGGACCGGTTCAGCAAGCGGCTTTCCGACGCTTATTCGGACTGCGCGGCAAGCCTGAATGCCAGGCCCCTGGCGCCGACAGACGCCTGGTCGCACTGGTACGCATATGCGACCGACTTCGCGCAACGCTCGATCCTGTTCTGGGACACGCTGCGCGAGCGCGGCAACAGCTTCGTCGAGCGCAATCGCTCCGGGCTGACGCCGGTCCTGCACTTCGACTACGAGACGGTCATCGACGGACGCACGCTGGCGCAGCCGGTCAACTATGCGCTGGTGCGGATCGTTCCGCCCGAGGGCGTGAAGGTCGATCCGGCTCTTCGGCCTTACGTCATCATCGACCCGCGCGCGGGTCACGGCCCGGGAATCGGCGGCTTCAAGGACGACTCGCAGGTGGGTGTCGCGCTGCGCGAGGGGCACCCGGTCTACTTCGTGATCTTCTTTCGCGACCCCGAGCCGGGCCAGACGCTGCTGCACGTGTGCGAGGCCGAGCAGCAGTTCGTCAGGAAGGTGCGCGAACTGCATCCGGCAAGCGAAAAGCCGGCGATCATCGGCAACTGCCAGGGCGGTTGGGCGGCGATGATGCTCGCCGCGTCCGACCAGTCGGACACCGGCCCGATCGTGATCAACGGCGCACCGATGTCCTACTGGGGCGGCGCATGGCAGGATGGCGCGAGCGACAACCCGATGCGCTATGCCGGCGGAATGCTGGGCGGCACCTGGCTGTCGTCGTTCTCGGCCGACCTCGCGGGCGGCGTGTTCGACGGCGCGTACCTGGTCGAGAATTTCGAGAATCTGAATCCCGCCAACACCTTCTGGGACAAGTACTACCACCTGTTCTCGAACGTCGACACGGAGTCCTCGCGGTTCCTGGAGTTCGAGCGCTGGTGGGGCGGCTTCTACCTGATGAACCGCGAAGAGATCGAGTGGATCACCCGCAACCTGTTCGTCGGCAACAAGCTGTGGTCCGGAACCCAGGGCACCGGCGGCAAGACGTTCGACCTGCGCGAGATCAAGGCGCCGATCGTGCTGTTCGCGTCGATGGGCGACAACATCACGCCGCCGCAACAGGCGTTCAACTGGGTCGCCGACGTGTACGGGTCGACCGAGGAGATCAAGGCCCGCGGCCAGGTGATCGTCGGGCTGCTGCACCAGGACATCGGCCACCTCGGCATCTTCGTCTCCGGCAAGGTGGCGACGAAGGAGCACGCGCAGATCGTCGAGGTGCTCAAGTCGATCGAGATGCTGCCGCCGGGCCTGTACGGCATGCAGATCCGCGAGATCCAGGCCGGTGGCGGCAAGATCGAGTACGAGGTCGAATTCATCGAGCGTCGACTCGAGGAGATGACCGCGCGACTGAACCGTTTCGAACGTGCCGACGAGAAGCCGTTCGAGGCCGTGGCCGAGTTGTCGGAGTTCAACCAGCGCGCCTACGAACTCTTCGCGCAGCCCGTCGTCCAGTCGCTGGGCAACGAGGCGACCGGAAACCTGCTGCGCCAGTTCCATCCGCTGCGCTTCCAGCGCTGGGCCTTTTCCGACTTGAACCCCTGGCTGTCCTGGCTCGGCCCCGCCGCGCAGGCGGTCAAGGCGCATCGCCAGCCGATTGCAGACGACAACCCGGGCAGCGCGATTCAGAAGATGGTGTCCGAGTGCACCAGCGCGTCGCTCGACTATTACCGCGATGTTCGCGACGCGACCAGCGAGGCAGCGTTCTTCCAGACCTATGGCAACGTGTTCTCTCTCTACCTCGCCGACAAGCGCGAGGCCGAGGGGCAAGCCGCCGAAGGCGCGGCCGAGCCGCGCGACCTGCCGTTCGTCGAGGAGGCGCTGGCCGCGATCGAAGAGGGTGGCTATGCGCAGGCACTCGCCCGCGTCGGCGCGCTGCTCGCCCGGCGGGGTGCGCCGCTGCCGTTGGCGCGGCTGGCGCTGAAGCAGCAGCTCGCCGTCGAGTACCACGATCTGCTGCCCGACCTGACGCCCGACGAGTGGCGGCGCATCCGCGGCGAGCAGGACATCATCGTCCGCTACGAGCCCGAAAAGGCGATCGCTGCGCTGCCCAGGCTGCTGTCGAAGCAGGGCGATCGCGACCGCCTGGTGACTCTGTTCCGCCGGCTGCTCGCCGACGAGCGCGTGCGGCGCTTCGAGCCGACGGCCGAGCAGCTCGGGGTGATCGAGAACGTCGCCGACACGCTCGACGTGCAGCCGGCCGCAGACCGCGCCGGCGCGCCCGCGCCGATCGCATCGCGCACGCCCGCCGCGGCATCGCGCGCACCCGCCGCGAAGCGGCGTGCGACCCGCTGACCCCGCGGACTGGCAATGGAGATGCGGATGGAACGCGAACACGAGAAGTACCAGCGCCTGATCGACGTCTGCAAGACACTGCCGCCCACGCCGACGGCTGTTGCGCACCCTTGCGACGAGAGTTCGCTGCGCGGTGCCGTCGACGCGGCGAAGCTGGGCCTGATCGCGCCGATCCTTGTCGGCCCGCGCGCGCGGATCGAGGCGCTGGCCCGCGAACACGGCATCGACATCGCTCCGTACACGATCGTCGACACGCCGCACAGCCACGCGTCGGCGGAGAAGGCGGTGGAGCTGGTGCGCGAGGGCAAGGCCGAGGCGCTGATGAAAGGCAGCCTGCACACCGACGAACTGATGGCCGCGGTGGTCAGCGCGCGAGACCGGGCTGCGCACCGCGCGCCGGGTCAGCCACTGCTTCGTGATGGACGTGCCGACGCTACGAGGACACGCTGATCGTCACCGACGCCGCGGTCAACATCGCGCCGACGATGGAAGACAAGGTCGACATCATCCAGAACGCGATCGACCTCGCGCACGCGCTGCGGTTTCCCGAAGTGCGCGTCGCGATCCTGTCGGCGATGGAGACGGTCAACCCGAAGGTGCCGTCGACGGTCGAGGCGGCTGCGCTGTGCAAGATGGCCGATCGCGGCCAGATCACCGGTGCGATCCTCGACGGGCCGCTCGCGCTCGACAACGCGATCAGTCTCGAGTCGGCGGCGATCAAGAAGATCGACTCGCCGGTCGCCGGGCGCGCCAACGTGCTGGTGGTCCCGGACCTCGAGGCCGGCAACATGCTCGCCAAGAGCCTGTCGTTCCTGGCCGGCGCGGACGCCGCCGGCATCGTGCTCGGCGCGCGCGTGCCGATCATCCTGACCAGTCGCGCCGATTCGGTGATGACGCGCCTGGCGTCGTGCGCGGTTGCCGTGCTGGTCGCCAACGCCCGGCGCGAGGCCGCCGGCAAGGCGGTGGCCTGACATGGCCGACGCGATCGCCGTCCTGAACGCCGGCTCGTCGAGCATCAAGTTCTCGGTGTTCGTCGAGCGTGGCGACGAGCTGGAACTGATCGCGCGCGGGCAGGCCGAAGGCCTGTATACGGCGCCTCGCTTCGTCGCGAAGGATGGCGCCGGTGACGCTCCTGGACGAGAAGTCGTGGGGCGAAGGCGTCAAGCTCGGCCACGACGGCGCGCTCGACCATCTGGTCGCGTTCCTGCGCGCCGAGCTTGCCGAGCACGGCTGGTCGGCGTCGGCCACCGCGTGGTGCACGGCGGGCTCGAGTACACGCAGCCCGTGCGCGTCGATGCGCCGATTCTCGCGGCGCTCGAGAAGTACGTTCCGCTCGCGCCGCTGCACCAGCCGCACAACCTGGCGCCGATCCGGGATCTGCTCGAGCGCTCGCCGCAGCTGCCGCAGGTGGCGTGCTTCGACACGTCGTTCCACAGCGGCGCGCCGGCGGTGGCGCAGGCGTTCGCGCTGCCCAAGGCGATCACCGACCGCGGCGTGCGCCGCTACGGCTTTCACGGGCTCTCGTACGAGTACATCGCCGACGTGCTGCCGCAGTACGACGAGCGCGCGGCGCATGGCAGGACGGTGGTCCTGCACCTCGGCAACGGTTCCAGCATGTGCGCGATGGCCGGCGGGCGCAGCGTCGCCAGCACGATGGGCTTCACCGCGGCGGACGGACTGCCGATGGGCACGCGCTGCGGCAACCTCGATCCCGGCGTGATCCTGTACCTGATGGACGAGATGAAGATGGACGCGCGCGCCATCGAGAAGCTGATCTACCAGCAGTCTGGGCTGCTGGGCATGTCCGGAATCTCCAGCGACATGCGCACGCTGGAGGCCAGCGCCGCGCCGCAAGCGAAGGCGGCGATCGATGTCTTCGTCTACCGGATCGGTCGCGAGCTCGGGTCGCTCGCGGCGGCGCTCGGCGGGCTCGACGCGCATCGTGTTCACCGCCGGCATCGGCGAGAACAGCCGCTCGCTGCGGGAGCGCGTGTGCCAGGACGCAGTCTGGCTCGGCGTCGAGTTCGATGCCGCCGCCAACGAGAGCAACGGGCCGCGCATCAGCACGGCGACCAGCCGCGTCGCGCGCGTGGGTGATCCCGACCAACGAGGAACTGATGATCGCGCGTCACACGCGGGGTCTGATCCAGGCCTCTTCGGCTTGAATCCCGAGGCGAAAGAGACCCCGGGACAGATGCAACTGTGACAAGGAGCACCAGCGTGCCAGTCGACATCCCCCGCCCGGTTCTCCAGGGCAGCAAGGCGCTGGTGGTCGGCGTCGCCAACGAGCATTCGATCGCGTACGGCTGCGCCAAGGCGTTCCGCGAACTCGGCGCAGACGTCGCCATCACTTATCTGAACGAGAAGGCTCGCCCCCACGTCGAACCGCTCGCGCAGGACCTGCAGGCGCCCATCTTCCTGCCGCTCGACGTGAGCGTGGAAGGCGAGCTCGAGGCGGTGTTCGACACGATCGCCAGGCAGTGGGGCCAGCTCGACATCCTCGTGCATTCGATCGCTTTCGCGCCCAAGGAAGATCTTCAGGGCGGCCTGCTCGACTGCTCGGCCGCGGGCTTTGCGAAGGCGATGGACGTGTCGTGCCACTCGTTCGTGCGGATGGCGCGGCTGGCCGCGCCGCTGATGACGAACGGCGGCACGATGTTCGCGATGAGCTACCACGGGGCCGTCAAGGTGGTGCCGACCTACAGCGTGATGGGCCCGGTGAAGGCGGCGCTCGAGTCTTCCTGCCGCTACCTCGCCTATGAGTTGGGGAGCAAAGGCATCCGCGTGCACGCGATCTCGCCGGGGCCCCTCAAGACCCGTGCCGCGTCCGGTCTGAAGGACTTCGACCTGCTGCTGACCGAAGTCGCACAGCGCGCTCCGATCGGCGAACTGGTTGATATCATGGACGTGGGCTTCACCTGCGCGTATCTGGCGACGCCTTATGCGCGACGACTGTCCGGCGAGACGCTGTACGTCGACGGCGGTGTCAACATCATGGCGTGAACGCATCGGCGGGCCGCGGCGGAAACCCCGGCCGGAATTGCGGCGACAACTTCGAGAGCGGCACAGTGAAAAGACATCGTATCAACGTCGGAGCGTCCGGCACCGCCGGCGACGGGCACGAGCCGAGCCTGTGTCCGGACGGCGTGTGCGGCCAGAAACCCGCATCGAGGGCTGCATCCGGTGCCGGTATCGCCGCGGCGGCGCTCGCCCTTGCCGGTCTGGCCTTCGCGCCCGCAGCGCACGCATCGTTCCTCCCGCCCGAACTGATGGATTCGGCGGCGTTCTATCTTGCGTGGTTCATCATCGTATTGGTCCCGATCGGCGGGATCGTGCTGTTCTGGCTGGTGCACATCCTGCCCGAGAAGATCGCGCACAAGCGTCATCACCCGCAGCGCGACGCCATCCAGACGCTGTGCCTGCTGTCGCTGGTGTTCGGCGGCATGCTGTGGCCGCTGGCCTGGCTGTGGGCCTACACGAAGCCGGTCACGCACCAGATGGCCTACGGTACCGACAAGCACGAGGACTATTTCGACGAGATGGGCGAAAAGGCGCGTGCCGGCGAACTGTTGGAACATGAGCTCGCGAGCCTGCGCCGGGATCTCGATGCGATGGCGGCGAAGGGAACCATGTCGCCGAAGCTGAGCCTGTTGCGCAACGATCTGGCCGCGATGAAGCCGGCGCCTGCCGCAGCGGTGGCGGCGCAGGCTGCACCTGCGCCGACGCAGGCAGCCCCCGCGGAATCCAGCCCGAAGACCGGGAGCGTCTGATGGAAGCGCTCCTGCTCGGAATCTATGCGTTCTTCGTCTGGCTGATCTTCATCAAGTTCAAGTGGCTGCCGTGGAACACCGCGTCGCAGGTCATCGTCGTGATCATTCCGATCGTTGCGTTGACGGCGTTGATCCTGACCTTGAACGTGGTTGCCCCGTCGTCGGCGGACGTGCGGGTCGTCAAGTACGTGGTGCAGGTGATCCCGCAGGTGCGCGGGCGGGTGGTCGAGGTGCCGGTCGAACCGAACCGGCTGGTCAAGAAGGGTGAGTTGCTGTTTCGGATCGACCCGACGCAGTACCAGAACGACTACAACGTGGTGAAGGCGCGCCTCGCCGCCGACGAAGCCAAGCTCGCGCAGGCTGCCGCGAACCTCGCCGATGCCTCGGCCGGCGAGCGGCAGCTGCAGGAACAGCTCAAGTCCGCCAGCGGACAGGTCGGAACGTTGCGGCCGAGACTGGAACTTGCCCGGCTTCGGGTCCGGCAGAACAAGGAACTGGTGGCCACCGGGGCCGGCGACCGCTTCGCGCTGGAGCAGGCCGAGGCCAACGTGATCGACCTGGAAGCGCAGCTGGCGACGGCGACCGCCAACGAAGCTCAGGTCGTGCAGAAGTTGTCGGGACGGGTGAACAAGGAGCTGGCTTCGGTCGCGGCGGCACGGGCGCAGGTCGAGACTGCCAAGGCGCAGGTCGATGCCACCCGCGCCGACCTCGCGAATGCGCAGTGGAACCTGGATCAGACGGCGGTCTATGCGCCGTCCAATGGCTACGCGATCAACGTGCAGCTGCGGCCGGGCTCGTATGTGACCGCGTTCCCGGTCGCGCCGGCGATGAGCTTCGTCGAGGAAACCTACCAGGTGATCGCGTTCTATGGTCAGAACGAGCTGCCGCTCGTCGAGCCGGGCAACGAGGCGGAGTTCACACTCAAGACGTATCCGGGTCGCGTGATCAAGGCGAAGGTCGATTCGATCGTCTGGGCGCAGGGCCAGGGGCAGGTCCTGCAGTCGGGAGCGCTGCCGCAGACCGGCGCATTTCCGCAGGTGCCGGGTCGATTCCCGGTCAAGCTCGAGGTCGCCGAGCGCGATCGCGATCTGTTCCTCGCCGCCGGCGCGGTTGGTCATGGGGCGATCTACACCGAGCACGTGCACGCGATCCACATCCTGCGGATGGTGATCCTGCGCATCGGTACGATCACCGACTACCTCATCCTGAAGATGCACTGATGCGCGCGTCTCGTTCGTGCCTCGGGATCCTCGCTGCGGCGCTCGCCGCCGCCGTGGGGGGCTGCGCGCTCGACCCCGCGCCAACCCCCGAGGAGTTGCGGAAGTCGGCGCTGCCGAATACTGCCGTGCCGGCGGCCTGGAGGGCCGGTGGCAGCGCGGTCGCCGCGACGACCGCGGCGACCGCGACCGCCCCGGTGGCTTTTGCGGCCGACCGCTGGCTGGCGTCCTTCGACGATGCTTCGCTGTCCGCGCTCGTGCACGAGGCGCTGGCCTACAACGCGGATCTGCAGGTGGCGGCGGCGCGCGTCGAGCAGGCAGCCGGCTACGTCAAGATTGCCAACGCCTCGTTGCTTCCGACCGTGGGGTTGGTGGGCACGGGCGGCGGAAAGTCGGGCAGCAGCGGCGGACTGGACGGTCTGTGGCTGAACGCATCGCTCGAGCTCGACGTCTGGGGCCGCCTGCGCTATGCGCGTGCGGCGGTAGAACTGCAGTCCGTCGCCGCGGCGGCCGACTATGCGTATGCGCGCCAGTCTCTGGCGGCGATGGTGGCCAAAGGCTGGTTCGTCGCAATCGAGGCCGGCCTGCAGCGCGCGATCGTGCTGGACGCGCTGCGCTCCGCGGAGTCGCTGCAACGCATCGCCCAGGACCGTCTGCGCGTCGGCAGCGGCAACGAACAGGCGGTTGCGGAAGCGCGCGCGAACGTCGGCACCTATCGCGACAGCCTGCGGCAGATCGAGCTGGCGCGCGAGCAGGCGCTGCGTGCGCTCGAGCTCCTGCTCGGACGCTATCCGGCGGCCGAGATCACGGTTGCGCAGAGGCTCTCGCCGATGCCGCCGCCGGTGCCGCTCGGCATGCCTTCTCAGTTGCTCGAGCGCCGGCCCGACGTGGTGGCTGCCGAGCGCCGCGTCGCCGCGGCCTTCGACCGGGTCGGCGAGGCCCGTGCGGCGCAGCTGCCGCGCATCAGCCTGACCGCCGGCGGCAGTTCCGTGTCGAGCGAGCTGATCGTGTTGAAGGACGCGAGCAACCCGATCTGGAGCGTCGGTGCGAACCTGATCGCGCCGCTGTACCGGGGCGGCGAACTGCGCGCGCAGGTCGAGATCCGCACTTCGGAACAGAAGCAGGCGGTCGCGGAGTACGCGCGCGCAGCGCAGCGGGCTTTGGGCGAGGTCGAGAACGCACTCGGGACCGAGAATGCGCTGCGCGATCGGGAAGCCATTCTCGATGGCACGATCCGCGACAGCGAGCGTGCGCTGGAAATCGCGCAGACCCAATATCGCATCGGCGCCGCCGATCTGCGCGTGGTCGAGCAGAAGCAGATGGCGCTGTATTCGGCCCGCATGTCGCGACTGCGTGTGCAGACCGAACGGCTCGCCCAGCGCGTCAACCTGCATCTGGCGCTCGGCGGAGGGTTCGACCTGCCGGCGCTGGAACCGGTGGCGGCGCAGCGGCAGGCCGACTGAACGGCGGGCGAATCCGGACGCGCGCGTTCACTCCGCCCCACGGGGCCCGGTCGGACGGCGCGATTGAGTTGTCTATCGATGGAGGTGACGATGAGCAAGAAAAGCGCCAAGGCGAAGCAGGATGCCGAAAACCAGGCGGAAGCCGGGACCGATGCGGTGGCGGACGAGGCCGGTGCGGCGACGCCCGCGAAGAAGCTGTCCGGCAAGGACTACGAGCGTGAGCTGAAAAGCCTGCACGTCGAGCTGGTGAAGCTCCAGCAATGGGTGGTTGCGAAGGGCCTGAAGGTCTGCATCGTGTTCGAAGGACGCGACGGCGCCGGCAAGGGCGGCACGATCAAGGCGATCACCGAGCGCGTCAGCCCTCGGGTGTTTCGCGTCGTCGCGCTGCCCGCGCCGACCGAGCGCGAGAAGTCGCAGATGTACGCGCAGCGCTATCTGCCGCACCTGCCGGCCGCCGGTGAAGTGGTGATCTTCGACCGCAGCTGGTACAACCGCGCGGGCGTCGAGCGGGTGATGGGGTTCTGCAGCGAGAAGGAGGCCACGCAGTTCCTGCAGATGGTGCCGCTCTTCGAGCGGCTGATGATCAACTCCGGCATCATCCTGCTCAAGTACTGGCTGGAGGTGAGCCCGGAGGAACAGACGCGGCGGCTCGAGTCGCGCGTCGACGACGGGCGCAAGACCTGGAAGCTCACGCCGATGGACCTGAAGTCCTACGATCGGTGGGACGACTACACGAAGGCACGCGACGAGATGTTCGCGGCCACCGACACGTCCTGGGCGCCGTGGTTCGTTGCCCGCTCCGAAGACAAGAAGCGCGTGCGGCTGAACGTGATCAGCCACCTGCTGTCGCACGTGCCCTACAAGGACCTCTCCGGTCCGAAGGTCAAGCTGCCCAAGCGCAAGATCGGTCGCTACAAGGCCATCGACCATCCGTTCAGGTACGTGCCGGAACGCTTCTGATCGACGGGCTGCCGTCCGGCTATCCTCCGAGCGCCATGACCGCGCCGACGAGCGCCGCGCCGAGGCCGGTCATCATCAGCCCGACTTTCCAACTGCCGTACCCCGCGTATCGCCCGAGGGCGAGGCCTCCGAAGAACAGCATCGTCAGCGCGACGGCGCGCGACACGTTCTTTGCCGTCTCGATGTCCTCGAACAGCAGGAAGGGCAGTGTCACGGGAAAGGTCGACGCGACCACGATCAGGAATATCGCGAAGGCGGCGAGCAGGTCGCCCCGGTTCAGCGTCGGACGCTGCGGCACGGACGGCAGCGCCAGGATCCGCGTGCGCGCTGCCTCGAGTTCCGCCTCGAAGATGAAGCTCGCGGCGGCTCGCGACATGGAGCTCGCGATCAGTCCGCGTCCGGTTTCTGCGTCCGGTGCGGCGCGCACGGACCGCACGAGCGTGAGCGACTTGCCGCGATCCGTGATTGTGCGCACCAGGTACATGACGGCGTCGACGAGGCCCCAGGCGAGGTTGCAGCCCAGGGCGGCAGTCAGCATCATCCGGATGTCCTCGCGACCCGACTCCGTCACGGACACGGCACCCACGAAGGTGAGCGCCATGAACAGTCCGAAGAGCAGTTCGGACACCCGGTCCACCGGATTCAGCACCGGTTCCCGGACCGGTGCCGTGGGGCGGTTCTCTGCGTTCATTGCGATTCCTCCGAGATCCTCTCTGCCGGCGCTGCCGATGTTCGACGCCCTTGTCGACGGGCGATGCGAGGCGCGCGCGCTGCGCATGGTAAGCCACGAGCGGCGCGATGCGATGGAAATGTCCCGCACAGCGCGGCGCGCGACGCGACTGGCGCGGCTCCCGCATGCCAGTCGCATTTGACCAGCATATGACCCGCAGTTGAATCCGACCTACGACAGGACGCACTTCGAATGACCCAAGCCCCGATGACCACGAAGGTGGGCGAGCCCGCCGCCCCGTCGCTGCGCCTCGACGTGGTGGCAGGCCTCACGGCCGCGGCCGTCGTCTTGCCGAAGGCCATGGCCTATGCGACGGTCGCGGGCCTGCCGGTCGCCGTGGGCCTCTACACCGCCTTCATCCCGATGGCGATCTACGCGCTGCTCGGCTCGTCGCGCGTGCTCAGCGTCAGCTCCACGACCACGCTGGCGATCCTGGCCGGCACGCAGCTCGGGCTGGCCGTGCCGGATGCCGACCCGGGCAAGCTCGTCACGGCGACGGCGACGCTGACCGCGCTGGTGGGCGCGATGCTGGTGCTGGCCAGGCTGATGCGTCTGGGGTTCGTCGCGAACTTCATTTCGACGCCGGTTCTCACGGGCTTCAAGGCGGGGATCGGCCTCGTGATCGTGCTGGACCAGGTGCCGAAGCTGCTGGGCATGCACATCACCAAACAGGGGTTCTTCCGCGATCTCCTCAGCGTCGCGCAACACATTCCCGACACCTCGCTGATCACCCTGGCGGTGGCCGTGGCGACGTTCGCGATACTGATCGGCATGGAGCGGTTGTGGCCGCATTCGCCGGCACCGCTGGTCGCGGTGGGCGGCGCGATCGCCGCGTCCTGGTTCTTCGGTCTGCACGCGCTCGGCGCCTCGACGGTCGGGCTGATTCCGCAGGGATTCCCGACGCTCACGGTGCCGAACCTCGGGCTGATCGCGGAGCTGGCGCCGGGGGCGCTCGGGATCGCGCTGATGAGCTTCACCGAAACGATTGCGGCGGGGCGTGCCTTCGCGCGCCCGAGCGACCCTGCGGTCAATGCGAACCGCGAACTGATCGCCACCGGCGCAGCCAACCTGGGCGGCGCGCTGTTCGGTTCGATGCCCGCCGGAGGCGGAACCTCGCAGACCGCGGTCGTGCGCTCCGCGGGCGGGCGGTCGCAGAAGGCGTCGCTGGTCACCGCCGGCGCCGCGGTGGCCACCATGCTGCTGCTGGCGCCGATGCTGGGCCTGCTGCCGCACGCGACGCTCGCCGCGGTCGTCATCGTCTACTCGGTCGGGCTGATCCAGCCCGCGGAGTTCCGTGCCATCCGCCGAATTCGCACGATGGAGTTCGGCTGGGCGCTGATTGCGTGCCTCGGTGTGCTCGTGCTCGGCACGCTGAAGGGCATCGTGGTCGCGATCATCGTGTCGATGATCGGGCTCGCCAGCCAGGCGGCCAATCCGCGCGTGTACGTGATCGGCCGCAAGCGCGGGTCCGACGATGTGCTGCGACCACTGTCGCCCGAACACCCGGACGACGAGACCTTCGAAGGCCTGCTGATCGTGCGACCGGAAGGACGCCTGTTCTTCGTCAACGCGCAGACTGTGGCCGAGCAGATCGCCGCGCTGGTTGCGCAGCACGAGCCGCGGGTGCTCACGGTGGACTTCAGCCGTGTGCCGGATGTCGAGTACTCGGCACTACAGACGATCCTCGAGTTCGAGAAACGCCTGACCGAAAGCGGCACCGAGGTCTGGCTGGTGGGGATGAATCCCGCAGTCCTCGACGTCGTGCGACGCGCCGGGTTGTTCGAGCGGCTCGGCCGCGAGCGGATGCTGTTCAACGCGCGCGCGGCGATCGCACGCTACCAGGCAGTGCAGGCCGATGCCCGCCGGACGCCGCCCCCTGCACCGTCCTGATCGCTGGTGCCGGTCGCCGCGAGCCGCCCTCAGGACCCATCGAGGGGAAGCCGGCAGATCCAGACGGTGCCGTCTTCCGGATCGCGCGTCATGCCGAATCCGAGCCGGCGCGCAAGTCGCAGCATCGGCTGGTTGACTGCCAGCACGAAGCCTTCCATCTGCTTCAGACCGCGCTTCTTCGCCGCCTCGATCAGCGCGGTCATCAGCGTACGCGCCAGTCCGGCACCACTGAATTCCGAGTCGACCGTGATCGCGAACTCGCAGTTCGTCGGGTCCTTGTCGATGACGAAGACGGCGCTTCCGACGATGTCGATTCCGTCGGCGGCAGGAACCGTGGCGACGATCCCGAGTCCGCTCGCGGGCATCGATGCTAGCGCCTGGCGCAGCCGCTCGAGGTTGGGCTGGCGCACGTGGCGCATGAAGCGCATGTAACGGGCGTCGGCGCTCATCCGGTCGAAGGTTTGCAGGATCTCTGCCTCGTCGGTCGTCCGGACGGCGCGGATGTGGACGGCACGGCCGTCGCGCAAGGTAACGTCGAAGTCGGTGAAGCTGGAGTCCGTCATCGTGGGTCCTCTGATCGATCGATACTTTTCAAGTATGCGCGACGCCCCGACTCGACGGGGGGCTTGCGCGTGGGTGCGCGTCCGTGGGCGTGCCGTGCCGTGCGTTCGAACAGTTCCACGAGCCTTCGGCGCTGTCGGACGGCTGTAGCATGTGCACATGGCCGGCGCTCGGCCCCTCGGCCGGAGCACGCGATACGGCCGAAGTGTCGGCGGGCGTCCCGTCAATCAGGAGAACATGCGCGTGAGTCACAATGCACTCGGCCGTCTGCACGACCTGGCGGTCTTCGTGAGCGCCGAGGGCGAGCTGCCGGCCCGCCTGCAGGATCTGGCCCTCTTGGCCGCCTCGGTCACCGAGGCGGCGAGCTGCTCGATCATGCTGTTGTCGGAGGGTGGGTCGGACGCGCCCCGCCTGAAGCTCTGGTGCTCGACCGAGGAGCTGTCGTCGTCGGCGTGGCGCGAGACGCCGGGGCCTGGCGAGTCGATCGCCGGCAGGGTGCTCGAGCGCAGCGCGTCACTGCTGATCGCGGACATCGGCGCATCCGAGTTCGCGTCGCTGGCGAGGCATCGCGACACGCTGGGGGACAGCTTCATCTGCACGCCTGTCGTCGTCGGCAATCACGTCATCGGCGTGATGAACCTGTCCAGCCGCGTCGCCGCGCCTGCCTTCGACGAATCCCACCTGCGGCTGGCGGAGATCGTGGCCGCGCTGATCGCCAAGTCGATACAGGTGGAGCGTCTGCAGACGCTGATCCGATCGCGGGTGGCCCACCTGAGCCTCGCCAGGGAGGAGAAGGAGGTCGTCACCCGCCTCACGGACGGCACGGCGCCGCCCGCGCAGATCGCGAAGCTGCTCGCGAAGTCGTTCTTCAGGGACCTGTCCGCCGCCGGCTTCGATGCCGGCCAGATCATCGATGCGGCGTCGGAAATCATCACGCTGGTGTCGAACGACATCAGGCGCTACAAGAGGCACGCGCAGAGGAAGGCCCGGTAGGGGTTCCCGGGAGTCGACCGATGCCGGCCGCGGATGCGCAGGCGGGACCGGCGGCGGGACCGTCGGCGGAACTGCGGGTCAGTCGAGCGCCGCGAGCAATTCCTCGAGGCGCGTTGCCAGCCGTGCGACCACGTGCCAATCGTGAGCGACGACATCCTGTGCGTGCGCGAGGCTGTTGCGCAGCGATTCGAGGTCGCGGATGCTCTGGGACGCTGCGCCGCGGCTGTCGAAACCGAACAGCGCGCGCTGCTGCGGATCGTTCAGCAGCACCTGCGCCTTGTCGCCGAACTGCAGGCAGTCGACGAGATCCGCCGACTGGCCGCGTCGCGCGCGCTCCTCGGCCAGCGCGCGGGCCTTGTCCAGCCGCGCGGCGGACAGCTGCCTGTGCCAGGCATCGCCCGGCCACAGGCTTCGGATCCGGTCGGCGAGCCTGAGCTCGATCAGCGTCACCAGCCCGAACAGCCACATGCGCGCGATCGGGCCATTGAGGTGGGACCGGCCGATGATTCCGCTCGCCTGCCCCAGCAGCGTCACGCAGCAGAAGTCGTGCCGGATGAGCACGTGGATGACGTCGGTGATCGGCGCTTCGCCCGTCAGTACCTGGCCTTGCAGGAACGGTTGCATCGCCTGCGCGCAGGGACCGTCGCCGAGTCGCTGTCGCAGCACGTAGCCGGCGGGAAGTCCGTCGCGCCGCAGTCCCGCGAGCATCTGGCCGTGCTGGGCAAGCGTCCCCGCCACCTGCGGCCCCGGGCTGTCGGCGTCGAACCACAGCAGCGGCTCGGCCAGGTCGCGTGCCCTGATCGTCTCCATGAACAGCCGCACGGTCCGGCGTTGCGCGAAGGTCTTCTCGCGTGCCGGGGTCTGCTCCCCGGGATCCATGGGAAGCGGATGGCTCGACTCGCCGAGGCACTCGGCGACTTCCTGTTCGAGCCTGCGATGCAGGCGCGGATCACCCTCGTGCAGCACGTCGAGCAGGGTCCGGGCTTCGGCGGCGAACACCTTGGCGAAACGCGGATCGGCGCGGCGGATGTCGCGGCAATTGTCCAGCAGATCGGCAAGCTTTACCGTCTTGGCGCGGGCCGACGCGCCCGCCGAGTGCGCGCGGTCGATCGCCTTGCGGGCTGCGCGGTTGCCGTCGCCCGGCACGCTCACGTCGGTGAGGTCCGACACCAGTGCCGCCACCCCGGGGCCGAAGCGCTCGCGGATGTCGTCGAGAGTGACGGCGGTGTCCTCCACCGTGTCGTGCAGCCAGGCGGCGGCGATCGTCTCGGGATCGTCGGTCACCGCCGACACCAGCTGTGCGACCGACTTCAGGTGGACCTCGTAGGGGCGGCTGTCGTATTTGCGCCGATGGTCGATGCGACGGTGCGCCTGGGTTGCGAAGCGCCTGGCGCGTGTGATCAGGTCGTCCATGTCTCGAATTCCTGCGACATTGTAGAAGCTTCGCGGTCGCAGTCGCGCTGCGGCGTCGCGAGCGCGGAGTCGATGCCCGCCACGCCTTGACGCGCGTTACGCCGGGACGTCTACTCGAACCGGCGGCTGCGGCGCTCCCGGGCCTCTTCACCCATCGAGACGACGGACAGTACCACCATGCTCCCTACCCATCAGGCGGCCCTCGGCAGGCCGCCAATCGGCGTTGTCCTTCGCTGGCTGCTCGTCGCCGCTCTCGTGGCCGGGTGTTCGAAGGAGGCACCGCCGCCGGCGCGCGCGGTGCCCGAGGTCACGGTCGTCGCCGCGCAGCCGCGGACGATCCCGTACGACGTCGGCTTCGTCGCCCAGACCGAGAGCTCGCGACAGGTGAACATCGTCGCGCGCGTATCGGGATTCCTCGACCGGATCGCTTACCGCGAAGGCGAGATGGTCAAGGAGGGGCAATTGCTGTTCCAGCTCGATCCCAGGCCCTTCCAGGCGCAGCTCGAGGCGGCGCGCGGAGAACTGCAGGCGCAGCAGGCGCGGTTCACGACCGCGCAGGCGAACCTGGGGCGCGTGAAGCCGCTCGCGCAGGAGAACGCGCTGTCGCAGTCCGATCTCGACCGGGCGCAGGGCGATTTCGATTCGGCGAAGGCCGCGGTGTTCGCCGCCGAGGCGAAAGTGAAGGAAGCGGAGCTGAACCTGGGCTACACGACGATCCGGTCGCCGGTGACCGGGCTGGCCAGCCGGTCGGTGCAGCGCCAGGGTGCCTACCTGAACTCGATGTCGGCCGATTCCACGCTCACGTACGTGGCGGCGATCGATCCGGTGTGGGTGAACTTCAGCGTGTCGCAGAACATGATCGCGAAGTGGCGCGAGCAGGTCGCCAGCAAGCAGGTGATCCCGCCCGCCAACGAAGACTACGAAGTCGAACTCGTGCTCTCGGACGGCGCGCCGTATCCCTACAAGGGGAAGATCAACTTCGCCGACCCGTCGTTCAGCCAGGACACGGGTTCGTTCCAGGTGCGGGCGGTGCTGCCGAATCCGAAGAGGGACTTGCGCCCGGGCATGTTCGTGACCGCCTACGTCAAGGGTGCGGTCCGGCCCGGCGCGATCGTCGTGCCGCAGCTCGCCGTCCAGCAGGGGTCCAACGGCCACCTCGTCTACGTCGTGAACCAGGCGGGCAGCGCCGAGGTGCGGCCGGTTGTCGTCGGCGACTACTACGGCGAAAAGGACATCGTCGTCGTCAGCGGCCTGCACGCGGGCGACCGTGTCGTGGTCGACGGCGTCCTCAAGGTCGTGCCGGGTCAGCCGGTGAAGATCGTCGAGCCGGGTGCGGCCGGCGCCGCGAAGGCGCGCGATGCCGCCGGCCAGACCGACCCGAAGGCGGGCGCGGCGAAGAAGTAGGGCACCCTCATGTTCACCCACTTCTTCATCGACCGTCCGGTCCTGTCGTCGGTCATCTCGATCCTGATCGTGCTGGGCGGCGCGGTGGCGATGTACGTCGCGCCGATCTCGCAGTACCCGGAACTGGCGCCGCCACAGGTCACGGTCGAGGCGCGCTACCCCGGCGCGACCGCCGAGGTGATCGCCAACACGGTCGCCGCGCCGCTCGAGGCCCAGATCAACGGCGTCGACAATCTGCTCTATTTCAACTCGATCAGCTCGTCGAGCGGGAACGTCTCGATCACCGTCGTGTTCAAGCCCGGCAGCGACCCGGACATCAACCAGGTGAACGTGCAGAACCGGGTCAGCCAGGCCCTGTCGACGCTGCCTCAGGTCGTCGTCCAGCAAGGCGTGACCGTCGAGAAGAAATCGTCGAGCCTGATGATGGTGCTGTCGATCTTCTCGCCCGACGACCGGTACGACTCCACCTACATCGACAACTACAGCAACCTCTACGTGCTGGAGGAGCTCAAGCGCGTGCCCGGCGCGAATCGCGCATCGGTCTTCGGGCTGCCCGACATCGCGATGCGGGTGTGGCTGCGGCCCGACCGCATGGCGCAGCTCGGCATCGCGGTGCAGGATGTCGCGAACGCCATCCAGAGCCAGAACCAGACCTTCGGCATCGGCCAGATCGGCGCGCAGCCGACGCCGAAGGGCGTGCAGCAGACCTTCGTCGTCACCGCGCAGGGGCTGCTGCGCAAGCCGGAGGAATTCGAGAACATCATCGTGCGCGCCGCGAAGGAAGGCACGGCGATCGTGCGCGTGCGCGACATCGGGCGCGTCGAGCTCGCCAAGCGCGACTACTCGATCGCCAGCACGCATGAACGGCAGGACCGCGACCACCATCGGCATCTTCCAGCAGCCGGGCGCGAACGCCGTGGAGACGGCGCAGGCGGTGCGCACGCGGCTCGAGGAGCTGAAGGCGCAGTTTCCCGACCGGGCTCGACTACAAGATCGCGCTCGACACCAGCCTGTTCACGCTGAACTCGATCGACAAGGTGGTGCACACCTTCTTCGAGGCGGTGGTGCTGGTGGTCGCGGTGGTGTTCCTGTTCCTGCAGTCGCTGCGCGCGACCATCATCCCGATCCTGGCGGTGCCGGTGTCGATCGTCGGCACCTTCATCGGCATGCACCTGCTCGGCTTCTCGGTGAACATGCTGACCATGTTCGGCATGATCCTCGCGATCGGCCTGGTGGTGGACGACGCGATCGTCGTGGTCGAGAACGTCGAGACCAACATGACGAAGCACGGTCTGTCCGCCCTCGAGGCCGCGAAGCGCGCGATGATCGGAGATCGCCGGCGCGCTGATCTCGATCGTGCTGGTGCTGGTGGCGGTGTTCCTGCCGGTCGCCTTCCTCGGCGGCGATGACCGGCACGCTCTACCAGCAGTTCGCGATCACGATCGCGATCTCGGTGGTGATCTCGGGCGTGATGGCGCTGACGCTGTCGCCGGCGCTTGCCGCCATCATCATCAAGGCGCACCACGGCGAGAAGAAGGGCTTCTTCCGCTGGTTCGAGAACAGCGTTCGAGCGGCTCACTCGGGGCTACGTCGGCGGCGTCGCGCGTCTGATCCAGGGCTGGCCGATCGCGCTGCTCGCCTTCGCCGGGGTGATCGCCGGCATCCTCGTTCTGTTCCGCATCGCTGCCGGGCAGCTTCGTGCCGGACGAGGACCAGGGCTACTTCTTCGTGATCGTCGAGGCGCCGGACACGGCCAGCCAGGGCTACGTCGGCGCGCTGGCCGAGCAGGTGCAGCGGATCGTCGCGGCCGAACCGGCGGTGCAGGACGCGGCGGTGGTGAACGGCTACAGCCTGGTCGACGGCCAGTTCCGCAACAACGCGGCCGTGCTGTTCGTGTCGATGAAGCCGTTCGAGGAGCGCAAGGATCCGTCGCTGTTGAGCTTCGACGTGCTGCCGCGGCTGAACAGGCAGTTCGCCGGCATCAGGGAAGGATTCGTTCTGGCGATCAATCCGCCCGCGATTCCGGGTCTGGGCACGACCGGCGGGTTCGAGTTCTACGTCCAGAATCGCGGCTCGGGCGATCCGCGCGCCACCAATCAGGCGGTGCAGGCGTTCCTCGCCAAGGCGCGGCAGCGTCCCGAACTCGCCGGCGTCAGCACGACGTTCCGCGCGGCTACCCAGCAGCTCTTCGTCGACCTCGACCGCAACAAGGCCGAAGTGCTCGGCGTCGCGGTGCAGGACGCCTTCCAGACGATGCAGAGCTTCTTCGGCTCGGCGATTGCCGGTCAGTTCACCCAGTTCAGCCGCGTCTGGTGGGTGGTGCTGCAGGCCGATGCGGAGTACCGGATCGACCCGAACGATTTCCACAAGGTCTACGTGCGCTCGCGTGACGGGAAGATGGTGCCGCTGTCGGCGCTGATCACGGTGCGCTACGTGGCCGCGCCCAAGCTGATGGAACGCTTCAACGGCTTTCCGGCGGTGAAGATCACCGGCAATCCGGCGCAGGGCTACAGCTCTGGGCAGGCGATCGCCGCGATGGAGGCGGTCGCGCGCGAGACCCTGCCCGCGGACTTCTCCGCGGCCTGGGCGGGCCAGGCGCTGCAGGAGAAGGAGTCGGGCGGCACCTCGTCGATCGCGTTCGTGGCCGGGCTGATCGTGGTGTTCCTGCTGCTCGCCGCGCAGTTCGAGAAATGGACGCTGCCGGTCGCGGTGGTGCTGACGGTGCCGATCGCGATCCTCGGCGCGCTGCTGCTCACCTGGGCGCGCGGCCTGGAAAACGACGTGTACTTCCAGGTGGGCCTGGTCACGCTGGTCGGCCTGTCGGCGAAGAACGCGATCCTGATCTGCGAGTTCGCGATCGAGCGCGTGCGCGCCGGGATGGCGGTGAAGGAGGCGGCCATCGAGGCAGCTGGCCTGCGGTTTCGCGCCATCGTGATGACCTCGCTCGCGTTCGGACTGGGGTGCGTGCCGCTTGCGATCGCGACCGGCCCGGGCGCCAACAGCCTGCGTGCGATCGGCACCGGCGTGATCGGCGGAATTCTCGCTTCGACGGTCGTGGCGATCTTCTTCGCGCCGCTGTTCTTCTGGATGCTGGAGAGTCTCAGCGCGCGGTTCTCGCGCGGCAAGACAGGCGCCGCCGCAGGCGAGGGCGGCGCTCCTTCGGCCGGCGAACCGCACGATGCACGGGAGGGCCACTGACATGCGGATGCTTGCCCGCAATCGGCGATCCGGCATCCGCCGCGGAATGTGCGGGGCGTTCGCCCTCGTCGCCGCAACACTCGTCGCCGGCTGCAGCGTCGGCACCGACTACGTCCGCCCCACGGTCGCCACCCCCGACGCGTGGCGCATCGACTACCGCCAGGCGGCGGAGGTCGCCAATACGCGCTGGTGGCAGCAGTTCGGCGATCCCGCGCTCGACCAGTTGATCGAGACCGCGCTGCGCGAGAACCGCGACCTGGCGATCGCCGCAGCGCGCGTCGACCAGTTCGTCGGCCAGCTCGCGACGACCCGTTCGCAGTACTACCCGCAGATCGGTTTCAGCGCCGACGCCGCCAACAACCGCTCGAGCCGGGTCGGACAGCCGCCACTGCCGACGGGGTCCGATCCCTACTACACGCTGTATCAGGGCGCGCTCAGCGCCCAGTGGCAGATCGACCTCTTCGGCCGCATCCGGCGGCAGACCGAGGCCGTGCAGGCGCAGGTCTACGCGAGCGAACAGGGGCGTCGCGGCGTCGTGCAGTCGCTGGTGTCCAGCGTCGCGGCCGGCTACGTGGGCTTGCGCGCGCTGGACCGACAGCTCGAGATCTCGAAGGCCGCCGCCGAAAACTATGCCGGCACGCTGAAGATCTTCCGGCTGCGCTTCAGGGGCGGCGTGGTGTCGCAGGTCGAGGTCGCGCAGGTCGAGTCGCAGTACCAGCTGGCGCTCGCCGCGATCCCGTCGCTCGAGCAGCAGATCGCCGCGCAGGAGAACCTGATCTCCGTGCTGCTCGGGCGCAATCCCGGCCCGATTCCGCGCGGCAGGTCGATCGAGCAGTTCGCAGCGCCGGGCATTCCCGGCGGACTGCCGTCGACGCTGCTCGAGCGGCGCCCGGACATCCTGCAGGCCGAGCAGACCCTCGTCGCCGCGAACGCGAATGTCGCCGTCGCGAAGTCGCTGTACTACCCGACTCTGACGCTGACCGGCGTGCTCGGTTCGGTCAGCACCGCGCTCGGCGACTTCCTGAGCGGCCCCGCGACGGCGGCCAGCATTGCGGCCGGACTGGCGGGCCCGATCTTCACCTTCGGCGCGATCGAAGGTCAGGTGCAAAGCGCCGAAGCGGCGCGGCGCGAGGCGCTCGCCAGCTACCAGCAGGTGGTGCTCAACGCATTGCGCGAGACCAACGACGCGCTGGTCGGCGCGACGAAGAAGCGCGAGGAGGCCGAAGCACAGACCCGGCGCGTGGCCGCGCTGCGCGACTACGCGCGGCTGTCGCGGCGGCGGTTCGACAACGGTTACGCTGGCTATCTCGAGGTGCTGTACGCGGAGAACGAACTGTTCAGCGCCGAGCTCTCGGCGGTGCGCTCGTATGCCGAGCAGTACAGCCAGCTGGTCGGCGTCTACCGGGCATTCGGCGGCGGCTGGGTGGACGAGGCCGAGCGGATGGCACCGCAGCCGCTCGCCGGCGGGGCCGTCAATCCTCCGGAATCTGCCACGCCGGATCCAGCACCGCGAAGAATCGGTGCAGCATCCGATAGGTGAGCCCCCAGACGATTTCGTCCTGCACGCCGTATCCCGGGAAGGTTCGCGTCTCGCCCCGCACGTGCATGTCGCGGCTGGTCGCGGATCTGCCGTGGTACATGCCATGGACCGAGCCCCACAACACGGCCGCAACCTCGTGGTTGGGCCGAAAGGGCGGTGGATCGCCTTCCACGACGAACACGAAAGGCACGATCAGCATGTCGATGCTGGTGCCGATCGGGTTGACGTTCATGTAGTCGAGATGCCCGAGCAGTCGTCCGTGCTGCTCGAGGTCGAGGCCGATCTCCTCACGCGTCTCGCGCACGGCAGTGGCGGCGAGATCCGCATCGCCGGGCTCCCAGTGGCCGCCGGGAAAGGCCATGTGACCCGACCAGAGGTCGCCGGGACGCTGGGCTCGCTTGATGAACAGCGCCTCTGTCTCCTGCCCGTTCTGCCGCAGGATCGTTGCCACTGCGGCCTGGCGCGAAAACCGGCTGGCATCCAGCACCACCGGCTCGTGTTCGCGAAGCCGCTGTTCGATGTGGGGAAGGGTGAGTATGGGCATCGGACGATTCTAGAGTGCGCGCCGGCGGCGGGGCGAATCTGCGATGATCGTCCCCTCATCGCCCCCGCTCAACGAAAGGACCCGCATGAAATACCAGCGCCTGGCTGTGCTCGCAGCCGCGTTCGTTCTGTCCGCCTGCTCCGGTCTGCATTCGGGCGTTTCCGAACCCGCAGCGACACGGTCCGCCGCACCGACGACCGAGGTCAAGTCGCTGCTGTGGGTGGGCAACAGCTTCTTCTACTACAACAACTCGATGCACGGCCACGTCGGACGGCTGCTGTCGGCGGCCGGGCGGAAAAGGCTACCGGTCGACTTCGGCGACGATCAGCGGCTCGGGGTTGAACTGGCACGACGTGGAGGCGCATTTCAAGCCCGGTGGCGTTGGCAGCTATTCGTTCGTGGGCGACAACGAGGTGCGGTTCAACAAGCTCGACAGGCTGTTCGACGCAGTGCTCATGATGGATTGCAGCCAGTGCCCGGTGCATCCGGAGCTCGCGCCGCTGTTCCACGAGTACGTGAAGAAGCACAGCGCCACGGCGCGCCGTCACGGCGCCGAGCCGATCCTGTTCATGTCCTGGGCCTACTCCGACAAGCCCGAAATGACCGAGCAGCTGGCGGCCGAGTACGTCAAGGCCGGCAAGGCCAACAATGCGCTGGTGGTGCCGGCGGGCCTCGCGTTTGCGAACTCGGTCGGGAAGCGGCCCGACCTGAGCCTGGTCATCGCCGACAAGCGCCACCCCAGCCTGATGGGCACCTACCTGGCCGCGTGCACCGTCATGGCATCCGTCTACAAGCAGAACCCGGTGGGCAACAGCTACACGGCGGGGTTGCCCGCCGACGTGGCCGCGCATCTGCAGGCCGTCGCCTGGGAGACCGCGCGCGACTTTCACGCAGAGGCAAGGGCGGGGCAGCCTGTGAAATCGCGCCCTTGGCGGCAATCGGAGGAATCCGACATGAAGCGCGCATCACGTCCCCATGATGAAGCCGTCGTCGAGTTGCTGCGCGATGACCACGAGTTTGCAGGCGCGTACCTGTCGGCCGTGCTGGCCGCAGGCGACGACGGTCGGCTACGTGAACGAGGGCCCACATTCTGGTTCCTCGCGGCCTGCGAAAGCCAGAAGGCCAGGAATCTCGCGCACGACGATGCGTGGCCGACACGTACGGGCATGACACACGCGGAGATCATGTCGATCACGGGCTTGTCGACGGCGGGCGAGATCGCGAGCGATCGGGCCGAGGCGGAGAAGGTGATCGCGCGCTGCGTCTGAATAGGCCCGACGTGCCGCCCAGCTGCGAGGAGCCGCTTAGGGTACCGCTTTGTCCCGGAAGTCGTTTCCGTGCTCGACTACACGAAGGGTTTGGCACACCGACCTCGTGACTTTCTGAAGCCGCTCAACGACCGCGTCGCACCCACCAGTAGCCGGCCAGCAGCACTGCCGCTGTGGCGAGCGCGGTGCCCACCAGCGGCACCTGCAGCGTTTCGAGAGTCTTCGAGCCGCCCTTGCCGCCAGCGCCTGTGTCACGCCGAAGGTGCCCAGGAAATTGTGGAACATGGCCGTGCCCAGCACGTCGCGGCTCGAGAAGAAGAATGCCCCGGTGACGAGCCCCACGACGATGAGCAGCGCCACCATCGGCCAGGTGTCGAAAGGCGGGCTGTGCGCGAAGTGGTAAACGCCGAAGAGCGTCGCCGACACGACAGCGGCCAACCCGGTGCCTGCTCGTCCCATCCGCGGCTGCAGTGCCGCCTCGACGGCGGCACCGACCAGGGCCCAGCACACGAGCACCTCGGCAACGGACACGACGAACACTTGCGCGAACGCGTTGCTCACCACGATCGGCGCCATCGACGGTGCTCCCTGTCCTGCATACCACGCCAGACCGAGCGCGAAGCCGATCGCGGTGCAGATCACCACGCGCGTCGGGCTGCCGAACCCCCTTCGTCCGGGTGGAGGCGCACCGGGTCGGTGGCCTAGCCAGCCCAGCAGCAGCACGCTGCCGACAATGCCCAACGAGAGGTTGACCGCGAGCGCGTAGATCAGGCGGTCGGCTGCGGCATCGGGTCGCAGCAGTGTTTCCATTCGCCCCTCGAACGACCATGTCCCGGCCGCCCACAGTGCGTACATGACCAGCGGGAGCGACACCGCCAGGCGGTCCGGGCGGGCGTGCACGTTCGAATCCTGCGACTCAGCGCACCGTGAACCGCACCGTCACCGTCTTCCTGTCGGGCGTCGTCAGGGTGGCAACCGCTTTGGCGCCGCTGGAGACTTTTAATGCGGCCTCCAGCCGATTCCCTGCGACCGGGCGCAGCTCCGCCTCCGACTTCTCGGCGCCCGCGAGCACCGTCAACTTCCCGGCAAAGCCCTTCGCGTCCATCGGTTTGCCGTGGTCTGCGACGAAGAGTGCCGTGCGGTCGGCTTGCGGCACCAGTTCGAAGGTCAAGTCGCTTGCCGTCGAGACTACTCCGCCGTGCTGGGCCTTTTCCGGACCGTGCGCATGGGCGGGCAGCGCAAGCATGGTCAGCACGCAGGCGGCGGCGAGAAGAACGGACTTCATGGGCATCTCCTGGTCGAGTCGGACAGTGTGAGAGGGTCTGGCGTGGCGTGATGTCGATGGACGCCGAGGGAAGTGGTCAGTAGGCCTCCCGCGGCGCCTCGGACGAATTGCCCGCGCAATGCTCGTCGAGCAGGCGCTCGGTCGGCCTGCGCCCGAATGCCAGGTACATCACCGGCGTCAGCAGCGTGTCGAGCAGCGTCGAGCTCACGAGTCCGCCGAAAATGACGACCGCCACCGGATGCAGGATCTCCTTGCCGGGTGCGTCCGCCGACAGCAGCAGCGGCGTGAGCGCGAACGCCGCCACGAGCGCCGTCATCAGCACCGGCGTGAGGCGTTCGAGCGACCCCCGGATGACCATCTCGGGCCCGAAGCGCTCGCCCTCCAGCCGGCACAGGTTGATGTAGTGGCTGACCTTGAGGATGCCGTTGCGCGTTGCGATGCCGGCCAACGTGATGAAGCCCACCATCGTCGCAACCGACAGGCTCACGCCCGCCATCCACATCGCGACAACGCTGCCGACGAGCGCCAGCGGTATGTTCGCCATGACGATGGCGGCAAGCGCAAACGACCGGTACCGCGAGTACAGGACGAGGAACACGAGCGCCAGCGAAATCAGCGACAGCCCCGCGATTCGCTGCGTGGCCTCTTCCTGCGCCTGGAACTGGCCTTCCAGGCTGACGAATGTTCCGGTCGGCATCGCGGTCTTCGCGACCGCAGCGCGAACGTCGTCGATGATTCGGCCCATGTCCGAGCCGTCCGTGTTCGCATAGACGACGATGCGCCGTCGCCCGTTCTCGCGACCGATCTGATTGGGGCCGTCGTTCTCTTCGACGGTCGCGATGGCCGAGATCGGCAACCGCCCCGAGGGCGTGTCGATGAGCGTGCGCGCAAGCGCCTGCGGGCTGCGGCTCGCATCGGCCAACCGCAGCACCAGGTCGTACCGGCGCGGCCCGTCGACGATCTGCGCGCTGCGCGCCCCGTCGGTCAGAGCCTGAAGGATGCGTATCGCCTGACCGGGAGACAGTCCCGCCTGCGCTGCGCGCTCGTGGTCCAGGCGAATGGTGATCTGGGGTATCAGCACCTGTTTCTCTACGGTCAGGTCGACGAGCCCCCGGACTGGCGCAAGATTCTGCCGCAGCGACTCGGCGAGGCCGCGCAGCGTGTCGGTGTCGTCGCCGAAGATCTTCAGCGCAATCTGTGCGCGCACGCCGGACAGCAGGTGGTCCAGTCGGTGCGAAATCGGCTGTCCGATGGCGACCTGCGCGGGCAGCACCGAAAGCTTCTCCCGGATGTGCGCCATGATTCGCTCGCGGTTCCGCGCGCTGCGCTCGAGGTCGACGTCGATTTCGGCGGAATGCACTCCTTCTGCGTGCTCGTCCAGTTCGGCGCGACCCGTGCGGCGTCCCACCTGCGTGACCTCCGGTACTTCACGGATGAGCGTTTCGGCGAGCGCGCCCATGCGGTTGGCCTCGGCGAGCGACGTTCCCGGATTGAAGATGACGCCCAGCACCAGCGAGCCCTCGTTGAAGGCGGGCAGGAACGCCCTGGGAAAGAGCGGAACGCTTGCAGCGGCCACTGCCACCGCGACCGCCGCCGCGCCCATCAGCAGCGCGCCCCGCTCGAACGACCAGCGCAGCAGCCCGGCGTCCCAGCGCTTGAGCGCCGCCACCAGGGCGTTGTCGCCGCGCTCGATGCCTCGCATCCGCGGCAGCAGGTACGAGCACAGCACGGGTGTCACTGTCATCGAGACCAGCATCGACGCCAGGATCGACACGATGTAGGCCACCCCTAACGGGGTGAACAATCGGCCTTCGATGCCGGGCAGCGCGAACAGTGGAACGAACACCAGCACGACGATGATCGTGCCGTAGACGATGCCGGAACGAACCTCCACGCTCGCCTCGCGGACGACCTCCAGCACGGGGCGCGGGTCGGTCAGGGCCCGGTTCTGCTTGAGCCGTCGCAGGATGTTTTCGACGTCGACGACGGCATCGTCCACGAGCTCGCCGATTGCGATGGCCAGCCCGCCGAGCGTCATCACGTTGATGGATTGGCCCAGCCACTGGAACACCAGCGCGGTGACCGCAAGCGACAGCGGGATGGCGATCAGCGAGATGAATGTCGTGCGCAACGAAAGCAGGAATGCGAACAGCACGATGGCCACCATCATTGCCCCGTCGCGCAACGCTTCGCCGACGTTGCGAACCGATGCCTGGATGAAGTCGGCCTGTCGGAACAACACTCGCGGCTGGCTGAGCCCTGCGGGTCGCCCGCGTTCGAGCTCCTGCAGCGCCGCCTCGATTTCCCGGGACACGCGCACCGTGTCCGCCGCCGGCTGCTTCTGCACACTCACCACCACCGCGGGCACGCCGTTGTAGCCGCCATCGCCACGCTTCACGCCGGCCGCGAAACCGACTTCGGCCACCTGGTGCAGACGGATGGGGCGTCCGTTGGACCAGGCGACTGCGATACCGCGGAGATCCTCGACGCGGTTGGTCCGCGAGACGTGCCGAATCAGATACTCGCGGTTGTTGAGGTCGACGAAGCCGCCACCGGCATTCGACGCGAAGCCGCGCAATGCCTCCTCGACCTGGCCGAGCGGGACGCCGAATTGCGCCATCCGCGCCGTGTCGGGCTGCACGCGCAGCTGGCGGACCTCGCCTCCGATGGGTATGACCTGGGAGACCCCCGCGATCGAGAGCAGTCGTGGTCGCAGCACGAAGTCCGCGTACTCGCGTGCCTGCATCGGCGACATCGGTTGGCCGGACGGCCCCGCCTCCAGAGGCAACGCGAGCAGCATCACCTCGCCCATGATCGACGACACCGGCCCCATCGTCGGCGTGATGTCCGAGGGCAGCCGCTGGCGCGCCAGCGCAAGCCGCTCGGCCACCAGCTGCCGATTGCGGTAGACGTCCGTACCCCAGTCGAACTCCGCGTAGACGATCGACAGACCGATCCCCGAGGTCGATCGCACCCGGGTCACGCCCGGCATTCCGTTGAGGGCCGTCTCGATCGGGAAGGTGACGAGCTGCTCGACCTCCTGGGGCGCCATGCCGCCGGCCTCGGTCAGCACGGTCACCAGCGGCTTGTTCAAGTCCGGGAAGACGTCGACGGGCGTCTTCCAGGCAGTCGACGCGCCCAGGGCCATCAAGATGGCTGCGAAGGCGAGAACGAACAGCCGGTTCTTCAGGCTGGTCCGGACGATCCAGTTGAACATCGTGTGCTCCCGGCGCCGTCAGCGGATCTGCGCAATCAGGGAGGCACCCTGGACGACCACGCGGTTCTCGGCACCCAGCCCCTGCGTGACGACGACGGTCCGCGCATCCAGCGACCGGAACTGGACGGGTTGCGGGATGTAACGCTCCGCCCCCGACTTGATCCAGACCACCGGCTCGTTCGACGGGTTGCGGGTGATGGCCTCGGCCGGCAGCAAGTAGCCCTTCACCTTTTCCGAAAGGGAAGCGATGACGGTGACCGGCTGGCCGATGGCCAGCGGCTCCGTGCCGGGACTCGATGCGCGGAAGGTCAGCGGCACCGCGCCATCGCGCAGCGAGCGGCCTGCGCCAACGAACTTCAGCGACCAGCCGTGCAGGCCGGCCAGCGTCGCCGCCGACAACTGTGAGCCCAATCGCGGGTCGGCAGCGGTCGCTTCGACGAGGCTACGGGTCGGGTCGACGACCTCGAAGAGCACCTCGCGGGATTCGACGACCTGTCCGACGACGACGTCTGCCTTTGCGACGACGCCCGAGATCGGCGCCACCAGAGACTCTTTTGCGCCGAGGCTCGCGCCGATGGCCTGCTCGCGGTTGGCCAGGCTGATCAGTTCCGCACGGGCCGCTTCGATGTCTTTTCGGGGCACCGTGCCCTCGAGCGACTCCAGGCGCTGCACCCGCTGCTCCGCCAGCTGCCGGTTGCTGCGAAGCTCGGCGAGCAGCGCCTGCTGGTTCGCCAGGACGAGCGGGTCGGCGTGATGAACGACGTAGCCGAGCACATCGCCGCGCCTGACCGTCTCGCCGGCCACGGGCAGCCCCTTCGGGCCTGGCAGTACCCTGCCGCCAACAGCGGTCTGCACGCGGCCGCTCGCATTGGGGTCCATGACGACCCGTGCAGGCAATTCGACGGTCGCAGCAGCTGCGCTTTCCACGGCGACCACGGTGCGGATGCCCAGGCGGCGCTGGGCGAGCATCGGTACGTTCACGCTGCCGTCCGGCAGGCGCGTCAGTCCGTTGGATGTCGATGCGGTCGGTGCATCGAGATGCTCGCCGTTCGGGCCATGAGCACCGGGGGCCGCCTGAGTCGATGCGACCGCACCCATCAACACGCATGCGAGCAGGCGCCTCATCGCGTGACTCCCGGTGAACCGCTGGCAGGCCGCTTGCGCCGCATCGCCGCGATGCCCAGAAGGACAGCGGCCGCCAGCGCCGCGGTGCCGTAGGCGACCCGCCGGTCCTCCCACCAGACATGTGCATGGTCTGCGCCAGTCCTGCTCGCGTCGGGTGCGACCGTCAGCGTTCCGTCCAGCAGGTCCGACACCTCGCCGGCCACGACCATGACGACCAGCGCGTGCTCGCCCGGCCTCGAGACGACGTCCAGAAACGCCTTGTCTTCCACCGAATAATCTCCGAGGTCGGCGTGGAACCGAGCCTTTGCCTTGACATTGCCGGTTTCGATCTCGACCGTGGCCTGAAGCACCGGCTCGTTCGTCTCGAAGCGATTGATGAAGATGGAGAATTCTCCGCCCTGGATGCGCCCGACCATTTCGAAGATCTCGGTCCGGGCTTCGAAGCGCGGGACGTTTCCCGATCCCGCAATTGCCTGCGCGGGGCCGTCGAGGTGTTCGCCATTCGGCCCGTGCGCGCCGGGTCCGGCGAGCACCGCGGGCACGAGTGTCGACAGGGCCATTGCCTGCAGGCCCGCCATCAGCAATCTTGCGTGCGATTTCATGGCTGGATTCCAAGGGCTTGTTGCAGTCGGGCACGGGCAAGGCCCGCGGCCGCTCGTTGACGCGCGAGGTCCGCATCCGCCTGCGCGGCGGCTGCCAGTACGCGCAGCATTTCCGGCAATGACGTTTCGCCGGCGCGGAACGATTTGTCGACGAGGCTGGAGCGCTCCTTCAGCAGGCGGGTCCGCGTCTGCTGTTCGACAATCTGCCGCTCGGCCACCAGCACCTCCGTGCGAGCCACGTCGGCATCGGCCTGCAGCTGGGTGCGCAGCCGCTGCTCGGTGGCCTGCGCGACGTCGAGTTCGGCGGTTGCCGCGGCGATGAGCGGGACGTTGCGGTCGTCGGTCGCGAGCGGAAGGCGCAGACCGATTCCGACGCTGTTGTTCGTCGGTTCGGCACCCCCCGACACCTCGGTTCGCAGGCGCACGAGCAGCTCCGGTGGGCTGCGGCGCGATGCCTTCACCGCATCGAGACGCTGGCGCGCGAGTTCGACGTTCTGGCGGGCGGCAAGCAGCCATGGATGCGCGTCGCCAGGTGTGGCGCCGGAGGCCTGAACGACCGCTGTGCCTTCCTCGGGCACCGCCGACAGGCCGGTCAATTCGGTCCAGCGCAGCAGACTCACGTCCAGGCGCGAGCGCGCGTACTCGAGGGCGGCGATGGACTCCGCCGCTTCGGCGCGTGCGGCGAGCGCATCGGCACGCGCGAGGTCACCGGCCGCGACACGGCGTTCGACGTCGGTGGCAAGCGCTTCGAGCGATTCGCTGCGAGCCCGCGCGAGCGCCGATTCGGCGCGCCGCAGCGTGATGTCCCAGACCGCCTCGCGGACCCGGCCGGCGACGCGATGGCGGCTGGCCGTCCGGGCAGCGACAGCCGCTTCTTCCCCGGCCCGCGCCGTGTCGAGACGCGCGGTTCTCTGTCCGGGCAGCCAAAGCGGCAGGGCAACGCCCACGGCGGTTTCACGCGCGCCCGTCCCGCTGAGCAACCGGTCGTCTCGGTGAGCGACCTCGAGCGCCGGGGGCGCAGCCCAGGGCGCAGACGCGGCGGTAAGGTCCGCGTTGGCGCGCCGAAGCTGACCCTCTGCCTCGGTCGACTCGATCGTTCTCCGCCATGCCGCCTCGACGGCATCGGCGAGCGTCACCGAAGACAGCTGAGAAGCAGTCTGCGCCCCTGCGAAGCCCGCGATGCACAGGGTGCCCGCGACGATGCAGCGGGCCAAAGCAATTGTTGTGGGTATCAACACGACCTCGGACTGACAGTCGACCCAGGACCCGAGGCGTCGTGCCGTCGGGCCTGGCGTCGGTCATCGAGACCGGCTCGCAAAAGCGCGAGCCGGGCCTGACAGTCAGGCCGTCAGGCGTGGAGGTCGTCTGAGACGGTCGGGGACGGGTGAGGGCACCGCGACAGTCGCGACGTCCACGGGTCCCGGCTCGGCCAAGTCGGCGAGCGTCGCGGCATGCCCGAAACACAGCGTCGGGGCACTGAGCGCGTCGTCGACAAGCACGTGCCTGGCGGCGGCGTCGGAGTCGTCGTGGTCGAACGAGCCGTCGTCATGGTGAAGATGGGCGGCCTCGGACCAGTGCAGCAGCGCGTGAGTGACGTCCTCGCCAGTGCTGGCGAGCGCAGCCTGGCCGGCCATTCCCATGGCTTGCCAGAACATGCCTACGACCACCAGGAGCGGGATCAAGCGACGCATCGTGGGTGAAAGTTTAGCGGAGGAGGCAGTCCGTCGTGCGAGACCCTTCTCACAGCGCGGAGACCGGACTGTGCCCGTCGAAGGGGGGGCCACATTCGGAAAATCTGCTTACACGGAGCCGGAAATGGACAAGGGGCTAGCTCCTCGTGAGAGCTAACCCCTTGATGTGTTTGGTAGGCCGTGCTGGATTCGAACCAGCGACCAACGGATTAAAAGTCCGCTGCTCTACCAGCTGAGCTAACGACCCGTCGCAACAGAGCCTTAAAGTATATGGCGCATCACCGCCCCGGTCAAACGAGCCGCTCGACCCGCCAGGCCTGGTACTTCACGCCGGCGACTCCGCCGGCCAGGATCGCGGCGCAGGCGAGGACCGAGCCCAGCGCCAGCGTCGACACCCCGGACAGGCCCTGGCCGACCGTGCAGCCCAGCGCGGTGACGCCGCCGATGCCCATGCAGGCGGCGCCCACCAGGTGGTTGGCGGTGTCCTCGACGTCGCGGAAGCCCTCCCAGCGAAACTGACGGGTGATCGCCGCGTAGGCGAACGAGCCGGCGATCATGCCCAGCACGGCCGCCACGCCCAGTGTGACGTATCGGCTCTTGTCGCTCCAGAACATCAGCAGTTCGAGCGTGTAGGCGATCGGCGCCACGAAGGACAGTGCCTCGAGGCGGCCGGAATTGGTGCCGACGAACTTCTCCTCGAGCGTGTTCGGGTCCTCTGCGACGTAGCCGATCTGGCCGGAGATGTACCAGGTGCCGACGATCGCCAGTCCGATGCCGATGCCGCCGAGGATCGAATCGGGCGTGCGGAATTCGCGCCGGGCGAAGGCGAAGGCGATCAGCACCGCACCGACCGATGCGCCCGCGACGAAGCGCATCGTCGCGGCGCCGGCTCCCGCCTCACCGGACAGCAGACGGGGAAGATCCTGCCCGGGCGTGAACTCGGTGGCGACCGGGTCGAGGAAGGCGACGCGAAACACGCCGAACACGCCGCGTAGTGTCATGTACGCGAACAGGCCCAGCACGCAGAACACGACCACCGCCTTCAGCGAGCCGCCGCCGATGCGCACCAGCGTCTTGCTGCCGCATCCCGACGCCAGCACCATGCCGAATCCGAACAACAGGCCGCCGACCAGGTACGACAGCCAGGTGAACTTCGCAGCGGTGTAGATCGACTTGTCGAGGTCGACGACGCCGGCCGCGCCGAGCGACTTGCGTGCCCAGCACGGCGACGCCGATCGCGCCGACCCACATGCGCATGCGGGTCCAGTCGCCCGTGTTGACGATGTCGGAAATCGCGCCCATGGTGCAGAAGCCGGTGCGGTTCATCACCGCGCCGAGCAGGAAGGTCAGCCCGAACGTCGTCCAGGCGACGGACGACTGCAGCGCGGGGATGTCCACTTCCTGCACAAGCCGGGCTCCGGCTCAGCGCAGCGCGGGCAGGCGCTCGCGCGCCTGCTGCGCCGCGGTGCTGTCGGGGTACTTCTCGATGACGCTCTGCAGGGTGGCGCGGCCGCGACCGCGGTCGCCGCTCTCGGCCTGTGCTAGCCCGATGTTCAGCAGCGCGTCGGGGACGCGCGGGATGTCGGGGAAGCGCTGCGATCATCTGCTGATGCGTGGTGATCGCGGCCCTTGTAGTCCTTCAGCGCGAACTGGGCGCTGCCGATCCAGAACAGCACGTTGGGCGTGTAGGCGCTGTCCGGCCAGCGCGCGCGGAACTGCTGGAACGCCGTCAGCGCGCTGCGGAACTCGCCCGCAGCGAATCAGAGCCAGCGCGGCTTCGTAGCGGCGGCGCTCTTCGGCATCGACCGTGTGCGTCTTGCCGTCGATCTGCGTCGTCGTCGGTTCGAACGCGCGACGCGGGTGTCGACGGTCGCGAACAGCTCGCGCTGGCTGCGCTGGGTCTGTGCCAGCTCGTTGGTCTGCACCTCGAGCTGGCCGCGCAGCTTGGCGATCTCCTGCGCAGCGCGTCGACCTGGTTCGTCTGCAGCTCGAGCTGGCCTGCGTCGAGGACGCGACGCGAGCGCGTCGAGCCGTGCAGTCAGCTCGTCGAGCCGGCGATTTGTCTCGCGGCTGTAGCACGTCGACGCGGCCGCGCAGGTCAGGATCAGCGCCTTGCGCGCCTCGTCGTCGCTCGAACAGGGCATGGGCCGGAACACGGCCGACAGCAGCGCAGCGCCGACGGCGAGCGCGCGCCGGCACGTGCCAACGGACCGCGTGCCGCCCGCCGCGCATGTCCCGGCTCCGCGGTTGATGCAGGCGCCGGATCATCTTACTGGTAGACCAGGTCGGCGCGGCGGTTCTCGGCGCACGAGGCCTCGTCGGTGCCGGTCGGCGCGCGGCTTCTCTTCGCCGAAGCTCACGGCCTCGATCTGCTGCGTCGGCCACGCCGAGCGCGGCCAGCGCGCGGCGCACGGCCTCGGCGCGCTTCTGGCCGAGCGCCAGGTTGTACTCGCGGCTGCCGCGCTCGTCGGTGTTGCCCTGCACGACGACCTTGCGCGAACGGTTCGTCGTGAGGAAGCGCGCGTGCGCCTCGACCGTGCCGCGGTACTCGTCCTTGATCACGAAGCTGTCGAAGTCGAAGTAGATGCTGCGCTTGGCCAGCGGGCCGGACGGATCGTTCAGCGCCGCGTTCGGATCGACCGTCGACGGGCGTCACCGCCCGCGAGCTGCCCGTGCCCGACACGGCGCCGTCGGCGCCGCCAGCGCCGGCCGCCGCGCCGGTGCGGCTGTCGATCGGGGCCGGCGGTCTCGTCGAGCTTCACGCTCGAGCCGCAGCCGGCAACGCAGGCATCGCGATCGCCGGTTGCGACGATCGGTTGCTTCAGCTTCATCGTCAGGATTCCTGTGTCGGGACGGTACCGGGCTGTCGGTGACCGGACGTGTCACTTCGCGAGACGGCCCCCACGTCGGCTCGCGGATGTCGCCGGACGAGCGAGGTGAGGCGTTGCTTGACGCGACCGTCGACCGAGATCGCCATCAGCGAGTCGCGGCCGCCGATCTGCGTCGCGTACATGATCCAGCGGCCGTTCGGCGCGAAGCTCGGCGATTCCTCGCGGCCGCCATCCGACATCACCTGTTCGGCGCCGCCGGCCGAGCTCCTTCATCGCGACCACGAAGCGGCCGTCGCGCCGGGTGACGAAGGCGAGGTGCCGCCCGTCCGGGCTGACCCGCGGGCTGACGTTGTAGCCGGAGCCGAAGGTGACCCGGGCGGTGTCGCCGCCGTCGATCGACATCCGGTAGATCTGCGGCGAGCCGCCGCGGTCGGAGGTGAAGTACAACGTCTTGCCGTCGGGCGCGAACACCGGCTCGGTGTCGATGCCGCTGGATTGCGTGAGGCGTCGCGGCGGGCCGCTGCCGTCGCGCTGATCAGGTAGACCTGCGACAGGCCGTCGCGGGTCAGCGCGACCGCCAGCGTTGCGGCCGTCCGGCGACCACGCGGGCGCGCTGTTGCTGCCCTTGAAGTTGGCGACCGCCTGGCGCTGGCCGGTGGCCAGCGTGTGCACGTAGACGACCGGCTTCTTGCTCTCGAAGGACACGTAGGCGAGGCGTCCGCCGTCGGGCGACCAGGAGGGCGAGATGATCGGCTCGGGCGACGCCAGCGGCGTCTGGATGTTCTCGCCGTCCCAGTCGGCGATGTTCAGCCGGTAGCGCGGACCCTGCTTCGACACGAATGCGATGCGCGTCGAGAAGATGCCGTTCTCGCCGGTGAGCTTCTCGTAGACCCAGTCGGCGATCCGATGCGCGGCGAAGCGCAGGTCGGCCTCGGCGGCGACCAACGATTCGCCGCCGAGCGATGTCTGGCGCACGGCGTCGCTCAGGCGGAAGCGCACGTCGTAGCGGCCGTCGGCGAGCCGCGCGATCGAGCCGCCGAGCACCGCGTCGGCGCCCGTGGCGCGCAGGTCGACGAAGTTCGAGCGGCCGATGTCGGACAGCGTCGCCTGCGGGTCGATCAGCCGGAACGCGCCGCTGCGCGCGAGGTCGCGCGGATCACGTCGGCGACCTCATGCGGCAGCGGCCGTCGAGCTGACGAAGCCGGCGATCGCGATCGGATACTGGGTGGCGCCGACGCCGGAGACGTCGACGCGCATCTGCGCGCGCGGCCTGCGCGCACCGTGGACCAGCGCGAGGCGCGAGCACGAAGACCAGCAGCAGACCACTGCGATCGGCGTGGACATCCGCGGTGACCGCGAGCGTTCGGGAGCGCTCATCGGCGGATTACAGTCGAGCAGTTCAGCGTTCATCTCGGGGCCCGCTGGAGATCTCGAGTTCGCGACGGGCAGCTGCCGTCGCTCTGCGCGGCAGCGGGTCCGAGCGCTGGATGCCGCGCTCGGCCGCCTCGTCCCAGGCGGCGATGCCGCTGAGCGGCGCAGCTTCACCGACGCGATCGTGCAGTCCGGCATCACCGTCGACGAGGAACACCGCCTTCGGATTGCCGCCGAGGTCCGGCGGGATCTGGAAGACGGTGTTGGAGCGGATCAGCGACGACAGGCGCGCGACGTAGTCGCCGTCGGCTGCGCCGCTCGACCTCCGGCTGCGGCGGTGCCGGTCGCCGAGCCGGTCGCGGCCGCTTGCTGCGCCTTGGACGGCCGAGCCGTCGGCCTGCGTCATCAGGCGCTTGACGTATTCGTCGCGGCTGCGCTCCTGGGCCTTCTGTTCCGCCGCCCGACGCGCGTCGGCTTCCTTTTTGGCCTCGGCCGCCTTTTTCGCGTCGGCCTCTTTCTTCGCCTGCGCCAACTTCTTCGCTTCGGCTTGTTTCTTCGCTTCGGCCTCTTTCTTTGCTTCGGCTGCCTTCTTTGCCTCGGCTTCCTTCTTCGCCTCCGCCTCGCGGCGGCGCGCGTCCTGCTGTTTCTTCTCCTCGGCGCGCTTCTTCTCTTCGGCCAGCCGCGCCTGCTCGGCGCGGCGGCGGCGCTCGGCCTCGGCGAGCTCGCGTTCGAGCCGCTCGCGCTCCAGGCGTTCGCGCTCTCTCTGGCGCTCCAGCACGATGTCGGGCTTTTCGACCTGAGGCTGCGGTTCCGGCCGCACAGGAGCCGGCTCCGGCGCGGGCTTGTCCGGCGCCGGGGCGGGCTGCGGCGCAGGGGTCGGCTCGGGCGCGCGCGCCGGTGCGGGCGGCGGCGGCGCCCACAGCTCGGCCTGCACCGCTGCCGGCCGCTGCGTCTGCCAGCTTCACCCCGACGAACAGCATCGCCGCCAGCAGCAGGTGCACCGACCAGCGCGAGCGCGAAGCGCGCGCGGCGCTGCCGCGCGGGCCGGTTGGTCGGCGTCGCTGGGGTGGGCGTTCCTCGCGGACCCGCGGATCGATCAGTTCGCCGGCTTCACCATCAGCGCGACGCGCTGCACGTTCTGCTTCTGCAGTTCGTCCATCACTTCCATCACCGCCTCGTAGCGCACCGACCGGTCGCCGCTGATCACCACCGGCAGGTCCGCATCGCCGCCGCGCATCTGCTGCGAGCGTACGCGGCAAGCTCGCTCGCGCGCCGATGCGACGTTCCTGCGGATCGCCGGTGTTGACGCTGCGAACGCGCATGTCGCCGTCGGCGCGGACCTGCACCTCGACGTAGGCATCGGGTCGGGTGTTGCTGCGCCCGGCGCGCGGCAGGTCGATCGACCGCCGGCGGCAGCATCGGCGCGGTGACCATGAAGATCACCAGCAGCACCAGCATCACGTCGATGTACGGCACGACGTTGATCTCGTTGACCATGCGGCGGCGGCCGTCGGCCTCGGCTGCGTGATGATCGCGGGCATCGGCGTGTTCTCCGGTCGGCGGGCGTTGCGGGCGTCGCTGCGTGTCAGCGCGCCTGGCGCTGCAGGATGTTCAGGAACTCGTCGATGAAGGTGTCGAAGCGGGTCGACAGACGGTCGATGTCGTGCGCGAAACGGTTGTAGGCGACCACGGCCGGAATCGCCGCGAACAGGCCGATCGCGGTGGCCACCAGCGCCTCGGCGATGCCGGGCGCGACCGACGCCAGCGTCGCCTGCTGCACGTTGGCCAGGCCGCGGAACGCGTTCATGATCCCCCAGACCGTGCCGAACAGCCCGATGTAGGGGCTGACCGAGCCGGCCGAGGCGAGGAAGGCGAGGTTCGCTTCGAGTCGCGTCCATCTCGCGCTGGTAGGCGGCGCGCATCGAGCGGCGCGCGCCGTCGAGCATCGCGCTGCACGTCGCCCGGCTTCTGCTGGCGGGTCTTCAGGAACTCCGACATGCCCGACTCGAAGATGCGCGCGAGCGAGCCGCTGCTGCGCTTGCCGTCGCGCGATCTGCTCGTAGAGCGCGGCCGAGGTCGCGGTCCTTCCAGAAGTCGGCCTCGAACCGGTCGGTGGCCGCGCTTGCGCCGCGGATCTGGAACAACTTGCGGAAGATCGTCGTCCAGGAGCCGAGCGAGATCAGCATCAGCAGGGCCATCACCAGCTGCACCAGCAGGCTGGCGTTGCGACGATCAGGGAAGAATGAAAGTTCCGACATGCACGGCTGTTCCTTGCCATTGGCGGTATGCTCGACGCTGCGGGCGCCGGCCGATGCGCCGGCCTCAGGCGGCGAGCGCGCTCGTTCGCCAGCCAGCGCGGAAACCCGACCGGGCGGCCGCGTGCGCGCGGTCGATCGCCGCGATGCGCAGCGTCGACGCTGACCAGCGGTCCTCCGGTTCGTGGCGGCCGCGCGACACTGCGCCAGCGTGCACGAGGCGCGCCTGGCCTCGAGCACGCGCACGTCGACCGACAGCTCGTCGTCGAGCCGGGCCGGGCGCCGGTAGTCGATCGCGATGTCGCGCACCACGAAGACCAGGCCGTGCTCGTCGCGCGATGCGGCTGTGGACCGCACCGAGCGAGCGCAGCCAGTCGGTGCGCGCGCGCTCGAAGTAGCGCAGGTAGTTGGCGTGGTAGACGATGCCGCCCGGCATCGGTGTCTTCGTAGTACACGCGCACCGGAATCTCGAACGCTGCGGGCGGCGCAGCTGTTCGAGCCGGACCGGAACGGGCGGATCGACGCATGGCTGCGGGGCTCACGCGGCGCGATTCTACCAAGCGCCGCGCGCCGCAGCGCGGGTCCGGGTCAGGCGGCGGCGCCGGAAGCAGCTTCCAGACGACGAAGGCGGCGAGCCGCCGCGGCGCCGATCGCGACACGCCGCGCGGGGATGCGCCGTGCGCCGGTATTCGTCCCAGTCGAACTTCTCGGCCATGATCGCCGCCATGGCGAAGCCGGACGACGCAGCCCGCCGATGTGCGCGGCATTGTCGATGAACCGCGGCCACGAAGCCCATGAACAGCGAGTAGCCGACGAACATCAGCATCGACGAACGCATCGACGCGAGCCAGCGCGGCCGGCATGCTTGCTGCGTGCTTGGTGAACAGCGCGGCCAGCAGCGCGCCGACGACGCCGAAGATCGCGCCCGAGGCGCCGACCGACACGCTCGGCGCGCGCCGCGAAGAACAGGCTGGCCAGCGACCCGAACAGGCCCGAGATCAGGTAGATCAGCAGGAACTGAAGGTTGCCGTAGAAGCGCTCGGCGATCGCGGCCGGTGTCCCAGAGCGCCCACATGTTGAGCGCCAGGTGGATCACGCCGGCGTGCAGCAGCGTCGCGGTGAACAGCCGCCAGGGCTGGTCGAGCGGTGGCGGGCAGCAGGTTCCCGCCCCAGCGACCAGCAGCTCGACGCGGCTCGGGGCCGAGCGGGCTCGATGCCGCCGGCGAGCATTGGCCAGCCAGACCAGCACGTTGGCGGCGATCAGCGGCGACGAGTGACCCAGGTGCGCGGCGTGGCGCGCAGCAGCCGGGCGGCGAAGTCGTCTAGTGCGGAGTCCGGCGCGGCCGTGCGAGCGCGTCCGCGGCGGCGTCGTCGCCGGGCCAGAGCGTCGTGCGCCGCGCTGCCCGGATGCGCCAGCCCGAAGTGGCGCCACGCGGCCTGCGGTGGCGATGCGCCCGCGCGGCGTGCGCTGCAGGAATCCCTGCTGGATCAGGTAGGGCTCGAGCACGTCCTCGATGGTGTCGCGTTCCTCGCCGATCGCGGCGGCCAGGTTGTCGAGGCCGACCGGCCCGCCGCCGAACTTCTCGATCACCGCCTGCAGCAGCTTGCGGTCCATCACGTCGAAGCCCGATCGCGGTCGACGTCGAGCATGCGCAGCGCCGCGTCGGCGACGCCGCGTCGATGCGGCCGCCGCGCCTTGACCTCGGCGTAGTCGCGCACCCGGCGCAGCAGCCGGTTGGCGATGCGCGGCGTGCCGCGCGAGCGGCGCGCGATCTCGCGCGCGCCGTCGTCGCTCGATCTGCGCGCCCAGCAGCTGCGCCGAACGCGCGACGATGCTCGTGAGCTCGTCGACGGTGTAGAACTCGAGCCGCGCGACGATGCCGAAGCGGTCGCGCAGCGGATTGGTCAGCATGCCCGGCGCGGGTGGTCGCGCCGACCAGCGTGAACGGCTGCAGGTCGAGCTTGATCGATCGCGCGGCCGGGCCTTCGCCGATCATGATGTCGATCTGGAAGTCCTCCAGCGCCGGGTAGAGGATCTCCTCGACGACCGGCGACAGGCGGTGGATCTCGTCGATGAACAGCACGTCGTTGCGCTCGAGGTTGGTCAGGATGCGCGGCCAGGTCGCCCGGGCGCTCGAGCACCGGCCCGGAGGTCTGGCGCAGGTTCACGCCCATCTCGGCGGCGACGATGTGCGCCAGCGTGGTCTTGCCCAGGCCGGGCGGGCCGAACAGCAGCACGTGGTCGAGCGACTCGCCGCGCTCGCGCGCGGCGGCGATGAAGATCTCGAGCTGCTCGCGGATGCTTCGCCTGTCCGACGTAGTCGGCGAGCCGCTTCGGACGCAGCGCGCGCTCGACCGCCTCCTCGTGCGGGCGAGACCGGCGCGCCGGTCGGTCGATCAGGCGGTCGTGCTCGATCATGGCTTTGCCAGCAGCTTCAGCGCCTGCTTGATGCCGTCGGACACGCCGGTGCCGGCGGGCAGCTGGCGGGTGGCCGCCGACCGCCTCGCGCTCGGAGTAGCCGAGCGCGAGCAGCGCGCGCAGCACGTCGGTGCCGCGGCGTCGGCACCGGCGCGTGCCCGGCGCCGGCGACCTCGGGGCCGAGCTTGCCCTTGAGCTCGAGCAGCAGCCGCTCGGCGGTCTTCTTGCCGATGCCGGGCACCCGCGTGCAGGCGGCCGGACTCCTGCAGCGCGACGGCCTGCGCCAGGTCGGCCACCGACATGCCGGACAGCACCGACAGCGCGATGCGCGGGCCGACGCCGGAGATCCGGATCAGCTGGCGGAAGGCCTCGCGCTCGCCGGCGCGTCAGGAAGCCGTACAGCAGGTGGGCGTCCTCGCGCACGACCTGGTGGATGAGCAGCGTGACGCGCTGCGCCGGCCGCCGGCAGGTCGTAGAAGGTGCTCATCGGCACGTCGACCTCGTAGCCGACGCCGCCGACGTCGACCAGCACCGTCGGCGGGCTCTTCTCGAGCAGGGTTCCGGAAGGCGTCCGATCATGCGGTGAACCGCCAGATCTGGACCGGACCGGACCAGGCGCACCGTGCCGCCACGTCCGCGCGAGGCTCAGCGGTCGCCGCGCATGCGCCGGCGCGTCGGCCGCCACCGGGGTGGCCGCTGCCGCGCCTCGAGGCCCTGGCCGGCGTGGGCGTGGCAGATCGCGCAGGCCAGCGCGTCGGCCGCGTCGGTCGACGGCAGTGCCGGGCAGCGCAGCAGCCGCTGCACCATCGCCTGCACCTGCGACTTGGCGGCGCGGCCGTGGCCGACCACCGCCTGCTTGACCTGCATCGCGGTGTATTCGTGCACCGGCAGGCCGGCGGCGACCAGCGTGGTGATCGCCGCGCCGCGCGCCTGGCCCAGCAGCAGCGTCGACTGCGGGTTGACGTTGACGAACACGATCTCGACCACCGCTCCTGTCGGGCTGGTACTGGGCGATCACTTCGGCGATGCCGTCGTGGATGGTGCTCAGCCGCGGCGGCAGCGCGCCCGGCGGCGATGCGGATCACGCCGCTGGCGACGTAGCGCAGGCGCGGCCCGTCGACGTCGATGACGCCGAAGCCGGTGACGCGCAGGCCGGGATCGATGCCGAGGATGCGCACCGTGTCCGGTCTCAGTGCCGGAAGTGCCGCACGCCGGTGAACACCATCGCGACGCCGCGCTCGTCGGCGGCCGCGATGACTTCGTCGTCGCGCACCGAGCCGCCGGGCTGGATCACCGCGACCGCGCCGGCGTCGACGACCACGTCGAGTCCGTCGCGGAACGGGAAGAAGGCGTCGGAAGCGACCACCGAGCCGGCCAGCGACAGCCCGGCGTTCTCGGCCTTGATCGATGCGATGCGCGCCGAGTCGATGCGGCTCATCTGGCCGGCGCCGACGCCGAGCGTCTGCGGTTGCCGCAGAACACGATCGCGTTCGACTTGACGTACTTGGCCACGCGCCACGCGAACAGCAGGTCGGCGAGCTGCGCCTCGCGTGGGCGCCTTCTTCGTGACCACCTTCAGCTCGGCGCGCGTCATGCTCGCGGTTGTCGGCGGTCTGGATCAGCAGGCCCGAGCCGACGCGCTTGACGTCCTGCGCGTTGCGACCGCGCTCCCAGTCGGTGGCGCCGTCGGCGCGCACGCCGTCCAGCGCAATCTCGAGCAGCGCGCACGTTGGCCTTGGCCGCGAACACCGCGCGCGCCTCGTCGGTGATAGGCGGGCGCGATCAGCACCTCGACGAACTGCTTGGAGACGACCTGCGCCGCGTCGCCGTCGAGCGGACGGTTGAACGCGATGATGCCGCCGAAGGCCGACGTCGGGTCGGTGCTGAAGGCGCGCGCTGTAGGCCTCGAGCGCAATCCGCACCCAGCGCGACGCCGCAGGGGTTGGCGTGCTTGACGATCACGCAGGCCGGCGTGTCGAAGCTCTTCACGCACTCCCAGGCCGCGTCGGCGTCGGCGATGTTGTTGTACGACAGCTCCTTGCCCTGCAGCTGGCGCGCGGTGACCAGCGAGCCCGGCGCCGGGTGCAGGTCGCGGTAGAACGCGGCGCTGCTGGTGCGGGTTCTCGCCGTAGCGCAGGTCCTGCAGCTTGACGAAGCGGCCGTTGGACTGGCCGGGAAACTCGCTGCGCGTGCCGTCGGGCTGCAGCGCCGACAGATAGTCGCTGATCGCGGCGTCGTAGTTCGAGATGCGATTGAATGCGGCGACGGCCAGCGCGAAGCGCGTCGCGTCCGACAGCGCCGCCGTCGCGCTGCGAGTTCGGCGATCACCGACGCGTACTGGGCGGCATCGGTGAGCGACGCCGACGCCGCGCCAGTTCTTGGCGGCCGAGCGCACCATCGCCGGCCCGCCGATGTCGATGTTCTCGATCGCGTCCTCGAGCGTGCAGCCGGGCCGCGCCACCGTCGCCTCGAACGGGATACAGATTGACCACCAGCAGGTCGATCGGACCGATGCCGTGCGCCGCGATCGCCTGCATGTGCTCGGGCAGCTCGCGTCGCGCCAGCAGGCCGCCGTGAATCGTCGGATGCAGGGTCTTGACACGACCGTCGAGCATCTCGGGGAAGCCGGTGTGATCGGACACCTCGACGACCGCGCACGCCGTTGTCCGCGAGCAGCTTCGCGGTGCCGCCGGTGGACAGGATCTCGATGCCGAGCGCCGCCAGCGCGCGGCCGAGCTCGACGATGCCGGCCTTGTCGGAGACGCTGATCAGGGCGCGTTGTACGCGTTGTGTCATGTCGTTCGGGTCCGTGGCGGTCTTCAAAGCATGCCGTGCTGCTGGAGCTTCTTGCGCAGCGTGTTGCGGTTGATGCCGAGCATCTCGCTGGCGCGCAGCTGGTTGCCGTGCGCCTGGCGCATCACGACTTCGAGCATCGGGCGCTCGACGGCGCGGATGCACCATGTCGTAGATCAGGCTCGGCGAGCGTGCCTTCGAGATCGCGGAAGTATTTCTCGAGATTACGGGTGACGGCTTCGTCGATCGTCTGCTGTCGTGTCATGCGACCTGTCTCCGCACGAAGAGTCGTTCGTTGGCGGCCGTGGAAGCCGCGCCGGCGCGCCGGTCGGGCGGCTGCATATCGTCGAACAGCTCGGCAATCGCGGCGAGCTGTTCGTCGGGGGTTTCGATCCGGTTGAAGCGGTCGCGCCGCTCGGCCCAGCCGCGCACGGCCGTGCAGGTACCAGCCGACGTGCTTGCGCGCGCTGCGCACGCCGGCGAACTCGCCGTAGAACGCGTAGTGGTCGAGCAGATGGCCGCGCAGCAGCGCGGGCGATCTCGTCCGGCCCGGGGCGCTGCGAGCATCTTCGCCGGTCGCCAGAAAATGCGCGATCTCGCGGAAGATCCATGGCCGGCCCTGCGCGGCCCGGCCGATCATCACCGCATCGGCGCCGGTGTGCTCGAGAACCTGCTTCGCCTTGCGCGGAGAGTCGATGTCGCCGTTGGCGACCACCGGAACGCGCACCGCCTGCTTGACCTGCGCGATCGTGTCGTACTCGGCATCCCCGCCGTAGCGCGCAAGCGCGCGAACGGCCGTGCACGGCGATCATCGCGGCACCGGCGGACTCGGCGTTGCGCGCCAGGCGCACCGCATTCGACTGCGCGCGTGTCGGACCGGTGCGCATCTTCACCGAGACCGGCACCGGCACGGCATTGGCCACCGCCTCGATGATCGACAGTGCCAGCGGCTCGTCGGCCATCAGCGCGGAGCCGGCCATCACGTTGCAGACTTTCTTCGCGGGGCAGCCCATGTTGATGTCGATGATCTGCGCGCCGCGGTCGACGTTGAAGCGCGCCGCCTCGGCCATCATCGCCGGATCCGCGCCGGCGATCTGCACCGCGCGCGGCTCCATCTCGCCGGCGTGGTCGGTGCGGCGCGAGGTCTTGACGCTCGCCCACAGGCGCGGATTCGACGCGGCCATCTCCGACACCGCGTAGCCGGCGCCAAGCGTCTTGCACAGCTGGCGGAACGGACGGTCGGTCACACCCGCCATCGGCGCAACGAACACGTTGTTGCGCAGGATGTGTGGGCCGATGTTCATTGGGAGGATTTCCTCGACGGAGATCGGAGCGACGGACGCCGCGCCGAAGGGGAGGCGAATTCTAGCGAAAAACATCGTGCACAAGAAATGCGCAGTGCAGCACGGCGCACCTGCGCTGCGCGCGGCGCTGTTCGGCGCCGACCGCAGACTGGTCAGCGCCGGCCGAAGATCGATACGCGCCGGTCGAAGATCGATCAGCGTCGACCGAACATCGATCAGCGCCGGCCGAACATGAACCTGCGCGCGACCAGATCGCGCAGCGGACCCGCCGCGTCGAGCATGCCGAGGGTGACGGACTGCAGCGGATGCAGCGGCGCGAGCGCGAACGCGCGCGCGAGCAGGTCGGTCAGTGCGATGGTGCCGCCGCGGTCTGCGGATCGCTGCCGGACGTAGCCGGGCAGCGCGTGCGCGAGCTCTTCGCCGCGCGCGCGCGCGTCGCCGAGGTGCTGCGCAAGAAGGAAGGCGTCGCGCAGCCCGAGGTTGAGCCCCTGGCCGGCCACCGGATGCAGCCCCTGCGCGGCGTTGCCGATCCAGACCTCGCGCCCGGTGCTGAGCGTTCGGCGTGCGCGGCGCGCCATCGGCCAGCAGGTCGCATCGGACTCGATCGTCATCCGGCCCAGGGATCGGCCGAACGCCATCTGCAGTTCGGCTGCGAGCTCGTCCGCGGGCAGCGCGGCGCGCCGCGCGGACGCTTCCGGTCGATCGCACCAGACCAGCGAGCAGCGATGCGGCTCGGGCAGCGGCAGCAGCGCGAGCGGTCCGTCGGCGGTGAAGCATTCGAAGGCGGTCGCACCGTGCTCGCGTGCGACGCCGACTTCGGCGAGCAGAGCGGCCTGTTCGAAGGTGCGCGTCGCAGGATCCGGGCCGGTGTCGCCTTCTGCGTGCACGACAAGCGACCCCGCGTCGTCGCCGTCCCGCGGCGCTTCGCAGTCGCGCGTCCCGAACGCGCGTTCGCGCGCCGCGTCGAGCACGCGCATCAGCTCGGCGTAGCGCAACACGTGGCCGAGCGCCGGCACGCCGAGCTCGGCGGCGCGCAGCCGCGTGCGGCCGGGGTGGCCCAGCACCGATACGTCGACGGTGAGGATCGGCGCGGCTTCGGGCGCTGCGGCGATCCGCCCCAGCAGCTGCGACGAACCGAGCGACAGGGCCAGCACGCGGGATGCGAGCGCGGCGGGCGGCGGGGCGGCACGACGCGCCAGCGCGATCTCGCCGACCCCGAATCCCTGGCGCGCCGCAAACAACGCGAAGGCGGCCGCGACCGGTCCGCTGCCGACGACTTCGATCGCGGTCACGCCGGACCGCCCGCGCCGCGCGTGGTCACGGCGCTCATCCGCGTTCTGTGGCTCCGCCGCGCAGGCGGGCATCGAGTTCGGCCAGTCGCGCGGGAGTTCCGACGTCGATCCAGAGACCGTCGTGCCGCTCGGCGCCGGCGCGTCCGACGGACGCCGCCGCGCGCAGCAGCGGGCCGAGCGGCGCGCGATCGCCGCGGGCGATGCCGTGGAACAGCGCGGGCCGGTAGATGCCGATGCCGCTGAACGTGAGGCGCTGCGGGGCCTGTTCGATCAGCCGGCCGTCGACCAGACCGAAATCGCCTTCGGGATGGTGCGGCGGATTGGGCACCAGCACGCACCAGGCCAGCAGGCGCGCGGCGTCGAGCTGCGCGGCGATCGTGCGTGCGCGACCCAGGTCGAAGTCGCACCACACGTCGCCGTTGACGACCAGGAAGGGCTTGTCGCCAAGCAGCGGCAGCGCGTTGGCGATGCCGCCGGCGGTTTCGAGCGCCTGCCCCTCGGGGCTGTAGCGGATCGATACGCCCCACGCGCTGCCGTCGCCAAGGCGCACCTCGATCATCTCGCCGAGGTGTGCGTGATTGATCACGACCTCGCGGATGCCGGCCGCGGCCAGGCGGCGCAGATGCCAGACGATCAGCGGCTCGCCGCCCGCGTCGAGCAAGGGCTTCGGGCACCGGTCGGTCAGCGGACGCATGCGTTCGCCGCGGCCGGCCGCCAGGATCATCGCGCGCATCGACCGTTCCTAGAACGTGTAACCGTCGGCGCGGGTGACGCCCTCGATGCGCTCGATCAGCGCGGCGAGCGGCCCGAATGCGTTGTAGCGCGACGCGGACCGGGTGACGTAGTGCGAGCACGCGCGGCATGTCGGCGAGATAGCGGCTCTTGCCGTCGCGATGGTTCAGGCGGGCGAAGATGCCGAGCACCTTCAGGTGACGCTGCAGCCCCATCCACTCGAAATCGCGATAGAAGTCTGCGAAGTCGGCGGCCACCGGAAGGCCGGCCTTGCGCGCCCGCTCCCAGTGCCGGATCGTCCAGTCGAGCTCACGCTCTTCGGTCCAGTCGATGTACGCGTCGCGCATCAGCGACACGAGGTCGTAGGTGATCGGTCCCAGCAGCGCATCCTGGAAGTCGAGCACGCCGGGATTCGCTTCGCCGGCGAGAAGCATCAGGTTGCGCGAGTGGTAGTCGCGGTGCACGAACACGCTGCGGCTGCGCGAGGTTGTTGGCGATCAGCAGCTCGAACGCATCGAGGAGCGTCTTGCGTTCGGCGTCGTCGAGCGTGATGCCCTTGTGACGGGCGACGTACCAGTCCGGATAGAGCATCAGCTCGCGCAGCAGCACGGCCCGGTCGTAGTCGGGGAATACCCCCGGCCGGCTCGCCTTCTGGATCGCGATCAGGGCACGGCTGGCATCGGCATACAACGCCGGTGCATTGGCCTCGTCGAGCACGTCGAGGTAGGTGGTGGTGCCGAAGTCCGTCAGCAGAAGAAAGCCGCGCGCGAGATCGGATGCGAGCACGTCGGGCACCGTCATGCCGGCCTGCGCGAACACACCTGCCGCGTTCACGAAGGGGCGGCAGTCCTCGTCGGCGGGCGGCGCGTCCATCGCGATCAGGGAGCGACAGCGCGGCACCGTCGCAGTCGATGCGGAAGTAGCGCCGAAAACTCGCGTCGTCGGACGCGCGGCGAATCGACCCGAGCATCCAGGCCGAAACCGGCAGGCAGCCCGGCGAGCCAGGCGGCCAGCTCGTCGAGGCGCGGGTCGGCGGCCCGCGCTGCGGGCGGCGCCGACGTTCCCACGGGCACATCGGGCATTCGTGTCCGCGGGGCAGGTGTCTGTTCGGGAGGGAGTCTGCATGCTTCGTATAATAAAAGAACGATCGACATGACCCCCATCCTTCGCCGCGTCGCCCAAGTGCTGTCGGCCGCCTGGTGCGTACCGGCACTGGCCGCCGATCCGTCGGCATTCCAGTTGCGGCTGGATCCCGTGCTGGGCGAGGCCGCCGCGGGCCAGGTCGAGGGGCGCCCGGTCTACGGCCGCGGCGATCGCCTGACCGGCCGCACCGACCGCGAAGTCACGATCGAAGGCGATGCCGAGTTGCGGCGCGCCGGCACCGTGGTGCGCGGCGATCGCATCACCTACTACGAGACCGACGACGAGGTGGTCGCGGTCGGCAACGTGCGCGTCGTCCGCCAGGGCAACGTCTTCACCGGCCCGGAGCTGCAGCTCAAACTCGACGCCAGCGAAGGATTCTTCGCGTCGCCCACCTACACGCTGCCGCTCTACGGCGGGCACGGGCGGGCCGATCGCGTCGAATTCCTCGGGCCGGACCGTCTCGTGCTGACCAACGCGACGTACACGACCTGCCGCCCGGAAAATCCGGACTGGTACCTGCGCGCCGAGTCTCTGACCCTCGACCAGGATCAGGACGAGGGCAGCGGACGGTCGGCCAGCCTCTACTTCAAGGATCGCAGGATCCTGGCGGCGCCGTTGTTCGGGTTCTCGCTGGGCGAACGAGCGCAGCAGCGGGCTGCTGGCGCCGACGTTTTCGTTCACCTCGAACGCCGGCCCCGAGCTGCTGCTGCCTTACTACTGGAACATCGCGCCGAACCGGGACTTCACCTTCTACCCGCGCCTGACGGCGCGCCGGGGACTGCAGCTCGGCGGGCAGTTCCGCTACCTGGAGCCGCGCTCCTTCGGCGACCTGCGCGTCGAGCGCAACCCGAACGACGCGATCACGGGCACGCAGCCGGTACTTCTGGAGCGCGCTGCACAACTTCTCCGGAGTCGCGGGCTGGAGCGGCAGCATCAACGCGCGGGGCGTCTCGGACGACAACTACTTCGTCGACTACTCGCGCTCGATCCTCGCCAGCTCCGAACGGATTCTGCCGCGCGACGCGACTGTCTTTCGCGGCTGACGGGAACTGGACCTTCCTCGCCCGCGCGACGCGCTACCAGAGCATCCTCGACGCGCGAGCCACTCCGCCGTACGAACGCGTGCCGCAGCTCAGCGCCACGCAACCCGTCGCGAGTTGTACGGCTTCGACGTCGACACGATGTTCGACGCCACCCAGTTCCGATCGCCCGCTGGTCGGCGCGACCGAGGGCGTGCGCGGCTCGTCCATCCGCAGGTCAGCTACCCGATCGTGCGGCCGGGCTGGTTCGTGATTCCCAAGCTCGGTCTGCACCTGTCGACGCTACCAGTCTGGACAACCCGCGCAGTTCCCGAGCAGACGACGCTGAACCGGTCGGTGCCGGTGTTCTCGCTCGATTCGGGCCTGGTGTTCGAGCGCGAGACGAGCTTCCTCGGCCGCGACGTGACGCAGACGCTCGAGCCGCGGCTGTTCTACGTGCAGTCGCCCGTATCGCGACCAGATCGGCGTTCCCGGTGTTCGACACCGGCGTCGCCGACTTCAATTTCGCGCAGCTCTTCTCCGAGAACACCTTCGTCGGCAACGACCGGATCGCCGACGTCGACCAGCTCACCACGGCGCTGGTCTCGCGGCTGATCGAACCCGCGCACCGGCGCCGAGTCGCTTCGGCTCGCCTTCGGGCAGCGTCTGTACTTCTCGCAAGCAGCGCGTGACGATTCCTGGCGTCGCGCCGCGCACCGACTCGCGCTCCGACCTGCTGCTGGCGGCGTCGGCGCTGCTCGAACCGGTACATGAGCTTCGACGCCGGGCTGCAGTACAGCGTGCGCGACTCGAGCGTGCCGCGCCTGAATCTGTTGTGGCGGTATCTGCCGGCGACGGCCGCATCCTGAACGCCGGCGTGCGCTACCTGCGCGACGAGCTCGGGCAGATCGACACGTCGTGGCGCTGGCCGCTCGCCTCGCGCTGGATGGCGCTCGGCCGGATCAACTACTCGTGGCTGAAGCAGCGCATCGATCCGGTCACCCAGGTAATGGTGGATGCCGAACCGGGCATCATCGAAGGCGTGCTCGGTTTCGAGTACAACGCCGACTGCTGGTCCACGCGCTTCGTGGTTCAGCGCTTCGTCACCGCGGCCGGGAGCACGACCAGCGCGTTCTTCATCCAGCTCGAGCTGTCGGGCCTGGCCCGGATCGGAACCGACCCGTTTGATATATTGCGCCGGAATATCCCGGGCTACCGCCTGCCCAACGACCGGCCGGTCATGCCTTCCCGATTCTTCGGATACGAATGAGCCTTCCCCTCCGCCTGATCTCCGCCATGGCCGCGCTGCTGTTCGCGGCGTCCGTGCAATCGCAGGCGCCGTTCGCGCAACCGCGGGCGCCGTCCGCGCAATCGCCGGCGGCGTCCGCGCCGTCGCAGGTGTCGTCCGGGCCGCGCCAGCTCGACCGGGTGGTCGCGGTGGTGAACACCGACGTCATCACCGCGAACGAGCTGGCAATCCGGCAGCGCACAGTCGAGCGGCAGTTGCGCAGCCAGCGCATCGAGCTGCCTGCCGCCGGACGTCCTGCGGGCGCAGGTGCTCGAGCGCCTGATCCTGGATCGCGCGCTGGCGCAGCTGGCGCGCGAGCAGGGCATCCGCGTCGACGACGCGCAGCTCGACCGCGCAATTGCGCGGATCGCCGAGGAAAACCGGATGACACCCGCGCAGATGCGGATGCAGATCGAGCGCGACGGCATGAGCTACGCGCGCTTTCGCGAGGACATCCGCGAGGAGATCCTGGTCGACTCGCCTGCGCGAGCGCGAGGTCGATGCGAAGGTCGTGATCAGCGAGGCCGACATCGATGCCTGGCTCGCCGAGCAGCGGGGGGCAAGCGCGGCGCCGGTCGAGTACAACCTGTCGCAGATCCTGCTGCGCGTTCCGGAAGGCGCGAGCGCCGAGCAGATCGAGCGCCAGCGACTGCGTGCCGAGGAGATCGTGCGCCAGCTCGAGAGCGGCGCCGAATTCGCCCGGCTGGCAGCTGCGTTCTCGGATGCGCCGGATGCGATGAGCGGCGGCGCGCTCGGCTTCCGTTCGGCCGACCGTCTGCCGCAACTGTTCGTCGATGCGGTGGCCAAGCTGCAACCCGGCGAGAGTCACGCCGCCGCTGCGCAGCCCCAACGGCTACCACATCCTGAAGCTGGTCGATCGGCGCAGCAGTGCGCAGGTCAAGATCGGTTCCGAGCCGGTGATGCAGACGCGTGCCCGCCACATCCTGATCCGACCGACCGAGATCCAGCCGGAGGCCGAAGTGCTGCGCAGGCTGCGCGATCTGCGCGACCGCGTCCGCGGCGGCGCCGATTTCGCCGAGCTGGCGCGCCAGTACTCGGACGACGGCAGCGCCGGCCGCGGCGGCGACCTGGGCTGGATCTATCCGGGCGACACCGTGCCCGCCTTCGAGCGCGCGATGGGGGCGTTGCAGCCGGGCGAGGTGAGCGATCCGGTGCGCACCGAGTTCGGGTTCCATCTGATCCAGGTGCTGGAGCGGCGCACCGACGCCGCCTCGCCGGAGCGCGTGCGCCAGGCAGCGCGCCAGGCGCTGCGCGAGCGGCGCATCGAGGAGGCGACCCAGGACTGGCTACGCCAGGTCCGCGATCGCACCTACGTCGAACTCCGCGACCAGTAGCTTCGGCCGCCCACGACCGCGCAGCGAGCTCCCCCGCCGTGGCCCACGTCGCACGCAAGCGGTTCGGCCAGCACTTCCTGGCCGACCGGTCCGTGATCGCGCGCATCGTCGACGCGATCGCGCCCCGAGAGGGCGAACATCTCCTCGAGATCGGACCGGGGCAGGGCGCCTTGACGTCTGCGCTGCTGCAGCGGGTGAAGCACCTGAGTGCGATCGAGATCGACCGCGACCTCGCGGCGGGATTGCGCCGCCGCTACGGCGAGCGTCTCACGCTGATCGAGGGCGACGTGCTGGCCGTCGACCTCGACGCTGCGCTCGGGCTCGGTCCGGTGCGGCTGATCGGCAACCTGCCGTACAACATCTCCAGCCCGCTGCTGGTGCGCCTGATCGCCGTTCGCGACCGCGTCGTCGACCAGCACTTCATGCTGCAGAAAGAGGTGGTCGACCGCATCGTCGCGGCGCCCGCGACCGCGGCGTACGGGCGCCTCGGGGTGCTGCTGCAGGCGTACTACGACGTCGAGTCGCTGTTCGACGTGCCGCCGGGCGCGTTCGAACCGCCGCCGCGGGTCGATTCGTCGGTGGTGCGCATGCTGCCGCGTGTCTCCAGCCCCGCGGTGGCGCCTGAAACCCTGTCGCCGATGCTGGCGGTGGCCTTCGGGCAGCGGCGCAAGATGCTGCGCAACACGCTGCTGCCCTGGCTGCAGGAACGCGGCATCGAGGCACCGGAGCTTGCGGCAACCGCGCGCGCGGAGGAGATCCCGGTGCAGTCCTGGCTGGAGGTGGCGGCGCGGATCGAGCGGGACCGCCGCTGATCTGCGCTCCGGCGGCTCGCCGACCGGCGGCCGCCCACCCGCACGCCGTCAGCGCAGCGTGAAGCCGATCAGCGCCTCGAGTTCGTCGAGCGCGGGGCCGGCATCACCGACCTTGATCGTGGCCATGCCGAGCTCGCGCGCCGGCTTCAGATTGATGCCGAGGTCGTCCAGGTAGACACAGTGCCTGGGATGGACGCCGAGGGCGTCCGTCATCATCAGGTAGATGCGCGGGTCGGGTTTGCGAAGCCCGGCCTTGGCGCTTTCGATCACGTGGTGGAACAGCTTCATGATGTCCGCCTTGTACAGCGAGCCCATCGCGCCGTCCTGCATCGCGGTGAAGTTGTTGGTGATGCAGCCCGTCTTCATCCGCTCGCCGATGCGCCGCAACGCCTCGACCATCTCGGGACGGATCACGCCGTTGAGCAGCGGCAGCACGTGGCGGCCGTCGACCTCGTGACCGAGCGCGCGGCTCTCCTCCGCGAACGCGGCGCCGAATTCGACCGGTCCGATCTCGCTGCGCTCGAGGCGCGCCCAGGCGTTCTCGTGCGGGTTGGTCGCATTCACCTTGCGCAGGAAGCCCACGGGCAGGCCGCGTTCGGCCTCGAAGCGCGCGAATGCCTCGAACGGGCTGGACGAGATCACACCGCCGAAGTCCCAGATCACTGCCTGTACTGCCGACATGCGCTGAATTCCTGTGTCGAGGTGGGACGCATCGAGCGCCCCGGGGTTGGGTGCGAAGCTGTGCCCGCCGGCCGGGCCCTCTGCGCGTTCAGCGGGGAGCGCGCTCGATCAGTTCGATCTTGTAGCCGTCCGGATCCTGCACGAACGCGATCACCGTGCTGCCGCCCTTCACGGGACCGGCCTCGCGGGTCACGGTGCCGCCGTTGTTGCGGATCAGCTCGCAGGCCGCCGCGGCATCCGGCACCTCGATCGCGATGTGTCCGTATCCGGCACCCAGGTCGTAGCGCTCGACGCCGTAGTTGTACGTGAGCTCGAGCACCGAGCCCTGCGATTCGTCGCCGTAGCCGACGAACGCGAGCGAGTACTTCTGGTCGGGGCGGTCGGTGGTGCGCAGCAGCTGCATGCCCATCACGCGCGTGTAGAAGTCGATCGAGCGCTGCATGTCGCCGACGCGCAGCATGGTGTGGAGGATTCGCATCGTGGGGTCTCCTTGGGGATCTGTTCAGCTGATCAGCGTGTCGTCGGGATACGAGCGCAGCCATTCGCGCGCGCGCTGGTAGTCGGGAAACAGCACCTCGACGTGCCGCCAGAAGCGCGCACTGTGGTTCATCTCGCGAAGGTGCGCGAGCTCGTGCGCGATCACGTAGTCGACGATGTCGGCCGGGAAGTGCATCAGGCGCCAGTTCAGGCGGATCGAGCCGTCGGCCGCGCAGCTGCCCCAGCGCGTGCGTGCCGACGACAGCGCCCATCGGCGCGGCGCGATGCCGTGCTGGCGCGCGAAGGTCTCCAGCCGTTCGGTGAAGTGTTCGCGTGCGCGCTTCTGCAGCCATGCCTGCACGTCGTCCTGCAGGCGGGCCGGCCGCGCGCCGGCGACGACCAGGTCGCCGCCATCGAGCCGCACGGGGCCGTCGTGCGCTGGATCGAGACGCAGCGTCAGCGCCTGCCCGAGGTAAGGCATCGATGCGCCGTGTTCCCAGCGCACGGACAGCCGCTCGCGGCGCGCGGCGTGGTCGCGCCACTCGGCGAGCTTGCGCAGGATCCAGTCGCCACGCTCGGCCAGCGCCGCCTCGATCTGGCCCTGCGCGACCCAGTTCGGCGCCGTGACGGCGAGCCCGCGGGCGTCGATCGTGAATCCGATGGTGCGGCGACGCGAGCGGCGCAGCTGGTACTCGACGAAGCGGCCGTCCAGACGCACGATGCGCGAGCCCGCGCGCGGTCACGGTCGGGCGGGGTGCGCTGTCGAACAGCGGAAGCGTCAACTGCAGGGCGGCGTCCGTGAGCTGCCGCCCGAACTGCTTCAGGCGCTTCACGCGGCGTCCCGGTACATGTGGGGGCTGATGCGGCGCATTTCGGTCTCGATCCACTGCTCGACTTCGCTGTTCAACTGATCGGGCGTCTTGCCATTCGAAGGGATCGGCACGCCGATCGACACGGTGATCAGGCCCGGCGTCTTCACGAACGCGTTGCGCGGCCAGCGCTCGCCCGAATTCACCGCGATCGGCACGACCGGAACGGCGGTGCGGATCGCGAGGCGCGAGCCGCCGGACTTGTACCGGCCCTTCGATCCGGCCATGGTACGCGTTCCTTCGGGAAACATGATGATCCAGCGTCCGTCGGCGAGCTTGCGGATGCCTTGCCGCACGACGCTCTCGAAGGCGTCGGTGCCGCGCTTGCGGTCGATGTGGATCATGTCGAGCAGTGCGATGCCCCAGCCGAAGAACGGGATGTAGAGCAGCTCGCGCTTGAAGACGAAACACAGCTCCCTCGGCATGTAGCAAGGATAGAACAGCGTCTCCCAGCTCGACTGGTGCTTCGACAGCAGGATCACCGGCGCGTCCGGCAGGTTCTCGCGGCCGATCACCCGCCAGCGGATGCCCAGGATCCAGCGCGCCGCCCAGATCACCATCCTCGGCCACAGGATCGTGAAGCGATAGCGCCAGTGCAGCGGCAGCGGCGCGCACAGCATGCAGCCGAACGCCACCGGCACGACGGTGACCAGTTCGAAGAGCAGGAACAGGATCGCGCGGATGACCAGCATCGCCGATCCGCTCAGGGCACCAGTTCGGCGGCGACGGCAGCGAGGTCGACCCGCACCACCGTCTCGGGCGGCAGGCCGCCGTCGCGCATCGTGTGCCGCCCCTTGCCGGTCAGCACGAGCACCGGGCGGCAGCCGGCAGCGATGGCCGCCTGCAGGTCGCGCATCGAGTCGCCGACCAGCGTCACGCTCGCCGGTGGCACGTCGAAACGCCGAAGGATCTCGGCGATCATGCCGGCCTTCGGCTTGCGGCATTCGCAGTTCGCGTCCGCCGCATGCGGGCAGAAGAAGATGCGCGTCGATGCGTCCGCCGGCCGCCGCGACGGCCTGGTGCATCTTGGCGTGGATCGCCATCAGCGTGGACAGGTCGAACAGCCCGCGGGCGACGCCCGACTGGTTGGACGCGACCGCGATCCGGTAGCCGGCCTTGCACAGGCGCGCGATCGCGTCGAGGCTGCCCGGCACCGGCACGCCACTCGTCCGGACTCTTGATGTAGGCGTCGCTGTCCTCGTTGATGACGCCGTCGCGGTCGAGGATGATCAGTTTCACGCGTTGCGACAGTTTCGACAGGTCGGCGACCTGGTTCATCATCGCGTGCAGCCTGGCCAGCAGCGCCAGCCGGTTGCCGCGCACGCGTTCGTCGTCGGCCATCACCATCACGCTGTCGAAGAAGCGGTCGACCGCGCTCGCGGGCGCCGGCCAGCACGGTCAGCGCCCCGGTGAAGTCGCGCGCCTGCCATCGACGCGCTCGACCTGCGGCGCCAGGGACTCGATCGCTCGTGCAGCGCGCGCTCGGCCGGCTCGGACAGCAGCGCGGCGTCGACCGCCGGCGCCGCCGCCGGCGCCGGACTTGCGCAGGATGTTGCCGATGCGCTTGTTCGCCGCCGCCAGGCTCGCCGCTTCGGGCAGCGCGGAGAAGCGTGCGCACCGCCTCGAGCTGCGCGGGCACCAGCCACAGGCGGGTCGGGCGACTGCGCGATGACCGCGTCGACCTCGGCGCGCGGAGCCGCCGCGCTCGCGCAGGTAGCCTTGCAGCCGGTCGTGGAAGAACGCGATCAGCGCGTCGGACGCGTTGCGCGACGTGGCCCGCCGAAGGCGCCGAACGCGATCGTCGACCAGGCGGTCGAGCGGCAGCTCGAGCTGCTTGCTCGATCAGCATGCGCATCACGCCGAGCGCGTGCCGGCGCAGCGCGAACGGATCCTTGTCGCCGGTCGGCTGCTGGCCGATGCCGAACAGGCCGGCCAGCGTCTCGAGCTTGTCGGCCAGCGCCAGCACGGTGCCGGTCTCGCAGTCGCGGGCAGCGCGTCGCCGGCGAAGCGCGGCTGGTAGTGCTCGGCGATCGCCTGCGCGACCGCCTCGGGCTCGCCGTCGTGGCGCGCGTAGTAGGCGCCCATCACGCCCTGCAGTTCGGGGAACTCGCCGACCATGCCGGTGAGCAGGTCGGCCTTGGCGAGCAGCGCGGCGCGGTCGCAGCGTCCAGCGGATCGACGCCGACAGCGCATGCGCGATGTCGCGCGCGATCGCGCGCACGCGCTCGACCCGCTGCGCCCTGCGTGCCGAGCTTGGCGTGGTAGACCACCGACTCGAGGCGCGGCACGCGATCGGCGAGCGGCGTCTTCTTGTCCTGCTCGAAGAAGAAGCGTGCATCGGCCAGCCGCGGGCGCACCACGCGCTGGTTGCCGTCGACGATGAAGCGCGGGTCGTCGATCTCCATGTTCGAGACGATCAGGAAGCGCGGCAGCAGCCGCCCGTCGCGCGTCGAACAGCGGGAAGTACTTCTGGTTGGTGCGCATCGTCAGGATCAGGCATTCCTGCGGCACCTGCAGGAACTCGTCGCTCGAACTCGCCCGACGTAGACCGCCGGCCACTCGACCAGCGCGGAGACCTCGTCGAGCAGCGGCGCGACCGCCGACTCGTCGCCGAGCGACGCGCCGAGCGCCGCGGGCCTGCTCGCGCAGCAGCGCCTCGATGCGCGCGCGGCGCGCGTCGAAGTCGGGAACGACGCGGCCTTCGCGTTCGAGCACGTGCACGTAGGCGCCGAGCATCGGGCGACGACGAGTTCGCCGGCGCCCTGGAAGCGATGTCCGCAGCGTCAGGCGACCGGACTGCAGCCCGAGCACCGCGCGGCGAACGACGTCGCGCGCCGTGCAGCACGACGAGGCGGTGCGCGGGACGCACGAAGCTGACGCTGGTGTGGCCGTCGGCGAGCTGGTACTCCATCAGCTTCGGGATCGGCAGCTTCGCCAGCGCCTGCGCAAGCACCGCGTCGATCGCGCCGGCCAGCGTCTCGCCGCGCGCGGTGCTACGAAAGAAGAAGCACTCCTGCTTGCCGTCGGAGGCGCGCGCGAGCTGCTCGACCGTCGCCCCCTGCTTCTCGGCCCACTTCAGCAGCGCCTGGGTCGGCTTGCCGTCGGCATCGAGCGCGACCTTGGTGGACGGCCCCTTGAGTTCGACCGCGCGGTCCGGCGCCTGATGGGCGACGTCGTCGACGCGCACGGCCAGCCGGCGCGGCGTGCAGAAGCCGCGCACCGCGCAGCCGGCCGGGGCGAGTCCGCGCGCGCGCAGGCCGTCGACGACGGCGGCGGCGAAGGCCTCGCCGAGGCGCTTCAAGGCCTTCGGCGGAAGCTCCTCGGTGAACAGTTCGATCAGCAGCGGCCTGGCACTCATTCAAGCCGCCTTGGTCAGGGGTTTCAGCATCGGGAATCCGAGTCGTTCGCGCGCGTCGTGATACGACTGCGCCACCAGCGCGCGCGAGGTTGCGCACGCGGCCGATGTAGGCGGCGCGCTCGGTCACCGAGATCGCGCCGCGCGCGTCGAGCAGGTTGAAGCGTGTGCGAGCACTTCATCACCATCTCGTAGGCCGGCAGCGCCAGCTGCGCGCCGATCAGCGCGCTGCGCCTCGGCTTCGTACTCGTCGAAGTGGCGGAACAGCATGGCGACGTTCGAGTGCTCGAAGTTGTAGGTCGACTGCTCGACCTCGTTCTGGTGGAACACGTCACGATAGGTGATGCCGTCGGTCCAGACCAGATCGTAGACGCTCTCGACGCCCTGCAGGTACATCGCCAGCCGTTCGAGGCCGTAGGTGATTTCGCCGGTGATCGGCTGGCACTTCAGCGAGCCGACCTCCTGGAAGTAGGTGAACTGCGTGACTTCCATGCCGTTCAGCCAGACCTCCCAGCCCAGCCCCCAGGCGCCCAGCGTCGGCGACTCCCAGTCGTCCTCGACGAAGCGGATGTCGTTGACCTGCGGATCGATGCCGAGCGCCCGCAGCGAGCCGAGGTACAGCTCGAGGATGTCCGGCGGCGACGGCTTGAGCACCACCTGGTACTGGTAGTAGTGCTGCAGCCGGTTCGGGTTCTCGCCGTAGCGGCCGTCCTTGGGGCGGCGCGAGGGCTGCACGTAGGCGGCACGCCAGGGCTCGGGACCGATCGCGCGCAGGAAGGTCGCGGTGTGGAAGGTGCCCGCGCCGACTTCCATGTCGTAGGGCTGGAGCAGGGCGCAGCCCTGCTTGTCCCAGTACTCCTGCAGGCGCAGGATCACTTGCTGAAAGCTGAGCATCGTTGTCGGGGCGGCGGCCGTTGAGCGCAAACCCGCAATTCTAGCGGTTCTGCGCCTTTTTCGACGGTCCTTCGGCCGCTCGCGGCCGGGCCGCGAGGGCGGCTGCCAGCAGTGCCGCGATCAGCGCCGCGGACGCGAGGTTGCCCAGCCGGGCATAGGGCGTCAGCCCGCGCGTGCCCTGCACCGACACGTCCAGGACGCCGCGACGGTAGGCCGGCAGCCGCGCGGTCACGTTGCCGCGATGGTCGATCGCCGCGGTCACCCCGGTGTTGGTCGCGCGCAGCATCGGCCGCGCGGTCTCGAGCGTGCGCATGCGCGCGATCGCGAGGTGCTGCGGCAGCGCGTGCGAGTCGCCGAACCACGCGATGTTGCTGACGTTGACCAGCACGCTCGCGCCGCGCGGACCGCGCACGGCGCGGGCGATCTCCTCGCCGAACAGGTCCTCGTAGCAGATGTCGAATGCGAAGCGCTGGCCGGCGACTTCGAAGGGCGGCTGGTCGGCGGCGCCGCGCGCGAAGTCGCCCAGCGGGATGTTCATCATGCGCACGAACCAGCGCGAAGCCCGGCGGGATGAACTCTCCGAACGGCACCAGGTGCTGCTTGTCGTAACGGGCGGCGATCGCGGCATCGGGCGGCACGATCAGCGCGACGCTGTTGGTGTAGTGCAGCGCCGGGCCGGCGTTGCGCAACGAGCCCGCCGCCGGCGCTTCGAAGAGCGGCATGCCGATCGCCAGCGCGCGTTGCCGCCCGTCGTCGCTGCGCAGCATTCGCGCGACGATGTCGGGCGGCGTCGACGCCCACGGACGTCGTCCAGGCCGTCTCGGGCAGCACGACGAGCCGCGCGTCGCTGGTCTCGACCATGCCGGCGTAGTCGTGCATCGCCTGCAGCGCGCGCATGCCGGTCGAACTTCATCTGCTGCGGCACGTTGCCCTGCACGAGACGCACGCTGACCGGGTCGCCGTCCGGTTCGCCGAAGCCGTGCAAGCCGAAGCGCGGCTACCGCCGGCCAGCACCAGCGCGACGGCCGGCAGCGCCGTGCGCCAGTGCCGGGGCAGCGCGGCCAGCAGCGTCGCGACCAGTGCGGCGAGCGCGCCGATGCCGTAGACCCCGACCCAGGGCGCGTAGCCGGCCAGCGGTCCGTCGACGTGCGCGTAGCCGATCGACAGCCACGGGAATCCGGTGAACAGCCAGCCGCGCAGCAGTTCTCCGACATCCCCACGCGCCCGCCAGGACAGACGCCTGGGCCAGCACCGCGCGGGCGCTGCGGCCGCGCCCGCCGGCGAGCCGGTGCGAAACGGCGAGCGCCAGCGCCGGGAACAGCGCCAGGTAGGCGGCGAACAGCAGCACGGCGGCAGCCGCCAGCAGCCACGGCATGCCGCCGAATTCGTGCATGCTGGTGTGTAGCCAGCTCAGCCCGGTGGCGAACCAGCCGATCCCGAAGCACACGCCGATCGTCGCGGCGCGCCGTGGTCCGTTGCCCGCCGTCTGCGCGCCGGCGAGGCGGACCAGCGCCGCCAGCGCGAGCAGCTGCAGCCAGCCAGTGGCCCAGCGGCGGCGCGAAGGCCAGCGCGTGCAGCGACGCCGAGCGCGGCCGCCGCAGGCAGCGCGAGACGATCAGACAGGCGACGTATCGCGCGTCATCCGGCGAACGGCGGCATGGGCAGCCGCTCGGCCAGACAGCAATTGCACCTGCCGGCCGTCGGCAGCGCAGCACCTCGAAGCGCATGCCGTCGAGCACCACCTGCTCGCCGCGACGCGGCACCCGTCCGAACTGCGTCGGTGACGAGCCCGCCGATCGTGTCGAATCCGGTCGTCGGAGAACGCGGTGCCGAAGACCTTGTTGAACTGGCCGATCTCGGTGATGCCGCGCACGCGGTAGCGCTGGCCGTGTTCGCCCGCCTCGACTGCGAGGATGTGGTCGCTCGTCCTCGTCGAAGTCGAACTCGTCCTCGATGTCGCCGACGATCTGTTCGAGCACGTCCTCGATGGTGATCAGGCCCGACACGCCGCCGTATTCGTCGACGACGATCGCGATGTGGTTGCGGTTGGCGCGGAAGTCGCGCAGCAGCACGTTCAGGCGCTTCGACTCGGGAATGAAGACCGCCGGGCGCGAAGCAGGTCGCGCACGTCGGGAGGCTTGCTGCCGTACAGGCGCAGCAGGTCCTTGGCGTGCAGGATGCCGATCACGTTGTCCCGCTCGCCCTCGATCACCGGGAAGCGCGAGTGCGCGGTCGCGATGACGTGCGGCAGGAACTCGTCGGGCCGGTCGGCGATGTCGATCACGTCCATCTGCGCGCGCGGCACCATGCATGTCGCGCAGCGGTCAGCTCCGACACCTGCAGCACGCCTTCGATCATCGACAGCGCGTCCGCGTCCAGCAGCTCGCGCTCGTGGGATGCACGCAGCAGGTCCAGCAGTTGTTCCCGGTCTTCAGGGGCGCGCAGCAGCAGCGCCGACAGGCGTTCGAGCAGCGAGCGCTTCGGCTCGGTGCCCGAAGAGGCATCCGACATGGGGGTGGTCGAGGAGTGGAAGGTCGGGTCAGGATAACCGAACTGCGTCGCTCGGGCCAAACCCCCGAGGACGTTCGGATCAGCCCGGACGCGCGCGGGCGCCACCCGGCTTTCGGCGCTTGTCGCCGGCCCGCGGGAGGTCGTCGCCCGGCCGCATGCGGTCGCCCCGGTACGGGTCGGGGACCCGGAAGCGCCGCAGCAGCGCGGTTTCCAGGGCTTCCATGCGGGCCGCGTCGTCGTCGCTGTCGTGGTCGAAGCCCTGGGCGTGCAGCACGCCGTGGATCACCAGATGCGCGAGATGATGCGTCGAAGCGCTTGCCCTGCGCGCGAGCCTCGCGCTCGACCACGGGCAGGCAGACGACGATGTCGGCGCTGCGTCTCGTCGTACGGAAAGGTCAGCACGTTGGTCGCGTAGTCGCGGCCGCGGAACTCGTTGTTCAGCCGGCGCCCCTCGCGGCTGCCGACGAAGCGCAGCGTCAGCTGGGCGTCCTGCCGCAGCGCGGCCAGCGCCCAGCGCCGCATGCGGCGCCGGTCGACCGGACAGGCCGCGACGGGCGGCGCGCACTGGATCGACAGCGATCGAGCTCGTGGCGCGCCTCGGTCAGTCATTGCGGGCGTCCCGCTCGTAGGCGTCGACGATGCGCGCAACCAGCGGGTGACGCACGACGTCGCTGCTGTCGAATTCGGTGAACGCGATGCCGCGCACCGATCGCAGGATGCGGCGTGCCTCGTGCAGACCGGAGACCTGGCCGCGCGGCAGGTCGACCTGCGTGATGTCGCCGGTGACGACCGCGCGCGAGCCGAAGCCCATCCGGGTGAGGAACATCTTCATCTGCTCGGGCGTGGTGTTCTGCGCCTCGTCGAGGATGATGAAGGCGTGGTTCAGCGTGCGCCCGCGCATGTAGGCGAGCGGCGCGATCTCGATCGCCTGCTTCTCGAACATGCGCGCGGTGCGCTCGAAGCCCATCAGGTCGTAGAGCGCGTCGTACAGCGGACGCAGGTAGGGGTCGACCTTCTGCGCCAGGTCGCCGGGCAGGAAGCCGAGGCGCTCGCCGGCCTCGACGGCGGGGCGCGTCAGCACGATGCGCTTGACCGCGTCGCGCTCGAGCGCGTCGACCGCGCAGGCCACGGCGAGGTAGGTCTTGCCGGTGCCGGCCGGGCCCGATTCCGAACGTGATGTCGTGGCGACAGGATGTTGCGCAGGTACTCGCGCTGGCGCGGCGTGCGACCCTGCAGGTCGGTGCGCCGCGTGTGCAGCACCGGCGATTCGTCCGCCGGCACCACCGTGGCGTCGGCGCCTGCGGGAGGCGTGTCGATGGCGTCGGGGGCGGTCGCCGGCTGCGCGTCGGCGGCGGCATCGGCGGCATCGGCGGGAGCGGAAGTGGCGGCAGTAGCGGCATTGGCGGCAGTGGCGGACTGCGGCCGCGTGCGGACCCGCGTGTTCGCGGTCTGGAGTTCGACCAGCCCCAGCTGGATGTCGTCGACCGACAGAGCGCGATGCGCGAGGGCCGCGAAGTGCTTCAGCGCCGCCGCAGCCGCGCGGCCCGCAGCGGCAGGCGCGTCGATCGAGAACACGGCACCGCGCCGCTGGATGCGCGCGTCGAAGGCCTCCTCGATCTGGCGGATGTTCTGGTCCAGCGGGCCGCACAGATTCGCCAGGCGCTGGTGCTCGCTGTCGTCGATGGCGAACTCGACCGGTCGCGACATGCGCGTCACTCCGCGATCAGGACGCGGCCGCGCAGCGAGTGCGGCAGCGCGCCGGTGATCTCGACGTCGACCATCTGTCCGATCAGCCGCTGCGGACCGGCGAAGTTGACCATGCGGTTGTTGCTGGTGCGCCCCGCGAGTTCCGACGCGTCTTTGCGCGCATGCCCCTCGACCAGCACGCGCTGCACGCTGCCGACCATCGCCGCGCCGATGCGCCGTGCGTTCTCGTCGATGGTCGCCTGCAGCCGTTGCAGCCGCTGCAGCTTGACCGAGTGCGGCGTCTCGTCGGGCAGGTCGGCCGCCGGCGTTCCGGGGCGGGCGCTGTAGATGAACGAGAACGAACTGTCGAAGCCGACGTCCTCGATCAGCTTCATCGTGCGCTCGAAGTCCTCGTCGCTCTCGCCGGGGAAGCCGACGATGAAATCCGAGCCGACGCAGACGTCGGGACGCGCCTCGCGCAGCCTGCGGACGATCGACTTGTATTCGAGCGCGGTGTAGCCCCGCTTCATCGCCGCGAGGATGCGGTCGGAGCCCGACTGCACGGGCAGGTGCACGTGCGTGGCCAGCTTCGCGATCGTGCGGTGGGCTTCGATCAGGCGCGCGCTGAATTCCTTCGGATGCGAGGTCGTGTAGCGGATGCGCTCGATGCCGGGGATCTCCGCCACGTACTCCAGCAGCAGCGCGAAATCGGCGACCTCGTCCGAGTCGGGCAGGCCGGTGACGCCGCCTTCGCGGCCGGTCATCCGGCCGCGGTATGCGTTGACGTTCTGTCCCAGCAGCGTCACTTCCTTCACGCCCTGCTCGGCGAGACCCGCGATCTCGATCAGCACGTCCTCGAGCGGGCGCGACACTTCCTCGCCGCGGGTATACGGCACCACGCAGAAGCTGCAGTACTTGCTGCAGCCCTCCATGATCGACACGAAGGCGGTCGCGCCCTCGACGCGCGCGGGCGGCAGGTGATCGAATTTCTCGATCTCGGGGAAGCTGATGTCGACCTGCGAACGACCGCTGGCGAGCCGCCGGCGGATCAGCTCGGGCAGGCGGTGCAGGGTCTGCGGACCGAACACCAGGTCGACGTAGGGCGCGCGGGTGACGATGGCTTCGCCTTCCTGGCTGGCCACGCAGCCGCCGACGCCGATCAGCAGGCCGGGCTTGTCTCGCTTGAGCTGGCGGATGCGGCCGAGATCCGAGAACACCTTGTCCTCGGCCTTTTCGCGCACCGAGCAGGTGTTCAGCAGGATGATGTCGGCCTGCTCGGGGTCGTCGGTGGCGACCGCCCCTTCGGATTCCTGCAGGACGTCGGCCATGCGGGCCGAGTCGTATTCGTTCATCTGGCACCCGAAGGTGCGGATGTAGACCTTGCGGGTCATCGTGCTGCGCTTCCCTTGCCGGTCGCCTCGGCTTTTGCCTTCTCGAGCTCGGCCGGGGTCAACACCCAGACCTCGAGGACATGGCCCAGACTGTCGAGCCGGTAGCGCACCGGCGTCGGATTCGTCAGTGCGGTCGGCATGATGAAGATGTTGCTCTCGTTCAGGATCCGTGCGCCTGGCGCCATCTGGACGGCCTTCTTGTCCAGCAGGGCCTGCGGATGCTGGGTCACCTGGAGCACGCCCACCTTGGTTGCGGCGGGGAAGGTGCGTGTCTGCTGCGCGCGCAGCTCTGTCGCCGGGGCGAGCAGGGAAAGCAGCACGAGCAGCGGTGCGACGAAGCGGGCGAGACGTTCCATGGCGGCGGGCAGGGTGATGCGTGAGGGCGAAGTATGCCCGTTTCGGTCCTCGAACCGGAGTCGCGTCACAGCAGGAAGTGATCGCCGGTCGCGCGGACCGTCACTTCGCCGATCGACACGCCCCAGGGCTGGTCGATTGCGTGCAGGATCGCGTCGGCGATGTGGCGTGCCTCGAGAAACACGTAGTCCGGCTGCTCCGGATCCAGCACCGACGGATCCAGCCTGCCCTCGACGTAGGCCTGCCGCGTGCGGGCGAACTCCGGCATGTTCTGGCCGACGATGCCGACCACCGCCGCCGGGTTGACCACACCAGCGGAAAGGCCCGTGCCCGGAACACCGGTGGGCTTCACGGTGGTGACCTTGATCCTGCCGCGCGATTCCATGCGCAGCGATTCCGACAGGAAGTTGACCGCCGCCTTGGTCGCGCCGTAGACGGCCGCTCCGACCACCGGAAAGTTGCCGTAGATCGAGGACAGGTTGATCACGTGCCCTCGGCCCTGCGCGATCATCTGGTCGTGGACGGCCACCATGCCGTTGAGCACGCCCTTGAAGTTGATGTCGATGCAACGGTGCCACGCCGACAGCGCCGTGGCGTGGTCGGAGAAGAACGCGAGCGGCATCACGCCGGCGTTGTTGATCATCACGTCGATCCGGCCATAACGTGCGACCGCTGCCGCGGCCAGCGCCTTCATTTCGTCGATGGAGGTGACGTCGACCTTCACCGCGATCGCCTCGCCGCCCGCCGCGGCGATCGCCGCGACCGCCTCGCGCACCGCGGTCTCGTCGATGTCGGCGCAGACCACGCGCGCGCCGCGCGCCGCGGCCTTGCCGGCGACGAGCCGGCCGAAGCCGCTGCGGGAGCCGGCTCCGGTGACGACGATGACCTTGTCCCGGATGTGATCGGCAGCACTCATGTGGAAGTTCCTCGTGTATCGCTCGAAGAGTCTTCGGAGCGGGATGTTCGGACGGGCTCGCTGCTTCGGATTGCCTTGCTTCGAGAGACTCGAATTCTCGGACATGATCTTCGCGTTGGCGAACCCGCCGCGCGCGGATCGACTGGAAACCCGTCCTTGACTCAGGTCAAGGACGGCTTGCACTGCGTGTCGTAAATTGAAAAATCGATCAACTCCTTCGTTCGCGGCCCGCAATGAAATTCCTCGCAAGACTGCTGATCTCCCTCGTCGTGGCGCTCGGAAGTGCCGCAAGCCCGGCACTTGCCGGTGATACCGATCCTCTGTTCATCGGTCTTTCGAGCGACGCCACGATGCGCGTCGATCACGTGATTCACTTCTCCGGCCTTCAGATGTCCCGCGGGCATCCGTTGACCATCTGGCTGAACGAGAGCGGCATCTTCCTTGCGTCGAAAAAGCATTCGGAAAAGCACGGCAGCCAGCAGAAGGCGATCGCCGAGCTGATCGGCAAAGGTGCCACGGTGCTGGTGTGCCAATACTGCATGAAGCAACTCGGAGTCGCCGAGGCGGATCTGCTGCCCGGGTTCAAGCCCGGCAACCCCGCCCTGGTGGGTGGCGCGCTGTTCAGGGACAACACCAGGACGCTGTCCTGGTGAACGTGCTGTCGTGAGCTCGTCGCGGGATGATGCCGTCGTGACCGGATCGGGGCGGCCCGGGTACGGACGCGTCATCCAGCGCGTGCTTGCGGTGACGGGAGTCTTGTTCGGCATCGCGACGATCTTTGCAGGCGGTAGCGTCCTGGCCGGATCGGATCCTGGCTATGCCGTGTACCGCCCTTTGCTGGTCTACAACACCGCGATGGGGCTGGCTTACGTGGCGGCAGGGCACATCGCGTGGCGCGATCTCGACCGAGGGAAGTACGCGGCGGCGGCCATCTTCCTGGCCAACTCGATCGTGCTGGCAGCGATCGGCTACAGGTACGCGACGGGCGATGGTGTCGCTGTCGAGAGCCTGCGTGCGATGGTCCTGCGCACCGTGGTGTGGCTCGTGCTGTTCGTCGGGCTGGCTTGGCTGGTGCATCGGCGGCGTTCATCCGACTCGGGGCGTCGAGTACCAAGCGCGACGCGCCGTTAGCATGACTGCGTCTTCGGTGCAGGCCGAGCGCGCGCAGACGCGCGGCGAGGAAATCGCCAACAGCGTCAGCCACGGCATGGGATTTGTTGCCGCCTTGGTCGGTGCTCCGGTGCTGATCGTGCACGCAGCGCGACACGAAGACGCGGGGTTCATCGTTGGCGCGAGCCTGTTTGCCGCGACCATCCTCTTGCTCTACCTGGCCTCCGCGATGTACCACGCGCTGCCCGCGGGCAAGACGAAGCGCGTCTTCCGCGTGCTCGACCACTCCTGCATCTACCTCCTGATCGCCGGCACGTACACGCCGTTCACCCTGGGAGCGCTTAGCGGTGCGTGGGGCTGGGCGCTCTTCGGTGTCGTCTGGGGGTTGGCCGGTGTCGGGGTCGCGCTCAAAGCGTGGGGCAGGGGCTCGCATCCCGTCGTCTCGACCGGCCTCTATCTCGTCATGGGATGGATCGTCGTCGTTGCGGCGGACCCGCTGGTCAGCGCAGTACCCGTGGCAGGCCTGCTCTGGCTTCTTGCCGGGGGCGTGTCCTACACCGCGGGCGTGATCTTCTTCGCGACCGACTCGCGGGTTCGATTCGGTCACTTCGTCTGGCATCTGTTCGTGCTGGCGGGCACCGCGTGCCACTACTTCGCGGTGCTGTGGCATGCGGCTTGACCTCGGGAGCGAACAGCCGTACCCGTACGAAGACGGCCGTGATCCGTCGCTGCGCGTTGAGCCCGCCATCGGCCTCGCATAGCGCACCTCTCGCACAGCGCACCTCTCGACGTTTCGCCGCCGTTGGAATACGGCAGGAGCGAGGCAATGCGTGTAAGTCTCAAACGCGCGAGCGAGGCGCCAACGGGTGCGGATCGATTGTTGGTACAGTTGCCAAGCGCGCTGTGGCCCGAAAGCAGGTGGGCAATGGAAGGTTGCACGATCGTGCAGACTGAAGATGAACCAGTCGAAGTCCTTCGGGACAGACAAGTCGCGCTGTAGCCGACCATGAACTACGCCCTGCAGTTGCTCACCGGTGGCTTCGGGAATCTTGCCGCTTACCTCGCTGCCCACGTGCTGCTGTGCCTGTTACCAGCATTCTTCATCGCGGGTGCCATGGCTGCGCTCATTCCCAAGGCCAGCATCACCCGCTGGCTGGGGCGCACCGCTGCCCCTCATGTCTCGTATCCGGCGGCCGCGGCGGCCGGGTCGCTGTTGGCGGTCTGTTCGTGCACGATCGTCCCGCTCTTTGCGGGCATCTACCGCAAGGGCTCGGGCCTTGGCCCCGCCATCACGTTCCTGTTCTTCGCACCGGCCGGCAACATCATGGCTCTGGCGTACACGGGCAGCGTCCTGGGCGTCGAATTCGCGGTCGCCCGGTTCCTGCTCTGCCTGCTGTTCGGCATCGGCATTGGATTGCTGATGGCCCTGCTGTTCTGGCGAGACGATGCCTCGCACGACGCGCAGACAGACACGATGTTCGCCGACAAGGCGAGCATCGCCCCGGCGGCCCTCGGCGTTCTGTTTTCGCTTGTCGCCTTGCTGATCGCCGGCACGCTGAAACTGTGGCCGCTGACGGCCACCATCGGCACGATCGACCTGCCGCTTTCATGGGCCCAAGCCTGGCAGGAGACGCTGTTCCGGTGGGTGCCGTTCGACGAAGCGAAGGGCGAGGAGGGCGTCAGCCTGCAAGGTTCGCTTCTGATCGCGCTGCTCGTTGCGATCGGCCTGACCGCGTACAAGGGCATGGAAGATATCGTCGAAGGCGCCAACCGCTGGACCTGGATCGCGCTGGGCTTGGCCGCCACGACGCTGCTCGTGGCGGCACTGCGCTTCACGCCGCATGCAGGTGGCCTGGCGATCGGGTTCACCGGTCGTGTGTTCGCCGTCGGGCTGGCGCTGTGGGCCGTGTGGCACTACGCCAAGCGCCTGCCCGCCGACGACTGGCGCAGTTGGCTCTGGGAGGCCTGGCGCTTCGTCAAGCAGATCTTCCTGCTGCTGGTGGCGGGCGTCTTCGTCGTAGGCATCGTGAGGCAGTTGATCCAGCCCGAGTGGATCCAGGCACTGGCTGGCCGCAACGACCTGCTGGCCAACGCGGTGGCCGTGGTCTTCGGTGTGTTCATGTACTTCCCGACCCTGGTCGAAGTGCCGGTGGCGCGGATGTTTCTCGACCTCGGCATGCATCCCGGCCCGCTGCTCGCCTACCTGATGGCCGATCCGGAACTGAGCCTGCAGAGCATTCTGATGGTGGCGGCCGTCATCGGCCGACCCAAGACCTTCGCCTACGTCGGCCTGGTGGCGGTCTTCAGCGTCGTTGCCGGATACATGTACGGCGCCTGGGTCGACGACGCGGGTCTCGGCCATCTGGCCCTCGGGCTGCTTGCCTTCATCAGTGTCATTGCGATCACCCTGGGCTGGCTGTATCGGCGCAGGCGGAACGCGATTCACGCCGCTTGATCAACGAACAGGAGAACACTGCCATGCTGACCGTCAAAATCCTGGGCTCCGGCTGCGCCAACTGCAAGAAACTGGAAGCCGTCGCGCGAGAAGCCGCTGCGAGTGCGGGCCTGGAGGCCGAGTTCGTCAAAGTTACGGACATGGAATCCCTCATGGCCTATAACCTGCTGTCCACGCCGGGGCTGGTGATCGACGAGAAGCTGGTCAGCAGCGGCCGGATCCCGACGCAGGCCGAAGTCCGTCAGTGGATGTCGGCCTGATCGTCTGTTCGGCTGCCTCGGATCGAGCGGCCACGCTTCGATCGCGGCGCGCTCGCATGGGCGCTCACATGTTCGGTACCGCTGTTGCTGCGATCGATCTTTCGCCCTCCCAGGACGCAGTCCTCGAGTGCCTGGGCGACCTGCTCGGATGGGGCGTAGACAAGCTCGTGCTCGTTCACGTCATTCGGGTCGGTTATGGGCAGCAGCCGGGCGAGCGCGCGCTGGAGCACCTCGAAAACTGGTTCGAACGGCAGGCGCATCTGCCGGTACTGCTGCGGCGGGTCGAGCGGATCGCGTCGACTGCCTGTCGGTGTCGACGCATGACGCGATCGATGCGGTGCCCGCGCTTCCATTCATGACTCGCGCCGCGCTCGGTGGGTTGCAGAAGAGGGTCGTCGAAATACAAGTTGGGCCGCGCCACAGTGGTGATTGACAATGCGTACGTAAAAACGTACTGTCGAGCCGGTTGGAGGCCAACCATGACCACAATCACAGCTAGCGAGGCACGGGCCAACCTGTACCGCCTCATCGATCAGGCTGCAGAGTCCCATCAGCCGATCCACATTGCCGGAAAGCGCGCGAGTGCAGTTCTCCTCTCGTCGGAGGATTGGCAGTCCATCCAGGAAACGCTGTACCTATTGTCCGTGCGCGGCATGCGCGAGTCCATCAAGGACGGCATGGCCGAACCTCTGAGCGAGAGCGCCAAGGAACTCGACTGGTGAGTTGGCAGGTCGTCTTCTCCAGGCACGCCGCGAAGGATGCGAAGAAGTTGGCCGCTGCGGGTCTGAAGTCAAAGGCGCAGGAACCGCTTGCCATTCTGGCAGACGACCCTTTCCAGAGTTCTCCTTCCTTCGAGAAGCTCGTTGGCGATCTCGTCGGGGCATATTCCCGACGGATCAATATCCAGCACCGGCTGGTCTACCAAGTGTTCACCGAGGAGCGCGTTGTCCGCGTGCTGCGGATGTGGTCGCATTATGGGTAGGAATAGCCCAACCAATCATTCCAGCAGACCGTGTGCCGTTGCGTCCGTTTCGCAGGCCGGTGATCATCACCTCCATGAGAGTCTTCGGGATCTGCGGACATTCCGGGATGGGCAAGACCACCCTGCTCGAGCGCCTGGTGCCCGAACTAAGCTCGCGTGGCGTTGTGGTCTCGATGATCAAGCACAGCCACAAGAACATCGATATCGACCGGCCGGGCAAGGACTCCTACCGTCTGCGCGAATCGGGCTGCAGGGAAGTCCTTTTGCTCGGCAATGACCGCTGGGCGCTGATGCACGAACTGCGGGGGGCGCCGGAGCCGCCGCTGCCCTACCTGCTCGAGCGGCTGCAGCACTGCGACATCGTGTTGATAGAGGGGTTCAAGAACGGCGACTTTCCGAAACTCGAGGTCTGGCGAGAGGCCCTGGGCAAGCCGACACTGTGGCCCGAGTGGCCGGGCATCGCGGCGGTGGCCAGTGACAGGTCTACGCCGCTGGTGCTTCCCGAAATCGGTGCCTCGCCGGCATGGCTGCCACTTGCCGACACTGCGACCATTGCCAGCTTCGTGCTGGACAACGCCAGCTCCGTTTCCTGCCGGCGCAGGAAGTCCAGCGCTGATACGGCGCCAGAAAGCAAAAAGGCCAACCCCGGAGAGTTGGCCTAAGTGCTTGATTCTTCTGGTGGCGCATCAGGGACTCGAACCCCGGACCTGCGGATTATGATTCCGTCGCTCTAACCAACTGAGCTAATGCGCCGAAGGGGGCGAATCTAGCGACGCGGGGCCGATGTCAAAACGCGGGCACGCGCGGATCGCCGAGGCTGCTCGAAGCGCCGGTTCGACCGAGTCCTCGACCGTCGACAGCCGCGGGAACGCCACGCGGATCAGGGCTCCGCCGCGCCGGGGCGCGCTGCCGTCGTCGATCGTGACACGTCGCCCCGTGCTGGCCGGCGATCTCGCGAACGATCGCAGAGCCCAGGCCGCTGCCGTCGACGTCGCGAGCCCAGCACGCGGTAGAAGCGCTCGAACACCAGCTCGCGTTCGCCGGCGGGAATTCCCGGGCCGGTGTCCTCGACTTCGAGGACGCCGGCCTCGCCTCGCGTCGAAGGCGCACCGTGACCTGGCCGCCGCGTCGGCGTGTAGCTGCAGCGCGTTGTCGATCAGGTTGTTGAGCAGTCTCGCGCAGCAGGATCGGGTGGCCGGCGATCGGTGCAGGCGTGTCGTCGCTCTCGAAGCCGAAGTCGATGCGCCCTGTCGATGCGCCGTCGGCAGCCCAGTCGGCGGCCACGGCGCGCGACGAGCGGGGCGAGGTCGAGCTCCTCGAGCGCGATCGCGTCGCGCAGGTTCTCGGTGCGCGCGAGCGACAGCAGCTGGCTGATCAGGTGCGCGGCTGCGCTGCGAGCTGAGCACCAGTTGCTCGAGGCTGCGTTGCAGCTGCCTGCGGGTCGGTTTCGCGCAGCGCGAGCTCGGCCTGCGTGCGCAGGCCCGCAAGCGGCGTCTTCATCTGGTGCGCGGCGTCGGCGATGAAGCGCTTCTGGGCGGCGATGCTCGGCACTCAGCCGCTCGAGCAGGTCGTTGAACGCGTCGACCAGCGGCGCGATCTCCTCGGGCGCGCCGCGCGGGTCGATCGGCGACAGGTCGTCGGGACGCCGCTCGCGGATGCGGCGCTGCATGCGCTTCAGCGGCGCCAGGCCTCGGCTCGAGCGCGAACCAGACCAGGACCACCGCGATGCGGCAGGATCAGGAACTGCGGAAAGATCACGCCCTTGATGATCTCGTTGGCCAGCGCGTCGCGCGAGTCGAGCGTCTCGGCCGACCTGGACCAGCACCGGGATACGATGCGCCGTCCAGGTCGTCGTCGGGGCTCGACGTAGGTGTAGGCGACGCGCACCTCGATCGCCGCGATGCTCGTCGATGCGCAGCTTGACCTTGCCGGGCGCGGGGAAGTCGTACAGGCCGCGGCGGGGGAAGTCATCGCGTCGCCGGCCAGCAGCTCGCCGTCGGCGGCGAGCATCTGGAAGAAAGTGTCGCTCCTCGTCCCGGGCGGCAGCAGGTCGCGCAGGCGCGTGCCGAGGGGCGTCGCGGCCACGCGATCCCGGACGATGCCCGACCTGCTGCGCAGCACCACCGTGTGGTCGACCAGCGCGCGGTCGAAGGGCGCGTCGGCGAGCGAGCGGGCCACGACGAAGGTGAGCCACGATCGACATCGGCCACAGCAGCAGCAGCGGCGCCAGCATCCAGTCGAGGATCTCGCCGAACAGCGAGCGTTGGCTCGGTGCTCGGGCGGGCTCGCGCCAGGCGACGGCGCGGCCGCGCACGCCGGCGGACGTGGTCGATCGGTCGTCTCGGGGCGCGCGACCAGATCTTCGAGGTCCGGGCATCCGCGGTCCGGGGCATCATGCGGCGCGGCGTCTTCGACCGGCCGCTCGAGGCAGTAGCCGAGGCCGCGGACGGTCGCGATGCGCACCCCGCCGCCTTCGAGCTTCGGCGCAGGCGGTGCATGTAGACCTCGATCGCGTTGTGGCTGACCTCCTCGCCCCACTCGCAGAGGTGGTCGACGATCTGCTCCTTGCTGACCAGCCGCCCGGCGCGCTGCAGCAGGATCTCGAGCAGGCCGATCTCGCGCGCCGACAGCTCGAGCGGCTGTTCGATGAGCTGGGCGCTCCGGCCGACCTGGTCGTAGGTCAGCGGGCCGAGCCGAAGGCTGGTGCTGGCCGCGCCCATGCTGCGCCGGACCAGCGCGCGCACGCGCGCCTCGAGTTCGGTCAGCGCGAAGGGCTTGGCCATGAAGTCGTCGGCGCCCAGGTCGAGGCCGCGCACGCGCTGCTCGACCGAGTCGGCCGCGGTCAGGATCAGCACCGGCAGCGGCGTGTCGCGCGAGCGCGCAGCCGCTTGAGCACCTCGATGCCGGGCAGCCGCGGCAGGCCGAGGTCGAGGATCAGCAGGTCGTAGGTCGTGCAGCGACAGCGCGGCGTCGGCGTCGGCGCCGCTGGCGACGTGATCGACGGCGTAGCCGGCCTGCGCGCAGCGAGCGGCACAGCCCGTCCGCGAGCACCTGATCGTCTTCGGCCAGCAGGATCCGCATGGCTCTCCAGGGCGCGTCGGGGCCTCGGTCGAGGCTGCGTGTGCCGTGGAGTTTAGCCGCAACGGAGCCGCCGGGTGACGCGTCAGGCAGGGATCGGCAAGCGAGGGGGCGCCACGCGGCGTGCGGGAAATCAGCCGCCGCGGCGCTTCTGCGCTGCCCTCAGCGCGTCGCGAGTGGCGATCGCGACCAGGGCTGCTGCCTGGGCGAAGTCCTCGCCGCCGCTCGCGTACAGGATCGCGCGCGACGAGTTGACGATCATGCCGAGCCCGTCGGCAGTCGGCGCCGGCCGCCACCGCGGCTTCGACGTCGCCGCCCTGCGCGCCGATGCCCGGCACCAGCAGCGGGCAGGTCGCCGGCAAGCGAGCGCACGCGCGCGCAGCTCGTCCGGAAAGGTCGCACCGACCACCAGCCCGAGCTCACCGGAGCGGTTCCACGGCCCGGCGGCCAGGCGCGCGACGCGCTCGAACAGACGCTCGGCCGGAGCCCCCAGCGTGGCGTCGGCCGACACGCCGAGCGACTGCAGGTCGCTGCCGCCGGCGTTCGAGGTGCGACACAGCAGGATCGCGCCGCGGCCCGCGTACGCGAGGTAGGGCTCGATCGAGTCGAAGCCCATGTACGGGCTGAGCGTGACCGCGTCGGCACGGTAGCGCTCGAAGGCCTCGCGCGCGTACTGCTCGGCGGTCGAGCCGATGTCGCCACGCTTGGCGTCGAGGATCACCGGGACGCCGGGGTGCCGCTCGTGGATGTGCGCGATCAGCGCCTCGAGCTGGTCCTCGGCACGCTGCGGCCGCGAAGTACGCGATCTGCGGCTTGAACGCGCACACCGACGGTCGCGGTGGCGTCGACGATCGCACGGCAGAACTCGAAGATCGCATCGGCGCGTCCGGCGAGGTGGGCGGGGCATGCGCGCCGGGTCGGGATCGAGCCCGACGCACAGCAGGGAATCGGAGCGGCGCCAGGCGGCGTGCAGGGACGAGACGAAGGACAAGCTGCTCTCCTCGGGGAAGCGCCGCAGGGCGGGCCGTCGGCGCAGCATCCCGCTGATTCTATTCCCGCCGGTCACCGGCGCGCGGAGCCGCATGACACATCGGATCGAACTGGGCGGCAAGGACATCGTGCTGCTGCTCGTGCTGACCCTCGCCTGGGGCATCAACTGGCCCGTGATGAAGATCGGCGTGCAGGACTTTCCGCCGATGAGCTTTCGGGCGATCTGCGTGGCGCTCGGCCTGCCCGTGCTGTGGCTGATCCTGCGCGTGCGCGGACAGTCGCTGGTCGTGCAGCGCAAGGACTGGGGCGAGATGGTCATGCTGGGGTTGACCAACATGGCACTGTGGTTCGTGCTGGTGATCATCGGCGTGCGCCTGCTGTCGTCGGGGCGCGCGGCGATCCTCGGCTACACGATGCCGATCTGGACCGCGCTCCTCGGGCTGCTGCTGTACCGCGAGCGTCCCTCGCTGCGCCTGGGGATCGGCATTGCGGGCGCGGCGGTCGCGGTCGTGCTGCTGCTCGCCAGCGAACTCTCGGCGATGGCCGGTCGCCCGCTCGGCACCGTGGTGATGCTGCTGGCCGCGCTGATCTGGGCGTACGGAACGCATCGGATGCGCCGGCGGCGGCTGTCGACGGGGGTGATGGCGATCACCTTCTGGTCGCTGGTGATCGCCCTGGCGCTCTGCACTACGCTGGCCATGCTGACCGAGCACGACCAGTGGACGCGCGCGCCGAACACGGGCGAGTGGTGGGCGATCGCCTACAACGCCGTGATCATTCTCGGGATCTCGCAGATGATCTGGTTCCGGCTGGCGAGCATCCTGCCGCCGGTGGTCAGCGGCCTGTCGGTGATGCTGATCCCGGTGATCGGGCTGTTCTCCGGCATGGCGATGCTGGGCGAGCGGCCGGCCTGGCAGGATTTCGCGGCGCTGGGGTTCATCCTGGTGGCGATGGCGACCGTGCTGCTGCCGGCACGCCGTTCCTGATCACCCGGCGGTCGGTCGGGCGTCGTCCTCGAAACGGTCGGCGGAGGCGGCTCCCGATCTGGCGGCGGCACGCGCCAGGCTGCCCGGGTAGTGCTTCGCGAAGTCGCTCTTGATCTTGTCGAGCGGAAGATCCGACCAGGTTCCGTGATCGGCCAGGTACTCCATGTGCCGCCGGTCGTGCACGTCGAATTCCTGGTAGAGCGCGTCGCGCGTGCCGTCGAACTCGGTGGGGCGGACGCCGAAGCGCTGGCACAGTTCGATGTTGAAGGCCGGCACGACCTTCAGCCAGCGCCCCTCCAGGTACAAGGCGGTGTAGCCGTGGTCGTAGAACACGTTGACGCCGCCCATCCGCGCCTTCAGCTTCTCGGTGGTGAGGTGGTTCGCGACGTCGGCGAGTCCGAGCGCGGCCGGAATTCCCGCGGCGCGTGCGCAGGCCGCGAGCAGTCCGGCCTTCGGCACGCACCAGCCGTAGCCGGCTTCGATCACGGCGCTGGCGCGGTAGGCAGCGGGCTCGTAGGTGATGTTGTACGGGTCGTAGCGGATGCGGTCCCGGACCGCGTAGAACAGCCGCACCGCGCGCGTGCGCGAGTCGGCCGCGTCGCTGATCGCGTCGTCGGTGAAGCGGCGCACCACGGGATGGGCGATGTCGAAAAATTCCGTGGCTTCGAGGTAGGGCGCGGGCGAGTCCGGCAGGCCTTCGCAGTGGATCGTCGTCATGTTGTCCGTTCCTCGCGGCGTCAGACCGTGGCAATCGGCGTCGCCGGCGATCCGACGGCGCCGGGCAGGCGCAGCGGCGGCGCGGTCAGCATGAAGCGCGAGCGCCGGTTCGTGCGCAGCCACTGCGCCAGCTCGGAGAGGTACCAGATCTCGCCGAGCGGCAGCCCGAGCTTGAACAGGCAGTGCTCGTGCAGCGGCAGCATCGCGCAGCGGCCGGGCGGTTTCTCGCCCGAATAGTTCTCGACCGCATAGTTGTCGGCGATCAGCGCCGCGATGTTGCTGTCGGAGATCCACTGCAGAAGGCGCTGGTCGCGGCCGTCGAGCACCGCGCAGACCGAGTGGATCAGGGCCGGGTCGGGCGTGCGCTGCCAGTCGAGCAGGCGCTGCGAGAAGCCGGTGTGCAGGCACAGCATGTCGCCGGATTCGACGACGACGCCGTCGGCTTCCATGATGCGCATCAGACGGTCGTAGCCGACCACGGCGCGTTCGTCTCCGCAGTGCGCGCGCAGGTCGATCAGCACGCCACGGCCCTGCATGCCGTGGCGCGCGAAGTTGTCGATGCCCAGCGCGCGCGTGGCGCTGGTCATCGATTCGCCGCTGCCCTCGGGCTTCGGGATCTCGATGCCGCCGCGGTAGCCGTTGTAGAACACCGGTTCGGGGCGCCCGTCGCCGTTCGCATCGAACACGCCGCCGGCGTGCGCGAAGCTGTCCCACTGGGTCGAGTACTGCAGCCAGATCGTGGCCATGTCGTCGCAGATGACGTCGGTGGCGTCCGGCGTTTCGCTGCCGGTCTCGAACATCCAGTTCGGCATGTCGCCGCGATTCGTCGGGCGCAGGCGCGGCGGATGCCGGCGCGGATTGAGCACGTTGCCGCCCGGGTAGTCGAGCGGCAGCGACAGGCAGAAGCTGCGGCCTTCGCTGATCTCGGCCGCAGCCTGTCGAACGCACTGCGGCGTGATCAGGTTCAGGCGTCCGAGCTGGTCGTCGTCGCCGAAGTCTCCCCAGTTCGATCCGGGCGGGCGTTGCACCCAGCGCTTGCTGCCTGTGCTCATCGTCGGTCTCCTCGCACGTTGTGTCGCTCCCGATTATGCGGGAACGGGCAACGGTCGCCGACACGTCGGTCGGGCGTGCGGCGCGCGCCGGCGCTGCCGGGTTCAGGGCAGGGCGCAGGCCTGCACGATCTGGCGCGCGGTCTCGACCAGCATCGGACCGACGCTCTGTTCGAAGCCGGGTTCCCGGCGGCGCTGGTTCGACGTGGTGCAGTTCAGCGCGAACGGCTCGGCATGTCTCGCAACGCGCAGCGGCGCGGCCACCGCGTGGATGTCCGCGCGCCAGTCGCCCGCGGACAGGCACCATCCGTCTTGCCGAAGCCGCTTGTGTTCGGCTTCCAGCCGCGGGCGAAAGCGTTCGAATTCGTCGGGGTCGTCGATGCGCAGGCGATTCAGGATGGCGGTCTGCTGCGACTGCCCGCTCGCCAGGATCAGCGCCCGCCCGGCGGCGGTGCGCAGCAGCGGCATGGTGCTGCCGATGTCGGGGCGCGTCGGGTTGCCGGCATCGGCACGCGAGGTCTCGACGTACACCATGTACAGCCGGTCGCGCATCGCGAGGTTGACGGTGCATCGGGTGGCGGCGGCGAGCTGCTCCATCAGGGGCCGCGCGCGCTGGCGGATGGCCAGGTTCGCCAGCAGCGGGTAGCCCAGCGTGAGCACCGCCGGCCCGAGCTGGTACTTGCGCTGGGTCGGGTCGTAGCCGAGATAGCCGAGCATCATCAGCGTGTAGCTCAGGCGAGAGACCGTCGCCTTGGGCAGGCCGGTGCGCCGGCACAGATCGCGATTGCCGAGCAGCGGTTCTGCGGGCGTGAATGCGCGCAGCAGCTCGAGGCCGCGCGCCAGTGCGATCGCGAACTGGCGGTCGCCGGCCATGTCGTCGATGCGCACCAGCCCGGGCAGGGAATGCGGGCCGTCGGCGCCAGCGGGCGTGCGCGTCCCATTGGCGGGCAGAGGGTGTTCGGACGTCTTGCGCGGCGGGGTGTCTGGCATGGGGTCGCTCGTGATGCGCGCTCGGGGCAGGGCTGCCGCGTGCGGCACCGCGCTTCGTCGTCGCGCCTGCCCGGGCGCATGGATCCTGGGGCATCTTACCGGCGTTCTGCACTGCGGAACACCGAACGGGCGCGGTCGTGGACAATCGCGCGAGGGCGGCGACATCCGCAACCCTGCCGGCCGTCGTCGCGGCCGGCCAACCTTCGAGCAGGGAGACTCTCAGATGATCCAGGTCCTCGCGGTGATCACCGCCAAGCCCGGCCAGCGCGCCGCGATCCTCGACGCTTTCCGGGCCAACATGCCCGCCGTGCACGCCGAGGACGGATGCATCGAATACGCGCCGGTCGTCGATGCGGAAGGCTTCGGCGGGTTCCAGACCCGCTTCGGCGAGGACACGTTCGTGGTGGTGGAGAAGTGGCGCGATGCCGCCGCGCTGAAGGCGCATGCCGCCGCGCCGCACATGGCCGCCTACTCGGCGAAGGTCAAGGACCTGATCGCGACCCGGGTGATCCACGTGCTGTCGCCGGCGGCCTGATCCCTCGGCGACCCGGCTGCGCTTCATCCGGCCGCACGCCCGGGGGATGCGGCTGCGGGTCCGGATTGTCCGCAAGGGTGATCCGGAGGTTTCCTTGGTTGAAACGGAGTTGGTGGTCGTGAATCGATGCCCGGTTCCGGGGCGTATCATCGCGATCTGAACAAGGGCGCCGGTCACGGAATCGGAATGCGCTTGCGATCGCTGCGCTGCGGCCCTGTGCCGCACCAGTCACCAGCTACGGATGTTCGAGCGTTGAAATTAAAACTCAGCCCGGCTCGGCCGCGGGCGGCGCGCGCGCGCCGATGAAGATCTTCTACGGATGGCGGATGGTCGGGGCGGGCGCCGGGCTGCAGTTCCTGCAGGCCGGTCTGCTGCACCAGGCGTTCGGCGCGTACTTCGCGGTCCTCACCGAAGAGCGCGGCTGGAGCAAGACCGCGATGTCGGGCGCCGCGGCGATGCAGTCGATGGAGGCGGCCGCGATCGGGCCGCTGCTCGGCTGGATCATCGACCGCTTCGGTTCGCAGGGCATGATCCGCGCCGGCATCCTCGCCTTCGGGCTGGGCTTCATGGCGCTCAGTCAGATAGACACGCTGGCGGGCTTCTACGGCGCAGTGCTGATCATTGCGCTCGGCTCCAGCCTGTGCGGCTACTTCCCGCTGAATGTCGCGATCATCCACTGGTTCGAAAAGCGGCGTGCACGGGCCCTGTCGATGGTCAGCCTGGGGCTGGCGCTCGGCGGGGTCTTCGTGCCGCTGGTGGCCTGGTCGATGCAGGCCTTCGGATGGCGCACCACGGCGTTCTCGTCGGGGGTGCTGGCAATCGTGGTCGGCCTGCCGCTGGCGCGTGTCTTCAAGAGGCGGCCCGAGGACGTCGGCGAGCGGATCGACGGCCTTCCCGAGCCGGCCGCCGCTGTCGCTGCGGGCCCGGCGGCGAACGGCGCGTCGGCCCCGCCGGCGACGGTGCAGCCTGCATTCGCCGCGCCGCGCGACTTCACCGTCCGCGAGGCCTTGCGCACCAGCGCGTTCTGGCTGCTCGCTCTCGGGCACGCGTTTGCGCTGCTGGTGGTGCTCGCGGTCAATGTCCACGCGATCACGCACATCAGCCGCGGCCTCGGCTACACGGTGCCGCAGGCATCGCTGGTGATCATGCTGATGACGCTGGCGCAGGTCGCGGGCGTGCTGCTGGGCGGGGCGATCGGCGACCGCTACGACAAGCGGCGCATCTCGGCAGCGTGCATGCTGATGCACGGTGCCGGCCTGCTGATGCTCACCTACGCGTCCGGGCACTGGATGCTGGTCGCCTTCGCGGTGCTGCACGGGGTTGCCTGGGGGCTGCGCGGCCCGATGATGCAGGCCATCCGGGCGGACTTCTTCGGACGCCGTTCGATCGGAATGATTCTCGGCCTGTCGTCGACCGTCATCGTGATCGGCCAGATCGGCGGACCGCTGATTGCCGGTGCGCTCGCCGACATGACCGGCAACTATCGGCTGGGATTCTCGGTGCTGGCCGTGCTGTGCGCGCTGGGCTCGCTGCTGTTTCTGGCCGCGCGCCGGCCGCACTGAGGCGGCCGGGGCGGCCGCGCGGAATGGGCCGGCGACCCGCGAGCGCGCCGTAACTCGACGATCTTCGGGAGACCTTCATGCTTCGCGACCACCTCTTCGACGGCAAGCGCTTCCTGGTGACGGGAGGCGGCACCGGCCTGGGCAAGGCCATGACCGCGCGCCTGCTCGAGCTCGGCGCTACGGTGACCATCTGCGGCCGGCGCGGTCCGGTGCTCGAGGCGACCGCGTCGGAACTGATGGGCCGCCACGGCGGGCAGGTGCTCACGCGCGTGGTCGACATCCGCGATCCGTCGGCGGTCGACGAGATGGTCGATTCGATCTTCGCCGACGGGGCGCTGGACGGACTGGTCAACAATGCGGCGGGCAATTTCGTGTCGCGCACCGAGGATCTGTCGCCGCGCGGCTTCAACGCGATCGCCGACATCGTGTTCCGCGGCACCTTCTACGTGACCCAGGCGGTCGGCAAGCGCTGGATCGCGGCCGGCCACCCGGGGTCGATCGTGTCGATCATCGTGACCTGGGTGCGCACCGGCTCTCCGTTCGTCGTGCCCTCCGCGATGTCCAAGGCGGGCATCGACGCGATGACCAAGTCGCTGGCCGTCGAGTGGGGCCGCCATGGCATCCGGCTGAATGCGATCGCGCCGGGTGTCATTCCGACCGAAGGCGCGTCGAAGCGTCTGCGCCCGAGCGGCGGCATCGACGCCGCGGCGCGCAACCCGATGAAGCGCGTCGGACGCCTCGACGAGATCGGCAATCTGTGCGGCGTTCTGCTCAGCGACGAGTGCGGCTGGATCAACGGCGAGACGATCGCACTGGATGGCGGCGACTGGCTCGCGAACGGCGCCTACTTCACCGAGTACCTGGACTGGGACGATGCGCAGTGGGCCGAAGCTCGTGCGAGGATCGAGGCGCAGAACGCGAAGGACCGCGCCGGCCGGAGCTGATCCGGAAGTGCTCCGGCATCCGGGTGAACCCCGCGGCGTCGCGCACCTGCGCAGGCGCGATCAGGAACAGGTCGCGCCGTTCGCGGTCGGGCAGCGTGGCGCGATCGACGCCACGCCGTTGTCGGGCCTCAGATCGTAGAGCTCGGCGCGGGTGCGGCTGCCCCGCGGCCGCCAGAGCGCCGGGTCGACCAGCCGGCCGTGCGTGCGGATCCAGTCGTCGATCTCGCGCTGCGCGAGGTCGGAGCCCATGCGCCGGCTGATCTGTGTCGCATCGCCGATCGTCGCGAATCGCACCTGCCCGTCGGCGACCAGACGGGCGAACGAATCGACGGTCGTCGCGCGGTCCAGGCCATGGAAACCGCCGCGGGCCATCACCGGTTCGCCGGTGGCGATGATCAGCGGTGCGGCGAGGTTCGTCGTCGTGGTGGACAGCAGGTAGCGCTCATGCGCCCGATGGCGCTGCAGATGGTCGATCAGCAGCGCGTTGTCCGGCAACCGGCCGAACATGCTGCGGATCCTGGTGTCGATCAGCGACTGGTCCGGGTCGAGCCGCTGCAGGTCGGCGGCCGGCGTCATCCCGGGGGCAGGTGCGAGCACGCTGCTCGCGGTCCATGCCATCGGCACCAGCAGCAGCGCGACGATGCCGATGGCGGTTGCGCCGAATGCCATCGGGCGGAAGGCCTGGTCTGCGGCGCCGCGCGCGTGGGCCAGCAGCAGCCCCGCGCACGCGACGAGCGTGCCGACCGCGAGCGCCGCGTGGATCCAGCCGCGCCAGTCGTCCATGCGGACGAGGATCTGTGCCGGAGTCCAGCCGAGCGCGCTCGACTGGATGTGGAACTGCCAGGCGGCAGTCGCCAGCAGCGCGGCCGGAAGAAGCCATCCGGCCGTGGCGTCGCGCCGAGCGAAGCGTCCGGCGAGATCCACTATCGCGACGCCGGCCAGCACGGCGAGCGCCGGTGCCAGGGTCGACAGGTAGTAGAAGTGCACGATGCCGCCGGCATAGCTGTAGACGACCGCATAGGTCGCGAGCCAGACGGTCCACAACATCAGCGCGCTGCTGCGTGGTCTTCGAGGGCCGGCGCGTTCCCCCCGTGCAGCGGGCAGCAGCGCGAATGCCGCGATCGGCAGCAGCCACGCCACCTGCGCCGCCAGCTGGCCGTCGGCAAGGCGCAGCGGACCGGTCGGCGTCCGGACGAAGAGGCGCGCAACTGCGTTGAAGGTGCCGGATGCCTGCGGGTCCGCGCGCCCGCTGGTGTCTGCCGCGGCGTCGTTCGGCGCGACGGCGCCGGACCGGGTCGCGGCCTTCGCGGCCGATCCGGTCAGCTTCGAGACGAAGCGGCCAGCGCCATTGTGGCCGACCAGCAGTTCGAACATCGAGTTGCCGGTGGTGCTGCCGACATACGGCCGTTGATCCGGGCGGGTCATCTCGTACGCGAGCGGCCAGGGAAGGCTGAGCGCCGCGACGACAAACAGGCCGATCGACAGGTCGGCGAGCCGGCGTCGTCGAGTGCCGGGAGCGCGCAGCAGGTACACGAGGAAGAACGAAGGCAGCACCACCAAGGCGGCGAGCATCTTCACGTTGAACGCGACACCGACGAGTGCGGTGGCAAGCACGAGCAGGCCGCGATGCCCGGTCTCGGTCGCACGCAGCAGCGCCCAGGCCGCCAGCAGGAGCAGCAGCACCAGCCAGCTGTCCATGTTGTTGGTGCGGTTCACCGCGACCCAGACCGGTGCGGTTGCCAGGAACAGCGCCGCCAGCAGCGCAGGCGTCGCGCCGAAGCGCGGCCAGGACATCCGGAACAGCACCCAGACCGCGAGCACGCCGGCCAGAACCTGAGGCATCAGCACGCTGAACGGACGGAAGCCGAACGCCTTCACGCTCGCGACCTGGATCCACAACGCCAGGGGCGGCTTGTCGACCGACAGGAAACCCGCGGGATCGAAGGCGGCGAAGAAGAAGTTGTGCGCGTTCATCGACATGCTGCGCACTGCGGCCGTGTAGTAGTCGGCGCCCCAGCCGTTCTGGTCCAGGCCGTGGAAGCGCAGCGCGAATGCGAGCGCGAGGATCGCGGCGAGCGCCAGGCGCTGCGTGCGGGTGGGGCGCGCGGTGTGCGGGGCGGCTGCGCTGTCGGCCGTGCCCGGCCCGTATGCGTGCGGCGGATTCATCGGTTTAGGCTAGCGTACCCTTCCCCGACCGGAAATGGAAAAGGCCCGCCGAAGCGGGCCTTCCCAAAAGCGACAGGTGCGCGGCCTGCGCCGCGCCCGGTCGGCAGGGACTTACATGTCCATGCCGCCCATGCCGCCCATGCCACCCATGCCGCCCATGCCGCCGGGCATGCCGCCGGCCGGCTTGTCTTCCGGCGCCTCGGCGATCATCGCGTCGGTGGTCAGCATCAGGCCGGCGACCGACGACGCGTTCTGCAGCGCGGTGCGGGTCACCTTGGTGGGGTCGACGACGCCCATCTCGACCAGGTCGCCGTAGGTGGCGTTGGCCGCGTTGTAGCCGAAGTTGCCCTTGCCTTCGAGGACCTTCGCAACGACCACGCTCGGCTCGTCGCCGGCGTTGGAGACGATCGAGCGCAGCGGCTCCTCGATCGCGCGCAGCACGATCTTGATGCCGGCTTCCTGGTCGGCGTTGTCGCCCTTGACCTTGATCGCTCGAACGGGCGCGCAGCAGCGCAACGCCGCCGCCCGCAACGATGCCTTCCTCGACGGCGGCACGGGTCGCGTGCAGCGCGTCTTCGACGCGGGCCTTCTTCTCCTTCATCTCGACTTCGGTCGCGGCACCGACGCGGATCACCGCGACGCCGCCGGCCAGCTTGGCGACGCGCTCCTGCAGCTTCTCGCGGTCGTAGTCGCTGGTGGCTTCGTCGATCTGCGCGACGGATCGCCTTGACGCGGGCCTCGATGGCCTTGGCTTCACCGGCGCCGTCGATGATCGTGGTGTTTTCCTTGCCGATCTCGACGCGCTTGGCGCGGCCCAGTTCCTGCAGGCCGGCCTTCTCCAGCGTCATGCCGGTCTCTTCGGCGATGACCGTGCCGCCGGTCAGGATCGCCATGTCTTCGAGCATCGCCTTGCGACGGTCGCCGAAGCCCGGGGCCTTGACGGCGACGGTCTTCAGGATGCCGCGGATGTTGTTGACCACCAGGGTGGCCAGCGCTTCGCCTTCGACTTCCTCGGCGACGATCAGCAGCGGACGGCCGGCCTTGGCGACCTGCTCGAGCACCGGCAGCAGGTCGCGGATGTTGGAGATCTTCTTGTCGTGCAGCAGCACGAACGGATCTTCCAGCACGGCGATCTGCTTGTCCGGGTTGTTGATGAAGTACGGCGACAGGTAGCCGCGGTCGAACTGCATGCCCTCGACGACGTCGAGTTCGTTGTTCAGCGACTTGCCGTCTTCGACGGTGATCACGCCTTCCTTGCCGACCTTCTCCATCGCGTTGGCGATGATCTCGCCGATCTCGGTGTCCGAGTTGGCCGAGATCGAGCCGACCTGGGCGATTTCCTTGGTGGTGGTGCAGGGCTTGCTGATCTTCTTCAGCTCTTCGGTCAGGGCCGATCGACGGCCTTGTCGATGCCGCGCTTCAGGTCCATCGGGTTCATGCCGGCGGCAACGTACTTCATGCCTTCGCGCACGATCGCCTGGGCCAGCACGGTCGCGGTGGTGGTGCCGTCACCGGCGTTGTCCGAGGTCTTGGAAGCGACTTCCTTGACCATCTGCGCGCCCATGTTCTCGAACTTGTCCTTCAGCTCGATTTCCTTGGCGACCGAGACACCGTCCTTGGTGACGGTCGGAGCGCCGAAGCTGCGCTCGAGCACGACGTTGCGGCCCTTCGGGCCGAGCGTGACCTTGACCGCGTTGGCCAGGATGTTGACGCCGTTGACCATCTTGTGGCGGGCGTCGTCGTGAAACAGTACTTGCTTGGCTGCCATTGTTCAGTCTCCTGAATACTCGGGAATGTGGGGAGTGTCGCGTTCGGGTGAAGAGGGGTCAGCCCTCGACCACGGCCATGATGTCTTCTTCGCGCATCACGAGAAGCTCGTCGCCGTCGACCTTGACGGTCTGGCCGCTGTACTTGCCGAACAGCACCTTGTCGCCGACCTTCACGCCCAGCGGACGGAGCTTGCCGTCGTCGCCGACCTTGCCGTTGCCGACGGCCAGGATCTCGCCCTGGTCGGGTTTCTCGGCGGCGGCGTCCGGGATCACGATGCCCGAAGCGGTCTTGCGCTCGGAGTCGAGGCGCTTGATGATCACGCGATCGTGCAGGGGACGAAGTTTCATGGAGTTGGCTCCTGAGTTCTTGATCAAAGGGGGTTTGCAGAAAAACCAGGGGCTGCCGTGGCAGCCTTGTCGAGAAACGCCGAGGAGACGACCCGGGCCATGCCGGGTAGTACTAGCACTCATCGTTTGCGAGTGCTAATCATACGGACTCGCCCCGAAGATTTCAAGGGGCGACGTTCGCGTCCTGTGCGAAATCTCCGCCGGGCAGCCGCGCGGGCGGGTTCGACGGCAGTTCCGGCAGAGGGCCGGACCCCGGTTCTGGCCCGGCAACGAGCCCGTGCTCCAGCCGGTACAACCAGGCCAGCAGTTCGGCTGTCGCCCGGTACAACTGCTCGGGGATGTGCTGGTCCAGGTCGACCTGCATCAGCAGCGAAACCAGCTCCGGCGATTCGTGCACGTAGACCCCTGCGGCGGTCGCGCGCTCGATGATCATCTGCGCGATCGCACCGCGCCCCTTCGCGACGACCGTCGGCGCCGGGTCGCCTTCCCGGTAGGCCATCGCCACCGCCAGCGCGGGCGGCGCATTGTCCGGGCGGCAGCCGGGATCACTCATGGCGCACCGTCGAGGGCATGGCGTACCGTCACCGCCGTCAGCGGCAGGCCGGCAGCCTCGAAAGCGCCGAGCAGCCCGGGAAGCGCCGCACGCATCCGGGTCGCGCGCGCCGCATCCGCCGCCAGCAGTTCGACCCGTACCGCGCCGTCGGCGAAAGAAAGCTCGGCATCGACGCCGCCCAGGGCGGGCAACTCCAGGTGCAGGCGGGTGCGCCAGCCGCGCGCCGAGGGATCGCGCTCGCGGCGCTCGTCGGCGGGCGGTTCGTCGATCTCCCAGCGCATCGGCTGGCCCGGCCAGACCTGGCCCTGCCAGGCGAGGTGCCCGGTCTCCAGGGTTTCGAGCTGCCGACGCACCAGCGGGGCCGTCTCGGCGGGCGGCGGCCGGGAGAGCCGGCCTTGTGGCTCGGCCAGCAGCGACTCGAGGCTGCGCTGCCCGGTGATCCACTGCAGCTGGTGCGACTCGTAGAACAGGCCGCTGCGGGACAGTGCGCGGCGCAGCAGTGGCGCGAGGAGATCGGCGGCGACCGGTCCTGCCCCCAGCAGAGGCGCCGTCGCGAAGGTCGCGGCCAAAGAGCCGGCCGCTGCCCGGCCCGTCTCCCGACTCGTTGCCCCGCTCGCGCTCGCTTCCGCGGACGTCGTCCGTTCCTCGGTTGTCTGCCGCGCGAGCTCGCCGATCATTCGCGCCGCCGCCCCGAGGCTGACCGAGGTTCCGGCAGGCGTTGCCGGCGAGGGCGACAGGGCGAAGGTGACGCGCGGCGTTGCGTGCAGGTAGTCGAGCTCGACCGAATCGCCGCCGCGGATCCAGGACGGAAGAGTCATCAGGAACTGCCGGCCGCCGACCTCCACCCGCCAGCGCCCCTTGCCGTCGCTTTCGATCACGTGTGCCGTCAGCCGCTGGCCGGGCATCCACTGCGGCGGTGGCCGGCCGTGCTCGTCGCTGCCGGTGGGCGCGACGGCGGTGAGCACGATCGGCGCGTTCAGCCGATGGCTCGACTCGAGCGGAGCGGGCGGGGCAGGCATGAAGCCGATCATTCCACGCGCGCGGCGCGCGCGCAGGTCCCGTCCGACGGGCTGCCGCTGCGGACGGACCGATGCGCGAACCATGCTAACGTTCGACGCGGTCCGGCACGGACAGGCTCGGCCCCGTTTGGCGTGCGCGGCTGTCCGATCCGATCGCCCATCTTCGAAAGCCGCTGCCATGATGTATCTCGTCCTCGGTCTGGTCCTGTTCATCGGCATGCACTCTGTGCGCGTGTTCGCCGACGGCTGGCGCAGCGCGCAGATCGCGCGGCTCGGCGCCAACGGCTGGAAGGGCCTGTACTCGCTCGTCTCGATCGCGGGCTTCGTGCTGATCGTGTGGGGCTACGGTCTGGCGCGGCAGGCGCCGGTCGAGTTGTGGAGTCCGCCGCTGTGGACCCGGCATCTCGCGTCGCTGCTCACGCTGCTGGCTTTCGTGCTGCTCGCGGCTGCGTACGTGCCGGGCACGCGCATCAAGGCGGCGATCCGGCACCCGATGACGGTGGCCGTCAAGACCTGGGCTCTGGCCCATCTGCTCGCGAACGGAAGCCTCGCCGACGTCGTGCTGTTCGGCGTCTTCCTGCTGTGGGCGGTGCTGGTGTTCCGCGCAGCCCGCGGCCGCGACCGCGCCGCCGCCGCGCCGGCGCCGGCGGTCCGCCCGTGGCGCGATCTGGTGGCGATCGTCGTCGGTGGCGTGGCCTGGGCTGTCTTCGCCCTTCACCTGCACGCCGCGTTGATCGGCGTGCGTCCGTTCTGACTCTTCCGGGGTTCCCGATGACACCCGAACTCGAGCAGCAGCTGCAATCCATTCTCGGCCCCTCCGGGTGGCTGGCAGGCGAGGACGTGCTGGCCCGTCCGGCCTCGGTGGCGCGTCCCGGAACCCTGCAGACGCGTTACCTCGCCCGGCCCGACAGCACCGCGCAGGTTGCCGCGGTGATGAAGGCGTGCCATGCGGCCGGCCAGGTCGTCGTGCCGCAGGGGGGCATCAGCGGACTGGTGCGCGGCGCCGAGACGCAGCCCGACGTGCTGGTGCTGTCGACCGAGCGGATGCGGCGCATCGAAGAGATCGACCCGATGCAGCGTGTCGCCGTCGTCCAGTCCGGGGTCACGCTGCAGGCGCTGCAGGAAGCGGCCGCGGCGCAGGGGCTGCTGTTTCCGCTCGACCTCGGCGCGCGCGGGTCGGCGACGCTCGGCGGCAACCTGTCGACCAATGCCGGCGGCAACCGAGTGATCCGGTACGGCATGACGCGCGCGATGGTGCTGGGCCTCGAGGCCGTGCTCGCCGACGGCACCGTGCTGTCGTCGATGAACCGGCTGCTGAAGAACAACACGGGCTACGACCTGAAGCAGCTGTTCATTGGCGCGGAGGGAACGCTCGGCATCGTCACGCGCATCGTCTTCCGCCTGTTCGAGGCGCCGGCGAGCGAGCAGGTCGCGCTGGCAGCGTGCAGCGGTTTCGACCAGGTCGTCGAACTGTTGCGTCGTGTCGACCGGCAGTTCGGCGGCGCGCTGTCGGCCTTCGAAGTGATGTGGCGCGAGTACTACGACCTCGTCACGATTCCGCCCGGGCCGCATCGCGCGCCGCTGCCCAACGGCAAGCCGTTGTACGTGCTGATCGAATCTCAGGGCGGCGACCGCGAGGCCGACGCCGCGCGCTTCGAGCGCGTGCTCGGCGAGGCGATCGAGGATGGGCTGATCGACGACGTCGTGATCGCGCAGAGCGACAAGGAAGTGCGGAACATCTGGGTGATCCGCGACAGCGTCACGGAGATGGGCCGGCACGGCGAGCGCATCAGCTTCGACATCTCGGTGCCGCTGCCGCTGATGAAGGCGTACGTCGAGCGCATCCGCAGCGATCTCGCGCGGCGCTACGCCGCGCACCACTGCTGGGTGCTGGGGCACCTCGGCGACGGCAACCTGCACGTGGTCGTCAACGTGGGGCCGACGCTCGGCGCCGACGACCGGCACGCGATCGAGCAGATCGTCTACGGCGCGCTGCCGCCGTCGGGGTCGGTCTCCGCCGAGCACGGGATCGGCCTGGCCAAGCGCGCCCACCTGGCGCTCAGCCGCACGCCCGAGGAGATCGCGCTGATGCGCCTGCTCAAGCGCACGCTGGACCCGAAGGGTATCCTGAACCCTGGCGTGATCGTGGACGCCTGAGCGCCGCGCGCCGGATGCGCTGACTGGCGCGCGCGGACGTCGGGATTCGTCCGGGTCGACGATGCCACGCTACCGATTCCATGGCGAAGTCAATGATCTGCTGCCGGCGCCGCTGCGCGGCAGCGTCGTCGAGCGCGCATGCGCCCGCGACGCCACGGTCAAGCACGCACTCGAGGCGCTCGGCGTGCCGCACACCGAAATCGGCGAGGTCCGTGTCGGCGGGCGCAGCGTGCGACTCGACGACCCGCTGCACGATGCCGACGAGGTCGACGTGTATCCGCCGGTCGCAGGCATCCGCGAGCCCGCCGGCCCGCTCGATGCCGCGTCGATGCAGCCGCCGCGCTTCCTCGCGGACGCGCACCTCGGCGGCCTCGCCCGCCGCCTGCGCCTGCTCGGCTTCGACACCGAGCTCGCGCAGGATGCGCCGGATCATCGGCTTGCGGAACGCTCCGACGGCGACGGCCGGATCCTGCTGAGCCGGGATCGCGAGCTGCTCAAGCACCGGCGCATCCGCTGCGGCCGCTTCGTGCGGGCAGTCGACGTCGACGGACAGATCCGCGAGGTGATCGCGCGCTACGAACTGCAGCGTTTCGCGCAGCCTTTCACGCGCTGTCTCGAATGCAACGGGGAACTGGGTCCCGTCGCAGCGGGCGAGGTCGCGGGTCGCCTTCCGCAGCGCATCGCCGCGGACCCGCCGCCGCTGACCAGGTGCTCCGGCTGCCGCCGTGTCTACTGGCCGGGCTCGCACTGGCGGCGCCTCGCCGCGGTGGCGAGCGCGCTGCTGGCTCCGGCACCAATGGCGGACCCGGCACGAACGCAGGCCGCGACATCGGCGCCTGCTCCGGCACCAGTGCGGGATCGGGAATGAACGCAGCACTCGCCGAGAACCAGGACGTCGCGCAGCGGCTGCGCGAGGCTGCCGACCTGCTGCAGGCGCAGGGGGCGAACCCGTTCCGTGCGGGCGCGTACCGCAAGGCGGCCGACACGGTCGCCGGGCTGGATCGAGGCGTGCGGGAACTGTTCGATGCCGGCGGCGTGCAAGCGCTCGATGCGCTGCCGCATGTGGGCCGCAGTATCGCCGCCGCGATCGCGGAGATGCTGGTCACCGGCGGCTGGAGCCAGCTCGACCGGATGCGAGGCAGCGTCGATCCGACGCAGCTGTTCCGGACGATTCCGGGGGTCGGTGCCGACTTGGCCGAGCGTCTGCACGACACGCTGGGCGTCGACACGCTGGAAGCGCTCGAGACCGCGTGCCACGAAGGGCGCCTGGCGCAAGTGCGCGGCGTCGGTCCGCGGCGCGCGGCAGCGATCCGCGATTCACTGACCGCGATGCTCGATCGCACGCGTCGATGGCGCCGTCCGGCGCGACCGGCGGGCGGCATCGAGCCGCAAGTCGGGGTCCTGCTCGACGTCGACCGCCAGTATCGCGAGGATGCGCGCGCCGGCCGGCTGGAACTGATCGCGACCAAGCGCTTCAACCCCGACGGCCGGCCGTGGCTGCCGATTTTGCACACCAGCCGGGGCGACTGGCACTTCACCGCGCTGTACTCGAACACCGCGCGCGCGCACGACCTCGGCCGCGTGTTCGACTGGGTGGTGCTCTACTTCCATCACGATACCCAGCCCGAGCAGCAGCGCACCGTGGTCACCGAAACCCACGGCGAACTGGTCGGCAGGCGCGTGGTGCGCGGCCGCGAATCGGATTGCCTCGCCTGGTACGCGGCGCATCCGGGCTCGTGATCCGGGCCGGGAAGGCCGCTCCGCACCCGGATCGTCGAGCCGGATCCGGACGCCCGCGACGCACCCGACGTATCGCTCCATCCAGGTCTCGTCCGCCTCCGGTCTCGACGTCCGCTACCCGCGTGCCTTCATCCGGGCGGAGCGGCGATGATCCCTTCCTTCATCAACACCTCGGTCGCACGCCGCGCGTCGCTCATCTGCGCGGTCGCCCGCGCAAGCAGCGCGTCGCGCGTCGCAACCGTGCGCGCCAGCCCCTCGGCCTGCGCCGCCATCCCGGTCGCGGCGGCGACGCGCGGGTAGAGCTCGTGCTCGTCCATGCGGGGCACGATGCGGTCGTCGCCGATGCCGCGCTCGCGTGCGAACGCCGCGATCTCGCGCGCGGCGGCGATCGCCATGCCGTCGGAGATGGTGCGCGCGCGCACGTCGAGCACGCCGCGGAAGATCGCCGGGAAGCACAGCGAGTTGTTGACCTGGTTGGGGAAGTCGCCGCGGCCGGTGGCGACGATGCGGGCGCCGGCCTCGTGCGCCTGCCAGGGCCAGATCTCTGGCACCGGATTGGCGCAGGCGAACACGATCGCGTCGCGCGCCATCCCGCGGATGCCCTGCGGATCGATCGTGCCGGGACCGGCCTTCGAGAACGCGATGCAGACGTCGGCGCCCTGCAGTGCCTGCGCGATGCCGCCGACGACCCCCCCGGCATTCGACTCAGTGCAGATCCGCCAGCGCTCGCCGAACTCTGCCTTCTTCGCGGCGATGTCGCCGCGGCCCGGATGCAGCGTTCCGTGCGAATCGCAGGCGACGATCCTGCCGGGATCGACGCCGAAGGCCTTCAGCAGCCGGTAGGTCGCGCTGTTGGCAGCGCCCGTTCCGATCATCGCGATGCGCACCTCGTCGAGCCGCTTACCGACCACCTCGAGCGCGTTCAGCAGGCCGGCCAGCGTGACGACCGCCGTGCCCTGCTGGTCGTCGTGCCAGACCGGGATGCCCATCGTCGAGCGCAGCGCCTCGAGGATGCGGAAGCACTTCGGCTGCGCGATGTCCTCGAGATTGATCGCGCCGAACGAGGGCTCGAGCATCTGCACCGCGCGGATGAATTCCTGTTCGTTCGTGCTGCGCAGGCACAGCCCGATCGCATCGACACCGCCCAGGTACTTGAACAGCAGCGCCTTGCCCTCCATCACCGGCAGGCCGGCTTCCGGGCCGATGTCGCCGAGCCCCAGCACGCGACTGCCGTCGGACACCACGGCCACCAGGTTGCCGCGGTTCGTGTGCTCGTAGACGAGTTCGGGATCCTGCTGGATCGCCTTGCACGGTGCGGCGACTCCCGGGCTGTACCAGATCGAGAAGTCGTCCAGTCCGCGGATCGCGCACTTGGGGAGCGTCTGCATCTTGCCGCGGTAGAACGGATGCAGGCGCAGTGCCTCCTCGGCGGGGCGCGACGCTCGCGCGAGTCGCTGCGCATCCTCGTTCGCGGCGGGCGTTCCGTCGCTCGTGGCAGCCATCCCGGTGTCGGTGGGGGGCGTTCCGTCGGTCATGGGACTCCTCCCGTCACATCTCGGGTCCGCCCATCGGCATCGGCGCCATCCCCGGCGGCTGCGGCTTCTTCGCGACCATGCAGGCGGTCGTCAGGATCAGCCCGGAGATCGACGCGGCATTCTGCAGCGCGGTGCGGGTGACCTTGCAGGGGTCCAGCACGCCCATCGCGACCAGGTCGCCGAAGCTGCCGTTCGCCGCGTTGTAGCCGAAGGCGCCCGTGCCGCCCGCGACCCGGTTGACGACCACCGATGGCTCGTCGCCCGCGTTCGTCACGATCTGTCGCAGCGGCTCCTCGAGCGCGCGGCCGACGATGCGGATGCCGGCATCCTGGTCGAGGTTGTCGCCGCGCAGCGATGCGATCGCATCGCGCGCGCGCACCAGCGCCACCCCGCCGCCGGCCAGGATGCCTTCCTCGATCGCGGCGTGCGTGGCGTGCAGCGCATCCTCGACGCGCGACTTGCGCTCCTTCATTTCCATCTCGGTGGCCGCGCCCACCTTCACGACGGCGACCCCGCCGGCCAGCTTGGCGGCGCGCTCCTGAAGCTTCTCGCGGTCGTAGTCGCTGGTGGCATCGTCGATGGCCTGGCGGATCTGCGCGACCCGGCCTTCGATCGCGGCAGGATCGCCCGTGCCACCGATGATCGTCGTCGTGTCCTTGTCGATCTCGACCCGCTTGGCTCGTCCGAGATCATCGAGGTGCGCCTTCTCCAGAGACAGGCCGGCCTCCTCCGCGATGACGTGGCCGCCGGTCAGGATCGCCAGGTCTTCGAGCATCGCTTTGCGCCGGTCGCCGAAGCCCGGCGCCTTGACGGCGCAGACTTTCAGAATGCCGCGCAGCATGTTGACCACCAGCGTGGCGAGTGCCTCGCCTTCGACCTCCTCGGCGACCACCAGCAGGGGGCGGGCCGCCTTCGCGATCTGCTCGAGCACGGGCAGCAGTTCGTGGATGCTGCCGATCTTGCGATCGCACATCAGGATGAACGGATCCTCGAGCACCACCCGGGGTTTGTCGGGGACGTTGATGAAGTACGGCGAGAGATAGCCGCGGTCGAAGCGCATGCCCTCGACCACGTCCAGTTCGCTGGCCAGGCCGGAGCCGTCCTCCACCGTGATCACGCCGTCCTTGCCGACCTTCTCCATCGCGTTGGCGATCATCTCGCCGATCGTCGTGTCGTTGTTCGCGGAGATCGTCGCCACCTGCGCGATCTCGGTGCGCGTCCCGCACGGGCGCGCCGACCGCTTGAGTTCGGCGATCACCGCCTCGACCGCGCGATCGACCCCGCGCTTCAGGTCCATCGGATTCAGGCCGCCGGCGATGTACTTCATGCCCTCGAGGACGATCGCCTGGGCCAGCACGGTGGCGGTGGTGGTGCCGTCGCCCGCCACCTCGGAAGTCTTCGACGCGACCTCGCGCACCATCTGCGCGCCCATGTTCTCGAACGGATCCTCGAGCTCGATCTCGCGCGCGACGATGACCCCCGAATTGATGATGGTGGGCGGCCCGAAGTCGCGCTGCAGGACCACCGTGCGTGCCTTGGGACCCAGCGTCACCTTCACCGCGTTCGCCAGCGTGGCGACGCCGCGGATGATCTTCGCGTGGGCTTCGTCGTCGAACAGAACAAGTTTCGCTGCCATGCCACATCCCCCGTTGATCGCGATGCCGCGCGCGCCGACGCGGCGCGTCGCGGGCTTCTGTGCAAGCTAGCAGCGGCCCGCTGCGCTGCCGATGAGAATCGTCAACCGGACGCTGTTCCGGGCGCACCGAAACCGTAGAATCTCCGGATGGACGAAAAGCCGCGCTGGAACCCCTGGTACCTCGCCGTCGCGATCCTGTTCGCGATTCTTGCGCGCGACGCCTGGCAGACGTGGCGGGAGGTGGAGCCGCTGGCCTACAGCGAGTTCATGCGCCAGCTCGAGGACGGCAACGTCAAGGAGGTGGTGGTCCATCCCGACCGGCTGCAAGGTCAGCTGAAGAGCCCGCTGCCCGACGGGCGGGACCGCTTCGTCACGCTGCGCGTCGAACCCGGCTTCGCGGACCTGCTCGCGAAGCGCGAGGTGCGCTTCACCGGGGCGGCGCAGGGCGGTCTGCTGCGCGACGTGCTGTCCTGGGTCCTGCCGGCGTTGATCTTCTACGGGGTTTGGATGCTGCTCGCGCGCCGCATGGCCGGCAAGGACGGGCTGGGCGGCGGCCTCGGCGGGGGCCTGCTGTCGATCGGCAAGAGCAAGGCGCGCGTCTACATGGAGACCGACATCAAGGTCACCTTCGACGATGTCGCCGGCGTCGACGAGGCGAAGGCCGAGCTTCAGGAAGTGGTCGGTTTTCTGAAGGATCCGAAGAGCCACGGCCGGCTCGGCGCGCGCCTGCCGAAAGGGATCCTGCTGGTCGGGCCGCCCGGCACCGGCAAGACGCTGCTGGCGCGCGCGGTCGCCGGCGAGGCCGGCGTGCCGTTCTTCTCGATCAACGGCTCCGAGTTCGTCGAGATGTTCGTCGGCGTGGGGGCGGCGCGTGTGCGCGACCTGTTCGAACAGGCCAGGCAGCGTGCGCCGGCGATCATCTTCATCGACGAAATCGACGCTCTGGGCCGCGCGCGTGGCGCCTTCGGGCTGGGCGGGCACGACGAAAAGGAGCAGACGCTGAACCAGCTTCTCGCCGAGCTCGACGGCTTCGATCCGCGCGCCGGCCTGGTGCTGCTGGCGGCGACCAACCGCCCCGAGATCCTCGATCCCGCGCTGCTGCGCGCCGGCCGTTTCGACCGCCAGGTGCTGGTCGACCGTCCCGACAAGATCGGCCGCGTGCAGATCCTGAAGGTGCACGTGCGGCGCGTGACCCTGGCGGCCGACGCCGACCCCGAGCAGGTGGCGGCGCTCACCCCGGGGTTCTCCGGCGCCGATCTCGCCAATCTCGTCAACGAGGCGGCGCTGCTCGCCACGCGGCGCGGCGCGGACGCGGTGTCGCTGGCGGACTTCACCGGTGCGGTCGAGCGCATCGTCGCCGGACTCGAGAAGAAGAACCGGCTGCTGAACGCGGCCGAGCGGCGCATCGTCGCGCACCACGAGATGGGGCACGCGCTGGTCGCGCTGTCGATCCCCGGCAGCGACCGGATCCACAAGGTGTCGATCATCCCGCGCGGCGTCGGCGCGCTCGGCTATACGATCCAGCGGCCCACCGAAGACCGTTTTCTGATGACGCAGCGCGAACTCGAGGACAAGATGGCCGTGCTCCTCGGCGGGCGCGCCGCCGAGTCGATCGTGTTCGGCGAAGTCTCGACCGGCGCCGCCGACGACCTGGTGAAGGCGACCGAAATCGCCCGGTCGATGGTCGTGCGCTTCGGCATGGACGAGGAACTCGGCAACGTCACCTACGAGCAGCAGCAGGCGCCGCTGCTCGGGCCGGGGCTGCCGGGCACTGCCGTGCACGACTACTCGGAGGACACCGCGCGCCGCATCGATGTCGCCGTGCGGGCGCTGGTGGCGCGGGCGTTTTCCCGGGCGACCGGCCTGCTCGAAGCGCGGCGCGACCGGCTCGAGGCCGGAGCAGCGGCGCTGCTCGAGCGCGAGACGCTGAGCGAGGACGAACTGCGGCCGTTCGCCGCCGAAGCGGCGGTGCAGGCGTCCTGAGCGCCGTGCCCTGCCCGGTTCAGCCCGCCCGCAGGCGCTCGAGGATCACGCGTCCGGCGCGGCCGCTGGCGGGCATGCCGAGGCGCTGTTCCTCGGCCCGGATCGCCGCCCGCGATCGCTCGCCGATCATGCCGTCGACGGTGCCGATGTCGTGGCCGCGCTGCGCCAGCAGCGTCTGCAGCTCGCGCCGCTCCGCGCGCGACAGCCCGGGGTCGTCGGTGGGCCAGCGCGCGACGATCGGCCCGGCACCGCGCAGGCGGTCCGACAGGTGGGCGATCGCGAGCGCGTAGCTCTCGGCCGCGTTGTACGCATAGATCGCGTCGAAGTTGCGGAACACAAGGAATGCGGGGCCCGCAGGGCCGGCGGGCAGCAGCACGGCGGCCTGCGTGGCGGGTGCCGGCGGCGCTGCCGCGCCGCCGCTTTCGCCCGGGCGTTCGATCCGGCGGACCCCCATCGCGATCCAGTCGGCGAGCGCGCGCCGGTTGCGGCGGCCCGCCAGCGACGGATCGAACCCGACCGGCAGTCTCACCTCGTAGCCCCAGGGCTCGCCGGTGCGCCAGCCGGCGCGCTTCAGGTAGTTGGCCGTCGAGGCCAGTGCATCCGGCACGCTGCCGACGATGTCGCGCCGGCCGTCGCCGTCGAAGTCGACCGCGGTGCGCAGGAAAGTCGACGGCATGAACTGGGTGTGCCCGAACGCGCCGGCCCAGGAGCCGACCAGGCCGTCCGCCGAAACGTGACCGTCCTGCACGATGCGCAGCGTGCTGACGAATTCGCCGCGAAAGAACGCCTGCCGGCGCCCGAAACAGGACAAGGTCGCCAGCGAGGTCACGAGCGGCCGGTTCCCGGTCGAGCGGCCGAAGTCGCTCTCGACGCCCCAGACCGCCACGACGGTCGCGGCGTCCACGCCGAAACGCTGTTCGACGGACGCCAGCACCTGCGCCCATCGCTCGAGCATCGCGCGGCCGTCGGCGACGCGCTCGTCGTCGACCAGCCCGGCCAGGTAGTCCCAGATCGGCGTGCGGAATTCGGGCTGGTAGTCGAGCAGGTCGAGCACGCCGAGGTCCGGCGCGATCCCGGTCGTTGCGCGATCGAAGGTGTCGGCCGTGACCCCGCCGGACAGCGCGGTGCCGCGCAGCGTCGACAGGCAGCGCGCGAACGCGGGGGCGGCCTGCTCCGGAGCGGGGCGCGACGCGGATGCGGCCGGCCGCGCATCGCCTGACGCGGCCGCGCCCGGAGTCGTCGCACCGACCAGCGTCAGTAAGGCCAGCCCGCGCAGCAGGACGCCGTATGCGGACGCGCGTGCGGCAGTGGCGCGTGCGGCGGTGGCGCGGACGCCCGCGCGTCCCGAAGTTCCGCGACTACTTGTCACGTTCGCGATAGTCGCCGAAGTTCGCGTCGCGTTCGCTCAGCAGCCCGCTGACGCTGGCGCCGTCGCGTCGGAAGCGCGTCATGTAGGCCTTGCTCGGCTCGGTCTGGAAGGCGAGCGCCTGCAGTTCGGTGCCGGAGCGGATCGCCGCGCGCAGGCCCATGATCTCCATCGCGCGATGCACGCTGCGCTTGTTGATCGCCGCCAGTTCGGTCGGCAGCTTCGCGACCCGCTCGGCGATCGCCAGCACCTCGGCCTCCAGCTGCTCGGCGGGATAGGCGCGATTCGCCCAGCCCTGCCGCGCGGCTTCGCTGCCGCTCAGCGCGTCGCCGGTGAGCATCGACTCCATCGCCTGGCGCATGCCCATCAGCCAGGGATGGAACTGCATGTCGGGCGGGCTCATCAGCCGCACCGGCGGATAGCCGATCTGCGCGTCCTCGGCCACGTAGACCAGGTCGCAGGCGGTCGCCAGTTCGGTGCCGCCGGCCAGGCAGTAGCCGTGCACCTGGGCGATCACCGGCTTGCCCAGGTCCCAGACCCGGAACCAGCCGTCGACCACGTGGCGCGACCACTGCCCGAGTCCGTCGGACGAGTGGTAGGGCTGGCCCTCCCGGTTGTTGGCCGACAGGTCGTAGCCGGAACAGAAGGCCGGGCCGGCGCCGCGGATGATCGTGACGCGCACGTCGGGGTCGCGGTCGTGCGATTCCAGCGTCGCGAAGATCTCGGAGCGCAGTGCGTTGTTCAGCGCGTTGCGCTTCTCGGGGCGGTTCAGCGTGATGCGCCTGACGCCCGGCGCCGGCGCGTCGACCAGGATGTGGACCGGATCGGTCATCGTCGTCTCTCCTATCGCCCGGCGAACCGGGCCGTGCGTCTCGCGCCTGCCGGTCGGCAGGCGGGTGTCAGTCCTTGCGGTTCAGGTCGGGGGCGTGATGCCCGGGCATCGCGAGGCGGCTGTTGCGCGTCACGGCCAGCGCCTTGGTCGCGCCTTCGTGTTCCATGATCTTGTTCAGCACGGCCTTGCCGGCGGCCTCGAAGGACCCGCGGTTCGCGATCACGTGCTCGCGCGATTCGCGATAGTGCGTCAGGTGGCCGTTGAGCTCCGGGATCACGTAGCGCGCGACCAGGTCCCAGCTGCGCTTCGTCGCGTCGCGGTTCGCCCAGTCGTGCACGAAGCCGATCAGCGTGCCGAAACCACCGGTGATTTCCTGCAGGTCGCGGACCGCCTTCACGAGGTCGTCGGGCGTGCCGATGATCGACGCCGACATCGGCGAGAAGGCCGTTTCGTTGACCGCCTCGTCCGGCGTGCGGAAGTGCTTCGCACCGGGGCGCATCAGCGTGCCGACGACGTACTCGTTGTGCCATCGCATCAGGCCGTCCTTCGCCTCGCGCCGGGCCTGCTCGCGACTCTCGGCGATGTGCCACGACAGCAGCACGCGCCAGTCCTTGCGGCTGACGGTGTTGCCGTGCCTGGCCGCGGATTCCTCGGCGAAGCTCCATTGCGTGGCGAGCGCGGCCAGGCCTTCGGTCGACGTCGAGCCGATCGAGATCACGCCGGTGCCGTGCTTGCCGGCCAGGGTCATGCCCGAGGGGCTGATCGTCGAGGCCGTCGACCATCGGCAGCTTCTCCTGCAGCGGCAGCAGCTGCAGCCTTGCGTCCTTCAGCGTGAACCAGTCGCTCTCGTAGGTGAAGCGCTCGCCGCCGGCGAGCAGGCGGCGGATCACGCCCAGGGCCTCGTCCTGGCGGTCGCGCTGCACCATGCGGATCGATGCCGAGCGTGTACGCGTCCGACGGGAGGGCGCCCGGACCGGTGCCGAAGATGGCGCGGCCGCCGGTCATGTGGTCGAGCTGCACGATGCGCTGCGCGACGTTGAACGGATGGTGGTAGGGAAGCGAGACCACGCCGGTGCCGAGCATGATGCGGTGGCGTGCGCTCGCCGGCCGCGGCGAGGAACATCTCGGGCGACGCGATCGTCTCCCAGCCGGTCGAGTGGTGCTCGCCGCACCAGAACTCGTCGTAGCCGAGCTTGTCGAGACTGCTCGACCAGGTCGAGGTCGCTGCGGTACTGCAGGCGCGGATGCTCGCCGATCGGGTGGTGGGGTGCCAGGAAGGCGCCGAAGCGCAGACGGTTCATCGTGTTCTCCGTGGTTTCGCTCAGTTGCATCGAAGAAGTTTCAACGCAGGAATTTCGATGCGGACGCGGCAATTCTGTCAGCTAATCCGGTCGCGCGAACCCGGAGGCGCAAGGTTCTTGTGCAAAACTTCGGGGTCGACGCCCCCGGGGTTCGATGGACGAAATCCGGGCGCCGTGTCCGGGAGATCGATGTGACCGAGGCAGCACCGCGCGCCCAGACCTACCACCTGCGCGCCCAACAGTTCTTCGGCCTGAGGCCGGGCCCGCGGCTGATCGTGCTCGCCGCGGTCCATGGCAACGAGGTCTGCGGCATGCACGCGATCGAGCGCGTGGCGCGCGATCTGACCGAAGGCGCGCTGCGCATCGAGCGCGGAACGCTCACGATGGTGCCGGTGACCAATCCGCTCGCCCACGCGCTCGGCCAGCGTGCCGGCGACCGCAACCTGAACCGCAATCTGCGTCCCGCGGCGGCACCGCAGGATTTCGAGGACCGCATCGCGAACGTCCTGTGCCCGCTGCTCGACGGGCACGACGCGCTGCTCGACCTGCACTCGTTCCTGTCGCCGGGGCAGCCCTTCGCGCTGGTCGGGCCGCGCGACAACGACGGCGACCTCGAGCCGTTCGCGCGTTCGGCCGAGGAGTCGGCGCTTGCCGCCCACGTCGGGCCGACCCGCATCGTCGAGGGCTGGCTCGACGCCTACGAGCGCGGCGTCCGGCGCCGCCGGCAGCGTCCGGGCTCGGCGGAGCGCCAGCACCTGCTGAACAACGACCCGAACTACGGCGTCGGCACGACCGAATACATGCGCTCGCGCGGCGGGTACGCGGTCACCGTCGAGTGCGGCCAGCACGAGGACCCGGCCGCGCCGCAGGTTGCCCATCGCGCGATCATGCAGGCGCTGGCGCTGCTGCGCCTCGCCCCGGTCGAGCTCGAGCCGCCCGCGCCGCGCCACGAAGTGATCCGGCTCGTCGACGTGACCGACCGGTTGCATCCCGACGACGGCTTCGTGCGCATCTGGTCCAGTTTCGACCCGGTGCGTGCAGGCGAAGCCATCGGTCGCAGGCATGATGGCACGATGGTGACGGCGCCCGCCGACGGACGGATCGTGTTCCCGAATTCGAAGGCCGAGCCCGGCCAGGAATGGTTCTATTTCGCGCAGCCAAGCGCGCGCAGCCTGTTCGAGCGAATGGAGAGCTCATGAACGTTTCGGCGGATGTGATCGAAAAGAGTCTGGAACTGGTGGCCGAGCGGATCGGCGATCCGACCCCGCTGGTCTATCGGCGCCTGTTCGAAGCGAATCCCGGCATGCGGGATCTGTTCATGCTGGACCGCGACGACAGCGTCAAGGGCCAGATGCTTCAGCAAGTGCTCGAAGCGGTGATGGATTTCGTCGGCCCGCGCGGCTTCGCCGACGGGCTGTTCGCCACCGAGTGGCTCAACCACCAGGGCATCGGCGTGCCGTCCGAGCAGTTCATCCAGTTCTTCTCGATCCTGGCGGACACGTTCCGCGACGGGCTCGGCGCGGAATGGACCGACGAGTACGACGCGGCCTGGCGCGCGCTGGTCGGCGAGATCCGGGCTTCGATCGAGCAGCGCAACGCGACGACGTGACCGGGCCGGCGGCGGCGCCTCAGCCGCCGCAGATCTGCGGCAGGATCTCGCTGATCGAGCCGCGCAGCAGCGCGTCGGCGACGTCGTCCATCGGCGTCGGGTCGGCATTCACGATCACGACGCGCGCGCCCGCCTCCTTGGCCAGCGGCACCACGCCCGCCACCGGGTACACCTGCAGCGTCGAGCCGACCGCGAGCAGCAGGTCGGCTTCGCCCGCCGCCGTCAGCGCGCGGTCGATCACCTCGGGCACCAGGGCCTGCCCGAACGAGATCGTGTCGCTCTTGAGGATGCCGCCGCAGTCGGGGCACGCGGGGTCGGCTTCGCCGGCGCGCACCCGCGCCAGCGTCTCCTCCATCGGGCTGCGGCGCCCGCAGCGCCAGCACATCACGCGCCGGATCGTGCCGTGGACTTCGACGACCTTGTCGCGCGTGTTGCCGGCGATCTGGTGCAGTTCGTCGACGTTCTGCGTGATCAGCGCGTGCAGCTTGCCGCGCCGCTCCAGCGCGACCAGCGCGTGGTGCCCGGCGTTCGGCTTCGCCGTCCAGGCGCTGTGCTCGAGCCGGCCCCGCCAGGCGGCCTTGCGCACCTCCGGGTCGGCGAGGTAGTTCTGGATCGTCGACAGCTTCTCGGCCGCGGGGTTGCGCGTCCACACGCCCTGCGGACCGCGGAAATCGGGGATGCCGGAGTCGGTCGAGATGCCGGCTCCGGTGAGGACGACGATGCGCGCGGCCTCGTCGATCCAGCCGCGGACGGTTGCGACCAGCTCTGGGGCGGGAGGGGTGCTGTGATGCATGTTCGGGCTCCGATGTCGGCACCGCACGCGTTTCTCGGTCTGCCTCGAGCGCGCGGTCCGACACGATCATAGCGCCGCGCGGCGGGCCGGCGGCGGCCGCGGCCCGGGCCGGCGGATGCCGCCGCGCCGCTCAGGTTCGGCGCAGCGGCAGCAGGCCCAGGGTCAGCGCGGTTCCGGCGAGGATCACCGCGCAGCCGCCGACCATCCGCAGCGTGATCTCCTCGCCGATGTAGAGCGCCGCCGACACCATCGCGACGACCGGGCACAGGAAGGTGACCGAGGTGGCACGGACCGCGCCGATCTGCCGCAGCAGCCCGAAGTACAGCACGAAGCCGAGTCCGGACGACGCCAGGCCCAGGAACACGACCTCGGCCCAGGCGCGCGTGCCGGGCGCCTCTTCGGGCCAGGTCAGCCAGGCGAGGGGCGCGAGCACGATGGCAGCCGCGCTCATGCTGCCGGCGGCGAGCGCGACCGGGTCGACCGCGTGCAGGCGCACCCGCGCATAGTTCGACGACACGCCCCACAGCGCGGTGACGGCCAGCGTGATCAGGATCGCGATCCCGGCGTCCTCCCGCACCGAGATCCTGTCCCCGACCAGAATCGCAACCCCGGCGAAGCCGATCAGCAGGCCGGCGGCACGCCACGCGGTGATCCGTTCGCCCAGCCAGATGCGGCCGACGATCGCAGCGAACAGCGGCGCCGCCGACTGCAGGATCGCCAGCAGACCCGCCGAGATCGAGCGCGCGGAGTACCCCAGGCCCAGGAAGGGGATGGCCGTGAAGGCGATGCCGAACAGCGCCATCCCGCGCCAGTGCGCACGCAACGGCGCGACCCCCGAGCGCCACAGCGTCAGCGGCAGCAGCACCAGCACGGCGGCCAGCGCCATGCGCAGGAACACCATCGGCCCGGCGCCGAACGAGGGCACCGAGGTCTTCATGAACAGGTAGGCGGTGCCCCAGACGAAGGACAGCAGCAGCAGGCGGAGGACGTGGATCGGGCGCATCGGTCTAAAATACCGGGTTTTCCAATCCCACCCGAAAGCCCGACCGTGAAGCCGACGCTGAAACCCGAGATTCCGAACTTCTCCTCCGGACCCTGCGCCAAGCGGCCAGGCTACTCGCTGGCGGCGCTGCCCGTCGACGCGCTCGGCCGCTCGCACCGTTCGTCGCTCGGCAAGGCCAGGCTGGCAAAGAGCATCGCCGAGACGAAACGCATCCTCGGCGTGCCGGCCGACTATCGCGTCGGCATCGTCCCCGCCTCCGATACCGGCGCCTTCGAGATGGCGATGTGGTCGATGCTGGGCGCGCGGCCGGTCGACGTCTTCAGCTGGGAGTCGTTCGGCGAAGGCTGGGCCTCGGACATCGCCAAGCAGTTGAAGCTGAAGGATGCGCGGGTGTTCTCGGCGCCGTACGGCGAGTTGCCGGACCTGACCCAGGCCAGCCCCGACCACGACGTCGTGTTCACCTGGAACGGCACGACCAGCGGCGTGAAGGTGCCGAACGGCGACTGGATCAGCGATTCCCGCGAAGGCCTGACCCTGTGCGACGCGACCAGCGCGGTGTTCGCGATGCCGGTGCCCTGGAGCAAGCTCGACGTCGTCACCTTCTCCTGGCAGAAGGCGCTGGGCGGCGAGGCGGCGCACGGCATGATCGTGCTGTCGCCGCGCGCGGTCGAGCGTCTCGAGAGCTACGTGCCGGCCTGGCCGCTGCCGAAGATCTTCCGCATGACGAAGGGCGGCAAACTGCTCGAGGAGATCTTCGAGGGCTCCACGATCAACACGCCGTCGATGCTCGCCAACGAGGACTACCTCGACGCGCTGGCCTGGGCCGATTCGATCGGCGGGCTCGACGGCCTGATTCGCCGCTCCGAGCAGAACCTGGCGCTGTTCGAGGTTTTCGTCGCGAAGCACTCCTGGATCCGCTTCCTGGCCAAGGACAAGGCAAGCCGCTCGAACACCAGTGTGTGCCTGTCGCTCGACCTGTCGGCCGACCAGGTCAAGAAGCTGGTCAAGCTGCTGGAGCAGGAGGGCGTCGCGCTCGACTGCGGGTCCTACAAGGACGCGCCGGCGGGACTGCGCTTCTGGTGCGGCGCGACCGTGCAGGCCTCGGACATCGAGCGCGTTCTGCCGTGGCTCGAGTGGGCCTACAACGAGGTCAAGGCCGCATAACGGGGTTGGCCTTCGCGTTCGCGACCGCTCTTGCGTTCGCGTCCGACTCCCTCTTCGCCAGCCAGATCGTCGAGGCGACGATCACCGCGCCGCCCACCAGGGCGGTTGCGGACGGCGAGGTGCCGAAAATCGCCAGCCCGAGCAGCGACGCCCAGATCAGGTCGAGGAAGCGCACCGGCTGCACCGCCGAGATGTCGGCCAGGCTGAACGCCCGCGTCATGCAGTAGTGCGCGATCGTGCCCAGCAGGCCGGCGGCGAGAAACGCCCCCCACTGCAGCAGCGTCGGCGCCTTCCAGACCAGGATCGCGAGCGGCAGCGTGAACACCGACACGGTGATGCCCTGCCACATCACGATGACGCTCGGCGAGTCGTGCCGGGTCAGCGCCTTGTTGATCAGGAACGACGCGGCGAAGAACGGCGACGACGCCAGCAGCACCAGGCTCCACCAGCCGCCGCCCGCGCCGCCGCTGCCGGCCAGATGCGGCGCGATCACGATCAGCACGCCCGAGAAGCCGACCGCCGCGGCGATCCAGCGCACCGCCGACACGGTTTCTTTCAGCAGCAGCGCGGCGCCGAACAGGATGAAGATGGGCGTGGTGAACTGGATCGCCGTCACGTCGGCGAGCGGAATGTGCGGCAGGGCCAGGAAGAACAGGTTCAGCGCGATGGCGTGCATCGCCCCGCGCCAGCACTGACCGCGCAGGTTGTTGGGGCGGTACGCCGCCACGCCGTTGCGCAGCAGCAGCGGCAGCATCACGGCCAGGCCGAAGAACGCGCGCAGGAACTGCGCCTGCAGCGAGTCCATCTGCAGAGTCATCACGCGCATCAGCGCGTTCATCACGCACAGGGTCAGGCCGCCCGCGGCCATCCACATCATCCCTCGCAGTACGGTCGCCCCTTGTGCCGGGGACGCAGGCTCAGCCATGCGCGGCGAGCTCGCTGACGCGCTCGAGGGACTGCAGCGACGACAGCTGCGTGAACAGGCGCTCGGGCTGCGGATGGCCGACCGAGCGGGCGCAATCGATGAACTTGTCGCGCAGCTGCTCCGGCCGCAGCGGCAGGTGCGCATTTCCGCGCGCGAACTCGATCTCGCCGCTGTCGAGCCGGCGGCCATCGCGCAGTTCGACGGTGACGCGGTCGCTGCGCGCGAAGGTCGGCCCCAGCGGCCCTTCGGTGTCGACGGTGGCGATGTCGAGCCGGTCGAACAGCGACTGGACCTGAGGCTGCAGCACGAACGCGTCGTCGAGCTGCGCAAGGCCGACGGCGCGCGCCGTCAGCGCGGAGGCCACCGCGAACTGCAGGCTGAACTTCGCCTCGAGCGCGGTGCGCGGCCGCGCATTGCGCAGCATCGACGCCTGCGCCACGCCGATCGTGGCGTGCACGTGTTTCACGTCCTCCGGCTTCAGGTCGTTGGCGGCGGCAAGGTCGAGCACCGCGTCGATGACGCGGTGGGTCGCGTAGCACACCGGGTACTTCTTGATGCTGAGCGCCGATTCGGTGATGCGCAGGCGCTGGCCGAGGCGGTCGGGCGGGGATGTGCGGTCGACGCGTCCCTGCGGCGAGATCGCCGCGAGAAATCCCGCGTGGTGCTCGATCGCATCGGGCGACGCGGTCATGCCGGCACGCGCCAGCGTGGCGGCGTCGATGCCGTGCGCCGCCGCCTGCCCGGCGTGAAAGGGTTTGGTCATCGTGCCGAAATTGGCCACCAGTCCCGCCGACATGCTCGCGGCGATCGCCAGCGTGCGCTGCGTCAGGTCGCGGTCGAAGCGCTGCAGCAGCGCGGCGGCGGCCGCGGCGGCGACCGTGCCGAACACGGCGGTCGGGTGCCAGCCCTTCAGGTGATGCGAATCCGGATCGCGCGCGATCAGCTCGGCCCAGATCTCGTAACCGGCGAGGTAGGCGCGCAGGGCGTCCTGCCCGCTCGCACCGACCTGCTCGCCGACCGCGATGACGGCCGGGACCAGCACCGTGCTGGGATGCCCGGCGAGCGCGACGTCGTCGTAGTCGAGCGCATGGCCCGCCGTGCCGTTGATCAGCGCCGCGTCGCGCGCGCGCGCCGTCTCGCCGCCCAGCAGCACGCGCGACCTGTGCTCGGGGCCGGCCGGGCCCGACTGCGCCGCGACGAACCCCCGCACGATGCCCACCACCGGTTCGTTGCGCCCGGCGAGCATCGTCGCGATCGTGTCGATGAAGCCGGTGCGCACGATCGCCGCCGCCTCTTCCGGGATGCGCGCTTCGGCCGTGCCGACGACGAAGTCGGCGAGGCGCGCGGTCAGACCGTCACTGCTGGACATTGCGTGTCTCCTCTGGTCGTCCGGCGTCGCGCGCGCCGGATCATTCTTCAATACGAACGCGGCATCTTCAGGATGTGCTCGCCGATGTACGCCAGGATCATGTTGGTCGAGATCGGCGCGATCTGCATCAGCCGGGTCTCGCGCCACTTGCGCTCGACGTCGTATTCGCGCGCGTAGCCGAATCCGCCGTGCGTCTGCAGGCAGGCCTCGGCCGCGTGCCACGCCGCTTCCGAGGCGAGCATCTTGCGCGATGTTGGCGTCGTCGCCGCACGGCTGGCCGGCCTCGAACAGCGCCGCCGCCTTGCGGATCATCAGGTCGGCCGCTTCGCGTCTCGGCGTAGGCGCGCGCGATCGGGAACTGCACGCCCTGGTTCTGGCCGATCGGGCGGTCGAAGACCACGCGTTCGTTGGCGTAGGCCGCACGCCTTGCTTCAGTGAACCAGCGGGCGTCGCCGAGCGCCTCGGACGCGACCAGGATGCGCTCGGCGTTCATGCCGTCGAGGATGTAGCGAAAGCCGCTGGCCTTCCTCGCCGATCAGGTTCGCCGGCCGGGATGCGCATGCCGTCGAAGAACACCTCGGTGCGTGTTGTGATTGATCATCGCGCGCGAGCGGCCGGATCTCCATGCCGTTGCCGCGCGCCTCGCGCATGTCGACCAGGAACACCGACAGGCCGTCGGTCTTGCTTGCTTCACCTGGTCGAGCGGCGTGGTGCGCGCCAGCAGCAGCATCAGGTCGGAGTGCAGTGCGCGCGAGGTCCAGACCTTCTGGCCGTTGACGACGTAGTGGTCGCCGTCGCGCACCGCGCGGGTCTTCAGCTTGGTGGTGTCGGAGCCGGTGGTCGGCTCGGTGACGCCGAACGCCTGCAGGCGCAGCTCGCCCGCTGGCGATCTGCGGCAGGTAGCGGCTCTTCTGCTCGTCGCTGCCGTGCCGCAGCAGCGTGCCCATGATGTACATCTGCGCGTGGCAGGCGCCGGCGTTGCAGCCCGCCGCATGGATCTCCTCGAGGATCGCCGACGGCCGCGCGCAGCGGCAGGCCCGCGCCGCCGTAGTCCTCGGGGATCAGCGCCGCGAGGTAGCCGGCCTCGGTCAGCGCGTCGACGAACTCGGTCGGATAGCGCCTCGCGCGCTTCGAGGTCGCGCCAGTACTGCGCCGGGAAATCGCGCGCAGATGCGGCGCACGCTGTCGCGGATCTCGGCGAAGTCCTCGCCGAGGGCGAGGGTGACGGGGGCGTCCCGATCGGTGTCGTGCATCTCGGAGTCCTTGCTTCGGCGCGCGATGTCGCGGCACCTCGTGACGGAATGGCCGGTTTCGGCCGGTCAGCGGCCCTTGAACTGCGGCGGGCGCTTCTCGTTGAACGCGCGCACGCCTTCGATGCCGGTCCTCGGTGTCGACCAGGTGGTTGTACGCCTCGACCTCGAAGCGGAACGCGGTGCTGCAGTTCCATCTGCATGCCGTAGCGGATCGACTTCTTGGCCTGCCGGATCGACAGCGGCGCGTTGCCGGCGATGCGCTGCGCGGTCTCGAGCGTGCGCGCGCAGCAGGTCGGCCGGGCTCGCAGACTTCGTTGAGAACGCCCCATTCGCGCGCCTGCGCGGCATCGAAGGGGCGGCCGGTCAGGAGGATCTCCTTGGCGCGGCGCTCGCCGATCGCGCGCGGCAGGTTCTGCGTGCCGCCGGCGCCGGGCATGATGCCGAGCGTCACCTCGGTCAGCGCGAAGCGGGCGTGGCTCGGCGGCGTAGGCGAAGTCGCAGGCCAGCACGGTCTCGAGGCCGCCGGCATAGGCATGGCCGTTGACCGCGGCGATGATCGGCACGGGCAGGTCGATCAGCGCCCAGTACTGGCGCTCGAAGAGCTCGTGCTGCCGCTGCCAGGTTTCGCGCGTCATGCCGTTGCGCTCCTTCAGGTCGCCGCCGGCGCAGAAGGCGCGGTCGCCGGCGCCGGTGAGCACGACGCAGCGCACGTCGCCGGGATCCTCGGTCAGCCGCGTCCACAGGTCGAGCAGGTCGCGCCCCATCTGCGTGTTGAGCGCGTTCAGCACCTCGGGGCGGTTCAGCGTCACGACGAGCACGTGCGGCTCGTCCATCCGCGTGGCAAGGGTTTCGTAGTCGGGAAGTTGCATGTCGGTTGTCGGTCAGTCTCTGGCGGGGCGGGGTCCGAACGATCGCCTGGCGTGTGCTCGCCCAGTTGCGGAGGAGCGCTGCGCGGCCGCGGCCGCTCGCCGTCGATGCTCATGGGCAGGCCGACGACCGTCAGGCGGCTGTCGGGGATGGGCTGCACGATGCCGAGCGCTTCGGTCTGCGGATGCGCCAGCATCTGGGCGACGTTCTGCACCGGCGCGCAGGGCACGCCGGCGTCGTCGAGCAGCGCGATCCATGCGGCGGTGTCGCGACGCAGCATTTCGGCTTCGATCAGCGCGTAGAGCTGCGTGCTGGTTCTCGACACGCTTCGGGTTGGTCAGGAAACGCGGGTCGTCCGCCCATTCGGGATGACCCAGCACTTTCGACAGCCGCCCGAACAGGCCGTCGCTGCCGGCCGCCACGACCAGGTCGCCGTCGGCCGTGCGGTAGGCGCGATACGGGACGATGCCCGGCGAGCCCGATCCCTGCTTGCGCGGCAGCTCGCCGCTGGCCATGAACTGCGCCGCGGGCAGCGACATCAGAGCGCTGGCCGTCTCGAACAGCGACACGTCGATCACCGCGCCCTTGCCGGTGACGCTGCGCCTGAAGAGAGCGGTGACGATGCCCACGACGCCCCACAGGCCGGTGCCCATGTCGATGATCGACGAGCCGACGCGCACCGGCGGCCGGCCCTCTTCGCCGGTGAAGCTCATGATGCCGCCGAAGGCCTGCATCAGCGGATCGTAGCCGGGGCGGTCCTTCAGCGGTCCGGCGGCGCCGAACGCGCCGATGTTGCAGAACACCAGAGACGGCTTGCGTGCCGTCAGCGCGCCGGCGCCGAGGCCGAGCGCCTCGGCCTGGCCGGGGCGCAGGTTCTGCAGCACGACGTCGGCGCGTTCTTCGATGAAGCGGATCAGTGCGGCGACCTGGGCCGGATCGCGCAGGTCGCAGACCACCGACCGTTTGTTGCGGTTCAGGCCCTGGAAGAGGGCCGACGTTCCTTCCCAGAAAGGCGGTCCCCAGCGTCGGGCATCGTCGCCCTCGGCCTTCTCGATCTTCCACACCTGTGCGCCCAGATCGCCGAGCGTCTGCGCGGCATAGGGTGCGGCGACGCTGGCGCCGAGCTCGACGACGACGATTCCCGCCAGCGGCGCCGGTCCGTCGTTGCGCGGCGTGTCGGGCCGGGCCGCAGGATCGCCCGACGCGTCCGCACGTCCGCGCCGGGTGTCGCCCCGCGCGCTCGCGGCCCCGTCGTTCTGCCCGCCCGCTGTGCTCAATGCGTTCTCCGCCGTCGTCGACCGGATCGGTGTTTACAGAAGATCCGGATGTCCGTACATTTAATTCGACCCCTCCGGCGCCTGTCAACCGCGCGTCGCGGTCGATCCCTGCCGCACCGTGCGGCAGAGAACCCGCGTTGTGAGCCTGGCGGGTCGTTCACTCCACGTTCGTGCCCGCATGTTCGAACACGATCTCGACCTCGACACGCCCGCGCCAGCCGGGCCAAGGTACCGGCAGGTGGCTGCTGCGCTGGCGCGCGACATCGCGCGCGGCGTCTACGAAGTCGGCTCTCTGCTGCCGACCGAGGCCGAGTTGTGCGCGCTCTTCGACGTCAGCCGCCACACGGTGCGCGAGGCGACGCGCCGGCTCGTCGATGCCGGTTTGATCTCGCGGCACGCCGGCATCGGCACGCGCGTCAGGGCGCGCAGTTCGGCGTCACGGTACACCGCGTCGCTCGGCTCGCTCGGCGAACTGGTCGAGCACACGCGCAACACTCGTCTGGAACTTCTGTCGGCCGAGCAGGTTTCGGCCGACGCGCGCCTGGCCGAGGCGCTGCGCTGCCGTCGCGGCCAGCGCTGGTTGCAGCTGCGCACGCTGCGCTACCCGGTCGGGTTGTCCGAACCGATCTCGCACACCGAGATCTACGTGCTGCCCCGGTTCCGCGACATCGAGCGATTCGTCGACGGTGGCACGGTCACGATCTTCAGCCTGATCGAACGGCATTTCGGTGAGCGCATCGTCGAGGTGCTGCAGGAGATCGGCGCCTGCGCGATCCCGGCCGAGCCTGCGCGCCTGCTCGGCGTGGCCCCGCGCTCGCCCGGCCTGCGAGTGCTGCGCACCTATTTCGGCACGCAGGACCGCACCCTGGCCGTATCGCTGAACACCAACCCTGCCGACCGCTTCACGCTGTCGACCCGCTGGCGGCTCGAGCGCGATTCGAACCCATCCGCTGCCCCGCGGTCCGACCCGCGATCCTGAACGCAGCTTCGACCTTGCCGAAAGCCGCATCGATGCATCCCGAACTCGACCTCGCCCTGTCGCGCGCCGAACGCCTCGAGACCGCCGCCGACGGCTGTCGCATCGTCTGGCGCCGCTGGGGATCGGGCTCGTCGCTGCTGCTGCTGCACGGCGGGCACGGCTCGTGGAACCACTGGGTCCGCAACGTGATCCCGCTGTCTGCCGCGCATACGGTTTGGGCGCCCGACATGCCCGGCTATGGCGAGTCCGGCGCGCTGCCGCCGGGGGCCGATGCGCGCGACATGGCTGCCGCGCTTTCCGCGGCGCTCGACCAGCTGCCGGGCCTGGGCGGGCGCGTAGATGTCGCCGGCTTCTCGTTCGGCGGCCTGGTTGCCGGACATCTCTGCGCCCTGCGCCCCGGCGGCGTCGGTCGTTTCGTGATGGTCGGCTCCGCCGGCCTGGGATTCCCGCGCTTCAAGGGGGTCGGTCTGCTGCCGTGGCGGCAGGTGAAGGACGACGCCGAACGGCGCGCGCTGCATCGCCGGAACCTCGGCATGTTGATGCTGCATTCGCCCGCGGCGATCGACGAGCTGGCCGTCGAGTTGCAGGGCAGCAACTCGTTGCGCACGCGCTTCCGCAGCCGCGACATGTCGCGCACCGATGCGCTGCGCCGAATGCTGCCCGAGCTGAAGGCGCGGCTCGCGGGCATCTGGGGTGCCGAGGACGCGACCGCCGCGCCCGACGTGCATCAGCGCGGCGTCCTGCTGCGCGAGATCCAGCCCGACGCGCGGTTCGAAGTGATTCCCGACGCGGGCCACTGGGTCCAGTTCGAGCGCGCCGCCGAGTTCAATCGCGCGCTCGTCGACTGCCTCGGGGATGCCTCGCGGGGCTGACCCTTCAGGCAGCGCCGCGATGCTCGCGATGCCACCGCAAGGCGTCGTCCAGGCGGTCGTCGCCCCAGAAGATTTCGGTGCCGACAGCGAAGGTTGGCGCACCGAAGATGCCCAGCGAGCGTGCTTCGTCGGTCTGCGCGACCAGCGCCGCGCGGACTTCGTCGGTGTCCGCGCGCGCAAGAACCCGGGCGGGGTCCTGGCCGATTTCCGTGAGCGCGCCGGTGGCGGCCTGCTCGTCACCCGGATCGAGGTTCTCGAGGAACCACCTCCGATACGCGGCCTGCGCGTAATCGGCAATCCAGCCCTCCTGTGCGGCGACCGTCGCAATGCGGTTGGCGCGCGCGTAGCCTTTCAGCGGGTAAGCGGGAACACCAGCGAACGGCAAGCCGTAGCTCGCGGCACGGCGCTCGATGTCGCGCCACATGTAGGCTTGTTTCGCGGGCTTGGTCGAAAACGGGATGTTCTCCATTTCGATCATGATCGCTCGCACGTCGAAGGGCCGCCAGCGAAAGGGGACCCCTGTCCGTGCCTGCACGGTAGGCAGCCGGGATACCGACAGGTACGTGTACGTGCTTCCGATGGCGAACCAGAAATCGATCGGCGCCGATGGGAGTGGCATGTGGGTGCTCCTCAGTTGCCGCAGAATTCACGGGTTGACCGAAACCCGGACTGGAAGGCATGGGCCGTGCTGGAGACGCTACCCCGTGCGGGGAGATGCCGTCAATCCGGATTCCGCGACAGCCGGATTCCGCGACATCCGGCTTCCGCGACAGTCGGCTTCCGCGAGGGCAGGTCGGCTGTGCCGCCGGTCGGCGTGCGGGGTGCTTTGTCTTGACCGATCGGCGGAGCGGGCAATAACCTCGACGGAATCCCCGGGGAGGCTCCGAATGCGTTGTTCGATGGTTCTGGTTGCTGCACTGGCGGCGCTGCCCGCCGCGGCCTCGGCGCAGAGCGCGCTGACGATCTACGGTGGATATCGCGGCGGGGGCGGCTTCGACGATGCCGTCACCGGCCGCTCGATCGACCTGAAGGAGGCCGGTTCGGTGGCCGCGAGCATCGATCTTCCGCTCGACGCCCGGAGCCGGTACCAGTTCTTCCTGTCGCACCAGAAGTCGAAGTTCCAGGCCGCCGCGCAGTCCGGCACGTCGGCGAGCCCGATCGACGGGCAGTCGGTGTCGGTCACCTACTTCCACGTCGGCGGCACCCTGTTCGTCGACGGCCAGGTCGGACGTGGCGTCTACGTGGTCGGCGGCCTCGGTGCGACGCTGTTCAGCCCCGGGCTGAACGGCTATTCGGACGAGTGGCGCCCGTCGGCGAATCTCGGCATCGGCTACGAGTGGCCGCTCGCGCAGAGCGTGTCGCTGCGCTTCGAGGCGCGCGGGTACCTCACGCTGGTGAACAGCGAAGGGGGCATGTTTTGCTCGGGCGGCTGCGTCGTCAGCATCAAGGGCGACAGCTTCACCCAGGGCGAGGCGCTGCTGGGCCTGTCGGCGCGCTTCTAGCCTCGCTCGGCAGAGCCGGGCCTCGTCAGGGGTGCGATCGCTCGCACCCCTGACGGTCGCATCACGATGCCGAGGCGGGCAGGTAGCGCGCCGCGAGCACGCCCTCGATAGCCGCGATCGATCCGACGACTGCCGGCGGGACCGGGCTGTCGACGTCGACGATCGTGTACGCCATCTCGCCGCGCGACTTGTTGAGCATGTTGTGGATGTTCAGGTTCGCGCGCGCCATCGCGGTCGAGATCTGGCCCAGCATGTTCGGCACGTTCGCGTTCGCGATCGCGAGGCGGAAGCTCGACTCGCGCGGCGCGACCGCGTCGGGAAAGTTCACCGCGTTGCGGATGTTGCCGTGCTCGAGGTAGTCGCGCAGCTGGTCCGCGACCATCAGCGCGCAGTTGTCCTCGGCCTCGCGCGTCGACGCGCCCAGGTGCGGCAGGGCGATGACGCCCTCGCAGCCGTTGATCTGCGGGCTCGGGAAGTCGCAGACGTAACGGCGCAGCTTGCCGGCGGCCAGCGCCGCGAGCGCGGCATCCTCGTCGACCACGCCTTCGCGCGAGAAGTTCAGCAGCACCGCGGCATGCCGCATCTGCTCGATCGCGGCGGCGTCGATCAGGTTGCGCGTCGCCGACACCAGCGGCACGTGCAGGCTGACGAAATGCGCGGCCTTCAGCAGTTCGGGCACCGAGTTCGCCTTGCGCACCTGGGCCGGAAGGCTCCAGGCCGCATCGACCGTGATCTCCGGGTCGTAGCCGATCACGTTCATGCCGAGACGGATGGCGGCGTCCGCGACCAGGCAGCCGATCTTGCCGAGGCCGATCACTCCGAGTGTGTGCCCCGACAGTTCGAACCCCGCGAACGCCTTCTTGCCGTCCTCGACGCGCTTGTCCATGTCGGGGTCGTTGCGGGCGAGTCCGTCGACGAAGCGCAGTGCCGCAGGCAGGTTGCGCGCCGCCATCAGCATGCCGGCGAGCACGAGTTCCTTCACCGCGTTGGCATTCGCGCCGGGGGCGTTGAAGACCGGGACGCCGCGCGCGCTCATGTCCTTCACGGGGATGTTGTTGGTGCCGGCGCCCGCGCGGCCGATCGCGCGCACGCTCGCCGGAATGGTGATCGCGTGCATGTCGGCCGAGCGGACCAGGACGGCGTCCGGCTCGGCGACGTCCTTGCCGACTTCGTACAGGTCGCCGGGAAGCCTGCGCAGGCCGTGCTGGGAGATCTGGTTCAGGACGAGCACGCGAAAGGGTTTGGCCATGATTTCGTTCGGATTCGTGGGAAGGGGCGCCTCGTCGTGCGGAACGGCTCGGCGCATACGGGGCGCATCTCGGGCGAAGCCGCGAATCTTAGCCTACCGGGCTTGCGCCTCGTCCGGGATGAACTTCAGCGCCACGCCGTTGTTGCAGTACCGTTTCCCGGTGGGCGCCGGGCCGTCGCCGAATACGTGGCCGTGATGCCCGCCGCAGCGCGCGCAGTGGTACTCGATGCGCGGCATGAACAGCCGGAAGTCGCGCCTGGTCTCGAAGGCGCCCGGCAGCGTCGTGTAGAAGCTCGGCCAGCCCGTGCCGCTGTCGTACTTCATTTCGGTCGTGAACAGCGGATGGCCGCAACCGGCGCAGGCAAAAGTGCCCGGCCGCTTCTCGTCGTTGAGCGGGCTCGAGAACGGACGCTCGGTGCCCTCGTGGCGCAGCACGTCGTACTGCATGTCGGTGAGCAGCGCGCGCCATTCGGCGTCGCTGCGTTCGATGGTTTCGCTCATTCGGCGTGGTCCTGGTGAGTGGCTTGCGCCGGTTTCGATCGGCGCGATTCTCCGTCGCGGTCGGCACGGCCGCAAGCATGTCCGGGTCGCTGCCATGCCGAGCCGGTCGGCTCGGTTGTCCGGGTGGCGAAGTACACTACCTCGCCGCCCGGCCAGGCCATCTTTCCGCTGGAGATCCCGATGAGCAATCCTGTTGCCTCCATCCATCAGCACTCCGCTGGCGCCGCGCCGCGCAGCGCGATCGACCAGGGGCGCATCGACCTGGCGGCGGCGCTGCGCTGGGCGGCCCGCCTGGGGCTCAACGAAGGCGTCTGCAACCACTTCAGCCTCGAGGTCGCCAGCGACCGCTACCTGATCAATCCGCAGGGGCTGCACTGGAGCGAGGTGACGGCGGGCGACATCCTGCTGATCGACGGCGCGGGCGAAGTGCTCGACGGACGGCATTCGCTCGAGCCGACCGCGTTCTTCATCCACAGCTGGATCCACCGCCTGAACCCGCGTGCGCGCTGCGTGTTGCACACCCACATGCCCTACGCCACGGCGCTGGCGCTCGTCGAAGGCGGCCGGCTCGAGTGGTGCAACCAGAACACGCTGCGATTCTGGGGCAGGGTCGCCTACGACGACGTCTACAACGGCCTCGCGCTGGACGCGGCCGAGGGCGAGCGCATCGCCTCGCAACTCGCCGACGCCGACGTGCTGTTCATGGCGAGTCACGGCGTCACCGTCGCCGGGTCCTCGGTGGCGTGGGCGTTCGACGACCTGTACTACCTCGAGCGCGCCTGCATGCATCAGGTCCTCGCGACCCAGGCTGCGGCGGGCCGCCCGCTGCGGCGCGTTCCGGACGCGATGTGCGAGCGGGTGGGGCGCCAGATCGCCGGCGAGCGCCAGCAGAGCGACCTGTTCTTCGCGTCCGTGAAGCGCATGCTCGACCGCCAGGAGCCGGGCTGGTCGGCGCTGGACTGACACGAATCACCTTTCGGGAGGAGTAGATGATTTCAGGAACACATCCGTCACTGGCGCAGCAGCGCGTGCACTACGGTCGCCCGGCGCTCGACGCATTGCAGGATGAGGTCGGGCGGGCCGGCGCCCGCCGTGTCTTCGTCACGACCACCCGTTCGCTCACCGATGGGCGCCTGGTGGCCGAATGCATCGCGTCGCTGGGCGAGCGCTTCGCCGGCAAGTTCGATGCGATCGCGGCGCACAGCCCGCGCGAGGCGGTCATCGCAGGTGCCGCGCTGATCCGCGACAGCGGCGCCGATCTGGTGGTCGCGATCGGCGGCGGGTCGGTCATCGATGCCACCAAGGTGATGCTCCAGTGCGTGTGGTTCGGCATCACGGAGTCCGCAGGGTTGGATGCGATCGTCGGCGGCAAGCATCGGGGCGGAGCCGATGCCAGCAACTGGGACGCCGATCCGCAGTCGCTGCGGATGATCGCGATCCCGACGACGCTGTCGGCGGCCGAGTTCAACCACCTCGCCGGCGTGACCGACACCGGCAGGAAGGTCAAGCAGGGCTACATGCATCCGCTGGCGGTGCCCAGAGCGGTGATCCTGGACCCGGCAGCCACCCTCGACACGCCGATCGAGCTGCTGCTGTCGACCGGCATGCGGGCCGTCGACCACTGCGTCGAGCGCTGGTGCGCGACGCGCACGGCACCGATCTCGGATGCGCTGTCGCTGCATGCGCTGACGCTGCTCGCCGGGGCGTTGCCCCGGGTGAAATCGGATCCGGCGGACCTCGAAGCGCGCTCCGACAGCCAGGTGGGCATGTGGTTGTCCCTGCTGCCGCAGACCAGTGGCGTGCCCTTCGGCGCCAGCCACGGCATCGGCTACATCCTGGGCGGCGCCTATGGCGTGCCTCATGGCGTCACCTCCTGCCTGATGCTGCCCGCCGTGATGGAGTGGAACGAGCCGGTCAACGCGGAGCGCCAGAAGGCGGTCGCACAGGCGTTCGGGCACCCGGGCCAACGGGCGGGCCCGGTGCTGCGCGAGTTCGTGCGTTCGCTCGGCGTGCCCTGGCGGCTGCGCGATGCCGGGATCCGGCGCGAGGACCTGGCCGGGATTGCAGCGCGCTACGATGGCACGGGCCCGATCGCAACCAATCCGCGGCCGGTGAAGAGTGCCTCGGACATCGTCGAGATCCTCGAGCTCGCATGGTGAACGCACCCGGCCCGGGCCCGCGCGTGCAGATAGACGATCGTCAATGCGCGGGCGGGGCCGTTGCGCGAGTATCCTTCGGTAACGTGGACCGCGATCGCAGTCGAGTTCGAACCCGATCGGGGTGACCCTTCCGGCCGGTGGTCCCGGTCGACTCGGAAAACAAGGGAGATGAAGATATGTTCAGGCGCATTCTGGTTCCGACCGACGGATCCGAACTCTCGACCGGATCGGTCAAGGCGGCGATCCGCCTGGCCGAGGAGAACGGCGCGGCGCTGGTGCTGCTGAACGTGCAGCCGGTCTATCAGCCGCCGGTGGTTGCCGAGGTGCCGGTCGCCGACGTCTACTCGCAGGAGGAGTACGAAGCGGGCGCCAAGCAGGTCTCGGACAAGATCCTGGCGGACGCGAAGGTGCTCGCCGATGCCGCGTCCGTGCCCTGCAAGATGGTCACCGAGCTCGACTCGAGCCCGTACGAGGCGATCATCCGCGTTGCGCGCGACGAGGCCTGCGACCTGATCTTCATGGCCTCGCACGGGCGTCGTGGCGTGGTCGGCCTTCTCCTCGGCAGCGAGACGCAGAAGGTGCTGACGCACTGCCGGATTCCGGTGCTCGTGTACCGCTAGGCGACCGGGGTAATTCGGCCGCTCGCGGCCGCAGAAAGAGCAAAGGGCGCACGCGGCGCCCTTTGTCGTCGATGAAACTGCCTGCCGGGCTTCAGGCGATCTTCGAGTAGGTCGCGCCGCTCGGCCCGTGCTTCAGGTAGCGGTCGAAAGCCATCGCGACCGCACGCACCAGCAGGCGGCCTTTCGGCAGCACCTCGATCCCTTTCTCGCTGATGCTGATCGCGCCGGCCTCGTGCATCGGCGCAAGTTCGGCGATCGCGTCGGCAAAGTAGCGTGACGCCTGGATGCCGTGGCGCGCTTCGATCTCGGGCCACCAGATGCGGAAGTTGCACATCAGCGACTTGATCACGTCGGCGCGAACGAAGTCGTCGTAGCCGATCGTCATGCCCCGCGCGATCGGAAGCTCGCCCTGCATCAGGCGGGCGTAGTAGGCCTCGAGCGACTTCTCGTTCTGCGCGAAGACGGAGCCCACCGCCGAGATCGACGAAACGCCGACGGCGATCAGGTCGCCGGAGTCGTGCGAGCAGTAACCCTGGAAGTTCCGGTGCAGCCGGCCCTCGCGTTGCGCGACCGCGAGTTCGTCGTCGGCGCGCGCGAAGTGATCGAGGCCCAGATAGACGTAGCCCGCGGCCCGGAACATCTGGACCGCCCGGTCGAAGATGCGGCTGCGCGTTTGCGCCGACGGCAGGTCGGCGTCGTGGATGCGGCGCTGCGGCTTGAACAGGTGGGGCAGGTGCGCATAGTGGTACAGCGCGACCCGGTCCGGGGCGGCGTCGATGGTCAGTTCGAGCGTCCGCTCGAAGCCTTCCACGGTCTGTTTGGGCAGCCCGTAGATCAGGTCGACGTTGATCGAGTGGAACCCGGCATCGCGCCCCGCCGCGATCAGGGCCCGCGTCTCCTCGTAGGACTGCACCCGGTTCACCGCCTTCTGCACCTCGGGATCGAAATCCTGGATGCCGAGGCTGATGCGATTCAGGCCGAGCGCGCGCAAGGTCCACAGCCGCTTCGGCGACACGGTGCGCGGATCGACTTCGATCGAGTACTCGCCGTCGTCCGCCAGATCGAAACGCTTGGAGATCGTGTCGAACAGCGTCGCGAACTCCTCGTCGAGCATGAAGGTCGGCGTGCCGCCACCGAAGTGCAGGTGGCTGATGCGCTGGCCGCGGCCGATCAGGGTCGTGATCAGGTCGATCTCGCGCTGCAGGGCGGCGATGTACTGCGCCGACTTGTCCTGGTGCTTGGTGCCGATCTTGTTGCAGCCGCAGTAGTAGCAGATGGAGCGGCAGAACGGGATGTGCAGGTAGAGCCCCAGCGGCGCCAGCCTGCGCCCGGCGCGCTCCAGCAGCGCCTGCGAATACTTCGCCGGATCGAATCCGGCGATGAAGCGATCCGCCGTGGGATACGACGTATAGCGCGGACCCCGCCCGCCGAAGCGCTCGATCAGCGTCGGGTCGAGTTCGATTTCACCTTGCACCTGCATTGCACCACCCCTGCTCAAGTGGGGCGAGTGTGGCGGCAGCGGCGGTGCCCGGCATTAAAAAATATCAATGAACCGCAAGCCGGTCCGGTCCGGGGCCGACGCCTGCAGCGGCAAGCGTCGGCGCGGCGGCGCCTGTGGCCGCACCTTCAGAACCCGGCGTCGCGTTCCGGAGTCGCCGAGATCTTGTGGATGCTCAGGTCGGCGCCCTGGAACTCGGCCTCGTCGTCCAGTCGCAGGCCCACCGTCGCGCGCAGCACGCCGTACACGATCGCCGCGCCCGCGACCGCGATCGCGATGCCGAGGACCGTTCCGGCGATCTGCGCACCGATGCTGACACCGCCCAGCCCGCCCAGGGCGGATTGCCCGAAGATCCCGGCGGCAATGCCGCCCCAGGCTCCGCACAGGCCGTGCAGCGGCCATACGCCGAGGACGTCGTCGATCCGGAACCGGTTCTGCGTCAGGGTGAACATCCGCACGAACAGGAAGCCGGCGACGATGCCGACGACCAGGGCGCCGACCGGATGCATCACGTCGGATCCGGCGCATACCGCAACCAGTCCGGCCAGCGGTCCGTTGTGCACGAAGCCCGGATCGTTGCGACCGGCCAGCGTCGCGGCGAGCGTTCCTCCGACCATCGCCATCAGCGAGTTGACCGCGACGAGGCCGCTGATCTTGCCGATCTCCTGCGCGCTCATCACGTTGAAGCCGAACCAGCCGACCGCCAGGATCCAGGAGCCGAGAGCGAGAAAGGGGATCGACGACGGGGGGTGGGCGCTGACCCGGCCGTCACGCGAGTACCGCCCCCTGCGAGGACCCAGGTAGAGGACCGCGATCAGACCGATCCAGCCGCCGACGGCGTGCACGACGATCGAGCCGGCGAAATCGTGGAAATTCTCGCCGAACCATGCCTTGAACTGGTCCTGCAGTCCGAAGCGGTTGTTCCAGGCGATCCCCTCGAACAGCGAGTAGACCAGCGCGACGAGCGCGAACGAGGCGGCCAGCTGCGGGCCGAAACGCGAGCGCTCGGCGATGCCGCCGGAGATGATCGCCGGGATCGCGGCGGCAAAGGTCAGCAGGAAGAAGAACTTCACCAGTTCGTAGCCGCTTCGTGCCGTCAGCGATTCGGCGCCGACGAAGAAATGAGCGCCGTAGGCGACCAGATAGCCGATGAAGAAGTATGCGATCGTGGAGATGGCGAAATCGACCATGATCTTGACCAGCGCATTGACCTGGTTCTTGTAGCGGACCGTGCCGAGCTCGAGAAACGCGAACCCCGAGTGCATCGCCAGCACCATGATGGCCCCGAGCAATACGAACAGGGTGTCTGTGCCTGATTTCAGTGCATCCATGCCGATCTCCAGATGGGATGCACCGCGAAAGCAATATTTGTGCCGCGGTTGGGCGCAAATGCGTGAAATCGGGGCGGCCGTGCGCGAGGCCGGGTGCGTTCTCCGTCAGCGGCAGGCACTCGGATCCGCCGGACGCCTTCTTTCGGTGCGCACGCGCACCAAGCCGGCGCCCGGCACGTGGCGGGCAGCTTCGATGCACCGAGGATGTGCGTCCGAGGCGTCCGGAGACGCGCTAGTCGGCGACCGGCACCGTGTAGTTCAGCGCCAGGCGCCCGCCGTCGGGGTAGACCGTCTGCCCGGTCATGTACGAGGAGTCGTCTCCGGCCAGAAACACCGCGACCTTGGCGACCTCGTCCGGCTCGCCGAGCCGGCCCATCGGCGTGCGCGACATCAGCTTGCGGCGCGCGGCATCGGAGCCGAGCACGGCGGCGCGGGCGAGTTCGGTGGCGATGGTGCCCGGCCCGATCGCATTGACGCGAATGCCCTTGTCGACCAGCCCCATCGCCATCACGCGGGTGAGCTGATTGACGGCGCCTTTGGACACCACGTACGGCACCTGGTCGGGGATCGCCAGGATCGCGTTGACGCTCGACATGTTGACGATGGTGCCGCCGGAGCCTTGGGCGACCATGCGTTTCGCCGCGGCCTGTCCGAACAGGAAGTACGACTTGAGATTGACGTCGAGGACGCGATCGAAGTCCTCCTCGGCCAGGTCGAGGAACACGGCCGCATGCGTGATGCCGGCGTTGTTGAGCAGGATGTCGAGGCGCCCGAATCGATCCGCCGCCATCGCGACCGCGGCCTCGGCGGTCGCGCGATGCACCACATCGCCGGACATGAACGCCGCCGCTGCCCCGAGTTCGCGCGCGAGTGCAGCACCGGCCGCCTCGTCGCGATCCACCAGCACCACCTTCGCACCTTCCTCGACGAAGCGCCGGGCGCACGCGGCGCCGATTCCGTTCGCCGCGCCGGTGACCAGCGCGACCTTGCCTTCGAGTCTCATCGTCTTCTCCTGGGATGGGGGCGCGCGGCACGGCAGCCCCGAAGCGCCGTGCGCGTGCCCGAGGGCCGCAGCATACCGGCTCGGCGCGCGGCGTATGCGCACGGCGCCGGTCCCGTTCGCCGGCCCGCGCCAGCGCTCGTGTCACGGCGGCCGTCTGTCGTCGCCGGCCCGATATCCTCATCGTGGGGCAGGCACCGGCGGCATAGAATTCCGGAATGGATCGCCGCGCCCGAACACCCTGGCCGCGCCCGTGGACAACGGCGTCGGTCTGCGTTGCCCTGTTCGCCGCCGCACTTCTGATGCCGTTGCGCGCATGCGCCGCCTCCGATGCCGCGCCGTGGTCGGCCTGGCTGCAGCAGGCGGGGCTGGCACCCGACCAGGTCGGGTTGCTTGCGCTGCCGGTCGCGGGCGGCGACGCGCTGCTTTCGCTCAATGCCACGCAGGCGTTCAACCCCGCGTCGACGATGAAGCTGCTGACCAGCTACGCGGGCCTGTCGATCCTCGGCCCCGGCTATCGCTGGCGCACCGGCGCCTACCTGCGGGGCCGGCTCGTCGGGGACGTGCTGCACGGCGACCTCGTCCTGCGCGGCGGCGGCGACCCGAAGCTCGTGATCGAGGACCTCGACGCCTTCCTGGCGCGCATGCGCGAAGCGGGCCTGCGCGAGATCCGCGGCGATCTCGTGCTCGACGACTCGATCTACGACGTCGGCGCCGACAGCACCGAGCGCTTCGACGGCGACCCGTCCCAGCCCTACAACGTGCGGCCGTTCGGTCTGCTGATGAATTTCAAGGCGGCGCGCGTCGTGATCCAGCCCGACGCCCCGGGCGGCCGGGTGCGCCTCGATCCGGAGCTGGCCGACCTGCAGATCGACGACCAGATCCGCATCGTCAAGGGACCGTGCCGGTACGGCGCCGGCAGCCTGACGGTGCGCGACGCACCGGAGGGGGCGCAGCCGCGCATCCGCATCGTGGGCAGCTACTCGGCGACCTGCGGCGAGCAGTCGCGTGTTCACCGCGATGCTGTCGCACCCGCAGTTCGTCCGGGCGCTCTTCAAGGCGGCCTGGCAGGCGCGCGGCGGCGCATTCGACGGCGGTGTGCGGGTGGAGCGCGCCGCCGCGAGCGGCACTCCGTGGCTCGATTGGGAGTCGCCGCGCACGCTGGCCGACGTCGTCGGCGACGTGAACAAGTTCAGCAACAACGTGATGGCGCGGCATCTGCTGCTGCAGATCGGATCCGAGGCCGGGCCGAGGCTGGTGAGTGCCGATGCCCGCCGGGTGCCTGCGACCGTCGAGCGGGCGAGCGCCGTGGTCGGCGACTGGCTGCGCGGCCAGGGCCTGGTGTTTCCGGAACTGACGCTGGAGAACGGGTCGGGCCTGTCGCGCATCGAACGCATCAGCCCGGCCAATCTCGCGCGACTGCTGCGGCACGCGGCGTCGAGCCCGGTGGGCGACCTGCTGCGCCAGTCGCTGCCGCTGGTCGGCTACGACGGAACCATGAAGACGCGCATGATCGGCGAGTCGATCTCCGGCCGCGCGTGGATCAAGACCGGCAGCCTGAGCGACGTGCGTACGATCGCCGGATACGTCGATGCGGCTTCGGGGCGCCGCTATGCGGTCGTGCTGTTCGTCAACGGTCCGCGTGCAGAGGGCACCCGCGAGCTTCAGGACCGGTTCCTGAGGTGGGTGTTCGACAAGGGATGACCGGGCAGGCGCGCGGGATGCCAACGTCCGCGCGGTCCCGTGCCGGCGCGGCTGCTCGTCCGAGCGCGCGAAGTGCAGCGCCACCGCGATCGCTGGCCGCGATGGCTGCCGTGGTGTGCATGGCGTTCGTCGCGCACATGCTGTTCATCCCGTATGCGCATTCGCCGCTGGACTTCGGTGAAGCGCTGCAGCGGTTCTCGCGCATCCCCTGGATGGAACTCGGTTCCGACCAGAACGTGGCGCTGGTGTCCCGCGGATTGATGTTCCTGCCGGTGGGATTTCTTCTGGCGGTGTGGATCGCCCCGCGGCCCGACACCCGGGCCGCTCCGGCCGTCACGATCGTTGCGACGCTGCTCGGCTGCCTGTTCGCGGTGAGCGTGAACTTCGCGCAGCAGTGGTTCCCCGCGCGCACGGTCTCGCTGAACAACCTGTTCGCGGAGTCCGTCGGGGTGTTCCTGGGCGCGTTCCTGTGGGCCTTTCTCGGGGACAAGGCTCTGCGATGGTGGCGCGTCCTGTCGTCCGGCGGAACGATCAGCCTCGATGCGGCTCTCGCGGCGTATACGCTCCTGTATCTGCTCGCGTCGCTGACGCCCTTCGACTTCGTCACCAGCGCCGCCGAGTTCTCCGAGAAGCTGTCGTCGGATTCCTACGCGCTGTGGCGCATTCCGGGCGATTGCGGCCCGGCGCCGTGCTCGCTGAAGTTCCTTGCCGTGTTCCTGGCCTCGCTTCCCTGCGGCTGGTGGTTCGCCGCGCGCATCGACAGGGGGGCGCCCGGCATCACGCGCATGATCGCGTTGGCCCTCGGGCTGTCGATCGCGATCGAGATCCTGCACCTGTTCCTGGTCAGCGGCGTCACCCAGGGTGCCTCGGTCGTCGTTCGCACGGCCGGCCTGGTGGCCGGCGCGCTGGTGCATGGTGCAAGGGACCGGCTGCATGCGGTCGACGTCGACCGCTTCGTTCGCCCGCTGGCCACCGCATCGATCCTGCCCTACCTGCTGGTGCTCGCCTACATTGCGGGCTGGTTCCGCTCGGACGGGTACCTCGGGATCGCAGACGCGCTGCCCCGTGTGAACGACATCGTGTGGATGCCGTTCTACTTCCAGTACTTCGAGGGGTACCAGTCGACGATGCGCAGCGTGATGGTTCACGCGGTGCTGTACGCGCCGGTCGGCGCCGCATGCTGGCTGTGGGCGCGTCACCGGGACCGCGTACCGCTGGCGGCAGCGATGCTTGTTGCGGGGGGGCTGGCCTTCGTCGTCGAGTCGTCGAAGCTGTTCATCGCACAGCGCAAGCCCGACTACACGGATGTCCTGATCGCCGCGGTGGCGGCGGCGGTCGTCCTGGCGATCCTGCGGTCCGTCTCCAGAGGGGCGCTGAACAAGACCGGCGCCCGCATGGCGGGCGTGGGCAATCCGGTGGAAGTGTCGACCCACGGCGACGCCATCGACAGACCGATCGGTGAAGGCGGAGCGATCGATCGCGGCAGAGCGACCCGCGAAAACGGGTCGAACGGTGAAGAAAGATCCATTGGCGGGACCCTCGGCGGCACCCTGGCTCTGAGGCTGGCGGGAGGCGGCGCGCTTGCAGCGGCAATCCTCCTCGTCGCGGGATTCCCGGTGTGGCAGTGGGGCCTCGCGCTTGCGCTGCTCGCCTATGCGCTGCTGCTCGTGCGCGTTCCGATCGCGTATCTGGTCGCGGTTCCGGTGCTGCTTCCGATCCTCGACCTGGCGCCGATATCCGGCCGGTTCTACTGGGACGAGTTCGACGCGGTGCTGGCGACGACGGTGGGAGTCCGCCTGCTGATGCCGATCCCGGCGCGTTCGTATCGCGTTCCTCTGCCGCGCGCCGTTCCGTGGATTCTCCTGGCGTCGGTGGGCGTATCGGCCGTGATCGGAATCTGGCCCCCGGCCGCGATCGACGCGAATGCGTTCTCCAACTATCTGAGTCCGTACAACGCGCTGCGCATCGCAAAAGGGTACTTCTGGGCGGGCCTGGTTCTGTGGCTCGCCCTGCGCGACACGGAGGCGGGCCGGCCCGCGGTTCCGGCCCTCTTGGCGGGCCTCGCACTTGCGCTCGGAACGGCGGTGGCCGGCGTGTTCGCCGAGCGCTTCGCATTCGCCGGCGCCTTCGGCTGGCACGTCCCGTTCCGGGCGGCAGGGCTCGTCTCGGCGAACCACATCGGCGGCGCCTATCTCGAGGTCGTGCTGGTCGTCCTCGCGCCGTTCGCGCTCGCGGCAGCGGTTTCGGCGAAGAGCTGGCTGTGGCGCGTTCCGGGCTACGGACTGGTGTTTGCCGGCGCGGTGGCACTCCTGTTGACCCTGTCGCGCGCGGCATCGGTCGCCTGGCTACTGGCGGTTTCGACCTTCTTTGCGGTCTGGTGGCTGAGACGCGGGACTCGCGGCGTCGAACGCAGGAGCAGAGGCGTTCCGTGGCAATTCGGAGTGATCGTCTCCGGGATCCTCGCGGTGGCGGTCGCGGTGCCCCAGTTCACGTCGCTGCTCGAGCGGATCGAGCAGGCCCAGGCCGACATGCCGGTGCGCCTGCGGCACTGGAGCGCGGCGATCGCTCTGATGCCCGGAGATGTCACCAGCTGGCTCTTCGGTCTGGGTCTGGGAAGCTTCCCAAGGCACTACTACTTCGCGCACGCCAACGACGAGAAGCTCCCGGCCTATCGTTTCGAGCGGAGCAGCGGAACTCCCGCCACCTGGCTGCTGCTCACCGGCGGATCGGGCATGTATCTCGACCAGAGGGTCGATGCCCATTCGGGGGGCGCGCTGGTGCTGACGGGACGCGTGCGCTCGGAAAACGCGGATTCGACCCTGCACGTCAGCCTGTGCGCCAAGTCGTTCCTGCACTCCTTCGAATGCAATGGCGCCGGCGCCCGGGCGACGCGGGACTGGACTTCGTTCGAGGTCGGTCTGAAGTCGCCGGCGGTCGACCGCGCAAGACCGAGCCTGTCGGCACCGCTGTCACTGTCGGTCCAGAATGGCGCGTTCGGCTCCCGCATCGCGGTGACCGACCTGTCGCTGCGCGATGGCAACCGCGAATTGCTGCGCAACGGATCATTTGCGACCGGCGCGGATCACTGGCTGATGACCTCGGACTCGCATCTCGTCTGGAAAGCCAAGAACACGCCGTTGCAGATCTTCCTCGAACAGGGAATCGCGGGAGTCCTCGCGTGGATCGTCGTCATCGGTGCGGCCGCGCGCCTGCTGCGCGCGCCCAGCTCGGTGCCGGTGGTGGTTCCGGCATTCTGCGGCGCCTTCATGGGGATTCTCGCGGTCGGGCTGTTCGACACCGTTCTGGATTCCCCGCGTGTCGTTCTGCTGTTCGCCCTGATCGCGGGTTCCGCGTTCATAGGCCGAGCTCCCCCCACACTTCGTCCACCCGCCGCCTGACCGCGTCGTCCATCACGATCGGCCGACCCCACTCCCGCTGCGTCTCCCCCGGCCACTTGCCGGTCGCATCGATCCCCATCTTCGAGCCCAGGCCCGAGACCGGGGACGCGAAGTCGAGATAGTCGATCGGGGTGTTGTCGACGAGGGTGGTGTCGCGGGTCGGGTCGACCCGGGTGGTGAGCGCCCAGATCACCTCTTTCCAGTCGCGCGTGTCGACGTCGTCGTCGACCACGACGATGAACTTCGTGTACATGAACTGGCGCAGGAAGCTCCAGACGCCGAACATCACGCGCTTGGCGTGTCCGGGGTACTGTTTGCGGATCGATACGATCGCCATCCGGTACGAGCAGCCTTCCGGCGGAAGGTAGAAGTCGACGATCTCCGGGAACTGCTTCTGCAGGATCGGCACGAACACCTCGTTCAGCGCGACGCCGAGGATCGCCGGCTCGTCGGGCGGCTTGCCGGTGTAGGTCGAGTGATAGACGGGGTCGCGCCGCATCGTGATGCGGTCGATGCGCAAGACCGGGAACCAGTCCTGTTCGTTGTAGTAACCGGTGTGGTCGCCGAACGGCCCCTCCAGCGCCATCTCGTAGCCGGTGCGCGCGGCCGCCGGCAGCTCGCCCGGCCACGACACGCGCGCCGCATTGGCGCGGGTCGCGCTGTGGTCGGGATCGGGCCGGATCGATCCTTCGAGCACGATCTCGGCGCTCGCCGGCACGCGCAGGTCGCTGCCCAGGCATCGCACCAGTTCCGTCTTCGAGCCGCGCAGCAGCCCGGCGAACTGGTACTCGGACAGGCTGTCGGGGACCGGCGTGACGGCGCCGAGGATCGTCGCGGGATCGGCGCCGAGCGCGACCGCAATCGGGAACGGCGTGCCCGGATGGCGCATGGCATGGTCGCGGAAGTCGAGGGCTCCGCCGCGATGGGCGAGCCAGCGCATGATCGTCGCGTTCGGTCCGATCACCTGCTGACGGTAGATGCCGAGATTCTGGCGGGCCTTGGCGGGGCCTTTCGTGACGACCAGACCCCAGGTGATCAGCGGTGCCGCGTCGCCCGGCCAGCAGGTCTGCACCGGCAGGTCCGACAGGTCGACGCGCGCGCCCTCCAGCACGATCTCCTGGCAGGGCGCCGAGCGGACCTCGCGCGGCGCCATGTTCAGCACCTGCCGAAGGACCGGCAGCTTCTCCCACGCATCGCGCAGTCCGCGCGGCGGATCGGGTTCCTTCAGGAAGGCCAGAAGCCGGCCGATCTCGCGCAGCGCGGTCGGCGACTCCTGGCCCATCCCAAGCGCCACCCGTCGCGGTGTGCCGAACAGGTTGACGAGGACAGGCATCCCGTGACGGCGCCCGTCAGTCTGCGGATTCTCGATCAGCAGGGCCGGTCCTTCCTTGCGGAGGACGCGGTCGGCCAGTTCGGTCAACTCGAACCTCGGGGACAGCGGGGCCGATACGCGTTTCAGTTCTCCTCGCGCCTCGAGTTGGCGCATGAAGTCGCGCAGGTCGGTGTATTCCATCAGATTTGCCCGAATATATGCATTAAATTGCCGATTTCTATGCCGTCCGCGGTTGACCGACCCCGGGGAGCTACCTATGATTCGCCCGTTTCCCGGCCGCCGGGAGACGCGGACGCCGGTTCATCCACGGCGTCGTCCCAATCCAGACTCGGCGAGCAGGGCTCGCGAACGAGCACTCAGGGTACCAGCCAGCTTCGCTGGTCCGATCGGTGGAACTGATCCGATCGCTTGACTTCGACGTGTTGTCAGACGTGTTGTCGCTCGAGCGAACCAAAACGGCTTTGCGCCGCAAGGAGTCGCTGTGCTGAACCAGCATAGAGTTGATGTGTTGTTCGATTCGATCGTGCGGGTGATTGGCGCCGCGCGATTCATCAGGAACGCCGCGCCCCAGGTGGCTGCGGCGATGTTCGTGGTCGCGTGCGGTGCTGTCCATTTCGCGCCCGTCGGCGACGCTTTCGACGAATCGTCCGCCTTGGTGGCGGAATCCGGCGAAAACGACGCCGCCGAGGCCGCGCCTGCATCGCTGATGTCGGTGATGGCCTCGACGGGGGCAGCGCTGTTCCATCCGGCACCGCGCACCGCACAGAGAGCCGCCGTGACTCGCGGGGCGGCGATGAGCGTCGAGCAGCACAACATCGCGCGCTTCATCGCATCCCGCTACCGCATCGCGCTCGACCAGACCCAGGAATTCGTCGAGTACGCCTATCGCACTGCGAAGGACCTCAAGCTCGATCCGTGGCTGATCCTGGCGGTGATCTCGGTCGAGTCGAGTTTCGACCCCACTGCCGAGAGCAATCGCGGCGCCAAGGGCCTGATGCAGGTCCTCACGCGGGTGCACGCCGACAAGTTCGTGCCGTTCGGCGGCGTCGCGGCGGCCTTCGATCCGCTGGCCAACATGCGCGTCGGCGCGCAGATCCTGAAGGAATACATGGCGCGCGACGGCACCGTCGAGACCGCGCTGAAGGGCTATGTCGGGGCGGCGCTGCTGCCGCACGACGATGGTTACGGTGCCAAGGTGCTGTCCGAGCGCGAGCGCATCGCGGCGGTTGCCGCCGGGCGCAATCCGGTGGAGGCGCCGGTCGTGGCGCGTGCGGTGCGCAAGCCGGCGCCGGCCGTGGTCGAGGCGGTCGCGGAGCCGGTGCTGGTTCCGGTCGCTCAGCATTGCCGAGTCCGAACTCAGGATCAAGCACCGCTTCGATCCGCCTGTCATGTTCGACGCCCGAGCCCTCGTCGCGGGGACGAAGAGGCCGCGGCTTCGCCCGAGACCGACTCGAAGCCGGGCTGAACGCGGCCGGCCGCGTCGCCGTTCAGGCGGCGTGCCGGCTGTCCGAGCACTTGCGCAGGCGGTCGATCGCCTCCTGCAGCTGTTCCATCGCCGTCGCGTACGACAGCCTCAGGTAGCGCCTCGGCTCGAAGCGATCCGAAGTCGTCCCCGGGCACGACGCTGACGTGCGCCTCGTCGAGCAATGCGATCGGCAAAGGCCGCGCTGTCGTCGCTGTGCCGGCTGCAGTCGGCGTAGACGTAGAACGCGCCGTCCGGCTCGACCGGCACCTCGAGGCCCACGGCACGCAAGCGCCGGCACGATGTAGTCGCGCCGGCGCTGGAACTCGTCGCGCTGCGCCGCTCGAACTCGCTCATCGCATCGGGCGCGAAGCAGGCGAGGGCGGCGTGCTGGGCCAGGGTCGATGCGCAGATGTACAGGTTCTGCGACGAGCTTCTCGAACACCGGTGCCAGCGCCTCGGGCACCACCATCCAGCCGAGCCGCCAGCCGGTCATGTGGAAGTACTTGGAGAAGCTGTTGGTGACGATCAGGTCGTCGCCCAGTTCGAGCGCGCTGCGCGGCGCGTGCGTCGTAGCTCAGGCCGAGGTAGATCTCGTCGACGATCGTGAAACCGCCGCGCGGCGCACCGCGTCGACGATGCCGCGCAGTTCGTCGAACGGGATCGACGTGCCGGTCGGGTTCGCCGGCGAGGCGAGCAGCGCGCCCCCGACGCCCGGCGTGCCAGTGACGCTCGAGCAGCGTGCGCGTCATCTGGAAGCGGGTGTCCGGGCCGACCGGCACCAGTTCGCGGGATGCCGTCGTAGCGGCGACGAAATGGCGGTTGCACGGGTAGCTCGGGTCGGTCAGCAGCACCGCGCTGCCCGGGTCGACCAGCGCGCAGCAGGCCAGCGACAGCGCGGCCGATCGCGCCGGCCGTGACCACGATCCGCGACGGGGCGACGTCGAGCCCGTAGCTGGTCGCCGTAGTGCCGGGCGATCGCGCGACGCAGCGGTTCGATGCCCATCGCGCCGGTGTAGTGCGTATGTCCGCGCGCGCACCGCGCGTTCCAGCGCGGCGAGCACCGGTCGCGGGCGCGGTGAAGTCGGGCTCGCCGATGCTCATGTGGATCATCGGCGCGCCGGACTGCGCCGAGCGCGTGGGCGCGCTTCATCAGTTCCATCGTCTGGAACGGCTGCGATGTTGCCTGTGCGGCGGGCGAGCGTGGGCAGCGTCATCGGGGCAGGCTCCGGGGATCGGCGGTGGGCGCTCCGCGAGGATCGGCAGGGTGCGGAGGCGGGGAAGCGCGATTGTAGCCAGTCCGGTTACGGGGCCGGGTCGTCAGCCCGAGCCGTTCCCCAGCACCCCTTCCGCGACCAGTTGCGCGATCTCCTCGCGGGAATAGCCGGCCTCGGTCAGCACCTCGACGTTGTGTTCGCCCAGTTCGGGGGCGGGCCGGGTCACGCGCGCGGGCGTCTCGTAGAGCCGGATCGGGAATCCCAGCGCGCGGGTGCGTCCGGCGCGCGGGTGATCGAGCTCGACGATCATGTCGCGCGCCGCCGCCTGGGGGTGGGACAGCGCCTCGCCGATCGAATGCACCGGCCCGACCGGCACGCCGGCCGCGTCGAACGCCTCGACCCAGTGCGCCGTGCTGCGCGCGCTCAGCACCGATTCCATCGCGGCGACCAGTGCCGGCAGGTTCGCCATCCGGCCGGAGTTGGCCTCGAAGCGCGGGTCGGTCTTCCATTCCGGATGGCCCAGCACCTCGGTGATGCGTTCCCAGTTGGCCTGGTTGGCGCCGCCGATGTTGACGTAGCCGTCCGCGGTGCGGAACGCCTGGTAGGGCGCGGCCAGCACGTGACTGGAGCCGAGCGGGCCGGGCGAAGTGCCGGTCGCGAAGTGGATCGCGGCGTGCCAGTAGGTCTGCTGCAGCGCCGCCTCCATCAGCGAGGTCTCGACCACCTGGCCCTGGCCGGTCTTGAGACGCTGGACGTAGGCCGCGAGAACGCCGAACGCGGCGAGGATGCCCGCATTGATGTCGGCCACTGAATTCCCCGGCTTCACGGGTGGGCGGCCCGGTTCGCCGGTGATGCTCATCAGCCCTGCGAACCCCTGCGCGATCAGGTCGAAGCCGCCCTTGTCGCCGAGCGGACCGTTGCGGCCGTAGCCGGAGACCGCGCAATAGATCAGGCCGGGATTGATCTTCGACAGCACGTCGTAGCCGAGGCCGAGCTTCTCGAGCGTGCCGCGCCGGTAGTTCTCGGTCAGCACGTCGGCGCGCTCGACCAGGCGCAGCAGCACGTCGCGACCTTTCGGGTGCTTCAGGTCGAGCCCGATGCCGCGCTTGTTCCGGTTCAGCATCATGAACGGCGCCGACACGCCGTTGACGCGCGGCTCGCGATAGCCGCGCGAGTCGTCGCCGCCGTTCAGCTTCTCGACCTTGATCACGTCGGCGCCGAGATCGGCCAGCATCATGCCCGCGGTCGGGCCCGCCATGATCTGCGAGAGTTCGAGGACACGCACGCCGTCGAGCGGGCGCGGCCCGCCGCTGCGGTCCTTCTGCTTCATCGCCGGCCATGGTTCAGCGACCGATGAAGCGGGGTTTCGTCTTGGCGAGGAATGCCCGGTAACCGATGCGGAAGTCCTCGGTGTCGAAGCAGTCGAAGCATTCGAGGTACTCGGCCTCGGTCAGCGGTCGACCGTCGCGCAGGCGGCGCGCAAACGCCTTGTGCCAGCGCGCCACGAGCGGCGCGCCGTCCGCGATGCGCTGCGCGGTTTCGCGCGCCTCGCGCGCGACCTCCGCATCCGGCACCACACGTGTGACCAGCCGCTTGTCCTTCGCTTCCTGTGCATCGAAGATCCGCCCCTCGAGCAGGATCTCGAGCGCGGCGTCGGCGCCGGCCAGACGCACCAGCGGGCTCATCTCGGGGTAGGCCATCACCAGGCCGAGGTTCTTGATCGGCGCACCGAAGCGGCTGCCTTCGCCGCAGATGCGGATGTCGCAGAGCGATGCGATCTCGAGTCCGCCGCCGACGCAGATGCCGTGGATCTGCGCGACGATCGGATGCCGGCAGTTCTCGAGCGCCTGCGCGGTCGTGTGCATGACGTGGCCGTAGGCGATCGCCTGTTCGCGATTCGAGCGCTCCGTCTCGAACTCGGAGATGTCGTTGCCCGGCGAGAACGCCTTCTCGCCGGCGCCCCGCAGGATCAGGCAACGCAGCGTGTCGTCGGCGGACAGGCCGGCGACGGTGTCGCCCAGGCCGCGCCACATCGGCCTGGTCAGCGCATTCAGCTTGTGCGGACGGTTCAGCGTGACGGTGGCGACGGGGCCGTCGCGTTCGACGAGGATCAGGTCTTGCATGGCGGCTCCGTCTCAGACCGTCGACGCGAGGAAGTCCATCGCCGCATCGACGCCGCGGCCGGGCTTGCCGATGCCGGCAAGCTTCAGGCTCATCTCCACGCCTCCGAGCGTTCCGATCAGGGTCAGGTCGTTGAAGTCGCCCAGGTGGCCGATGCGGAACACCTTGCCGGCGACCTTGCCCAGCCCCTGGCCGAGCGAGACGTTGAAGTGGCGCAGCGCGACGCGGCGCAGTTCGTCCGCATCGCTGCCCTCGGGCACCAGGATCGCGGTCAGCGCCGGGCTGTACTCGGCCGGGTTCAGGCACAGCACTTCCAGCCCCCACGCCTGGACCGCCAGGCGGGTCGCCTGCGCGTGCCGCGAATGACGGGCGAAGACCTTGTCCAGGCCTTCCTCGTTCAGCATCGCGATCGCCTCGTGCAGGCCGTAGAGCAGGTTGGTCGCGGGCGTGTACGGAAAGTAGCCGGTCGCGTTGACCGCGATCATCTCGCTCCAGTCCCAGTACGAACGCGGCAGGCGGGCGGTCTTCGAGGCGGCCAGCGCCTTCTGGCTGATCGCATTGAACGACAGTCCGGGGGGCAGCATCAGGCCCTTCTGGGATCCGGCGACCGTCACGTCGACCCCCCACTCGTCGTGGCGGTAGTCGACCGAACCCAGCGACGAGATCGTGTCGACGAGCAGCAGGGCGGGGTGGCCCGCAGCGTCGATCGCCTTGCGGATCTCGGCGACGCGGCTGGTCACGCCGGTCGAGGTCTCGTTGTGGACCACGCACACCGCCTTGAGCTGGTGGGACGTGTCGGCGCGCAGGCGCTCGCCGATCGCGACCGGGTCGGCGCCGTGGCGCCAGTCGCCCGCGATGAATTCCACCTGCAGTCCGAGCCGCTCGGCGAGCTTGCGCCACAGCGTCGCGAACTGGCCGGTCTCGCACATCAGCACCGCGTCGCCGGCCGACAGCGTGTTCACCAGGGCCGCCTCCCAGGCGCCGGTGCCTGAGGCCGGGTAGATGACCACGTGGCTGTCGGTCCGGAAGATCCCTTTCATCCCGGCCAGCACCGAGCGGCCGAGCTGCTGGAACTCCGGTCCGCGATGGTCGATGGTCGGATAGTCCATCGCGCGCAGGATCCGGTCCGGAACGTTGGTGGGGCCCGGGATCTGCAGGAAGTGCCGGCCGCTCGGGTGCGAATTCAGGGCGAGGCCGTTGGACAATTTCATCGGTGACTCCATGCGCGAATTGATGAATTGAATTTTGTATGCAAAAATGAAAATGCGCAACGGTGCTGCGAACGTGCGCAACGGCGCTGCGAACGACGGTTCTGCGCAATGTGCGATGCGCCATTCGCAATGGCACGCGTACCAAGTCACAACTAGTAGAATGACGCTGTGACGCGGCGCAGGAAAAGTATCGCGGATCCTCTTCGGACTTTGCATGCAATCAGAAGCGATCAGCAGCCTGGAGCGACCGATCGAGCGCCGGCCTCTGCACGAGGAGGTCGCCGACCGTCTGCGCGAGCTGGTCACCGAAGGGGTGCTGCCGCCCGGCCATCACCTGAACGAGCGCGTGCTGTGCGAGCGCCTGGGGGTGTCCCGCACGCCGCTGCGCGAGGCCTTCAAGGTTCTGGCCGCCGAGCGTCTGATCGACCTGCACCCCAACCGCGGCGCGAGCGTCGCGGCACTCTCCGCGCGCGACGTGGTGCAGCTGTTCGAGGTGATGAGCGCGCTCGAAGGACTGTCCGGAGAACTCGCCGCACAGCGCTGCACCGACGCCGAGATCGGCGAGGCCAGGGCCCTGCACTTCGAGATGCTCGCCGCGCATGCCCGGCGGGATCTGCCCGCCTACTACCGCCTGAACCGGCGGATCCACGAACTGATCAAGCGTTGCGCCCGCAACGATGTGCTGTCCGGCACCTACGACAGCATCAACCTGCGGATCCAGAACCTGCGATTCCGCTCCAACTTCAATCGCGACAAGTGGGACGCGGCGGTCGCCGAGCACCAGCAGATGATCGAGGCGCTCGCCGCACGCGATGCGCCCCGGCTGCGCGCGCTGCTCGAGCGGCACCTCGCGCACAAGCTGTCGGCCGTGCTGGAAGGGTTGGACGAGCACGCAGGCGCACCCGATGCGCCCGGCGCTGCGGATGCCTGAAACGCGCCGATCCTGAACCTTGCCGAATTCGAGGACCGACCCATGAACGCTCCGATTCCCGTGTCCGTGATGGACACCCCGGCGTCCGCGCGCAGCCGTCTCGCGCAACGCCTGCGGCGAGTCCTGCGCGGCCAGGTCATGTTCGACGCCGCCTCGCGCGGACGCTACTCGACGGACGCCTCGATCTACCAGGTCGATCCGGTGGGGGTGGTGGTGCCGGCCGACGAGGCCGACGTGATCGCGGCGATCGAACTCGCCCGCGAGATGCGGGTGCCGATCCTGCCGCGCGGCGGCGGCACCAGCCAGTGCGGCCAGACGGTCGGCGAGGCGCTGGTCATCGACAACACCCGGCACCTGAACCAGGTGATGTCCTTCGATCGCGATGCGATGCGCGTCGAGGTCCAGCCGGGCATCGCCCTCGACCAGCTCAACGCGTGGCTCAAGCCGCACGGGCTCTGGTACCCGGTCGACGTGTCGACCTCGGCGCAGGCGACGCTGGGCGGCATGGCCGGCAACAATTCGTGCGGGTCGCGTTCGATCGCCTACGGCAACATGGTGCACAACGTCGTGGGGATCGACGCCCTGCTGTGCGACGGCACGCAGGAGTTCTTCGGTCCGTTCGGCGCATCCGCGACGCGCCCGATGGCCTCGGCGCGCACCGCGCGCCTCGTGTCGGATCTGTTCGAACTCGGCGCGCGCGAGCGCGACGAGATCGAGCGCGTCTGGCCGCGCGTGATGCGGCGCGTGGGCGGCTACAACCTCGACGTGTTCCACCCGCGCTCCGAGCGGCCGTACACGCCGGATGGGTCGGTCAACCTGGCGCACCTGCTGGTCGGATCCGAGGGCACGCTCGCCTACTTCCGGCGTCTGCACCTCGCCCTTTCGCCGCTGCCCGCCCATCGCGTGCTCGGTGTGGTGAACTACGACAGCTTCCACGCCGCGATGGCCAGCGCGCAGCACATCGTCCGGCTGGGACCGACCGCGGTCGAGCTCGTCGACCGCACGATGATCGAACTGGCGCGCACGAACCCTGCATTTCGCCCGGTCATCGAGACCGCACTGATCGGGCGCCCGGAGGCGATCCTGCTCGTGGAGTTCGCCGGTGCCGACCGCGAGGACCTGCTGCGCCGCCTTCGCCGCCTGGTCGAGCTGATGGGCGACCTGGGCCAGCCGGGGTCGGTGGTCGAGATGCCGGAGGAGCCGCGTCAGAAGGCCCTTTGGGAGGTGCGCAAGGCGGGCCTGAACATCATGATGTCGCTGAAGGGCGACGGCAAACCCGTCAGCTTCATCGAGGACTGTGCCGTCCCGCTCGAGCACCTGGCCGAGTACACCGACCGGCTCACCGAAGTGTTCGCCCGCCACGGCACGCGCGGCACCTGGTACGCGCACGCCTCGGTCGGCACGCTGCACGTGCGGCCGATCCTCGACATGCGCCGCGGCGACGCGGCGAAGATGCGCAGCATCGCCGAGGAGGCGTCGGCGCTGGTGCGCGCCTTCAAGGGCGCGTATTCGGGCGAACACGGCGACGGACTCGTGCGCAGCGAGTGGGTGTCGTGGCAGTTCGGTCCGCGGCTGACCGCGGCCTTCGAGCGCGTCAAGGATCTGTTCGACCCCGACGGGCTGATGAACCCGGGCAAGATCGTGCGCTCTTCCCGGATGGACGACACGCGCCTGTTCCGCTTTCCCCCGGGCTACGCCGTGCAGCCGCTGCAGACCGCGCTCGACTGGTCCGCATGGAACGTGCAGAACGATCCGGTCACCGAGCGCACGACCGAACCGGGCAGCGGCGGCGATCCGACCGGCGGGTTCGCGAAGGCCGTCGAGATGTGCAACAACAACGGCCACTGCCGCAAGTTCGACGCCGGGACGATGTGCCCCAGCTACCGTGCGACCCGCGACGAGCAGCACCTGACGCGCGGCCGTGCGAACACCCTGCGGCTGGCCTTGTCCGGCAAGCTCGGCCCGGACGCTCTGGCATCGCAGCCGTTGTTCGAGGCGATGGAACTGTGCGTCGGCTGCAAGGGCTGCAAGCGCGAGTGCCCGACCGGTGTCGACATGGCGCGCATGAAGACCGAGTTCCTGTACCAGTACCGCAAGTCGAACAAGCTGCGGCTCAAGGACCGGCTCGTCGCGCATTTCCCGCGTTACGCGCCGCTCGCGTCGCGCCTGTCCTTCGTCGCCAACCTGCGTGACCGCATCCCCGGACTCGCCGCGCTGAGCGAACGGATCACGGGCTTCTCCGCGCGCCGCCGCCTGCCGCAGTGGCGTCAGCGGACCTTCCTGAGATCGATGCGGGGCGGCGCGGCAGCGGGCGCGGTCGCGCCGGCCTCCGCGCGGGGGGGCGCGCACGCTGCCGGTGAAGCCGCCCGCGAGGTCGTGCTGTTCGCAGACTGCTTCAACAACTATCACGAGCCGGAGAACCTGCACGCGGCGCACCGCGTGCTGCAGGCCGCCGGCTACCGCGTGCACGTGGCGCTCGCGGTGGCCGACGATGCTGCCGGCGATCGGCCGCTGTGCTGCGGTCGGACCTACCTCGCCACCGGCCTCGTCGACGAGGCGCGCGCCGAGGCGCGTCGAACCCTTGCCGCGCTGGCCCCGTTCGTCGAGCGCGGCGTGGCGGTCGTCGGGCTGGAGCCTTCGTGCCTTCTGACGATGCGCGACGAATATCTGGTGATGGGTCTCGGGCCGCTGGCGCAGCGCCTCGCGGGCCAGGCTCTGCTGTTCGAGGATTTCGTCGCCCGCGAACACGCGGCGGGTCGTTTCTCGCTGCCGCTCAGGGCGCTGCCGCAGTCGACTGCGCTGCTGCACGGCCACTGCCACCAGAAGGCGTTCGACGCGATGGGGCCGGTGCAGCGCGTGCTGTCGATGGTGCCGGGGCTGCAGGTGCGGGTCGTGGAATCGAGCTGCTGCGGCATGGCGGGCAGCTTCGGCTACGACGCCGAGCATTTCGACCTGTCGATGGCGATGGCCGAGGCCAGCCTGCTGCCCGCGGTCCGTGCTGCCGGTGCGGATACGCTGATCGTCGCGGACGGCACCAGCTGCAGGCACCAGATCGCCGACGGCTCTGGACGCCAGGCCATGCACGTCGCCAGGGTGCTCGAGGCGGCGATGGAACGCTGACCGCGACGGCATGGAACCGCGGCAGGGCGGATAATACGAATTCGAGCCCTCCAGCCCAGGGCGTTGGTTTCCTCAACTGGCCGGCGGCGCGGCGCGCCGCATTCGGCATCGACACGGCAGCACCCATGGATCCGCAACTGCGCAAGTCGGCCCTCGAATATCACGAGCAGGGCCGCCCGGGAAAGATCTCGGTCACGGCCACCAAGCAGCTGACCAACCAGCGCGACCTCGCGCTCGCCTACTCCCCGGGGGTGGCCGCCGCGTGCGAGGAGATCGTGCGCGATCCGTCGACGGTGTCGCGCTACACCAGCCGGGCCAACCTCGTCGCGGTCGTCACCAACGGCACCGCGGTGCTCGGGCTCGGCGCGATCGGGCCGCTCGCCGCCAAGCCGGTGATGGAGGGCAAGGCGGTGCTGTTCAAGAAGTTCGCCGGCATCGACGTGTTCGACCTCGAGATCCAGGAAAACGATCTCGACAAGCTGGTCGACATCATCGCCGCGCTGGAGCCGACGTTCGGTGGGATCAACCTCGAGGACATCAAGGCGCCCGACTGTTTCTACGTCGAGCGCAGGCTGCGCGAGCGGATGAAGATCCCGGTGTTCCACGACGACCAGCACGGCACCGCGATCGTCGTCGGCGCGGCGATCAGCAACGGCCTGGCGGTCGTCGGCAAGGATATCGCGAAGGTGAAGTTCGTCGTCAGCGGCGCGGGCGCCGCGGCGCTCGCGTGCCTCGACCTGCTCGTCGACCTGGGCCTGCCGGTCGCCAACATCTGGGTCTCCGATCTGGCCGGTGTCGTCTATCGCGGGCGCCGCGAACTGATGGACCCCGACAAGGAGCGCTTCGCGCAGGACACCGGCAAGCGCACGCTCGACGAGATCATCGAGGGCGCCGACGTGTTCCTCGGCCTGTCCGCCGCGGGAGTGCTGAAGCCTTCGATGGTCGCGAAGATGGCGGCGAATCCACTGGTGTTCGCGCTTGCCAACCCGACGCCCGAGATCCTGCCCGAGGAGGTGAAGTCGGTGCGCAGCGACGCGATCATCGCGACCGGCCGCACCGACTATCCGAACCAGGTCAACAACGTGCTGTGCTTCCCGTTCATCTTCCGCGGCGCGCTGGACGTCGGTGCCACCACCATCACCCGCGCGATGGAGATCGCTGCGGTGCACGCCGTGGCCGATCTCGCGCGCGCCGAGCAGTCCGACGTGGTCGCCACCGCCTACGGCTCGAGCGGCCTGGCGTTCGGTCCCGAGTACCTGATTCCGAAGCCCTTCGACCCGCGTCTGATCGCGAAGATCGCTCCGGCGGTGGCCCGGGCGGCGATGGATTCGGGCGTGGCAACCCGCCCGATCGCCGATTTCGACGCCTATCGCGCCCAGCTGGAGCAGTTCGTCTACCACTCGGGCAGCTTCATGAAGCCGATCTTCTCGGCCGCGCGCCGCGCCGAGCGGCGGCGGATCGTCTATGCCGAGGGCGAGGACGAGCGCGTGCTGCGCGCCACCCAGGTCGTGATCGACGAAAAGATCGCTTATCCGGTCCTGGTCGGCAGGCCGGCGGTGATCGAAAAACGCATCGAGAGCTTCGGGCTGCGCCTGCGGCCGGGCGTCGACTTCGAGATCGTGAATCCCGAGTGGGATCCGCGCTACCGCGACTACTGGCAGGAGTACCACGCGCTCACCGACCGCAAGGGCGTGACCGAGCAGTACGCCAAGATCGAGATGCGCCGGCGCCTGACGCTGATCGGCGCGATGATGGTCCGGCGCAACGAGGCCGACGGCCTGATCTGCGGCACCTTCGGCTCTCACGCGCTGCACCTGCGCTACATCGACCAGGTGATCGGGCGGCGGCCTGGGGCCAGCGTCTACGCGGCGATGAACACGCTGATGCTGCCGAATCGGCAGGTGACGCTGGTCGACACCCACGTGAACGTCGCGCCGAGCGCCGAGCAGCTCACCGAGATCACGCTGATGGCGGCCGACGAGCTGCGCCGCTTCGGGATCCTGCCGAAAGTGGCGCTGCTGTCGCACTCCAACTTCGGCACCTCGGACAGTCCGAGCGCGCTGATGATGCGGCGCGCGCTGGCGCTGCTGCACGAGCGCGCGCCGGACCTGGACGTCGACGGCGAGATGCACGGCGACGCGGCGCTCGACCCGGCGTTGCGCCGCACGATCATGCCGCGCTCGACCCTGAGCGGCGAGGCCAACCTGCTGGTGATGCCCAACATCGAGGCGGCGAACATCGCCTACAACCTGCTCAAGACAGCGGCCGGCAACAATGTCGCGATCGGGCCGGTGCTGCTCGGCGCGGCGCGTCCCGTGCACATCCTGACGTCCTCGGCGACCGTCCGCAGGATCGTCAACATGAGCGCCTGGACGGTCGGCGACATCAACGCCGAGCGCGCGACACAGGCGGCCTGACCGCCCGACGCCCAGGCGCGGTTCGGGCCGTCCGTCGGCGCGGGGGGGCCGGGGAGCCGCCAGACCGGCCGTTTGCGTTGACCCCGCGGTGCCCGCGCGTCTAGTCTGCGGTCGAGATCCCTCTACCGCAGCCGAGCCGCCCGAATCCCGTGAACACCGTTGCCGATTCCGCCCCAGCAGAACGCTTCGGCGCGTGGCGTGCCCGAGGATGCGCGCAAGCGCTTCGAACTCCTCCAGGACTGCCGCGAGCTGGTGATCTCGCGCCTGTCGAAGGTGGTCGGCGAGGCGCTGGCGAAGATGGGCGAGGAACTGGCCGGGCTCGCGATCAAGTCGAAGGACGCCGACGAGCAGCGCGCGCTGATGGATGCCGTCAGCGTCGTGCGCCAGCATCGCACCGAGATCGAGCTTCGCTTCCGCCGCTCGTTCTCGGACGTGTTCGAGCGCCGGATGTTCAACAAGGCACCGGCCGAGCCTGCGCGGGGCGACGACGAGCCGGCCGAACTGGCGCTGGTCGACGATTCCGTGATGCAGGCCAAGCTGGCGGTCGACCGCCTGGTGCATCGGGCACGCGGGCGACTCGATCCGGACGAGGTGCTCGGCGTGCGCGCGCGGCTCGCCGCGCTGCTCGAGCGCGACTGGTTCGAGGAGGGGCAGCATCCCGCTTCGCCCGAGGCGATCTTCGAGGCGCTGAAAGCCTCGCTCAAGGAACTCGCGCCGCAGGCCGACGTGCAGGCTGCCCTGCTCGACGCTTTCGAGCCGCACGTCTCGGCGAACCTGAACGTCGTCTACAACACGGTCAACGAGCGGCTGAAGGCCAACCGCGTGCTGCCGAAGATCCGTGCGCAGGTGTCGGTGCAGCGCGGACAGGATCGACCCGCGCCGCGACCGGAAGGATGCACGGCCCCCGGCGGCCGAGCCGGCAGCGCGTCCCGCGATGGCGCATGCCGCGCCTGCCGCGACGGTTCATGGCGGCTTGCCGCCTGCCGGTGGCGCCGGACCCAACGCCCACGAGGTGCAATCGATCCTCGCGCAACTGGCCACGGGCAGCGCCGCGGCGCGCGACTCGGTCACGCGCATGCTGTCGAATCCCGACACGTTCGCGGTCGCGGACCTGCCGATTCCATCGGTCGAGCCGCCGGTGCTCGACGCGCTCAGCAACCTGCAGGCGAGCGCGATCGGCACCACGGTGGTGTCGCCCGAGCTGATCGCAGATCTCTCCGAGCGCGCGCGCGAGAAGGGCTCGCCGCTCGACCAGTTGACCGTCGAGATCGTCTCGATGGTGTTCGACTACATCTACGCCGACAAGCGTCTGGCGGATGTCGTCAAGCAGCAGCTGCTGCGCCTGCAGGTGGTCGCGATCAAGGCGGCGCTGATCGACCGCAGCTTCTTCGCGCGCCGCCAGCACCCGATGCGGCGCCTGATCGACCGGATCTCCGAGGTTGCCGCCGATCCGGACATCGACCTCGCGCCGGGCGGACCGCTGGTCAAGGGTCTCGAGGCGGTGGTGGAATGGGTGCTGCTGAATTTCGACCAGGACCTCGCCATCTTCGACGAAGCGCGCGAGCGCATCGACGGGCTTGCCGCCGACGAGGCAGCGCGTCGGGCCGAGCGGCTGGCCGCAGCTGACGCGCGATGCCGAGCGCAGCGAGGCGATCGCTCACGCCCGCACCCTTGCCCGGTCGCGCCTGGCCGATCGGGTCGACCCCGACACGCCTAGGTTCGTCGACGCCTTCCTCGACGACTGGTGGTCGCTGGCGCTCGCGCATGCGCAGGTCGCGGGGCCGGCGTCGGCGATCAGTTTCGACGAGGCGATCAGCGTCGCGGAGGGGCTGATCTGGAGCGTCGGGCCGAAATTCCCCGAAGAGGTGGGCAAGCTCGCCGCGATGCTGCCCAAGCTGATCAACGGGCTGATGCGCGGTGTGCGCCTCGCCGCGATGCCCGACGAGGACCGCAAGGCGTTCTTCGACGAGTTGTTGAAGTCGCACACCCGCGTGATCGACGGCGCCAAGCAGCTCAAGCAATCGGGGGCCGGGCGCAAGCCGACCAATCTGCGCATGCAGTCGGACGGGCGCCTCCAGTTCACGCCGATCGTGAAGGCGCCGGCAACAGCGCTTGCGCTGGATCGCGATCGCGGCACGCACTCGTCGACGGTCGCCGGGCTGCGTCGCGGCGATTCGATCGAGATCTCCTCCGGCGAAGCCGGTGCCGAGTTCCTCGCGTTCAAGCTGTCGTGGATCAGCCCCGCGCAGCAGGTCTACATCATCAGCCGCTTCCCCGATACGGCCCGCTCGCTCACTCGCGAGCAGTTGTGCGCCCTGTTCGACGACGGGCGCGCGCGCCTTGCCGAAGCGGCCTCGTCGGTCGACAAGGCGATCGAATCGCTCGGGCCCGAGTCGCACCCGCGCCCGTCGCGTGCCGACGCGGTTGCGCAGCCGGCCTGAGGCGCCACACCCGAATCCTGTTCCTGTCGCGCGGCTTCTGCTTTAGGATCGGGCATGTGGATGCCCCATCCTGGAGATTCCGCCCGATGAATCGATGCCGAGACAGCGGGTCTCTCGGATTCGCCGCAGCGTTTGCGCGGGTCCTCATCGCGCTCGCGATGCTGCTCTCCGGCGTCACCGGCTCGGCCCAGGCGCGCGAGCGCGGCGAGCAGGCCGTGGCGCTTCCCGCGCAGGTCGCGCTGGCAGACCTTCCGCCCGAGGCGCGTGTCACCCTCGATGCGATCCGAAGGGGCGGTCCGTTTCCCTACGCGAAGGACGGCACGGTCTTCCGCAATCGGGAAGGGCTGCTCCCGCAGACAGCCGCGAGGCTACTACACTGAATACACGGTTCCGACTCCCGGTGCGCGCAATCGTGGCGCACGCCGGATCGTGGCCGGCGGCGATCCTCGGCGATCGGGCGAGTACTACTACACGCACGATCACTATCAGACCTTCCTACGCATTCGCGAGTGACAGCCGATGAGCGCCTTGAGCAACATTCCGCATCAGGCGGTACTGCCGCTGGGGGCCTACGATCGGGAGCAACTCGAACGCGACGCTCGGCGCTCGGATCAGCGCCTGCTGCAGGCCGACTTCGCCGGCACTGCCGACAAGGGCGCGGTCCTCGACCGCATCGCGCGCGGCTTCGATCTGCCCGACTACTTCGGCCGCAATCTCGACGCGCTGTACGACTGCGTCACCGACCTCCAGCCGGTGGCCGACGCCGATCAGCCCGGCTTCGTCGTGATCCTGAAAGATCTGCCGGACAATGCGTCGTTCGACGCGCAGCAGCGTTCGGCTCTGCTCGACGTGTTTCGCGATGCCGCCGACTACTTCTTCGACCACGACATCGCCTTCCGGGTGTTCTATTCGGTGGCGGGCCGCGCCTAGCTGCCAGCCTTCTCCGCATCCGGAGCGGCGGCGACGGTGCCGCGAGCGAGCGCCGCGGCCCGCGACCCGGTCCTAGAGGTCGCCGAACATGGCCTGCAGCACGGCGATCGCGGCGAGGCCTGCGGTCTCGGTGCGCAGCACGCGCGGGCCCAGCGAGACGGGGCGCAGTCCCGCGCCGGTCGCATCTTCGAGTTCGTCGGTCGGCGAGGCCCGACTCGGGTCCGACCAGCAGGATGATAGGACCTGCCGGCGCGTCGATCTCGCGCAGCCGGGTCGCAGCGCCCGGCGCAAGCACCAGCCGTGTTGCCGGCGGCGCACTGCGGGCATCGCCATCGGCTGGCGCAGCCGTATCCGTATCCGCGCCACCGTCACCGCCACCGCCACCGCCGATGCGCGTGCCCCGTGCATAGCCGTCGATGCGCTGACTCTCCAGCCACGCCGGCAGCGTCAGCGGCTCGGCGACCGAAGGAAACAGGTCGCGCCCGCACTGCAGGCAGGCTGCGGCGACGACCCGTTGCCAGTGCTCGACGCTTGCGCCGTCCGCGTTCCGCGTCGAGGCGGATCAGGGACCGTTGCGACTGACCGGAACGATTGCCGCGACCCCCAGTTCGCAGGCCTTTTCGATGGTCCAGTCCATCTTGTCCGCGCTCGACAGGCATTGGGCGAGGGTGATGTGCAGGGGGCTCTCGACGCCCGACCCGGTCGGCCGGGCGTCGACCCTCCCGATCAGGACCTGCGCGCGTCCGGCGTCTGCCTGGGTGAGTGTTGCCTGCGCACGCGCGCCGCGCCCATCGCAGACCTGGACCGGGGCCCCGGCTCGCAGGCGAAGCACGCGCACCAGGTAGTGCGACTGCTCGCCGTCCAGGGTCAGGCTGGCGCCCGGTTGGAGTGCGGTGCTGGCGTGGATTCGGGGAAGCAACGAAGTGACGCGCCCGGCGTTTGTCAGCGCCCCGGCAGCAGCTTGCGGTAGAAGTTGGGCAGCGCGAACAGCGACGCGATGCATCTCGCCGTTGTAGCAGCTCAGGTCGCCGATGCCGCGCGCTCCGGCGAGCCTGACGTTCGGCCTCGTCGGCATCGAGCGCCCGCGGGTCGAGGGTGTCGGAGGCGATCGCCATGCCCCAGTAGGCGCCGTACAGGGGGACGTAGAGCCCGAAGCGGCCGCACGATCGGGAACACCGACGCCAGGTCCGCGAGCAGGCGCCGCACGCGCTCGGGCTGGAAGACCGGCGAGCCGATGTGCAGCGTGATCGCGCCGCCGGGGTTCAGCGCGCGCGCGCGCCATCGCGAAGAACTCGGCCGTGTACATGCGTCCGGCCGGGGTGTCCGGGTCGGTCAGGTCGAGGACGATCAGGTCGAAGCGCTCGCCGAGCGTCGTGCGCACGAACGCGAAGCCGTCGCCGATGCGAACCTCGAGGCGCGGGTCGTCGAAGGCGCCGCGGTGCACCCCGGCCAGGTAGCTTGCGCGACATGCGCATCACCTCGGCGTCGAGCTCGGCCATGACGCACGCGCGCGATGCCGGGGTGCTTGAGCAATTCCTCGCTCGACCCGCCGTCGCCGCCGCCGATCACCAGCGCGGAGGCGGGGCGCCGGGTGCGTCATGGCCGCGCAGTGCACGATCGGCTCGTGATAGAAGAACTCGTCCTTCTCCGAGGTCATGTACGCGCCGTCGAGGCGGAACAGCTGGCCGAACTGCGGCGTGTCGAAGACCTCGATGGTCTGGTAGCGGCGAGCGCACGGTCTCGAGCCGCCGCTCGGCGCGGAACCCGTAGGCGCTGTCCGGATTGAGCCACTCGAGCAGCAGTTCGTCGGCTGCGAGGCTCGGGTCCGCCGAGCCGCGCAGGATCCGGTTCGTGTTCTGCTCGGCTGGCTCGAACGCGACGATCAGGTCGTCCATCAGCTGCTCGGCCTTCGCCGAGTTGTCGGTCGAGAAGTTGCACACGTAGACGTCGAGCGTCACGCCGCGAGCGCTCGGGCCAGGTGTGCAGCGCGAGGTGCGATTCGGCCAGCAGCACGGCGCCGGTCACGCCGCCCGGCTGGCCCTCCTAGTCGGGGAAACGGTGAAGAACTTCTCGTCGACCAGCGTCAGGCCGGCATCGGCCACGGCCTTGCGGCAGAGGCCGGCGAGGCAGACGTCGTCGATCAGCGATCGCGTCGCAACTGCAACCGTACAGGTCAGCGGTGAGGTGCAGTCCTTGCATGTTCATCCAGTGCGTCCCGACCAGTAGGACGTGCCGCGCAGCGGGCGTGCCGGAGCGCGCCGACGTGCCGGACCGCGGCATCCGAGCGCCGTTAGCCGCGCTCGAGCCTCGGAGGTTCCTGCGCGCGATCCCCCGGTCTACGGCGGGATCGGCAGAAGTCTTCCGACCGGCAAAACCGGCGAACTTGATAGGACCGCCCCCGATGCGCGGCGCCGTTCGGATGCCGTTCGGCTGAGCGCTTCGCTAAAATCCTCGGCTTTTCCCGGCGGCATGCGATGACATCGAACGACCGATCCAGCGCGACGGCTCCGCCCGACCGAACCCCGCCCGATGGCCGACGCGATCCGGGTGCTGGCGATGGACGCGGTCCAGCAGGCCAACTCCGGCCATCCGGGCATGCCGATGGGCATGGCCGAGATCGCGGTCGCGCTGTGGGATCGCGGCACCTGCGGCACAACCCAGCCGATCCGAAGCTGGGTCGACCGCGACCGCTTCGTGCTGTCCAACGGCCACGGCTCGATGCTGCTCTACGCGCTGCTGCACCTGACCGGCTACGACCTGCCGCTCGAGGAGCTGAAGAACGTTCCGCCAGCTGCACTCGAAGACGCCCGGCCATCCCGAGGTCGGCGTCACGCCGGGCGTCGAGACCACCACCGGGCCGCTCGGGCAGGGGCTGGCGAACGCGGTCGGCATGGCGCTGGCCGAGCGCCTGCTCGCCGCGCGAGTTCAATCGCGACGGCTTCCCGGTCGGTCGACCACCTCACCTGGGCCTTCGTCGGCGACGGCTGCCTGATGGAGGGGATCTCGCACGAGGTCTGCTCGCTCGCCGGGCACGCTGCAGCCTGTCGCGGCTGATCGTGCTCTACGACGACAACGGCATCTCGATCGACGGCGAGGTGCAGGCACTGGTTCGCCGACGACACCGTGCGCCGCTTCGAGGCCTACGGCTGGAACGTGATCGCCGACGTCGACGGCCACGACGTCGACGCGCTCGACCGCGCGATCGCGCTGGCGAGCGACTGGGCGCGCAACGGCCGCGACGGCCGGTTCGCGCCGACGCTGATCCAGTGCCGCACGGTGATCGGCAAGGGCTCGCCCGAACCGCGCCGGCACCGCCAAGGCGCACGGCGAGCCGCTCGGCGCCGACGAGATCGCCGCGACCCGCGCGGCGCTGATCGGCGGCGACGCACCGGCGAGCCGTGGTCAGATCCCGGACGACGTCCGCGCAGCGCCTGGGACGCGCGCGAACGCGGGCGCCCGCGCGCAGGCCGAGTGGGCGCGATGTTCGAGCGCTAGCGCGATCGCATCCCGGAGCGAGGCCGCCGAGTTCGAGCGTCGCATGCGCGGCGAGCTGCCCGCGCGACTGGCGACGAGACCGTCGACCGGATGGTCGAGGCGGTCGATCGGCAAGGCCGAGACGATCGCCACGCGCAAGGCGTCGCAGAACGCGCTGAACCATCTCGGCCCGGCGCTGCCCGAACTGCTCGGCGGCTCGGCCGACCTGACCGGCAGCAACCTGACCGACTTCAAGGGCTGCGGGGCGCTGCGCGCCGGCGGACGACGGGTCCGGTGCCGCGGGCGCCACATCAACTACGGCGTGCGCGAGTTCGGCATGAGCGCGATCATGAACGGCGTCGCGCTGCACGGCGGCTTCATCCCCTACGGCGGCACCTTCCTGACGTTCTCCGACTACTGCGCGCAACGCGCTGCGCATGGCGGCGCTGATGAAGCAGCGCGTGATCTTCGTGTTCACGCACGACTCGATCGGCCTGGGCGAGGACGGCCCGACGCACCAGTCGGTCGAGCACGTCGCGAGCCTGCGCCTGATCCCGGGCATGGACGTCTGGCGTCCGGCCGATCCGGTCGAATCGGCAGTCGCCTGGGCCGCGGCGATCGAGCGCGCCGACGGCCCGAGCACGCTGCTGTTCTCGCGCCAGGCGGTGCCCTTCGTGACGCGCTCCGACGCGCAGGTCGACGCGATCCGGCGCGGTGCCTACGTGCTGCGCGACGCCGAGGAGGCCGATGGCCGTGATCATCGCCACCGGCTCCGAGGTCGGCGCTCGCGCTCGCGGCGCGCGACCTGCTCGCGAGCCGACGGGATCGCGGTGCGCGATCGTGTCGATGCCGTCGACCGACGGTGTTCGACCGGCAGGACGTCACGTACAAGCGCAACGTGCTGCCCGACAATCTGCCGCGCATCGCGGTCGAGGCCGGCGTGACCGACTTCTGGTGGAAGTACCGCTGCGACGCGGTCGTCGGCATCGACCGCTTCGGCGAGTCGGCGCCCGGCCGGCGTGCTGTTCGAGCTGTTCGGATTCACGGCGGAGAACGTCGCCGACACCGTGCGCGCGGTGCTGCGCGCGCGCAGCTGACGCCGACGCTGAGCGCGCGGACAGTCATTTCTTCGATCGACTGAGGAGCATACGCCATGACCATTCGTGTAGCCATCAACGGCTACGGCCGTATCGGCCGCAACATCCTTCGCGCCCACTACGAGGGCGGCAAGAAGCACCCGATCGAGATCGTCGCGATCAACGATCTGGGCGACGCCAAGACCAATGCGCACCTGACCCAGTACGACACCGCGCACGGCAAGTTCCCCGGCACGGTGTCGGTCGACGGCGACTGCGATCGTCGTCAACGGCGACCGCATCAAGGTGCTGGCCAACCGCAACCCGGCCGAACTGCCCTGGGGCGCGCTCGGCGTCGACGTGGTGCTCGAGTGCACCGGCTTCTTCACCAGCAAGGAGAAGGCCTCGGCGCACCTGAAGGGCGGCGCGAAGAAGGTGATCATCTCGGCGCCGGGCGGCAAGGACGTCGACGCGACCGTGGTCTACGGCGTCAACCACTGCGGTGCTGAAGGCCGCCGACACGGTGATCTCGAACGCTTCGTGCACCACCAACTGCCTGGCGCCGCTGGTCAAGCCGCTGCACGACACGATCGGCGTGGTCACCGGCCTGATGACCACGATCCACGCCTATACCAACGACCAGGTGCTGACCGACGTCTACCACGAGGACCTGCGCCGCGCGCGCTCGGCGACGATGTCGATGATCCCGACCAAGACCGGCGCCGCCGCCGCGGTCGGACTGGTGCTGCCCGAGCTCAACGGCCGGCTCGACGGCTACGCGATGCGCGTTCCGACGATCAACGTGTCGATCGTCGACCTGTCGTTCATCGCCGCGCGCGACACCACGGTCGACGAGATCAACGCGATCATGAAGGAGGCCTCGGAGGGCGCGATGAAGGGCGTGCTCGCGTACACCGACGCGCCGCTGGTGTCGGTCGACTTCAACCACAACCCGGCCTCGTCCACCTACGACGCGACGCTGACCAAGGTCTCGGGCCGCCTGGTCAAGGTCTCGCGCTGGTACGACAACGAGTGGGGATTCTCCAACCGGATGCTCGACACCACGGTGGCGCTGATGACGGCGAAGTAAGCGAGGCGCATGCACTTCAAACGCCTCACCGACCTGGACTTGCGCGGCAAGCGCGTCTTCATCCGCGCCGACCTGAACGTTCCGCAGGACGATTCCCTGGCGATCACCGACGACACGCGCATCCGCGCGTCGGTGCCGGCGATCGAGCATTGCCTGAAGGCGGGTGCCGCGGTGATGGTCACCTCGCACCTGGGGCGCCCCACCGAGGGCGAGCTGCGCGCCCGAGGACTCGCTGGCGCCGATCGCGGCGCGACTCGGCGAGCTGCTCGGCCGCGAGGTGCCGCTGGTGCGCGACTGGGTCGACGGCGGTTCGCGGTGGCCCCGGGCGCGGTGGTGCTGCTCGAGAACTGCCGCTGCAACAAGGGCGAGAAGAAGAACGACGAGGCGCTCTCGCGCCGGATGGCGGCGCTGTGCGACGTCTACGTCAACGACGCGTTCGGCACCGCGCATCGCGCCGAGGCGACGACGCACGGCATCGCGCGCTTCGCGCCGGTCGCCTGCGCCGGGCCGCTGCTGGCGGCCGAGCTCGACGCGCTGGGCAAGGCGCTGCGCGCGACCGCGCCGGCCGCTGGTGGCGATCGTCGCCGGCTCCAAGGTCTCGACCAAGCTCACGATCCTGAAGTCGCTGGCCGACAAGGTCGACCAGCTGATCGTCGGCGGCGGCATCGCCAACACCTTCCTGCTGGCGGCCGGCCTGCCGATCGGCAAGTCGCTGGCCGAGCGCCGACCTGGTCGGCGCAGGCGCGCGCGATCATCGACGCGATGGCCGCGCGCGGCGCCAGCGTGCCGCTGCCGGTCGACGTCGTCGTGCGCGAACGAGTTCTCGGCCCAGGCTGCGGCACGCACGGTGTCGGCGGACGCGGTCGCCGCCGACGACATGATCCTCGACATCGGTCCGCGGATCGGCGGACCAGCTGCCGCGAAGATCGTCGAATCGGCCGGCACCATCGTCTGGAACGGCCCGGTCGGCGTGTTCGAGTTCGACGCAGTTCGCCGGCGGCACGCGCGCGCTCGCGCAGGCGATCGCTGCGTCGTCGGGCTTCTCGATCGCCGGCGGCGGCGACACCCTGGCGGCGATCGCGAAGTTCGGCATCACCGACCGCGTCGGGTACATCTCCACCGGCGGCGGAGCGTTCCTCGAGTTCCTCGAGGGCCGCGAACTGCCCGCGGTCGAGGCGCTCGAGGCGCGCGCAGCCGGCTGAACGCCGCGGGCGCTCGCGCGCGCGCGCCCGGACGCGCCGCCAGTCGGGGCGTCCGCATCCGTCGTCATCGCGCAACTGCTTTTGCGCTACGCTTGCGTTTTCCTTACGTGAACCCGCAATGACGACGCCACGCGCCACCAAGATCGTCGCAACCCTCGGCCCCGCGTCGAGCGATCCCGCGGTGCTCGAGCGGCTGATCGTCGCCGGCGTCAACGTCGTCCGGGTGAACTTCTCTCACGGCAGCGCGCGAGGAGCACACCGAGACCGTGCGTCGCGTGCGCGAGATCGCCGACCGTCTCGGCCAGAGCATCGGCGTGCTCGCCGACCTGCAGGGACCGAAGATCCGCATCGGCAAGTTCGCCGAAGGCCGGATCGTGCTCGACGTCGGCGACCGTTCACCTTCGACGTCGACTGCGAGCTCGGCGACCAGACGCGTGTCGGGCTCGACTACCAGGAGCTGGTCAACGACGTGAAGCCCGGCGACACGCTGCTGCTCAACGACGGCCGCATGATGATGCGCGTCGACCGGGTGACCGCCACGACGATCGAGTGCACGGTGATCGATGCGCGGCGTGCTGTCGAACCGCAAGGGCATCAATCGCCAGGGTGGCGGCCTGTCGGCGCCGGCGCTGACCGCGAAGGACATGGAGGACATCAAGACCGCGGTGGCCTTCCAGGCCGACTTCGTCGCGGTCTCGTTCCCGAAGAATGCGGCCGACATGTACATGGCCCGCGAACTGATGCGCGCCGCCGGCGGCAAGGCGCTGATGATCGCCAAGATCGAGCGCTTCGAGGCGATCGACAACCTGGAGGAGATCCTCAAGGCCTCCGACGGGATCATGGTGGCGCGCGGCGACCTCGCAGTCGAGGTCGGCGACGCTGCGGTGCCGGCGCTGCAGAAGCGGATGATCCGCATGGCGCGCGAACTGAACAAGCTCGACGATCACCGCGACCCAGATGATGGAGTCGATGATCGAGTCGCCGGTGCCGACGCGGGCCGAGGTCTCGGATGTCGCCAACGCGGTGCTCGACGGCACCGACGCGGTGATGCTGTCGGCCGAGACTGCCGCCGGCAAGTACCCGGTCGAGACGATCGAGTCGATGCACCGCATCTGCCACGAGGCCGACCGTCACCAGTCGGTGGCGCTCAACAACGAATTCCTGAATCGTCCGTACACGCGTGTCGATCAGTCGATCGCCCTGTCCGCGCTGTTCGTCGCCTTCCACCTGGAGGTGAAGGCGATCGTCGCGCTGACCCAGTCGGGCTCGACCGCGCTGTGGATGTCGCGCATCGACTCGGGCGTGCCGATCTACGCGCTGACGCCCGAGGAGCGCACGCGGCGCCGGCTGTGCCTGTACCGCGAGGTGCATCCGATGCTGATGGACTATCGCAGCGTCGACCGCGAGGACGTGCTGCTGCAGGCCGAAAGCATCCTGCTCGAATCCGGCGTCGTCGCCAACGGCGACCTGATCGTGATCACGATCGGCGAGCCGATCGGCAAAGCCGGCGGCACCAATTCGATGAAGATCGTTCGCGTCGGCGAGCACGCTTAGCGTGATCGCCGCCGCGAACGGCCTCTATCCGCCCAGTACCCGCTGCTCGCGCAGCGCCCGGATCGTCTCCTCGTCGTAGCCAGCCTCGCGCAGGATCGCCGCGCCGTGCTCGCCCAGCGCCGGTGCCGGTCCGGGCGGCACCTTGTGCGTGCCGTCGACGTCGAAGGGCGTCGACACCGTCAGGCCGGAACCGTCGGCGAACGGCACCAGCGCGCCCGACGCCCGCATCTGCTCGTCGTCCGCGATGTCGTCCAGCGTGCCGACGACGCCGAAGGTGATGTCCGCGGCATCGAGCCGACGGCGCCATTCGGCCAGGTCGTGCAGGGCGAACTGCCGGTCGAAGTGTGCGATCAGCTCCGTGTGATGGACGCGCCGCGCCTCCGCGGTCGAGAACCGCGGGTCCTCGGCCAGGCGCGCGCATTCGAGCACCTGCAGCAGGGGCAGGAACTGCCTCGCCTCGTTGATGATCACCAGGTTCAGCCAGCGTCCGTCCGCGCAGCGGTAGCCATTGGTCAGCGGATTGGGCGCGCGGTCCCGAGGCGGCCGCGGCGGGACCACGGACCCGCTCAGTTGCGCCTGCACCAGATAGGAGTTGGCCCACAGGCCGTTGGCGAGCAGCGACGAGCTGACCAGCCCGCCGCGCCCCGTGCGTTCGCGGCGGTAGAGCGCCGTGACGATGGCGGCGAACAGGCTCATGCCGCTGGGGTGGTCACCCAGGCCGGCGACCGAGCGCGCCGGCGGGGCGGCGTGGTCGGCGCGCACCAGGTCCATCAGGCCGGATCGGGCCCAGTACGCGGTCGAGTCGAAGCCGGTCTTGCCGGCTTCCGGGCCGGTCTCGCCATAGGCCGTGAACGAGGCATAGATCATCCGCGGGTTGAGCGGACCCAGCGCCGCAGCGTCGATCCGAAGCCGCTGCCGCACCTGGTCCGGCAGGTTGGTGACGAACACGTCGGCGCCGGCGACCAGCCGGTGCAGCACCTCGAGCCCTTCGGGCCGCTTCAGGTCGACAGCCAGGCTGCGCCTGTTGCGCGCGTCGAGCTCCCAGGGGAAGTTGCGCTCGCCGACGGGCGAGCCCGGCAGCCGGTACAACTCGCGATACGGGTCGCCCTCGAGCGGTTCGATCTTGATCACGTCCGCACCGAAGTCGGACAGGATCGTCGCTGCAGACGGCGCGGCGATGAAGCTCGCGCAGTCGATCACTTTCAGACCCTCGAAGGGCCGCTGACTCGTTTCCACCTTGTCTCCCGCTCGTCTGCCGCCGGCCGCCGCCATGCGGCGACGCCATCCGGGGTGTTTCGGGAAGCGTATCCGAATCCGGGCTCAGGCGCCGTCGTCGGCCCGCTGCACGCGATTCTTGCCCGCCTGCTTCGCCAGGTACATCGCCCGGTCCGCGCGCTCGATCAGCGCCTCCTGGGGCTCGCCGGGCCGGCGCACCGCAATGCCGGCCGAAAAGGTGATCAGCACGCGCTCGTTGTTGTGCAGGAAGAAGCGCCTGGTCAGTTCGCGCTGGACCCGGATCATCAGCTTTTCGGCATCCTCCGGCGGGGTGTCAGGCAGCAGGATCACGAACTCCTCGCCGCCGTAGCGGGCCAGCGAATCGGTCGGGCGCAGCGTCGAGCGCACCACGTCGGCCAGGTGTCTCAGCGCGTCGTCGCCCGCGCTGTGCCCGAGATGGTCGTTCAGCTGCTTGAAGTTGTCGATGTCGAGCACCGCCAGGCACAGCGGCGCACTGTTGCGCTCGGCGCGTGCCTCCTCGATCGAGTACTGCTGATCGAAGCCGCGCCGGTTCAGCGCCTGGGTCAGCGGATCCTCGCGGATCAGTCCGGACATCTCGGCGAGCTCGGCCTGCAGGGCGCGCACGCGGGCCTCGTACTGCACGATCCGGTCGCGCGACGCGCTCAATTCCTCGTGCGTGCTGCGCATCCGCACGTGCATCGAGTTCGTTTCCGCGAGCAGGCGCTCGAGCAGGCTGCCGATCTTCGGCAGACCGTCCGCGCCGCGGATCTGTTCCGAGTAGCGTGCGATCGTGATCGAGAACTCGTCGGTCGATTCGGCGACCGAACCCAACCGTTCGATCAGCGTCGCGGTGAGGTCGCGGATCGCCTGGGTCGCTTCGTCGAGCGTGTGCTTGACCGTGCCTTGCCGGAACACGAACTCCTTGTAGCTGCGCTGCGTCTCCTGCAGCGACTTCGTGCTCAGTGGGGCGTCGAGCAGACCCTGGATCCGTGCGACCTGGCCCTTGACCCACTGGTCGTCGACGACCAGATCGCCCATGTTGCGCACCATCAGTCGCACCAGGTCGTGCAGGCCCCGGATCATCGGCTCCGGGCCCTCGCCGCGCAGCTCGAGCTTCAGCCAGAAATGGCGCAACCGGCCTGCCGCCTGGTCGATCTCTGCGGGTGACAGCGACTCTTCGACGGCGCCGACCAGCGCCGAGACCTCCTGCACCACTTCGGCGGTGTAACCCAGTCGCTCGTCGACGAGGAAGGCGACCGTCTTCGCCAGCAGGTCCTTCAGCGCCCGGGCCGCGTCGCGCGGAGTGCCCGGCCCGCGGGCCGCGGACGCCGCCGGGGGGGAAGGGACGGGCGGAGGGCTGGCGCGGGCGATCGCGCCTTTGAGAATCTTCTGCGCCGCGACCCATTGCTCGGCCTCCAGCGCCTCGCGCAGTTCCTTCGCATAGTGAGCCGCGGGCGCGTCGGCGAGCACGCTCCTGATGAGGTTCTCGAACGCGGTCGCGGCCGGCTGGACCTCGGCCGGCGACAGTCCGGCCTGGCGTGCGTAGGCGCGCGCATAGTTCTCGGGCGTCGGGGGCTTGCGCAGCTGCGCCAGCTGCCGGAAGACCTCGCGGGCGACTTCTGCGGGACTGGGTCGCGGAGCGGACGCCATGGTCGGGCGCAGGTCCTACAGCTCGCCAGGCGCGGCCGGATTCTCGTCGTGCGGAGGTTCGATGCGGGTCGCGAGGACCTTGTCGATCGCGCGCCCGTCCATGTCGACGATCTCGAAGCGCCAGTTCTCCCACACCGCAGACTCGGCGACCTTGGGCAGCCGCCCCGTCAGCAGCATCATCATGCCGCTCAGCGTGTGGTAGCGGCCGCGCTCCTCTTCCGGCGCCTCGCGCAGTCCGAGCCGGTCCTTCAGCTCGGGCAGCGGAATGTGACCGTCGAGCAGCCAGGACCCGTCGTCGCGCTGCACGGCCCACGAGGTCTCGGGGTTGCGCGGATGGAACTCGCCGGTGATCGCCTCGATCAGGTCCTGCAGCGTGACGATGCCCTGCACCTCGCCGTATTCGTCGATCACGAAGGCCATGTGCACGTCCGACAGCCGGAAGTTGTCGAGCAGTTCCATGCCGGTCAGCGATTCGGGCACGTACAGCGGCGGCTGCAGGTGTTCGGTCAGATCCCGCGCGCCGCCACGCACGGTGCGCGACAGCAGCTTGCGGGCGTTGACCACGCCGACGACGTCGTCGAGGCCTCCCGGACCACCGGGAATCGTGCGTGGTCGGTCTGTTCGATGCGGGTCAGGTTCTCCTCGAAGCTGCAGCTCCAGGTCGAGGCAGACGACGTCGCCGCGCGGCACCATCAGCGAGCCGATCTGCCGGTCGTCGAGGCGGAACACGTTGCGCACCATCGTGTGCTCGTGCGATTCGATCACGCCCGCGCTGGTGCCTTCGGCGAGAACCGCGTGGATCTCCTCCTCGGTGACGTTCGACGCGCTGTGCTCGCGCACGCCGAATGCCCGCAGCAGCGTGTTGGTCGACGTCGACAGCAGCCGCACGAAGGGCTTGGTCGCGGTGGCCAGCCATGCGATGGGCTGCGCCACGGCTCGAGCCACCGCCTCGGGGTTGGCCTGGCCCAGACGCTTCGGGACGAGTTCGCCGAGCACGATCGAGAAATAGGTGATCAGCACCACCACCAGCCCCGTGGCGGCGTACGTCGCCCAGGGGGCGGGCGTGCCGAGCGCGGTGAGCCAGTCGGCGAGCGGCCGCGCGAGTGCTGCCTCGCCGACGATGCCGTTGAGCACGCCGATCGACGTGATGCCGATCTGGATCGTGGACAGGAACCGGGTCGGATCTTCGCCGAGTTTCACCGCGGCTGCCGCGGCGTTGTCGCCCTCGTCGATCAGTTTCTGCAGCCGCGCCTTGCGCGCGGTGACCAGCGCGATCTCGGACATCGCGAACATGCCGTTGATCAGGATGAGGGCGAAAAGTAAGGCTATTTCCATAAAGAGGGCCGTGTTGCGGCCCGGATGGCTGACGATCCCCGCATTCTAGCGGCTGGTCGCGCCCATGCTAAGGTCCGCAGTCATGCGCGGCGCGTTCCAGACCTTTCGCGACCTCCTGTTTGCGGCCGGGCCGTTCGTTCTGCTCGGAGCCGGCCTGCTGTTCGCGGCATTCCATCTGCTGCAGCCGATGCCGCCTCGGGTCGTCACCCTCGCGACCGGCCAGGACCAGGGCGCTCATGCCGAATTCGGCCGGCGCTACGCAGGGTGGCTGCAGCAGCACGGCGTAGAGGTGCGGCTGAGGCCGACGCAGGGTTCCGTCGAGAACCTGCAGCTGCTGCGCGATCCGTCGTCGGGCGTCGACCTGGCGTTCGTGCAGGGCGGCGCAGACACCGTGCAGCCGCCCCCCGGCGAACCCAAGGCCGACGGCCTGGAGGCGATCGGCAGCCTGTTCTACGAGCCGGTATGGCTGTTCTACCGCGAGGAATCTGCGCGCCGGCAGCACGGGCGTCCGGCGATCGACACGCTCGGGCAAATGCGGGGCTGGCGGGTCAATTCGGGTGCGCCGGGCAGTGGCGTGCCGCCGCTCGCGAATCGGCTGTTCGACGCGAATCGCATCGACCCGGCATCGATGGATCTGCGGCAGCTGGGCGAGACCCCCGCGGTGATCGAACTGCTGGAGGGGCGCATGGACGCAGTCATCTTCGCGTCCGCGCCCGAGGCACCGATGGTGCAGATGCTGCTGCTGACGCCGGGAATTCGCCTGTTCGACTTCGTGCACGCCGAGGCGTACTCGCGGCGGTATCCGTTCCTGAGCTCGGTCGTGATGCCGCGCGGCGTGGTCGACCTGGCGCGTGATCTGCCGCCCCGCAACGTGCGCCTGATCGCGCCGACCTCGATGCTGGTGGCGCGCGACGACATCCATCCCGCGCTGGCGCAGCTGTTCGCGCAGGCCGCGCGTTCGATCCACGGCGACTCGGGCTGGTTTCAGCGGCGCGGCGAATTTCCGAACGATCGCGCGCTGGATTGGCCGCTGGCCCGCGACGCCGAACGGATGCTGAGGTCGGGCACGCCCTGGCTGCAGCGATACCTGCCCTTCTGGCTGGCGAACCTGGTCGATCGCATGTGGCTGGTGCTGCTGTCGATCGTCGCGGTGCTGATCCCGCTGTCCCGGGTGGTGCCGCCGATCTACGAGTTCAGGGTGCGCTCGCGCATCTTCCGCTGGTACGGCCAGTTGCGCCGGATCGAGGACGAGATGATCGCCGGCGGCGATCTGGCCGCGCTGGAGCGGCGCGTCGACGAGCTCGATGCGCGCGTCGAACGCATCCCGGTGCCGCTGTCGTATGCCGACGAGCTCTATGCGTTGCGCAGCCACATCCAGATGGTGCGGGGCAAGCTGGCGCGTGAAGGCGCCCCGGCGCGCTGACGGAAGCCCGTTTTGGAGGGTGCGTGGCGTCGGCTAACATTTCCCGATACCCGTCACGTCCGTGGGGACGTCGGGATCCACAGGGGAAGTCAGATGAAAAAGCGCATTTCGACCGCAGCGATCTTCTTGAGCGCTGCCTTGGCCGCCGGCGCGGCGAATGGGCAGGCAACCGTCAAACCCGATGGCAAGTGGCGCTTCGCGCTGGGCGCCGGCGCGAGCGTGGCATCGGGCAACAGCGACTCGACGACGGTGAATTTCAGCGGGGAGGGCGTTCGCGCCACCAAGGACGACAAGTGGACCGCGTACGCCGGCCTGCTCTACGGTGAGAACAACGGCGTCAAGTCGGCGGACCGGATCGGCCTGGGCGGTCGCTACGACCGCAATATCGACGAGCGGTGGTTCGGCTTCGGCGGCGCGGAGTACCTGCGCGACAAGCCGGCGAACCTTGCGCCGCGTTTCTCGGTCAACGGCGGCGTCGGCTACCACGTGATCAAGAGCGAACCGACCACCTGGGACGTCTTCGGCGGCGTCGGCTACGTCCACGACAGCTTCCAGGATGCCCGGCTGGTCGCGGGCGAGGTCCGCACCACCTACGGTCGTGCCGAACTGGTCCTGGGCGAAGAGTCGACGCACCGTCTGACGGAAACCACGTCGTTCAAGCAGCGCCTGGTCATCTATCCGAACATGTCGGATACCGGCGAGTTCCGGTCGGTCTTCGATGCGGGGCTGGCGGTGGCGATCGACAAGACGCTGAGCATGACCGTGACGCTGGCCCATCGCTACAACAGCGATCCCGGTCTCGGGCTGAGTTCGAGCGACACGCTGTTCATCGTCGGTGTGTCGTCGAAGATCGACTGAGCAGCCGCGGGGGCGTACGGCCCGGCCACGGCGAGCTGTCCGGCGGCGACGCAACCTGCCGCGTCCTCGCCGGACCGGGCGTCACGTGGCGTGACGTCATGTCACGTCACGTTGCGCAGCGCGTGCGTCATCCCAGCACGCAGCGCGTGCGTCATCCCAGCAGCGGCAGAGTGCGTGTGGCGAAGTTCGCCAGGTTCGGGAACACGTCCGTGATCCGGTCGCTGGGCATCCCCAGCCACGACGCCAGCGTCGCGCCGAGCTGATCGCTGGAGGTGGTCGGCACCCAGCGGCCGTCGCGGTTGAAGTCGAAGTCGTCGGGGCCGCCCAGAGTCAGCGACGGGAAGGTTCCATGGACCTGGCCGCCGCGCACCGGATTGCCGAACAGGAACAGGTGATTGCCCCACGAGTGCTCGGTGCCGCCGCCGGACGAGGGCTTCAGCGTTCTGCCGAAGTCGGTGAGGATCATGGTGATCACTTCGTCGGCCATGCCGGCTGCCCGCACCGACGCATCGAACGCGGCCAGCGCGTTGCCGAGCTGCGCAAGCTGGCTGTCCTGCGCGTTGGGGCCCGTGCCCCGCTGTCCGACGTGGGTGTCGAAGCTGCCCCAGTCGATCAGGAAGATCTGGCGACGTTCACCGGAGGCCTTGAAGCTCGGCAGCAGTTTCGCGAGGAAACGCATCTGGTCGCCGATCTGATCGGCGGCGAACGCGCCCACCGGCTCCGGTGCCGCCTGAAGCAGGTTCGAAATCAGCGTCGATTCGCGGAAGTTCGCGCCGAGCGAGCGTGCGTACTCGGCTTCGTAGGCGTTCACAGACTGCAGCCGTGTCAGCGATTCGATCGCGCGGGTCCAGTCGTTGCCCGAGTTGCCCAGGTCGCTCCAGCCCCAGTAGCGCTGGCCACCCGGGTCCGTGCGCACGACGCGGCTGCGCTTTCCCATCACCAGCGTCTGAAGGCTGGAGAAAGCAACCGGCGACATCGGGCTGCGCAGACCGTCGGGCAGCGTCTCGAGCGCCCGGCCGCCCCAGCCGCTGGGGTCCTCGTCGCCGGTCCAGCCCTGGATCATCGCGACCTGGTCGCTGTGCGACAGCAGGAAGGGCGGAACCTCGGCAACCCGATCGAGCACCTGCGCGGCGGTCGTCGGCCGCACCAGCGGGCCGACGTTGGCCACCCAGGCAAGACGTCCCTGCGCATACAGCGGAGCGATCGGCGCAAGTCCCGGGTGCATGCCGAAGCTGTGCCCCGCGCTTCTGCCGGGCAGCGCAGCCAGGGACGTCTTCGGAAGTGCCAGGCTGCCGCGCACCGCCGCGTAGTCGTTGTAGGCGGCGTCGGTGGGAACGAGCGAGTCGTTGCCGTCGTTGCCGCCGTTCAGGTGCACGCAGACCAGCGCCTTGTAGTCGGAGGCGCGCGCCCGGCGAAGCACGTCGGCTCCGAGTCCGGAACTGATCGCCCCGGCGATGCCGACGGCCGACAGGCCGCCCAGGTGCGAGAGAAGACGGCGGCGCGCGTTCATTTCATGACTCCGTAGGCCGGGGAGGCCAGCACGAACTGCAGCACCAGCGCGGTGCGCTCTTCGGGCGTACCCCAGGTGATCTTCGTCAGCACTTCCAGCGCGGTGGCGCGAAGCGACGGGCTCATCGACCCGCGCAGATAGCGATCGGAGATCAGCGCCAGCAATTCGCCGGGCGAGCGACGGTACGCATCGACGAACTCGGCGAATCCGCAGCCGGCGTCGCCGAGGGCGGACGGCTTCGAGCTCAGAAGCCAGTTCAGCATGCCGAAGCGCATCGAGAACTCGCCCGAATGCAGCAGGCGCTCCTCCGGCGACAGCAGCAGCGAGCCGGCGGCCCGGTCGCTCGGCAGGTAGTAGCTGAACACCGAAGGTGCCGACAGTGGCGTCTGCCGCCAGGGGTGCGTCGGGTTGGACCCGTCGCTAGGCAGAACGCTGCAGCCCATGCCGCGCAGCAACCCCGTGTACCAGAGCACCGGCTCGCGAATCTTGCCCACCCGCTGATCGACCGCACCGGGCGTGTCGCCGCGTCGTGCCTCGGGGTCGAGCAGGATCGCCTTGATCACCGCGCCGAGGTTGCCGCGGCGTCCCGAACCGTCGTTCTCGAACACCGCGGCAATGCGGCCGATGTAGGCGGGCGACGGATCGCTCGTGACGAAGTGCTGGATCATCCGCAGGCTGACGAAGGGGGCCGCGTTCGGGTGCCCGGTCAGGATCGCGACGACCGAGTCCAGATCGCCCCGCGGTCCCTGGCCGGCGGGGATCGTCACGCCCAGCACGCGCTTGCTGCCGTCGTCGTGCTGGCCCTGCCAGGGCGAAGGCACCATCGGCCGGTCGAACAGCGCCCAGTTGATCGTGTCGCGGAACGTCTGGTCGTTCTGGTTGTCCATGTCCCAGCCGGTCAGAGCGCGCGCCAGTTGCTCGACGTCTTCCTGGCCGTAGGTCGGGATCGGTCTGCCGCGCGCGTCGCGCTGCACCGAACCGTCGCGGTTCAGCAGCGTGACGCCGACCGAGAACAGCTGCATCACCTCGCGCGCGTAGTTCTCGTTCGGGCTGCAGGTCGGACAGGCGGTCAGCGGCCGGTTCTGTGCGTTGTCCAGGAACACGCCCATCGGCGCGCTGATCGTGACGGCGCGCAGCAGGTCGGCGTAGCTGCCGAGCGCGTGCCGCTGCAGAAGGTTCAGATACTCGAACCCGGCCACCTCCTGGACTTTGCGCGAGGACACGACGATGAACTGCGACAGTGCCCAGCTGGCGCGCAGCCGCAGCTGATCGGGGGCGGACAGCATCGGCCGGTAGGACTCGGTCACCGAATATCGCCAGACCCAGCTCGGCACGGGATTGCGCACGCTGCGCATCGGCGTGCTGTCCAGCTGGGACACGGGCGCGGCGAGCTGCTCGTCGATCCACGCGGCGTACCCGATCTGGCGCACGCGCGCGATCGACGCCGGCGTCGGGCCGAAACTGGCCTGCTCGAGAAAGCGCGCGGCCGCGTAGGCGGACACGGCCGGGCGGGCAACGGTGCCGGTGGCCACCTGCCCGGCGGAATTCTGTCGTTGCGCTGCCGCCTCGGCGACCGCGGCCGGACCACCGCCCGGCGCAGCGGCTGCAGAAAGCGTCGACGAACCTGCGCCGGAACCTGCCGACGACCCCGAAGCGTTGTCCGTACCGTCGCCGCATCCGGCAGCGGCGAGCAGGGAAAGGGCGGCGAGGGCGGCGAGCGCGGAACGCAGGAACTTCACAGCACGTACCCCAGTTCGACCGGCACTCCGATCGTGTCGTAGGCCAGGCGCAGTTCGTCGGCGCCGAACAGAATGAAGTGGGCGATCGCGCCGTTCGTGCGGCTGCCGAGGAAGTCGCCGATGTAGGCATCGACGTAGGCGGCGACGTCCGGGTTGTCGGCCAGGTAGCGGTTGCCGTCGAAGTGCTCGAACTTCGGGCCCGGCGCGCGCCCTTCCCAGACGCCGAACAGGTTGAAGTGCATGAACAACGTCGCGTCGTCGAGCCCGGCCGAACGCAGGTCGTTCCAGCGTTGCTCGTACCAGCCCGCGTCGAACCAGGAGGCAGGCGCGAGCCCGGCGGCGGCCCCGGCCGCGAAGTAGTGGCTGCGCGCGGCGACCGGGTCGCCGGAGGGCAACAGCGCGCTGTTGCCCAGCAGGTAGAAGACCGGATCGAACAGGAAGTCCGGATCGACCCCCGGGCCGGGCGCCAGCGCTTCGCGCCGCCAGAGCACCGGCAATTCGGCGTCGGAGAAGCGCAGCCGTTCGATCGAGATCAGTGTGTCGCTGCCGCCGGCGCCGTCGAGCGACTCGACCAGCACCTCGCGGCCGGGCTCGATCGTGACGCGGTACTGCGCACGGGCCGACAGGTAGAGCGATGTGTCGCTGCCGCCGCCGCCTTCGATGCGGTCGTTGCCGCCGCCGCCGGTGAAGAAATTGTCGGCCGCGTTGCCGATCAGCACGTCGTCGAGCGCGGATCCGACCGCGGCCTCGATCAGCGCGCCGTCGGCGACGGTCAGGTTTTCGCGCGCCGCGAGCGCTTCGGCGGTGCGCCCGACTGCGCCCGGCGAGGCGGCGCGCAGGTCGATCCGAGCGCCGGCGCTGGCTGCGGACGCGTCGATCACGTCGAACCCGCCGTCGTCGGCGATCAGCCGCAGCGCCAGGCCGTCGGCGTCGCTCAGCGCGTAGGTGTCGTTGCCGAGGGCGACGGCACGGCTGCCGTAGAGCGCGCGCAGCGCGATCAGGTCGAGCGCGCCGTACCAGGAGCGCTGCAGGCCCTGGGCCTGGTCGTTCGCGCTCATCACGGTCAGCCAGGTGCCGTCGTCGGGCGCTGCCAGGGTCTCGGACCAGGCTTCCCCCGCGGTGTAGTTGCCGGGGTGGCGCAGGCCCAGCGCATGGCCGATCTCGTGCAACAGTTGCGCGTAGCCCTCGCTGCCCGGGCGCAGATCGATCATCGTCTCGACGTCCATCCAGACGTCGCCGGCGAGCTCGCCCGCGCCCTGCTGGTTCGGCAGGAAGGTGTAGCCGGTGGTGCCGGCCTGCTGGTTGATGCCGAAGCGCAGCTGCCCGTATTGCGCCGTTCCGTCGGTGACCTCGCGAAAGGTGATGCCAATCTGCGTTGCCAGGGTGTCGAGGATCGAGCGCACCGTGGCGCGCTGCGAAGCGTCCAGCGCGACGAAGCCCGCGCCGCCGCCGCCGCTGCCGTAGCCCGGCAGCGCCGTCATGAAGCTGTAGGTCAGTTCGATCGGCGATCCGGGCGTCTGGCCCGCGTTCCAGCGGTGCGCGTCGCCGGCCAGCAGGGTGCCGAGCGCCTTGACGGCCGGCGTCACGAAGTCGGTCAGCCAGACCAAACGCTGGTCGCCGGCGAAGAACAGCTGTTCGATGTCGGTTGTCTCGATGCGCACCAGCGGATCGACCAGACTCGTGATCACCGAGCGGCGCCCGTCGGCCGACACCGTGATCACGTAGTCCGACTGCCGGCGGTCCAGGTAGCTCTGGTCGATGCCGCCGCGGCCGTCGAGGACGTCGTGGCCGCTCCAGCCCGGGTTGATGCCCTCGTTGCGCTCGGATCCGGCGATCACGTCGTCGTGCCCACTGCCGCCGATCGCGGAGACCCCGACGAGCACGTCGCGTGTGCCCCAGCCATCGAGGGCGAAGCCGCCGGCGATGTCGGCGGTGATCCCGGTGGGCGAGTCCCAGTACGCGGCCTGGATCCAGTAGCTGGCGTCGATCGCCTCGATCCGGTCGTTGCCCGGACCGCCGATCGCGTTGCCGGCGTCGAGCAGCAGGACGTCGTCGCCCGCCTCGCCGAAATAGTTGTTGTAGAAGTTCGGCCCGACGACACGGCGGTCGATCAGGTCCGGGCCCGGGGTGCCGCGGTACTCGGTGCTCATCGGGTCGTTTGTCCGTACTGCGGCCGCGTACGCGCGTCGCGCCGCACGGCCGTTTGGCCGAACGCTAGCGGATCCCGTCGTGCTTGTCATCACCGACCATGACATCGACCATGGCGAGCCTGACGCGCGCCGCTTCCGGCGCGCGCGCGCGTTCGGATCCGGCCCGGACGTCGACCTGTTCACGGTCCGGCCGCTCGCGATTGCCGCATAATTCCGGCATCGGGGCTCGCCGACGACGCCGGCCGGCCCAAGCCCGTTCGATCACTCCAGGAGTACTCCGATGCCCCTCGTCTCGATGCGCCAGCTGCTCGACCATGCCGCCGAAAACGGCTACGGGATCCCGGCGTTCAACGTCAACAATCTGGAACAGGTGCAGGCGATCATGTCGGCGGCCGCCGAGCTGGATGCGCCGGTCATCATGCAGGCCTCCGCCGGTGCGCGGAAGTACGCGGGCGAGGCTTTCCTGAAGCACCTGATCGAGGCGGCCGTCGAGGCCTACCCGAAAGTGCCGATCGTGATGCACCAGGACCACGGCCAGTCGCCCGGGATCTGCAAGGGCGCCATCGACCTGGGCTTCTCGTCGGTGATGATGGACGGCTCGCTGCAGGAGGACGGCAAGACGATCGCTTCCTACGAGTACAACGTCGACGTGACGCGCAAGGTCGTCGACATGGCGCACGCGGTCGGCGTCACGGTCGAGGGCGAGCTTGGCTGCCTGGGCTCGCTCGAGACGATGAAGGGCGACAAGGAGGACGGACACGGCGCCGAGGGCACGATGACCCGCGAGCAGCTGCTGACCGACCCCGAGCAGGCGGCCGACTTCGTCAAGAACACGCAGGTCGATGCGCTCGCGATCGCGATCGGCACCTCGCACGGCGCCTACAAGTTCTCGCGCAAGCCGACCGGAGACATCCTCGCGATCGGCCGCATCAAGGAGATCAACAAGCGCATCCCGAACACGCATCTTGTGATGCACGGCTCGTCGTCGGTGCCGCAGGACCTGCTCGCCAAGATCCGCCAGTACGGAGGCGACATGAAGGAAACCTACGGCGTGCCGGTCGAGGAGATCCAGGAGGCGATCAAGTACGGCGTGCGCAAGATCAACATCGACACCGACATCCGGCTGGCGATGACGGCGGCGATCCGCGAGTTCTTCGCGACCAATCCCGGCAAGTTCGATCCGCGCGAGTATCTGAAGCCGGCCCGCGAGGCGGCGATGAAGATCTGCAAGCAGCGCTACCAGGAGTTCGGCTGCACCGGGCAGGGCAGCAGGATTCAGGCGGTTCCGCTCTCGGTGATGGTCGCTCGCTACAGCAAGGGCGAGCTGGCACAGCTGGTGACCTGAATCGGCGATCCCGGCCGCCGGGCCTGGCGCCGCGGCGGCCTGATCTACACTCTCCGGGACATCGACGACAACCCGGAGACAACACCATGATCGAACACCACCTGGACATCCCCACGCGGGACGGACAGATGAACACCTTCTTCGTGCACCCCGACGAGGGTGGCCCGCATCCGGTGGTGCTGTTCTACATGGACGCGCCCGGCAAGCGCGAAGAGCTGCACGACATGGCGCGGCGCATCGCCAGCGTCGGCTACTGCGTGGTCCTGCCGAACCTGTACTACCGCCGCACGCGCGAGTTCGTGATGGAGCGCACCGAGGCCGGCTTCGAGCGCATGTTCGCGATGATGGGTCACCTGGACAACGGGCTGATCGTGCAGGACACCGCCGCGCTGCTCGACTTCGTCGACTCCCGCCCCGAGTGCGACGCGAAGCGCATCGGCGCGGTGGGCTACTGCATGAGCGGCCCGTTCGTGGTCGCGGCGGGCGCGCACCATCCGCGCCTGAAGTGCATCGCATCGATCTACGGCGCGCGTATGGTCACGGACCGGCCGGATTCGCCGCACCTGATGCTCGACCGGCTGCGCTGCGAGAGCTACTTCGCCTGCGCCGAGATCGACAAGTACGCGCCGAAGGAGATGATCGACACCCTCGAGAACGCATTGAAAGCGGCGAAGGTGCCGTATCGCCTCGAGTGGTATCCGGGTGCGCAGCACGGCTTCGCGTTTCCGCAGCGCGAAGGCATCTACGACAAGCCCAGCGCCGAGCGGCACTGGGAACGGTTGTTCGCGCTGTTCGAGCGCAACCTGAAGCACTGACCGCCGGCACTGCGCGGTCACGGATCACAACCCCGGATGGAGGAGATGTCGATGGCGATCTACGAACTCAGGACCTACGACGTCGTGGTGGGCAAGATGGCGCAGGTGGTCGAGCTGTACAAGACCGAGGGCTGGCCAGCCCTGGCCAAGCATCCGAACCGCCTGGTCGGCTACTTCACCGGCGACATCGGGGGGCTGAACCAGCTGATCCACCTCTGGAAGTTCGAGGACGACGCCGACCGGCGCGAGTTCTGGTCGGGGGTCTTCTCCGACGCCGAGTTCATGGCGTTCGCCGGCAAGCTGCGTCCGCTGCTGCAGTCGCAGCAGAACAAGCTGATGCTGCGTGCGCCGTGGGGCCCGCACCCCTGATCAGAGCGTCAGGCGCACCGTCAGGCGCACGGTGCGCGGCTCGGCGGGATGCAGATGTCTGTCGTCGACCGGCTGCACTTCACCGCGCATGCGTGAAGTGTAGAAGTACTCGATGTCGTTCACCTGCCGGTCGAGCAGGTTGAAGACGTCGACGAACACCTCGAGGCCCTTGCGGATGCGATATCTGCCGCGCAGGTTCAGAAGCACGCTCGAGGATGCGATCTGGCTGTTGTCCTCGGTCAGCGGGCGCGGCCCCAGGTAGCGCAACTGCAGACTCCCCGACCAGGGGCCGATCTCGCGCACTGCGACGGCGGCCGCCGCGACGCGGGTCACCGCCCCGGGGATCCGGTCGCCGGCCGGATCCCCGTCGGTGAAACGGGCGCGCGACAGCGCGACATCCAGGTCGATGAGCAGCCAGGGCGAGGGCACGTAGCGGTTGTTCCATTCGATCCCCTCGCGCAGGCTGGGGCGGCTGGCCTCGGTGGTGCCGGCGTCGCCGATGAACAGCAGTTCCGATCCGATCTTCAGCCGCCATGCGGCGAGCGAGCTCTGCAGGTTCGGAACAATCTGCGAGCGCATGCCGATCTCGTAGCCGGTCGTTCGGACCAGACCGTCCACCGGGTTCGTCGGAAGGCCCGTGCCGGGATCGATCCGCGTCACCGTGCCGCGCCCGTCATTGCTGTGGAAGCCGCGGCCCCAGTTGACGAAGGTCTCGGTGAGTGACCAGGGACCGAGCACGGCGCCGAGCTTGGGCGACGCCAGGAAGGCCGTGCTGCTGCCCGAGTTCGCCGGCAGATCGCTCGCGACGTTCCATTGGAAACGATCGCCGCGCAGCCCCGCGATCGAGCGTGCCCACGGCGTCCACGCGATCGAATTCTCGGCGTACACCCCGAGGCTGGTCTGCTGCACGCGGTCGTCACGGGTCGTGCCGGTCACGGTACGCGCGATCGTGTCGAACAGACCGACTCCAATCCGGTCGTGCCGGAGTTGCCCGCCCACCTCGGTGGTCATCGGCCTGCCGGCGAGTTGCGACGCCCAGATGCGACGCAGGTTCGCGCCATATACCGTGCGACGGTCCCGCTGCTGGAACTGGTCGCCGTCCACGGGGTTGTCGAGCGCGTAGGTGAAGTTCGAATAAAGGTCGAGTTCGTATCGGATCGCGTACACGGACGTCTGCAACGCCCCGTCTCGAAGGGCCTTGCGCCACTCACCCGACAGGCTGTTGCGCGACGTCCGGCCGCCATCGCTGTCGTCCAGCGAGCCGAAGCGGCCGAGCCGTCCGGATTCGATCGCCCGCAGCGGGATCTGGTCGGTTGCGGTCCAGCGCGCGCGGTAGCTCATCGCGGTCAGGTCGAAGCCGTTTGCGCGGCTGCCGTCGGAATAGCGCAGCACGCCGCTGAGCTTGCCAAGCTGCTGCGGAACCTCCCACGGGCCGTCGTTTCCCATCGCCTCGATCGCAGCTAGTAGCGTCGCACCGTTCGCGAGGGTCGGCGACGCCGCGCCGAGCAGCCTGCGGTACCCGCGTTCGCCGAGCGTGATCTGAGCGAGGGGGTCCCGCAGACGGTTGCGCAGCAGGATCGAAGCCGAGCCGGCCGACGAGAAGTCGCCATTCGCGGCCCAGTAGGGCCCTTTGCGGTAATCGATCCGGTCGACCAGCTCCGGGATCAGGAAGTTCAGGTCGGTGTAGCCATGGCCGTGTGCGTGGGTCGGCAAGTTGACCGGCATACCTGCGACCGATGTCGCGAAGTCGGTGCCGTGGTCGAGGTTGAAGCCGCGCAGGAAGTACTGGTTGGCCTTGCCGTCCCCGGAGTGCTGCGTGACGATCATCCCGGGCACGAACTCGAGCACCTCGCCGGGGCGAAGGGCGGGCCGGGTTTCGATCAGGCGGGAATGGACCGTGCCCTGGGAGGCTGCGTCCGAGGTGCCGATCGCATTGTCGTAGTGGCCGGTCACCTCCACCGGGTCGAGCGGGCCCGATTGCATCGTTCCGCTCGCAGCGGCAGGGGTCTGGCGGGAATCCGCCGTCGTCACGGGCGCTCCACCTGTGCCCTGTGCACGCAACGAACCCGCTCCGAGGGCCTGCGCGAGAATGACGGCGGCAAGCGCGAGGCGCAGGCGACCTCGCGAGCGATGGGAAGGGTCGTTCAATTCGATACCCTGTGGACTGGCGGCGCGCGATCGCGTATCGGGCAGGGCTGCTGCCGAAAACCCCGGCGCGCTGTTCACCGCAAGCTTTGGCGTCGCTGCTGCGGAGGGGGCGCCGGCTCGGGATCGAGTGTGGCGAGGAAGGCCAGCAGATCGTCGGTCTGGGCGGCATCCAGGCGCAGCGGACGCAGCAGGGCTTCGCCGTCGGCATGCAGGCGGTCGATGTCGAGTTCCGAGTAGTGCCGGATCACCTCGCGCAGCGTGGCGATGCTGCCGTCGTGCATGTACGGCGCGCTCTTCGACAGGCCGCGCAGGCCGGGTGTCTTCCACTCTCCCCAGTTGCGGTGCTGCAGCGTGACGGTGCGGGTCGCCGTCGCGCGTTCGATCGCAGCTTCGCCCGGGTGCCGGCGCCGATCGGCGGTCTGCCCGGCAGCAGGTTGCCGCGCCTGATCGTTGAACGGGCCGAGAAGGTTGTAGGGGTCGGCCAGCAGGCGCTGCAGTCCGGCGAACCTGCCCGGGTCGACGCGTCCCGGGGCCGGCATGAAGCGGATGCCGATGTCGTGGAACTCGCCGTTCGAGAACCGCGGGCCGGTGTGGCAGGTCGAGCATCGGCCCTCGCCGATGAACAGCTTCAGGCCGCGCTGCGCGGCGACGGGGTACCGTGCCGCCGCCTGCCGGTCGCCCCGCAGCAGCGCGTCGCGGAAGCGGTCGAAGGCGGTTCGCGGCGAACGCAGCGTCTCGACGTATGCGGCCAGGGCCTTGCCGGTGTCCGCCAGCAGTTCGGCGTCGCTGTCTGTCGGGCCGAACACCGCGCGGTATTGCGCCCGCAATTTCGTGTCCGCTTCGATCAGCCCTGCGACGCCATTGGCCGAGCCGCCCATCTCCGACGGCGCGAGGATCGGGCGGACGTTCGCTGCCCAGAGGCTGTCGGTCCCTCCGTCCCATCCGAACCAGCGCTGACCGGCAAGGTCCAGCAGTGTCGGCGTGTTCCGGTCCAGTGGACCGATTCCCTGCGCCCGGGGCCTGCCGTCGGTGAACGCGCGCGCGGGATCGTGGCAGTGCGCGCAGGACACGCTGCCGGTTCCCGACAGTCTGGGATCGAAAAACAGACGGCGTCCGAGCGCGACCGCGGCCGCGTGACCCGACACCCGGTTGGTCGGATCCCGTTCCTGGCGTGGCGGCCAGGGCCCGTGGCTGGCGATCAGGGCCCTTTCCTGCGCGTCGAAGGGCAGCAGTTCGCCGCCGGCGAGGGCCGGCGCGGCGGCCGCAAGTGCGGCCAGAACGGCGATCGCTGCGACGGCGCGGCGCAGCAGAGTGCGCGACGGAAACGATGCCGGCGACATGCGGGCGGGCATCGTCGCGGCCGCGCGGCGGATCAGCGCACCGCGACTTCGTGCGCCAGCCGCTCGCTGCGGCCGGCCACGGTCACGTCGAACAGCAGCTGCCAGCGGCCGCCCATGTGCAGCAGCATCCCGTCGACGGCGTAGCGTCGCGGCCCGTCGCTCACCGCCTTCGGCGCGTAGTTCATGCCGTGCCTGTGTTCCGGCATCACGGCATCGACCTGCAGCGCCTCGACCGCTGCATCGCCGGGCGTGCACAGTTCGACGGTCAGCCGGAACGGCGTGCCGACGGCGATCGCGGGCGTCGGCTTGTAGAACAGCGCAACACCTTTGCCGTCGACCCGCGTCGCCGAAGCGTCCGCCGGGCAGGCGGCGTCGCGTGCCGCCGGACTCGCCGCCCGCGCGGCTGCCTTGCCCTGGTTGGCCGCCCAGACGGGGCCGATGAAGCGCTCGGCGTTGCCCCAGGCGATGCGCTGCGCGATCTCCGGCGGCAGCGCCGCGAGCCAGCCGCGGGAGAACTCCGCGTGCGGTCCGATGTAGTGCAGGCGTTCCGGCGTGAACGTGTCGGTGCCGACCATGAAGCGGTCGGGCATCTCCAGGAAGAGGGCGCGCCAGTCCGGGTCGATCCGCGCTCCGGACGCGGCCGCGCCCCCGGCCATGTCGCTGCGAAAGGCGAGGTCGGCCATCAGCGTCGGGTGTCGGCGCAGCACTTCGCGCACCACCGCCGGGCGGTCGAAGCCGGAATGCGCCCAGATCACCTTCGCGCCGGGGTCCTGCCGGAAGATGCGGTCGATGGCGTCCGCGTCGGAGTGCGCGTGCAGGATCAGGCCGTGCCGGGTGGCGAGCTCGATCATGCGGCGCGGCACCGGCAGCTCGGCGTCGGCGCCGTACAGGTGGAACTCCCCGATCGCCGCATACCGGTAGCGCGCCAGGCGCTGCTCGAGATGCTCGATCACGCTCGCGTCGCGCGCCCAGGTCGAGATTTCGCCGCGGCTGCGATAGGGCCGCAGGCTCGGCACGATCAGGTCGGGGGCGGCGTCGTAGAGTTTGCGGGTGCCGTCGTCGTTGGAGCTCGACACGAGCGCGCGTCGCAGCCCCGCCTTGCGCATCAGCTCGATCACCTGCGCCGTCGGCACGACATCCCAGGCGTCGTGGCTGTAGTGGATGTGAGCGTCGAAGATCGGCAGCGGCGCGCCGGCGGGCGACTGGCCGCGGGCGGCGAGGGAACACAGAGAGAGAAGCGCGGCGCAGAGCGCCGCGGTGGTACGCCGCATGTCGGTTCTCCCGATGGACTTCGGAACCAGCGCACGATATCCGATCCGGACTTGGCCGTGCCAGCGACAGGGTCCGGTTCGCCGCGCCCGGTCTTACACTGGCGGCTTGCGCCGACCGCCCAGGGATTCCGCGATGCCGAAATTCGCCGCCAATCTGTCGATGATGTACACGGAGCACGACTTCCTCGACCGGTTCGCGGCCTGCGCGGACGACGGTTTCGAGGCGGTCGAGTTCCTGTTCCCCTACGGCTTCCCGGCGCAGGAGATCCGCGACCGGCTGCGACCGCCACGGCCTGCGGCAGGTGCTGTTCAACGCGCCTGCCGGGCGACTTCGACACGGGCGAGCGCGGCATCTCCAGCCTGCCCGGCAGGGTCGACGAGTTCCGGCGCGGCGTCGACCTCGCCGATCGAGTACGCGACGGGTGCTGACTGTGTCCGCGCGTCCACGTGATGGCCGGCCTCGTTCACGACGAGCGACCAGCGCACGCACCAGCGCGAGGTCTATCGTCGACAACCTGGCCTGGGCCGCCGCGCGCACTCGCCGCCCACGGCTCGACGTGCTGATCGAGCCGATCAACCCGCGCGACATCCCCGGCTACCTGCTGAACACCCAGGCCGATGCGCACGCGATCGTCGAACGCATCGGCGCGCCGAACCTGAAGGTGCAGATGGACCTCTACCACTGCCAGATCGTCGAAGGCGACCTGGCGACGAAGATCCGCCGGCACCTGTCCGGCGTCGGACACTTCCAGATCGCCGGTGTGCCGCATCGCCACGAGCCGGATCTCGGCGAGGTCCACTATCCGCACCTGTTCGCACTGCTCGACGAACTCGGCTACGACGGCTGGATCGGTTGCGAAGTACCGGCCGCGCGCGGGCGACGCTCGGCGGGCTGGCGGCTGCGTGTCGGCGCCGGGACACGCAGGCGCGTCGATCGGGCAAAATAGCGGTTTTGGGAGCGCGCCCGATGCCGGCGACCGACACCTCCGTCCTGTACGAATCTTCGCTGCGCTCGCTGCCCCTGGTCGGGCGCGGCAAGGTGCGCGACAACTATGCGCGTCGGCGAGCGACAGGCTGCTGATCGTCACCACCGATCGCCTGTCGGCCTTCGACGTGGTCATGGGCGAGCCGATCCCCGACAAGGGGCGCGTGCTCAACCAGATGGCGCTGTTCTGGTTCGAGCGCCTCGCCGACGTCGTGCCCAATCACCTGACCGGCATCGATCCGCTGAGTCCGTGGTGGCGCCCGACGAGGTCGCGCAGGTGCGCGGACGCTCGATGGTGGTCAAGCGTCTGCGGCCGATCCTGGTCGAGGCGGTGGTGCGCGGCTACGTGATCGGCTCGGGATGGAAGGACTACCAGGCCACCGGCAGCGATCTGCGGCATCGCGCTGCCGTCGGGGCCTGCAGCAGGCCGCAGCAGCTGGCTGAGCCGATCTTCACGCCGGCCGCGAAGGCCGAGATCGGCGAGCACGACGAGAACATCGCGTTCGACGACATGGTCGCGCGCGTCGGTGCCGACTGCTGGCCGAGCGCATCCGCGCGATCAGCCTCGAGCTGTACCGGCGCGCGTCGCGAGTACGCGCGCCGGACGCGGCATCATCATCGCCGACACCAAGTTCGAGTTCGGCCTCGACGACGCGGGCGCGCTGCACCTGATGGACGAGGCGCTGACCGCCGATTCGTCGCGTTTCTGGCCGGCCGACTCGTACCGGCCGGGCATCTCGCCGCCGTCGTTCGACAAGCAGTTCGTGCGCGACTACCTCGAGACCGTGCCCGGCTGGAACAAGACGCGCGCCGGCGCCGCGCGCTGCCGCCGCGAGGTGGTCGAGCGCACTGCGGAGAAGTACCGCGAGGCGCTGCGCCGGCTGACCGGGCAGGAAGTGCAGCGCTGAACGCGCGACGGCGTGCGCAGGCCGCTGCAGCCGCGCGGCGGGCGCACGCCGCTCGGCAAGGCCGGACGTCGAACGACACAGGAATGGATCCGCAATGAGCACAGGGCGCCGCTGGTCGGCGTGGTGATGGGCAGCAGCAGCGACTGGGACGTGATGCAGCACGCGGTCGCGATGCTGCGCGAGTTCGACGTGCCGCACGAGGCGCGCGTGGTCTCGGCGCACCGCATGCCCGACGAGATGTTCGCTACGCCGAGACCGCGCGCGGGCGCGGGCCTGCGCGCGATCATCGCCGGCGCCGGCGGCGCGGCGCACCTGCCCGGCATGCTGGCGTCGAAGACGATCGTGCCGGTGCTCGGCGTGCCGGTGCCGTCGAAGTACCTGCGCGGCGAGGACTCGCTGCTGTCGATCGTGCAGATGCCGCGCGGCGTCCCGGTGGCCACGTTCGCCATCGGCGAGGCCGGCGCCGCCAACGCCGCGCTGTTCGCGGTCGCGATGCTGGCCGCGCACCGACGCCGTCGCTCGCCGAGCGGCTGTCGGCGTTCCGTGCCCGCCAGACCGAGGCAGCGCGCGCGATGACGCTGCCGGCGGCTGAGCGCGCGCAGGCGGGCGGCATCGCGCGCAGCCGGCAGGTCCCCGATCGACGGGGCGCCGGCGCACGATCGCGCACCGAGCCGCACCTGCCGCCGCTGTCGCAGCCGGGTTCCTGGCTCGGCCTGCTCGGCGGCGGCCAGCTCGGCCGCATGTTCTGCATGGCCGCGCAGAGTCTGGGCTACCGGGTCTGCGTGCTCGATCCGGGCGCCGACAGCCCCGCGGGATCCGTCGCCGACCGGCACCTCGTCGCGGCCGATACCTCGACGAGCAGGCGCTGGCGCGAGCTCGCTGCACCTGTGCGGTCGGTGACCACCGAGTTCGAGAACGTCCCGGCGTGCGCGCTGGAGTTCCTCGCCGGGCACGTCGTCGTCAGCCCCGCGTGCCGACAGCGTCGCGATCGCACAGGACCGCATGCGCGAGAAGGCGTTCGTGCGCGATTGCGGCCTCGCCGTCGCGCCGTACGCCGAGGTTCGCAGCGTCGACGACGCTGCGCGCCGCCGACGCCGGCTCTGTTCCCGGCGATCCTGAAGGCGGCGCGGCTGGGCTACGACGGCAAGGGGCAGGCGCGGGTCGACGACGCCGCGCGAGGCGGCCGGGCCTTCGAGAGCTTCGGCGGCGTGCCCTGCGTGCTCGAGCGCCGGCTGCCGCTCGCGATCGAGGTTTCGGTCGTCGTCGCGCGCGGCTTCGACGGTCAGGCGGTCGCCTACCCGGTGGCCGAGAACGTCCATCGCGGCGGCATCCTCGCCGTGTCGACGGTGCCTGCGCGCGATCTCGCAGGACCTCGCGCTAGCGTGCGACGCGACGCGACCCTGACGATCGCGCGCGCGCTCGACTACGTCGGCGTGCTGTGCGTCGAGTTCTTCGTGCTGCCGGACGGCTCGCTGGTCGTCAACGAGATGGCGCCGCGGCCGCACAACTCCGGCCACTACACGATCGACGCCTGCGTCACCAGCCAGTTCGAGCAGCAGGTGCGCGTGATGGCGGGTCTGCCGCTCGGCTCGACGCACCAGCATCGGCCGCGCGGTGATGCTCAACCTGCTCGGCGACCTCTGGTTCGCGGCACGCCGCGACGCGCGCGAGCCGCGCGAGCCCGACTGGTCGCGGGTGCTGCGGCATCCGCAGGCGAAGCTGCACCTGTACGGCAAGTCCGAGGCGCGACCGCGGCCGCAAGATGGGCCACGTGACCGTGCTGCGGCGAGTCGCGTCGAGGAGGCGATGCGTCTGGCGCGGCAGATCGAACGCGAGCCTCGGCATCGCGTTCTGGCGCGCGGCGCGCCGCGATGCGCGTGATCGCTCCCGCGCGAGTCCGACGCCACGGCGGTCGAGGACGCCGCGCGCCGGCTCGCGACGGGCGAGGTGGTCGCCGTTTCCGACCGAGACCGTCTACGGTCTGGGCGCCGACGCCGGCAACGCGAGCGGCGGTGCCGCGATCTACCGGCATCAAGGGCCGGCCGGCCGATCATCCGCTGATCGTGCACGTGCTCGACTCGGCACGGCGCGTGGTGGGGCGAACTCGACGCCGTCGGCGAGCGGCTGGCCGACGCGTTCTGGCCGGGGCCGCTGACGCTGATCGTGCGGCGCCGGGACGAGGCGCCGGCATTCGCCTGCGGCGGCGAGACCACGGTCGGATTGCGCTGCCCGTCGCATCCGGTGGCGCGCGCGCTGCTGGCCGCGTTCGCGCCGCGCTCGGCGGTCACGGCGTCGCCGCGCCGTCGGCCAACCGCTTCGGGCGCGTGAGCCCGACGCGCGCCGAGCACGTGCGCGGCCGATCTCTGGCGACGACGCCTCGCGCTGGTGCTGGATGGCGGCGCCCTGCGAGGTGGGCGTCGAATCGACCATCGTCGACCTGTCGCGCGGCCGCGCCGGTGCTGCTGCGCCCGGGAGGCATCGACGCGGCCGCGCATCGAGGCCAGGTGCTCGGCGAGTGCCTGCGGCAACGCGACGCGCAGGCGCCGCGCGCCTCGGGAACGCTGGCCGCGCACTACGCGCCGCACACCCCGGTGGAGGTCGTCGCGGCCGATGCGATCGGGCGCGCCTGCAGGCCTTGCGCGGGAAGGTCGGGATCGGAGTCTGGTCCAGGCACCGTCCGCAGGGGGCTGCATCGCGCACTGGGAGCCGATGCCGGACAGCCCGGCCGCCCTCGAGTTCGCGCTGTACGACACGCTGAGCCGGCTCGACGGGCTGGGCCTCGACCGCATGCTGATCGAGGCCGCGCCGCAGGGCCGCGCCTGGGAGGCGGTCCGCGACCGGCTGGCCCGCGCGGCCGCGACCTTCAGCGCGTAGGGCCGGTTCGCACCGAAGGCCATCGCACCAGGGACGACCGGCTCCGGCTCAGTTCCGCTCGACGCTGTCGAGCGCCTTCTTCAGATGCGCGCGACAGTCGGACATGATTCGTTCGATCAGTTCCGCGCAGCTCGGGATGTCGTCGATCAGGCCCATCACCTGGCTGGCCCAGACCAGTCCGCCATCGACGTCGCCGGCTTCCAGCGCCGCCCGGCCGCGCGCTCCGGCCACCAGCGGGTGGATGTCCTTGAACTCGGCGCCGCCCGGCCGGGTCTCGATCGCGACGACCTCTTCGGAGACTGCGTTCTTCAGCACCCGGCCGGTGTTGCGCAGCGTGCGGAAGATCAGCTTCGTGTCGCGCTCGCCGGCTTCGACCATGCGCCGCTTGATGTTGTCGTGGATCGGCGCTTCCTTCGTCGCGCAGAAGCGCGTGCCCATGTTGATGCCCTCGGCACCCAGCGCAAGCGCCGCCGCCATGCCGGCGCCGTCGGCGATGCCGCCCGACGCGATCAGGGGAATCTTCACCTTGCGCGCGGCGATCGCGAACAGCACCAGCCCGCCGACGTCGTCCTCGCCGGGGTGGCCTGCCGCCTCGAAGCCGTCGATCGAGATCGCGTCCACGCCGCTGCGCTCGGCCGACAGTGCGTGCCGCACCGCGGTGCACTTGTGCACGATCTTCACGCCCGCCGCCTTGGCCTTGGCGATGAACTCCTTCGGGTTGTTGCCCGCGGTCTCGAGCACCTTCACGCCGCTGCCGATGACGGCATCCAGATACGCCTCGTACGGCGGCGGGTTCGCCGACGGCAGGATCGTCAGGTTGACGCCGAACGGCTTGTCGGTCATCTGCCGGCAGCGTGCGATCTCGGCGGCCAGCGCGTCCGGACGTCGGCTGGGTCAGCCCGGTCAGGATGCCGAGGCCGCCGGCGTTGGACACGGCGGACGCGAGTTCGGCGCGGCCGACCCATTGCATGCCGCCCTGCATGATCGGGTAGCGGATGCCGAGCAGTTCGGTGACGCGGGTCTTCACGGGGATCTCCTCTGGTGGAATCGTTGCATGTGCATCGATGGTAGCGCGGGCGGATCGTGCGCGGCGGGACGCGCTGGCGGTCCGGCTCGACGATGAGCTGCGCCGGCCCGCGCAGGGCGATCGGCGCGTCGCCGATGCGAGGTGCCCGCCGCGCGGACCGAATGCTCGCCCGCGCTGCGCGCGGGTGCCCTCCGGTGCTCGGATCGGGCAGGTGGCTGCGCAACTCGACCTCACGACGGGGCGCTGCGCACCCCGCCGTTCGGGACTCGAACAGTGCTCGCCACCGTCGCGCCCTGAGGGCGCGCCGGAACCTGCCCGATCCTGCGCTCCTCGGCGTCGCATACGGTCCGCGCGGCGGGCACCTCGCATCGGCTCTTCGTGGGGGCGGGGCGACGCGCAGCGCCACGTCGACCCGTTCGTGTCGGCGTTGCCTGGCGCGGCACATCGTGTGAGCATGACGTGTCCGCCGGCCAAGGCGATCCGCGCATGGTCGCGGACGGACTGCAACGACTCATGGGGGCGCGCAATGAACGTCGAAGAACATAGCGGAATCACGAGTGACGCCGACCTCGCGGCCGGCACATCGGTCTTCAGCATCGAACGGGCAAAGCGCATCGTCGAGACCTTCGCGCGAGTTACCACGAGCCAGGATGCGGATGCGTTCGTGTCGGGATTCACCGAGAATTGTGTCGTGCACTATCCGCCGGATGCCGTCCTGCGCGGCCGCCAGGCGCTTCACGAGCGCATGTCACGCTTCTTCTCGTCGGGCAAGAAGGACTTCACCTGTAACAAGCGTCTGCGTTCGATCAGCGGCAACGTCCTCGGCGTGGTCTGGATCAACGAGTGGACCGATGCCGGCACCGGTAAGCGGATGAACAGCAAGGGCGTCGAGTTCTGGACGATGAGCGGCGAGCGGATCGCGCGCTGGGACGCGGCGACCGCAGTGTGGGAGGCGGGCAGCTCGTAGGCTTGCGGAATCCGATCCGGGGCCTCTCGCGCCCCACGGTGATTCCAGGCGAGGAGACGGTCCGGCGGTACCGGGACGCATGGGCGGCGCCGAGAAGCGCAGGGCCCGGCAGGTTCCGGCGCGCGCACAGCGCGCGACGGTGGCGAGCACTGTTCGAGTCCCGAACGGCGGGGTGCGCAGCGCCCCGTCGTGAGGTCGAGTTGCGCAGCCACCTGCCGGGCCCGAGCATCGCAGGGAACCCGGTGCGCAGCACCGGGCGCTGCCCCTGCGTCCCGGTACCGCCGGACCGTCTCCTCGCCCGCAGCGGTAGCTCGAGCGGACCGCCACGCGATCGCTGCGCATCCGCCGGCGCATCTACACTTGTCCCGCAGCCGCTCCCATGCCAGCATCGCAGGCTTCCCATCCACGACTCAAAGGAGACACCCCATGACCCACAGCATCGTCGCCACCATCAAGGTGAAGGACGGCCAACAGGCCTCGTTCGAAGCCGTCGCCCTCAAGCTCGTCGCCGCAGTCAAGGCCAACGAACCCGGCTGCCTGCTGTACACGCTGAGCAAGGGCGACGATCCGGTCACCTACGTGTTCATGGAGCGTTACGCGAACGACGAGGCGCTCGCGGCGCATCGCGGCACCGACCACTTCCGCACCCTCGGACGCGAGATGGGCGCATTCATGGACGGCCCGCCCAGCGTGCTGCGCATGAAGGAACTCGGCTGACGGGTCGCCGTCGCCACCGCACGCGGCGGCGCGCCCCGCCGGTGCGGATCGCTCAGCCCCCGCCGAACAGATCCGGCGTGTGGTTCACGCGGGCGCCCTCGATCGCCAGCATCCGCATCTTGGTCGCCACGCCGCCGCTTGCCGAGAAGCCGCCGGTGCCGCCTCCCGCGGCAAGCACCCGGTGACAGGGCACGATCGGCGCGAACGGGTTGCGGCCAAGGGCCCTGCCCACGGCGCGTGACGCACCGGGCTCGCCCAGCGCGCGCGCGATCTCCCCGTAGGTTCGCGTCTGCCCGGGCGGGATCGCCCTCGTCAGTTCGTAGACGCGGCGCTCGAACGCCGCGACCCCCGTCATGTCGAGCACGACGTCGAGCAGGTCGCGCGGCGCACCGTCGAGCAGCGCGACGACTCCGTCGACGGCGGCGCGTGCGTGCGCCGGCGGCGTCGCCGCCGGCGTGCCCGGCCAGTCGCGCAGCAGCCTGACGCGAGCGGCATCGTCGTCCGCGGCCGGAAGCTGCACCTGAAGGATCGCTTGCGCGCTCCAGACGATGCCGCAGCGTCCGATGGCGGTGTCGAACAAAGCGTGTCCGAGCGGCTTGCCGGGTCGGGCAGTCATCGCGCTCGGGCCCCGGTCAGCCCTGCTTGACGAAGGTGAACATCGACGTGTGGTCGGCGCCCTTCGGCAGCGCGGCCTCGGCCTGCTGCCAGATCTTCGCGCAGGCCTCCATCAGAGCGCGCTCCGAGCCGAGCGACGCCATCAGCGCGCGCGCGGTGTCGAGGTCCTTGCGCATCAGCGCCACCGCGAAGCCGGAGTTGAACGCGCCAGACAACATGAACTGCTCGACCTTGACGTCGGTGGTGTTGTTGCGGCCGGTCGACGCATTGAAGAGGTTGTTCGCCACCGACGGATCGATGCCGAACTTCTCCGCCGCGACGAGTGCTTCGCAGGCGGCGACCAGGCCCGCTGCCGACACGTAGTTGTTCAGCGCCTTCACCGCATGTCCGGCGCCGGGCGGACCGACGTGGACGATCGTCTTGCCGATCGGCTGCAGCAGCGGCAGCGCACGCTCGACGTCGGCGCCGGCTCCGCCGACCATGATCGCGAGCGAGCCGTCGACCGCGCGGCGCACCCCGCCGGACACCGGGGCGTCGACCAGTGCGACGCCTGCGTCGGAAAGCCGCGCCTGGTTCGCCCGGGTCGCGTTCGGGTCCGACGAGCCCATGTCGATCAGCAGGCTGCCGCGCTTCATCTGCGCGGCGAGGCCGTCGGTCCAGAGCAGGCCGTCGACGATCCTGCTGTCGGGCAGCATCAGGATGACCGTGTCGCAGGCCTCGGCGATCTCGCGCGCGGACGCAGCGGCGCGCACGCCGGCGACGGACGCGAGCGGCGCCAGGGCCTCGGCGCGACTGTCGTGGGCGAGCACCTGCCGGCCCGCGCCGGCAAGCCGCTCGACCATCGGGCGCCCCATCTGGCCGATGCCGATGAATCCGATCGGCTTGTCCATCAGACGTCCTGTTCCTTGAACACTTCGCGCGCGACGCGGAAGCTGTCGATCGCCGCCGGCACGCCGCAGTAGATCGCTGTCTGCAGGAACACCTCCGAGATCTCGGCCTTGGTCAGGCCGTTGTTCAAGGCTCCCAGCACGTGCAGCTTGATCTCGTGCGGGCGGTTCAACGCGGTCAGCATCGCCAGGTTGATGATGCTGCGCGTCTTGCGGTCCAGGCCGGGACGGTTCCAGATCTCGCCCCAGCAGTACTCGGTGACGAGTTCCTGCATCGGGCGGTTGAAGTCGTCGGCGCTGGCGATCGACTTGTCGACGTACTCGGCGCCGAGCACTTCGCGGCGCACCGCGAGGCCCTTGTCGAAGAGTTCCTTGTTCATGGTGTCGGCTCCTTCGGTGGATGATCCTGGATGTGCGCGGTATTGTGCGTGCCATGTCGATGACCAGCAAATCCCCCGACGAGTCGGCCTTCCTGGGCCAGCTCGGGATCCGCGTGCGCCGCGCGCGCTCGAAGGCGGGCATGACGCGCCGCGCGCTGTCGCAGCGCTCCGGCGTTTCGGAGCGCTATCTCGCGCAGCTCGAGGCAGGCGACGGCAACGGGTCGATCCTGCTGATCCGGCGCGTCGCGGTGGCACTCGGCGCCGATCTTCTCGAGCTGATCGGTCAGCACTTCGATGCGGGGCGGCGCGGCCGCATCGCGCTCGTCGGCCTGCGGGGGGCCGGCAAGTCGACGCTGGGGGCGGCCCTCGCCGCGCGCCTGCAGGTGCCGTTCTTCGAACTCGTCGCCGAGACGTCGCGTGATCTCGGCGCCCCGCTCGACGAACTGCTGTCCGGCAACGACCGCAATGTCTACCGGGAGGGCGAACAGCGCACGCTCGCGCGGCTGGTCGGGCAGAACGAGCGCTGCGTGATCGCCGCCGGCGGCTCGCTGGTGATCGAGCCTCAGACCTGGCAGTACGCGCGCAGCCGGTGCTTCACCGTCTGGTTGCGTGCCTCCGTCGAGGATCACCTCGCCCGTGTGATCGCGCAGGGCAACCTGCGGCAGGCCCAGCCGCGCGAGCTCGCGATGACCGAATTGCGCATCATCCTCGCGCAGCGCGAGCGCCTCTATGCGATGGCAGACGCGATCCTCGACACCAGCCTGCTCGATCCCGATCGCTGCCTGCACGAGCTGCTGGCGCTCGCAGGCGAGTCGGCCGAGACGCCGCCGGGTTGAGTCCGCTGCGGGCGCGCGGCCCCCCGGGGTCAGTCGATCGTCACGCCGCTGCGCCGGATGATGGGTGTCCAGGTGCGCAACTCGTCCTGCATGAACTTCGCGAGCTGCTCGGGCGAGCCGCCGATCGGGTCCATGTAGACGGCGTGCAGGCGCGCGCGCACCTCCGGTATCTGCAGGATCGTGGCGAGCTCGCGGTTCATCCGCGCGATGATGTCCGGGGGTGTGTGCGCCGGCGCGAGCATCGCCATCCACGCGATCGACTCGACGTCGGGCACGCCGCTCTCCTTCATCGTCGGCACTTCGGGCATCTGCGGGCTGCGGGTGGCGGTCGAGACCGCCAGTGCCTTGAGCTTGCCGGCGCGTACCTGGGGCATCACGGCCACCGCCGGCACACAGGCGAACTGCGCGTCACCCTGCAGAACGGCGGTGATCGCTGCCGGTGACGACGGATACGGGATGTGGACCGCGAACGTGCCGGTGCGCACCTTCAGCAGCTCGATCCCGAGGTGCGACAGGCTGCCGACGCCGATCGACGAGAAGTTGAACCTGCCGGGCGCGCGGCGCATCGCGTCGACCAGGCCCTTCATCGTGTCGATGCCCGCGTCGCTGCGCACGGCGCAGACGTTGGCCTGGCCGCCGACCAGCATCACCGGCGCGAAGTCCTTGAAGGGGTCGTAGGGCAGCTTGCTGTAGAGCACCGTGTTGTTGACGAGCGGGCCGTTGGTGCTGATCACGAACGTGTATCCGTCGGCCGCCGCGCGCGCCGCGTAGCCCGTGCCGACGTTGCCGCCGGCGCCTGCCCGGTTCTCGACCAGCACTGCTTGCCCGAGTCGCGCCGTCAGCCGCTCGGCCAGAAGGCGCGCGAGCACGTCGGGCGACGAGCCCGGCCCGTACGGAATCACGATGCGCACCGGTTTCTGCGGCCACGGCTGCGCGCCCTGGGCGAGAGCGGCACCGCAGACGGTGAGCGCGGCGAGACAGGCGAGCAGGCGGGGCAGGATCTTCATGGGCGTGTATCCGGGAAGGTGCGCGGCAAGATGCGCGGGAAGATGCGCGGGAACGTGCGGGCGGCAGCGCGGAACCGGCAGGCCCCACAGGCGCGAGGTTCGGGCGCGGCGTGACTGCTCCGGCGGGTTGTACCATCGACGATTCTAGACGCGGGAGTGCACGATGAGAGAGTTCGAAACCTTGGCCGAGCTGAAGGCCTGCATCGGTCAGGAAGTGGCCGTCAGCGACTGGGAGCTCGTCACCCAGGAGCGCATCGACAAGTTTGCCGAAGCCACCGGAGACTTCCAGTGGATCCACGTGGATCCGGAACGCAGCGCGAGCGGTCCGTTCGGCACGACGATCGCGCACGGCTTCCTGACGCTGTCGATGCTGCCGCTGTTCTTCCAGAAGGCGATGACGATCAAGGACGCCAAGATGGGCGTCAACTACGGCCTGAACCGGGTGCGCTTCACCGCGCCGGTGCCGGTCGGCAGCGAGCTGCGCGCGCGCATGAAGCTGGTCTCGGTCGAGGACATCCCGAACAACGGCGTGCAGATGGTCTGGGAGGTCGCCTTCGAACGCAAGGGCAGCGACCGCCCGGTGTGCGTGGCGGAATCGATCTCGCGCCGCTATTCCTGAGCGCTGCGCGGCGCTGCGCGGCGCTGCGCGGCGCAAGCGCCCGCTTCGATGTCAGTGACGGCCGTGCCCGAGGCGGCCGGCCGGCAGGGTGAACGCGATCGCGAACGCAAGCAGCGCGGCCGCACTCGACACGAGGAATGCATGCTGGAAGGCGCTGCGCAGCAGTTCTGGTGGCGCGATGCCGAACAGTTCCAGCATCCCGGTGCGTCCTGCGCCTGCCGCTGCGGAGCCGGCCGCGGCCGCCGCGCCGCTGCGCACTTCCTCGAACAGCAGCGAGGTCAGGGTGGCCACGCCGATCGCGCCGCCCAGTGAACGGCACAGTCCGGTGGTGGAGGTCGCGACGCCGACCAGCGAGCGGGGCACCGACATCTGCGCGGCGACCAGGCACGGCGACATCGTCAGGCCGAGGCTGTAGCCGAGCAGCATCATCAGGCCCGCGGTGATCCACGGCGAAGCGGGCGGCGCCATCGCCAGCCCGAGCTGCGCAACCATCGTCAGGCCCGTGCCCACGAAGATCGCGATGCGGTAGTAGCCGGTGTGCAGCATGATCTGGCCGGCGCTGAACGCGCCCGCCGGGGTCGCCAGCGTCATCGGCAGCATGCGCAGCGCCACCTCCTGCGCACTCGCCTGGCCGACCGCCTGCATGCGCATCGGCAGCAGGTTCACCGCGCTGATCATCACGAAGAACTGCATGCCCAGCACGGCGCAGGCGGCGAGGATCACGGGATTGCGCATCACCACCGGTGGCAGAAGCGGCTCCTCGGCGCGGCGCTCCTGCAGCGCGCACAGCAGCAGCAGCAGCGCGCTGAGCGCGAACAGCCCCAGCGTGGGCGCCTCCAGCCAGCCGTGGCCCTGCCCGATGCGCGTCAGTCCGATCAGCAGGGTGCCGAGCCCCCCGGCCAGCAGCGTCGCACCCAGGTAGTCGATCGCGTGGCGCACGCCGGCACGCTCGGGGCTCGGCAGCACCTTGTGCACCAGCCACAGCGCCAGGGCGCCCACCGGCAGGTTGATCCAGAAGATTGCGCGCCACGACAGGTGTTCGGTCAGCAGCCCGCCGAGGATCGGGCCGCTGATCGCCGCGGTCGCGAACGTGCCGGCCAGATAGCCCTGGTAGCGGCCGCGCTGCGGCCCGGGGGCGAGGTCGGCGATGGTCGCTTGCGCGAGCGCCAGCAGTCCGCCGCTGCCGAGGCCCTGCAGGATGCGGAACGCGATCAGCTGGTGCATGTCCTGCGCGAAGCCGCACAGCACGGATGCGCCGAGGTGGACCGAGATCGCGACCAGCAGCAGGGGCCGCCGGCCGTGCAGGTCGGAGAGCTTGCCGTAGATCGGCGTGGCCACCGTCGACGACACGAGATAGCCGGCCACGACCCATGAGGTCAGTTCGAAGCTGCGCAGCTCGCGCGCGATGGTGAGCAGCGCCACCGACACGACGGTGCCGTCGATCGCCGCGAGAAAGACCGCAGGGATCATCGCCATCACGATGCGCCGGATGGCGTCGTGCGGCAGGGCGCCGTCCGTGTCCGAGGGCGCCGAAGGGGTCGTCACGGACGGCGCGGGTGCGGGATCAGTAGAACGCCTGGATGCCGGTCTGCGCGCGGCCGAGGATCAGCGCGTGGATGTCGTGCGTGCCCTCGTAGGTGTTGACGACCTCGAGGTTGACCATGTGGCGGATCACGCCGAACTCGTCGCTGACGCCGTTGCCGCCCATCATGTCGCGCGCCGTGCGCGCGATGTCGAGCGACTTGCCGCAGGAGTTGCGCTTCATGATCGAGGTGATCTCGACCGCCGCGCTGCCCTCGTCCTTCATGCGACCGAGTCGCAGGCAGCCCTGCAGGCCCAGCGTGATCTCGGTCTGCATGTCGGCGAGCTTCTTCTGGATCAGCTGGTTGGCCGCGAGCGGCCGACCGAACTGCTTGCGGTCGAGCACGTACTGGCGCGCCGGTGCCAGCAGTCCTCGGCGGCGCCGAGCGCGCCCCAGGCGATGCCGTAGCGCGCGCTGTTCAGGCAGGTGAACGGGCCCTTCAGGCCTTCGACGCCCGGGCATCAGCTGCGCCTCGGACACCGGTACCGAGTCCATCACGATTTCGCCGGTGATCGACGCGCGCAGGCTGACCTTGCCGTGGATCGTCGGTGCCGACAGGCCCTTCATGCCCTTGTCGAGGATGAAGCCCTTGATGCGGCCGTCGTAGTCGCCGCCCTGGCACTTGGCCCAGACGACGAAGACGTCGGCGATCGGCGAATTCGAGATCCACATCTTGGCGCCGGTCAGCTCGTAGCCGCCGGGAACCGCCTTGGCGCGTGTCTCCATCGAACCCGGGTCGGAGCCGTGGTTCGGTTCGGTCAGGCCGAAGCAGCCGATCCATTCGCCGGTGGCGAGCTTGGGCAGGTACTTGCGCTTCTGCGCCTCGGTGCCGAACTCGAAGATCGGCACCATCACCAGCGAGCTCTGCACGCTCATCATCGAGCGGTAGCCCGAGTCGACGCGCTCGACTTCGCGCGCGATCAGGCCGTAGCTGACGTAGTCCGAGACCCGGGACCGCCGTATTCGGCGGGGATGGTCGGGCCCAGCAGGCCGAGTGCGCCCATCTCGCGGAAGATCGCCGGGTCGGTCTTCTCGTGGCGGAACGCCTCGAGCACGCGCGGTTGCAGCTTCTCCTGGCAGTAGGCGCGAGCCGCGTCGCGCACCATGCGCTCGTCCTCGGTGAGCTGCTGGTCGAGCAGCAGCGGGATCTTCCCAGTTGAAGGAGGCGTTCTGGCGGGTGGCGGTGGCGTTCATCGGTTTCTCCTGCGAGGGATTCGGTTCGGCGGACCGGCGCTGCATGCTACCGCAAGCGCCGGGCGGGTCTTCGGGTTCGTGCTCCGGGTGGCCTGCTTCGGCGAAGCGCGACGCGGTCCGGGCGGATCGGCGCTACGAATGCTAGCCGTCCGCCGATGGGGCGGCAATCGAGTCTTGGGCAGTGTGTTATTCGAAAATGTCATAACATGTCCCTCGGTCGCACGACCGTGGCCGCCGGAATCCGCGAGGTGAGCGTGAGGCGAACGATCCCCAGCACGCAGGCGCTGATCTGCTTCGAATGCACCGCGCGCCACGAGAGTTTCACCAAGGCGGCGCAGGAACTCGCGCTCACGCAGAGCGCGGTCTATCGGCAGGTCGCCGGGCTCGAAGACTATCTGGGCGTGAAGCTGTTTCGCCGCGCGAGCCACGGTGTGATCCTCACCGAGGCGGGGGCGCAGTACAGCCGCCAGGTGGCGCGGCAGCTCGACGCGGTCGAGCGCGACACGCTGTCGGTGATGTCGCGCCAGGGCGCCCGCGGCACGCTCGACATGGCGGTCGTGCCGACCTTCGCGACCCGCTGGCTGCTGCCTCGCCTGCCGGGTTTCCATGCGCTGCACCCCGACATCGTCGTGAACTTCGAGACCAGAACGCGTCCCTTCATGTTCGCGGACACGGTCTTCGATGCCGCGCTGTACGCGGGAACGCCGGCCGAGATGGCCAACTGGGCGGGAACCCAGGCGATCCCGCTGCTGCCCGAGGTGCTGGTGCCGGTCTGTTCGCCCGCGCTGGCCGGCCGGCGGGCCCGCCTGCAGCCCGCGGACCTGGCGCGGCTGCCGCTGCTGCAGCTGTCGACGCGTCCGTACGCGTGGCGGCAGTGGTTCGAGGCAGCCGGCGTGCGCGAGGTGCGGGACATGGACGGTCCGCGCTTCGAGCTGTTCTCGATGCTGGCCGTCGCAGCGGCGCAGGCAATGGGCGTCGCGCTGATCCCGGCGCTGCTGATCGAGGCCGAACTCGCGCGCGGTGAACTGGTGATGCCTTGCGCAGGATCCGTGCCGGGCGATCGTTCCTTCCACCTGGTGATTCCCGAGCGCAAGGCCGGCAGCATGGCGCTGGAGCGGTTCCGGGCGTGGCTGGTCGCGCAGTCGGAAGAGGCCCGGTCGGGTGCGGTGGCTTTCCATGCAGACGCCTCGCGCGCGGCGGATTCGCGGTACGCTCTCGCGACGGCTAAGGCCCCGCCGCGATCTGCCGCGCACGCGGATCCGGGGGGTGCGCCGGATGCGAAGGCGCGCGCGACGCGCGCGCGGCGGCGCTGAATGCCCGACGGCGCCGCAGCCGCCTTCGTGCGGCGGATCTTCGGGCGAATCGCGTGGCGTGGACGGTCCGGCATGAACAGACAACAGGTGGTGATCGGCGGCGGCTGCTTCTGGTGCACCGAGGCGGTGTTTCTCGCGGTGGAGGGCGTGCTCGCGGTCGAGTCGGGTTACAGCGGTGGCCACGTCGACAACCCGGGCTACGAGGAGGTCTGCGAGGGCAGCACGGGGCACGCGGAAGTCGTGCGCGTCGAGTTCGATGCCGACGTCATCTCCTTGCGCGAGGTTCTGGAGATCTTCTTCGCGACGCACGATCCGACCACGCTGAACCGCCAGGGGGCGGATGTCGGCACGCAGTACCGCTCGGTCATCTTCCATGCGGACGACGAGCAGCGCGACGTGGCGCGCGCGGTCATCGCCGACCTGTCGGCGCAACAGATCTTCGATCGCCCGATCGTCACGCAGGTTGCTCCGCTCGCCAACTACTTCCCGGCCGAGGCCTATCACCAGCGCTTCTACGAGCGCAATCCGTACCAGGGGTACTGCATGGCGGTGGTGGGCCCGAAGGTGGCGAAGTTCCGCAAGCAGTTCGCGTCGCGGCTCAAGCGCTGACGGGTCGGGAATCCGTCACGTCGCGCGCTCGCGGGCCAGGCGCTCGACGATGACGCGCGCTTTTTCCCGGCCGGCGACATCGCCCTGGCGGGCGGCCTCGCCGTACCAGCGCAGTGCCGTCTCGAGGTCGGTCGCGACGCCGAGCCCGGTCTCGTACATCGAGCCCAGCATGTACTGAGCGGCCACGTCGCCGGCCTCGGCCGCGCGCTCGTACCAGTGCGCCGCGCGTCCGTAGTCCTGGGCGACGCCGCGGCCGAGGAAGTACTGCAGCCCCAGTGCCAGCGCAGCGTCGGGATGCCCCTGCAAGGCCGCGCGCTCCAGCCACCGCGACGCCTCTCGCTTGTCCTGCTTCACGTGCTGTCCGACGTCGAGCATGGTGCCCAGCAGGTATTGCGCGTCCGCGAATCCCGAGCGCGCGCAGTCGCGCAGCCAGCGGATCGCAACCGGAATGCTCGGTGTGCGCGACTCTTCGCGCAGGCGGATCACCGCCAGGTTGTAGCGCGCCGGGACGTCCCCCGCACGCGCCGACAGGTGCAGCAGGCGCTGAGCGGTGGCGATGTCGTCGCGCGCCCACGCCTCGACCGCGCGGCGGTTCCAGTCGCGCACGCGGGGGTCGCGGTCGAGGGGGGCGCCGCCGGGTTCCGGCGAGTGCGCTTCGGGCCGCGCCGGCGAGCCGGCGGCTCCGGTGGCCGCGATCGCCACGCACGACCACCCGATTGCGGCGGCAGCGAGGAGAATGCGCAGGGCGGTGTCTCCGAAGGAAACTGGAGGCGAGCTCATCAGGATCTCCTGCATGCCGCTCGTGCCGCAGCCTGCGCGGTGACGGTCGCGCATTCGCACGAGGCACGGTCTGGAAATTCCTCCAGGCCACCCCGATATTAAACTGGCGGAAAGTCCATCACGGGAGCGGTCATGTTCATTCGATGGTTGTCGAGGTTCACGGTAATCGCGGCCCTGGCGGGCGCACTGGCCGGATGCGGATACAACGATATCCAGTCGACCGACGAGGCGACGAAGTCGGCGTGGTCCGAAGTGGTGAACCAGTACCAGCGGCGCGCCGACCTGATCCCGAACCTGGTGAAGACGGTGCAGGCCTTCGCCGACCAGGAGAGGGACATCTTCATTCGCGTCAGCGAGGCGCGGTCGCGCGTCGGGCAGATCAAGGTCGATCCGGCCGATCCCGAATCGCTGAAGAAATTCGAGCAGGCGCAGCAGGAGGTCGGCAGCGCGCTGTCGCGCCTTCTGGTGGTCGCCGAGAACTACCCGCAGCTGAAATCGGACGCGAACTTCCGCGACCTGCAGGCGCAGCTGGAAGGCACCGAAAACCGGATCACCGTCGCCCGCAAGCGCTACATCGATTCGATCCAGCAGTACAACGTTCTGGTGCGGCAGTTTCCGGTGAACCTGACGGCGATGGTGTTCGGCTACAAGACCAAGCCGCAGTTCTCGGTCGAGAACGAGCAGGCGATCTCGACGGCGCCGAAGGTCGATTTCGGCCGGCCGGGCGACGCCGGGAAGTGAGGCCGGCGAGCAGCCGCTGAGACGTGCCCCGTCCCGCCATGCGCGTCGCCCGCCTCGTACGCGCAGTGTCCGCACGCTTCGCGCTGAGCCTGGCGCTGCTGTCGGCCGTGCTGGCGTTCGGCGCGGCCGCGCAGGACCTGCAGGCGGTGCCGCCGCTCGCGGCGCGCGTCACCGATCTCACCGGAACCCTGTCCGCGGAGCAGACCGCGCAGTTGGACGCGCAACTGGCGGCGATCGAGCAGCGCAAGGGCGCGCAGGTTGCGATCCTGCTGGTGCCCACGACCTTGCCCGAGCCGATCGAGGCCTATGCGATCCGCGTCGCCGAGGCCTGGAAGCTGGGCCGCGGCGCAGTCGACGGAAAGCGGGTCGACGACGGTGTGCTGGTGCTGGTCGCGAAGAACGACCGCAAGGTTCGCATCGAAGTGGGTTACGGGCTCGAAGGTGCGATTCCGGACGCGATCGCGAAGCGGATCATCGCCGAGACGATCGCTCCGAAGTTCCGCCAGGGAGATTTCCTCGGCGGGCTGCAGGCTGCGGTCGGCGACCTCGGTCGCCTGATCGAGGGCGAGGCGTTGCCGCAGCCCTGGCAGCACGGTGACGCCGGCGCGGGTCCGCAGGCCTGGTCCCTCGAAGATCTGGTGCCGCTGATGGGCGTCACCTTCTTCGCGGGCATCGTGCTGACGGCAATGCTGGGACGCATGGCCGGATCCCTGCTCGCCGGCGTCGGTGGCGGTGCCTACGCTGCGTTCAGCGGCGCGCCGCTCGTGGTCGCCGGTGTCTTCGGCGCCGCCGCGTTCCTGGTGCTGCTGGTAGTCGCTGCCGCCAGGTCGAGTCCCCTGAGCAGCGCCGGGCGCCGCGCGGGGCGCGGTCGGGGGTCGGTATGGACCGGCGGAGGCGGTGGTTTCGGCGGTGGCTGGGGCGGTGGATCCTCGTCCGGAGGAGGGTTCGGCGGCGGGGGCGGCGGATTCGGCGGAGGCGGTGCCTCCGGAGACTGGTGAGGTCGCGCCCATGAGGAAACGTCTGCCGCGCCTGTGGCGCCATCTGTGGCTCGAACGGCGAGACCTGCAGCGCCGCTTTCCTGCGGCGCTGCTCGGGGAGATCGAGCAGCGCATCGCCGAGGGCGAAGCGCGCCACGCGGCTGAGGTCCGGGTGGCGATCGAGGCTTCGCTCGGTGTGACCGAAGTGTGGTCGCGAGTGACGCCGCGGCACCGCGCGCTCGAAGTGTTCGGTTCGCTGCGGGTCTGGGATACCGAGGGCAACAACGGCGTGCTGATCTATCTGCTGCTGGCCGACCAGGCGGTCGAGATCGTGGCCGACCGCGCGGCGGCGCGCGCGATCCCCGAAGACGAATGGCGCGCGCTCACCCAGGCGATGACGCGCGCGTTTCGGGTGGGCCAGTACCGGGAGGGCCTGCTCGGTGCGCTCGATCGGCTGGAGAAGCGCCTTGCAGAAGCCTTCCCGGCCGCGGACCGCAATCCCGACGAACTGCCGAACCGGCCGGCGCTGATCTAGCGCCTGAATCGAGTTTCTTCGTGCCGAATCGCTTGCGCGCGTTTTTCGAGGGATCCCGCAGCGGCCGCTCGCGAGGCGGCCTGCTGCTCGTGCTGCTCGTGTCGGCGCTGCTGCACGCGGTGCTGCTCGGCTGGCTTGCCGGAGATCTCTCGCTGTCCGGCGCAGCGACGTCGGCCCGGCCGATCGACGTGGCGCTGATCGGCGGCGAGGCGGTCGGATCGATCCAGGCGTCGGCGCCGAGTGCGCCTGCTACGGTCGCCGAACCGGCACCGCGACCGAAGCCTGCCGCGGCGCGGCGCCCGAGTCCTCGCCCGATAGCCGGGCCGAACGCGATCACGCCGCAGGCCGAACGCGACGAGCGTGACCGGCGCGCGGCCGAGGAACGCCAGGCCACCGTCGAGCGGGCAATTGCGCAAGCCGAGCGCGCCGATCCGTTTGCCCGTCCGGATGGGGCGAGCCCGGTGCCCGGGGCCGACGAAGCGCCGCCCGACGACGGGCCGGCCGACAAGGAGGAAGCGCGCGTCGCGGCAGAGGAGGCGCCGCCGGCGTCGGCCGATGCGCCCGAAACGGCAGCCGGCGACAGCCGCGGGCCGCTGTTCGGCACGGCCCTGCCGGCGCCCGCCGTCGGCCAGTGGAAGTTCCGGGTGTACTACGGCGACTTCGCCGCCGGCTACCCCGTCGCCTCGCTCGACTATGCGATTGAACTAGACGGCGAGCGCTACCGCATGCGCACCGAAGGTCGGGCCGAGGGGCTGACGGCACTGATCTACTCCGGGGTGCTGACGCAATCCAGCCGTGGCCGCATCGGCGACAACGGCATGGTGCCCGAGCACTACTCCGAGCAGCGCGGCAAACGCGCCGAGCGCCAGGCGACGGTCGACTGGGAGCGCGCCGAGGTCCGCTTCTCGGGCAGCGATTCCCGCGCCACGCCCGTGCCCGGCATGCAGGACCGGCTGTCGGCGCTGGTGCAGCTCGGCCTGATCGCGCGCGCTGCGCCCGAACGCTTCGACAGCGGGCAGGACATCGAGATTCCCGAACTGTCGATGAAGGGCGTGTCGACGACGCGTTACCGGAGTTATGGCGCGCAGGTGCTGGAAACGCCCGACGGCACGCTGCGGACCTACCATCTGGAGCGCGTCGAGCCGCGTCCCGGCCGGGAGCCGCGCATCGAGATCTGGCTCGGCCGCGATCATCAGCTGCTGCCGGTGCGCATCCGGATCACCGACGACCGGGGGCGCGTGCTCGATCAGCTGCTCGAACGGTGATCGGGCGAAGGGCCCGTGCTGGTATCGTGTCGGCCGTATCCAACCCCGCCGGAAACACCCCGTGACAACAGCACAGATCAAGCTCGCCATCGTACCGGTCACCCCTTTCCAGCAGAACTGCTCGCTGCTGGTCTGCGAGGCGACCAATACCGTCGGCCGCCATCGATCCGGGCGGCGACCTCGAGCGGATCGACGACGCGCTCGCGGCAGATCGGCGCGACGTCTCGAGAAGGTGTTCCTGACCCACGGCCACATCGACCACTGCGGTCAGGCGGCGGAGTTCGCGCGGCGTCACGGTGTTCCGCTCGAGGGTCCGCACGTCGACGACAAGTTCTGGATCGACCAGCTGCCGGCGCAGGGCGAGCGCTTCGGCTTTGCCGAAGCTCGATGCCTTCGAGCCGGACCGCTGGCTCGAGGACGGCGACACGGTGAGCTTCGGCGCGCAGACGCTGCAGGTCATCCACTGCCCGGGCCACACGCCGGGCCACGTGGTGTTCTTCCACGAAGCCGCGCGGCTGGCGATCGTCGGCGACGTGCTGTTCCAGGGATCGATCGGCCGCACCGACTTCCCGCGCGGCAACCACGCGGAACTGATCGACTCGATCACGCGCAAGCTCTGGCCGCTGGGCAACGACGTCGCCTTCGTGCCCGGGCACGGGCCGATGTCGACCTTCGGCGAGGAACGGCAGAGCAACGGGTTCGTGGCGGACGACGTGCTGGGCTGAGACGGGGCCGGGCGGGCCCGCGATCGGTCAGCGCTTCTGCACGCTTCCCCAGGAGTCCTTCAGCGTCACCGCCCGGTTGAACACCGGCGCGCCCGCCTGCGAGTCGACGCGGTCGGCGACGAAGTAGCCGTGGCGCTCGAACTGGAAGCGCTGCTCCGGCTGCGCGTCGCGCCAGCGCCGGCTCGAGCAACGCGCGTGATGACGCGCCGCGAATCCGGGTTGAGCGACCGACGGTAGTCGCGCCCGCCGGCGTCGGGTGCGGCTCGGTGAACAGGCGGTCGTACAGCCGCACCTCGGCGGGCGACGCGCGTGCGCGCGCGGACACCCAGTGGATGTTGCCCTTGACCTTGTAGGTATCGGCGCCCGGCGTGCCTGACTTCGAGTCGGGAAAGTACGTCGGCGCGAACACGCGTCGTCACGTTGCCGGTCGGCGTCCTTTTCGCAGCCGGTGCACTCGATCACGAAGCCGTAGCGCAGCCGTACCCGATTGCCCGGGAACAGCCGGAAGAAGCCCTTCGGCGGCGCCTCGGCGAAGTCGTCGCGTTCGATCCACAGCTCGCGGGCGAACGGAAAGCGGCGCTGGCCGAGCGTCCGGGCGGCTGCGGATGGACCGGCGCGGCGCACGTCTCGGACCGCGCCTTCCGGGAAGTTCGTGATCACCAGCTTCAGCGGGTCGAGCACCGCAATGGCGCGCGGCGCCTTGCGCCTCGAGGTCGTCGCGCAGCGCCTGCTCGAGCACGCCCATGTCGATCCACGAGTCGGCCTTGGACACGCCGATGCGGTCGCAGAACAGCTGGATCGACTCCGGGCGTGTAGCCGCGACGGCGCAGCCCGACGAGGGTCGGCATGCGCGGATCGTCCCAGCCCTCGACCAGCTGCCGGTCTGGACCAGCTCCTGCAGCTTGCGCTTGCTGGTGATCGTGTAGGTCAGGTTCAGGCGCGCGAACTCGATCTGCTGCGGCAGCGGGCGGTCGAAGAAGCCGCCTTCGGCGGCGCGCTCGAGCAGCCAGTCGTAGAGCGGGCGGTGGTCCTCGAACTCGAGCGTGCAGATCGAATGCGTGATGTTCTCGAGCGCGTCCGACAGCGGATGCGCATAGTCGTACATCGGGTAGATGCACCACGCGTCGCCGGTGCGGTGGTGCTCCGCGAAGCGGATGCGGTACAGCACCGGGTCGCGCAGGTTCAGGTTCGGCGAGCGCCATGTCGATCTTCGCGCGCAGCACGTGGCTGCCTTCGGGATGCCGGCCCGTCGCGCATCTCGCGCAGCAGCGCGCAGGCTTTCCTCGGCAGGCGCGGTCGCGGAACGGGGAATCGCGGCCCGGCTCGGTCAGCGTGCCGCGGTTGGCCGCGCATCTCGTCGGCCGACTGCGAGTCGACGTAGGCGTGGCCTGCGCACGACCAGCGACTCGGCGATCCGGTAGAAGTGCTCGAAGTAGTCGCTGGCGTAGTAGAGGTTGTCTCTCCTGCCGTCGTCCCAGGAGAAGCCGAGCCAGCCGCACCGCGTCGAGGATGGAGTCGACGTACTCCTGCTCTTCCTTGACGGGGTTGGTGTCGTCGAAGCGCATGTGGCAGCGGCCGCCGTAGTCGCGTGCCAGCCCGAAGTTCAGGCAGATCGACTTGGCGTGTCCGATGTGCAGGTAGCCGTTCGGCTCGGGCGGAAAGCGCGTGCGGATCGCCGCAGGATCGGGCGGGCCCGAGCGCTGGTCCGATGCGGTTCCCGGCTGTGCCCGACCAGCGACGGCCTGCGTACACGGCCGCGGCGAGGTCGCTCGTCGATCGTCGAGCGGATGAAGTTGCTTCGTTCCGGCAGTCGTGGGGACGGGCCTCGGCGGGGGAAGTCATCGGGCGGGGCCTGTGTTGTCGAACCGTGCATTGTACGGCCGCAGGCCCCGCGCCTCGGCGGACAGCCGGCGAGGCGTCAGACGCCGAGCAGCTCCACCTCGAACAGCAGCGTCGCGTTGCCCGGGATCACGCCGCCCGCGCCCCGCGCGCCGTAGCCGAGTTCCGGTGGAATGATCAGCTTGCGCGTGCCGCCGACCTTCATGCCGGCGACGCCTTCGTCCCAGCCGCGGATCACGTGTCCGGCGCCGAGCGGGAACGACGAAGGGCTGTCCGCGGTCCTTGCTCGAGTCGAACTTCGCGCCGACGGTGCCGTTCTTGTACAGCCAGCCGGTGTAATGGACCTTGACGTTGCGCCCGGCAGTGGCTTCGTCGCCGTTGCCGACGACGACGTCGTCGATCTGCAGGCCGGAGGGGAGGGTGGTGCTCATGGACTTCCTTTCAGTGGATTGATCGAGGGCCGAGGATGGTGAAGGGGTGCCGCCGTCCTTCGACGAGGGCGGCGACCCGGTGGACGACGTCGGTGCGAGCTCCGCCGCCAGCCGGGCCCGCAGCGTCTCGACCCGCTTCCGGTTGACGCCGAAGTCCTTCCGGCCGAGCCGCGACGCGGATCGCACGTGGATGACCCGGCCCGGCTCGTCGAGCAGGAATTCGACATCGTCGACGAAGCCCAGCCAGCGGGTGCTGAACTCGGCATGCAGGTAGGGACTGCGCGCCGTGACGATCGACACGCCCGGCTCGGCGAGCAGAAGGCGCTCCAGGACCGCGAAGGCAGCGCGCGGATCGGGGCCGGCGGCCAGCGGTTCGATGCGATGGTAGTCGGTCTGCGCGAAGCTCGACACGGCGTTCCAGTACTGCTCGCGCACCGGCTTGAGGCGGCCGTCGGCGATGCCGAGCGAATCGACCGGAGGGGTTCCGGCAAAGAGTCCCATGCGGCCTCCCAGCAGCACCGCGCCGACGGCGACCCCGGACGCGAGGGTCAGTCGCCGGAGCCGGCGTCGCGCGGCATCTCACGCCCGGCGCAGCCGGCGGATCAGGCTGGACGTGTCGCTGCGTCCACCGCCCATCGCTTGCACGTCGCCGTAGAACTGGTCGATCAGCGCGGTGACCGGCAGGGCGGCGCCGTTGCGCGCGGCCTCGTCCAGGCACAGGCCGAGGTCCTTGCGCATCCAGTCGACGGCGAAGCCGAAGTCGAACTTGCCGTCGACCATCGTGCCGCCGCGGTTGTCCATCTGCCAGGACTGCGCTGCGCCCTTGCCGATCACCTCGAGCACCAGCTTCATGTCGAGGCCGGCCTGCAGCCCGAAGTTGACGCCCTCGGAAAGGCCCTGCACCAGTCCGGCGATGCAGATCTGGTTGACCATCTTCGCGAGCTGTCCGGCGCCGGGGGCTCCGATCAGCGTGAACGCGCGGGCGAAGGCCATTCCGACCGGCCTGACGCGTTCGAAGACCGCAGCATCGCCGCCGCACATCACGGTCAGCAAGCCGTTGACCGCGCCGGCCTGGCCGCCGGATACGGGCGCGTCGACGAACCCGATGCCTTTGTGCGCCGCGACCTGCGTGCAGTTCGCGGGCGACGCTGGCCGACGCGGTGGTGTGGTCGACGAAGACCGCTCCCTGCTTCATGCCGGCAAGAGCGCCGTGCTCGCCCAGCACGACCGAGCGCAGGTCGTCGTCGTTGCCGACGCAGCAGAAGACGATGTCGGCATCGTGCGCGGCCTGGCGCGGCGTTGCAGCGCGAGGCGCCGCCGTACTCGGCGGCCCACTGGTCGGCCTTCGCGGCGGTGCGGTTGTAGACGGTGACCCGATGGCCGGCGCGCGCGAGGTGTCCGGCCATCGGATAACCCATCACGCCGAGGCCGAGGAACGCGACCTTGTGCGGGGTGATCGGATCGTAGGTGCGGGTGCTCATTCGGTGGACTCCTTGGCTGACTTCAAGACCCGGCGAGGCGGCGCGAAAACCGGTCAATATGCCACGCGGCGCACGATCATGCCACGCTCGGCCAGCCGCTTCTGCAGGCTGTCCTCGCCGACCAGATGGAACGCGCCGACCAGCGCGAACACCGTTCCGCCGGTGCGGATCGTCTCGACCAGACGGTCCGCCATCCGGTCGTCGCGTTCGCCGAACATGCGCGCCCGCAGCGGATTCGACTGCTCTTCCCGCGGCGCCGGGCCGAACGCGCGCTGTTTGACGGTGGCCAGCGCCGCGTCGTCGCCCTTGCGCCAGGCCTCGACGACGTCGTATAGCGTCCTTTCCCGGGCGCTCAGGCGGCGGTAGCGTTCGGTGAGAGCGAAGGCCTGCTCGCTCAGGCTGCCGCCCGAAAAGGCCTCGACCTGCTCCTCGATGCGCTCGAGTTCGAGGACCGGACGGCCGGTATCGCGCGCCCGGCGCAGGAAGAAATTGTCGAGGCTCTGCGTGGCGTCGGTTCCCAGTCGCTGGTCGTCGGCGCTGGTCAGAAGCATCGACAGCGCCCACGGCTGCAGCCGCAGCCGCTGGTCCCATTCGCGCCGGCCCTGGTAGCCCAGACGGGAGCGGATGCCGTTCAGCACTTCGGCGTCGACGAGGGCATCCAGCGTCATGCCTTCGGGCAGACGGGTGCGCCCCGCGAACGCCGCACGCAGCTCGTCGTGGCGCGCCTGCGCGTCGAGCTCGCAGGCGAGGCGGTCGGAGCGTGCCCATGCCTGTTCGACGGCGTCGGGCAGCGGGTAGAAGCGCGACAGGCCGGTGTGGATCGCGCCGAACAGCCAGGCGCGTCCGCCTGCGGAATCGGCCGGCAGGATCTCGTACAAGGCGGGCGCGTACGCCTGGAACGGGACGTTGCGGTACGCGCAGCCGGCCAGCGCGAGCGCGCACAGCATCAGGGCCAGCAGCCGGCGCATCCCGGTCACCGCCGCAATCGCCGTCTCAGAATCCGACCGCGCAGCCGTCCCGACGACTGTCGCTGGCGGCGACGTAGCCGTCGATCAGCCGGCCGTTCTCCATCGCCTCGCCCTGGCGCCAGATGAACTGACCCGAACCGAAGTCCATGTAGGGATCGTCGATCGACTCGAGCTGGTGGCCGCGCAAGGCCAGTTCCGCGATTACGTCCGGCTGCATCGCCGCCTCGACGTCGACCGACAGCCCGCGGTTGACCTTCCAGCGTGGTGCGTCGCAGGCCGCCTGCGGATTCTGCTTCCAGTCGATCATGCGCAGCAGAGTCTGCAGGTGCCCCTGCGGCTGCATGTTGCCGCCCATCACGCCGAAGCTCATCTGCGGCCGGCCGTCGCGCATCAGGAAGGCAGGGATGATGGTCTGGAAAGGCCGCTTGCCCGGCGCGACGCAATTCTGGTGCCCGGGATCCATCGAAAACCCGAAGCCGCGGTTCTGCAGCGACACGCCGACCTCGGGCACGACGACGCCGGAGCCGAAGCCCATGTAGTTGGACTGGATGAACGAGACCATCATGCCGCTCTCGTCGGCAGCGGTCAGGTAGATCGTGCCCCCCGCGGGCGGCGTGCCGTGCTTGAAATCGGTGGCTCGATCCAGGCGGATGCGTTTGGCGCGTTCCGCCAGGTAGCTGTCGTCGAGCAGATCCTCGGGGCGAACGCGTGTCATGTAGCGCGAATCCGCGACGTACTGGTAGACATCGGCGAACGCCGCCTTCATCGCCTCGATTTGCAGATGGCGCGCATCGACCGAGTCGGCGTCCATCGACGGCAGGTCGAAGTTGGATAGCATGCCCAGTGCCATCAGCGCGGCGATGCCCTGGCCGTTGGGCGGAATCTCGTGCAGCGTATAGCCCCGGTAGTCCTTCGAAATGGTGCCCACCCAGTCGGGCCGGTAGCCGCGCAGATCGTCGAGCGTCATCGCGCCGCCATTCGCCCGCGCGTGCGCGACCAGCTGCTCGGCGGTGTGGCCTTCGTAGTAGTCGCGTCCGTGGGTCTCGGCGATGCGGCGAAGAGTCTGCCCCGCCGCGGCGAACCTGAAGAGCTCGCCTATCTCGGGAGCACGGCCGTTCGGCATGAAGGTCTGCGCGAAGCCCGGCTGGTCGCGCAGCACCGGCACCTGCGCGGCCCATTTTTGCTGGACCACCGGGGATACCGCATGACCGCGCTCGGCGATCTCGATCGCGGGCTGAAGCACGTCGGCGAACGACAGCTTGCCGAAGCGGCGGTGCAGCTCGGCCCATCCCGCGACTGCGCCGGGCACCGTCACGGCGTCCCAGCCGCGCATCGGAATCTGGCCGTTGTGGCGGCGCTCGAAGTAGGCACGATCCCAGGCGGCTGGCGCGACGCCCGATGCGTTCAGGCCGTGAAGCTGCGTGCCGTCCCAGACGATCGCGAACGCATCGCTGCCGAGGCCGCACGAGACGGGCTCGACGAGGGTGATCGCGGCTGCAGCGGCGATGGTCGCATCGATCGCATTGCCGCCGGCCAGCAGCATGCGCAGGCCCGCCTGGGCAGCGAGCGGCTGCGAGGTGGACACGACGTTGCGTGCGAACACCGGTATGCGGACCGACGGATAGCCGGCTTTCCAGTCGAAGGGGTAGTGGCTCATGAGGGGCGTGTCTCGGGTGAGGGTGGGCGGCCCGGTCGCGGTCGCGGTGTCGTGCAGCGCGGGGCCGGCTTCGGGGCGGCGCTTCAGCAGCCGAGCCGGTCGGCCAGCTCGGTCAGGCTGGCGCAATGGAAATCGAAACCGGGGTCGTCGCCGACGTCCCGGTTGCCGCGGCTGCCGAATTCCAGCGGCCGATGGATGAAGGCCGAGCGCAGGCCGCAGGCGCGCGCCGCGCGCAGGTCCTCGGAGTGCGCCGCGACCAGCATGATCTGGTCGGGCTTCAGCGCGAACACGTCGGCCACGCCGAGATACGTCTGCGGATCGGGCTTGTAGTGACGGAACACTTCGGCCGACAGGATCAGATCCCACGGCAGGCCGGCGCGTTTGGCCATGTTGCACAGCAGGCCGAGGTTGCCGTTGGACAGCGTGCAGATCGTGAACCTGCGCTTGAGCCGTGTCAGGCCGTCGACGCTGTCCGGCCACGGATCGAGCCTGTGCCAGGCCAGGTTCAGGTGCCGGCGGCTGTCTTCGCTCATCGATTCGAGCCCGAACTTCGGCAGGATCGAGTCGAGGATCATGCGGTGCAGGTCGTCGATCCGCGTCCAGCCGAGTTCGCCGCTGCGCACGCGCTGCATCGCCGGCATGTACCCGGCGCGCCAGGCCAGCGCGAACTTCTCGCCGTCGACGCCGAGGCCGAGGGCTTCGACCTCGCGAGCGATCGAACCGGTGAAGTCCACGACCGTGCCGAACACGTCGAATGCCAGAACCCGGACGTCGGCGGCAGGGGATGTGGTCATGCGCTCACTCCGGCTTGATGCTGGCCCGCTTGATCACGGACTTCCAGGACTCGTATTCGTCGCGGTAGACCTTCGCGAACTGCTCGGGGGTCCCGCCCGCCGAATCGGCGCCGGCGCGCTCGAGGCGCTCGAGCACTTCCGGCGAGCGCATCACCGCGTTCAGTTCGCGATTCAGCCGCTGCACGATGTCCTGCGGAGTGCCTGCGGGTGCGAACACGCCGAACCAGTTGCTGAACTCCATTCCGGGTATGCCGATTTCGGTGAAGGTCGGCACCGCCGGCAGCGAGGTCGAACGCTTCGAGCCGGACACGGCGAGCGCCCGGATCTTGCCGTCGCGGATGTGACTCTGCGCGGACACGATGCTGTCCATCAGGAAGGCGATCTGCCCGGCCACCAGGTCGGTGATCACCAGGCCCGTTCCCCGGTAAGGAATGTGCACGACGTAGAGCCCGCCGGCGCGCCACTTGAACATCTCGGCGCTCAGGTGTGGGTAGGTGCCGATCCCGCTCGAGCCGAAGTTGTACTTGCCGGGGTTCTTCTTCAGAAGCGCGACCAGCTCCTGCGCCGTGCGCGCCGGCGAGTCGCGGCCGACGACCAGCACGCTGGGGGCGTTCGCGATGTGCGCCACCGGCGCGAAATCGCGCACCGCGTCATACGGCATCTTCGGGTTGATGGCCGGCCCGATCGAGTGCGTGGAACTGGTCGCCATCAGGATCGTGTAGCCGTCGGGTGCCGCCTTCGCGACGCTGTCCGCGCCGATCGTTCCGCCCGCGCCGGGACGATTCTCGACGATCACCTGCTGGCCGAGCGCGCTGCCGAGCTTTGCCGCGACGGTGCGTCCGATGATGTCGGTGGCGCCGCCGGCCGGGAACGGAATCACCATGCGGACCGGCTTGGACGGCCAGGTCTGCTGCGCGGATACGGGCCCCGCGGCGGCCAGCAGCAGGGCGGCGGTGGCGGCGAGGCCGGCGAGCGCGCCGCGCCTGCCGGTGAAGTGCCGCTGGGAATAGGCGGGGTTACAGGGGCCGTAGGCCTGCGCGCCGAGGCGCGGGGCGCTTCGCTGGAAAATTCTGCAGTGGATGGGCATGGTCCAGGGTCGGGTCGATGTCGTGGCGCGCACCGCCAAGGCCGTGACGCGCGGGGCCTCAGTCTAATTCACCCGGCCAGGGAAAAGAAAAACCCGCCTCGCGGCGGGTTTTTCCTCGTGGCCAAACGGCGAGCCCGGGATCAATCGTCGGCAGCGAAGGCCTCTTCGCGCTTCTTCGCGATCGCCGGCAGGAACACGATCACCAGCAGGATGCCGGCAGCGATCAGCAGCGACATCGACAGCGGCCGGGTGAAGAACACCGTCCAGTCGCCGCGCGAGATCGTCATCGCGCGCCGCAGGTACTCTTCCATCAGCTTGCCGAGAACGAAGCCCAGAAGCATCGGTGCCGGTTCGCACGATCGAGCTTCTTCAACACGTAGCCGAGAATCGCGAACGGGATCGTCATGAACACGTCGAAGACGTTGTTGTTGATCGAGTACGCGCCGACGCAGCAGAACAGCAGGATCGCCGGGTACAGCACGCGATAGCGCACCGACAGCAGTTTCACCCACAGTCCGATCAGCGGCAGGTTCAGGATCACCAGCATCAGGTTGCCGATCCACATCGAGGCGATCAGGCCCCAGAACAGCGTCGGGTTGCTGGTCATCACCTGCGGGCCCGGCTGGATGTTGTGGATCATCATCGCCGCAACCATCAGCGCCATCACCGGCGTGGTCGGAATGCCCAGCGTCAGCATCGGGATGAACGAGGTCTGCGCGCCGGCGTTGTTGGCTGCCTCAGGACCCGCGACGCCCTGGATCGCACCCTTGCCGAATTCCTGCGGCGTCTTGGAGATCTTCTTTTCGATCGCGTAGGAGGCGAACGACGACAGAACGGCGCCGCCGCCCGGCAGGATGCCGAGGGTCGAGCCGAGCGCCGTGCCGCGGACCATCGCCGGGAACGCGGCCTTCATGTCCGCCATCCGCGGGAAGAGGTTGGTGACCTTGCTGGTGAAGACCTCGCGGTTCTCCTTCTGCTCGAGGTTCAGGATGATCTCGGCGAAGCCGAACATGCCCATCGCGACCGCGACGAACTCGACGCCGTCGGACAGTTCGGGGACGTCGAACGAGAAGCGCGCGACGCCGGAGTTGACGTCGGTGCCGATCATGCCCAGCAGCAGGCCGAGCAGCACCATCGCCCAGCGCCTTCCAGATCGAGCCGTGCGCGAGCACGACGGCGGCGATCAGGCCCAGCACCATCAGCGAGAAGTACTCCGCCGGGCCGAACTTGAAGGCGACCTCGGCGAGCGGCGGCGCGAATGCCGCCAGCAGGAAGGTCGCGACCGTGCCGGCGAAGAACGAGCCGATCGCGGCGATCGCCAGCGCCGGCCCGGCCCGGCCGCGTCGGGCCATCTGGTAGCCGTCGAGCACCGTGACCACCGACGACGATTCGCCCGGCAGGTTGACCAGGATGGCCGTCGTCGAGCCGCCGTACTGCGCGCCGTAGTAGATGCCGGCGAGCATGATCAGCGCCGTCGCCGGGTCGGTCATCTTGTAGGTGATCGGCAGCAGCATCGCGATCGTGGCGAGCGGGCCGATGCCGGGGAGCACGCCGATCAGCGTGCCGAGCAGCACGCCGATGAAGCAGTAGAACAGGTTGTCGAGCGTGGCGGCAGTGGCGAAGCCGAGCGCGAGATTCGAGAAAAGCTGGTCCATGTCGTGGGTCTCCGCGCGTCAGTTCGACAGGAATTTCGGCCACAGGGGGAACTGAAGCTCCAGCCCTTTGACGAACACGATGTACGTCAGCACGATCAGGAACACCGCGCCGAGGAGCGTGTCCTTCAGGTTGAACTCGTGACTCGCCAGCGAGGACACGAGGATCAGCACGAGCAGCGCGATCACGATGCCCAGCTGCGGAAGCGTCGCCGCGAACAGCATCACGGCGAACAGGATCAGCCCGAGCTCGCGCCAGCCCACGGGTCGACCTTGGCCTCGTGGTTGCTCTTCGCGAACGAGCTGAGCGAGATCGCGAGGCCGAGAAGCGCGAGCAGCCCACCGAGGATCAACGGGAAGTACCCCGGGCCCATCTTTGCCGCGGTGCCGATCTGGTACTGCTGCGACAGGATCATGAAGATCCCCCCGAAGGCAATGAACATCAGTCCAGCCCACAGGTCGTGGTGGTTCCTCACTTTCATCGACGGATCTCCTCGGGATCGGGTGTTCTCGTTGTCGTGGTCTGCGCGAGACGTGCCTCTCGCTCCTGCAGCCACCGCGAAGAATAGCGGGAACGGGCACGCCTGACCAACTCGGAACGTCCCGGGACGGACGGCATCCCAACACTGCGTGGCATCTGCCGGCTGGAATTCGGGCACGCTAGTCGACGCGAGCGCCCGACGCTTTGACGATCCGCGCGTATTTCTTCTGCTCGTCGAGCACGAAGGCACCGAAGTCGGCCGGCGTCAGAGGCGCGGGGTCGGCGCCCATCCTCGCCAGGCGCTGTCGGATCTCGTCGCTGGCCAGCGCGCGCTCGAACTCGGCGTGCAGCCGGTCGACGGCAGCCTTGGGCGTGCCGGCCGGCGCGAAGATTCCGAACCAGGTGCTGATGTCGAAGCCGGCCAGTCCGCTTTCGGACACGGTGGGCAGTTCCGGGAAGAAGCCGCTGCGCTGGCGGGTGGTGACGGCGAAGCCCTTCAGCTTGCCGGCGCGGATCTGTGGCGCGGCGGATGCGAGGTTGTCGAACATGAAGTCGGTCTGCCCGGCGAGCAGGCCCAGCTGCGCCGGGGCTGCGCCCGCATATGGGATGTGCACGGCGCTGACGCGTGCCATCGACTTCATCAGCTCGCCGGCGAGGTGGCCCGCGCTGCCGTTGCCGCCCGACGCGTAGTTCAGCTTGCCCGGATTGCGCCGCGCATAGTCGAGCAGCGACTTGACGTCGGCGATGCCCAGACGTGCCGCGGCCTCGGGGTTCATCACCAGCACGTTCGGCACGACGGCGATGCGCGTCACCGGTGCGAAGTCACGGTTCGCGTCGTACGGCATCTTCGCGTACAGCGACGGGTTGATCGCGTGCGTCGCGACGGCTCCCATCACGATCGTGTGGCCGTCCGGCGCGGACTTGGCCACGTGGTCGGCACCGATGTTGCCGCCGGCGCCGGCACGGTTCTCGACGACGACCGGCTGTCCGAGCGGCTCGCGGACCCTCTCGGCGAGGGCGCGCGCCACCTGGTCTAGCGGGCCTCCCGGCGGGTAGGGTACGACCAGGCGGACGGGCCGCGACGGGTAGGTCTGGGCGCTTGCGCCGGGAACGCCGGCAACGAGCGCGGTCATCAGAGCGGCAGCGGCGAGAAGGGCGCGGCGCGCGCGGCGGAATCGGGTCGGCATGCGGAGGTTCCTCCTGGAGGGCGAGCCGCGATTCTACGGCTGGCCGCCCGCGCGCGATCCGGTCGAGATCGCGCCCCTGGCCCGTTGCCCGGACGAACCCGGCGCGTCACGGCGACGGCGTGCCTGCCGCCCCCGTGCTCCGCGGCAGGCCCGGCTCAGTGGTGCCGGTGGCGGTGGTGCCGGTGTCCTTGCCGATGCCCGTGCGGGACGACGACGACCGGCGCCGCGTGGCCCCAGCCCCGACCGTAGACCCGCGCGGGCGGAACCACTCGATAGGCAGGCACGCCCCAGGTCGCGACGGGTGCCGGATAGACGACGCGTGGTCCGTAGCCGATCGGGTAGGCGGGCGCGACGTGGACCGGCGCGGGATAGACGACCTGCGGGGCAGGGTAGTACACCGGGCCGACGGCCACGCCGGGCACGCCGATCGTCACGGCCGCACCCGGCGCGGCCATGCTGATCGACCACGCGACCTCGCCTGCGGTGGCATTGGCGCCGGACAGGGCCGCCGCCGCGGCAAGCGACACGGAACCGAGCATTTTGCGCATCATCTTTCTCCGTCTGGAACGTATAGCGGCAAGCGTAGTCGGCGCTGCAACGAAAGGGGATGGGGCTTTACAGGTGGTTACCATCGTTACCATCGTCTCAGACGCTCTCTGCCGCCAATGCACGCTCTCCCCCCTGTCCGCTACGCTCCGATGGCCGCGATCTACCTCGCCGGCGTGGCGGCGGCGCTGAACGTCGGCAAGCTGCCGCCGGTGCTGCCGGTGCTGACGCAGGCTCTCGGGCTGACACGGGTCGACGCCGCATTCCTGGTGTCGGCGTTCCAGGTCGCAGGAGCCTGCCTGGGCATGTTCGGCGGACTGCTGGCAGATCGTTTCGGGGCGAGGCGCCTGATGGTGGCCGGGCTCCTGGTGCTGGCAGCCGCGGGCGGCGCCGGCGCGCTCGCCAGCGACGTTGCTTCGTTGCTCGCATGGCGCGCGCTGGAGAGTGCCGGCTTCATGCTGTGCGTGCTGCCGGGGCCGGTGCTCATGCGCCGGGTGATCGCGGCGCGCGGCATGAGCACGGCGCTTGGCATCTGGGGCTCCTACATGCCTCTGGGCATGGTGATCGCGCTGGTCGTGTCGCCCTGGCTGTTGCAGCTGGGCGACTGGCGCATCGTGTGGTGGTGCGTCGCCCTGTTCGCACTCGGTGAGGTCATGCTGCTTTGCCGTCTGGTGCCGCCCGATCCGGCGGGCGCGGGCGCGCCCGCTGGCATGTTCGCGCTCGCGCGGGACACGCTCGCATCGCCTGGCGCGTGGCTGCTGTCCGCATGCTTCGGCCTGTATGCCGGCCAGTGGATGGCTGTGTTCAGTTTCCTGCCGCTCGTCTACCACGAAGCGGCGATCCCGCCGGCGCAGGCCGCGATGTTGACCGCCATCGGCGTGCTTGTGAACCTCGCCGGCAACATCGCTGCCGGTCTGCTCGTGCAGCGCGGCGCCGCGCGCGGGCAGCTGATCGCCGTCGCGTCGGTCGCGATGGGCGTGGGCGCATTCGTGGCGTTCGGAATCGATGCCGGCTTCGTGGTCCGTTACGCGGCGCTGCTCGTGCTGTCGAGCGTCGGCGGGCTGATTCCCGGGACGCTGTTCGCCACTGCCCCGCGATTCGCTCCGCATGCCGGTGCGGTGTCTACGACGACGGGCCTGATGCAGCAGGGCTCGTCGATCGGCCAGGTCATCGCTCCGCCGCTGGTCGCCGGTGCGGCCGGACTCGGAGGCGGCTGGGCGAACCTGTGGTGGGTGACCTGCGGGTTCGCGGCGATGAACCTGGCCTTGTCGCTGCTGGTGGGCCGGCTCGATCGGAGGATTGCCGGATGAATTCGCACCCGTTGCCCGTGCTGCGCGCCGCGCGGGCCGCCCTGACGATCGCGTTCGTGATCGCCGCGCACGCATGCCTTCCGGCGCTGGCGCGGGCGCAGGAATCGCGCGTTGTGACGGACGCCGAGCGCGCGCGGACCGGATCCGTCGTCACGGCTGCCGCGGGCGAGTCGCGGCCCCGGATTGCGCTGGCTCTGTCCGGGGGCGGTGCGCGTGGTGCGGCCCACATCGGTGTGCTCAAGGTCCTGGAGGAATTGCGCGTGCCGATCGACTGTATCGCCGGGACCAGCATGGGGGCGATCGTCGGCGGCGCGTACGCGGCCGGGACGCCGATCGCCAGGCTCGAGAGCGTCATCCGCGACACGGACTGGCGCGCGGTGTTCGAGGACACGCCGCCGCGCTCCGAGGTATCGGTGCGACGCAAGGAGGACGATTACCGTGGGCTCGCCGAGGGCGAGTTCGGAGTCGGCCGCGGCGGCATCCTGCTGCCCAAAGGGGTGGTCGCCGGCGTCGGGATCGAAAGCGTCCTGCGTCGGCTGACCCAGCCCGTCAGCGACGTGCACGATTTCAGCAGGTTGCCGATTCCGTTCCGGGCCGTCGCCACCGACATCGTCACCGGTGAGGCGGTGGTGCTCGAGTCCGGCAACCTGTCGCGCGCGATGCGCGCCAGCATGGCGATCCCCGGCGCGGTCAGTCCGGTCGAGATCGATGGCCGCCTGCTGGTCGACGGCGGCGTGTCGAACAACCTGCCGATCGATGTCGCGCGCGACACCTGCGCGGCCGACGTCGTGATCGCCGTCAACATCCAGACGCCGCTGCTCAAGCGCAGCGAGATCACTTCGGCGGTGACCGTGGTCGGTCAGCTCATCAACTTCCTCGGCAAGGGCACGGTCGATCGCCAGCTGGCTCGCCTCACGGAGCGGGACATCCTGATCGGCCCCGAGCTGGGCGACATCACGGCCGGCAGCTTCGAGCGCACCCCCGAGGCGGTCCGGGCCGGCGAGGACGCGGCCCGGGCGAGCGCCGACGCATTGCGCCGCTACGGCGTCGGCGAGCTGACCTATGCCGCGACGCGCCAGTCGCAGCTGCGCCGTACCACCGAGCTCGGCGTGGTCGAGGCGGTGCGCTTCGAAGGGCTGGTGCGCAGCAATGCCGAGGTGCTCGAAAACCTGGTACAGGTGCGGCCTGGCGACGTGGCCACCGAGGACGCGCTGGCGCGTGATCTTCGTCGCGTCTATGGCCGGGGCGATTTCGAGACCGTCGACTATCGGCTCGTCACGGAGCAGGGCAAGCGCACCCTGCTGTTCAGCGTGCGCGAGAAGGAGACCGGTCCGCGCTATCTGAGGCTGGGTCTGGGCCTGGCCACCGACTTCCGCGGCGACTCCAGCTTCAACGTGCGCGCGTCGTACCGCCACACCTGGCTGAACCGCTTCGGCGCAGAGTGGCTGGTCGACGCGCAGGTCGGTCGGCGCAACATACTGCACACCGAGTGGTACCAGCCCGTGGACCCGCGCGGCCGGCTATTCGTTGCGCCCTACCTGACGTACGAAGAGAGTCAGCGCGGCTTCTACGTCGCCGGCAGCCGAGTGGCGGATCTGCGGGGCACCGAATCGCGCGCCGGCGTCGATGCGGGCGTCGTGTTCGGGACGGTGGCCGAACTGCGCCTCGGCCCGGTCGCCCGCAGGGTCGGCCTGTCGACGGTCACCGGCCTGAATCTGCTGCCCGAGGACGACGAGACGGTGACGGGAGTGCGCGCGCGCCTGTTCATCGACCAGTTGGACCGCGCGTACTTCTCGCGCAGCGGATACGCCCTGATCGCCAACGCGTTCACGGGCAGACGCGAGGGCGGAAGGGTCGAGGGCTCGTACCGACGTGTCGAGGCCCGCGCCGACTACGCGACCAGCCGCGGTACGCACACCTGGAATCTGTCGCTGCAGGGCGGTTCGCCGCTCGGGACGACTCTGCCGGTCTACGACAACTTCTCGCTGGGCGGGCCTTTTTCGCTGTCCGGATACCAGATCGGGCAGTTCCTGGCCGATCAGTACGCGTATGGCCGTCTGCTTTACCAGAACCAGTTCTACCGGTTGCCGAGCCCGCTGGGCACGGGTGTGTATGCCGGGTTCGCGCTCGAGGCGGCGCACATCAAGCACCGGATCGGCGGGTTGGCGCCGAACGGCACGGTCGGATCGGCCTCGATGTTTCTGGGCGCGGACACGTTCATCGGTCCGATGTATCTGATCGCCGGTTACGGCGACGACGGCAGCCGGGCGATCTACCTGTACTTCGGGGTGCCCTGAGGCGAGGTCCGATCGGCCGTCAGTCGTCGAGCAGCGCGCGCGCGCGCCGCAGCGATTCGTCGTCGGACTGCGCGGCTGCCAGGCCGCCCGCGCCGGCCCTGCTGCCCGCCGTGCCGTTGCCCGCCGCGCCGCTGCGCCGCTGCACCAGCCACCAGATCGCGACACCCGCGAAGAGCAGGCCGAACGGTCCGAACCAGAGCAGCAGCGTGTTGCTCTGCACCGGCGGGCGATACAGCACGAAGTCTCCGTAGCGCTCGACCAGGTAGCTCTTGATCTGCTCGTCGCTGCGGCCGCTCGACGATCAGCTCGATCACCTGATTGCGCAGATCGCCCGCCAGCTCGGCGTTGGAATCGGCCAGCGTCTGGTTCTGGCAGACGAGGCAGCGCAGCTCTTCCGAAAGCTTCTTCAGCCGTCGTTCGGCTTCGGGGGACGCGGGTTGCGCGGGCGCGATCGGAGCGGCCTTCGACGGACCGGGGCTCGCAGGCACGGCGGCGGCAGACGAGGCGTCGGAAGCTGCCGCCGCAGGGGCTGCGGCCGGTGCGCTCGCGGCGCCCGGCGGCGCGGCGCCGCGTGCCGCGGAAAAGCCGACGCCACAGGCGATCAGCACCACGGCGACGATTCGATTCGGCATCCGCACGTCGGTCACTGCGCCTGCAGCTTGCGCATCAGCGGAATCAGCCGGGACGTCAGCACCTCGGGGGTCAGCGGGCCGATGTGCTTGTCGCGGATGACGCCTGCCTTGTCGATCACGAAAGTCTCGGGCGCGCCGTAGACGCCCCAGTCGATCGCGGCCTTGCCGGCCTGGTCGGATCACGTTGACCACGTAGGGGTCGCCCAGCCTGTCGAGCCAGTCCTTCGACGTCCTCGGGGCCGGTCCTTCCACGCCAGGCCGACGATCGGCGCGACCTCTGGCGCGCCAGGTCGAGCAGCACCGGATGCTCGACCTGGCAGCCGGAGCACCACGAGCCCCAGACGTTCAGCAGCCAGACCTGGCCCTTCATCGCTCGGGTCGACCAGGTGCTCGCGTCGGGCGCGTCGAGCAGCGCGCATCGACGATCTGCGGGTGCCGGCTTTCCGACCAGCGGGCGACGGAATCTCGCGCGGATTGTGTCCAGCCCCGCGTAGCAGGAACCAGCCGATGCCCAGCGCCATCAGCAAAGGGATCAGGAACTTGAGTGAGCGCACGCGGGGTCGGCGAGGGCCGTGCGACCTCGCGGAGAGCGAAGCGTCGACGCTGGCACCGGGGCGCCTGCAGGCTCAGGCTGCCGCCGAGCGCGCCGCCGCGCTCGCCGCTTCTCGGCGGGCGCGCCGATAGCGGCGGTCGGCTGCGGCGAGCAGCCCGCCCGCGCCCATCAGCACGCAGCCGAGCCAGATCCAGTTGACGAAGGGCTTGATGTGAACGCGCACCGCCCAGGCGTCGCCTCCCAGCGGCTCGCCCATCGACAGGTAGACGTCGCGCGTCAGGCTGCGGTCGATCGCTGCTTCGGTCATCGGCTGGCCGTTCGCGCGGTAGACGCGCTTCTCGGGCTGCAGCAGCGCGAACCGCCGTCCGTCGCGGCGACAGCGTGAAGCGGCCGCGCACCGCGTCGTAGTTCGGGCCGGGACGTTCGAGCCAGTCGAATCGGATCGAGTACCCGTCGACGTAGATCGATCTGCCCGATCTCGATGCGACCGTCGATCTCGTCTCGTAGCTGTTGACCATCGTGACGCCGAACGACGAACGCGGCGACTCCGACGTGCGCGAGGTGCATGCCCCAGAGGCTCGACGGAATCAGGCGGGCACGCGACAGCGCGATGCGGCCGTCGGCGCCGCGCAGGCTGTCGAGCACGATCGTGAATGACGCTGGCGAGCGATCCAGAAGCGCGAACAGCAGGCCCAGGCTGGTCATCGGCCGAAAGCCGTCGACGCGTCGAGCGGCAGCAGCAGCGCCGCGATGACCGCGATGGCCAGCGCCCACTTCAGGCGGTCGCGCGATCGGCGGCAGTTCGGCCTTGCGCCAGCGCGCGATCGGCCCGATGCCCATCAGGAACAGGGCCGGCGCCATCAGCGGGAAGAACACCGACTCGAAGTAGGGCGGGCCGACCGAGATCTTGCCCAGGCCGAGCGTGTCGAGCACCAGCGGATAGAGCGTGCCGAGCAGCACCGCCGCCATCGCCACGATCAGCAGGATGTTGTTGGCGAGCAGCAGCGACTCGCGCGACACCACGCGCGAAGCCGGGGCCGGTGCCGATGCGCGGCGCGCGCCATGCGAACAGCGTCAGCGAGCCGCCGATCACGATCGCCAGGAAGATCAGGATGAACACGCCGCGCGCCGGATCGGTCGCGAAGGCATGCACCGAGGTGAGCACGCCCGAGCGCACGAGGAAGGTGCCGAGCAGGCTGAGGCTGAACGCGAGGATGGCGAGCAGCACCGTCCAGCTGCGGAACGCGCCGCGCTTTTCGGTGACCGCCAGCGAGTGGATCAGCGCGGTGCCCGCCAGCCAGGGCATGAAGGACGCGTTCTCGACCGGATCCCAGAACCACCAGCCGCCCCAGCCGAGCTCGTAGTAGGCCCAGAACGAGCCCAGCGCGATGCCCAGCGTGAGGAAGCTCCAGGCGACCGTCGTCCAGGGGCGTGCCCAGCGCGCCCAGGCGGCGTCGAAGCGGCCCTCGAGCAGGCCTGCCACCGCGAACGCGAAGGCGACCGCGAAGCCGACGTAGCCCATGTAGAGCAGCGGCGGGTGGAACACCATGCCCGGATCCTGCAGCAGCGGGTTCAGGTCGCGGCCGTCGGCGGCGGCCGGCACGAGCCGCTCGAACGGGTTCGACGTGAACAGCAGGAACAGCAGGAAGCCGACGGCCGACCAGGCCCATCGTGCCGAGCACGCGCGCGCGCAGCGTCGCGGGCAGCTGCGACGACAGCATCGCCACCGCGGCGGTCCAGCCGGCCATCATCAGCACCCACAGCAGCATCGATCCCTCGTGCGAGCCCCAGCTGGCCGCGACCCGGTAGGGCAGCGGCAGTGCGCGGTTGGAGTGCTTGCGCGACCAGCGCCACGGTGAACTCGTTGTCGACGAACAGCGCGATCAGGCAGCCGAACGAGAACAGCACGAGCGCGAAGCCGTTCCGATCGCCGCCGGCGCGGCCACCGCCATCAGTGCGCGGGTCGCGCGCCACGCGCCGACCAGCGCGAGCACGCCGAAGACCAGCGACAGCGGCAGCGCGAGGATCGAGCGCGAAGTGTCCGAGTTCGGCGATCATGGATGTTCCCGTGCACTGCTTGAGCGGTCTTCGAGGCCTGGTCGACGAACTGCTGCGGCGCGCCGACCGGGTGCCCGGCGCGTTTCAGCGCCTCGGCCGCTTCGGGCGGCATGTAGTTCTCGTCGTGCTTGGCCAGCACTTCGCTCGCGCGGAAGCTGCCGTCGGGCTCGATCGAACCCTGCGCGACGATGCCTCGTCCCTCCTTGAAGAGGTCGGGCAGAATGCCCGTGTAGGCGACCGCGATCGACTTCGCGTTGTCGGTGACGCGGAAGCTGACCGACGTGCCGTCGCCTCGCGTTGCACGCTGCCGGGCTCGACCAGCCCGCCGACGCGGAACGCCTTGCCCCTCGGCGCCTCGCCGGAGGCGATCTGCGTCGGCGTGAAGAAGAACACCAGGTTGCTCTGGAAGGCATTGAGCACCAGCGCGGCGGCGACGCCGAGCGCGGCGACGCCGCCCAGCATCCAGATCAGGCGTTTGTGTCGTGGCTTCATGCGTGTTCCTCTTCCTCGGCCGACATGCGTGCGTGTTCGATCGCCTGCGCGCGCCGCCGGCGCAGCATCAGCAGTTCGATGACGATGGCCAGGGCCAGCACCAGGTACGAGGACCAGATGTAGAAGCCGTGGCCGCCCATGGCGAACCATTCGCTCATCGCGGGCTCCGGTGAACGAGCGCGCGCACCCAGTCGGTGTGCGCCTCGCGCTCCAGGATGATGGATCTGCACGCGGTGCAGCGCGACCGCGATCGTATAGAACCAGGCGGCGAACGCCATGATCAGCATCGTGACGAGCATGGTCTGCGCCATCTTCGGCGCGGCGGTCATCGACACGCTGGCGCCCTGGTGCAGCGTGTTCCACCACTTCACCGAGAAGTAGATGATCGGCACGTTCACGACCCCGACCAGCGCCAGCAACGCGCTGGCCCGGTCGGCCCGGCGCGGGTCGTCGATCGACGAGCGCAGCGCGATGTAGCCCAGGTACAGGAACAGCAGGATCAGCGTCGAGGTCAGCCGCGCGTCCCAGACCCAGTAGGTGCCCCAGGTGGGCCGACCCCAGAAGGCGCCCGTCCACAGCGACACGAACGCGAACATCGCGCCGGTGGGCGCGAGCGCCTGCGCCATCATCGCCGACATGCGCGTGTTCCAGACCAGCGAGGCCGCGCACCAGCCGGCCATCACCAGGTAGGTGAACATCGCCATCCAGGCAGCCGGCACGTGGATGAAGATGATCCGGTACGACTCGCCCTGCTGGTAGTCGGTCGGCGCGACGAAGAAGCCCATGTAGAGTCCGATCAGCGCGAGCCGCTGCGGACGCGGCTGCGAACCAGGGGACCAGTCGGCCGGCCAGCGGGTAGAACGTGGCAGGCGAGGAGAACCTGAACCAGGAGATGCCGGTTTTCGTCATTCGTATGCAATCCTGACGGCCAGGGCGGCCGCGAACGGTCCGAACACCCAGGCCACGATCATTCCGGCGGCCAGCAGCGACAGGTGCGCCTGGGCACCGAGGCCGACCGCGACCGACTCGGCCGCACCCGCGCCGAAGATCAGGATCGGCACCGCCAGCGGAAGCACCAGCAGCGCGAGCAGCGCGCTGCCCGACCGGGTGCCCAGCGTCAGCGCGGCGCCGATCGCGCCCAGCCACGACAGGGTCGGCGTGCCGAGCAGCAGGCCTGCGGTCAGCGCGAGGTTCGCCTCGCCGGACAGGCCGAACTGTACGCCCGCCAGCGGCGCAAGCAGCACCAGCGGCAGGCCGTTGGCCAGCCAGTGCGCAAGCACCTTGCCGGCGACGATCGCCGCCAGCGGGGCCGGCGCGAGCACCAGCTGCTCGAGCGAACCGTCGGCGTGGTCGATCGCGAACAGCCGCGGCAGCGACAGCAGCGAAGCGAGCAGCGCCGCGACCCAGGCGATGCCGGGGGCGATCCGTTCGAGAAGCTTCGCATCCGGGCTCACGCCCAGAGGAAACAGCGAGATCACCAGCACGAAGAAGACCAGGATCAGGGCGACCTCGGACTTCGAGCGCACGGCCAGCAGCAGGTCGCGTGCGCATGCCCAGCGCATCGCCCGCAGCACGCCGATCGGCTCCCCGGCGCGCGCCGCGGCGTCCGCACGCAGCGGCACGCCGGCGACCTGTTCCTGCACCGCGTCCACGCGCGTCATCCGCCCGCACCGAGCCGCAGCTGCAGGCCCGCGGTGCGCACGGGAAGCCCGAGATGCGTTGCGACCAGCGCGCAGCCGCCGCGCGCCAGGTGTTCGTCGAGCAGTCCGGCGAACAGGGTCTGGCCGTCGCTGTCGAGCGCGGTGGTGGGTTCGTCGAGCAGCCACAGCGGCCGCGTCGAGAGAGCGAGGCGGGCCAGTCCGAGCCTGCGCCGCTGCCCCGCCGACAGGCGGGTGAACGGCAGTCGCCGCTGTCGCGTCAGGCCGGTGCGCTCGAGCGCGGCATCCAGCGCCTGCTCGTGGCCTGCCGGGTCGCCGGGCGCGGTGTCCAGCCAGACCTGCATGGCGAGGTTCTCGCGCGTGCTGAGCGAATCCTTCCAGCCGCTGGCGTGCCCCTGATAGACGAAGGCGCCGTGCCAGGCCGGATCGCCGCGGCGGCGCGCAGCGCCGTTCCAGAGCACTTCACCGGACGTGGGCGGCACCAGTCCCGCGATCATCCGCAGCAGCGTCGACTTGCCCGAGCCGTTGGTGCCGGTGAGCATGGTCCAGGCCCCGGCGGGAATCGCGAAGTCGAGCGACTCGAACAGCCGGCGGTTGCCGACCGTGCAACCGAGGGCGCGCACCTCCAGAGCGGTCATGGCACCTTCTGGTCGATGCGCACGGCGACGTCCCGGCTACCAGCGCGAACCGGAGCGCTGATGCCGAACTCGTCGCCGCTGCGGCGCATCGCGTCGCCGGACCGGCTGATCCGCGCCTCGATCACCAGCTCACCCGCCGACGACAGCGGCCGAGACGGGTCCATCGACTGCGCGTCGCCCAGTTCGAAGCCGAGCGGCCAGCCCGAGGCCTTCAGCCGGAGCGCGGCAAACGGCGTCCGCGGACCGTTCGCCGCGCGGGCCGACACGAACACGCTGGCGTCCGGGGGAATTCCGGCCGCGAGGGCCGGATCGATCGAGATCGTGCCCCGGATCGGGGTGGCTGCCGACGCCGCCGAGGCCGGAGTTCTGGGCGCAGCGGGCCCGCCCGGCGTGCCCGTCGCACCGGGTGTGACCGGTGCGTCGCCGCCCGTCTCCGACTCGATGCGCGCGATGACCTCGCCGACCTGCCTCGCTTCGGCGGAATCCGGTTGCAGCGCCGCGCGCACCTGCTTCAGCAGGGCGAGCGCCCCGGCGGGGTCGCCCAGCCGATAGCGCGCGATTCCCAGCATCAGCAGCACCTTCGGATCGGCCGGGTCGGCGCGGGCCGCGCGCTCGAGCAGTTCCAGCGGACGGCCGGCGAAGTTGCCGGAGTTCGCCATCAGCAGCGTTTCGGCGAAGTCAACGAGCAGCCGGGCGTTGTCGGGCGCAAGCGCGGCGGCCTTCTCGAACGCGGCGATCGACTGCGGCAGATCGCCCTTCAGCCTGCGGGCCTGGGCCAGCATGCCCCAGGCCTCGGCGTCGTTCGGCACTTTCTCGACACGCGTCTCGATCTCGCGGATCGCCTGGTCGAGGCCTTCGGGCGTCAGCTGCCCGGTCAGCGCCTGCGGGTCGACCCCGACGAGGCCGGGGGAACCGATCTGCAGATAGACGAGCAGCGCGATTGCCGGCACCAGCAAGGATGTGACTGCGGCCAGCAGGAATCCGGGCCGGCGGCCCGAGGTTGCGGGAGAAGCGCCGGGCGCACCGGCGGCGGCATCGGGGAACTGGCCAGCGGCCTCGGCGACCAGTTCGTCCAGCGATCGCGTCGCCTCGGCATCGGTCAGCCGACCGGCCTGGCGTTCGGCCTCGATCTCGCGGCGGCGGTCGCGGTACACGGCAAGACGGCGCGTCTCGTCGTCGATGACGGGCGCCTCGCCGGGGCCGGCGGAGCGCCGTGCGAGCAGCGGCCAGGCAACGAAGGCGGAGGCGCCGATGCAGAGCAGGGCGATCGCGACCCAGAACGACAACATGGAATGAGTCAGGGGCGTGGGATGAATGCGGTCGGCAGGAAATACGGTCGACCGCACGGCAGGCGGTCCGCGGATGCCCGCCCAGGAGTTCTGGTCGGGCATCCGCCGGCGCGGATTGTCTCACAGCAGCAACGCGGCGCCGCCCGTATCCGGGCGCCGGCGGGGTGCCGGTCGCCACGCTCCGGTTCGGCGCGGGAGGCAGTCCAGGTCAGCGAAGCGCGAGGTCGCCGCGCGCCAGCCGCCCAGTCAGCGTATCGAGGAAGCCCAGGCACGCGGCCAGCTGCGAGGTTTCGACGTATTCGTCGGGCTGGTGCGCGACGCGGATCTCGCCCGGGCCGCAGACGATCGTCGGCACGCCGATCTGCTGCAACATGCCGGCCTCGGTGCCGAAACTCACCCGGCCCGGCCGTTCGCAGCGGCACAGAGGCATGATCGCCTGCGCCAGATGAACGTTGCCGCGCTCGTCGAGCCCGGGCGCGTCGAGAACCTCTTCGATCGTGATTCCGCACTCGGCGGAGACGGCACGCATCTGCGGCACCAGGGTCTCGTCGCAGTAGCGGCGCACCTCGGCGACGACATCCGCGGCCGAGACACCGGGAAGGGCACGGACCTCGAACAGGATCTCGCAGTCGCGTGCGGTGATGTTGTGTGCGGTGCCGCCACTGATCATGCCGGCGTGGATGCTGCTGTGCGGAAACTCGAAGCCGTCGTGCCTGCCGCTTTCATTCAGCCGCTGCTGCATTGTGCTGATGAACGCGACGATCGCCGCGCCGGTCTCGACGGCCGAGACCCCCTGGTCGCGCAGCGACGAATGCACGGAGAAGCCGCGCACCCGTGCCCGGTAGATCGCAGCGCCCTTGTTCGCGACCACCACCTGCATCAGTGTCGGCTCGCCGATGATGCAGGCCGAGGGTTTGACCGGTGCGCTGGCGAGGTGCGCCGCCAGGCGGCGCATGCCGCCCATGTTGCTTTCCTCGTTGTACGACAGCGCCAGATGCACCGGCGTGCGCAGCCTCGCGGCGATCATCCCGGGCACGGCCTCGAGGCAACAGGCGATGAAGCCCTTCATGTCGGCGCTGCCGCGTCCGTACAAGCGGCCATCGCGGTCGGTGAGCCGGAACGGATCGCTGGACCACTCCTGGCCTGCGACCGGCACCACGTCGGAATGCCCCGACAGCATCAGGCCCGGCACGTCGGCCGGTCCGATCGTGGCGAACAGGTTCGCCTTGCCGGGCTCGTCGCCATGCTGGACCAGCACGGGAATGCCGTGGTCGTCCAGCCGGTTGGCGACCCAGTCGATCAGTTCGATGTTGCTGCGGCTGCTGACGGTGTCGAAGGCCACCAGCCGCTGCAGTGTGGCGATCGTTCCGGCGACATCGCCGGGTACCGTGGTCGGGGCGGTCGGGTTCATCGATTCAGTTTAGCCGAAGGGCCCGGCAGGGGCCGGACACGCCCACAATCGCGACATGGCCCGTCGCGGCGTTACGGCGCCGGCCAGCGCAGCGGGTGCGTGCCTGGACGCGCCGACGGTCTCGTCCAGGCGGCGGGTGTGGCGGAAAAGACCGCGGCGTGGCGCAACGCGACGAGCCGGCCCCACCCGCTGTCGGTCTCCTCGGTGTACCCGGTGAAGTCCGCCACCGGCGCGTCGAACCCGTCGGGCACGCGTCCCAGGCTGCGCAGCCATTGCGCCGTGCGCGCCAGCGACACGCGCACCAGCCAGGTGCCGCCCTCGCGCTGCTGTCTGATCAGCGCGACCTGTGCTCCCAAGGCCATCAGATGGCCCGAGGCATGGTCGACGATCTGCATCGGCAGCGCTTTCGGCTGCGCGGCGCCCGCCGCCAGGGCTTCGGCGTGATTGAAGCCGGTCGCGGTCTGCACCAGCGAATCGAAGCCGCGACGGCCGGCCCACGGCCCGGTCTCGCCATAGGCGCTCAGCGATACCAGCACCAGGCCCGGGCGCAGGGCGGCGAGCCGTTCCGGGCCGAATCCCAGGGCCTGCAGTGCTCCGGGCCGGTACGCCTGGACCAGCACGTGCGCCTCCCGCAGCACCTGCCCGAACGCCGCGCGGTCGCCGGGTGCGCGCAGGTCGGCAAACGCGGACAGCTTGCCCCTGCTGGTGTCGACGATCGCCTCGATGTTCGGCAGGTGCGGCGCGTTGACCAGCATCACGTCGGCGCCGTAGGCGGCGAGCGCGCGACCGGCGACGGGTCCGGCCAGGATCCGGGTCAGGTCCAGCACCTTCAGGCCGGTCAGCGGACGGGCGTCCAGCGCCAGCGGCGGCAGTCGGCGCGGTGCCGCATCGCCGATGCGTTCGATCGCGATCGGCGGCTGCGCGGCGACCACGGCGCTGTGCGGGTGCTGGTCCCATTCGTCGAAGCTGCGCAGCGCCGCGACCGCCAGGCCGGCATCCGCCGCCGCCTGCTCGAACTCGAACGGATCCCAGCGCTCGAGGGCGCGGGCCACGTCGGCGCGCTCGGCCCGATCGCCTTCCGGCAGGCCGAGCAGGCGCAGTGCGCCGTCGCGGTGATGGGCGAAATTCGCGTGCAGGCGAATCCATCCTCGCCCGGCGGGTCCGCACGGATAGAGGCCCGAGAACTTCTCCCATGCCGAAGGCGTGCGGCCGTCGATCGAGAACCAGCTGCAGCATTCCAGCGCGGCGTGGCGCATGTCCACGCCGATCCGCTGGCGCAGCCCGTTGCGTAGGCGGCCGACGCGGGCCGCGGCCAGGGCCGACGCGGCGATCGCCGACTGCGCGGCCGTGCCGACCCGGAACGAAGACGGCAGGGCCGGGTCGCGTCCGGTCAGGTCGACCTGCGAGAGGTCCTCCGTTTCCAGCGACAGCCCGGTCCAGAGGCCGGCCAGCGCATGCGCCGGCATCACCGGGTCCGGACCAGCGGGCGGCGCATCCTCCGTCATGTCGACCTCCGGGCAGTGCATCCACGTGTCCGGCGCAGTGTATGCCGTGCGCATCACGGCGTGGGCATCGTCGAGCGGACTCGGTCCGGGCTCAGCGCGGGTTTGGCGCGGGTTCGCTGCAGGTTCAGCGCGGGTTCAGCGCGGGTTCAGAAACCGGCGCAGCGCACGTGCGGTGTGCGAGTCGTCGCGCGCCGCCAGCTGCTCCGGCGCGTCGGCGGCCACGATCCGGCCTCCGCCCGACCCGCCCTCGGGCCCAAGGTCGACGATCCAGTCGGCTTCGGCCCAGATGTCGAGGTTGTGCTCGACGACCACCAGCGTGTTGCCGGCGTCGACCAGACGGTGCAGCACCCGGATCAGCTTTTCGACGTCGGCCATGTGCAGCCCCACGGTCGGTTCGTCGAGCACGTACAGCGTGTGGGCCTCGACGGGCAGCGGCTTGCCGGCGGCGATCGCGCGTGCTCGCGCGCGCTCGCGCGCCGCCAGCAGGCGGGGGTCGGCGGCATCCTCGCCTTCGCCGCGCATCCGAACCTTCGACAGTTCGGTGACCAGCTTGATGCGCTGGGCTTCCCCCCCGGACAGCGTCGGGCTCGGCTGGCCGAGCGTGAGATAGCCCAAACCGACGTCCTGCAGCAGCTTCAGCGGGTGCGACACCGGCGGGTGAGCGGCGAAGAATTCGAGCGCCTCGTCGACGTTCATGTTCAGCACGTCGCCGATCGAGCGCCCGCGCAGGATCACGTCCAGGGTCTCGCGGTTGAAGCGCGCGCCGCGGCACACATCGCACGACACCTTCACGTCCGGCAGGAAGTTCATCTCGACGGTCTGCTGGCCCTGGCCGTCGCAGCCGGCGCATCGGCCGTCGCCGGCGTTGAAGCTGAAGCGGCCCGGCCCGTAGCCGCGCACCCGCGCCTCGGTGGTGTCGGCGAACAGGCGGCGGATCGCATCCCAGAAGCCGACGTAGGTGGCCGGGCACGAGCGCGGTGTCTTGCCGATCGGCGTCTGGTCGACCTCGAGGACGCGCGTGATCGCCTGCCATCCGTCGACCGCTGCGACGCCGCGCAGCATCGGCGCGGCAGCGCGGCGGTTGCGCGCCGCGACCAGCGCCGACACGTTCGCCAGCAGAACGTCGCGCGCCAGAGTCGACTTGCCCGAACCCGAGACACCGGTGACGACGGTCAGCCGGCCGAGGGGGATGCGTGCGTCGACGTGCTCGAGGTTGTGCAGCGTCGCGTCGCGCAGGCGCAGCCAGCCGCGGGCGGCGCCGTCCGGGCTGCCGTTGCCCGTGTCGGCTCGACCGGAGCCAGGACCGGCCTCGGCGTCCGGTTCCGGCGGCGGACGGCGCTTCACCAGGGGATGCGCGAGCGGGGTCCTCAGGAAGCGGCCGGTCACGCTGTCGGGACTGGCGAGCAGCGCGCCGATGCCACCGCTGGCGATCACGTGGCCGCCGCGACGTCCGGCGCCCGGGCCGATGTCGATCAGGTGGTCGGCGCGGCGAATCGTGTCCTCGTCGTGCTCGACCACCAGCAGCGTGTTGCCCTTGCTGCGCAGACTCTCGAGGGTGTCGAGCAGGATCCGGTTGTCGTTCGGATGCAGCCCGATCGTCGGCTCGTCGAGCACGTAGCAGACGCCCTGCAGGTTGGAGCCGAGCTGTGCCGCGAGGCGGATGCGCTGGGCCTCGCCGCCCGACAGCGTAGGCGCGCCGCGGTCCAGTGCCAGGTAGCCCAGACCCACGTCGGACAGGAACCCCAGGCGCGAGCGGATCTCGGTCAGCACGTCGCGCGCGATCTCGGCTGCACGGCCGCCGAACGACAGGCCTTGCAGCCACTGCGCGCAGCTGGCGACCGGCATCGCGGTCAGCTCGGCGATCGACACGCCCTGCAGGCGCACGGCAAGCGCCACCCTGTTCAGGCGCTGGCCTGCGCAGTGGCCGCAGACCATCTGCTCGTCGGCGGGGATCGCCGCGTTGCCGCTCTCGGCATCGGCGGCTGCGGCCTCGCCGATCACCTGGTCGGCCAGGCGCTCGGCCAGCACGCCGATCGCGCCGCTGGTCGAGTCCTCGTCGCTGCGATGCTTTTCGTCCAGCTTCGGCAGATAGGGCAGGCGCACGCCGGTGCCGATGCAGTGCGGGCACCAGCCGATCTTCGAGTTGAACGAAAAGAGGCGGGGGTCGAGCTCCGGGAAGCTGGTGCCGCAGCCCGAGCAGGCTCGCTTCGTGGAAAACAGGCGGGTCGCCAGGCCGGTGGCGCTGGCCACGTAGGCTTGCGCGTCGCCGTCGCGCACCGCATCGGCGAGCGGTCCGAGCGGGCCCGCCACCATCACCAGTCCTTTGCCGAGCTCGAGCGCACGCCGCAGCGCGTCGCGCAGCGCCGCTTCGTCCGCCGCGTCGACCAGCAGGTCTGCCACCGGCAGCTCGATGTTGTGCTCGACGAAACGGTCGATGCGCGGAAATTTCGTCGTCGGCAGGAAGGCGCCGTCCACCCGCAGGTGCTCGTAGCCCTTGGCCTTCGCCCATTTCGCGAGGTCGGTGTAGACGCCCTTGCGCGCCACCACCAGCGGCGCGAGCAGCCCGATGTGCTGGCCGCGGTAGTCGCGCACGATGCGCGCCGCGATCGCCTCGAAGCTCTGCGGCTCGATCGGGGTGCCGCAGTCCGGGCAGTGCTGGGTCCCGATCTTCACGTACAGCAGACGCAGGAAGTGGTAGATCTCGGTCAGTGTCGCGACCGTGCTCTTGCGGCCGCCGCGGCTGGTTCGCTGCTCGATCGCGACTGTCGGCGGGATGCCGAACACACCGTCGACGTCGGGACGCGAGGACGGCTGGACGAACTGTCGTGCATAGGCGTTCAGCGACTCGAGGTAGCGGCGCTGGCCTTCGCCGAACACGACGTCGAAGGCCAGCGTCGACTTGCCCGAGCCGGACACGCCGGTGATCACCGTGAACGCGTCGCGCGGGATGTCGACGTCGACGTTCTTCAGGTTGTGCTCGCGTGCGTTGTGCACGAAGATCGAGCGCCGCGCGCGTTCGCGCCACGCGGTCTGCAGCGCCGTGCCGGCGTCGGCGACCGCCATCGCCGTTGCGATGCCGCCGTTCTCTGCGGCATGGGACCGAGCGGATCCGGCGGCGCGCGACGCGAGCGCGTCCTGGTACTCGCGCAGCGCCCGTCCCGTGTGCGAGGCGGCCGTCTCCATCAGCGTCGCCGGCGTCGCCGCCGCGACCAGTCGGCCGCCGGCGTCGCCGCCTTCGGGTCCGAGGTCGATCACCCAGTCGGCTGCGCGGATCACGTCCAGGTTGTGCTCGATCACCAGCAGCGAGTGGCCCGCGACCAGGAGCTTGCGCAACGACCTGAGCAGTTTCGCGACGTCGTCGAAGTGCAGGCCGGTGGTGGGCTCGTCGAACATGAACAGCGTGCCTTTGCGGCCGCTGCGACGCTGCGCGAAACCCGGAGCGGTCGTGTCGGTCAGACCGGCGCTCGCCGCGTCCGCGAGGAATCCCGCCAGCTTCAGGCGTTGTGCCTCGCCGCCCGACAGGGTCGGGACGGGTTGTCCCAGCCGCAGGTAGTCGAGACCGACGTCGGCGAGCGGCTGCAGTTTCTGCCGCACGTCCTGCTCGCCGGCAAAGAAGACCAGCGCTTCGTTGACCGTCAGGTCGAGCACGTCGGCGATGCTCGATGCGCCGTAGGCCGTGCCGTCGAGCCGGCGCGCTCCGGGCGCGCCGTCGACAACGACTTCGAGCGTCTCGGGACGGTAGCGGCGACCGTCGCAGTCCGGGCAGCGCAGGTACACGTCGGACAGGAACTGCATCTCGACGTGCTCGAAGCCGTTGCCGCCGCAGGTCGGGCAGCGCCCGTCGCCGGAATTGAAGCTGAAGGTGCCGGGGGTGTAGCCGCGTTCGCGCGCCAGGGGCGTAGCGGCAAAGCGCTTGCGGATCGCGTCGAAGGCGCCGACGTAGCTGACCGGGTTGCTGCGTGCGGTCTTGCCGATCGGCGTCTGGTCGACGAACACCACGTCGTCGATCCAGTCGTCGCCGAGCAGGCGGTCGAACGCGCCCGGCGCCTCGGTGGGCTTGCCCTTGACGCGCAGCAGCGCCGGGTACAGCACGTTCTGCACCAGCGTCGATCTTGCCGCTGCCGGAGACGCCGGTGATGCAGACCAGCCGCTGCAGCGGGATCTCGACGTCGACCGACTTCAGGTTGTGCTCGCGGGCGCCCTCCAGCAGCAGCTCGCGGCGTCGACGCCTCGACTGCGCGGGCGCGCCCGGTGTCGACGTGGCGGCGGCCGTACAGGTAGTCGGCGGTCAGCGTGCGCGCCGCGCGCAGCGCGTCGGGCGTGCCGTGGAACACGATCTCGCCGCCGCGCTCGCCGGGGCCGGGACCGATGTCGAGCATCCGGTCGGCGGCGAGCATCACCTGCGGATCGTGCTCGACGACGACCAGCGAGTTGCCCGCGTCGCGCAGGCGCTGCATCACGCCGATGACGCGGCTCATGTCGCGCGGGTGCAGACCGATCGACGGCTCGTCGAGCACGAACAGCGTGTTGACCAGCGAGGTGCCGAGCGCGGTCGTCAGGTTGATGCGCTGGACCTCGCCGCCGGACAGCGTGCGCGACTGGCGGTCGAGCGTCAGGTAGCCGAGCCCGACGTCGCCGAGGAAACGCAGCCGCGAGCGAATCTCGGTGAGGAGCAGGTCGGCGGCCTCGTCCAGCGGGGCTGGCAGCGTCAGCGTGTCGAAGAAGCTGCGCAGCCGTTCGATCGGCAGCAGCATCAGGTCGTGCAGCGACAGCCCGGCCATCGTGTCGAGCCGTTCGCGGCGGCCATGACGCTGCCCATCGGAAGGAAGCGGCGGTAGGCTCCCTGCGATGCCGCAAGCGCAGCGTCGGCCTCGGCGCGCGAACCGACGCGCCAGAGCAGCGCGTCGGGCTTGAGCCGCGCGCCGCCGCAGGCCGTGCACGGCGTGTACGCGCGGTAGCGCGACAGCAGCACGCGGATGTGCATCTTGTAGGCCTTGCGACTCCAGCCAGTCGAAGAAGCGCCGGATGCCGTACCACTGCTTCGTCCAGTTGCCCGTCCAGTCGTCGCCGCCCTCGATCACCCAGCGCCGGTGCTCGTCGGCGAGGTCGCGACCACGGGACGTCGGTCGCGATGCCGCGCGGCCGGCGCGTAGCGCATCATGTCGCCTGGCATTCCTTGAAGCTCTCGGTCTGCCAGGGCTTGACCGCGCCGTCGGCCAGCGTCTTCGACGTCGTCGGGCAGCACCAGGCCCAGGTCGATGCCGATCACGCGGCCGAAGCCGCGGCAGGTCTCGCAGGCACCGAGCGGCGAGTTGAACGAGAACAGGCTGGGCAGCGGATCGGCGTAGGCGATGTCGCACTCGGCGCAGGCCAGCGCGGTGCTGAAGCGCCAGACCTCGGCGTCGTTGCCGTCGTCGTCGAGCCGGTGCACCGACAGGCGGCCGTGGCCGCGCCGCAGCGCCGCTCTCGACCGCATCGGCGATCCGCGCCGCGTCGGCGCCGGACAGGCGCAACCGGTCCTGGACGACGGCGAGCACGACGGGCGCTGCGCGGTCCGGGCCAGCGCATCGCCGCGCGCTGCAGGTGCCGCGGCGTGCACGCGTGTATAGCCCTGCGCGAGCAGGTGCGCCTCGACCTCGTCCTCGCTGAAGTTCGCCGGCACCGCGACCGGGAAACGTGACCACCAGCCGCGGATCGCCGGCCGCGCGCGCGCGACGGTGCAGTTCGTCGGCGATGCTGGCCGCGCGTGTCGCGCCGCACCGGCCGCGCGCAGCGCGCGGCAGTGCAGCGTGGCGGCGCGCGCGAACAGCAGCTTCAGGTGGTCGTTCAGCTCGGTCATGGTGCCGACCGTCGAGCGCGAGGTGCGCACCGGGTTCGTCTGGTCGATGGCGATCGCCGGCGGCACCCCCTCGATGCGGTCGACCTGCGGCTTGTCCATCCGGTCCAGGAACTGCCGCGCGTACGCCGAGAAGGTCTCGACGTAGCGCCGCTGACCCTCGGCGTACAGCGTGTCGAAGACCAGCGACGACTTGCCCGAGCCGGAGACGCCGGTGACCACCACCAGTTCGTTGGTGGCGATGTCCAGGTCGAGGTTCTTGAGGTTGTTCTGGCGCGCGCCGCGAATGCGGATCGCGCCGTGTCCGTGCTTCTCGACGGGATCCGGCATGGAGAGACTCTGGGCCGCGGGTGGGGCTGCCAGTCTACTATTTCGGGCGATTCGCACCCGCGCTCAGGGGATTCGCACCCGTGCTCAGGTTCGCACCGGTGCTCGCGTCGCCGCGCCAGCGGCGCCTCGCGGATCGGCAGGTGCACCAGCGCGGCGCCCGCGGCCAGCAGGATGTCGGCGTACCACATCCAGTCGTAGCTGCCGGTCGCGGCGAAGGCCTGCCCGCCGAGCCAGGCGCCGAGGAATCCGCCCACCTGGTGCGACAGCATCACGATGCCGAACAGCGTCGCCATGTTCTGCGGTCCGTAGAATTTGGCGACCAGGCCGGCGGTCGGCGGCACGGTCGACAGGTAGGTCACGCCGATCACGGCCGCGAACAGCGCGAAGGTCAGCTCGGTCTTCGGCGCCAGCAGGAAGCACAGCACGGCCACGCCGCGGGCGGCGTAGATCAGCGACAGCAGCGATTTCGAGCGCCAGCGGCCCATCGCCCAGCCGATGCCGAAGCTGCCCGCGATGTTGAACAGACCGATCAGCGCGAGCGACCAGGCACCGACCGATGGCGGCAGCCCGCAGGCCGCGACCACGCCGGGCAGGTGCGTGGCGATGAATGCGACGTGGAAGCCGCACACGAAGAACCCCGCCGACAGCAGCGCGAAGTTCGGTTCGCGCACCGCCTGCGCGACCGGCACGTTGTGCTCTGCGTGGGCGATCCCCGTATGGCCGGCCGGTTGCCACAGGATCCGGGACAGCGGAATCACGGCCAGCGCCATCGCGCCGAGCAGCAGCAGCGCGTTGACCCATCCGGTCGTGCTGGTCAGGAACTGTGCGGTCGGCACCAGCGCGAACTGCCCGAACGAACCCCCGGCGTTGACCAGGCCGCTGGCCATGCCGCGGCGCTCGGGCGCGATCACGCGGTTCAGCGCGGCCATCAGCACCGAGGGCCCGGCCGCGCCGGCGCCGCCCGCGGACAGTACGCCGATCGTCAGGATCAGCGCGAGCGACGACTGCGCGAACGGCGTGAGGGCCGTCCCGACCGCGATCATCAGGGCCCCGGCCACCAGCACCCGGGCGTTGCCCCATCGGTCCGCGGCCAGTCCCGCGATCGGCTGCGCGATGCCCCACATCAGTTGGCCGATGCCGAAGGCGAGGCTGATCGCGGCGATGCCCAGGCCGGTCGAAGTGTTCAGCGGCCCGATGAACAGCGCCATCGACTGGCGTGCGCCCAGCGTCAAAGCGAAGACCGCCGCGGCGCACAGCACCGGCAGCAGGAAGGCATTGGCGCCGGGTCGGGGGGCGGTCGCGATCATCGTGCGCGAGCTCCGGCTGCGAATCGGGTGCGGTGTTCGGCTCCGCCGCGGCCTCGGTCCGGCGGCGTTCGCATTAATTGCATATGCAATAGTGTACAGGCAACATCCTGCCCAACGTCAACCCGCGACCGACACCCTCGACCGCGCCGTGCGGAACACCGGCGCCCGGCAAGATCCCGATCAGGAACTCGCGACGACGCTGCCACGGGCCGGCCACGGCCCATCCGCTACCATTGCGCGATCGATCACCGCGGAGGTTCGCAATGGACAGGCAAGTCGTCTCCACCACTTCGGCGCCGGCCGCGATCGGTCCCTATTCGCAGGCGGTGCGCGGCGGGCGACGTCGTCTACCTGTCCGGACAGATCGCGCTCGACCCGGCGACCGGCCAGCTGGTCGAGGGCGGCGTCGACGCGCAGGCGCACCGCGCGTTCCGCAACCTGAAGGCGGTCTGCCGAGGCGGCCGGCGGCGTCGCTCGACCGAGTGCGTCAAGCTCACGCTGTTCCTGACCGACCTGTCGCAGCTTCCCCGTGGTCAACGAGATCATGCAGGAGTACTTCGCGCAGCCGTTCCCGGCACGCTCGACGGTCGGCGTCGCGAGCCTGCCGCGCGGAGCGCTGTTCGAGGTCGAGGCGATCGCTGGTGCCGGGCTGACGCGCTCGCCGCGGGATCCGATGTGCCGCAGACGGTCCCCGAACTCGGCGCGCTTCGCCCGTCTCGGCATCCGCCGCGAGCACGACCTGCTGCTGCACCTGCCGCTGCGCTACGAGGACGAAACGCGCGTCGACGCCGATCGCCGATCGCTGCGCGGCGGCGAGCCAGGTGCAGGTCGAGGGCCGGATCGTGCGCAGCGAGGTCGTCGCGCGCGGCGCGGCGCACGCTTGCAGGTCGACGTTGCGCGACGGCACCGGCACGATCGGGCTGCGCTTCTTCCACTTCTACGGCTCGCAGCTCAAGCAGCTCACGATCGGTCAGCGCATCCGCGCCAGCGGCGAGGCGCGCGGCGGGCTGTTCGGCATGGAGATCGTCCATCCGCGCTACCGGCTGCGTCACCGAAGCGACGCCGCTGCCGTCGCGCCTGACTCCGGTCTATCCGACCGCAGCCGGCATCGGCCAGGGGATGCTGCGCGCGGCGATCGGCAAGGCGCTGCGCACCGTCGACCTGCGACGAGACGGTGCCGAAGGCCTGCGGCGCGGTGGCTGGGCCTGCCGAGCCTGGCGCAGGCGCTGCGCCTGCTGCACGCCCCTGCGCCCGGCGTGGACCTGGCGTCGCTGCGAGGACCGCAGCCATCCGGCCTGGCGGCGCGTGATCTTCGAGGAACTGCTCGCGCAGCAGCTGTCGCTGCGACGCGCCCGCGCGGCACGCGCCGACCGGCGGGCGCCGCCGCTGCGCGATTCCGGCCTGGTGGCGCGCCTGCTGCGCGTCGCTGCCGTTCGAGCTCACCGGCGCGCAGCGGCGGGCCTGGGACGAGGTCGGCGCGCGACCTGGCGGCGGAGCAGCCGATGAACCGGCTGCTGCAGGGCGACGTCGGCAGCGGCAAGACGGTGATCGCCGCAATGGCGGCGGCGCGCGCGATCGGCAGCGGGCAGCAGGCCGCGCTGATGGCGCCGACCGAGATGCTGGCCGAGCAGCACCTGCGCAAGCTCGCCCCGTGGATGGACGCGCCTCGGCGTGCGCGTCGCCTGGCTGGCGGGCTCGCTGAAGGAGGCGGGCAAGCGCGCGGTGCGGGCCGCCGTCGCCGCCGGCGAAGTCGACCTGCTGATCGGCACGCACGCGCTGATCGAGGATACGGTCGAGTTCGCGCGGCTCGGGCTGGCGATCGTCGACGAGCAGCACCGCTTCGGCGTGGCGCAGCGCCTCGCTCTGCGCGACAAGGGCCGTGCTGCTCGCCGCACCAGCTGATGATGAGCGCCACGCCGATCCCGCGCACGCTGGCGATGACGTATTACGCCGACCTCGACGTGTCGGTGATCGACGAGTTGCCGCCGGGGCGCACGCCGGTCGTCACCAGGCTGGTGTCGCGAGGCGCGCCGCGACGAGCTGATCGAGCGGGTGCGCGAGGCCGCGCGCGGCGGACGGCAGGTCTACTGGGTCTGCCCGCTGATCGAGGAGAGCGAGGCGCTGGACCTGCAGACCGTGATCGAGACCTTCGACGCTGCGCTGTCGGCGGAGCTCGCGCCGCTGCGCGTCGGCCTGGTGCACGGCCGCCTGCCGGCGGCGGACAAGCAGCGGTGATGGACGGGTTCGTCGCGCGGCGACGATCCAGGTGCTGGTGGCGACGACCGTGATCGAGGTCGGCGTCGACGTGTCCGAACGCGTCGCTGATGGTGATCGAGCATGCCGAGCGCTTCGGGCTGGCGCAGCTGCACCAGCTGCGCGGCCGCGTCGGGCGCGGCGCGGCCGAGAGCGTCTGCGTGCTGCTGTACCGCGCGCCGCTGTCGCCGACGGCGCGCGAGCGGCTGACGGTGATGTACGAGACCACCGACGGATTCGAGATCGCGCGCCGCGACCTGATGCTGCGCGGGCCCGGCGAGTTCCTCGGCGCGCGCCAGTCGGGCGTGCCGCTGCTGCGCTTCGCCGACCTGGAGCGCGACGCCGCGCTGGTCGAGGCGGCGCGCGACTGCGCCGCGCGCGATGCTGCGCGACGCTCCGGACGACGGCCGACGCGCCACCTGCTGCGCTGGTTCGGCGGGCGCGAGGAGTTTCTGCGCGCCTGAACGCCCCGAAGCGGCCTGCCCGGTGCCTTGGTATCATCGCCCGCGACCCAATGACGCTCACCGAACTCAAGTACATCGTCGCGGTGGCGCGCGAACGCCACTTCGGCCGCGCGGCGGAAGCCTGCTTCGTCAGCCAGCCGACGCTGTCGGTCGCGATCCGCAAGCTCGAGGACGAGCTCGGCGTGCAGGTGTTCGAGCGCGGCAACACCGAGATCTCGGTGACGCCGGTGGGCGCAGCAGATCGTCGAGCAGGCCCAGCGGGTCCTCGAGCAGACCAACACGATCCGCGAGATCGCCCGCCAGGGAAAGGATCCGCTGGCCGGGCCGCTGCGCGTCGGCGTGATCTACACGATCGGCCCCTATCTGCTGCCGCATCTGGTCCAAGCGGATGATCGACGACGCGCCGCAGATGCCGCTGATCCTGCAGGAGAACTTCACGGTCAAGCTGCTCGAGTCGCTGCGCCAGGGCGAGATCGACGTCGCGATCCTCGCCGACCCGTTCCCGGACACCGGGCTGATGACGCCAGGCGGTGTACGACGAACCCTTCGTGGTCGCGGTGCCGCGCTAGCACGCCTGGGCGCGCCGCAAGTCGATCGACTCGGCCGGAACTGAAGGACGCAGACCATGCTGCTGCTGGGCACCGGGCACTGCTTTCGCGATCACGTGCTCGAGGTGTGCCCGGAACTGTCGCGCTTCTCGCAGGCCAGCGGCGGCATCCAGAAGACCTTCGAGGGCTCGTCGCTCGAGACGATCCGCCACATGGTGGCCTCGGGAATCGGCATCACGGTGCTGCCGCGCATGGCCGCGTCCGCGAGTCCGGCGCGACGATCTGCTGCTGGCCTACGTGCCCGTTCGACGCGCCCGCGCCGACCCGGCGCGTGTCGCTGGTGTGGCGCAAGAGCTTTCCGCGGCTGCCGGCGATCGAGGCGCTGCGGCGCGGGATCCTCGAAGCCGAGCTGCCTGGCGTGACCAAGCTGGGCGAGGCCGACGCGGTCGCCCACTGACGGGCAGGCCTCACCTGCCGGATGCAGCAGTGAACGACGACCCGACTATCCCACCATCGAGCAGACGATCGGCCGCACGCCGCTGGTTCGCCTGCAGCGCATCGGCGCCGGCGAGGACCGGCCCGCCGCGGCAACGTGATCCTCGGCAAGCTCGAGGGCAACAACCCGGCCGGCTCGGTCAAGGACCGGCCCGGCGCTGGCGATGATCGCGCGCGCCGAGGCGCGCGGCGAGATCCGCCCGGGCGACACGCTGATCGAGGCGACTTCGGGCAACACCGGCATCGCGCTGGCGATGGCAGCGGCGATCCGCGGCTACCGGATGGTGCTGATCATGCCGGACAACCTGTCGATCGAGCGACGCCAGTCGATGAAGGCCTACGGCGCCGAGCTGGTCCTGGTCACGCGCGCGCAGGGCATGGAGTACGCGCGCGACCTGGCCGACCGCATGCAGGCGCGAGGGCAAGGGCCGGGTGCTCGACCAGTTCGCCAACGACGACAACTGGGCGGCGCACTACGAGACCACCGGGCCCGGAGATCTGGGAGGACACCGCGCGGGCAGGTCACGCACTTCGTGTCGGCGATGGGCACCACCGGCACGATCACCGGCGTGTCGCGCTACCTGAAGGAGCGCAATCGCCGTCGGTGATGCATCGTCGGCGCGCAGCCGGCCGAGGGATCGTCGATCCCGGGCATCCGCAAGTGGCCGCAGGCCTACCTGCCGAAGATCTACCGGCACGCGCTCGTCGACCGGCTCGAGTACGGTCGACGCAGGCCGACGCCGAAGACGATGGCGCGCCGGCTCGCCGCCGAGGAGGGCATCTTCTGCGGCATCTCGGCCGCCGGCGCCTGCTGCATCGCGCTGCGCCTCGCCGCGCGAAGTCGAGAACGCGACCATCGTGTTCGTCGTCTGCGACCGCGGCGACCGCTACCTGTCGACCGGCGTGTTCCCGGCTTGAGTGCGGCGACCGCTCCGGCCGGCGCGCCGATGCGCGCCACGCACCCGCTGCAACACGCGGTGCTTCGCGCCTGCTGCTCTGATCGCGACCAGCTGCGTTCGCCTGCTGGACGCGGTCGGCGAAGTACCTGTCCGCGACGCTATCCGGTGCCGATGATCTCTGGGCGCGCTATTTCTTCCACGTGCGCTGATGGCTGCGCTGTTCGCGCCGCGCATGGGCACGCGGCTGGTCGCGCACGCAGCGCCCCGGCCTGCAGGTGATCCGCGGTGCGCTGCTCGGCCTGTCGTCGGTGTTCTTCTTTTCCAGCCTGTCGTACCTGCCGCTGGCCGATGCGACCGCGATCACCTCGATCGCGCCGATCCTGGTGACGGCTGGCGGTGCGCTGGCTCGGCGAGCGTGCGCCGCGCGGCACCTGGTGGGCGCTGGCGGTCAGCTTCGGCGGCGTGCTGCTGATCGTGCGGCCGGGCCTCCGCTGTTCAGCTGGGCGGCGCTGCTGCCGCTGCTCGCGCGCCTTCTGCTTCGCTTCGGCTACCAGCTGCTCACGCGCAGGCTGTCCGGGGTCGACGACGGCATGGCGACGCTGTTCCTCGGCGCGCTGGTGTCGGCGGTGATGCTGAGCCTGGTCGTGCCCGGCACTCTGGACCGATGCCGCGCAGCGCGATGCGATGCAGCGCATGCTGGTGGCGACCGGCGCGATCGGAGCGCTTCGGGCACCTGCTGCTGGTGCGCGCCTTCGAGCACGGCGCCGGCGACGCTGCTCGCGCCGTTCAGCTACATGCACCTGGTGGTGGCGATCGTCGTCGGCTGCTGGTGTTCGGCAACTTCCCGGATGGCGATCGCGCTGTTCGGCATGGCACTGATCGTGGCCACCGGCGTGACGATGGCCTTGCGGCAAGGCATGTCGGTCACGCCTCGCGCGCCTTCTTCAGCGCCTGCGCCAGTTCGATCACCGCCATCGCATAGAAGCTCGAGCGGTTGTAGCGGGTGATCACGTAGAAGTTGCGCGCGCCGAGCACGTAGTAGGTGGCGCGGCTCGGCGTTCGGCAGGTCGATCAGCGCCAGCTGCATGTCGGGCGGCACCGTCGGCGGCGCTGCCGACACCGTAGCTCGGCGAGTTCGCGCGAGCGTGAACTGCGGCTCGATGCCCGCGTCGATCAGCGGCGTCGAGCCGCTCTTCGGCGTCGATCGTCACCGGCGAAGTGCGTCGGCTCGCCGGTCAGCCAGCCGTGCTCGGCGAGGAAGCGGGCGACGCTGCCGATCGCGTCGGCGGGACTGCCGTGCAGGTCGATGCGGCCGTCGCCGTCGAAGTCGACCGCGTAGCGCCGGATGCTGCCGGGCATGAACTGCGGCAGGCCGATCGCACCGGCGAACGAGCCGCGCACCTCGAACACGTCGAGCCCGCTTCTCGCGCGTGTAGCAGCAGGTACTGCTCGAGCTCCTCGCGGAAGTACGCGGCCCGCCGCGGGTAGTCGAAGGCGAGCGTGGTCAGCGCGTCGAGCACGCGGAATTCGCCGGTGATGCGGCCGTAGATCGTCTCGACGCCGATGATCGAGACGATGATCTCGGGCGGCACGCCGAAGCGGCGTGGCGCGCGCTCGAGCCGCGCCTCGTGGTCGCGCCAGAAGCGCGAGGCCCTCGCGGATCCGCAGCGGGTCGAGGAAGCGCGCGCGGTAGGCCTCCCACGAGCGCTTGAACCCGGCGCGTGGCGGTGCGATCAGGCGCAGCACGTTGCGTCGCTGCGGCGCGCGCCGCGCGAACGCGCGACGCAGGTCGACTCGCATCGAAGCCGTGGCGGATCGACCATTCGGCGGACGAACTCGCGCACCTCGTGGCGCGCGGCGTAGTTGCGCGGCGGCGCGCGCGAGCCGCTCTGGCCGGCTGGCTCGCCGCGCGCGGCGCTTGCGCGTCGGCCGGGCTCGGCAGCGCTCGCGAGCGCCGACTGGCGACAGCGCCGGCGAGCGAGTGCCGCGAGGCGCAGCGCGGAGCGCAGGGCTGACGAAGCGACTGTGGGCGAGGACTGCGTGGGCGGGCGGGTGCGAGGTTCACGGCTTGAACGCATGCACGAGAGAGCGCAAGTGTCGCACGTCGCGGCGCGGATCCGGCGCCTCGGCTCGCCGTAGCGCAGCAGCGTTGTAGAGCGCGACGATGCCGCGCGCCTGGTCGACGAGCCGCGGTCGAGATCGTGCTCGACGCGCTCGAGCAGCGCGATGCGCGGTCTCGTGCGGCGCGCGCTCGACGCCGGCGGCGGCCAGCCGGCGGCAGAACTCGTCGTAGCTGCGCTCGACCGGATCGCGCGGCCGGCGCGGGCGCAGCGTGATCAGCGCGACGCCGCCGATCAGCAGCGCCAGTGCCGGCGGCCAGCACGCCGACCAGCTGCCGCCAGTCGTCGAACGCCAGGCCGAGCGCGGCCGAGCAGGCTGCTGCTGGCGGCCGTGGTCGTACGACAGCACCCACTGGTTCCAGGCGTTGCCGAGCGCGTCGAGGTTGAAGCGCAGGCCGCCAGACAGCGGCAGGTCGAGCGAGGGGCGCTCGGTCCGACGCGGACCGCAGCGCCCGGCTGCCGCGCTCGATGCGTTCCGGCGCGATCGCCGCGGTCGGGTCGACCCGCACCCAGCCGCGGTCGGCGAGCCAGACCTCGGCCCAGGCGTGCGCGTCGGCCTGGCGCACGATCCAGTAGCCGTCGACCGGGTTGCGCTCGCCGCCCTGGTAGCCGGTGACGACGCGGGCCGGAATGTCGAGCGCGCGCATCAGCACCACGAAGGCGCTCGCGTAGTGCTCGCAGAAGCCCGGCGCGGGTGTCGAACAGGAATTCGTCGACGCTGTCGCGCCCGAGCAGCGGCGGCTGCAGCGTGTAGCGGAAGGCCTGCGCGCGGAACATCTCGCAGCGCGCGCTCGCACCAGCTTCGCGGTCGTCGGCCTGCTTCGGCGCGCCAGCGCCCGGCCAGCTCCAGCGTCCTCGGGTTGTAGCCCGTCGGGCAGGTCGAGCCAGTTGCGCAGGCTGACCGGCGGTCTCGTTCAGTCCGAAGCGGAAGTCGGTGGGCGAATCGACGCGGTAACGCAGCCGCTCGACGACGCGCTCGCGCGCCATGCAGCAGCATGTCGGGCATCAGCAGCGCCGCGCCCTGACGGCAACTGGTCGACGCGCACCGGCACCTCGAGCGCGAACAGCCAGTTGCGGTTGGTGCGGCTCGAGGGTGACGGTGTAGCGCAGCGCCAGGCCGTTGCCGTCGCCCTGCGACGCTCGGCAGCGGCAGCGGGGCGCGCGGCTTGCGCAGCGGGCTGCCAGGCCGTGCCGTCGAAGCTGCCGAAGGCCGGGCCGCGCCAGTACATGCGGCGTCGGTCGGCGGCGGCGTCGCCGTCGAACGCACCCGGAACGCGATCTCGTCGGACTGGCGAGAGCTCCGAGATCTGCCCCGGGCGTCATCGACTCCGACAGCCCGGTGCCGCGCGCCGTGCGCGTCCGTCGGGAAGGCCCCACAGCGGTCCCTGGACGCGCGGAAACAGCACGAAGAACAGCGCCGCGATCGGCAGCGCCTGCACAGGATCAGCGAGCCGGCGCGTGCGCAGGCGCCGCGACGATCGGCTGCTCGTGCTGGCGCCGAACTGCATCGTCAGCATCGTGGTCAGCAGCCCGAGCACCGCCAGCATCGTCAGTGGCCGCGGTGAGCATCGACTGCGAGTGGAAGAACGCGGTCAGCAGCAGGAAGAAGCACAGGAAGATCACCACGAAGAGGTCGCGGCGCACCCGCATCTCCATCAGCTTCAGGCCCGAGGAACAGCACCAGCAGCGCGACGCCGGGCTCGCGACCGAGCAGCGTCTGGTAGTGCGCGTACACCGCGGCGGTGCAGGCGATCGGCGGCGACCCAGCGCACCGAGTCGCGCGGCAGCCAGCGACCGGACATGCACCAGTCCGAGCCGCCAGAGGAACAGCACGAAGAAGCCGGCGCCGGTCCACCACGGCAGGTGCGCCACGTGCGGCAGCACCGCGAGCAGCGATCGCGCCCATCAGGAACAGTGTGTCGCGCCGCTCGCGCTCCCACTGCTCGCCCAGCGTGCCGCCGAGCGCGCGCAGCGAGTAGCGCAGTCCGAGCGCATGTCGCGGGCCGTGCGGACTCAGACCCTCCAGCGTCGCGAGCGCTTCGAGGCAGCGCGTCGCGATGCGTCGGCGCCGCCGTCGAGCGGCGATGCTCACGCCCGGCAGGCTCAGCGCCCAGCGCGCGCCGGCGGCGTCGGCGTCGAGCACCCAGCGCGTCAGCCGCGAGATGCGCGCCTCGACGTCGAGCTGGCGCCGGCAGGCTGCTACCAGTCGAGCAGCAGCTCGCCGCGCTCGCCGCCGTCGAACTGCTTGGTCAGCAGCTCGTCCGACGCGGTGCGCGCCATCGCCTTCCACGCGATCCGGCGCGGCGAGTCGCCGGGCCGCGTAGGGTCGCACCGCCGCGATGTCGTCCTCGCCGCCGCCCGCGCCGTTGCCGTCGCCGGCGAGCAGCCCGCGTCGGGCAGCGGCGCCGCCGGCGTCTCCGGGGTCGGGTAGACGAGCACGCGCAGCGCCGGGTGCCAGTAGCGCCCAGACCCGCCACAGGCCGAGCGGGAAGGTCGGTCCAGACCGTCAGCCGGGGCAGCGCGCATCCATCCGCGCCGCTCGGCCGGCAGCGCGATCGCGACGAGTTGCTCGGCTGCGGCGGCGACGTCGACCACCTCGGGCTGCGCCATGCCGGGCGCGAACAGGCTGAGCGCGAAGCGATCGATGCCGCGCCGGGTTGACGAGCAGCAGGCGTGAACTCGGCCGGCTGGCCGGCGAACACCGGCTCGGCGCGGCCCGGGCGCAGCACCAGCGCGGCCAGGTTGCGGAAGGTGTGCAGCATCGCCGACCACGCGCGATCGCGCCGAGCAGGAAGGTCAGCATGAAGCCCAGCGAGAGCGCGTAGTTGATCGACGCGATCAGCATCGCCAGCAGCATCGGCGCGTACAGCATGCCGGCCCGGCTGGGCAGCACGTAGACGTTGCGCTGGGTCAGGCGTGGTCACCGACCGGCGCGTCGGCCGGGTGCGGCCCGGCGACCCAGGTCGATCGCACGCGCTGGTCGCATGCGGCTCGGGATCGAGGGCTCGGCGGGCGCCGGCGTCGGCGTCGCAGGCGGGCGCCGGTCGGTCGGCCGACTGGCGGCGCACGCGGCGCCAGGGAATCGCCACCGACTTGACCAGCTCGGCGACCAGTTCGGCGCGCGCGCGGTGGCGACACGCGCCGCCCTTGGCCGGGCGCAGCCGGTGGCCCGCGACGGCGGTCAGCACGGCCTGCACGTCGTCGGGCAGGACGTGGTTGCGGCCGTCGAGCATCGCCCAGGCACGGGCCGCCTGCACCAGCGCCAGGCCGGCGCGCGGGCTCAGGCCCTCGGCCAGCGCCGGGCGAGCGCCGGCTGAAGGTCAGCAGGTTCTGCACGTAGTCGAGCAGCGCCGGCGCGCAGCGGATCTCGCCGGACCTGTCGCTGCGCGGCGCGCAGATCGCTGCGGCGTCATCCTGCGCGCGCAGGGCATCGAGCATCGCGCGCCGGTCCTCGCCCTCGAGCAGCGCGCGCTCCGACTTCGGGTCCGGGTAGCCGAGCTCGATGCACATCAGGAAGCGGTCGAGCTGCGACTCGGGCAGCGGAAAGGTGCCGATCTGGTCCTGCGGATTCTGGGTGGCGATGACGAAGAAGGGCTCGGGCAGCGGCCATGGCCTTGCCGTCGACCGACACCTGCCGCTCCTCCATCGCCTCGAGCAGCGCGCTCTGCGTCTTCGGCGAGGCGCGGTTGATCTCGTCGGCCAGCAGCACCTGCGAGAACACCGGGCCCTGGGTGGAACACGAACTGCGAGCGCTCCCGATCGAAGACGCTGACGCCGACGATGTCGGCCGGCAGCAGGTCGTTGGTGAACTGCACGCGCTTGAACTGCAGGCCGAGCGAGATCGACAGCGCGTGCGCGAGCGTGGTCTTGCCGACGCCCGGCAGGTCCTCGATCAGCAGGTGGCCCGCGGGCCAGCAGGCACGCGAGCGCGAGCCGGATCTGCGGCTGCTTGCCGACGACGACCTGGCCGACCTGGGCGGCGACCGACTGGATCTTTTCGAGCATTCCGGACTTGTCGATTGAGCGCGAAGACGAGGTGCGAGTCAGTGTAATGGAGGGAGCTACCCGCACCGCCGCTCGCCGCGTGTCGGCCGACGGCCGGCCGCGCCGTTGTGGCGTAATCGTCGGCAGGGGCCGCGGCAACCCGGCGTACGGCGCGGGTGCACCGGGCGGATCAGGCGCGGTACGATCCGGTTCGAACCGTGTCTCGCAGGCCGGCCGCGCGGGCGGACGGCCCTCGGACAACGGGCCGCCGACCGAAACCACTGGAGATCGCCATGTCCGCAGTCCTGAACACCGATTCCGACGAAGCCCTGGTCGAGTGCGCCGCGACGAGGGCATCGTCACGCTGACGCATGAACCGGCGAGCGCAGTACAACGCGCTGTCCTCGGAGATGATGTCGCGCGCTGCAGGCCGAGCTCGACGCGGTCGCCGCCGATCCGCAGGCGCGCGTCGTGATTCTGGCGGCGGCCGGCAAGGCTTTCTGCGCCGGGCACGACCTGCGCGAGATGCGTTCGCGGCCGACGCATCGAGTTACTACCAGCAGTTGTTCGCGCAGTGCGCCGGCTGATGCTGACGATCCAGCGCATGCCGCAGCCGGTGATCGCGCGGGTGCACGGCGTCGCCACCGCGGCCGGGTGCCAGCTGGTCGCGATGTGTGACCTGGCGGTGGCCGTGGAGGAAGCGAAGTTCGCGGTCTCCGGCGTCAACCTCGGGCTGTTCTGCTCGACGCCTTCGGTGGCGCTGTCGCGCAACCTGTCGCGCAAGGCCGCGTTCGAGATGCTGGTGACCGGCGACTTCATCGACGCCGCGACCGCGCTGCGACAAGGGTCTGATCAACCGCGTGGTGCCCGCCGCCGACCTCGACGCCGAGGTCGACCGGCTGGCGCGCAAGATCCTGCGCCAAGCCGTCGGTCGCGATCGCGATGGGCAAGGGCCTGTTCTATCGCCAGCTCGAGACTGGGCATCGAGGCAGCCTACCAGCTGGCAGGCCAGACGATGGCCTGCAACATGATGGAGGACACGGCCCAGGAGGGCGTGCAGGCCTTCATCGACAAGCGTCCGCCCAGCTGGAAGCGCTGAACGGGGAAGCCGGCGGGCTGGGGGCGCTCAGCCCCAGTCCTGCGCCAGAAGCGCTCGCAGCAGCTCCAGCCGCTCGTGTCCGATGCGGGCGGCGATCCTCGCCTCGGCCTGATCGATCATCCGCGCACCCGCGCGGTTCAGCTGCCGCCCCTTGTCGGTATAGGTCACCAGTTTGGAGTTGCGCCGCCCGGGATCGTCGCGCAGCGAAAGGATGCCCCGGCGCGCCAGCTCGGTCACGGTCTTGTGCACCGCCTGGCGCGAGATCGCCAGGCGCCTTGCCAGCTCCGCCATGTTCGTCGGTTTGCCGGCCATCACCGCGAGCAGCCGGCTCTGCGCGGGGGTCACGAACGCGAAATCGCTGCGCTCGACGCTCTTCATGATCTCGTCGGCGAACCATTCGGAGCGTGCGAGCAGCAGCTGCTTCAGGTTCAGCCTGCCCGGATCGGCTTTCGTCGGAGCGGGCGCCTCGCTGGCGACCTGCTGAAGGCTGGCGGTGTTCATGGTGCGCGCGGATCGAACGTGGTCGTGACTGGGTAGCGTGCCGGTGAGCGCGGCGATCCGGACATCGTCTGGCCGAATGCCAAGGATGTCCGACGTGAATGTCAACGATGGTTGACAGCGTGATTGTCGGCGCGTACCCTTCGTTTTGTCAATCAAGGTTGACGAGACGTGCGGGTCGCGGTGAGGCGACGACGTTTCCGCGGTCGGCGCGTCCTGTCCCTATAATCCCGGTTTTACTTGAAACGGCGAGAGCATCGATGAAGATCCTGGTACCCGTGAAGCGCGTGGTCGACTACAACGTCAAGGTGCGCGTGAAGAGCGACGGCAGCGGCGTGGACATCGCCAACGTCAAGATGTCGATGAACCCCTTCGACGAGATCGCGGTCGAGGAAGCGGTCCGCCTGAAGGAGAAGGGCGCCGCCACCGAGATCATCGCGGTGAGCTGCGGTGTCGGCGCGTGCCAGGAGACCCTGCGCACCGCGATGGCGATCGGCGCCGACCGTGCGATCCTGGTCGAGACCGACGTCGAACTGCAGCCGCTGGCGGTCGCCAAGCTGCTGAAGGCGGTGGCCGACAAGGAAGGCCCGGGCCTGATGATCCTCGGCAAGCAGGCGATCGACGACGACGCCAACCAGACCGGCCAGATGCTGGCCGCGCTGGCCGGCATCGGCCAGGCGACTTTCGCCTCGAAGGTCGAGATCGCCGACGGCAAGGCCAAGGTCACGCGCGAGGTCGACGGCGGCCTCGAAACGATCACGATGGCGCTGCCGGCAGTGGTCACGACCGACCTGCGCCTGAACGAGCCGCGCTACGTGACGCTGCCCAACATCATGAAGGCCAAGAAGAAGCCGCTCGAGGTGGTCAAGCCCGCCGACCTCGGCGTCGACGTCACGCCGCGCCTGAAGACCCTGAAGGTGTCCGAGCCGCCGGCCGCTCCGCCGGCGTCAAGGTGCCCGACGTGAAGGCGCTGGTCGAGAAGCTGAAAAACGAAGCGAAGGTGATCTGAGATGGCTGCTCTTGTCATTGCCGAACACGACAACGCGACGCTGAAGTCCGGCACGCTGAACACCATCACCGCCGCCACCCGTACCGGGGGCGAGGTGCATGTCCTGGTCGCCGGCCACAACTGTGGCGCTGCCGCGCAGGCTGCGGCGCAGATCGCCGGTGTCTCGAAGGTGCTGGTGGCCGATGCGGCCCACCTGGCCGACCAACTGGCCGAAAACGTTGCCGAGCAGGTGCTGGCGATCGCCGGCAACTACTCGCACGTGCTGGCGCCGGCGACGGCGTTCGGCAAGAACGTGACGCCGCGCGTTGCCGCCCGGCTCGATGTCGCGCAGATCTCCGACATCACCAGCGTCGAATCGCCCGACACGTTCATGCGTCCGATCTATGCCGGCAACGCGATTGCGACGGTGCAGAGCGCCGACAAGGTGAAAGTCATCACCGTGCGCACCACCGGCTTCGATGCGGCGGCGGGCGGCGGCTCCGCCGCGGTCGAGTCGATCGCACCGGTGGCCGACACGGGCAAGACCGAGCTTCGTGTCGCGCGAAGTTGCCAAGAGCGACCGTCCCGAGCTGACCGGGGCCAAGATCGTCGTGTCCGGCGGTCGCGGCATGGGCAGTGCCGAGAACTTCAAGATCCTCGATCCGCTGGCCGACAAGCTCGGCGCGGCTCTGGGGGCCTCGCGCGCGGCGGTCGACGCCGGCTACGCTCCGAACGACTGGCAGGTCGGGCAGACCGGCAAGATCGTGGCGCCGCAGCTGTACGTCGCGATCGGCATCTCGGGCGCGATCCAGCACCTGGCCGGCATGAAGGACAGCAAGGTCATCGTGGCCATCAACAAGGACGCCGAGGCGCCGATCTTCGGCGTCGCCGACTACGGTCTGGTCGCCGACCTGTTCACCGCGGTGCCCGAGCTGGTCGCCGAACTGGGCTGATCCACGGAAGGGCTCCGGCATCGTCGAACGGCGGGTTCCTTCGGTGATGCCGGTACGGATCCGCACTGATTCGCGGCCGACCCCTGACAGGTCGGCCGTTTTTTCAGGTGCGCCTGGCGGAATGCGCCTGCGGCGCGGCTTTCGTGTTCTTCGCAATCGATGGAGTCGAGCGATGTCCTACAACGCCCCCCTGAAAGACATGTTGTTCGTGCTGCGAGCACCTCGCCGGGATCGATCGGGTCGCGGCACTGCCCGGGTTCGAGGAGGCCGGGCTCGACACGGCGCAGGCGGTGCTGGAGGAGTCGCGCGAAGTTCAACCAGGAGGTCGTCGCGCCGTTGAACTGGGACGGTGACCAGAAGCCGTCCTGGCTCGAGAACGGGGTCGTCACCACGACCGCCGGGTTCCGCGATGCGTTCCGGCAGTTCGGCGACGGCGGCTGGCAAGGGCGTGCAGCATCCGCAGCGGATTCGGCGGCCAGGGGCTGCCGAAGCTGATCGCGACGCCATGCATCGAGATGCTGAACTCGGCGAACCTGTCGTTCGCGCTGTGTCCGCTGCTGACCGACGGCGCGATCGAGGCACTGCTGACGGCCGGTTCGGACGAACAGCAGCGCACCTACGTGCCGAACCTGATCTCGGGACGCTGGACCGGCACGATGAACCTGACCGAGCCGCAGGCCGGCTCCGATCTGGCGGCGGTGCGCACCGTGCCGTACCGCAGCCCGACGGCACGTACCGCATCATCGGCCAGAAGATCTTCATCACGTACGGCGAGCACGACATGGCCGAGAACATCGTCCATCTGGTGCTGGCGCGCACGCCCGAGGCGCCTGAGGGCGTGAAGGGGATCTCGCTGTTCGTCGTGCCGAAGTTCCTGGTGAACGCCGACGGCACGCCGGGCAAGCGCAACGACGTCTGGTGCGCGTCGATCGAGCACAAGCTCGGCATCAAGGCCAGCCCGACCGCCGTGCTGATCTACGGCGACGGCAAGGGGGACGTGGGCACGGGCGAGAACGGCGTCCAGGGCGCGATCGGCTACCTGGTCGGTGAGGAGAATCGCGGCCTCGAGTACATGTTCGTGATGATGAATGCCGCGCGTTTCGCGGTCGGCATGCAGGGCGTCGCGGTCGCCGAACGGGCCTATCAGAAGGCGGTCGCCTATGCGCGCGACCGCGTGCAGAGCCGCGACGTCGCCGGCTCGCGCTGCGCCGGTTCCGATCATTCGTCATCCCGACGTGCGCCGCATGCTGATGACGATGCGCGCGCATGACCGAGGGCGCGCGTGCGCTGGCCTATGTCGCCGCGGCTGCTTCCGATGCCGGCCACTTCGCGGCCGACGAGGAGACGCGTCGACAGAACATGGCCGTCTACGAGTACCTGGTGCCGATCGTAAAGGGCTGGTCGACCGAGATGTCGCTGGAGGTGACCTCGCTTGGCGTCCAGGTGCATGGCGGCATGGGCTTCATCGAAGAGACCGGCGCGGCGCAGTACTACCGCGATGCGCGCATCCTGCCGATCTACGAGGGCACCACCGCGATCCAGGCCAACGACCTGGTCGGGCGCAAGACCGCTCGTGACGGCGGTGCCGTGGCGCGCGCGCTGATCGCGCAGGTGCGGGCCACCGAACAGGCGCTGTCGTCGCACGCGTCCGGCGACCTGGCCGCGATCCGCAACGCGCTCGCCGCCGGCAGCGCGGCGCTCGAGCAGGCGGTCGGCTACGTCGCGTCGCATTACAAGACCGACGTCCGTGGCGTGTTCGCGGGCAGCGTGCCGTACCTGCGTCTCGCCGGCATCGTGCTGGGCGGCTGGCAGATGGCTCGTGCGGCGCAGGTCGCTGCCGGTCTGCTGGCGTCGGGTTCGGGCGACCGTGCCTTCCTCGAAGCGAAGATCGGGACGGCGCGCTTCTTCGCCGATCACATCCTGACCCAGGCGCCCGGGATCGCCGCGAGCATCGTTCAGGGTGCCGCCGGGGTCCTGGCGCTCGACGAAGCGCAGTTCTGACCGCCCGGCAGAGGTCGCCGCGAATGCGGCGGCCCGCTGCCTGCCGGGCGTGTCGGTCGCTGCCGCTTCCGCTCGCTAGTGATTGCTGGTCGTCGTCTCGACTTTGCAGTCGGGATGTTCGTTCCAGCGGTCGCGGCAAAAGCGCAGGCGCACCCGCTCGTTGCAGATGAAGCGCGAGATGAACTCGCTGCCGGCGCACTGGGCCTGCTGCTCACCCGCCAGCCGTTGGGGCTGGCTGGGCGCAGCTGCCGCAGCCGGAGTCGGCGCTGCTGCCGGCGCGGGGACCACCGACGGGGAGGTGCCGGCGTCCGCGCTGGCGCCGCTTTTCTGCGGGCTCGTGGCGGTCGCGTCGGCGGGCGTGCGTTTGCGCGTCTGCGCATCGGTCTTGTCCGCCGGGCGTGCCCTGTTCGCGGACGTTGCGCGCGTATTGGCGGCCGACGGTGCCGCCAGCCCGGAAGCTCGCTCGCGTCGTGGTCCGTCCGTCACCGCCCGGCCCTCGGACTGGTCGCCCCGATCGTCCGGCTCGGGCATCGGCACGCGCAGCGATACCGGCGCGCCCGACTCGCGCGTGAGCGGGGAGTGCGCCTCGGGCGGGACGGTGGGTTGCTGCGGGCCCGCGTTGTCTTCCGATGTCACCGTTGGCGGCGGCTTTCCGGCCGCAGTCCGCGTCGGGGCATCCGAAACCGGTACCGGCACCGGCATGCTGCGGTGCAGGAGAAAGATTGCGCCCGCGGCCAGCACGGTGGTCGCCAGCGCGATGGCGAGCGCGAGGCGGCGCTGACCGGCGGGCGCCATCGATCGCACATTCTCGATCAGCTGACGCATGGAATCATCTTAGCGTGTGCCACGCAGCGACGGCGCGCGAGTTGCGCGCTCGGCCGACGTACGGCGGGCGCTTGCCGGTTGTTCGTTCGAGTGCAAGAATACTGTATATGAATACAGTTCGTCGACGTGGCGCGTCGCTGGCCGGAAGGTCGACCGGCTCCCGCCCGGCTTTGCCGGAGCGGCCGGTCGCGGATGCCGCGGGGTTCCGGCCGGTCGCGTTCGTGAAAGGCGCCGGAGCGGTCTCCAATCCGCAGGGCCGCTTCGAGCGCGACGCGCGCGAACGCGTCGACGACGGCTGGTTCGGCGACGACGGCGCACCGGCGCCGATCCCGACTTCGGTCGACCGCGAAGTCGCGCGCAGCATCATCTCGCGCAACCGATCTCCGGACATCCCGTTCGACCTGTCGGTCAATCCGTACCGCGGGTGCGAGCACGGTTGTATCTACTGCTACGCGCGGCCGAATCACAGCTACGCGGGCCTGTCGCCCGGCATCGACTTCGAACGCAGGTTGTTCGCCAAGGTCAACTCGGCCGAACTGCTGGTCGACGAACTGGGCATGCCGAGCTATCGCTGCCAGCCGATCAACATCGGGTCGGCCACCGATGCGTACCAGCCGATCGAGCGCGAATTCCGGCTGACCCGCGCGATCATCGAAGTCCTGTCCGACTGCGATCATCCGCTCACCATCATCACCAAGTCCGCGCTGATCGAACGCGATGTCGACCTGCTCGCCCCGATGGCTCGACGGGGGCTTGCCGCTGTCTACGTGACGATCACCACCCTCGATCCCGCCCTGGCCCGCATCTGGGAGCCGAGGGCGGCGGCGCCCTGGCGGCGGCTGGAACTGATCCGCCGGCTCTCGGAGGCGGGTATCCCGGTCGGGGTGTCGATCGCGCCGCTTGCGCCCTTCGTCAACGAGCACGAACTCGAACAGATCATGACCGAGGCCCGCGCGGCCGGAGCGGGAAGTGCCTTCTACATGATGCTGCGTCTGCCCTGGGAACTGAAGGACTTGTTCACCGACTGGCTTGCGGTGCATTTCCCCGATCGCGCCAAGAGAGTGCTCGCGCGGCTCGCCGACATGCGCGGCGGTCCGGGTGGGCAGCATCTGAACGACCCGCGCTTCTTCACCCGGATGAAGGGGCAGGGCAAATGGGCGGAACTAGTTCGCATGCGGTTCGAGGTCGCATCGCGTAGACTGGGGTTTGGTCACGACAGGACAGTGCTGCGCACCGACCTGTTCCGGCCCCCGGGGCGCGACGGCCAGTTGGGACTGTTCCCGACGATGGCCGATCCGCGGTGCATCGGCCGCGTGTCGGGGCCGGGTCGGGGGCCCGACGAGGAGGAACCATGACCGTCGCCATCCAAACGCGTCGCGGCTTCGGCGCCGCACTGCTGATCGCGCTGTCCGTCGCCGGGGCGCACCCGGTTGCCGTCGCGGCATCCGAACCTCTGGCCGCGTCGGGCCAAAACCTCTCGCTCGATGCGCCCACCGCCCGCATCTACCGCTCCGTCGGCAAGGATGGTTCCGTCGTGTTCACCGACCAGCCGCGGGCCGGTGCGGCGAGCATGCAGGTGCGCACCTATTCGTCGTCGTCCGAGCCGGCCGCGATCGAGCGGGCGGAGCGAGAGCGCGAGTACTGGCGAAGGCAGTCGGAGGCCTTCGCGCTGCGCCAGCGCGAACGCGAACGCGAGCTGGCCGAAGACCGTCGCCTGAGCTCGCTGAGTTCGCAGCCCTACTACGCCGATCCGGCGCCGCCGTTCTACGTCAGTCCCTACTGGGGATGGAGCGGAGCGCGGCCACCCGTGAGGCCGCCACGGCCTGGGGTGTCGCCACCGGGGCCGGGGGTGCGCCCGCCTCCGCCCGGTGGTCCTCCGCATGCCGGGATGCCTGCGCCTGTGCCGGGGATGCCATCCCAGCGGATCTACCCGGCGTACCCGCCAATGCCCGGCGTCGCGTCGGGCGTGCCGTCGGGGTTCATCGGAAGCGGCTTCTCGACGGCACGCTGAGATGCGGCGCTTGGGCGTTGCCGGTGTTGCGGGTTATAATCGCCGGTTTTTCCGGTTCGCACCTTCCCGGTACGCACTTTTTTCCGAGGTTCAGCATGGTCGTCATTCGTCTTTCGCGGGGCGGCGCCAAGAAGCGCCCGTTCTTCCACATCGTTGCTGCGGACAAGCGTGATCGCCGCGACGGGCGCTTCATCGAGCGTCTGGGCTACTACAACCCGATCGCCGCCAAGGGCGAGAACCCGATGAACATCGCACTCGACCGGGTCAACCACTGGCGTCAGCACGGCGCCATCCTGTCGCCGACCGTCGAGCGTCTGGTCAAGGATTTCGCCAAGGTCCAGACCCAGCAGGCGCCGGCGACGGCCTGAGCAGGCTGTCCTGGTCCGCCGCCGCGCTGGCGGACCCGTGCGGGTCGCGTCCGCTGACTTCGGCGCCCAGCTAGCCTGTCGGCCGTGCGCGTGATTCGTGTGGTTAAGAAGCTTCCTTTCGATGCGAGGCCCCGCGGTCCGGCCGCGGAAAAGGCGTCTGCCGTCGCGCCCAAGCGTCCCGCAGTGTTGCCGCCTAGGCGATCCGTCGCATCGCCCAGGCGTTCCGCGGCCTTGCCCGAGGCGCCTGCGCAACTGCCCGGGTCCCGTGCTGCATTTCCGCAGGACGGTACGACAGCGGCGGCGGAGTCTGCGCAGGCGCTGCCCGATGATCTCGTCGAGGTCGGCCGCATCTCGGGCGCCTACGGCATCAAGGGCGGCGTCAGGGTCGCGCCCTACAACGCCCCCGAACAATCGGTGCTGTGCATTGCCCGCGACTGGTGGCTCGCCGCTGATCGGTCGCCGGGGCGCGGGGTGCTGTCCGCACGCGCCGGCCCGTACCCCGTCCGGGTCGAATCGGCCAGGGTGCACTCGGACTCCATCGTCTGTCGCATCCGGGGTGTCGAGGATCGCGAGCAGGCCGAGCGGCTGAAGGGATTCGGGATCTCCGTTCGGCGCAGTGCTTTTCCCGCCGGCGCCGACGACGAGGTGTACTGGACCGACCTGGTCGGTTGCCGCGTGCGCAATCCGGACGGCATCGATCTCGGCCTGGTCGCGGCGGTCGATGAATATGGCGCCGACCCGGTGCTTCGCCTCGCGTATGGCGACGGCCAGGTACGGCTGATCCCCTTCGTCCCGGCCTGGATCCTGTCGGTGGATACCGCGGCCCGCGAGATCGTCGCGGACTGGCAGCCGGATTACTGAGCGGACGCGCCGATGCTGCGCTTCGACGTGATCAGCATCTTCCCGGCGATGTTCGACGCCGTCGCCTCGCATGGCATCACCGCCCGTGCGCTCGAGCGTGGCCTCTGGCAGTTGCAGCGCTGGAATCCGCGCGACTTCACCAGCGACGCCTATCGCTCGATCGACGATCGTCCGTACGGTGGCGGCCCGGGCATGGTGATGCTGGCCCAGCCGCTGGCCGACGCGATCGGCGCTGCCCGCGACCAGCAGCAGGCGACCGGCGGCGGGCGCCTGCCGGTGCTGCACTTGTCGCCCCGTGGCCGGCCGTTCGACCACGCGCGTTTGCTGGCGCTGGTCGCCGGGGGCGGGGCGACGCTGATCGCAAGCCGCTACGAGGCGGTCGACCAACGCCTGCTGGATGCCTGCGTCGACGAGGAGGTCTCGGTGGGCGACTTCGTCGTCTCGGGCGGCGAGCTGCCGGCGATGATGATGATCGATGCCGCGGTGCGTCTCGTTCCCGGCGCGCTCAACGACGACCGCTCGGCCACCGACGAGTCGTTCGCGACCGGTCTGCTGGATTGCCCGCAGTACACGCGGCCGGAGGTCTACCAGGGCGTGTCGGTTCCGGAGGTGCTGCTGTCCGGCCACCACGCCCTGATCGAGCGCTGGCGTCGCGAGCGTGCGCTCGAGTCCACCTGGCGGATCCGGCCCGACCTGCTCGCGTCGGCGCGTGCCGACGGGAGGCTGACGCCCCAGGACGAGCGCTTCCTGGATTCGATCGGTGCGGGCGGTCTGGACACCGGTGCCTCGACCTCGCGGTGACAGGACCTGTCCAGACGCATCTCATAGTGGAAAAGACTGCGACTGGACGTCGCTAGTCGTTATCCAATATAATTCTCGGTTCACCGAAACGTCGATTCGTCGGGAGAGCTGCGGGGGTCGTGAAGCGATCCGCCAAGGCGCAAGCCTTTCGAGCCGGCCGGACGGGTCACCCATCCTCTGACCGGGGCAACAATCACCCCGTGGCCGGATCCGGCGTTGCAGCTGCGGCTGCCCGGCCGGTACGGTCCGGAACAAAGCGCCCGGTGCACGATGGACATGGAGTCTCCAATGGATCTGATCAAGCAGCTCGAGCAGGAAGAAATCGCCCGTCTGGGCAAGATCATCCCGTCGTTCGCCCCGGGCGACACGGTGATCGTCAGCGTGAACGTCGTCGAGGGCACGCGCAAGCGTGTCCAGGCCTATGAGGGCGTGGTGATCGCGAAGCGAAACCGCGGGCTGAACTCGTCGTTCATCGTTCGCAAGGTGTCGTCGGGCGAGGGTGTCGAACGTACGTTCCAGACCGTACTCGCCGCTGATCGCCGGCATCGAGGTCAAGCGCCGCGGCGACGTCCGTCGCGCCAAGCTGTACTACCTGCGCAGCCGTTCGGGCAAGTCGGCGCGGATCAAGGAAAAGCTTCCCGGTCGCGTGTCCGCGCCGAAGGCAGCCTGAGGATCGCTCGGGACGGCGACGGGCGCGCAGCGCCCCAGCGAGCCGTGACGGGGTGCGCCAAGCGCCCCAGCGAGCCGTGAAGGGGGGCGCCAAGCGCCCCAGTGCCATCGAGAGGGCGCCGCGAGGCGCCCTTTTTCGTGACGACGACGGGCTCGGAAGGACAGGATGACTGGCGCGTCTACCTCCGGATCACCAAAGCCGTTTCCGCTCGATCCGCGGCTGGTCCCGGTCGCGCATCGCGACGATCACCTGCCCGCTGTCGACATCGCGCGACTCGAGCCGAAGTCGCTGCGCGACCGCTTCGCCAATCCGCCGGTCTGGGAGCCTGAATTCACGCGCGACCGCGCGCGACCGCTGTCGGCCGACCCGGCCGAAGCCTCGGTCCTGGTGCCGATCGTCAAGCGCCCGGGCGGGCCGACGGTGCTGCTGACCGAACGCGCCTCGCACCTGCGCCAGCACGCGGGCCAGATCGCGTTCCCGGGCGGGCGCCGCGACCCCGAGGACCCGACTCCGATCGACACCGCATTGCGCGAGGCAGCCGAGGAAGTCGGCATCGACGCGCGCTTCGTCGAGGTGATCGGCCTGATGCCGCATTACTGGAGCGTGACCGGATATCGCATCACGCCGGTGGTCGGTCTGCTCGAGCCGGGCTTCGAGGTGCGCAGCGATCCCACCGAGGTGGCGGCGGTCTTCGAGGTTCCTCTTTCGTTCCTGATGGATCCGCGCCACCACGAGCGACGCCGCATCCGCATCGACGAGGTCGAGCGGGATTTCTACGCCATGCCCTACCAGCACGAGGAGCATCGGCGCGAGTACTTCATCTGGGGAGCGACGGCCGCGATGCTGCGCAACCTCTATCGTCTGCTGTCGGCCTGACGCGGTGATGTACGCTTCGCCTCGGAGGGCCTGGCGCCCGAACGTCGTCGGGGAATGTCGCTGAGATGGGATTCGTCGCACTGATCTTTGCGCTGCTGATCGAGCAGGGCAGGCCTCTGCCGGAGAACAACTGGGTCCACAGGGGGTTCGCGGGCGCCGCCGACACCGTGATGAGCGCCACCAATGCGGGCGAGCGCAAGTACGGCGTGGCGGGCTGGCTTCTGCTGGTCGGCGGCGTGTTGAGCCTGTTGCTGCTCGCGCAATGGCTGCTCGCGCTGGTGCACCCGCTGGCGACGTTCTGCCTGCACGTCGCGGTGCTGTACTTCACCGTCGGGTTCCGGCAGTTCAGCCACGCGTTCACCGAGGTGCAACTGGCGCTCGCCGCCGGTGACGTGGCGGGTGCGCGTGCTGCGCTCGAGCGCTGGCTGCGCCAGCAGGATCCGGGCTTCTCGGCCGGCGACCGGCCGGTGGCCGAGTTGTGCCGCCTGGCGATCGCCAACGCACTGGTCGCGTCGCACCGGCACGTCTTCGGCCCTCTGTTCTGGTACATCCTGCTGCCCGGCGCGGTTGGCCCGGTGCTGTACCGCGCTGCCGAGATGCTGTCCCGGCGATGGAGCGGCCCTGACGAGGTCTACGGCGACTTTGCCGGCTGGGCCTATCGCGTGCTCGACTGGCTGCCGTTGCGCCTGTCGGCGACCGGCTTCGCGATCGTAGGCAACTTCGAGGACGCGATCTACGCCTGGCGCGGTGCGGTCGCGGCGGGGACCGGGGCCGATCAGCGCGCGCTGCTGCTTGCGGCCGGGTGGCGGGGCGCTCGGACTTCGGATCGCGGACCCCGAACTCGAGGCCCGCTGGGCCAGTCCCGAAGCCGGTTACGAGGTCCAGGGCGGCGAGCCCGGCAGCGACAGCCTGCGCGGCGCCGTCGGCCTGGTCTGGCGTTCCGTCGTGCTGTGGGTTGCGCTGTTCGCGCTGCTTACCGTGGCCGCCTGGCTGGGGCGTTGAAGCTGCGCGCGATCGCTTCCGATTCGTCCGTCAGCCGTGTGAACAGCCGGTAGCGCAACGCGTCGATCTCGCCGGCTTCCGCTGCCGCCCGGATCGCGCAGCCCGGTTCGGCGCGATGGCTGCAGTTGTGGAAGCGGCACCTGCCCAGCAGCGGCCGGAACTCGGGCATCGAGTGCGCGCGCTGCGACTCCGACAAGTGCTCGAGTCCGAAGCTCTGAAAGCCCGGCGAGTCGATCAGCGCAGTGCCTGCCGCCATTCCCGTGCCTTCGACCGGGAACATCCGCGTGAAGGTGGTCGTGTGCCGACCGGCCGCGAGTGCCGCGGAGATCGTCTGCGTGCGCAGCAGCGCGTCGGGCACCAGCGCATTGACCAGCGTCGACTTGCCCATGCCCGACTGGCCGAGCAGCAGAGTCGTGCGGCCGGACAGCCAGGGCGCGAGCAGGGCGCGTGTCGATTCGGCATCGTGCGCGCTGAGGTCGAACACCGGGTAGCCGAGGCTCCGGTAGCACGCGACCCTGGGTTCGATCCGCCGCCGCGCGTCGCCGAGGTCCGACTTGTTCACCAGCAATGCGGCCGGAATCGTCGCCTTCCTCCGCGGCCATCAGGATGCGCAGCAGGAGTTCCTCCGAGAACGGCGGGTCCGCAGCGAGGACGACACCGAGCTGGTCGACGTTCGCGGCCAGCCACTTCTTGCGGTACGCGTCGCTGCGTTTCAGTTCGTTGCGCCTGGTCTCGATCCGTTCGATCACGGCCTGGCCGGCGCCAAGCGCGCGGATCGAGACGCGATCGCCAACTGCAGGGTCCGTACGTTTGCCGCGCGTGACGGCCGTCAGGGTCGCGGCTTCGCCGTCGCCGGCGGTCCGCACCAGGAACTGGCGCCCGTAACTGGCGATGACCAGCGCGGGCGTCGTCATGCGCACCGCGCGTCAGCCGGCACTGCGCGCGAACACCGCGTCGGTCTTCGCGGCGCAGATGAAGTCGTTCTCGGAGATGCCGGCCACCGAATGCGTGTTCCAGCGCACCGTGCAGCGGTTGTAGCCGACCACCAGGTCGGGGTGGTGATCCTCGCCGTGGACCATCCACGCGAGTGCGTTCACGAACGCGATCGTCTCGTAGTAGTCGCGGAATGCGAAGCTGCGCTCGAGCGCGCCGCCCTGGTGATCCCACCCCGGCAGCACCGGCAGTTGCGCGACGATCTGCACTTCGGTCATCGCTCGATCGTGATCGAGCGGACGGGATTTCCTTTCCAGCAGCTGCTGGCGCGAAAGAGCGGGCTTCATGGGGGCCTTCGTGGCGTGGGCGTGGTGCGGTTCGGTGCGAAGCGGCGCGACTGCGTGGCGCAGGTCAGACAGTCTGCAGCGAGCTTGCGCGGAGGCGGTTCAGGCGTCCGATGCGTTGTGCGGCAGGGGGGTGGGAATCGTAGAACGCCGAGTGGATCGGATCCGGGGTCAGCGTCGATGCGTTGTCCTCGTAGAGCTTGACCAGCGCGCTGACGAGGTCCCCCGCGCGGGATTGACGCGCGGCGAAGGCATCGGCTTCGAACTCGTGGATCCGCGAAGCGAGGCTGACGAGCGGCTGCAGCAGGAAGGTGAACACCGGCAGCACGAGGAAGAACAGCACGAGCGCGACGCCGTGCGGCTCGCCCAGCGGGGTGACGCCCAGACCCTGGTAGAACCACGGCTGCGTGGCGAGGTGGCCGAGCAAAGCGAGCCCGGCGAGGCTCAGCACGAAGCTGAACAGCACCCGCTTGAGGATGTGGCGGTGCTTGAAGTGGCCCAGTTCGTGCGCCAGCACCGCCTCGACCTCTTCACCCGACAGCCGCGACAGCAGCGTGTCGAAGAACACGATGCGCCTGGATCGGCCGAGCCCGGTGAAGTACGCGTTGCCGTGCGACGAACGCCTGCTGCCGTCCATCACGTAGAGCCCGCGGACCTCGAAGCCGCAGCGCTTCAGCAGTGCCTCGATGCGGTCACGGACCGGGCCGTCGCCGAGGGGTTCGAAGCGGTTGAACATTGGCGCGATCACGGTCGGATAGAGCACCAGAACGAAGAGGTTGAAGCCCATCCACAACAGCCAGGCCCACAGCCACCAGCGATCGCCCGCCTGGTGCATCAGCCAGAGCACCGCTGCGACGAGCGGAATGCCGAGCGCGATCGACAAGAGCGCGCCTTTCGCGAGATCGGCGATCCACAGTTGCATCGTCATCCGGTTGAATCCGAATCGCTGCTCGAGGCGGAACTGCCTATACCAGGCGATCGGCAGTTCCGCGGCGGAGCCGATCAGTGCCACGACGGCGACGAGCAGCACCTGCGAGGACAGCGGGTACCCGCCCAGCGCCTCGACCAGCGTGTGGTGCAGCCATTGCACCCCGCCGAACAGCGTGAGCCCGACCAGCACGATCGTCTCGATGACGAGCGCGATCAGGCCGAGCCGGACGCGCGCGATCGTGTAGTCGGCGGCGCGCTGGTGCGCAGCGAGCGTGACGCGATCGCTGAACTCGGCCGGCACCCGGTCGCGATGGCGGGCGACATGGCGTGCCTGGCGTCCGGCGAGCCAGAAGCGCACGGCAAGCGACAGGATGAGTGCTGCGACGAAGAGTGTGCTGAAGGCGATCGGCGTCAATGGGTATGCCAGAATCCGGGCGGGAGAAAAAAATTATGTCACAGCCGATTTGCCCCGCAGCCGACGCGGTCTTGGTGCCGCCCCAGGTGCCGAACGAAACCTGGCTCGTCTGGGTCGACATGGAGATGAGCGGCCTGCGTCCGGAGATCGACCGGGTCATCGAGATCGCGGTGATCGTCACCGACAGCGAACTTCGCGTCGTCGCCGAGAGCGAGGCGCTTGCGGTGCATCAGCCGGACAGCGTGCTCGACGGAATGGATCAGTGGAACCGCTCGACGCATGGACGTTCGGGGCTGACCGAACGCGTTCGCGCATCGACGATCACGGAGGCGCAGGCCGAGGAGCGCATCCTCGCCTTCCTGCGGCCGCTGGTCCCGGAGGGCAAGTCGCCGATGTGCGGCAACTCGATCTGCCAGGACCGCCGCTTCATGGTGCGCTACATGCCGCGCCTCGAGGCGTTCTTCCACTACCGCAACCTCGACGTCAGCACGCTCAAGGAACTGTGCAAGCGCTGGCAGCCGGCGCTGGCCAAGGGGTTCGAGAAGCGCAGTGCGCACACTGCGCTCGCCGACATCCGCGAGTCGATCGACGAACTGCGCTACTACCGCGAACACTTCATCCGCCAGGCGGCCTGAGCGCGCTGCGCGGAACCCTTCGCCCGACCGCGCCGCAGTCGTCCCGTCGCGGGTGCGGGCCTCGCTCGACCCATGCCCTGTCGTGCCACGTTCAGCCCGTGCGCTGCCATGTCCGGTGCAGCAGCCAGCCCAGGCCGGCTGCCGCGATCACCAGGCCCGCCATCCCCGCCGTCCAGAATCCCAGTGCGCCCGAGCGCTCGCCGCTGAAGGTCCCGAACGCGCCCTGCGGTGAGGGCTCGAAGGTCAGCAGCCAGCCGCCGCCCAGGCCGATCCCCCACATCGCCAGGACGTAGACCAGCATCGGCATGGTTGCGATCTTGTACGCGCGCAGGATGAAGCCGAGCTGTGTCTGCAGGCTGTCGAATACGTGGAAGACGGCGACCATGCCGATCAGCGCCAGGCTGGCGGCCGCGACGCCCGGGTCGTTCGTGTAGGCCCGTGCGATCGGCTCGCGTGCCAGCCACAGCACGGCCACCGTGCCGAGCGCGAGTGCAAGCGCCATGCGCAGCCCGGTGAGTGCGTAGCGTCGCGCCCGCGCCGCATCGCCGGCGCCGATCGATTGCGCCACCAGTGTGCTGGTCGCGCTGGCGATGCCCAGACCACCCATGTAGCAGATGCCGGCCAGGCTCGATGCGACCTGGTGGCTGGCCAGTGCCGTGGCGCCGAAGCGCGCGACGAACAGGGACATGAACGTGAACGAGGTGATCTCGACGAAGTAGGCGGCCCCGATCGGCAGGCCCAGGCGGAGCAGCTCCGCCATCCGGGCGGGGTTCGGCAGCGCACGCCGCAGCAGCCGATAGGGCCGGTAGAACGGGTCGCGCATCAGCCAGAACGTTGCGCCGAGGGCCGAACCCCAGGCGATCAGCGCGCTCGCAACGCCGCAGCCCGCCCCGCCGAGCGCATCGATGCCCAGGGCTTCCGAGCCATGCATGAACACCAGGTTCAGAGGGACCTTCAGCGCCACGCCGGCGAGGTTCACGTACATCACGACGCGCGGGCGCGAGATCGCAGTGTTCAGCGCGTAGAAGGTGCGAAACAGCAGCGCCGCCGGCAGCCCGGCGGCGGAGGCCCAGAGGTAGATCCGCGCGACCTCGGCGACCTCGTCGGGCGGCCGGCTGAAGGCCATCCAGGGGCTCGACCACGCCAGCGCGATCGTGCCGGGCACCGCCAGGATCAGGGCCACCCAGAGGGCCTGCTGGAACGACTCACCGATCTCCTCGCGGGCGCCGGCGCCGTACTGGTGCGCCACGATCGGCGACAGGCCCAGCAGCACGCCCATCAGCCCGACGTAGACCGTGATGTAGATGCTCGAGGACAGCCCGACCGCCGCCATGTCGACCGGGGACAGGTGGCCGGCCATCACGGTGTCGATCACGCCGTTCGCCATCACCGCCAGCTGGCCGATGAAGACCGGCCAGCCGAGCCTGATGATTTCGGACTTCACTGGCGTGCGTCCCGTTCGTACAGGCGAAGGCGTTCGTCGGAAGCGCGCGGACGGCTGCCCTGCCAGCGCAGGGTCCAGCCGGCCTCGGGGGAAGGATCGGTGCGGGCCTTCGGGCCATCGTCCTGGATCAGCATCCAGTCGCAGTTTGCGCCGTCCGGGCCGAAGCGCAGATTGCCGAAGTAGTACAGGCTGGCGCGTTGCGCGCGGCCCAGGTCGCGCGCGGCGACGCAGCGATACCCTGCGGGAAGCGTCGCGGCGGCCTGCGATGCCACGTCGCGGTACGTGTTGCGCTGGTTGAAGACCGGCAGCCACAGCGTCATCAGCAGGAACCACGCCAGCACCAGGCCGCTCCCCGACAGCACGACCGCGCGCCAGATCATCGGCGGCTGGCGCGAGATCCGCCAGCGCACCAGCAACAGCCAGGCGACGGTGGCCAGCGTGCCGAGCACGATGTCGAGCGCGACCGTCTCGGGCACGAAGCCTGGTGCGATGCGGCTGGCGCGATAGGCCATTCGCGGCGGATAGCCGATCAGCAACGCGATCCAGTAGGCCCAGACGGCGAGGCCGATCAGGCTGTAGGTCATCACCGCGAACCAGTCGATCAGGCTGACGACCACGCGCCGCAGAGTCGGCAGCCCGAGCGAGGCGAGCATCGCCGCCGGCAGCGCGAGCGGAAGCAGTTGCGGCGAGTCGCCTCTGCCTGCGGTGTTGACCGCGACGAGGAACATTGCCAGCAGGCACACCAGCGGCAAGGCGACGGCCGGTTCGCCGAACCGTCCACGCCAGCGCAGCAGGGCCCACAGCGCGACCGGCCAGGCCGGCCAGAAGTACCACGGCAGGGTGCGCAGCAGGTAGAGCGTGCCGTGCACGCTCGGGCCGCCCGCGATCGAGGCATGCCAGGCGAGCCAGCCGTCGAGGTAGGGGCGGCCGACTTGCGGATCGAATGCCAGCAGCAGCGGCCACGCCGATCCGAGCACTGCGGCGGCGAGGAGCGTCGTGGCCAGCCACGGCTTCGCGACGAGACGGAACGGCTGCGACACCATCGGCAGCACCAGCGTCGCGATCAGCAAGGCCAGCGCGGGATAGAGGCCCTGCGTGACGACCGAGGCCGCGATCGCCAGCCCGGCGAGCAGGCCGCCGCTGCGCGGACGCTCCAGGGCCCAGGCGGCGGCGAACAGAAAAACCGCGCTCACGCAGATCTGCGCTGCCTCGATGGTGGTCAGGTGGACGCGTGCGATGACTCCGATCGTTCCGAGCAGGATCAGCAGCGTCGAGTCCGCGATGGCACGCGCGAAATCGACCCGCGACGCGGAGGCGCCGAACGGGTCGGTGGGTTGCACGCCGGGAAGCCGCGTCAGCCGGTAGGAGGCATACCAGAGCGCGGTGAACATCAGCGCCAGGCCGGCGATCGCGACGCTGCGCGCGGCGGTGTGCTCGCTGACGAAGGGCAGCAGACGGATCCCGAGTGCCGCCAGCCAGAATGGCAGCGGCCCCTCGCCAAGGGCCGGTTCACCGGCGATGTTGGGGGCCAGCCAGTCCAGGGCGCCGCCGCGCGCCATGGTCAGCGCGATCCCGAAGCCGGCGGCGTCGTCGTGACGCCATGGGTCGCGCCCGACGAACCCCGGGAGCAGGTAGAGGCCGCACAGCAGCAGCAGCGCCCAGCGCGGCAGCTTGCCGGCCTGCAATGCGGTGACGAGGAAAGGACGCATCAGCGCGCGCTCATCAACATCGTCGGCCCCGAAAAACAGACAGGCAGCCTGCGCTGCCTGTCGTGTCGATCACCTGGTGCCTCGAGCGGGTCCTGCCGACTTGCCGCAGGCATCGCTGGCGGACCCGCTGCCGGCCCTCCCGAACGGGCTGGGAACCGGGCAGCGGCTGTGTTCAGCCGCCGTCAGGCGCCTTTGCCGCCGCGGGCGAATTTCTGGCGGAATTTCTCTACCCGGCCGGTCTCGCTGACGCGCTGCTGGGCGCCGGTGTAGAAGGGATGCGATTCCGACGTGACATCCAGCTTGAACATCGGATATTCCTTGCCGTCGTCCATCTTGATCGTCTCGCGCGTGCTCAGGGTCGAGCGCGTGATGAACTTGAAGCCGTTCGACATGTCGACGAACACGACTTCGCGATAGTCCGGGTGGATGCCTTGTTTCACGATTCTTCCTTTACGTTGCGCTGACCGCCACGGCGCGCGAGAGCGCACTCCGGTGCATTCTTGCACCCTCTATGCGGGCGAATTCAGCGAAGCCTTAAATGATACTGGGAAAACCGCGCCCGAGGCAAGCCGCCTTGTCCGACAGCCGCCTTGTCCGAAGCGTCACCCGGCCGTCCCGGGTTACGGGGCCACGAGGTCGGCACTCGCCGGCCCGGTCTATCCGCCCCGCTTCATCATGTCGAAGAAGTCCTGGTTGCTCTTGGTCTGACGGACCTTGTCGAGCAGGAACTCCATCGCGGCGATCTCGTCCATGTCGTGCAGCAGCTTGCGCAGGATCCAGATCTTCTGAAGGACCTCCGGCTTGATCAGGAGTTCCTCTCGCCGGGTGCCGGAGCGGGCGATGTTGATCGCCGGGTAGACGCGCTTTTCCATCATCCGGCGGTCGAGGTGGAGCTCCATGTTGCCGGTGCCCTTGAACTCCTCGTAGATCACCTCGTCCATGCGGCTGCCGGTGTCGATCAGCGCGGTCGCGATGATCGTCAGCGAGCCGCCTTCCTCGATGTTGCGCGCGGCGCCGAAGAAGCGCTTCGGGCGCTGCAGCGCGTTGGCGTCGACGCCGCCGGTGAGCACCTTGCCCGACGCGGGAACCACGGTGTTGTAGGCACGGGCGAGGCGCGTGATCGAGTCGAGCAGGATCACGACGTCGCGGCGATGCTCGACCAGTCGCTTGGCTTTCTCGATCACCATCTCCGCCACCTGAACGTGGCGCGTGGCCGGCTCGTCGAAGGTCGAGGCGACGACTTCGCCGCGCACCGAACGGCTCATCTCGGTGACTTCCTCGGGCCGCTCGTCGATCAGCAGCACGATCAGAGTCACGTCCGGGTGGTTGGTCGTGATCGCGTGGGCGATGTGCTGCATCAGCACGGTCTTGCCGGCTTTCGGCGGGGCGACGATCAGTCCGCGCTGGCCTTTTCCGATCGGCGCGATCATGTCGATGATCCGCCCCGTGATGTTTTCCTTGGCCTCGATGTCGCGCTCGAGGGTCATCACCTTGTTGGGGTGAAGCGGCGTCAGGTTCTCGAACAGGATCTTGTTCTTCGACGCCTCGGGCGACTCGCCGTTGATCTTGTCGACCTTGACCAGCGCGAAGTAGCGCTCGCCGTCCTTCGGCGTGCGCACCTCGCCTTCGATCGTGTCGCCGGTGTGCAGGTTGAAGCGGCGGATCTGCGACGGCGAGATGTAGATGTCGTCGGTGCTGGCCAGGTAGGAGGTCTCGGGGGAGCGCAGGAAGCCGAATCCGTCTGGCAGTACCTCGAGGCAGCCGTCGCCGAAGATCGTCTCCCCGGTCTTGGCCTTTCGCTTCAGGATCGCGAACATGAGTTCCTGCTTGCGCAGTCGCTGGGGGTTCTCGATCTCGAGGCCGATGGCCATCTCGATCAGCTGCGAAACGTGCAGCGCCTTCAGTTCGGACAGGTGCATTGACTCAGGTTCCCCGGAGGGACGAAAAAGATGTGGGAAAAGGCCGAGCGGCGGGTCTTCGGAGTGTGTCGGATCGGACAGGAGCGCGGAGCGCTGCGCGGATCCGGCCTGCCGGTGGGCAGGGAAACTTCAGGATCCGGGACTTCGGGCGGGATGTCGCCCTGGAAGCGGAGGCCAGCTCGAGGCGGGCTTCCGGCGCGGCAGCGCTTGAACGCGTGCCGCGAGGGTACAACGAATCAGAGATTGCTGTCCAGAAACGCCGTCAGCTGCGACTTCGAAAGGGCGCCGACCTTGACCGCGACCTGGGCGCCGTTCTTGAACAGCATCAGCGTCGGGATCCCACGGATGCCGTATTTCGACGGCACCTCCTGGTTCTCGTCGACGTTGACTTTGGCCACCTGCAGCTTGCCCTCGTAGTCTCTGGAGATCTCGTCGAGGATCGGCGCGATCGCCTTGCACGGGCCGCACCATTCGGCCCAATAGTCGACCAGCACCGGTGCCTCGGACTCGAGGACGTCGGCTTGAAAGGAGGCGTCGGAAACGTGTTTGATTGCCATGGCTGTCATCCTTGATCTTCGAGCGAAAATACCACAGGCAGGGCGCGCGCGCCGGTCGGGCATCCGCAGTGGCCAGCGGTTCCGGCGTGCGTTCCGGAGGCCATGCTGCCGGCTGATAGAATGCATGCGGGCGGGCCCCCCCGCATTGCGTCGTGGCGAACCTGGTCAGGTCCGGAAGGAAGCAGCCACAGCCATTCAGCGTGAGTGCCGGGGTTCCGGCTCGCCCACCCTCCCTACGCCGGCGTCCATCCCTTCTCGAGCCGCATGACAGCAGCAGACTCCTCACGCGACGCGCACCAGGTGCTGGCGCGGAAATGGCGGCCGCGCGATTTCCAGTCGCTGGTCGGGCAGGAGCACGTCGTGAAGGCGCTGACGCACGCGCTCGAGACGCGCCGGCTTCACCACGCCTACCTCTTCACCGGCACCCGCGGCGTCGGCAAGACGACGATCGCGCGCATCCTCGCCAAGTCGCTCAACTGCGAGACCGGCGTGTCGGCGCGGCCCTGCGGCGTGTGCACGGCCTGCACCGAGATCGACCAGGGGCGTTATCCCGACTACCTGGAACTCGACGCGGCATCCAACCGCGGCGTCGACGAGATGACGCAGCTGCTCGAGAACGCGGTGTACGCGCCGTCGGCGGGCGCCTACAAGGTGTACGTGATCGACGAAGTGCACATGCTGTCGACGCACGCATTCAATGCGATGCTGAAGACGCTCGAGGAGCCGCCGCCGCACGTCGTGTTCATCCTCGCGACGACCGACCCGCAGAAAGTGCCGGTCACCGTGCTGTCGCGCTGCCTGCAGTTCAATCTCAAGAACATGACGCCCGCCTCGGTGGCGCGGCACCTCGCTACCGTGCTCGAGGCCGAGGGAATCGCGTTCGAGTCGGCGGCGCTGGCGCTGATCGGCCGCGCTGCGGCCGGCAGCATGCGCGATGCGCTGTCGCTGCTCGACCAGGCGATCGCGTTCTCCGCCGGCCGGGTCGGCGAGCAGGCGGTGCGCGAGATGCTCGGCGCGGTCGACCGCGAATTCCTGTCGCGCCTGCTCGATGCGCTGCTCGCCGGTGATGGCCATGCGCTGGTTTCCGTCGCAGACGAGATGGCGTCCGGCAACGCGCCGTTCGGTCGCACGCTGGCGGAGCTCGCCGCGGAATTGCAGCGCATCGCGCTGGCGCAGGTCGGAGCGATCGGCGACGACGCCGATGCATCCACCCTGCGCCGCTACGCGGATGCGATCGCCGCGGAAGACCTCCAAGTCTACTACCAGATCGTGATCCACGGCGCCCGGGATCTCGCGCTGGCGCCGGACGAGCACACCGGGTTCACGATGACGCTGCTGCGCCTGCTGGCGTTCCGACCGGTGAGTGGCGACGGCGCGGCCGCATCGACGGAGCGTCCGGCGCGTCCGGCGGCCGTCGCCGCCGGTCCTGTTGCAGCCAGTCGGGCGCACGGGCCGGCGGCCGCCCGGCAAGCGCCAGCGTCGGCCTCGGCTTCTTCCCGGGTGCCGCCTGCGCCGTGGGACGACCCGGCGGCCGCGGCTCTCCCGGCGACGCCGGCGACACCGGCGACACCGGCGACACCGGCGACACCGGCGACACCGGCGACACCGTCGGCGGCACCAGCAACGGCCGCGACTTCCGCCGTAGCACGACTGCGCCGCCGAGCGCGGCTTCGACGGCGACTGGCCGGGCCTGGCGCTGAGGCTTCGGGTGGTCGGCCTGGCGCAGCAGTTCATGCAGCAGAGCGAACTGATCCGGCACGACGGGCTGGAGTTTCGCGTGCGCGTCCCGGTCAAGGCGCTGGCGGAGGCCTCCACGGTCGGCAAGGTGCGCGAGGCGCTGTCGACGCACTTCGGCGCGCCGGTGCGGCTGACGGTCGAGACCGGCGCGGTCGGCGGCGCCACTGCTGCGTCGGTTGCCTCGCGCCAGCGCGCCGAGCGCCTGAGCGAGGCGCGCGCGGCGATCGAGGAAGACCCGTTCGTCCGCACGCTGATCGACGACTTCGGCGGCCGCATCCTGCCGGACTCGGTCCGACCCGTCGACGACTGAGCAGCTGCCACGACATTTTCGAAGCGATCACCAACACGGATCACCCAGGAGCCATCGCGCATGATGAAGGGACAACTCGCCGGTCTGATGAAACAGGCCCAGCAGATGCAGGAGAACCTGCGCAAGAAGCAGGAGGAACTGGCCTCGATCGAGGTCGAAGGCCAGTCGGGCGCGGGCCTGGTCAAGGTCGTCCTCACTTGCCGCAACGAGGTCAAGCGCATTTCCATCGACCCGAGCCTGCTCGCCGACGACAAGGACATGCTCGAGGATCTGGTCGTGGCGGCACTGAACGACGGCCTGCGGCGTGCCGAGCAGACGTCGACCGAGAAGATGGGCAGTGTGACGGCCGGACTGCCGCTGCCGCCCGGATTCAAGATGCCGTTCTGACCGCGATGAAGGGACCCGCCGCGCTCGAGGCTCTCACGGCCGCGTTGAAGCGGCTGCCGGGGGTCGGCGCGAAGTCGGCGCAGCGCTTCGCCTACTACCTCTTGCAGCACGATCGGGACGGGGCGGCGCAGCTGTCGCGGGCGCTTGGCGAAGCGGTCGAGCGCATCCGCCACTGCGCGCGCTGCAACACCTTCACCGAGCACGAGATCTGCGACACCTGCGCGTCAGCGCGCCGAGATCCGACGCAGCTGTGCGTCGTCGAGACGCCGTCCGATCAGCTGATGGTCGAGCAGACCCTGACGTTCAACGGCCTGTACTTCGTGCTGATGGGAAGGCTTTCGCCGCTCGACGGCATCGGTCCGAAGGAGATCCACTTCGACCGGCTGCTCGCGCGCGCCACCGACGGCGTGGTGCGCGAAGTGATCCTCGCGACGAACTTCACGCAGGAAGGCGAGGCGACCGCACACTACATCGGCGAATTGCTGCGCGCCCGCGGCCTGAAGGTGACGCGCCTCGCGCGCGGGGTGCCGGTCGGCAGCGAACTGGAGTACGTCGATCCCGGCACGATCGCGCAGGCCCTGCGCGATCGTCGCGCGGTGCAGGACTGACCCGGCGCCGCGCATCTCCGGCGCTGCAACCGGCGCGCCGCGCCGGCGACCCGTCTCAGGCGTTGCGCACCATCAGACCGCCGTCGACCGGAACGACCGCGCCGGTGATGAACGAGGCGGCCGGCAGGCACAGCGACAGCGTCATCTGCGCGACCTCCTCGGGGTCGCCGTAGCGGCCCATCGGGATGCGGCGGTGCACGTACTTCGCGCGGTCGGCGGCAGATACGCGTGCGACGAGAGGCGTGTCGATCGGTCCCGGGCAGATGCAGTTCACCGTGATGCCTTCGTTGCCGAACTCGACCGCCAGCGAGCGGGTCAGACCGATCACGCCGGTCTTGGCCGCCGTGTAGGGGCTGTGCAGCTTGGTCGCGCCCAGGCCTTCGGTCGAGGCGACGTTGACGATCCGGGGCGACGACGACTTGCGCAGGTGGGGAAGCGCCGCGCGGATCATGCGCACGTGCGCGGTCAGCATCACGTCGAGCGCGCGCGCCCATTTCGACTCGTAATCCTCGGCGTCGACCGGCAGCCGGACCGAGATGCCGGCGTTGTTCACGAGGATGTCGATGCCGCCGAAGCGCGCGGCGACCTCTCCGACCACGCGCTTGATGTCCGCCGGGTCGGACACGTCGAGCTTCCAGCCGTGTGCCTTGCCGCCTGCCGCGGCGATCGCGTCGACGACCGGCGCGACGTCGCCGATGTCGGTGACCGCGACCCGCGCGCCTTCGTCGGCGAACAGCTGCGCGGTCGCCCGGCCCATGCCGCTGGCGGCGCCGGTGACGATGACGACCTTGTCGGCGACCGAGCGCGAGAGTTTCGAAATGCGTGGCATGGCGGCTCCTCCTCGTTGTAGGTCCGCTGAGTGTAGCGGCGCGGCGTGCGCGGCGCTTCGGACCGGCCCATGCGGTCGGCTACCTGGTCCTGCAGTCCGACGTCAGCGAGCCAGCGGGATCGCGACCTCGCGATAACCGCCGGCGACCGCACGTTCGATCGCCTCGACGATCGTCGACAGGTGGCCCTGCATCAGAGGCCAGCTCGTGGTCCGCAGGACGATGATGCTGATCGCCCGCGCGCTCAGATTCTGTTGGTAGCGAAGGTTCTGATCTGTCGTCACGAAGACCTGGAACGAGGCCGCTTCGGCGGCCTCCAGGAGTTCACCGTTGCGCAGCGCCGACCATCCCAGTTCGAAGCACGTCGCTACCTCATGCGACGACACGGAATGCCGCAGGGGCGCGGGAACGCCCTGATCGAACAGGATCCGCATTCACGCCTCGGCGAGCGAACTCCGGGCGGCGTGCTCGAGCACGGCTCGCGCCTCTTGGACTTCGACGCCGGGAAACCATTCCACGAACTTCTCGATCGTCGCCCCGTCCTCGAGGTTCTCGAACAACGCTGCGATCGGCACGCGAGTGCCGCGAAACACCCAGGCTCCACTGACCACGTCCTTGCTTCGGCTCACTGCAGGGCAGCTCGACCAGTCGATCATGATCGATCTCCGTTGAACGGACCGAGTCTACCGCGCCAGCGGCCGAAGGGACCGGTGTTCTGCGAGACGCGGGGGACGCGGACGAGCGCGCGCTCCACCGTTCGTTGGGAGTTGCGGAGCTGGCAATGCGATTGCCGCTTGACAGTGGAATGGTGACCCTACGTGGCAGGGTGATCAAGACCGGCTGGCCCAGGCAGTCGGATTTATCTACTCGAAGTTCTGCAAGGTTCAAGGCGAAGTGTCTCGCGCTGATGGACGAGGTCGCGCGCTCGGGCGAACCGATCCTGATCACCAAGAACGGCAAGCCGGTCGCGGAACTCAGGCAGGTGTCGCCGCCTGCGAAGAAAGATCTCTACGGAGCGTGGCGGCATCGGCTGATCGTGAAGGGTGACATCGTCGCCCCGGTTGCGACGGACGACTGGGAGGCGTTGCAGTGATCGTGCTGGATACCCACGCGTTCCTGTGGTTCATCACGCAGGACGGCCAGCTCGGCCCGCGCAGCACGCGCATCTGTCGGGACGCGCTCGCGCACCGGGAGTTGGCGGTCAGCGCCTTCTGTTTCTGGGAAATGGAGATGCTTGCGCAGCGCGCCCGAATCGTCGTCGACGCGCCGATCGACGCGATCCGTGCCGATGCCATCGCGGGCGGTGTAGTCGAGATTGCCGCGGATGGGGACATCGTCCTCAGGGGTTGCCGCCTTGCGGGATTCCACAAGGATCCCGCAGATCGGATCGTCGTCGCCAGTGCCCTGTCGAACGGCGCGACGCTGGTGACGGCCGACGAGGCGATCCTTCGCTGGAAGCCGGCCCCGACGCGGTTCCCGAGGCAGGATGCCCGCAAGTGAGCGGCATCGCGCGCCAGCCGTCGAAGCCGGTCGCAGCCCGGCTCCTGCCCGCGGGCATGGTAAAATTCAGCAATATCAAACGCTTCCGGCCCGCCTAGCGCTGATCCCCCCGATTCTCCGAGCGGCAAACGCTGGCTCGTCCGCACAACGCGGGCGAACTCGCGCGGGCGAGGCTGAACAGGAGTCCTTCCTTGCTTCCGCAATTGCCCCCCGCGCTGCTGGCCCTCGCCGACGGCACCGTGTTCCGCGGCATCTCGATCGGCGCTCCGACCCGGAGCGTCGGCGAAGTGGTGTTCAACACCGCGATCACCGGCTACCAGGAAATCCTGACCGATCCGAGCTACTGTCGGCAGATCGTCACGCTGACGTATCCGCACATCGGCAACTACGGTGTCAACGACGAGGACGCCGAGTCGACCCGCATTCAGGCCGCGGGCCTGGTCATCAAGGATCTGCCCGCGCGGGCGTCGAACTGGCGCGCGCAGGGCGGGCTGTCCGACTACCTGGTTCGTGAGGGCATCCCCGGCATCGCCGGCATCGACACGCGCAAACTGACGCGGATCCTGCGCGAGAAGGGCGCACAGGGCGGCTGCCTGATGGCCGGAACTTCGACCGGCGAGCAGCTCGACGAGCAGGCGGCGGTCGACGCCGCGCGCGGCTTCCCGGGTCTGGCCGGGATGGATCTGGCGAAGGTGGTCAGTGTCGACAAACCCTACGATTGGAACGAAAGCGTCTGGAGCCTCGCCGGCGGATACCGCCCCCAGACCGAGCGGCGCTTCCGGGTCGCGGCCTTCGACTTCGGCGTCAAGCGCAACATCCTGCGACTGCTTGCCGATCGCGGTTGCGCGGTCACGGTGCTGCCGGCGCAAGCCAGCGCGGCCGACGCGCTGGCGCTGAATCCGGACGGCATCTTCCTGTCCAATGGGCCGGGCGACCCGGAACCCTGCGATTACGCGATCGCGTCCGCGCGCGAACTGATCGAACGCGGCATCCCGACGTTCGGCATCTGTCTGGGCCACCAGATCATGGGCCTGGCCTCCGGCGCGCGAACGATGAAGATGAAGTTCGGACACCACGGCGCCAATCACCCGGTGAAGGACCTCGATTCCGGACAGGTGCTGATCACCAGCCAGAACCACGGCTTCGCGGTCGATCCGGCGACGCTGCCGGCGAACATGCGCGTCACGCACGTGTCGCTGTTCGACGATTCGGTGCAGGGCCTCGCCCGCACCGATCGGCCGGCGTTCTGTTTCCAGGGGCACCCCGAGGCGAGTCCCGGACCGCACGACATCGTCTACCTGTTCGACCGGTTCGTGAAGCTGATGGAGAACAACAAGAATGCCTAAACGCACCGACATCGAGAGCATCCTGATCATCGGCGCCGGTCCGATCGTCATCGGTCAGGCCTGCGAGTTCGACTACTCCGGCGCGCAGGCCTGCAAGGCGCTGCGCGAAGAGGGCTTCAAGGTCATCCTGGTCAACAGCAACCCGGCGACGATCATGACCGACCCGGAGACGGCCGACGTCACCTACATCGAGCCGATCACCTGGCAGGTCGTCGAGAGCATCATCGACAAGGAGCGGCCGGACGCGATCCTGCCGACGATGGGCGGCCAGACGGCGCTGAACTGCGCGCTCGACCTGCACCGCAATGGCGTGCTCGACAAGTACGATGTCGAACTGATCGGCGCGTCTCCCGAGGCGATCGACAAGGCCGAGGACCGCTCCAAGTTCAAGGAGGCGATGACGAAGATCGGGCTGGGCTCGGCCCGTTCGGGCATCGCGCATTCCCTCGACGAGGCCTGGTCCGTGCAGCGCACGGTCGGCTTCCCGGTGATCATCCGACCGAGCTTCACGCTGGGCGGCACCGGCGGTGGCATCGCCTACAACGCCGAGGAGTTCGAGACGATCTGCAAGCGCGGCCTGGAAGCGTCGCCCACCCGCGAGCTGCTGATCGAAGAGTCGCTGATCGGCTGGAAGGAGTTCGAGATGGAGGTCGTGCGCGATCGCGCCGACAACTGCATCATCGTTTGCTCGATCGAGAACCTCGACCCGATGGGCATCCACACCGGCGACTCGATCACGGTGGCGCCGGCGCAGACGCTGACCGACAAGGAATACCAGCTGATGCGCGACGCGTCGATCGCGATCCTGCGCGAGATCGGCGTCGACACCGGCGGCAGCAACGTGCAGTTCGCGATCGACCCGCGCGACGGCCGGATGATCGTGATCGAGATGAATCCGCGCGTGTCGCGCTCCTCGGCGCTGGCATCGAAGGCGACCGGTTTCCCGATCGCGAAGGTTGCAGCCAAGCTCGCGGTCGGCTACACGCTCGACGAGCTGCGCAACGAGATCACCGGCGGGGCGACACCGGCGTCGTTCGAGCCGACGATCGACTACGTGGTCACGAAGATCCCGCGCTTCGCGTTCGAGAAGTTCCCGCAGGCCGATGCGCACCTGACCACGCAGATGAAGTCGGTCGGCGAGGTGATGGCGATCGGCCGCACCTTCCAGGAGTCGTTCCAGAAGGCGCTGCGCGGTCTCGAGGTCGGCGTGGACGGGATGAACGAGAAGACCAAGGACCGCGAGACCCTCGAAGAGGAGCTCGGCGAGCCCGGTCCCGAGCGCATCTGGTACGTGGGCGACGCGTTCGCTCAGGGCTTCACGATCGACGAGGTCTTCGAGCTCACGAAGATCGACCCGTGGTTCCTGACGCAGATCAAGGAGCTCGTCGATCTCGAGCTCGCGCTCGAGAAGCGCACGCTCGCCGACATCGACCGCGCGACGCTGCTGTTCCTTAAGAAGAAGGGTTTCTCCGATCGTCGTCTCGCCTGGCTGCTGGACAGCACCGAAGGCGAGGTGCGCAAGCTGCGCCGCGAGCTGGGCGTGCGCCCGGTCTACAAGCGCGTCGACACCTGCGCGGCCGAGTTCGCCACGTCCACCGCGTACCTCTACTCGACCTACGAGGACGAGTGCGAGGCGGCGCCGACCGACCGTCGCAAGATCATGGTGCTGGGCGGCGGGCCGAACCGGATCGGGCAGGGGATCGAGTTCGACTACTGCTGCGTGCACGCTGCGTTCGCGCTGCGCGAGGACGGCTACGAGACGATCATGGTGAACTGCAACCCCGAGACCGTGTCGACCGACTACGACACCTCGGACCGACTGTACTTCGAGCCGCTTACGCTCGAGGACGTGCTCGAGATCGTCGACAAGGAAAAGCCGGTCGGCGTGATCGTGCAGTACGGCGGGCAGACGCCGCTGAAGCTGGCCAAGGCGCTCGAGGCCAACGGCGTGCCGATCATCGGCACCTCGCCCGAGTCGATCGACATCGCCGAGGACCGCGAACGCTTCCAGAAGCTGCTGGTCAAGCTGAACCTGCGCCAGCCGCCGAACCGCACCGCGCGCACCGAGTCCGACGCGATCGCGATGGCGCAGGAGATCGGCTATCCGCTGGTCGTGCGCCCCAGCTACGTGCTGGGCGGCCGCGCGATGGAGATCGTCCACGAGCAGAGGGATCTCGAGCGCTACATGCGCGAGGCGGTCAAGGTCAGCAACGACAGTCCGGTGCTGCTCGACCGGTTCCTGAACGATGCGATCGAGGTCGACGTCGACTGCCTGTCCGATGGCGAGCGCGTGTTCATCGGCGGCGTGATGGAGCACATCGAGCAGGCCGGCGTTCACTCGGGCGATTCGGCTTGCTCGCTGCCGCCGTACTCGCTGTCCGACGGTCTGGTCGCCGAGCTGAAGCGTCAGACCGAGCTGATGGCCCGGGCACTGAAGGTGGTTGGCCTGATGAACGTGCAGTTCGCGATCCAGCAGGACCCCGCGGCCGCGGCTCCGGCCGGCACGGGTGCGCAGGTGGACGGTGGCACGGTCTTCGTGCTCGAGGTCAATCCGCGTGCCTCGCGCACGGTGCCGTACGTGTCGAAGGCGACCGGGCTGCAGCTGGCGAAGATCGCGGCCCGCTGCATGGCGGGGCGCTCGCTCGCGCAGCAGGGGGTGGGCGCGGAGATCACGCCGAAGTACTTCTCCGTCAAGGAGGCGGTGTTTCCGTTCGTGAAGTTCCCGGGCGTGGACACGATCCTCGGGCCCGAGATGAAGTCCACGGGTGAGGTGATGGGGGTGGGCTACTCGTTCGGCGAGGCCTTCGTGAAGTCTCAGCTCGCCGCCGGCGTGAAGCTGCCGACCGAAGGCGGTGTGTTCATCTCCGTGAAGAACGCCGACAAGCCGCGCATGGTGCCGCTGTCCAGGGCGTTGCACGAGTTCGGCTTCCGCCTGATCGCCACCAAGGGCACGGCCGCGGCGATCGCCGCGGCGGGCATTCCCGTGACGCCGGTCAGCAAGGTGCAGGAAGGCAGGCCGAACGTCGTCGACATGATGAAGAACGGCGACATCCAGCTCGTGATCAACACCGTGGAGGAACGCCGCGGCGCGATCTCCGACTCGCGTTCGATCCGCACCACCGCCCTCGCGCAGCGGGTCACCTACTACACCACGATCGCCGGCGCGCGCGCCGCGGTCGAGGGCATGAAGCACTTGCGCAGCCTCGACGTGTACAGCCTGCAGGAGCTGCACGTCGGGCTGGTCGCAAACTGAACGAATCGGAGCGGATCGATGGCGATACCCCTGACGCAGCGCGGAGCGCAGTTGCTCAAGGAAGAACTGCAGCGCCTGAAGTCGGTCGAGCGGCCGGCAGTGATCACGGCGATCGCCGATGCGCGCGCGCAAGGAGACCTGTCCGAGAACGCCGAATACGACGCGGCGCGCGAACGGCAGGGCTTCATCGAAGGCCGGATCGCGGAGCTTGAATCGAAGCTGTCGAACGCGCAGGTCATCGACCCGAAGTTGCTGGATGCCGACGGGCGCGCGGTCTTCGGCGCGACGGTCGACCTCGAGGATCTCGAGTCTGGCGAGAAGGTGACCTACCAGATCGTCGGCGACGACGAGGCCGACATCAAGTCGGGGCGCATCTCGGTGTCGAGTCCGCTGGCGCGTGCGCTGATCGGCAAGTCGGCCGGCGACGTCGGCGAGGTCAAGGCGCCCGGCGGCACGCGCGAATACGAACTCCTCGACGTCCGCTACGAATGAACGCGGATTCCGGCGCGTCCGCCCGGCAATGAACCGTCAGCGGACCCGGGCAGCCGCGACGCTGCGGCGCCGATGCCCGGACGCCGCCGTGTCAGCCCTTGGATTTGCCGCCCCGCGGGCGCAGCCCGCCGATCGTGCGGGGCGCGGGCGCTGCCCGGCCTGCGGAACTGCGCGCGGCAGGTGCGCGCGCGCCCGAACTGCGCGGGGCTGCGGCGGGGGCGCGCGAGGCGGACGGTCTTGGCGCGCTGCCGCGTGCGCCTGCCCCGCCAGCCGTGCTTCCGGTCGTTCCGGTGGCGGGCCTGCGGGCAGGGGCCTGACTGTGCGGACGTGCCCGGTCGCCCGCAGCGCGCGTCGTTGCGCCTCGCACTGGCGCGCCTGCCGCCGCCGGGCGTGCCCGCGGCGTGGATGCCGGGCCGCCGGTGCGGCCAGCCCTGGTCGCCGGCGGGCGGTTCGCCGAGGATGCCACCATGTCGGCGAAGGCCTTGCGCGCCTTCGCGCCCTTGGTTCCCTTCAGCGTCGCGCCCTTGCGCTCGCCGCCGGCACGACCGGAGCCTCGCGCCACGGCTTCGGCCTTCTTTGGGACGTAGGGGCCGGAACGCTTGATTCGTCCGCCCGCGCCCGCATCTTCGTTGCTGGACGGGCGGTAGACGATCAGTTGCTTGCCGATGATCTGGACCGGCGCGGCGCCGATGCGTGTCGCGAGGGCGTGCATCGCCGCCCGGCGTTCGTCGCGGTCGTCGCCGGCGACGCTGACTTTGATCAGTTCATGGACGGCGATCGCGCGTTCGGCTTCGGCGACGACGCCGTCCGTGACGCCGGACTCGCCGATCATGACCACGGGCTTCAGGTGGTGCGCCCGGGCCTTCAGTTCCTTGCGCTGCGCCGGTGTCAGTTCCGGGGGCGCGGGCAGTTCGTTCACAGTGTCGTTCATTGGCGAATTGTACGCCGCAGGCCGGTCCGAGGGGACCGGCGCGCGGCGCCGATCCGGTCTTGAGCGAGGGCAGCACGAAGGCGGCGGCAGAGAGAATCGGAAGCGCGATGGCGAAGAACAAATTCAACAAGGCGTGGCTGGATCAGCACATCAACGATCCGTACGTGAAAGCGGCGACCCGCCAGGGATACCGCTCGCGTGCGGCGTTCAAGCTGATCGAGATCGACCAGCAGGACGCGCTGATCCGGCCGGGGATGGCCGTGGTCGACCTCGGCTCGGCCCCGGGGGCGTGGAGCCAGGTGCTGCGCGAGCGGCTGGTCGGACCGGGCGGCGTGATCCGCGGCCGGATCGTTGCGCTCGATCTGCTGCCGATGGAGGTTATCGCCGGAGTGGAGTTCCTGCAGGGCGATTTCCGCGATCCGGCCGTGCTGGCCCGACTCGAGGCCGTCCTCGAGGGGCAGAAGCTCGACCTTGTGGTTTCGGACATGGCCCCCAATCTATCGGGTGTCGGGGCGGCGGATTCCGCCCGGATGGCGGATCTGATCGAACTGGCCGCCGATTTCGCCTCTCATCATCTGAAGCCGGAGGGTGCGCTGCTGGTCAAATGTTTCCATGGCAGCGGTTACAGCCAGCTGGTGGAACGGTTCAAACAGTTGTTCGTGCGGGTGGCGCCGCGCAAACCGAAGGCTTCGCGAGACAAGTCGGCCGAGACCTATTTACTGGGCCGCGGGCTCAAGGTTCGGCGCGTGGCGGGCCCGGAAAGCGGTGTGTCGGGTTCGTGATGTGTAAGGTCCATATGGATCAACGACTTAGGAAGACCATTCGGCTGGCGTCGCCTGCGCAAGATGCGTAGAATCGGCGGGTTGAAACAGGAGCGTACCGAGTGAACAATGTCTTCTCGAAGGCGGCTGTCTGGCTGGTGATCGCACTCGTGCTGTTCACCGTCTTCAAGCAGTTCGACAGCCGTCAGGCGCGCGCCGGCGACGTGCCGTATTCCCAGTTCATGGCGGAAGCCAGGGAAGGGCGTGTCGAAAGCGTCGTCATCGACGGCCGCACGCTGCGGGCCCGCACCAAGGACAACAAGAGCTTCACGGTGTTCTCGCCGAGCGACCCGTGGATGGTCGGCGACCTTATGAAGTACGGCGTGCAGGTCAACGCCAAGCCCGAGGAAGAGCAGTCGCTGCTGCTGAACATCTTCGTGTCCTGGTTCCCGATGCTGCTGCTGATCGGCGTGTGGGTGTTCTTCATGCGCCAGATGCAGGGCGGCGGGCGCGGCGGTGCCTTCTCGTTCGGCAAGTCGAAGGCGCGCATGCTCGACGAGAGCAACAACACCGTCACTTTCGCGGACGTCGCCGGCTGCGACGAAGCCAAGGAAGAAGTCCACGAGCTGGTCGAATTCCTGCGTGACCCGTCGAAGTTCCAGAAGCTCGGCGGGCGCATTCCGCGTGGCGTGCTGATGGTCGGCTCGCCCGGCACCGGCAAGACGCTGCTGGCGCGTGCGATCGCCGGCGAGGCCAAGGTGCCGTTCTTCTCGATCTCCGGATCCGATTTCGTCGAGATGTTCGTCGGCGTCGGCGCGGCGCGGGTGCGCGACATGTTCGAGAACGCGAAGAAGCACGCCCCCTGCATCCTGTTCATCGACGAGATCGATGCGGTCGGCCGGCAGCGTGGCGCAGGGCTCGGCGGCGGCAACGACGAGCGCGAGCAGACGCTGAACCAGCTGCTGGTCGAGATGGATGGTTTCGAGCAGGGGCAGGGCGTCATCGTCATCGCCGCGACCAACCGTCCCGACGTGCTCGACCCGGCGCTGTTGCGTCCCGGCCGCTTCGATCGCCAGGTGGTGGTGCCGCTGCCCGATATCCGCGGCCGCGAGCAGATCCTGAACGTTCACATGCGCAAGGTGCCGATCGCTCCGGACGTGCGCGCCGACCTGATCGCGCGCGGCACGCCCGGCTTCTCGGGGGCCGATCTCGCCAACCTGGTGAACGAGGCCGCACTGTTCGCAGCGCGCCGCAGCGGGCGCCTGGTCGAGATGGTCGATTTCGAGCGCGCGAAGGACAAGATCATCATGGGCGCCGAACGGCGCACGCTGGTGATGCCCGAGGAGGAGCGCCGCAACACCGCGTACCACGAATCCGGTCACGCGATCGTCGCGAAGATGCTGCCCAAGACCGATCCGGTGCACAAGGTCACGGTCATTCCTCGCGGTCGCGCGCTGGGTGTGACGATGCAGTTGCCGACGGAGGACCGCTACAGCCTCGATCGGGATCGCATGCTGAACACGATCGCGGTGCTGTTCGGTGGGCGCATTGCCGAAGAGTTGTTCATGCACCAGATGACCACCGGCGCGTCGAACGACTTCGAGCGGGCGACCTCGATCGCTCGCGACATGGTCACGCGCTACGGCATGAGCGACGAGCTCGGCCCGATGGTCTACGCCGAGAACGAGGGCGAGGTCTTCCTGGGTCGGTCGATCACCAAGACCACCAACGTCTCCGAGGAGACGATGCGCAAGGTCGACGCCGAGATCCGGCGCATCATCGACGAGCAGTATGCGGTCGCGCGCAAGATCCTCGAGGACAACCGCGACAAGGTCGAAGCGATGACGAAGGCTCTGCTCGAATGGGAGACCATCGACAGCGACCAGATCGACGACATCGTCGCAGGTCGTCCGCCGCGCCCCCCGAAGGAGCGCTCCGGCGGCAGCGGCAGCGGCGGCACTCCGAGCGCCCCGTCGCCGGTGACGCCTGCTGCGCCTGCCGCGCCGGCAGCCAACGTCTGAGCCCCTGTCGGCGCCTGGGCTTGCCCCGGGCGCCGGCTTTCGTCACCTCCTTCCGGGCGTCGGCTCTTCACCCCGTTCCGGGCGTCTTCCGGGAGCCCTCGCCACGTTCCCCGCCGTGCCTGACGTGATCGCCCTCCAATGCGGCCGATTCGAGCTGAAGCTCGATCGGCCGTTGGTCATGGGTATCCTGAACGTTACGCCCGATTCCTTTTCGGACGGCGGGCGCTATTGCGCGATCGACGACGCCATCGAGCGCGGGCGGCGTATCCACGAGGAAGGTGGCGACATCATCGACATCGGCGGGGAGTCGACCCGGCCGGGGGCGGCCGCCGTCTCCGTCGGCGAGGAGATCGCCCGCGTCGTGCCGGTGGTCGAGGGCCTGCGCGTTCTCGGCGTGCCGCTGTCGGTCGACACGCGCAATCCGCAGGTGATGCGCGCGGTGTTGGCCGCGGGTGCGGACATGATCAACGACGTGCAGGGGTTTGGTGCCGCGGGGGCCGTCGATGCGGTACGCGGCACGCGCGCCGCGTTGTGCGTGATGCACATGCGCGGCGATCCGTCCACGATGCAGCAGGCGCCCGTCTATCGGGACGTGGTTTTCGAGGTGATCGACTGGCTCTACCGTCGGCGGCAACAGCTGTTCGACGACGGCATCGATGCGTGCCGGATCGTGCTCGATCCGGGCATCGGGTTCGGCAAGAACCAGCCGGACAACCTGCGGCTGCTGGGCGAACTGCAGCGCCTGGTCGCACTCGGAGCGCCGGTGCTCGTCGGAGTGTCGCGCAAGTCCGTGATCGGGCACCTGACCGGGCGCCCGGTTGGCGAGCGGCTCGCAGGAAGTCTGGCCGCGATGCTGTGCGCCGTCGAGCGGGGGGCGAGAATCGTGCGCGTGCACGACGTTGCCGAAACGCGGGATGCATTGCGGGTACGCGCCGGGATCGAGGCTGCCACGCCAGCCGCGAACTTTGAAGGGAAGCACTGATGGGACGCAAGTATTTCGGCACCGATGGAGTCCGCGGCACGGTGGGCGAGGATCCGATCTCGCCCCAGTTCGTGATGCGGCTCGGCTACGCGGCCGGGCGGGTGCTCGCCCAGCAGGGGCAGTCCGGACGTCCGACCGTGCTGATCGGCAAGGACACGCGAATCTCCGGGTACATGCTCGAGGCGGCGCTCGAGGCCGGTTTCGCCGCCGCGGGGGTCGACGTGCTGCTGTCCGGACCTTTGCCCACGCCGGGCGTGGCCTACCTGACGCGTGCCCTGCGGCTGTCGGCCGGAGTCGTGATCAGCGCGTCGCACAACCCCTACGACGACAACGGCATCAAGTTCTTCTCCGGCGACGGCAACAAGCTGCCCGACGCCACCGAGGCGCGGATCGAGCAGGCGCTCGAGCAGCCGATGGGCTGCGTCCGCTCGGACCGCCTGGGCAGGGCGCGCCGCATCGAGGACGCTGCAGGGCGCTACATCGAATTCTGCAAGAGCTCGTTCCCGTTCGCCCTCGACCTGCGCGGACTGCGCCTCGTCGTCGATTGCGCGAACGGCGCGGCGTACCACACCGCGCCGCACGTGTTCCACGAGCTCGGCGCCGAGGTCAAGGAGATCGGTGTCCAGCCGGACGGCTTCAACATCAACGATTCGGTCGGCGCCACGCACCCAGACACGTTGCGGCGGGCGGTGCACGAGCACCGAGCCGACTTCGGCATCGCCGTCGACGGCGACGCCGATCGCCTGGTCGTCGTCGATGGCTCGGGCCGGATCTACAACGGCGACGAACTTCTCTACGTGATCGTGCGCGAGCGCCTGCTGCGCGGCCCGGTGGCGGGCGCGGTCGGCACGCTGATGAGCAACCTCGCGCTCGAGCAGGCGCTCTCGCGACACGGGGTCGAGTTCGCGCGCGCCAACGTCGGCGACCGCTACGTGCTCGAACTGCTGCAACAGAAGGGCTGGCTGTATGGCGGCGAGAGCTCGGGACACCTGCTGTGCCTCGATTGCCACACGACGGGAGACGGCACGATCAGCGCACTGCAGGTGCTGTCCGCGGTGCGCCGGACCGGGATGTCGCTGGCGCAGCTCACTTCCGACCTGACGCTGCTGCCGCAGAAGCTGATCAACGTGCGCATCCAGAAGGGCTTCGACTGGCGCGCGCACCCCGGACTCGGCGCGGCGTGTGCCGAGGCCGAGTCCCGGTTGGGCGCGAACGGCCGCATTCTGATCCGCGCCTCGGGGACCGAACCGCTGCTGCGCGTGATGGTCGAGGCGCGCGACGAGGAGCTGGCCGAGCAGACGGCGCGGCGCATCGCCGAGTCGATCGAAGCGTGAATCCGATCGAAGTGCGAGTCACCGCGCGCCCGGCGCCGTTTGGGGCATCCGCTTGGATGGGATACAATTCGCGGCCTCCGGGGCGTAGCTCAGCCTGGTAGAGTGCTTGCTTTGGGAGCAAGATGTCGGAGGTTCGAATCCTCTCGCCCCGACCAGTGTCCCGGCGGCGCAGCACCAGATTCCGTTCCATGCCCGGAGGCACGACGGATTCGCTGCCCGTAGCTCAGTTGGATAGAGCATCAGCCTTCTAAGCTGAGGGTCACAGGTTCGATTCCTGTCGGGCAGGCCAAGCAGTACCGTGGTGGATGTAGCTCAGTGGTAGAGTCCCGGATTGTGATTCCGGTTGTCGTGGGTTCGAATCCCATCATCCACCCCAAAGAATTCAGCACCCCGATGAAAAGCGCCCGCTAGCAGCGGGCGTTTCTTCTTGATTCGGGGCAGCCGCTCTCCACGAGCCCGTGCGCTCGTCGCGTTGCTTGTCCCGGCGCAAGGGCGAGGCCTGCCGCCAGGGCCAGGCTTACGCGCCCGCTTCGTCGAGGGTGAAGTGGAAGCGGGCGCCTTCGCCCGGGACGCTGTCGGCCCAGATGCGTCCGCGATGACGCTTGACGATGCGCGCGGCGGTCGCGAGACCGACACCGGTGCCGGGGAATTCGTCGGCGCCGTGCAGGCGCTGGAACACCTGGAACAGCCGATCGGCGAAGCGCGCGTCGAAGCCGGCACCGTTGTCGGACACGGTGAACACGGTCGATCCCGCCTCGCGCCGGGCGCCGAACGAGATCTCGGCGCGAGCGCAGCGCCCCGTGTACTTCCAGGCGTTGCCGATCAGGTTCTCGAGCAGGATTCGCAGCAGCACGCGGTCGCCTCGGGTCGTCAGGCCAGGTTCGATCGACACCAGCGCCGAACGCTGCGGGTCTTCCGCCTGAAGTTCGTCGACGACCTGGCGCGCGAGCGCGCTCAGGTCCACCGGCTCGGACTCGATCGGTTCGGACGACACGCGGGCCAGCTTCAGCAGCGCGTCGATCATCCGGTTCATGCGCGCCGCGGCGGAGGTGATGCGGTCGACGTGGTCGTGGGCAACACGGTCGAAGGTGTGGCCGAAGTCGTCCTTGAGCAGGCGGGCGAACCCGTCGACGACGCGCAGCGGCGCGCGCAGGTCGTGCGACACCGAGGCGCTGAACGACTCGAGCTCGCGCGCCGCGATCTCGAGATCCCGGATGCGCGACTGCTGGGCGTCGAGCAGACGCTCGATGCGCGCGCGCTCCGAGCGCAGGTGCAGCGCCTCGGCCGGCAGCCGGTCGAGCGAGAGTGCCGCGAGCAGCGGCATGCCCTCGATCGCGGGAACCGGGTCGAGGCGAAGGGTCACCTGATGGCTGACGGCATATCGGTCGATGACGCGCGGGCTGCAGCGCAGGCCCTGTGCGATGCGCAGCGACGCCCCCACGCGTTCGGCGACCTCGGCATCGGCAGGAGCGAACAGGTCCGCCGCAGCGGATGCGAGGAGTTCGGCCTCTGAGCGGCCGAACAGTGCGCAGGCCGCCGCGTTCAGCCAGACGACGCGCCATCCGGGCGGATCGCCCGCGGCCTCGATCAACAGGGTCGGCTGGGTCGCGACACGCATCGCGCCGGCGAGATTGAGCGCGTGGCGGGCGCTCGCCAGCGGATCGGATGCATCGCGGATCACGCTGCGCCAGCCGACGAATGCGCCGTTCGCATCGAGCCGCGGTTCGGTCAGTTCGTGGAGCCAGGCGCGACCGGACATCAGCGGCTGAGTCCAGACGAGTTCGAAGCGCCCGTTGCGCAAGGCCGGCGCGTCGCGCACGGTGCGCCAGCCGCCGCTGCCGCGCACGCCGGCCGCTGCAGCCTCGACCGTGCGTCCGAGCCAGGTGCCGCCGTCGTCCCAGCGGGTGCGGCCGAGCAGAACCGTCGCCAGAGCCGCGCTGCGCCCGTCGGTCGACTCGATGCGGGTGAATCGCCCGTCCTCGTCCTGCTCGCAGTAGATCAGGCTTCCCAGCCGCTGCAGCGCCGCGATCTGTTCGTCCCGGTCGGCGAGCGTGGCCGCCGTCGCATCGCGCAGGGCTGCGAAGCGGTTGATCAGATCGACCACCGGCGCGAACTCGCCCGACAGGGACGCCGGCAGGCGCAGGCCGGAGCGGTCGCCGAGCAGCCGGTCACCAGCGGACACCAGGCTGTGCAACGAGCGCCAGGTCCGGCGATGGGTGCGTTGCGCATGCCAGATGCCGCCGGCGACGCCGAGCAGGAACATCGTCACCAGCACGGCGACGATGGCGAACGGATCGCGACCATTGTCGCGGACCTCTGAACCCAGCCACGCGAGCAGGCCGAGGAAGACGAGCACTCCACCTCCGGCGATGACCCAGCCGCGAACGCCGTCTTCGGCGGGACGCGAACGCCACGGGGTGGAGTGTTCCAAACGCGACCTCGGTTGTCGGAGAAGCTCGATGATGCCGCAAATCATCCTCCGGTGGTCCTGTGTGGGTCGAGATCCGGTTTGGCGCGCCGCCGTCTGTCGCGTTTGCGCACCGTTCGTCGCCCGCGCGCGGCGTCCGTCCGCCGGAACCCATCGATGGGCGCATGGCGGGGCGTCGCGACCTAAGGTGGCAACGCCCGATGCCGATGACAGTCCTGACGCAACCAACGAGCCCTTCGTGAGCGTGCGGGGTCGGGTTCGAAACGAGAGGTCAGGCATGACGACAATGGAATCGGTGCCGTCGGTGACGGCAGGTGAACGGACTCGGGCAGCGGGCGAGGGCGCGCCGGCCGCGACGGCGTCCCCGGCGGTGATCGCCCGGGCGGCGATGATCCACCTCTCTCAGAGGCGTCTGCCCCCGACCCCGGAGAACTATGCGATCGCCTGGGCCGAGGCGGGCGGCGCGGGCGACGGGCTGCCGCCGGGCGAGGCCGACCGCGGTGCGCGCAAGCTGCGCCGTTCGGAGCGGTTGACCGTCGAGCTGACGGAACTGGTCCGTACGATGTGCGACACGATCACCGTGCTGGCCGAGGACGAGAGCTGGGTGCGCGGCCAGATCGAGGCCTTGCGCACGCTTCTGGCGAGCGACGTCGATCACGCCTCGGTGGCCCAGTTGCGCGCGCTTCTGGCCCAGAGCGGCCAGATGCAGCAGCGGATCGCCGCGCACCGCCGCGATGCGATGCAACAGCTGAAGGGCACGTTCATCGAGTTCACCCGCGTGATCTCCGGCCTGCTCGAATCGACCGACGCCTATCACGAGCGCCTGCAGGCGCACGCCGGCACGATCGAATCGGCACCGTCGCTCGACAGCCTCGCGACCACGGTACGCGGGCTGCTGGACGACACCCGCGGCATGCGCGACGAGGTCTCGTCGTCGCGGCAGGGGATGCGGCACACCCAGGCCCTCGCGGTTTCGCTCGAACGCGAGGTCTCGCGGCTCGAGACCGAGCTGGCTGCGGCCAGCGCCGCGCTGACCACCGACCACCTGACGCAGACCTTGAACCGGCGCGGGCTGGAGGAGGCGTTCGAGGCGGCGCACGGCAGGGCGAAGCTGGCGCGCGGCCCGCTCAGCGCGGCACTGATCGACGTCGACGACTTCAAGGCGCTGAACGACGCGCTCGGTCATCAGGCCGGCGACGATGCATTGCGGCACCTCGCCCTGCTGCTGAAGGACAAACTGAGGCCGAACGACAGCGTTGCCCGGTACGGCGGCGAAGAGTTCGTGATCCTGCTGCCCGGCGCGAACCTGAGCGACGCGAGCGAGACCCTGGTGCGGCTGCAGCGCGAACTGACCCGGCACGTCTTCATGCACGACGAGCACCGGCGGTTCATCACCTTCTCGGCCGGTGTCACGACCGTGCGCAACGACGACACGATGGAGAGCGCCCTGGCCCGCGCGGACGATGCGATGTATCGCGCCAAGCGCGAGGGCAAGAACTGCGTGCGGACCGCCTGAGCGGCCGAGGCCGCTCGCGAACCCGGTCGACCGATCAGTCGATCAGGCCGTTGCGCATCGCGTAGGTGGCGATCTCGGCGTTGCTCGAAAGCGCCAGCTTCTCGAGCACACGCGCACGGTAGACGCTGACTGTCTTGGGCGACAGCGACAGGCGCTCGGCGATCTCGGACAGCTTGCGCCCTTCGGCGATCAGAACCAGCGTCTGCATCTCGCGGTCGGACAGCAGTTCGTGCGCCGCGGCCGACCGGGTTCCGACGCTGTCGGCCAGCGCCTGGGCGATCTCCGGGGTGATGAACTTCCGGCCGGACGCGACCGTGCGCACGGCCTGCACGATGGTCTCGGGCGCGGCACCCTTGTTCAGGTACGCCATGGCGCCGGCCTTCAGCGCGCGGATGCCGTACTGGTCCTCGGGGTACTGGGACAGCACGACGACTTTCAGCGACTGTCCCTCGTCTCCCAGCGCTTTCAGTGCATCGATGCCGTTGCGGCCGGGAAGGTTCACGTCGAGCAGCACCACGTCGACCTTCTCGTTGCGCAGCAGCTGCCGCAGCTCGCCATAATCGCCGGCCTCTCCGACCACGCCGATGTCGCCGCTGTCGCAGAGGGTCTCGCGCAGCCCCCTGCGGATCAGCGCGTGGTCATCGACCAGGATGACGCGGATCACGCGGCGGCTCCTGCAGCGCCGGTGTCGTCCACCGGAACGGTCAGCAGCAGCGCCGTGCCGTTGCGTCCTGGCGAGACCTCGAGCCAGCCTCCGGCGGCGCGGGCACGTTCGCTGAGCCCGCGAAGGCCATACGAACCCGGCTTGTCGAGGTCGCCAGGGGCGAGCCCGCGCCCGTCGTCGAGGATCTCGAGCGACAGCTGCCCGTCGCGCACGACCATGTCGACGTCGACACGCGTCGCCCGGGCGTGTTTCGTGATGTTCGTCAGGGCTTCCTGCAGCACACGGTAGACGGTCATCGCGGCGCCTTCGCCAAGCGCGATCTGGTCGGTGTTGGTGCGGAAGCTCGCAGCGCAGCCGGTGCGACGGCGGAATTGCAGCAGCAGCCAGTCGAGCGCTGCGACGATTCCGGCATCGAGCACCGGCGGGCGCAGACTGCGCATCAGCTGCTGGCTGGCCTCCTCGGCCTGGGCGAGCGTCTCGAGGGCCTGCTGTGCACGCCTGACGGAAGGGGCGTCGCCGTTGCGCGCGATCCACTGCAGGTCGAAGCGCAGATGCGGTCAGCGATCCGCCGATCTCGTCGTGCAGCTCGCGCGCAATCGCGCGGCGCTCCTCCTCGACAACGGTCTGCAGGTGTGCCGACAGGGACTGGAGCCGCTGCTCGGAGGAGCGCAGCGCGCTTTCGGCATCGACCCGTTCGCGCCGCGACTCGGCCGCGCGCATCGCACTGATCAGCGCCGGGCCGAGGCGGCCGAGCCTGCCCTTGATCAGGAAATCGTCGGCGCCGCTGCGCATCGCCTCGACCGCGACCTCCTCGCCGATCGTTCCAGACACGATCAGGAACGGCAGTTCCTTGCCGCTCTCGCGCAGGACCTGCAACGCCTCGCCGCTGGAGAAACGCGGCAGCTGGTGGTCGGAGATCACCGCATCCCAGCGCTCGTCGCGCAGCGCGGCGGCCATCGTGTCCGCCTCCTCGACGCGATGGCACTCGACGTTGAGACCCTGACGACCAAGCGCGGCGACGAGCAGTTCGTAGTCGGCCTCCGAGTCTTCGACCACCAGGACGCGGATGCGCGACTGCAGCGGATAACGGACGTCGGTGGCGGTGTTCACGGACGAAATTGTACGGTCTTTGCCGTGCTTTTCCGCTGCTGCCCGGGGCGGGGGATTGGACACAATCGGGCGGAACCCTTCCTTCGTCGACAGCCTGCGATCCCGAATGACCCGCACCCGGAAACCACCGCATGAGTGAGACGACCAGTTCCTCCGGTGCCAGCGGCGGTGCCGACTTCGACCTGACGCAGTTCTACCAGGTGTTCTTCGAGGAGGCCGGCGAGAACCTGGCCAACATGGAGACGCTGCTGCTGAACCTGGACGTCGCTGCGCCGGACGACGAGGACCTGAACGCGATCTTCCGCTGCGCCCACTCGATCAAAGGGGGTGCGGCCACCTTCGGCTTTCAGGACGTGGCCGACCTGACCCACGTGATGGAGACTCTTCTCGACCGGCTGCGCCGCCACGAGCTCGCCTTGCATGCCAGCATGGTCGACGTGCTGCTCGAGTCGGGCGACATCTTGCGCGGGCTGCTCGGGCGGCACCAGGGCGTCAGCGACGCGGTGATCGACGCGTCGGACCTGGCGCGCAGGATCCGTGTGCACGCCGATCGTTTGGCTGGCGGACCGGTGGTGGCCGGCGCCCCCGCTTCCCATCCTGCAGTTGCCGGGCCGGTACTGGCAGGGGGGCCGAAGACCGATTCCGCCGCCGCTCGGCCTGCGGCCTCGGAGGGCGCTGCTGCGCGAACCCTGACGATCACGGTGGGTCCCCTGGATCAGCCGGGCCTCGCCGACAGTCTGGCCGAGCTGTTCGAAGAGATTCCCGGCCTCGGGGCGATCGAGCGGCTCGACGACGGCAAGCCCGACGCGGCCGGTCTGCGCCGCTTCAAGGTGTCGACTGCGAGCAGCGACGACGAGCTGCTGGACTTGTTCACCTTTCATGTCGCCCGCGACAGGGTCGCGATCGCGCCTTGGGCGGCTCCTGCGCAGGCCACCGAGGCGGTGCCGGCAGCTCCGCGCTCGGCCGCGCGCCCGGCGCGCGGCGACAACCCGGCGCCGGCCGACAGCGCGACTCTGCGGGTGTCTGTCGAGAAGGTCGACCAGCTGATCAACCTGGTGGGCGAACTGGTGATCACGCAGGCGATGCTGGCGCAGACCGGGCGCAACCTCGATCCGATCCTGCAACAGCAGCTGATGGGGTCTCTGGTCGACCTCGAGCGCCACACGCGGGCGCTGCAGGAATCGGTGATGGCGATCCGGATGATTCCGATGGCGGTCGTCTTCAGCCGCTTCCCGAGGATGCTGCGCGACCTGGCGGGCAAGCTCGGCAAGCAGGTCGAGCTGCACACCGTCGGCGAGGCGACCGAGCTCGACAAGGGCATGGTCGAGAAGATCACCGATCCGCTGACGCACCTGGTGCGCAATGCGCTCGACCACGGCATCGAACTGCCGCAGGAGCGCCTCGCGAAGGGCAAGCCCGCCGGCGGCTCGATCACGCTCGCCGCCGAGCACAAAGGCGGCTCGATCGCGATCGAGGTGCGCGACGACGGCCGCGGCCTGTCGCGCGACAGAATCTACCGCAAGGCGCTCGAGCGCGGGCTGCCGGTGCACGAGCAGATGACCGACCCCGAAGTCTTTCAGATGATCTTCGAGCCGGGCTTCTCGACTGCCGACGAGGTCACCGACGTATCGGGGCGCGGCGTCGGCCTGGACGTGGTGCGCCGGAACATCCTGTCGCTGGGCGGCTCGGTCGACATCGACTCGGCCGACGGCCGCGGCATGCGTGTCTCAGTGCGCCTGCCGCTCACGCTGGCGATCATGGACGGCATGTCCGTGGCGGTCGGCGAGGAGACCTACATCCTGCCGCTGGCGTCGGTGGTCGAGTCGATCAGGCTCGACGAGCAGAACATCAGGAGCGTGGCCGGATCGAACCGGGTGGTCGAGGTTCGCGGGGAATTCCTGCCGGTGGTCGCACTCGACGACGTCTTCGGCGTTCCGCGCTTCGAGGACCGGGCAGCAGGCGGAATCATGATCGTCGTCGAGGCCGAGGGCGCTCGCGTCGCGCTGCTGGTGGACGAACTCGTCGGCCAGCAGCAGGTGGTCGTGAAGAACCTCGAAGCGAACTACCGGAAGGTGCCGGGCGTGTCCGGCGCGACGATCCTCGGCGACGGCCGCGTCGCGCTGATCCTCGATGTCGCGCAGCTGGTGCGGCGCGCTCGCCACTGAATCCGACGACACACAACCAACAAGCGTTTCCCCGGGGTCAAAACATGCAGACGGCTCAACGCGCAGCGAATCAGGCGGTCGTGCCCAATCCGGTCAGGCCGCGCGAGTACCTGACCTTCCGGCTCGGTGCCGAGGAGTACGGCATCGACATCCTGAAGGTGCAGGAGATCCGGGGCTACGAGCAGCCGACCCGGATCGCGAGCGCCCCCGCGTTCATCAAGGGCGTGGTCAACCTGCGCGGCGTGATCGTGCCGATCGTCGACCTGCGGCTGCGTTTCGGCCTCGGTGCGGTCGAGTACAACAGCTTCACCGTCGTGATCATCCTGAACGTCGGCGGCCGGGTGATCGGCATCGTCGTCGATTCGGTGTCCGACGTGCTCGAGCTGCCTCCCGACGCGGTCCACGATGCGCCCGAGATGCCGGCGGTGGTCGATTCGAACTGCATCGTCGGCCTCGGCACGGTCGGGGAACGGATGCTGATCCTGATGGACATCGAGCAGCTGATCATGTCGCCCGGGATGGCGATCGTCGGCTGAGTCGCGTCACACACGTCTTTCGTCAATCGAGAACCGCCATGAATGCCATCCATACGCTGGTCGCTTCGCTCGTCGTCGCGTGTCTTTCGTTCGTCGCGGTGATCGTCCAGGCCTAGACGGATTCGACCGTACCCGCCGCTGCTGCGATGGCACAGGCAGAACGCGCTGCAGCCGGCGACGAGGTCTTCAGCCTGTCCGAGCGGGACTTCGACCGCGTGCGCGACCTGATCCATCGACGCGCGGGCATCACGCTGGCGCCGACGAAGCGCAGCATGGTCTACAGCCGCCTGAGCAGGCGGCTGCGCGAAACCGGTCACGGCGACGTCGGCGCGTACCTCGACGCTCTCGGGCACGCCGACGACCCGGAGTGGCAGTCGTTCGTCAATGCGCTGACCACCAACCTGACCTCGTTCTTTCGCGAGGCCTATCACTTCCCGGTCCTTGCCGATCACCTGCGCACGCTTGTGTCGGCCGGCCGCCGGCCACGTATCTGGTGCGCAGCGGCGTCCACCGGCGAGGAGCCGTATTCCCTGGCGATCACTGCGATCGAGGCGCTGGGCGAGCGTCCGCCGGTCGGCATCTGCGCGTCGGACATCGACACCGACGTGCTCGCCAGCGCGCGGCGAGCGGTCTATCCGATCGGCTCGGTCGAGTCGGTCGAGCCCGGGCGGCTGAAGCGCTTCTTCATGCGCGGCACGGGCGGCAACACGGGCATGGTGCGCGTGCGCCCCGAGGTCAGCGGGCTGGTCGAGTTCGGGCAAGTGAACCTGGCCTCCGAGTCATGGCCGTTTCGCGAACCGTTCGACGTCGTGTTCTGTCGCAATGTGATGATCTACTTCGACGCCTCGACCAAGTCCGCCGTGCTCGAACGCATCCATCGCGCCCTGCGCCCCGGCGGCCTGCTGTTCGTCGGGCATTCCGAGAACCTCTCCGATCGGCGCGAACTGTTCGCGCTGCAGGGGAAGACGGTCTACCGCAGGGTGGGCTGAGGAGCCCGGATGAACACGACCCCGATTACGGCGAGTGCGCGATGGGGCTGCTGATCGACGCGTTGGTGAAGGCAGGGGCGCGCCGCGGCCGCCTCGAGGCGAAGATCTCGGCCACCGCGCCCGCGGTGGCGAGCGAAGAGGTGTCGCACCGCAGCAGCCTGAAGGCCTCGGCGGCCGGCGGCGGTGCCGAGGAACTGTTCTGAAGGCCGGACCGGCCGCAGGCTGCAGGAGAAGAGGGATGGCCAAGACCAGGGTGCTCGTGGTGGACGATTCGGCGCTGGTGCGCACGATGCTCGCGAGCTTCATCAATGCGCAGCCGGACCTCGAATGCGTCGGCGCTGCCAGCGATCCGTACGTGGCACGCGAGATGATCCGGAATCTGAATCCCGACGTGCTGACGCTGGATGTCGAGATGCCCCGCATGGACGGCATCGATTTCCTGGAAAGACTGATGCGGCTGCGCCCGATGCCGGTGGTGATGGTCTCCACGCTCACCGAGCGCGGCGCCGACATCACGCTCAGGGCGCTCGAACTGGGTGCCGTCGATTTCGTCGCCAAACCCAGGGTCGGCGTGTCGCAGGGGCTTCAGGACGCGGCGGGGGACATCATCGACAAGATCCGCGTCGCATCGCGCGCGCGCATCGGCCGGCGGGTCGGGGCGCCGCCCGCCGCCGCGAGCGCTTGCCAGTCGTCGCTGCGCACCCCGCCGGCACTGCCGTCGTGCTCGGCGGTTGCCGCTGCCGTCGCGCGTGCGCCAGGAGGCGCCGTGCGGCACGGCACCGAGAAGCTCGTCGCAATAGGTGCATCCACCGGCGGCACGGAGGCGCTGCGCGCGATCCTGACCCGGCTGCCGGCCGACTTTCCCGCCGTCGTGATCACCCAGCACATGCCGCCCGGCTTCACGCGCAGCTTCGCCGAGCGGCTCGACTCGCAGTGCCGGATTCGCGTCAAGGAGGCCGCAGACGGTGAGCGTCTGATGCCCGGACACGCCTACATCGCACCTGGCGGACGGCACCTGCGGGTCGACCGCAGCGGTGCGAACTATGTTGCCGTGGTCGACGACAGCGCGCCGGTGAACCGTCACAGACCGTCGGTCGACGTGCTGTTCGCTTCGGTGGCGAGCCGCGTGGGACCCAACGCGGTCGGCGTGATGCTCACCGGCATGGGACGCGACGGCGCCGATTCTATGCGTGCGATGCGCGATGCCGGCGCCTTCAACCTGTCCCAGGACGAGGCCAGCTGCGTCGTCTACGGCATGCCCCGCGAGGCGGTCGCCGCCGGCGCGGTGCACGAGACGGTGGCTCTGGACGCGATCGCCTCGCGGCTCGTCGAGCACCTGCGCAGCGCGGGAGCGGTCACCCGCCGGATCTAGACCGCTGCCGGGTCCCGGCAGGCCGGGATCGGCGTCGGATCGGGACCGGGTCCGGGCGAGCGAGCCGAACCGTTCAGCGCACCATGTGAGACAGTATCCGCTCGAGGTTCGCGGCCAGCGGGGCCTCGATCATCGGCAGGCCTGCGGTCAGCAGCAGCAGGCCGGCGAAGATCGTCACCGGGAAGCCGATCGCGATCAGGTGGAACTGCGGCGCGACGCGCGAGATGACCCCCAGGCTGAGGCTCGCGAACAGCAGCAGCGCCATGAACGGCAAGGCCAGGTTCAGCGCCAGCGCGAAGACCTCGCCGCCCAGCTGGACCGGCGAGCGCTCGAGCACGAACGCGAACGAGGCCACCCCGGCCGGAAACGTGTTGAAGCTCTCGATCACGGTGGCGACCAGGGCGAGCGGGCCGTTGACCGCGACGAAGGACAGCATCGCAATGGTGTTGACGAAGCGGCCGACCGCGTTGGCCTGACCCGCCTGCGGATCGAAGAAACCGGCGAAGGACAGGCCCATCTGCAGTCCCATCGTCTCGCCCGCGATCTCGAATCCGGCGAACAGCAGCCGCGCGGCGAAGCCGATCGTCAGTCCGATCAGGACTTCGCGCGCCACCAGCACCAGGCCGGCGGGGCCGGTCAACGCCGCAGGATCGGCGGGCCCGACGAAGGGGGCGACCACCAGCGCGATCAAGGCCGACAGCCCGACGCGCGCGCGCACGGGAAACGCACGGTTCGACACCACCGGTGCGCTGCTCATCAGGGCCAGAACCCGGAACAGCGGCAGCAGGAAGGCTGCCAGCCAGCCGAAGATCTGGGATTCGGAGAAAGTGATCATCCGCCCGACGCGATCTGCGGGATGCTCTGAAGCGTGCGCGCGATGTAGTCGGTCAGCATCGTCAGCATCCAGGGGCCGATCGCCATCAGCGTGATCGTGATCGCGATCATCTTGGGCAGGAAGGTGAGTGTGGCCTCGTTGATCTGCGTGATCGCCTGCAGCAGGCTCACGCCGAGGCCGATCACCAGGGCCACCAGCAGGACCGGGGCGGAGACGATCAGCATCGTTTCGAGGGCCTGGCGGCCGAGGGTCACGACGTATTCGGGGCTCATGTCTGGTTCCTGGCCGGGATGATGGGGGCGTGTGGGGTTTCCGGGTTCGTGCGCATGCTCTCATCCCGGGCCGAAACTCTGGACCAGGGATCCCATCAGCAGATTCCAGCCGTCGGCCAGCACGAACAGCATCAGCTTGAACGGCAGCGCCACCAGCACGGGCGAGACCATCATCATGCCCATCGACATCAGCAGGCTCGCGACGATCAGGTCGATCATCAGGAACGGGATGAAGACCAGGAAGCCGATCTGGAACGCGGTCTTCAGTTCGCTGGTCACGAAGGCGGGGATCAACACGCGCATCGGAACCTTCTCGCGGGCCGCCGCCGGGTCGACGCGGGCGATCTTCGACGAACATCGACAGGTCGGAGTCGCGGGTCTGCTCGAGCATGAACGTGCGGATCGGGTCGCTGCCTTTGCCGAGTGCCTCCTCGAAGGCGATCTTCTGTTCGGCGTAGGGCTTGTAGGCGTTCTTCGTAGACACGGTCGAGTCGTCGGCGCCATCACGAAGAAGGTCAGGAACAGCGACATGCCCGACGATCACCTGGTTCGGCGGGGTCGACTGCAGCCCCAGCGCCTGGCGCAGCAGCGCCAGCACGATGACGATGCGCGTGAAGCCGGTCATCAGCAGCAGGACCGCGGGCAGGAACGACAGCGCCGAGAAGATCAGCAGTGTCTGGATCGGCACCGAATAGCTGGTCCCGCCTCCAGGGCCGGGATTCGCGTTCAACGTCAGTCCGCCGGCCGCCTGGGCGTGGGCGGGCGTCGCGAACAGTGCCGCCATCGTCAGCAGCAGGGCGACGCCCAACAGCGCGGCGGGGTGCTTAAGCGCCCTTGTCAGCATTCCGGTCGATTCGGTTCAACAGCGTTGCGAAGGGCGATCCGGACAGGGCCTGAGTTCCTTCCGCCTGGGGCCACTCGTCGAGCGTGGCCAGCAGCGTCATCGACTGCGCGGTGATGCCGACCACCAGGAAGCGGTCCGCGGCGCGGATCACGGCGATGCGCTCGCGCGTACCGACGTTGAGGCCCGCCACCATCGTGAGGGGACCGGTGCCGCTTCTCAGGCCCTGGCCGCGGCGCATCAGCCAGAGCGCTGCCGGGATCATCAGCAGCACGAATACGAAGGCTGTCAGCGACGGCAGCATCGAGGTCATCATCGCCGTCGCCTCAGTCCGGTTCAGACGACGCAGCCGCTCGGACGGCGTGACGATGTCGGTGAGCCGGATGCCGAACTTGTCGTTGACGACCACGACCTCGCCCTGTGCGATCAGGCAGCCGTTGACCAGCACGTCCATCGGTTCGCCGGCCAGCGCGTCGAGCTCGATCACCGAGCCCTGGGCCAGCTGCAGGATGTGCTTGATCGGGATACGGGTGCGGCCGAGCTCGACCGTCAGCTGGACCGGGATGTCCAGGATCATGTCGATGTCGTTCTGGCCGCTGTGTGCCGTCCGCCCCGACAGCTTGGGGAACAGGTGCGACGCGCCGGACACCGCGACCGGCTCGGCGACCGTGGCGGGCGGCCTGCCTGCCGAGGCCCTCTCCTGCTCGGCGAGCGCGGCGGCCCAGTCGTCGTCGGCTACGGTCTGGCTGTGGGACATGTCATCGCTCATTGGATGCTCCGTTCGATGCGTCGTCGACGGGAGTCAGGATCGATTCGACCTTAACCGCGTAGCGGCCGTCGGAGACGCCGTAGCGGCATTCGAAGATCGGGACGTTGTCGACCTTGGTCGTCAGGGTTTCGTGCAGGTCGAGCTCGATGAAATCGCCCGCCTTCAGGCCGATCAGCTGCTCGATCGTCGCGGAGGTGGTCGCGAACTCGGCGACGAGCTCGACCTCGGCGGACTTGATCTGCTGTGTCAGCAGGCTCAGCCAGCGCCGGTCGGTGCTCTGGTGTTCGCCGCGCACCGACGAGTACAGCGTGTCGCGGATCGGTTCGAGTGTCGCGTACGGGATGCAGAAGTGCAGCACGCCGCCGGCCTCGCCGATCTCGATGTCGAAGCTGGTCGTCACCATGATCTCGGACGGGGTCGCGATGTTCGCGAACTGGGTGTGCATCTCCGAGCGCACGTACTCGAGCTCGAGCGGGTAGACGCCGCTCCAGGCCTGCTTGTACTCGGCGCAGATGACCTCGACCAGGCGCTGGATGATCCGCTGCTCGGTCGCCGAGAAGTCGCGGCCTTCGATGCGCGTGTGCAGCCTCCCGGAACCGCCGAACAGGTTGTCGATCACGGTGAAGACGAGGTTCGGTTCGCAGATCACCAGGCCGCTGCCGCGCAGCGGCCGCACCTGCATGACGTTGATGTTCGTCGGCACGACCAGGTTGCGCAGGAAGGCGCTGTACTTCTGCGCCTTCGCCTGCCCGACCGAGATCTCGGGGCTGCGGCGCATGAAGTTGAACAGCCCGACCCTGAGATTGCGCGCGAAGCGCTCGTTGACCATCTCGAGCGTCGGCATGCGGCCGCGAACGATGCGCTCCTGCTTGGCGAGGTCGTAGGGACGCACGCTGTCGACGGGTTGCTCGCCCGGACCGGCATCGGCCTCGCCGTTGACGCCGTCCAGCAGCGCGTCGACTTCTTCCTGGGACAGGAACTGTTCTGCCATGGCTTACTGCACGATGAACTGCGAGAAGTGGACCGCTTCGATCGGGTTCGGATCGGCGCGACGCTTCGCCCTGCGCTTCTTCTTGCCGGACGCCTTTTCCTCGTCGGCTTCCTCGCCGTCGTCGGAATCGGCTTGCGCGGATCCGGCGCTGCCCTCCTTGTCGCCGGGTCTTGCGACTGCGGCCTTCTGGCGTGGCCGGTCGCTGTCGTCGGCGCCGGGGGGATTCCAGCCGATCTGCATGCCGGCGGCCATCGCAAGCTCCCCGGCCAGCTGTTCCTTGCCCGCCACGGTCAGCAGTTCCTTCGAGGTCTTGGACGACAGCAGCATCAGCACCGCGTTGCGCACCGCCGGCATCACCGCGGTCAGCTGCTCGCCGGTCTTCGAGTCGGCCACCTCGAGCACGATCGCGACCTGCACGAAGCGTTCGCCCCCCTCATCCGCCAGGTTGACGGTGAACGGTTCGAGTGCCGCGAACGTCTTCTTCTTCGTCGCCCGTGCGTGCTCGGCGTCGGCCTCCGCGTCCGGCTTGGGTTTCATGAAGTACCAGGCCGTGCCGCCGCCGCCGCCCCCAAGGAGGAGAACGGCTGCCAGGGCGATGACCAACCCCTTCTTGCCCTTCTTCTTCGGCTCCTGGGAGTCCTTCTTTTCTCCGGACATGTGAGCTCCGATGCGACCCGCTAAAGTTCCTTCGTTGGAGGTCGATTATTCGGAACGAGGGGCTGGATCAGTGATCCGATAAGCCCGGGCAGAACCGGCCAATTCGCATCGCCGGCAGCGGCTCAGGCGAACAGGTCGAGAAGGCGAGGGGTACGGGGCGAGGTGTGCGGCTGCCGTGCGCCGTTAGTCTGCGCATCGCCGCCGGTCGTATCGTCGCGGCGCGCGGACGGCAGACCCGCTGCAGCGGTGAAGTCCGGAGACTGCCGCTGGGACAATGCTCCGTCGCCGCCGCGCGGGTCGAAACCGGCGCCCAGGTGCGTGTCGCCGAGTTCGATGCCGTGCTCCTCGAGTGCCGCCTGCAACGCCGGCAGCGAGCGCTCGATCGCTTGGCGTGTCTCGACATGTTCGGACGCGAAGGCGATCGACAGAGTGTCGTTGGTCATCGACAGCGAGATCCGGATCGGGCCGAGTTCGGGCGGGTTCACCACCAGTTCGGCCTGGTCGATGCCCTGCAAGGCGAGCGATTCGACCGTGTCGGCGAACTGGCCGGGGAAGTCGGCCGACTCGAGGCGGGCCGGCAGTTCGTGGCGGATGTCCGCCGCGTCGGCGATGTCGGTGTGGCCGGGTTCCATGGCGCCCGCCGTAGCCGCCGCCTGCGGCGTCCACGCCGCGCCAGCGGCGGCGGCACTCGCCGTTGCGGCGTGCAGACCAGCCTCGGCTTCGTCGGCGCCGGTCCGCGTGCCGCGTCCACCGGCCGTGGCGTGCTCCGCGTCACCGACTGCCGCGAGCATCGCTGCGGCACCCGCAGCGACCGGAGACTCCGTCGCATCGCCGACGGGCGCGCGCCGGTCGGCGGCCCGTCCGCCTGCGGGGGCGTCGGGCGCACCACCACGCACGTTCTGACTGCCGGTGTCGGAGTCCTCGGGGCGCGCGGCGAAAACGGCTGCTGCGGCCGATGCCGGCGGCGCGATCGGGCCGGTCGCGCTGCTGCCTCGCGCGGCGGGCGCGTGCGCTACGCCTGGCGCGGGCGCTGCGCCGGGCGCGGGCGCTACGCCTGGCGCCTTGCCGGGCGCCGCAAAGACTACCGCCGGATCCGCTGCCGCAGCCCCGGCAGACGAGTTGCGATCGCTGCCGCCACGCGCTGCTGCGAACGTCTCGCTGGCGACGGCCGCCGGCGCGACGCGAAGACCGGAGTTGGCGGCTGTGGTCGCCTTGCCGGGCGGCGCGCTCGTGGCCCCCGCAGTGACCTCGGCGGCCGTGACCGTGGCGAGCCTGGCGCCTTCGGCGACTGTGCCGAGCGGTGCGGTGGTGTCGTCCGACTCGCGCGCGGGCCTGCCGGCCGTCTCGACGTCGGCGCCGGAAGCGGCCGTCTCGACGTCGGCGCTGGAAGCGGCTTTATCGACGTCGGCGCCGGAGGCGGCCTTTGGCGACGCGGTGGGCGCGCCTGAAGAGGAGGCGGCCAGCGGTGCGGTCGCTGCCGGCATTCCGATGCGTCCGATGGCCGCGCGCGCCGCCTGATCCCGCCGCACGGAGTCGGAACGCGCCTCTGCGAGCGTCGCCGGTGGAGACACGGGCGGATTCGCGCCGCTGATCGTCATCGCCGGGACGACCGCCGCCTGCGTCGGGTCGGGCACCCCTGCGCCGGCTTCTGCCGGCGCAGACGAACGGGGCGTGCTGTCGTCTTCCCAGGCCTTCGAGCGGCCGTTTGCACCAGTCGCGGGATGTGGCGCTGCCCCTGAGGTCTGCTGATCAGCGCGCCCGCGCGGGATCTCGACCTGCAATGACTCGATGCCTGCCGCCTCGGGCTGGACGTCGGCGCGGGCCGTCGTGGAGCGACGCTGCAGCAGGCGTTCGAGGCCGCGACGGTCGGTGCCGGCGTCGCGTGCCGCCGGCGCGCGGGCGGGCGGCTCGCCGTCTCGCGAAGCGCCCGCAGCAGTCTGCAGCTGTCCGATCAGATCGCCGAACCCCTCGCCCGGGGCATCCGCCCCCGCGGCGGGAGCATTCGTCGCCGTTTGGGCGGCGTTTCGAACAGCGTCAATCATGTCGTCGTGCCTCGATGCGTGCGCGCAGGTGGGCCTGCGACGCGAATTCGTCGGTCTGCCGCTGGTCGGCGCGCTGGGCACGCAGGCGCGCAGCCTTCTCGCGCCTCTCGACCAGGGTCTCCAGCGCTTTCAGGCGGCGCTGCTGCTCCGCGAGATCCGCCTCGCGCTGGGCTGCGACCGACGCAAGCCGATCGTTCAGGATGCCCTGCTCGCTGACCGCCTGGTCGAGCTTGCCCGTGAAGGCTTCGTGCACCCGCACGCTGCCGGAGTCGAAAGGCCGGGCTCCGCGCTTCGGCGCACGCAGGTCGTAGTCGGCGCGATAGCCCGTCAGCATCCGCAGCGTCGAATCCGCGGTGTCCGACTCGCGCTGCGCGCGGGCGGCGAGACCGGCACGACGGTCGCGTTCGCGCCGCTGCAGTTCGATCAGCAGTTCCAGCGTCCGGTCGCGGCTCATCGGTCACCCGATGGTCCGAGCACCGCTTCGAGCGCGCCGCGCGCTTGCTCGAACGTGCACCGCTCGCGCATCTCCTGCTGCAGCATCGCCGAGATCCTGGGGAACAGCGCCAGGGCCTGGTCGGTCTCGGCGTCGCTTCCGGGCACGTAGGCGCCGACCGAGATCAGGTCGCGGCTGCGCTGGTAGCGGGACCACAGCGACTTCACGCGCCGCGCCAGCTGCATGTGGCGTTCGTCGGTGACGTTGTGCATCACGCGCGAGATCGACTGCTCGATGTCGATCGCGGGATAGTGGCCGCTGTCGGCCAGCGCGCGCGACAGCACGATGTGGCCATCCAGGAAGGAGCGCGCGGCGTCGGCGATCGGGTCGGTCTGGTCGTCTCCTTCTGCGAGCACCGTGTAGAACGCCGTGATCGAGCCGCCGCCCCGGTCGCCGTTGCCGGCGCGCTCGACCAGCTGCGGCAGCTTCGCGAACACCGACGGGGGATAGCCTTTCGTCGCCGGCGGCTCGCCGATCGCCAGCGCGACTTCGCGCGCCGCCATCGCGTAGCGCGTCAGGGAGTCCATCAACAGGAGGACTTGTCGGCCCTCGTCGCGGAAGTGCTCGGCGATCGCGGTGGCGTACATCGCGCCCTGCATGCGCAGCAGGGGAGGGGAATCGGCGGGTGCGGCGACGACGACCGAGCGTGCGAGCCCGTCCTCGCCCAGGATGTCCTCGATGAACTCCTTGACCTCGCGCCCGCGTTCGCCGATCAGTCCGACGACGATCACTTCGGCCTCGGTGTAGCGCGCCATCATTCCCATCAGCACGCTCTTGCCGACGCCCGCGCCTGCGAACAGGCCGAGCCGTTGTCCGCGGCCGACCGTCAGCATCGTGTTGATCGCGCGGATTCCCGTGTCCAGCGGCACGCGCACCGGTTCGCGCTCCATCGCGCCGATCGGGCGCCGCTGGATCGGCTCGTGGCGCACGTCGCGCAGCGGTCCGCCTTTGTCGAGCGGTTCGCCGCGCGCGTCGATCACGCGTCCGAGCAGCCCTTCGCCGACCGGCAGGTGACGCATCCGGTCGGTGCTGCGCCGCCACGGGTGCGACGGTGCCAGCAGCTGCGGCGCACGGACCGGAGGCGTCATCGGCGTGACGCGCGCGCCCGGACTCAGTCCGTGCACCAATCCCGTGGGCATCAGGTAGAGCCGGTCGTCGCCGAAGCCGACGACCTCGGCCTCGATGCTCTGCCGTTCGCCATGCGAAGCCTGCTCGACCATGCAGACACTGCCGACCGGCAGCCTCAGGCCGGTGGCCTCGAGCACCAGTCCGGCGACCCGGACGAGCCTGCCGTGCACGGCGATCGGCTCGGCCGCCTGTGCGAACGCGCGGCAGCGCGACAGCATGTCGCTGAACGCGCGCAGTGTCTGCGCGCCGGTCTGCGTTGCGACATCCGAGGCAGCGGCGCGCGCCGGCGCCTCCGTGTTCGTGTCAGACATCGGCGCCGCCATCGACGCGCAAGGCCGAGACGACGGCGCGGTCCGCGGCGGCGCGCTCGGCCGTCACGTCCACGCCGGCCAGGTCGTCCGGCAAGGTCCGGCCGATCGCGGCCAGCGTGCGGCGCCAGCGCGTGCCGACCGTTGCGTCGACTTCGGCACCGGCGGACACGATGCGGCAGCCGCCGACGGCGATCGAGCTGTCCGAAACCAGCATCGCCCCGCGCGCGTGCAGGGTAGGTGACAGCGCCCGCTCGACCTCGGACAGGTCCGCGGGGTTCAGATGAAGCGAGAAGCTCGCCCGCTCGTCGATCAATGCGCCGACCGCCTCACGCGCGACGTCGACGATCAGCTCGCGCTCCGAGAGCAAGGCTCTGCGCACGGTCTGCCGCGCCAGTTCGATCGCGAGTTCGACGACCTCGTCGGCGATGCCTTGCCTGAGCGCGTGGAGCTGTTCTTCGAGCGCACCCGCGATCCGCGTCGCGCGCTCGCCGAGCCCCGCGAGTTCGGCGGCGCGCGCCTGCGCGTGCTCGCGGGCGAACTGCTGCTGCGCGGCCTCCGCACCGCGACGCATGCCTTCGCGCAGGCCGAGCGTACGGCCTGCGACGAAGGCCGGATCGTCCTCGTCGTACATCCTGGACGGGGCCGCGGCGGTGCTCGCGCGCGCGGCGCCGGCGGCACCGAACTCGGACAGCGCGAACGGGCGCACGCCGGTGAGCTGCTCGGCGCCGATGATCCGGCTAGATGAAGGCGTCTTCACCGCCGCCTCCGATCGAGATCTGACCTTCCTCCGCCAGACGGCGGACCGTCTTCAGGATTTCCTTCTGCTGTGCCTCGACCTCCGACACGCTTCACCGGTCCGCGCGACTCGAGATCCTCGCGCAGGCCCTCGGCCGCGCGCTGGCTCATGTTGCGCAGGATCTTCTCGCGCAGGTCCGGATCGGCGCTCTTCAGCGCAACCACCAGCTGATCGGTCTGCACTTCGCGCAGCACCGCCTGGATCCCGCGGTCGTCGAGCTTGAGCAGGTCGTCGAAGGTGAACATCTGATCCAGGATCTTCTGCGCCAGATCCGGGTCGCTCTCTCGGATCGTCTCGATCACCGCCGCGTCCTGGTTGCCGCCCATGAAGTTGAGGATCTCGGCGGCGGTCTTCGAGCCGCCGAGCTTCGCCTTCTTGACCCGCTCGCCGCCGGCCAGCACCTTGGCCAGCACGTCGTTGAGTTCGCGCAATGCGCTCGGCTGGATTCCGTCCAGCGTCGCGATGCGCAGCACGACGTCGGCGCGCAGACGCTCAGGGAACTGCATCAGGATTTCGCAGGACTGGTCGCGTTCGAGGTGCACCAGGATCGACGCGATGATCTGGGGGTGCTCGTTGCGGATCAGTTCCGAAACGGAGACCGCGTCCATCCATTTCAGACTCTCGATGCCGGACACGTCGCCGCCCTGCAGGATGCGATCCAGCAGCATGCCTGCCTTGTCCTCGCCGAGGGCACGGACCAGCACGTTGCGCACGTACTGGTCGGTGTCGTCGACCAGCGCGCCGTTCCTGCCGGCGTCGGCGTGAAACCGCGCCAGCACCTCGTCCACCTTTGCCCGCGTCGTCGTCTTCAGCCTGGCCATCGCCTCGCCGATGCTCTGGACTTCCTTCGGACCGAGGTGCTTGAAGACCTCGGATGCGGTCTCCTCGCCGAGAGACATCAGCAATACCGCACTGTTGACCACGCCTTCGTCGTCCATCGATCAGGCCTCGCTCTTGACCCAGGTGCGCACCACGTTGGCTACCGTGGCGGGATTCTCCTTCGCCAGCTTCATGATCTCCTGCTGTCGGCCGATAGCCGCCGCCGATTCGGTGATGCCCGGCGGCGGCGGCAGCGCGACGTCGTTCTCGACGGTGGCGCTGAGACGATTGGCCGCGGCATTCTGGCCATCTGCCGACGACGACGGGGTGGTCCGGGGCGCGAGCGCCTTGAGCGCCGGCCGGATGACCGCGAAGATCACCAGCAGCGCGATCAGCAGCATGCCCAGCCAGCGTGCCGCCGTCCTTCGCGATGTCGATCGCGTGGGGTTGCTTCCACAGCGGCAGCTCGGGCTCTTTTGCCGCGTCCTCGCGCGAGAACGGCGCGTTGACGACGTTGATCGAGTCGCCGCGCTCCTTCGCGAAGCCGATCGCCTCGCGCACCAGAGCGTTGATGTTCTCGATCTCGGCCGGCGCGAGCGGTGTCCAAGTGACCTTGCCGTCCGGCGCCACCGTCTTGCGATGGTTCACGACCACCGCCGCGGTCAGTCGCTTGACCTGGCCGGATCCCATCCGCGTCACGCGCACCGTCTTGTCGACCTCGAAGTTCGTCACCGCGTCCTTGCGCGACGACCCGGCCGCGGCACCCGCCGCGCCCGCCGCACCCTGTTGCGCGGCGGCCTGCGTCGCCTGTGCCGGGCCGTTCACCGGCGCCGTGGCGGCGCCCGGGGGCTGATTCGTCATCGCGCCCGGGATCCCGGTCGGGGCGGGCGCGCCGCTGCGGTCGGTGGACTCGGACAGTTGCTGGCTGCGGATCGCGGCGGGCTCGCCGCCCTGGTTCGGCTTGTACAGCTCGGCCGTCGACTCGGTCTGGGTGAAATCGACGTCGGCCGTGACCTGGGCGCGCACGTTGCTCGCGACCCAGGATCGGCTCCAGAATGTCGGTGATGCGCTGGATGTAGCCCGACTCGATCTGGCGGATGTAGTTCAGCTGCCCCGGATCCAGACCGACCGACTGCGATTCGCCGTTCTGCGACAGCAGGGCGCCGGTCTGGTCGATCACGCTAACTTCCTTCGGGCTCAGCTCGGGCACCGAGGCGGCCACCAGGTGCACGATGCCGGCGACCTGCGCCCGGTCCAGCGTGCGGCCCGGGTGCAGTGCCAGCAGCACCGAGGCGGACGGCTTCTGCTGCTCGCGCATGAAGCCGTTCTGCGCCGGCAGTGCCAGATGCACACGAGCGTTCTGCACCGCCGCGAGGGCCTGGATCGATCGCGACAGCTCGCCCTCGAGCCCGCGCTGGAAGTTCAGCCGCTCCTGGAACTGCGTGACGCCGAAGCGCTGGGTCTCCATCAGCTCGAAGCCCACCGTGCCGCCTTTCGGCAGGCCCTGCGAGGCGAGCTTCAGCCGTGCCTCGTGCACCATGCTGGCCGGCACGAGGATCGCGCCTCCGCCCTCGGCGAAGCGGTAGGGAACGTTCATCTGCGACAGCGAGGCCATCACAGAACCGCCGTCGCGGTCCGACAGGTTCGCGAACAGCACCTTGTAGTCCGGCGTGCGCGCCCAGTTGATCGACGCGACGGCGATCGCCGCCAGCGCGGCGATGCCTGCCAGCAGCATCAGAATGTGCTTGGCGGGCAGGTTGCCGAAGCCGTTCAGGCGCGGCTTGGTATCGGTAGGGGCGGCCAGTGCGGTTTCCATCGGCGTGGTTCTTCTGCGTGGACTCGGTTGGTCGTTCGGGTTCGGCGGGGACTCGAAACGATTCTGAAGAGAACTTGAGGGTGGCAAAGCCGGAAATAGCAGGGCTCGTGCTCGCTATTTCGCGATTGGAAGCGGCGGGTGGCGAGCTAAAGTCGAGACCACTTCGTCACGGAGGCGATCGAATGGACCTGCGCATGTTGCCGGGTGTGGATGCCGCGCGCAGCGCGCTGGCCGCGAATGCGGCGGGCGCGCAAGCCGTCGGCGCGAAGACCGCCGCTTCGCTCGCGCCGGCTGGCGCTGTTGCCGAACCGGGGGGCGTCGAGCTTCGCGAAGGCGCTGGACAATGCGCTTCAGACGGTGAGCCGCACGCAGCAGGAGGCGTCGTCGCTGCAGCGGCAGTTCCAGATGGGGGTCGAGTCCGTCAGCATCGAGGACACGATGGTCGCGATGCAGAAGGCGCAGATCGGTTTCCAGTCGGCGCTGGCGGTGCGCAACCGGCTGGTGTCGGCGTACACCGACATCATGAACATGCAGGTTTAGCCGCCTGGGCGGCGAACTGGCGCGCCAGGCTACTCCAGGAACCGAACGTGGCCCGTGTCGAGGTCGTACACGGCGCCCACCAGCTTGATGTCGCCCTGCGCCGCACGGGCCTTGCCTTCGGGCGATTCGAGCAGCTGCCGGATGGTCCAGCGCACGTTGGCTTCGACCGCGGTGCTGAGCAGCGCCCCCGGCGGCATCGCCTGGTCGAGACCGTCCAAGCGCGGGAGCGATGTTCTCCAGCAGCACGGCGATGCGGCTCCGATGTTGGGCGCCGTGGAACTTCTCGGCGATCGCGGCCTTCACGGCGCCGCAGCCCTCGTGCCCCAGCACGACGAACAGCGGCGTGCGAAGGTGCTCGCCGGCGTACTGCAGCGTTCCCGTGATCGATGGCCCGAGGACGTTGCCCGCCACTCGGATCACGAACAGCTCGCCGAATCCGGCATCGAACACGAGTTCCGGCGGCACCCGGCTGTCGCTGCACCCGAGAACGGTGGCGTAGGGTTGCTGGCCCTTGGCGAGATCCGCCAGGACTTCCTTTTGCACCGTCGGGAAGCGCGCGTGGCCGCTCGACGAAGCGCGCGTTACCGTCCTTCAGGCGAGCTAGCGCTTCCTCGGCGGTACAGGCGGGTTGGGCCTTGGATGTCACGGCATTCGGCCTTCTTCGACTTCGGCTGTCGGGAAAAAAGGGTGGTTGGTGTCGGACAGGTCGTGGTGATGGCTGCGACGACAGGATCGGTTCAGAGTCCGCCGCCCCAGCGGTGCTGCCAGGCGATCCCGAACAGGTCGAAGCCGTTGCCGGTGCGCGCCGACACCCCGCTGCTGGCGTAGACCTTGACGGAATTCCAGGTGTCGACCGGAAACGCCAGCGTGCCGCCCACCCGCCAGTTCTGCTGCAGGTCGTTGCCGCGCACGCCCTCCAGCGTCGTCCGTCCGCCGGTGAAGTAGGTGGCGTCCAGCGACGCCCAGATGCCGGAGCGCAGGCTGTAGATGACGTGGCCCCGGACCGAATAGACCGGATCCTGCTCGAGCGTCTGTCCGCCGTAGAAGTCATCGTTGCGGGTGAACAGCAGCGCTGCCGCGGCGCCTTCCAAAATCCACCGTCCGGTGGCCTTGGAGATCCCCAGTTCGGGCTTGAACGACCAGCGGTTCGTTCCGATGTTGACCACCCGGCTGGGGTCGTACTGCCCCGATGGAGGCGACACGCGCAGGCTTGCTCCGACGATCAGGTCCTGACGATAGCCTGCGAACTCCTTCAGTGTCAGCGCGGGCGCCCCGAGGAAGTTGACCGTCAGCCGGAATGCCGGGTTGCCGAACCCGTTGACCACGCGCTCGATCGGCTGACCGGCGTAGTCTGCCGTCCCGGACAGCCAGGTGTATGGCGCCACGACGTCGAACTTGCCGGACTTGCCCCACAGGTCGAGCGTTCTGACGTAGGCGAGGATCCCGGTTGAGGTGCGCAGGTCCGGGTTGGTGATCGGCAGCGATGAATCGAACGCGATGCCGCCGCGCGCGTACGCATAGCCTGCGACGAGGAAATTCACGCCGACCGGTGCATTGGAGTAGGCGCGCGGCTCGATGTCCTGCGCGCGAGCGTGCGGCCAGGCAAACGCGAGCGCGCACACGGCGAGCAGTGACGCCGCTTGCACCCCGGAACGGACGCAGCGAATCATGGCGCGCACGGACAGCGGCGGTCCATGCATGCCACGCGCCACTGGGAACCGACGTCGCCGACGTGTGATCATGACCTCTCGGGCTGGCTGCACGCGTTGCATGTTAACGCGCCTGCGCTCCGCTTTCGGTCGGGGCACCACAGACGGCTGCGTCGACGAGCCGAAGTCGACGAGCCGAAGTTGTCAGCCGCACGAGACATGCAGGATCATGAACGGAAATCGGAAAAGAGAAACGGATCGCACATGACATCGCGCCCGCCCGCGTCCGCTGACGGCATCTTCCGGCACGCACAGGATTTTTCGCTCGTCGTGGGCGGTCCGCTCTTTCAGCTCCTGCGTCGGGCACGCCTGTCGGACGATGCGCTGATGATGGTGCGCCGGCGCATCGTCGTCATTGCGCTTCTCGCGTGGCTGCCGCTGCTGGTGCTGTCCGCAGTGGAAGGGCAGGCGATCGGCGGCAGCGTGGACGTGCCGTTCCTGCTGGATGCGGAGGCACATGCCCGCTTCCTGGTGGCGATCCCGCTGCTGATCATTGCCGAGATCGTGGTGCACGTGCGCATGCGTCCGATCGTGCAGGAATTCCTCAACCGGGATCTGATTCCCGATGCCGACCTGACCCGGTTCGATGCGGCCATCACGTCGGCATTTCGCCTGCGCAACTCGGTGATCGCCGAGGTGCTGCTGATCGCCCTTGTCTATGGCGTCGGCGTGCTGATCGTCTGGCGCCACTACATCGCGCTCGACGCAGCCACCTGGTACGCGCTGCCGTCGGCCGGCGGGGGCACGAGTCTTTCGCTCGCCGGAAAATGGTACGGCTACGTCAGCCTGCCCATCTTCCAGTTCCTGCTGATCCGCTGGTATTTCCGGTTGTTCGTCTGGGCGCGGTTCCTCTGGCAGGTGTCGCGCATCGGGCTGAGACTGGTTCCCACGCACCCCGATCGCCTCGGCGGCCTGGGCTTTCTCGCCAACACCGTCTACGCCTTCGCCGTGCTCGCCGTTGCGCACGGTGCCTTGCTCGCCGGACATCTCGCCGACCGCATCTTCTTCCTCGGCGCCACATTGCCGGAGTACAAGATGGAGATCGGTGCCACGGTGCTTCTCGTGTTGTGCCTGGTCTTCGGCCCACTGCTGGTCTTCTCGCCTCAACTGGCGCAGGCCAGGCGCACGGGTCTGCGAGAGTATGGAGCGCTGGCGATGCGCTACGTGCGCGGGTTCGATACCAAGTGGGTGCGCGGCGGCGCGCCAGCCGACGAGCCGTTCGTGGGCAGTGGCGACATCCAGTCGCTCGCCGACCTGGGCAACAGCTACGCGCTGGTGAAGAACATGCGCGGCGCGCCAGTCACGAGGGACGCGGTGGTCCGGCTGGCGGCGGCGTTCCTCGCGCCGATCGTGCCCTTGCTGCTGACCATGATGCCGCTGGAAGAGCTACTGAAGAGAATGTTCGGCGTACTGTTCTAGCGCACCTGCTCGATGAGGTGCACCGTGCGTGGCCTGCGTCACGCGTCGTCGCTCACCCAGGACTGCAGCAGCGTGTAGGTCACCGCCAGCACGACCGGTCCGATGAAGATGCCCACCAGCCCGAAGGCCAGGATGCCGCCGATCACGCCGGCGAAGATGAGCAGCATCGGCAGGTCGGCACCCATGCGGATCAGGATCGGCCGCAGCACGTTGTCGAGCATGCCGGTCACCACGGCGAGCACCCGTCAGGAAGATGCCCCAGCCCGAGTCGCCGCTCCAGAACATCCATCCCGCCGCCGGCAGCAGCACCAGGATGGGCCCCAGCTGCGCCAGCGCGAGGATGAACATCACCACCGTCAGCAGCCCGGCGTAGGGCACGCCGGCGATCGCCAGGCCGATGCCGCCGAGCACACTCTGAACCGCGGCAGTGATGCCGACGCCCAGCGCCACGCCGCGAATGGCCTGAGCCGACAGGACCAGCACCTTTTCACCCTGCGCGCCGGCCAGCCGCCGCCCCACTTTTTCAGCGCCGACGCGGCCGCCTCGCCGTTCGCGTACATCAGCGCCGCCAGGATCACCACCAGGGCGCTCTGCACCAGCAGGTAACCGACGGTGCCGATCTCGTTTGCGAACCACTGCACCACCGGCACGGCGTAGGGCGCCAGCTTGGCCATCAGGCCTTCGGCGGCCACGTTCTTCCAGGCGCCCCGACTTGGGGCCCACCAGCGGCAGCGACACCAGCCAGTCGGGCGGCGCCGGCAAGGTCGTCGTCGCCAGCCGGCCGGTCAGCGCGATCGATCGTCGACGTGCTGGACGATGGTGGCGATGCCCAGGGTCACCGGGATCACGAGCAGCGCCAGCAAGGCCAGGGTCATCACGGCGACGGCCAGCATGCGCCGGCCCCACAGCAGCGCCTGCAGGCGCAGCATCACCGTCCAGGTGGTCACCACGACGGTGGCTGCCCAGATCGCCGGACCGAGGAATGGCCGCAACACCCAGAAGGCGGCCAGCACGAGCAGGGCGATGCACAGGACGCCCAGCGTGGTGCGGGCCAGGTCGGATCGGGGTTGGGTCATGCGCGGGGCTCCGGTACGGGGCGGGCGTCGAAGCCGCTAGTATGGCCCGAGGGCGCAAAACCGCCGTGCGGCCGCCGGTGCGCTAGCGAGGTGGCGCGGTGTCTCCAGGCGGCGGCCGGCCACGCTCGACGTCCATCACGTAGATCTGGATCGCGCGCTGGACTTCCGGGGGCGGGCGGTGGAATTCGCAACCGATCCGCGACGGCGTTCCGCTCGCCAGCGCGCCCTCGCCGACGAATCGCACCGCCAGATCGATCGGCAACGCAGGGTAGCCCGGCGTTTCCAATCGGCAGTGCTGCCAGACCTCGCCAATGGCGGGTGGGTCGATGCCGGGGGGGATCAGCAGCGACAACCCGCTCGCGCTGATGTCGGTGACCGTGTGGAAGCGCTGCTGGCCGTCGACCGTCCGCGCCACGCACTCGACCGAGCGCTGCATCGGCGGGCGCACCCGGTACGCATCCCGCCGCTGGATGCGGAACACCCGGCGCGGAAACGCGCAGCACAGCACCGCCGGCTCGCAGTTCGGGAGCAGCCGCAGGGCATCGGCATCGAACTGGACCTTGACCTGGTCGAGGAATGCGACCACCGACAGCCGGCCGGCCTGCATCAGTGCGGCCACGCGCACCGGATCGATGTCGAAGTCGAAGCGCAGGTTGCGTTCGTCCCAGTCGAGCAGGCGCGACACCACGAAATCGTCGGGGTCGGTTGCCGGATAGAGGGCGACCATGGCCTTCTCCCGGACCAGATCACCGAAGAGGCCGTGGACCGCGAGCGCGCCCTCGACGGCGAAGCGATCGAGGACGGCGGGGTCGCTCTCTGGATGGAACTGGGCGCTCATGGGCGGTGTGGGGTGGCGTGTGCGGCGACGGCGGTCCGATGCGCACGTCCGTATCAGGTGAGTGGCGAGTCGGGACGCGAACCGCGCGAGCCCGGCGACAACATGCGGTCGATGCCGCGCTGCCAGGGCTGCGCCAGATGGCGCAACTCGGCGTCGATGCGAACGATGCTGCTCAGGATCCGGAACTTCTCGCGCCGTTCCTGCGGGCTGAGCCGCTCGCAGGCATCACGCCGCGCGGCTGCGATCAGGTCGCGGGACGCCTTCTCGAGGCTGGCCACCTCGTCCCAGTCATCGCGCTGGGCGGCGTCGAGCATCCTGCGGCAGATGCCCTCGATCTCGACGTAGGTCTTCAGGGGGCCGAACGACATGTCGGTGGCACCGCTCATCGGGTGTACAGCGCGGTCGCGGGGCGCGCCGGCGCGGGCGAGATCTGTTGCCACGCCGTGTGCAGTTCCGTGATCAGTCGCACGGCTTCGTCCAATGCCTCGGCGTCGTTGCGTGCCGAGGCGAACAGCAGGCGATGACCGATGTAGTCGTACAGGCCGCGCAGGTTCGCGGTGATGTCTCCGCCGCGCTCGTCCAGCGAAGCCTTCAGACCCTCCTCGACGATGCGGATCGCGCGGGTGAGCGACTCACCCTTGGTCGCGAAGTCGCGACGCAGCATCGCAGCCTGGGCGCGGCGGATCTCCGCGATCGCGCCCTCGTAGAGCATCGCGATCAGCTTGTGCGGTGAGGCCGAGTCGACCGAGGTCTCGACGTCGAGCTGGCGATACGAACTGGCGTGACTGCGGTAGGGGGCGAACATCCTGGTCTCCGTGCGGGCGTGTTGTGTTGCTGTTCCCTGATATCGACCGCAGCCGCCGCCGCTTGAGGAGAAAGTCCGAGGGTTCATGCGCCCATTTCGAAATGCCCGCGTGCCGCACGATCCTCGCGCGCAACGGCCCGCAGCCCGGTGCGGGGCGGGCCGGCGCCGGGCGCAGTCAGCCGAAGACGCTGGCCAGGTAAGACGACGAACTGCCGAGTTGCGCGAGGTTCGTGTCGAGCGCCGTGTATTGCTTGCGCAGCCGCGCTTCCACCAGCGTCAGGCGGTCCTCGAGCGACGATTGCTGCCGCTCGACGGCCTTCTTGCGCGCGTTCAGCGAATCGTTGGCGCCGGTGATCGCCCCGTCTGCTCCGAGCACGCCGGTCAGCAGCCCGTCGATGCGCCGGGCGATGCCCGTCCTGGCCGGATCGGCGTCGAAGCCTGCGAACAGGGCCTTCAGCCTGGCCGGATCGGCCGCAGCGCCCGAGAACCGGGTGTCCTTGATCTGCAGGGAGCCGTCGCGCTGGAGTTCAAGCCCCGCATCCGTCAGGCGCGCCAGCGACGAGCCGTCGACGGTCCCCTGCATCAGCGCCCGCAGCTGGCGCTGGATGGCAGTCACCGAATTGTTCCCCTGCAGGGTCCCGGCCACCTTGGTGGTCGGATCGTAACGGGTCAGGTCGGCGATCGTCTTGTTCAGGTCGTTGTAGGCCGAGACGAACTTCTCGACCTGCTTGCGCAGCGTGTCGGTGTCGGACGACACGTCGATGTTCACTGGGTCGGGTCCGGCGCGCCGCAGGTCGAGCGTGACGTTCTCGATCACGCCGGTGACCTTGTTGGTGGGCGAGGTGACCGTCAGGCCGCTGACCACCAGCTCCGCGTCCTGTGCCGCCTGCGTCTGGGTGAGGTTCTTCCCCGTGCCGGCCGCGGCGGTCGGGTCGAAGGCGAACCGGGACAGCCCGTTGGCGTCGGTCGAATTGCCGTCGCTGTCGTCGGCCAGGATGCGGACCGCGTTGGCCGAGCCGGTGTCGGCGCCGCGTATCAGCAGGCGAACGCCGGTGCCGTCGTTGACGATCGACGCGGTGACGCCAGCGTCGGCCGCGTTGATCGCGTCGCGAGCCTGCTCGAGCGTCGAGTCGGCCGCGATCGTGATCGACGCTTCGGTCGCGTCGGGCTTGGCCGTGAAGGTGTTGCCGGCACTGTCGTAGGTGCCGAGCTGGATGCGCAGGGTGCCGCCGCCGACGACCGTCGTCGCCGCAGCGAGGCTTCCCGAGGCCAGCGTCTGGCGCTGAGCCAGGCGGTTGACGACCAGGTCGTAGACGCCGGTGATCGCCCCGGATCCAGCGGTCGCCTTGACCGCCGCCTCGTCGCTGCTGGCCGCCTTGTTGACATCCCAGGCGTCGGCCTGCATCAGCGCCTTGGCGGCGGACTGGAACGCGGACAGCGAGCTCTGCAGCTTGCCGATCGCGGACAGCTTCGTCTGGATGCCGCCGAGGGTCTTCTTGATCGCGGTGAGCGGCTGCTGCTCGATCGACATCAGCTGGCTGACGATGCCGTTGACGTCGATGGCGCCGCCGGAACTGATGGTGGTCATGCAAGGCTCCTTGCGCCGGCAGGCGTGGCGCCCCGGCAGTCGATCGCGCGCTCCTGGCGCGGGTGACGCGTGGGGCGAGCGCGCGCGAGCCGGTCTTCGGCTCCGGGCGGCAGCCGACCCGCGGTTGCCCCGCGAGCCCGCCGCGACCCGGGCGAAGACGCGAGAGCGGTCAGCCCCGCAGCAGGCTGAGAACGTTCTGTGGCAGCTGGTTGGCCTGGGCGAGCATCGCCACCCCAGCCTGCTGCAGGACCTGCCCACGGGTCATCGCGGCAGTCTCGGCGGCGAAATCCGCATCCATGATCCGGCTGCGTGCCGCCGCCTGGCTTTCGCTGGCAACCTGCAGGTTGGCGATCACCGATTCGAAGCGGTTCTGGGCGGCGCCGAACTGCGAGCGTGCCGAGTTCACCTGCGCCAGCGCGAAGTCGATCTGCTCGATCGCGCCCAGCGCGCCGGTGCCGGCGGTACCGGCCATATAGGCCTCGAAGTCGTCCGCGCCGCTCACCGCGCCGCGCGTGCCGGAGGTCGTGATCGACAGACCCGAGGCAGTCACCACGGCCAGCGCACCCTCGTTCGATCCCGTCGTCATCGAGCCGCCCAGCACATTGACGCTGCTGATCGACACCTGGTCGTCCAGCGTCGCGTTGGCGCCGACCTGGAAGTCGAACGAACTCGTCGACGTCAGCACCGCCTCCCCGTTGAAGCGGGTGGTGTTCGCAGTCCGGGTGATCTCTTCCTGCAGTTCGGTGAACTCCTCCTGCAGCGCGTTCCGGTCGCTGGCGCTGTTGGTCGCGTTCGCCGCCTGCACGGCCAGTTCGCGCATCCGCTGCAGCATGTCGCCGATCTTGCCGAGCGCGCTCTCGGCGGTCTGCGCCATCGAGATGCCATCGTTCGCGTTGCGCATCGCGACGTTCATGCCGCGCATCTGCGCGTTCATGCGCTCGGCGATCGCCAGGCCGGCGGCATCGTCTTTCGCGCTGTTCACGCGCAGACCCGAGGACAGGCGCTGGATCGACTGGGCCAGCGCGCCCTGCGTCGTGTTCAGGTTGCGCTGCGCGTTCAGGGACGGCAGGTTCGTGTTGATGATCTGGGCCACGGTACGGCTCCTTCGCAAAGTGTTCGCTGCTGCACTTTGCCTTTGCCGCGCCATCGGACATGCGCCGATAAGCGTGCCAAACCCGTCTCATCTCCACGCACGAGCGCCCGCGGCCCGAAGGCGCTGCCTCCGGGCCGGGGCGACTGGGGCGGGGAAGCCCCATGCCTGCTCCTCGCGTGTCAGGCCGCCGCGTCGATCAACGCAGCAGCGAGAGCACGTTGTTCGGGATCGCGTTGGCCTGCGACAGCATCGCGACGCCTGCCTGCTGCAGCACCTGCGCACGGGTCATCGACGCCGTCTCCGAGGCGAAGTCCGCGTCCATGATCCGGCTGCGTGCCGCGGCCTGGTTCTCGGCGGCGACCTGCAGGTTCGAGATGATCGACTCGAAGCGGTTCTGCGCGGCACCGAACGAGGAGCGCGCGGTGTTGACCTGCGACAAGGCGAAGTCGATCTGCTCGATCGCGCCGAGCGCGCCGGTGCCGGCGGTGCCCGCGGAGTACGCCTCGAAGTCCGCCGCGCCGCTGACCGAACCGCGGGTGCCGACCGTCGAGATCGAGACGCCGGTGCTGGCGACTTCCGCGAGGGATCCGTCGTTGCTGCCCGAGCTGGTGCTCGCACCCAGGACGTTCACGCCGGTGACGGAGACCTGGTCGTCGGCGGTCGCGTTCGCGCCGATCTGGAAGTCGAACGACGAGCTGGTCGTCAGAACCGCCTGGCCGTTGAAGCGCGTGGTCTCGGCGGTACGCGTGATCTCTTCCTGCAGCTGGGTGAATTCTTCCTGCAGCGCGTCGCGGTCGCTGGAGCTGTTGGTGGCATTGGCGGCCTGCACGGCCAGTTCGCGCATCCGCTGCAGCATGTCGCCGATCTTGCCCAGCGCGCTTTCGCCCGTCTGGGCCAGCGAGATCGCATCGTTGGCGTTGCGCTGGGCGACGTTCATGCCGCGCACCTGGGCGTTCATGCGCTCGGCGATCGCCAGGCCGGCGGCGTCGTCCTTCGCGCTGTTCACGCGCAGGCCGGTCGACAGGCGCTGGATCGAGGTGTTGAGGACGTTCTGGGTCGAGGACAGGTTCCGCTGCGCGTTCAGCGAAGCGATGTTGGTATTGATGACTTGGGCCATTTCGGACTCCTTCACAGACATTGACACGGCGGTTCGAGCCGTTTACCCGCTCGCCCCATGGCGGGCGGGACCAGGGTCCGTCGGAGAGTGCTTCGGCTTGCCGGCGGACGACGGGACGAACCCGTTGCCCAGGTTATCGGCCGGGTCGCGAATTGCTTTAGCGCGGCGGGAGCGGGGCGTGAGCGTGTAGGAAGAAGTCCTACCGACCTAGGAGAAAGTCGGCGCTCAAAGACGGAAGGATTCGGATTCAAGTCGGGCGGCGACTTGGCGACACTGGACGCACAAGAGAGAAGCACAGATCAACAGCCAGCGTCCTGGAGAATGTTATGCCGAATGAAGAACGCCTGATGGCCGAAATAAGGGATGCCAATTTGTCCTATTTGATCCTGGCCCAGAGGCTGATCCGCGCGGACCGCGCGCAGGCACTCTACCGGCTGGGAATCTCCGACGACGTGGCTGCGATCATCGAGGCGCTGACCCCGACGCAGATGATCAAAGTGGCTTCCGGCAACACGCTGATGTGCCGCTTCCGCTTCGACGAGGAGATGATCTGGTCGCTGCTCGCGGATCATGGCCACGGACGGCGGCGAAGGCGAAGAGGGCAACGCGTCGCGGCTTCACGCCAGCATCCTGATGGCCGGCAGGTTCTCGGAGGCCGTCTGACATGGCCGCCCGCAGCCTTCTCGAAGACACCCGGCAGCTGCAGCGTGCGATCGAACTGATCGGCCTCGGCGCGCGTCTGCAGCTGCTGCAGTCCGAAACCAACCTCCCGTACGAGCGCCTGCTGCGCCTGTACAAGGAGGTCGCCGGCAAGTCGCCGTCGAAGGGCCAGCTGCCGTTCTCCACGGACTGGTTCCTCGGCTGGCAGCCGAACATCCACGCCTCGCTGTTCTTCAACATGTACGAATACATGCAGAAGGCCAGCGCGATCGACGAGATCGACGCGATCATGAAGGCGTACCAGCTGTACGCAGCCGAGGTCACGACGAACAACGTCGAGCCGCTGCTCTCCATCACGCGGGCCTGGCGCCTGGTCAAGTTCGTCGACTCGGGGATGCTGTGCCTCACGAAGTGCACCCGCTGCGGCGGGCAGTTCGTGAACCACTCCTACGAGCTGACCGGATCGTACGTGTGCGGACTGTGCGAGCCGCCGGCGCGGGCCGGCAAGGGCCGCCGCGGCGGGCTGATCCACTGATCCGGGTCGGCGCGTGGGCGCGAGGGCGCGCGCTCGAGACCGCCCGGGTGATCGGGCGATCGGGCGCAGTCCCGGACTATGCCGGATAAGGCGGGGGATTCCCCGCCTTTTTTCGTTGCGGGGGCGCAATCCGCGCCAGTCGGGGGTCTGCGGCGATCGGGCGGCGGTGCGAAGGGGCCCGCCGGCGGTCGCTCCGCCCTCAAGCACCGCAGGGGCGGGCCGTAAACGGGAAGGAACCGAACCGAATCAAGAACTCACCTACCAGCCGCCAAGCCCATGTTCGTAATCATCGGATACGTCGTCGTGATCGCAGCCGTCTTCGGCGGCTACGCACTGGCCGGCGGCAACTTCGCGGTCATCCTGAAGGCCGCACCGGTCGAGCTGTTCATCATCTCCGGCGCCGCGCTCGGCGCGTTCCTGGTCGGCAACAACGGCAAGGTGATCAAGGCGACCTTCAGGACGATTCCGACGCTGCTGAAGGGGTCGAAGTACACGAAGGCCCGCTACATGGACCTGCTGGCCCTGCTCTACGACGTGCTGCAGAAGGCGCGCAAGGAGGGCCTGATGTCGATCGAGCGCGACGTCGACGCGCCGAACGAGAGCCCGATCTTCACCAAGTACGCCAGCGTGGCCGCCGATCACCACCTGATCGAGTTCATCACCGACTACCTGCGCATGATGGTGTCGGGCAATCTCAATCCGCACGAGATCGAGAACCTGATGGACGGCGAGATCGAGACCCACCATCAGGAGATGCACGCGCCGATGAATGCCATCACCAAGGTGGGCGACGGCCTGCCGGCGTTCGGGATCGTTGCGGCGGTGCTGGGAGTCGTGAAGACGATGGCGTCGGTGGGAGCCGCGCCGTCGATCCTGGGGCAGATGATTGCCGGCGCGCTGGTCGGAACGTTCCTGGGGATCCTGCTGGCGTACGGCTTCGTCAGCCCGCTGTCGCAGCTGCTCGAGCAGAAGGTCGAGGAGGCTGGCAAGGAACTGGCTTGCGTGAAGATCACCCTGCTGGCCAGCATGCAGGGATACGCACCCGCAATCGCCGTCGAGTTCGGTCGCAAGATGCTGTTCTCGACCGAGCGCCCGAGCTTCACCGAGCTCGAAGCTCACGTGAAGCAGAAGAAGGCCTGAGCGCCGGCACCCGGGCTCGCAACAGGAACAGCGCACCATGGCGGCAGCAGACAAGAAGATCCAGCCGATCATCGTCAAAAGGATCAAGAAGGGCGGCCACGGTCATCACGGCGGGGCGTGGAAGATCGCGTACGCCGACTTCGTCACCGCGATGATGGCGTTCTTCCTTCTGATGTGGCTGCTCGGCTCGACCACCAGCGGTGACCTGCAGGGCATCGCGAACTACTTCCAGTCGCCGCTCCAGGTCGCGCTGTCGGGAGGTTCCGGCAGCGGCGACGCCTCGCACGTGATCAAGGGCGGCGGGCGCGACCTGACGCGGTCCAGCGGGCAGGTCAAGAACGGCGAGAACGAGATCGAACGCAAGCGCGTGAACCTGGCGGCTGCAAAGGCCGAGCAGCGCCGGCGCGAGCGGGCGATGCTCGAGCAGCTGAAGGAGAAGGTCGAGAGCGTGCTGTCGGCGAACCCCCGGCTGATGGAGATGAAGTCGCAGATCAAGCTCGACCTGACCGTCGAAGGGCTTCGCATCCAGATCGTCGACGCGCACAACCGGCCGATGTTCGACATCGGCAGCGCGGTCGTGAAGGACTACATGCGCGAGGCGCTGCGCGAGATCGGCAAGGTGCTCAACGAGGTCGACAACCGCATCAGCCTGTCGGGGCACACGGACAGCGCGCCGTACAGCAACGGCGAGCGCGGATACTCGAACTGGGAATTGTCCGCCGACCGTGCGAACGCCTCGCGGCGCGAGCTGATCGCCGGCGGCATGGACGACGCGAAGATCATCCGCGTGCTCGGGCTGGCCGCCGCCGTCCCGGCGGTCGCCGACAACCCGCGCGCGCCGTCCAACCGCCGCATCTCGATCGTGGTGATGAACAAGGACGCCGAAGAGCGCGTTCTGAAGGGCGTGGAGGTGCAGGCCGCCGACTCCGGCGAGCTGGCCGACGCGTTGCGCGGCGTCTCGGCAGGTGAAGCGTCCCCGGCACCCGGCGCGGACGGGGCGGTGGCAATCAAGCAAGGAGCCAGGCAATGAGTACAGCGGCCGACATGAAATTCCTGATCGTCGACGACTTCTCGACGATGCGCCGGATCATTCGGAACCTGCTCAAGGAGATCGGCTACGGCAACGCCGACGAAGCCGAGGACGGACAGATCGCGCTGTCCAAGCTGCGCAGCGGCAACTTCGACTTCGTGGTGTCCGACATCAACATGCCCAACATGAACGGCTTCGAACTGCTCGGCAGCATCCGCGGCGACAACGGGCTGAAGCACCTGCCGGTGCTGATGGTGACGGCCGAGGCCCGCAAGGAGGACATCGTCCAGGCGGCGCAGGGCGGGGCGTCGGGCTACATCGTCAAGCCCTTCACGAAGGCCACGCTGGAGGAGAAGTTGCAGAAGATCATGCAGAAGCTCGGCAAGGCCTGAGCTCGCGATGCCCACGACCCTTGCAGCTGCGGCCGGAGACCTGGTCGAGAGTCTCGGGCTCCCGAATCTCGCACCGGCGGCGGGGATGGGGAAATAGGGGGCCCGTCGGCCCGCTTTTCCTCGCTTGAGTTTTCGGGCGTGCCGAAATAATCGGGTGCGAGATCTCCTCGCCCCCGACAAATGGCCGACAACGAAACCAGTCGCGAAGACAAGCAGTTAGCGCCGTCACAGCGCAAGCTCGACAAGGCACGCAGCGAAGGCAGCGTTCCGCACTCGCGTGACGTCGGACACGCATTCGTCCTCGGCGCGGCGCTGCTCGGGCTGATCGTGTTCGGACCGCGCATCGGCGCCACGACCCTCGAGCTCGTGCGCAGCGGACTGGTCTTCACGCGCCGACAGGCGGTCGATCCGGCCGCACTGACGCAGTGGCTCGGCGGGCTGGCGCAATCGGCGCTGTGGATCGTGGTCCCCTGCGGCGCCGTCCTGCTCGCTGCGGGCGTGGTCGCGAGCGGCATCCCGGGCGGATTCCACGCGTCGCTGAAGCCGGCGTCGTTCAATTTTTCCAAGATCGATCCGATGACCGGGCTCGCGCGGATCTTCTCGCGCGAGAGTGCGGTCGACCTGCTCAAGCTCACCGCGCTCGCCGCCGCGATGGTCGGACTGACCGCCTGGTTCGCCGCCGGGCATTTCGCCGAGTACGCCGCCCTGGCGGCAGCCCCGCTTCCGGCCGCACTCGAGGTGGCGCACGCGAACCTGACCGGCGGCCTCGGGCTGCTGGTTGCCATCCTGATGGTGACCGCTCTGATCGACGCGCCGCTGCAATGGTGGCGTCACTACACGTCGTTGAAGATGACGCTCCAGGAGGCGCGCGACGAGGCGCGCCAGTCCGACGGCGATCCGCTGGTGCAAGAGCCGCATCCGGCAGCGTCAGCGCGAGATCTCGCGCGGGCGGATGCTGGCGGCCGTGCCGGCGGCCGACGTGGTGATCACCAACCCGACGCACTACGCGGTCGCGATCCGCTACGACGAGGCCGCGATGGGCGCGCCCAAGGTGGTCGCCAAGGGGGCCGACCATCTCGCCGCGCGCATTCGCGAGCTTGCGATGGACGCCGGCGTGCCGTTGTTCGAGGCGCCTCCGCTGGCGCGCGCGCTGTACGCGCACGTCGAGATCGACCGCGAGATTCCTGCCGCGCTGTACACGGCGGTCGCGCAGGTGCTGGCCTACGTGTTCCAGCTGCGCCGCCACGTTCCCGGACGCGGTGCCTTCCCGAGCCAGCCGGAGGACCTGCCGGTGCCCGGCGACATGGATCCGAAAGGGGGCGCTGCATGAGCGCTGCCGGAAGCACGCCGCGGCAGGTGGGCACGACCGTGCAGTTCGGCGGCCGCTCGGTGCAGCTGCCGCCATGGCAGGCGATGGCGGCGCCGATGTTCATCGTGCTGATGCTCGCGATGATGATCCTGCCGCTGCCGCCGCTGCTGCTGGACCTGCTGTTCACGTTCAACATCGCGCTGGCGATCGTCGTGCTGCTGGTGTCCTCGTACACGGTCAAGCCGCTCGACTTCGCGGTGTTTCCGACCGTGCTGCTGGTGACGACGCTGCTGCGGCTGTCGCTGAACGTCGCCTCGACCCGCGCCGTGCTGCATGAACGGCCACACCGGCACCGACGCGGCCGGCCAGGTGATCGAGTCGTTCGCGCACTTCCTGATCGGCGGCAACTTCGCCGTCGGCATCATCGTGTTCGCGATCCTGACGGTGATCAATTTCATCGTCGTGACCAAGGGCGCCGGCCGGATCGCCGAGGTGTCGGCGCGCTTCGCGCTGGATGCGATGCCGGGCAAGCAGATGGCGATCGACGCCGATCTGAACGCAGGGCTGATCGACCAGCTCGAGGCCAAGCGCCGCCGCACCGAGGTCGGGCAGGAGGCCGACTTCTACGGTTCGATGGACGGTGCGTCGAAGTTCGTCCGCGGCGATGCCATCGCCGGCATCCTGATCCTGTTCATCAACGTGATCGGCGGGCTGGCGATCGGCGTGCGTCGCAGCACAACCTGTCGTTCGTCGCAGGCGGCCAACAACTACGTCCTGCTGGCGATCGGCGACGCGCTGGTGGCGCAGATCCCGTCGCTGGTGATCTCGGTCGCCGCCGGCCTGATCGTGTCGCGGGTCGGCGACGAGGACGACGTCGGCGGCGCAGCTCGCCAAGCAGCTGTTCTCGATGCCGCGCGCGCTCGGTCTGACCGCCGGCGTGCTCGCGCTGTTCGGCGTGGTGCCCGGCATGCCGCACCTGGTCTTCCTGTTGCTGGCGGCGGGGTCCGGCTACGCCGCCTGGTGGCTGGTCGAGCGCGCGAAGCGCGGCGGCCGAGCGAGCCGGTCTCCGCCGCCGGCGCAACCGGCTTCGGGCGAGGCGACCTGGGACGACGTGACGCCCGTCGATCAGCTCGGGCTGGAGGTCGGCTACCGGCTGATCGCGCTGGTCGACAAGGAGCAGGGCGGCGACCTGCTGTCCCGGATCAAGGGGGTGCGCAAGAAGTTCGCCACCGAGGTCGGCTTCCTGCCGCCCGCCGTGCACATCCGCGACAACCTGGAGCTGCGACCGTCGACCTACCGCGTCACGCTCAAGGGCGTGATCGTCGGAGAGGGGGAGGCCTTCCCGGGCATGCTGATGGCGATCGATCCCGGTCACGTCACGCAGGCGCTTGCCGGGCACCGAAGACCACCGATCCGGCGTTCGGCCTTGCCGGCGACCTGGATCGACGAGCGCCAGCGCGAGCTCGCACAGTCGGCCGGCTACACGGTCGTCGACGCGGCCACCGTGATCGCGACCCACCTGCATCATCTGATGCAGATGCACGCGTCGCGCCTGCTCGGCCGCGCCGAGGCGCAGCAGCTGCTCGAGCACCTGGGCAAGTACGCGCCGAAGCTGGCCGAGGACGTGGTGCCCAAGCTGATCCCGCTGTCCGGTGCTTCCAGAAGGTGCTGCAGAACCTGCTCGACGAGGCGGTGCACGTGCGCGACCTGCGCGGCATCGTCGAGAGCCTGGCCGAGCACGCGGTGCGCACCCAGGATCCGGCCGAACTGACCCGCGAGGTGCGGATCGCGCTCGCGCCGTCGATCGTGCAGCAGATCTTCGGGCCGGTGCGCGAACTGAGCGTCATCGCGATCGAGCCCGAGCCTCGAGAACCTGCTGGTGCAGGCGCTCGCGCCGGGCGCGACCGCGGCGCTCGAGCCGGGGGTCGCGGACTACGTCATGGAAGGCGGCGCGCCGACGCCGCGCGCAGCCAGGAAGAAGCGGGTGTCGCCGGCCTGCCTGCTCGCGCCCGACCGGATCCGGCCGGCGCTGGCGCGTTTGCTGAGGAAGGCTGCGCCGCGCCTGCGGGTGCTCGGGCATTCCGAAGTCCCTGAAACACTTTCGATCCGGATCGGCCGAATCATCGGAGAAGCCAAGTGAACGTCAAACGCTATTTCGGACGGACCAACAAGGAAGCGATGTCGCGGCTGCGGGCCGACCTCGGCGACAGACGCCGTCGTGCTGAAGAACCAGGCGGTCGCCGGAGGGGTGGAGATCCTGGCGATGGCCGACGAATCGGCGGTGGTGGCGGTGTCGCAGGGCGCCTGGACCGCGGCCCCGGTCGAACCCGCGCCGTCGCAGATCGAGTCCGCGCCGGCGCGCGCCGACGCGGCGACGGGACGGCGCGACCAGCCGGCGCGCAACGTCGCCGCCGAGGCCACGCCCGAGCCACCCGAGATGAGCACGCTGTCGTTCCAGCAGTACGTCCGCGAGCGCCTGGCGCAGAAGCTGGGTTCGGCACCGACCCTCGGCGAGGTGCTGGACGGCGAGGGCACCGGATCGGATCGCGACGCGGTGGCCGCCGACGCGGCTGCGTCTGCGTCTGCGGCAGGAGTGCGCCGGGACGCGATCGGCACTGCCGCGCCGGCCGAGCCGATCTTCGCGCCGAGGCAGGCCGCTGCGACGCAGACGCCGCCGATGTCCGCGCCGGTGATGCCGACTCCTCGCATGCAGGTGCTGCAAACACAGTCGCCGGCAACGCACGCGCCGTGGGCGCACGTTCCGGTCGCGCCGGCAGTTGCCGTGGCGGCGCCCCACACAGAAGTGCTCTCCGAACTGCGCGAGATGCGCAGTTTCATCGCCGAGCAGCTGAACGCGATGGCCTGGTTCGACGGCGTGCGCCGCAGCGCGGTGCAGAGCGGGCTGCTGCGGCGGATGATGGCCGCCGGGTTCTCCCCCGGCCTTGCCCGGCTGATCGTGTCCCGCCTGCCGGCCGAGTGCCCCGAAGATCAGGCGTCGAACTTCATGACTCGTACGCTGGCCCACAACCTGTCGTGCGACGTGCACAGCGAACTGCTGGACAAGGGGGGCATCTTCGCCCTGGTCGGGCCGACGGGTGTGGGCAAGACCACCAGCACGGCCAAGATTGCGGCGCGCTTCGCCCTCAAGCACGGCAGCCAGTCGGTCGGCCTGGTGACGGTCGATGCCTATCGGATCGGCGGCCAGGATCAGCTGCGCAGCTATGGGCGCATGCTCGGTGTGCCGGTGCACGTCGCGCACGACGCCGCCACGCTCGCCGACTTCCTGCATCTGTACATGAACAAGAAGCTCGTGCTGATCGACACCGCGGGCGTGGCGCAGCGCGACGAGCGCGTCGACGAACTGCTCGCCTCGCTGTCGTCGTCGGTGGTGCGCAAGCTGGTCGTGCTGAATGCGGCTTCGCAGGCGGAGACGATCGACGAGGTCATAGCCGCCTATCGCGCCGGCCAGGCTGCCGGCGTCGTGCTGTCGAAGATCGACGAGGCGGTCAAACTCGGCGGGGCGTTGGACTGCGTCATCAGGCATCGCCTGAAACTGGTCGGCGTCGCGAACGGCCAGCGCGTGCCCGAGGACTGGATCCCGCCGGATCCTGCGGCGCTGGTCGATGCCGCGTTCGCGGCGCGTTCGGCGCCGGCGTTCGACATCGACGAGCGCGAACTGGCCCTGGTGTTCCAGCCCGACGGCCGCCGTGCCGGGCTGCCCGCCGGCGGGGCTGTCGATGCTTGATGGGGGGCTGGATCAGGCATCCGGCCTGCGCCGGCTGTTCGCGCGCCGCGCGCTGAGAGTGCTGCCGGTCGCCAGCGAGAGCAGCGATGCGGGCGCGACGCGCTTCGTCGTGAACCTGGCCGCGGCTCTGTCACGGATGGGCTGGCAACCGATCGTGCTCGACGGCCGCGACGACGGCGTCGCCGGATTCCTCGGCCTGCGCCCGACGTTGGAGCTGGCGGATCTGCTGACCGCCGACCATCGCTTCGAGCGTGTCGTTCTGAACAGCCACGCCGGCTTCAGCATCCTGCCAGCCGCGCAGGGATTACCGATGCTGGGCGCGGATCCGCGCGCGGCCGATGCCGTGTTCAGCGCGCTCGCCTCGCTCGGCAGAGGCTTCGAGGTGGCGCTGGTGCACGGCGATGGCGCGACTCTGGGACCGCTGCTTGGGCGCCGGATCGCCGAGACGACACTGGTCTGCGGACCTGCCGACGAGGATCTCACCGCCACCTACGCGCGCCTGAAGGCGCTGGTCACCTCGTATGGAATGTCGCGGTTTCGCGTCGTCTTCGACCGCGCCGCGTCGGCCGCCGAGACTGCGATGCGTCACCGGCGCCTGGCGACCGTTGCCCAGCGCTATCTGAGTGCATCGGTGGAGTACGGCGGACTGGTCTTGCAGGACGATTCCGGCGCGTGCGCGGGTGCGGTAGGGGCCGGCGGGTTCACCGTCGCAGCCGGCGGGCGCGCCGCGCGGTCCTTCGAGCGCATCGCCAGCGCGGCACGTGAATGGCAGCTGCCGGCATTCGACTGCGCCGGCCCGACGATCCACTGACAACAGGCACCGACGATGTATACGGCACGAGGAACGCTGGATCGACAGGCGGCGATCGACCAGTATGGACCGATGGTGCGCAGGGTGGCAGCGCAGATGATCGCCAAGCTGCCGGCGAACGTCGAGATGGACGATCTGGTGCAGGCCGGCATGATCGGGCTGATCGATGCGCTGACGCGCTACCAGGCCGACCAGGGGGCGCAATTCGAGACCTTCGCGATGCAGCGCATCCGCGGCGCGATGCTCGACGAACTGCGCGAGGCCGACTGGCTTCCGCGCTCGGTGCGCCGCAATCAGCGCACGATCGAGCGGGCGATCCACAAGCTCGAGCAGAAGCTGCAGCGGCCGCCCACCGAGAACGAGGTCGCCGCCGAGCTCGACATGCCGGTGACCAGCTACCACCAGATGCTGGGCGACGCGCGCGGCGCGCAGCTCGTGTATCTCGACGAGCTCGGCAGCGACGATTCCGAGGAAGGGTTTCTCGAGCGGCACCAGCTGCCGAAGGAATCGGAGCCAGGCCACGATGCTGCGGGACGACCGCTTCCGCGCCGCGCTGATCGCCGCGATCGAGGAATTGCCCGAGCGCGAGAAGCTGGTGATGGGCATGTACTACGAACAGGATATGAACCTGAAGGAGATCGGCGTGGTGCTCGGCGTGACCGAGTCGCGCGTCTCCCAGCTGCACAGTCAGGCGGTGGCCCGCCTGCGCACCAAGCTGCGCGCCTGGAGCTGAACGCAGGCGACAGGGCGTGGTGAACGATGCGGCGCAAACCGCGGTGAACACGGAGCAGATGTGATGCTGATGCCATTCAGGAAGAAGAACCAGGTCGTCGCGAAAGCCGAACCCCTGCCGCAGGCCTCGATTTCCGCGTCGACGATGAACGACCTGACGCGACAGGCATCGGGCCTCGGCAAGCATGCTGCCGAACTCAACGGCCTGATCGAGGATCTGGCGGCCGACAGCGGGCGGCGCTCCGAGGCGATCGGCGGTCTGGCGCGCCGCATCGACGACGTGGTCGAGTCGAACCAGGAGATCGCGCGTGCCACCGGCGTCGGCCGGGCGCACGTCACCGAGGCGCGGGCGGCGGTGGCCAAAGTCGGCGAAGGGGTCGCGGGCGTCATGACGACGCTGCGGCAGGTGGCTTCGGCCGCCAACGAGATCACCCAGATCGCGCTCCAGACCCGTCTCGTCGCGTTCAACGCGTCGGTGGAGGCCAAGCGCGCGGGCGAGGCAGGCAGGGGATTCTCGGTGGTGGCCGACGCGGTTCGGGACCTCGCCGCGAAGGTCGAACAGTCCTCGAAGCAGATCATGGGGACGGTCGCGCAACTCGACAGGCGGGTTGGCGAGCTGAACCGGGAGATCAGGGAGGACGAACGCGGCAACGAGAGTCCGTTCCAGCGCGCGCTGACGCAGACCGAGGAGAGCGTCGCGGCGATCGCCTCGGCCGCACAGGGAAACCTGGAAGTCTGCGGCGAGGTGGCGACCGCGATGCGCGTAATGGCCCTGGAGATGACATCGATGGCCAGGGATCTCGGTGCGGCCAGGGAGACCACGAACAGCTTTCTCGGCGTGTCCGAGTCTCTGGTCGAGCTGACGGCCGACAGCGGCTACGAGACCGACGACTCTCCCTACATTCGTGCGGTCACTGCGGCGGCCGCCGCGATCTCGGAGCTGTTCGAGGACGCGGTGCGCAACGGCTCGATTTCGCTCGAGGACCTGTTCGACCAGAACTACACGCCGGTCGCGGGCAGCAACCCGCAGCAGCACATGACGCGGTTCGTGACGCTGACCGACCGGCTCCTGCCGGACGTGCAGGAGCGCATGCTGAAGCTGTCGCCGAAAGTGGTGTTCTGTGCGGCGGTCGACCGCAACGGCTACCTGCCGACGCACAATCTGAAGTTCTCGAAGCCCCAGGGTGCCGACCCGGCATGGAATGCGGCCAACAGCCGCAACCGGCGCATCTTCAACGACCGTACCGGACTGGCGGCCGGCCGCAGCCAGCGCCGGTTCCTGCTGCAGACCTACCGGCGCGACATGGGCGGCGGCACGCACGTACTGATGAAGGATCTGTCGGTGCCGATCCGGGTCGGCGGCCGTCACTGGGGTGCGCTGCGCCTGGCCTACCAGTTCTGAAAAGTCAGGCCGAGTCGATCCGGCGGGTGGGCTGGCCCAGGCCGCCCGTGCCGCCCGGCCCGTAGGTGTCGGGCGTGTCGAACAGCGCGGCGAGCGCGCGCGCGTTGCCGGCGCCACTGCGCTCGAGCAGTTCGGCATTGGCATGCAGCACGGAGCGCACGGCAGCCAGTTGTGAGTCGTCGGCACCGGCGATGCCGCCACCCGCGCGCAGTGCGGCCACCGCCGCCGCGACCGCTTCCGTCGTGGTGCGGACAGCTTCTGCGTCGCGTGCCACCAGGGATGCACGTTGACGCTCGAGCGCTTCGGACAGGTCCCGAAGCAGATCCGACCCGGAAGCCTTCGCCGGGGGCACTTCAGCGATCCCGCCGGCCCATCATGGTCATCGCTTCGACCAGCTCGGCGGCTTCGGCGATCATTTTGTCGGCCACGGCCTCCGCGGAGACGTGGAACTCGCCCTTCTTGATCGCCTCGCGGATCTCCTCGACCTTCTCCGGGCGGATCGTCTTTCCGTCGTTCTCGGCCGACGCCCCGGTTTTCAGATTGAGGGAAGCCTCCGACAGATGGACCTGGTCGGTCCCCTCGACGGCCTCGCCGGCGGCCGACGGAGAACGTTGCCCGACGACGACACGGGACGTCAGGTCCGTTTGCAGAGAATCGATGCTGTTCGTGACTTTCATGTCCGGCTCCTTGTCGGCACCTGCCAACGCACGCATGGGCCCTGATGCCTATATCGGCGGATCACGGCGGGACTTTAGCGTGAAAAACCGGGGACGGTCGTGGTTTATTCGAAGGACCGCTTCAAAGTCGCAGTTCGATCGAGCCTTCGCGCAGCGGGCCGGTCACGACTTTGCCGGATTCGGTGCGCACGCGCAGCGACTGTCCCTCGCCGGCCGCGCCGAGTGCGACGCCTTCGCTGACGATCTTGAATCCCTGGCCGACGATTACAAGCTTCACCGGATCGCCGGCCGAAATCGCGGCAGGAACGCGCAGCGCGTCCTGCTTGAGGACCTGCCCCGCGCGCAGCGGACGCATCAGCACGCGGCTGCCGAGCTGGCCGGCGTCGCTGACGACCTGGCCGAATTCGCGGGTCAGATCGATCTCCTCGAGGCGAAAGTCGTCCGGCGAGGGGGCGGCGCCGGCCGCCAGAGCGGTATTCGCGATCAAAGCCTTGCCGAACACGCTGACGTGCACCGGCACCAGCACCGCCCAGTTCGCGCCCTGCACGCAGCGCGCGCCCAGCGAGGTGCGACCCCACAGCCGGCTGCCCGCCGGCACGTACGGCTCGATGCGGCCGCAGGGCGCCAGGCGCAGGCGCGGGTCGAGCTGTCCGACCTGGATCTCGACGCGGTGGCCCGGGCCGATCTCGCGCTCGACCAGCACCCGGATCGCTTCGGCGGTGGCATCGGGATGAGCGGGAACACCGCGTACGCCTGAGCCGGCGGTCGGCGCGGCAGGCTGGAGTGCTGGCTGGCCGGCTGGCTGTGCGGCTGGCAGGGCGGCTTGGCGGGATGCCGGCTGGGTCAGCTGATAGGCCAGCTGCTGCGCAGTGGCCAGCGGCGTGGCCACCAGCATCGTCGCCGCGATCGCGATCAGGCGATGGACGAGCGTGGCCGGTGGGCGGACGAACGGAAGAAGGGGCGCGCGCATCGGGTACTCCCAGCGTGGAATGTGGACACATTAGTGGTCGTCCGGAGCCGTCGGGAGCGCGAATAAGGGTGCTTGCTCCGGTCTTTTCCCCGCTTAAGTTCTGCGGCGCCGATCGAATAATCGGTTCGACGGGTCCGGACCGGTATCCGAACCGTCGGTATCGCGGAGGCGGCCATGCTCGACAGGATGACGAATCAGCTGGATTTCCAGGGACGCGCGCTGCTGCTGCGCGCCGAGCGGCAGAAAGTGCTGTCCGGAAACATTGCGAACTCGGACACCCCCGGCTTCCAGGCACGCGACTTCGACTTCGGCCAGGCCCTGCGGGCGGCGACGTCGGCTGCTCCCGGCGCGCGGGAGGTGCGTGCCGCCGCACCGGCCGCGGCGCCGGACGGCCGTTTCCTGCCGATCGGGCGCGGTCCGTCGGGCGTCGCGGCCGACGCGAAGCTGCTCTATCGACAGCCCGAACAGGCGTCGGTCGACGGCAACACGGTCGACCTCGACCGCGAGCGTGCCAACTTCGCGGACAACTCGGTGCGCTACGAGGCGACACTGCGCTTCATCAACGGCAACGTCCGCACGATGCTGAGCGCGATCCGCGGCGAATGACGAGCGGAGCACGCGATGTCACTGACCCGAATCTTCGAGCATCTCCGCGAGCGCGATCTCCGCGCAGAGCCAGCGGCTGAACGTGGTGGCGTCGAACCTGGCGAACGCCGACAGCGTCGCCGGTCCGGACGGTCAGTCGTACAAGGCGCGCCAGGTGGTGTTCAGCCGCAAGGCAGCCGAGCGCCCCGACGGCACCAGCGGCGTGCGGGTGAGCGGCGTCGTCGAGGACGCGACCCCCGGCAAGCGCGTGCACGACCCGAAACATCCGCTGGCCGACGCCGACGGCTACGTGACGCAGAGCAACGTCAATGTGGTCGACGAGATGGTCAACATGATCTCGGCCTCGCGCTCCTACCAGAACAACGTCGAAGTGATGAACACCACCCAGCAGCTGCTGCTGAAGACGCTGCAGCTCGGTCGATAAAGGCAACCCAGATGAGCACCGCCTCGAACCTCGGCGTCACCGACCCGATCGGAAACCGTCTCAACCAGATCCTGTCGGCGAACGCGTCGGTCTCTGCCGGCGCTGCCGACGAGACCAGCAGCGCCGGCACCGAGGATCGGTTCCTGAAGCTGCTGGTCGCGCAGATGAACAACCAGGATCCGCTGAACCCGCTGGACAACGCCCAGGTCACGAGCCAGCTGGCTCAGATCAACACCGTGCGCGGCATCGAGAAGCTCAACGACCAGATGGCGAAGCTGACGGCGTCGAGCGGGGTGAACTCGGCGATGGACGCGATCGGCCTGATCGGACGGCAGGTGCTGGCTGCAGGCAGCGGCTTCGAGCGCGGCGCCGCTACGGCGGGGACGACCAGGCTTGGGTTCGAACTCGCCGCTGCCGCGGACGCCGTGCAGATCGACATCGTCGACGCCGCAGGCGCAACCATCTTCTCGAAGACGCTGTCCGGCACGCCCGCCGGTCAGCACGTCTTCGAATGGAACGGGCTCGACAGCCAGGGCAAGGCCGCCGCTCCCGGCAGCTATCTGCTGAAGGTGTCGGCCGCCGCGGCCGGCAACGTGGTGAAGAGCACCGCGATGACCCCTGCAGCCGTGCTCGGCATCACCGAGGGTGCCGACGGCGTGCAGGTCCAGCTGGCCGGGCGCCCGTCCATCGCGGCCAGTGCGATCAGGACGGTCATCTGACCGTCGCCGCGCGCAGCGGCTTCCCAGATCCGAAAACACAACCCAAGTTACACCACAGGAGCCAACCATGTCGTTCCAGCAGGGCCTCAGCGGACTCAACGCCGCCGCGCGCAACCTCGACGTGATCGGCAACAACGTCGCCAACGCGACCACCGTCGGCGCCAAGACGGCACGCGCCGAGTTCGCCGACCTCTACGCCAGTTCGCTGTCCGGCGGCGGCAGCAGCGCCGTCGGTATCGGCGTTCGGTCGCGACGATCGCGCAGCAGTTCACGCAGGGCGACATCTCGACCACCAGCAACCCGCTGGACATCGCGATCAACGGTTCCGGCTTCTTTCCGCTGTCGGACGACGGCGCGACCGTCTACACGCGCAACGGCCAGTTCAAGGTGGACGCCGACGGCTTCATCGTCAGCACCCAGGGCCTGAAGCTGCAAGGCTTCATGGCCGACGCCAGCGGTCAGGTCGGCGGGGTGACGACCGACCTCAGGCTGAGCATCGACGGCGTGGCGCCGCAGGCGACCTCCGAGATGGCCATGCGCCTGAACGTGGATGCGCGCGCCGTCGCACCGACGCAGCCGTTCGACGCGGCCGACACGACCAGCTATTCGGGCGTCACGACGACCACGGTGTTCTCGCCGCAGGGGGTGGAGCACACGCTGTCCATGTACTTTCGAAAGGCCGCCGACAACCAGTGGGAGGTCCACGCGGCGCTGGACGGCACGATGTTCGCTGCCAATCCGGTCTCGACGCTGGACTTCGACCCGGCGACCGGGCGCCTGCCGAGCACCTTCCTGCCGTTCGACCAGGTGGTCGACGTCCCGGCCGCCGAGGGCGGGCCGATCACGGTGGAGATCGACCTGACCGGCGTGACCCAGTTCGGTTCACCGTTCGCAGTCACCGAGATGTCGCAGAACGGTTACGCGCCGGGCGATCTGGCCGGATTCTCGATCGCGCCGGACGGCATGCTGATGGCGCGGTACTCGAACGGCCTGACGCAGGCGCAGGGACAGCTGGCGCTGGTCAACTTCCGCAACCCGCAGGGTCTGGCGCCGCTGGGTGCCAACAACTGGGCTGAGACCGCGGCATCGGGCCAGGCCCTGACGCCGCAGGCGCCGGGCACCGGCAACCTCGGCATGCTGCAGTCGGGCGCGCTCGAGCAGTCGAACGTGGACCTGACGGCGGAGCTGGTGAACATGATCACGGCGCAGCGTGTCTACCAGGCCAATGCGCAGACGATCCGAGACGCAGGACCAGTTGCTGCAGACGATCGTCAATCTGCGCTGATCCGATGCGCGGAGCCGGGCGTAGCGCTGAGGCGCGGGACCGGACGGGGAGAACGACGATGGACCGGATGATCTACCTGTCGATGAGCGGGGCGAAGGCGCTGATGCAGCGTCAGGACGCGCTTGCGCACAATCTCGCGAACGCCGGCACCGACGGCTTCCGTGCCGACCTGACGGCGTTCCGGGCGGTGCCGATCGCGCCGACAGGACACCGCGACGACGCGGGTCTTCGCTCTCGAGGCGACCGCGGGTTTCGACGCGCACGCCGGTCCGATCCGGCAAGACCGGCAGCCCGCTCGACGTGGCGGTGCGCGGCGCGGGCTGGTTCGCGGTGCAGACGCCGACGGCGCCGAAGCCTACACGCGTGACGGCGCCTTCACGCTCGACGCCGATGGCACGCTGCAGACGCAGACGGCGGCCTGCCGGTGCTCGGCGACGGCGGTCCGATCTGGTGATCCGCCGAACGCCCAGGTGACGATCGGCAGCGACGGCAACGTCAGCGCGCGGTCGGCAGCCAGCCGCCGGTTCCGATCGGCCGGCTCAAGCTGGTCAACCCGCCGATCGGCGACCCTGACGCAAGGGCGCGCGACGGCCTGATGCGGCTCAAGGACGGCGAGCCCGCCGGATGCCGACGCCGACGGTGCGGGTCGCCGACGGTGCGCGTCGAGGGCAGCAACGTCAACGTGGTCGAGTCGATGGTCGGCATGATCGCGCTGTCGCGCCAGTTCGAGATGCAGATGAAGCTGATGCAGAACGCCGAGAGCAACGAACAGCGCGCGGCGCAGCTGCTGTCGATCAAATGATGAGCGCTCCGGTCGGCGGCAGCGCCTCAGCCTGCAAGAGGAGATATCGACGATGATGCGATCACTGTGGATCGCGAAGACCGGGTCTCGACGCGCAGCAGACGCAGCTGGACACGATCTCCCACAACCTCGCGAACGTCGGCACCAACGGCTACAAGCGCTCGCACGCGGTGTTCGAGGACCTGCTGTACCAGAACATGCGCCAGGCGGGCGGCACAGGTCGACCGCAGCAGACCCAGCTGCCCACCGGTCTGCAGCTCGGCACCGGCGTGCGTCCGGTCGCGACCGGCCGCGTACTTCGCGCAGGGCAACCTGCAGCAGACCGGCAACAACCTTCGACATCGCGATCAGCGGCAACGGGTTCTTTCCGGTCCAGATGCCCGACGGCACGGTCGGCTACACCCGCGACGGATCGTTTCGTGTCGACGCGCAGGGCCAGCTGGTGACGCTCCAATGGCATGCCGATGACGCCGCCGATCACGATCCCGGCCAACGCCACCGTCGTGACGATCGGCGCCGACGGCGTGGTTCAGCGATCACGCACCCAGGGCAGTCGCAGCCGGTCACGCAGGTCGGACAGATCCAGCTCGCCACCTTCGTGAACCCGGCCGGCCTCGATCCCCGCGGCCAGAACCTGTTCTTCGAAACCGCCGCTTCCGGCACCGCCGACGGTCGGCACGGCCGGGCTGAACGGTACCGGGGTGCTGCAAGCAGGGCTATCGTCGAGACGTCGAACGTCAATGTCGTCGAGGAGCTGGTCGCGATGATCCAGACGCAGCGCGCGTACGAGATCAACTCGAAGGCGATCCAGACCTCCGACCAGATGCTGGCGCGTCTGTCGCAGCTTTGAGCGGAGGTCCGATGACTCGACCGCACCACGACGAATCGGTGTTCGCGAGCACGGCCCGGGCGGCGCTGCGTCTGCTCGGCGTGGCGGGCGCTTGCGCCGCCGCTCGCCGGCTGCTCGCGACCAGTCCCAAGGTCGAGGTGCGCGAGCCCACGACCGTGCGTCCGCCGGCGATCGGTTCGCCCGTCTACGCGGCGGCCACGCCGACCGGGAGCAACGGCGCGATCTACCAGAGCCGCAGCTTCCGCGGACTGTTCGAGGACCGACGTGCGCGGCTGGCGGGCGACATCCTGACGATCCAGATCCAGGAGAAGACATCGCGAAGCAGAGCTCGAACAGCTCGGTCGACCGGGCGGGCAGCGCCGAAGGCACGGTCGCGCGGTGCCGTTCTGAAACCCGTCGGCCGCGAAGGTTGCGCTCGCCTGGACTTCGGGGCCGAATCGACCAACACGTTCGAAGGCAAGGGCGCGACCGGCACCGAGAACGAGTTCACCGGCACGATCACGGTGACGGTGGTCGAGGTGCTCGCCCAACGGCAACCTGGTGGTCGCCGGCGAGAAGCAGGTCGGGATCAACCAGAACGTCGAGATGCTGCGCTTCTCCGGCGTCGTCAACCCGACCAACGTGCTTGCCGGGCAACGTCGTCAGTTCGACCCAGGTGGCCGACGCCCGGCTCGAGGTGCGCGGCCACGGCGACATCGACCGGGCGCAGACCACCGGCTGGCTGACCCGGTTCTTCCTGAGCTTCCTGCCGATCTGATCATGACCCACCATAATCGATTCCGGATCCTGTTCACCGCGATCGCGGCCGTGCTGATGCTCGCGCCCGGTCTTGCCGGCGCCGAGCGCATCAAGGAGCTCGCTTCGATCCAGGGCGTGCGTCAGAACCAGCTGATCGGCTACGGCCTGGTCGTCGGCCTCGACGGCAGCGGCGACCAGACGACGCAGGCGCCGTTCACGCTGCAGAGCCTGCAGTCGATGCTGTCGCAACTGGGCATCCAGGTGCCGCCGGGCGTCACCCCGCAGTTGCGCAACGTGGCCGCGGTGATGGTGACGACACAGCTGCCCGCCTATGCGCAGCCGGGCCAGCTGATCGACGTCACGGTGTCGTCGCTGGGCAACGCGAAGAGCCTGCGCGGCGGCACGCTGCTGCTGACGCCGCTGCGCGGCGCCGACGGACAGGTGTACGCGATGGCGCAGGGCAACCTGGTCGTCGGCGGCGCGGGCGCCTCGGCCGGCGGCAGCAAGGTCCAGATCAATCATCTGAGCGCCGGCCGCGTCCCTGGCGGGGCGACGGTCGAACGCGCGGTGCCCAACCAGGCCCTGAACGGGGATACGATCCGCCTCGAACTCACCCACACCGATTTCACGCTGGTCAGGCAGGTGGCGGAGGCGATCAACCGCCAGGCTCCGGCCCCGGCGGGCGCCCTGGCGACCGCGCAGGCGCTGGATGCGCGCGTGATCCGCGTGCAGCTGCCGGCCGATCCGGCCGCCCGGGTCGCGTTCCTGGCGGAGCTCGAGAACCTCGACGTCGCGCCGGCGATGCCGTCGCCCAAGGTGATCGTGAACGCCCGGACCGGTTCGGTCGTCATGAACCAGACGGTGTCGCTGATGCCTTCGGCGGTGGCCCACGGCAACCTCTCCGTGACGATCTCGTCCACCCCGATCATTTCGCAGCCGGCACCTTTCTCTCAAGGAACGACCCAGGTTGCCGAAAAGACAGATATCCCGATCCGGCAGGACGGTGGCGCGGTGATGCAACTGGACGCCTCGGCCAAGCTGGCCGACGTGGTCAAGGCGCTGAACACGTTGGGCGCGACGGCGCAGGACCTGATCGCAATCCTCCAGGCGCTGAAGGCCTCGGGAAGCCTCAAGGCCGAACTAGAGATCATTTGAAGGCGGGCGGCACGGACATGGCGACGAATCCGGTCAATTCTCTCGCGGTCGATGCACGATCGCTCGATGCGTTGCGCAATCAGGCCGGCAGCGACCCGCAGAAGGCGATCCGCCAGGCCGCCGGCCAGTTCGAGGCGCTCTTCATGCGCCAGCTCCTGAAGAGCATGCGCGACGCGATTCCGAAGAGCGGCATGTGGGACGGTCCGGCGCAGTCCATGTACACGGACATGTTCGACCAGCAGCTTGCCCAGACGATGTCGGGCCGGGCCGGCGGGCTCGGCGAGGTGATCGCGCGGCAGCTGTCGCGAAACGTCCAGGGCGGGCTGCCGGCCGATGCCGCCGTCCCGCCCGCTGGCGGCCCGTCGGCGACCGGCTGGCGCTCGACGCTGGCGACCGCGGCCGGCGCGGGCGATGCTTCGGCGCGTCGGGCCTCGGACGCGCGCGCGGTGGCGGCCCCGTCGACGATGCCGGACCTGAAGAACCTGTCGCCGGGCCAGGCCGATTTCGTCCGGAGAATGTGGCCGCAGGCGATGCTCGCCGAGCAGAGCACGGGCGTGCCCGCTGCCTTCGTGGTCGGTCAGGCCGCGCTCGAGTCCGGCTGGGGACGCAGCGAGGTCCGCAAGGCCGACGGCAGCGTCAGCCACAACCTGTTCGGGATCAAGGCCGGGCGCAACTGGAACGGCGACGTGGCCGAGGCGGTGACGACCGAGTACGTCGACGGCAGGCCGCGCAAGCAGGTCGAGCGGTTCCGGGCGTACGGCTCCTACGCCGAGGCCTTCCAGGACTGGGCCAGGCTGATGGCAGCCAGCCCGCGCTACCGCGGTGTGCTGAAGTCGGGCGGCTCGGCAGAGGATTTCGCCGCCGGCATGCAGCGCGCCGGCTACGCCACCGATCCGGCCTATGGCGCGAAGCTGGAGAAAACCATCAACCGGACGCTGATGCTCAAGCGCCTGGTCATCTGAGAAGGATTGCGCAATGTCGCTCGGAGGCCTGTTCGGGGTCGGCACCTCGGCGCTGAATGCCGCGTACGTGCAGCTTCGGACGACGGGGCACAACATCGCCAACGTCAACACACCCGGCTACAGCCGCCAGGAGGTGGTGCTGGCGTCGGCCGGCGCGAACGGCACGGGTGCGGGCTTCATCGGCCGCGGCGTCGAGGTGGCCACGGTCACCCGGCGCTACGATCGGTTCCTGAACGCGGAGGTCACGGCCAGCACCGCGGCGGCGGCCGGTGACAAGACCCGGGCTGCGCAGCTCTCGCGGCTGGACGACATGCTCGCCAACACCGACGTCGGCATCGGAGCCGCGCTCGACGATCTGACCGCCGCCCTCGCCGATGCGGTGAACCGGCCGTTCGACGCCACCGCGCGCACCGTCGTGCAGCGGCGCATCGAGACGGTCGCCGAGCGCATCGGCGGCGTGGCGGGCAGCCTCGACCGCATGCAGGAGGACGTCGACCTGCGCCTGCAGCAGGCGGTCGACCAGACCAATACGTCGCTGCGCGCGCTCGCCGAGCTGAACAACCTGATCGCGAAGGCATCCGGCTCCGGCCAGACGCCGAACGACCTGCTCGACCGGCGCGATGCGCTGGTCGAGCAGGTCAGCGGCACGATGCAGGCCACAGCGTTCCACTACCCGGACGGTTCGGTGAGCCTGTTCTCCGTATCCGGCCAGGCTCTGCTGGTGGGAGGTTCGGTCGCCGAGCTGTCGCTGTCGCCGACTCCGGAGGACGGGTCCAAACTGCGCCTGGTCATCTCCACCAGCGGGCGCGACGTTCCGGTCCCGGCCGACATGGTCGGCGGCGGCACGATCGGCGGGCTGATGAAGTTCCGTGACGAGGATCTCGACGCGGCGCGTTACCGGCTCGGCCAGCTGGCCGCTTCGGTGGCCTGGACCTACAACCTGCAGCAGTCGCTCGGTCGCGACGCCACCGGTCAGGTGGGTTCGCCGATGTTCGGATTCGCGCAGCCGCGCGTCACGGAGAGCTCGGGCAACTCGGGCGACGCGACGTTCAGCGCCGGCATCGTCGACGGCACCGTGCTGGCCGCGAGCGACTATCGGATCACGTTCGACGGCAGCCAGTACCAGGTGACCCGGCTCGCCGACGACGTCACCACGACGGTGGGCAGCTGGCCCGCGACGGTCGACGGACTGCGCCTCGACCTGAGCGGCGGAACGGCGCAGGCCGGCGACCGCTTCCTGGTGCGCGCCGGCAGCGAGTATGCCCGCCGCTTCACCGCCGAGCTCTCCTCCGGCCAGCGTCTGGCGACCGGCTACGCCGTGACGACCACGCTGGGAGCGGCGAACGGCGGCGACGTCGGTGTGCGCACCTTCGCGGTCACGGCCAACGACGCGAACCTGACGGCGCCGGTGACGATCACGTTCGACGGCGCGGGAACTTTCTCGGTCAGCGGCACCGGCACCGGCAACTCCGTTGGCCTGGCATACACGCCCGGCATGACGATCGAGTACAACGGCTGGTCGATGCAGCTGACCGGCTCGCCGGCGGCGGGCGACACGCTCCAGGTCCAGCAGACTGCGGATCCGTCCGTCGACAACCGCAATGCGCGCGCGCTGATGGAGCTGGCCGACCGCCCGCTCGTCGACGGGTACACCTACAACTCGGCGTTCGCGCAGCTGCTCTCCGACGTCGGCGTGCGCACGCAGGCGGTGCAGGCCTCGGCCTCGCTGTCCGAAACCGTGCTGAACGACGCGCGCGCGGCGCGCGCCGAGGTGTCGGGCGTGAACCTGGACGAAGAGGCGGCGAGGCTGCTGCAGTACCAGCAGGCCTACCAGGCCGCCGCCAAGCTGATGCAGACGGCGCAGTCGATGTTCGAGACCGTGCTGCAGATGACGACCTGATCCGCGATCGACGACAGGGGATGAAGAAATGCGCGTGACCACCCAGCTCGCCTACGAGCGTGCGATCGATGCGATGAACGACCGTCAGGCTCGGCTGGTGCGATCCCAGGAGGAGCTCGCCACCGGCCGCAAGCTGCTGTCGGCGTCCGACGATCCGATGGCGGCCGCCGAAGCCGAGCGCGCCCGCTCGCAGCTCCGGCGTCTCGAGATCCAGCAGCGGATGAACGACTTCGCGACCAACATGCTGGGGCAGGCCGAAACGACCCTGGTCGCGCGTGACCGACCTGATGCAGTCTCTGCGCGAAGGCTTCGTGCAGGCCGGCAACGGATCGCTGTCGCCGACCGATCGCGGCCTGCTCGCGCAGCAGTTCGGCAGCTATCGCGAGGAGCTGTACGCGCTGGCCAACCGGCAGGACGGTGCCGGCGGCTACGTGTTCGGAGGACAGGGCACCCGCGCCGAACCGTTTTCGATCGACGGCACCGTGACCTATGCCGCGACGCCGGGCGAGCAGCAGGTTGGCCTGGACAGCCGTGTGCCGATCTCGGTCGACGGGCGCGCGACCTTCATGAGCGTGCCGACCGCTTCCGGTCCGCGCAGCGTGTTCGACATCGTCGATGAAGCACTGGCCGTGCTCGGCGACCCGGGCGCGGCCAGGCCGGCGGTGACCGCTGCCGTGAGCTCGGCGCTCGCAGGGATCGACAGCGCGCTCGACCGCGTGCAGCAGGGCCGCACCGACATCGGCGAGCATCTGCGCGCACTCGAGGGCCGCGGCGCGCTCAACGAGACCAGCAGCATCGAACTGCAGTCGCAGCTCTCGAATCTCGTCGATCTCGACTTTGCCAAGGCGATTTCGGAGTTCTCGGGAAACCAGACCGCGCTGCAGGCGGCGATGAAGACCTATTCCGAGATTTCGAAGATGACGCTCTTCGACTACGTCTGACGCCGTTCCTTCGCGATAACAACAATGGTTCCGAATCCAGCCATCGGCAACACCCTGATGGGCTACGAGCCGATCGTCGATCGCGCCCGCAAGGCCATCGCCATGCGCATCACCGCGCGCGGACGCTCCGGCTCTCCGGCCGATCTGAGCGGGCTCTACAACGATTTCCGCACGATGTGGCCGGACGGGGCGACGCCGGTGCTGATCCGCAACGAGGGCGAAACCCTTCCGCCGCAGCTGGTCGAGATCGAACCGATCAGGCAGGTCTGGATCGAGGTGCCCGCCGCGCTGGCCGAGTCTCCCGAAGGTGCCGACATGGTCACGCACCTGCACCGGCGCGGGTTCGTTCTGGTGCTGGGCGGGCGGCCGACCGCCGGCCTGCCGGGAAGCCTGCTGTCCGCCTTTCGCATGTCGATCATCGACTATGCCGAGGACCGGCGCCTGACCGAGACCCGGGTCGAGCGTCAGCGAGCGCATCATCGGACGATCCCGTACGCGCAGTCGGGCGTGAAGAGCATCGCGATGCTCAAGCGCAGCTTCGACACCGGCGCTGTCGCGTGCATCGGCTGGCCCTTCGACGACGCCCTGCAGCACGCCGTGCCGAGCGACTCGAATCCCGACTTCGGCACGATCACGCAGCTGCTGTCGATGATCGAGCGCGACGCCGACGCGGTCGACCTCGAGAAGGTGATCCGCCGCGACGCGGCGCTCGCCTACCGGCTGCTGCGCTACATCAATTCGGCCGCCTTCGGGCTGACGGTCGAGATCCAGTCGTTCCGGCACGCGGTGATGATGCTCGGCTACGAGCGTCTCAAGCGCTGGCTGCTGCTGATGCTGATGACCGCCAGCAAGGAAGCGAACATGCAGCCGGTGATGTTCGCGTCGTTCCGGCGCGGCCTGTTCATGGAGAACCTGGTCGGCGACGACGACAACGAGCCGCTGCGCGACGAGGTCTTCATCCTCGGCGTGCTGTCGCTGCTCGACAAGCTGTTCCGCGAGCCGCTGGCGCAGCTGCTCGAGAAACTCTACGTGCCCGACAGCATTCGCGAGGCACTGGTCGCGCGCACCGGCCCGTACGTGTCCTACCTGGGCATCGCGGAGTCGGTCGAGCACCCGCCCGACGAGGAGCTCGCCCGACGCATCGACGACGCCTTGCTGTCGATCGAGCAGTGCAATCGGGCCCTGGTGAAGGCGGTCACGGTGCGCGAGGTCGCCGCGGTCTGATCGCAGTGCCCGCCGCCGGCGCGCACGCGCCACGCCCGCGCGGGCCACGGCGCTAGAATCGCGGCATGGACCAGGACGACCTCAAGCGCGCCGTCGCGCGCGCCGCCATCGGACACATCGAGCCCGGCGCACTCGTCGGCGTCGGCAGCGGCTCGACGGTGGGCTTCTTCATCGACGCACTCGGCGCATGCCGCGACCGCGTCGCCGGCGCGGTGTCGAGTTCCGAGAGCAGCAGCCAGCGCCTGCGCGGCCAGCGGCATCGAGGTGTTCGATCTGAACGACGTGATCGCGGCCGGACGGCCGGATCCCGGTCTACGTCGACGGCGCCGACGAGATCGACCGCGGCCTGCAGATGATCAAGGGCGGAGGCGGCGCGCTGACGCGCGAGAAGATCGTCGCCGCGGCCTGCGGACGCTTCGTGTGCATCGTCGACGCCAGCAAGCGGGTCGACGTGCTCGGGCGCTTTCCGCTGCCGGTCGAGGTGATCCCGATGGCGCGCGAACTGGTCGCGACGCCGGCTGCGCGCGCTCGGCGGCGAGCCGAAGGCTGCGCGACGGCTTCGTCACCGACAACGGCAATCTGATCCTCGATGTGTCGCGGGCTGAGATCGCCGACCCGGCCGCGCTCGAGGCCGAGATCAACCAGTGGCCGGGGGTCGTGACCGTCGGCCTGTTCGCGCGCAAGGCGCGCGGACGTGGCTGCTGGTGGCCACGCCCGACGGCGTCGCGTCGGCCGCGCGAAGCTCCGCACGCGCGGCGCTGACGCGGGCGACGCCGGCTCAGTCCGGCGGCGGCACGTAGCCGGCCGGCCGGTCGGCGCCGTCGCCGAAGAAGTACTTCTCCATCTGCGTGGCCAGGTACTTGCGCGCCCGCGCATCGGCCAGGTTCAGCCGGTTCTCGTTGACCAGCATCGTCTGGTGCTTCAGCCAGCGCCTGCCAGGCCTCCTTCGAGACACTCTCGTAGAGGCGCTTGCCGAGCTCGCCCGGGTAGGGCGGGAAGTCGAGGCCTTCGGCCTCGCGTTGCAGCTTGACGCAGTAACACGGTACGTGCCATGGGGGTCTCCGAGTTCGAGGGCGGTCGCCGGTCGAGCAGGTGTCTTCGACGCAGCACCATGTCGATGCGGCGCTGCCAGTTGTAGAGGTTGCGCTGCTCGTGCGGCAGCTCGTCGACGCCCGGCCAGCGACGAAGCCGCGCTTCAGGAACCAGTGCATCGTGCGCGTGGTCAGCACGAAGAGCCGCTTGAGGCCGGCGGCGCGGGCGCGCTGCTCGATGCGCGTGCAGCAGCGCGCTCGCCGTCGCCCTGGCCCTGCGCTCTGCGGGTTCACCGCCAGGCAGGCCATCTCGCCGATGCCGCTCCTCCGGGAACGGGTAGAGCGCCGCGCAGCCGAAGATCACGCCGTCGTGCTCGATCACCGTGAAGTTCTCGACCTCGCGCTCGATCAGCGCCGCGGTCGCGGCTTGCACCAGCGTGCCGTCTTCCTCGAGCGGCCGGATCAGCGCGAGGATGCCGCCGACGTCGTCGGGCGCGGCCTCGCGCAGCGCCTCGAGGGTCTCCTCGACCACCATCGTGCCGACGCCGTCGTGCTGGAACAGCTCGAGCAGCACGCTGCCGTCGAGCGTCGAACGGAATGATGTGGGCGCGCGCGACGCCGCCCTCGCAGGCGCGCAGCGCGTGCCTGCAGGTAGCAGCGCGCTGTCGGCGGGCAGCGGTCGGCCGCGAGCAGCAGCCGCTCGGCGTCGGCCTCGGAGATCTCGCCGAGCACCTCGCCGTCCTCGGCTCGAGGACGCCGCGGGGTCTCGGTGACGAAGATCAGCTTGTCGGCGTCCAGCGCGATCGCGGTGCGCGCCGCGACGTCCTCCATCGTCAGGTTGAAGGCCTCGCCGGTGGCGGAGAAGCCGAGGTTGGACATCAGCACGATCGCGCCGCCGTTGAGCGCGAAGCGGATCGTGCTGCGCGTCGACCTTGCGCACGAGCGCCGGTGTGCTCGTAGTCGACGCCGTCGACGATGCCGACCGGGCGTGCGCTGACCAGGTTGCCGGAGACCACGCGGATCGCCGAGTGGGCCATCGGCGTGTTCGGCAGCCCCTGCGAGAAGGCGGCCTCGATGTCCAGGCGGATCTCGCCGGCGGCCTCCTTCGCGCATTCGAGCGCGACCGGGTCGGTGATCCGCAGGCCGTCCGTCGTAGCGCGGCTCGCGCCGCGCAGGCGCAGCTGCTCGTTGATCTGCGGACGCGAGCCGTGCACGACGACGAGGCGCATGCCCATCGCGTGGAGCAGGCTGAGGTCCTGGACCAGCGCGTTGAGCCGGCCGGCCAGCACCAGCTCGCCGGGGAACGCGACCACGAAGGTCTTGCCCCGGAAGGCGTGGATGTACGGCGCGACGGCTGCGCAGCCAGGTCGACGAACTGCTCCGGGTCGGGGAGCGCGGAGGTGGCGTTCATCGGCGTCATTATAATTTCGCCGTGCCGCACCACCCTGCGACCGCTTGCCTCCGCTGTCGTTTCCCGAGTCGCTTCCGGTCAGCGCGCAGCGCGACGAGATCGCCGCGCGCGATCGCGCGCAACCCGGTCGTGATCGTCTGCGGCGAGACCGGCTCGGGCAAGACCACCCAGCTGCCGAAGATCTGCCGCGCTGGCCGGGCGGCGGCCAGCGCCGGCCTGATCGGCCACACCCAGCCGCGGCGGCTGGCGGCCACCACCGTGGCGCGCCGCATCGCCGAGGAGATCGGCTCGCCGCTGGGCACGCACGTCGGCTACAAGATCCGCTTCAACGAGAAGTTCGTCGCCGGGCGCCTCGATCAAGCTGATGACCGACGGCATCCTGCTGGCCGAGACGCTGTCCGATCCGCTGCTGCGCCAGTACGACACGATCATCGTCGACGAGGCGCACGAGCGCAGCCTGAACATCGATTTCCTGCTCGGCTACCTGAAGCAGCTGGTCGAAGGCCCGCGCCGCGACGACCTGAAGCTGGTGATCACCTCGGCGACGATCGACGCCGAGCGCTTCGCCGCAGCACTTCGGCGCGCGACGGGCAGTCCCGGCGCCGGTGATCGAGGTGTCGGGCCGCCTGTACCCGGTGGAGATCCGCTACCGCAGCTTCGACGAGGAGCGCGCGCGACGACGACGACGAGACCGACCTGCCGTCGCGCATCGAGGAGGCGATCGACGAGCTGTGGCGCGAGCGCGCCTGGCGACGTGCTGGTGTTCCTGCCCGGCGAGCGCGAGATCCGCGACGTCGCCGACCACCTGCGGCGCGCGCAGGCCCGCGCGCAGGCGGCGCGCGGCGCGGCGGCGCTGGCGCGCGGTCCGGTCGAGATCCTGCCGCTGTTCTCGCGGCTGTCGGCGGCCGACCAGCAGCGGGTGTTCACGCGGCTCGAACGGCCGGCGCATCGTGCTGGCGACCAACGTCGCCGAGACCTCGCTGACCGTGCCCGGCATCCGCTACGTGGTCGACACCGGCACCGCGCGGGTCAAGCGCTACCGCTATCGCAGCAAGGTCGAGCAGCTGCAGATCGAGCCGATCTCGCAGGCGGCGGCCAACCAGCGCGCCGGACGCTGCGGCCGCGTGGCCGACGGCGTCTGCATCCGCCTCTACTGCCGAGCGGACTTCGCCGGCGCGGCCGCGCTTCACCGACCCGGAGGTGCTGCGCTCGTCGCTGGCCGGCGGTGATCCTGCAGATGAAGGCGCTGCGGCTGGCCGACATCGAAGCGTTCCCGTTCCTCGATCCGCCGCCGCGCAAGGCGATCGCCGACGGCTACGCGCTGCTGCACGAGCTCGAACGCGATCGACGAGCCGCAACCAGCTGACCGAGATCGGCCGCCAGCTCGCGCGGCTGCCGGTCGATCCGCACATCGGCCGCATGCTGCTGGCCGCCCGCGCAGGCCGACTGCCTGCGCGAGATGCTGGTGATCGCCGCCGCGCTGTCGGTGCAGGACCCGCGCGAGCGTCCGATGGACGCGCAGCAGGCGGCCGACCAGCAGCATCGCCGCTTCGCCGACGAGCAGTCCGACTTCGTCGGCGTGGGTGAAGCTGTGGGACTACTGGCAGCAGGCGCAGGCGCGAGAAGGAATCGAACCGCCGGCTGCAGCAGCGGCTCGAGCGCGAGTTCCTGTCGCCGCGCAAGCTGCGCGAATGGGCCGACGTGCACGGCCAGCTCGCCGAGGCGGTCGCGCGGACTGCACTGGCAGCGCAACGCGACGCCGGCGAGCTACGACGCGCTGCACCAGGCGCTGCTGACGGGCATGCTCGGCAACCTCGGCTTCAAGGCGCGCCGACGATGCGCTCTACCAGGGGACCCATCAGACGCGCTTCGTCGATCCACCCCGGCTCGGCGCTGGCGCGCAAGGCGCCGCGCTGGCTGATGGCCGCCGAGCTCGTCGACACCGGACGGCTGTACGCGCGCACGGTCGCGCGCATCGACCCGGACTGGATCGAGCGCGCCGGCGCGCACCTGATCCGCACAGCTGCGTACAGCGAGCCGCACTGGGAGAAGAAGGCCGGCCAGGTGGTCGCGATCGAGCGCGGCGTGCTGTACGGCCTGACCGATCTACGCGCAGCGGCGCGTGCACTACGGCGCCGCGCGATCCGAAGCTGGCGCGCGAGCTGCTGATCCGCGAGGCGCTGGTCGGCGGCGACTGGGACTGCGCGCTGCCGTTCTTCCTGCACAACCGGCGGCTGGTCGCCGAGATCCGGCAGCTCGAGCAGCAAGATCCGCCGGCCGGACCTGCTGGTCGACGAGCGCTGGCTGTACGACTGGTTCGACGCGCGCGTGCCCGCCGACGTGTACTCGGGCGCGCAGCTCGAGCGCCTGGTACGGCGCGGCGCGTGCGCAGTCCGATCCCGGAGCTGCTGAAGCTGTCGCGCGAGGAACTGCTGCGCAAGGAGCGCCGAGGGTGTCGGCAGCGACGCGTTCCCGCGGCGCATCACGATGCGCGCCGTCGCAGTTCGACGCTCGACTATCACTTCGACCCGGGCGCCGCCGACGACGGCGTCACGCTGACGGTGCCGATCCATGCGCTGAACCAGGTCGATGCGGTGCGCTGCGAGTGGCTGGTGCCGGGCATGCTGAAGGACAAGGTCGCGGCGCTGATCAAGTCGCTGCCGCAGAAGCTGCGCCGGCACGTGGTGCCGGTGCCGGAGTACGTCGAGGGCTTCGTCGCGCGCTGGAGCGCGCGCGCTGGCCGACGGCGCGCTGACCGGCCCGCTGGTCGACGGCGCTGATCGACGACCTGCGCGAGACGCTGCAGGTTGCGCGCGGCACCGACCGATTTCAAGCTCGAGACCGTGCCCGCGCACCTGTTCATGAACTTCCGGCTGGTCGACGAGCACGGCGGCGGTGCTGGGCATCGTCGCGCAACCTGGCCGCAGCTGCGCGCCGAGCACGGCGCGCGCGCGCAGACCAGCTTCCAGCGCGCGCTCGGCGGCGTGGCGCGGCGCCTGGGCGGTGCCGCGCGAGGGCGGGCATACTGCATCGGTCGCGTCCATGGCGCCCGCGGCGCGCGCGGCCGGTCACGGGCGTGCGCCATCGCGACGGCAACAGCAGCTGCCGCCGGCGTCACCGCCGCCACCGCATTGGCGGCGCGAACCGGTGCGCCGGCAGCGGGTTCCGCGCCGGCGGCCTCCGCGGAACAGGCCTGGTGCGTCAGGCCGGCCAGCGCTTCACCGACTGGACCTTCGGCCCGCTGCCCGAACTGATGGAGCTGTCAGCGCGGGCGCGAGACCCTGATCGGCTATCCGGCCCTGGTCGATGCCGGCGACGCGGTCGAACTGCAGGTCTTCGACGAGCCGGAGGCGGCGGCGGCCGAGCACCGGCGCGGCCTGCGCCGCCTCTTCGCACTCGCGCTGCGCGAGCCGCTGCGCTTCTTCGAGCGCAATCTTCCCGAAGGGCAGCGCCTGGCGCTGCTGTTCGCGCCGTTCGGCGGCGCCGACGACCTGCGCGGCGAGCTGGTCGGCGCGCTGCTCGAGCGCGCCTGCCTGGCCGAGCCGCTGCCGGCCGACGCGGCCGCGTTCGCAGCACGTGTCGCAGACGTCGCGGCCGCGGCTGAATCTGATCGGCCAGGAGATCGCGCGCACCGTGCTGGCCATCCTCGACCGAGCACCAGCGGCGTGATGCGCAAGCTCGGCGCGGCGAAGTCCGTCGCCGCAGACGCGCCGCCGACATCGAACAGCAGCTCGCCGCGCTGCTGCCGAAGCGTTTCGTCACCGCGACACCGCCGGCGCAGTTGCCGCACCTGCCGCGCTACCTGAAGGCCGTCGTCGATGCGGCTGGACAAGCTGCGCGCCGATCCGGCGCGCGATGCGCACAAGTCCGCCGAGCTGTCGCCGCTGCTGCGCGAACCGTCGGCGCTTGCAGGCGCAGCGCCGGGGCCAGGCAGGATGCGCGCCTCGACGGAGTTCCGCTGGCTGCTCGAGGAACTGCGGGTGTCGATGTTCGCGCAGGAACTGCGCACGCCGATGCCGGTGTCGGTCAAGCGGCTGCAGAAGCAGCTCGCGTCGATCGCGGGCGGCTGATTCCGCACCGTTCAGACCCGCCTTCAGCCTGCCTTCAGTCCGAGCAGCCAGATCACCAGCGAGACGCTGACGAGCGCGACGAAGGTGCCGGCGACGATCGCCGCGCTGATGTCCCGTGCGTCGACCCCGTAGCGCTGCGCGATGATGAACGAGTTGCTGGCTGCCGGCAGGCTGGCGGCGAGGATGCCGATCGCGGCGACATCCGGACTCGCGCGGAACACGACGACCAGCAGCAGCGCGGCGAGCGCGGGATGGGCGACGAGCTTCAGGCTGATCAGCGCGCGCACCGTCGCGTTCAGTTCGATGCGACGGTCGCCAAGCGACGCGCCGATCGCGAACAGCGCGCAGGGGCCGGCCGCGGCCGAAAGGATGCGCACGAAATTGTCCATCACCGTCGGCATCGGCGGCGCCCACAGCGTCCAGGCCAGGCCGGCCGCGATCGACGCCACGAGGGGGCTGCGCACCAGGCCGAGCGTGACCGTCGCAGCGACCGCGATCGCCCCGCGCCAGCGCGGCTGCGACCCTGCCGGCGATCGATCTCGAGCAGGGCGATCGACAGCGTGATCACGATGAAGATGTCGCAGATGATCGCCAGCACGATCGTCGGCGCGAATTGCCGGCCGAGTTCCAGCACCAGCGGCACCCCCAGGTAGCCGATGTTGCCGTGCGCGGCATTCAGGCCGAAGGCGCTCGCCATCGAACGGGCGCGCAGATGCCGTCGCGCGGCGCGGCCTGCCTCGGCTCCGGAATCCGCTTCGTGCGGACCCTGTGCCCTTGCGGGCAGCGACGCCATCCGCGTGAACAGGAACACGATCAGGCTCGACGCTCCGAAGCCGGCGGCAAAGCGCCAGTCGGCGAAGCTCGACAGCGGCTGGGTCGACACGACCCGAAACAGCATCGCCGGCAGCGCGAACGAGAACACGAACGCGTTGATGCCTTCGACGGCGCGCTCCGGCAGCATCCGGTAGCGCTGGGCGAAGTAGCCGCAGAAGACGAGGGCGAAGACGGGAAAGGTGACTTCGAGGACGCGCAGCATCGGTGGGGCGAGGGAAGCGGGAAAGAGAGACGCGGGCGAGAGAGAAGCGGGCGAGCAGGTGGCGTGCCGGACGGCTGGAGTCTATGTGCTGTTCGCGCCGAATGCACGTCCGGCGGCGCGGGGCAGGTCCGCCGCTCAGTCGAAATCGCGTATCGTTGTTCGCGAATCGTGGCGACGGCATGTCATGCCGATCCCGGCAGCCCGTCGTGCGATCGATCGTCCATCCAGGGAACCCAAGGAAATGCCGTTCACCCGTTGCTTTCGCCTCCCGTCCGGTCCGCCGTCCCACTGCCCGACCGGGCGGCGGTTTCGCTGCCGCTGCACTCTCCTTGCTGATCGCGCTCGCGGCGACCGTGGCCCATGCCCAGGTCGCCGTCGTGCTGAACTCGCGCGACGCCTCGGTGTCGCTGATCGACCAGAAGACGTTCACCGAGATCGCCCGCGTCGACGTCGGCAAGGAGCCGCACCACCTGTACCCGAAGCCGGACGGCAAGTCGCTGATCGTCGCCAACGCCATCAGCGACGACCTGCACTTCCTCGATCCTGTCACCGGCCAGCTTCAGCAGCGGGTGCGCGGCATCGACGACCCGTACCAGATCGGGTTCTCGCCGGACAACCGCTGGTTCGTCGTCGCCTGCCTGCGGCTCGACCGCGTCGACCTGTATCGCTACGACGGGCGCGAGGTCTCGATCGTGCAAGCGACTGCCTCTGCCGAAGGCGCCCAGTCACGTGTGGTTCTCGGCCGACAGCCGTTTCGTTTTCGTCACGCTGCAGGAGAGCGACGAGGTGGCCGCGATCGACCTGCGGCGCCAGGAAGTGGCCTGGACGATGAAGGTCGGCCGGCTGCCGGCCGGCATCGTCGTGACCCCCGACGACCGCCACCTGATGGTCGGGATCATGGGCGAGGACTACGTCGAAGTGATCGACTGGCGGCAGCAAAAGTCCGTGGCCCGCATCCGCACCGGAAAGGGGGCGCACAACTTCCGGGGGCTCGGCGACAAGCGTCACCTGTTCGTGTCGAACCGGGTCGACAACACGATCTCCAAGATCGACATGGCGGCGTTGAAGGTGGTCGACACGATTCCTGTTCCCGGCGGCCCGGACTGCATGGACATCACCGCCGACGGCCGGCTGATGTGGGTGACGTCGCGCTTCGCGCGCAAGGTTCGCGTCGTCGACCTGGCGCAGCGGCAGGTGGTCCGCACGATCGACGTCGGCCGCTCCCCGCACGGCATCTACATCCACAACCGGGCGCCGATGCTGTGACGCCGTTGCGGCGACGGCTGGCGCATGCGGCCCGCGCGCTGTCGGCGCTGGCCTCGCTCGCGGTCGTGCCGGTCGTCTCGGGATCGGCCGCTGCCGCTGCGGCAAACGTGACCGCGACCGCAGCGGTACCCGCGACCGTGCCCGCGGCTGCGCGCGAAACTGCCGCGGCGACCGCGCCGGTCGCAACCGGTGGTTGCGCCGGCACCGTCTACCTGACGCTCGACACCGGCAACATGAGCCAGGCCGAGGCGATCGCGGAGACCCTGCGCAGGCACGGCGTGCGGGCCACGTTCTTCCTCGCCAACGAACGCACGCCGCGCGGCGACTACGCTCTGGACGAGACCTGGGCGCCGTTCTGGCGCGCACGGGTCGCCGAGGGCCATGCCTTCGGCAGCCACACGTTCGACCACGTCTACTTCCGCGGCACGACGCGCAGCGGCCAGGGCGAGGAACAGGCGCTGGCGCGGCCGCAGTTCGGCGCCTCGGCCGGCCGCACGCTGCACTGGGACGCCGCGGCGGTGTGCGGTGAGCTGAAGCGCGTCGACGCGCGTCTGCGGCAGCTCACCGGCCGCGGTCTCGACCCGCTGTGGCGTGCGCCGGGCGGACGCGCGCCCGAGCTCGTGATGCGTGCCGCCCGTTCGTGCGGCTATGCGCACGTGCACTGGGCGCCGGCCGGCTTCCTCGGCGACGAACTGCCTTCGGAGACGCATCCCAACGACCGGTTGCTGGCTCAGGCGCTGGCCGGAATCCGCGCCGGCGACATCCTGATGGCGCACCTCGGCATCTGGTCGCGCAAGGACCCTTGGGCGCCGATGCTCGACCCGCTGATCGCCGGGCTGAAGCGTCGCGGATTGTGCTTCGCGACGATCACCGAGCATCCCGGCTACCGCGCCGCTGCGCACGGGGGGCGGTGGTGACCGGATGGCTCGAATCGGCCATCGTCGCGATCCAGGGATGGCTGTACGAACGTCTCGTCCAGCCGGTGCTGTTCGCGGCCGGCCTGATGTTCTTCAGCGAGCAGGCGTTCGACGCCGTCGAGTGGGTCGTGATCGGACTGCTCGAGGTCGCGGTGCTCGCGCTCGTGTTCACGCTGCTCGAACGCCGCTGGCCGGCTCGAGCCGGTCACCGACCGCGCCGCGATCCGCACCGACGTGCTCTACACGCTGCTGCACCGGCTCGGCGCGGTGCCGCTGCTCGCCTTCGCGCTGATCACGCCGGCGGTCGACGCGATCGAGGCGCAGCTGCGCCTGTCGGGGTTCTCGCGGCTGAGCGTCGACCAGGTGTGGCCGGGCGTGACCGACGGTCCGCTCGTCAGCTTCCTGCTCTACCTGTTGCTTCTCGACTTCGTCGACTACTGGATGCACCGCGGCCAGCATCGCTGGCGCTGGTGGTGGGCGCTGCACGCGGTGCACCACAGCCAGCGGCAGATGACGTTCTGGTCGGACAACCGCAACCATCTGATCGACGACCTGCTGCGCGACGTGATCCTGGCGGTGGTCGCGGTGATGATCGGCGTCGCGCCGGGCCAGTTCGTCGCGCTGATCGTCGCGTCGCGCGTGCTGCAGAGCCTGCAGCACGCCAACCTGCGCTGGCGCTGGGGCGCGATCGGCGAGCGGTTGCTGGTGAGTCCGAGCTTCCATCGCCTGCACCATGCGATCGGCTACGGCCACGAAGGCACGGCGCGCGGCTGCAACTTCGCGGTGCTGTTCCCGGTCTGGGATGTGCTGTTCGGCACCGCCGACTTCCGGCCGGGCTTCGTGCCGACCGGCATCCGCGACCAGCTCGAGGGTCGCGACTACGGTCGCGGCTTCTGGGCGCAGCAGCTGCTGGGGCTGCGCCGCCTGTTTGGACGCTAGCTATGCACGACGCTGCAATACGCCTGGATCTCGGCGGCTGCATACCCGGGCGAGATCGGCGCCGGCTGACCTGGGCAAGCGAACCGACGGATGGTCCAGGGCAGGTCATACTTCACGCCTCGCTGACGACAACGAAGGAACCAACATGGATCTGTCTGGCAAGAAGGCCGTCGTCTTCGGCGGCACCTCCGGGATCGGTCTGGCAACCGCCGAACAGCTCGCGGCGCGCGGCGTCTCGGTCACGGTGGTCAGCCGCAACCCCGAGAAGGCGGGCGCGCTGCCCGGCGGCGTCAAGGCCGCCAAGTGCGACGTGCGTGATCGCGCGGCGCTGGCCGCACTGCTCGAATCCCTCGCGCCATTCGACATCCTGGTGAGCGCCGCCACCGGCGGCACCCGCGCCCTCGGGCCGTTCATGGAGATGGACCTCGACGGCTACCAGGCTTCCTTCGACAAGCTCTGGGGCTATGCGAACGTGGTCAGGCTGGGCGGCAAGCACCTGTCCCCGACGGGCGCCATCGTGCTGGTCAGCGGCTCGCCCGCGCGCAAGCCCAGGCCCGGTCAGGTCGCGCTATCCAGCGTCGGGGCGGCGGTCGAGGCGCTGGCCCGCGCGATTGCGCCCGAGATCAAGCCGCGCCGGATCAACGTGGTCTCGCCGGGCATCATCGACACCCCGATGGTGGCCGCCGAAGGCGAAGAGCGCGTCGAACTCTACAAGAAGATGACCGCCAGCAACCTGATCCCACGGGCGGGCACCGCGGCGGAGGTGGCCAAGGGCATCCTGTTCGTGATCGAGAACGACTTCGTCACCGGTACCACCATCGACGTCGACGGCGGCTGGCTGCTGTCGTAGACGTCGTCGACCGGTCTGGTCGGTGTGGCCGGTCGGGCTGGGCGCGGCGAGCGCGCCTACGCCTGCGACTTGATGAACCCCGGATGGGTCTCCAGGCGCGCCAGGTAGGCGTTCACGTTCGGATGGTTGCCCGCGGTCAGCACACCGAAGTGCCGCGCCAGGACCACGGGCCAGGGCCGTTGCCGCTGAAAGCGTGATGCAAGGTATGGACTGCCCGGTCGACTCCGATCGATGATCTTTCCCATGTGAAGCGCGAGATGAACAAGACCCGTCGCAAGCTGTTCTCCTTTCTCGCTGCAGCCGGCCTGGCTGCCAAGGCACACGCGGCTGCGCCTGCCGCGCCGCGGCGCGCCGACATCGTGCCGCTGCGCCTGACCGAGGCGCAGTGGCGTGAACGCCTGACGCCACAGGCCTTTGCCGTGCTGCGCCAGGAAGCCACCGAGCGTGCCGGCACGAGCGCGCTGAACCACGAGAAGCGCAAGGGGACGTACCTGTGCGCCGGCTGCGATCTGCCGCTGTTCGAATCGCAGCACAAGTTCGACAGCGGCACCGGCTGGCCGAGCTTTCACACGCCGATCGCCGGCGCGCTTGGCTTCAGGACCGATTTCAAGCTCTTGCTGCCGCGCACCGAGTACCACTGCGCCCGATGCGATGGCCACCAGGGTCACGTGTTCGACGATGGTCCGCTCCCGACCGGCAAGCGCTACTGCAACAACGGCGTCGCGCTGAAGTTCGCTCCGGAGGCGGCATGACGGCGGGCCGCGTCATCCGCGTGCTCGCCGCGCTGCTGCTGGCAGGCGGCATATGGCCCGCCGACCGCGCAGACCCCGGCCAAGGCCACCTTCGCCGGCGGCTGCTTCTGGTGCGTGGAAGCCGACTTCGACAAGGTGACTGGCGTGATCGGCACCACCTCGGGCTACATCGGCGGCAAGGTGGCCAACCCGACTTACGAGCAGGTGGCGGCCAAGACAGACCGGTCATGCCGAGGCGGTGGAGATCGCCTTCGATCCCGCCAAGGTCAGCTACGAGCAGCTGCTCGAGATCTTCTGGCGCAGCATCGATCCGACCACCAAGGACGCGCAGTTCTGCGATCAGGGCTCGCCCTATCGCACCGCGATCTTCGTCCACGATACGGCGCAGATGAAGGCCGCGCAGGCATCGCTCGCGGCACTGCAGAAGAGCAAGCCGTTCAAGGAGCCGATCGTCACGGAAATCGTGATGGCGGGCACCTTCTACAAGGCCGAGGACTACCACCAGGACTACTACAGGAAGAACCCGGTGCGCTACCAGTACTACCGCACGGCCTGCGGTCGCGATGCAAGGCTGAAGCAACTGTGGGGCGACAAGCCCAGGCCTTGACGAAGCTGCCCGGCAGCAGGGCGGGCGCAGCTGCGCTTCGGCGCGCTGTAGGTGTCGTTGCTGATCTTCGGTGGCACGCGTGACTGGCACTTGGGCGGGCACCTCGAAGGTCGGCCTGCGGGGCGGTTGAGCGTCCAGGGGGCACTCCGGAACCACGCGATCGAAACGACCACCGACGAACGGGAGCGGGATCTCCCGTGACCTCGACGCCTGCACGATCACCGATGGACTGCGACGCAGGCGGTGTAGACGTTCCTGCACGCTCGGCGTACTCGCCACGGGCTCGTGCCCGCGGTATAAGGAGCAACAACGGTACCCACCGCGGTCCCCAGTCCGGAGGAGACGATCCATGGCAGATATTCCGACGGGCCCCATCGGGTTCCGGACACGTACACAGCCCGTATTCGCGCGAACGGAGGACGAGCGCCGTCACCGTATCGAGCGCCTCGCGGGGGCGTGCCGTATCTTCGGCCGCTTCGGTTATTCGGAAGGGCTGCTTGGACACCTCACGGTGAGAGACCTGGAACACGCGGATCGCTTCTGGGCCAATCCGCTCGGGATCTCGTTCAATCGAATACGTGTGTCCGACGTCGTGCAGGTGGACCACACCGGCCGGCTGACTCACGGCGACACCCCGGTGAACCCCGTCGGCGTGCTGTTGCATGCGGCCGTGCACCGCGCGAGGCCGGAGGCCGTGGCGGTCTGTCATGCGCATTCGGTCTACGGGTCCGCATGGTCGACGTTTGCCGCCCGGTGGATCCCATCACGCAGGACACGGCCATCTTCTTCGAGGACCAGGCCATCGTCACCGAGCCGCGCCTGTCGTTCGATTCTGCGACCGCCGAGCGATTCGCCGCCGCGTTCGAAGACAAGCGAACTGCCATTCAGGCCGGACACGGGCTGTTCGCGACCGGCCTCAGCGTCGACGAGGCGGCGTGGCGATTCATCAGCCTGGACAAGGCCTGCCACGTGCAGCTGCTCGCCAGCGCCGCGGGCGAGCCCCAGCGATGGCCCGATGAGATGGCGCGTGGCCTCAAACGCGCCCTGGGCAGCCCGGAGTTCGCTTGGATGTCGTTCCAGACACTCTGGGACGAGCTGCTTGCAGAGGGCGTCGACTTCCTCGACTGATCGCCCGATTACGCGAACATTGGCGCCTCATCGGTCGCCGCGGCGACCGCGCGATCGATCACCGCCTGGGCCTCCGAAGCCGCGACCAAGGCATTGTGATGTCCGGGGGTGCTGCGCGCTTTCGCCGGCATGTTAGGCAGGGATCTCCCCGTAGGGGAGGGCGGAATGTCGACACGCGGGGTGCGCGGGCAGGTGCCCGACTGTGCGATGCTCGCGTAACGTTCCAGCCCGTCGAGTCGAACCTTCATGAATCGAGTTCTCCGCGCCTTCGGCAAGGCCCTGTTCAGCCAGCTCCATCCCCGAATGCTGGCGCTGCTGCTGATTCCCTTCGTGGTCGCCATCGTGTTCTGGCTGCTGGTCGGATGGTTCGTCTGGGACCCGCTCGTGACCTGGCTGCGGGTCGAGTTCTTCGAGACCGAGGGCGTCGTGCGCTGGCTCTTCACGCAGGCCGCGCGCTTCGGTCTCGACGGGCTGGAGGGCGCGATCGTGCTGGTCGCCGCGCTGATGCTGCTGCTGCCGCTGATGTTCGTCACGGCGCTGCTGCTGATCGCGGTGTTCGCGATGCCGGTGGTGAACCAGCATCTCGGTTCGGGCCCGTATCGCGACGTCGACCGGCGCGGTTCGTGGTCGGTTCGCCGCCAGCCTCTGGAACGCGGTGTCGAGCGCGGTGCTGTTCCTGGTCGGCTACGTGCTCAGCCTGCCCTGTGGCTGTTCCCGCTGCTGGGTCTGCTGCTGCCGTGGTTGTGCTGGAGCTGGCTGACGGCCCGCGTGATGCGTTTCGACAGCCTGGTCGAGCACGCCGACCCGGACGAGCGACGCGCCCTGATCGCGCGGCGTCGCGAGGCCTATTTCGGGCTCAGCCTGCTGGTCACGGCCCTGAACTACATTCCGCCGCTGTTCCTGATCACACCGGTGCTGACGGCGCTCGCCTTTGGTCACTATTCGCTGTCGGCGGTGCGCGAGGCGCGCGCAGCGGTCGGTCGCGAGGTTGGGACCGCGTGGTCGCCGGGCGACCGGGCTGAGCTCCAGACGCTAAACTGCCCGCTCGACAAGAAGCGGACCGCCCTCATGAACTTCGGCCTGATCATCATCGGCGACGAGATCCTCTCCGGAAAGCGCCAGGACAAGCACTTCGCCAAGGTGCTCGAACTCATGTCCGCACGCGGCCTTTCGCTCGGCTGGGTGACCTACCTGGGCGACGATCGGGCCAGGCTCGTCGACACGCTGCGGCCAGCTTCGCGTCCGGCGACGCGGTGTTCTCCTGCGGCGGCATTGGCGCCACGCCCGACGACCACACGCGGCAGGCAGCCGCCGCCGCGCTCGGACTGCCGCTGGTGCTGCACCCCGAGGCCGGGCGGCTGATCGCCGAGCGCACCGCCGAGATGGCACGCGAAGGCAAGGCGAACGCCGACATGAGCACGCCCGAGAACCGGCAGCGGCTGAAGATGGGCGAGTTCCCCGGGCAGTGCCATCATCCCGAATCCGTACAACCGGATTCCGGGTTTCACGGTCCGCAGCCACTACTTCGTGCCGGGCTTTCCCGTGATGGCCTGGCCGATGATCGAGTGGGTGCTCGATCGGCAGTTCGCCGATCTGCATCACCGCGAGCGGCGCGGCGAGCGGTCGCTGCTGCTCTACGAAGTGCCGGAATCGGCCGCGACGCCGCTGATGGAGTCGGTGGAAGCCGAGTTCCCGGACATCCGCGTGTTCAGCCTGCCATCGGTGGGCGAGGGCGGGCAGCGGCGCCACATCGAACTCGGCGTCAAAGGCCCCTTGTCCCTCCTCGATGCGGCCTGGGCGCGTCTCGAGGCCGGCGCGCGCGCTCGGCGGGCAGGTCGAGCTGATCGAGCCGGGCAGCTGAGGCGGCCGGTCTGGCAATCCTCTCGGCGCCTGCCTTCGCCTCTTTTTGACCGCCGTTCGGCAGATCCGAACGATCACCTTGTTCGCCTGATCGGCGCAGCCCATACTGACCGGCCATGAACCGGGCACAAGTCGCATGAGGCAGATCGTCGATCGCATCGGGGCGATCCTTTCGCTGTACAGCTTCGAGCGTCCCGAATGGGGGGTCAGCGAAGTGGCAGCGCGCCTGTCCCTCGCCAAATCGACGGTCAGCGAGCTGCTGTCCAGCCTGTCGGCGCAGGGGTTCGTCGAACGCACGACGCGCGGCCGCTATCGGCTCGGCTGGCGGCTGTTCGAACTGAATCACGTGCTGCTCGAGTCCACGCCGCTGGTGCGGGAATCCCGCCGTGCGATGCAGGAGCTGGTCGAGCGGCACGGCGAGTCGAGCCACATGATGGTGCTCGAGCGCCACCAGGCGGTGATCGTCGAAAAAGTGCAGGCGACGCTGGCCACGCAGATCCTGATGTCACGGGTCGGCCTGCGGCTGCCGGCGCACTGCTCGGCCTGCGGCAAGCTGCTGCTGGCCCAGCGGCCATGGGCCGAGGTCGAGCAGGTGTTCGACGATGTCGAACTGGTGCGCTTCACGCCGGCAACGATCACCGACCTGACGGCGCTGGCGGCCGAACTCGACGCAATCCGGCTGCGGGGGCTCGCCTTCGACCGCGAGGAGATCGTCCCGGGCCTGTCCTGTATAGCGGCACCGATCCGCGACGACACAGGCGAGGTGATCGCGGCGATCAGCCTGTCGGTGCCCACTTATCGCTTCACCGGCGACGAGGCCGGGTATGCGCGCATGATCGCCGGCACCGCCGGCCGCATCTCGCAGCGGCTCGGCTTCGATTCCGGCAGCAAGGCAACAAGAATGGAGGCAGCATGAACCAGATCGTCGACGCCGGGCTGCGCTCGGTCAGCCTGGACGACAAGTACGCCGCGGACAGCGGCACCGTCTATCTCACCGGCACCCAGGCGCTGGTGCGCCTGCCGCTGATGCAACGCCAGCGGGATCTCGCCGCCGGCCTGAACACCGCCGGCTACATCAGCGGATATCGCGGCTCTCCGATCGGCGCCTACGACCAGGCCCTGTGGAAGGCGCGCAAGCAGCTCGAAGCCCATCACGTGAAGTTCGTGCCCGGCCTGAACGAGGACCTTGCGGCCACTGCCATCTGGGGCACCCAGCAGCTGCACTGCTTTCCGGGCGCGCGCTACGACGGCGTGTTCTCGATCTGGTACGGCAAGGGGCCCGGCGTCGACCGCTCGGGCGACGCCTTCCGCCATGCCAACCAGGCGGGCTCGGCACCCCACGGAGGGGTCATTGCGATCGGCGGCGACGACCACGGCGCGAAGTCTTCCACCGTGGCCGCACAGACCGACTTCATCTTCAGCGCCGTGTCGATCCCGGTGCTGGCGCCGGCCACGGTGCAGGACTATCTCGACCTTGGCCTGCACGGATTCGCGCTGTCGCGCTTCTCGGGACTGTGGGTCGGCTTCAAGTCGGTGACCGACACGCTCGAGACGGCCGGCATCGTCGACGTGCGCGGCGACCGTGTCCGGCCGGTGCTGCCGCAAGGCGTCGACATGCCCCCGGGCGGGCTGAACCTGCGCTGGCCCGAGGACACCTTCCTGAAGCTGGAGGAGCGGCTTTCCGCTACAAGCTGCCGGCCGCGCTCGCCTACGCGCGCGCCAATCGACTCGACGCCAACGTGTTCGGCCGCGACGACCTCGTCGAGGGGGGCGATCCGGCGCGCCTGGCGATCGTCAGCACCGGCAAGAGCTGGCTGGACGTGATGCAGGCCCTTGCCGACCTCGGCATCGACGACGCGACCGCGCGCCGCATCGGCCTGAAGGTGCTCAAGGTGGCGATGCCCTGGCCGCTCGAGCCGCGATGGCGCCCGCGAATTCTGCGACGGCGCCGAGGAAGTGCTGGTGATCGAGGAGAAGCGGGCGCTGATCGAGACCCAGCTGCGCGATCACCTCTACGCGCTCGCGGAACGGCCGCGCGTGATCGGCAAGCGCGGCTCCGACGGTGCGCCGCTGGTTCCCGAGTACGGCGAGCTCTCGCCGGCGTACTGTGCGCGCCTGATCGCTGCGCGGCTGAAGGCTCTGGCGGGCGCACCGGACGCAGCCGCGCAGTCCCGCCGTGGCGTGATCGGGGATGACGTTCTGGCACGGATCGACGCGCGCATCGCGGTGCTCGATGCGAAGGAGCGCGGTTCCCTGAAGACGTTCGAGACGATCGAGCGGATCCCGTACTTCTGCTCCGGCTGTCCGCACAACACCTCGACCAAGGTGCCCGAGGGCTCGCGCGCGCTGGCCGGCATCGGCTGCCACTACATGGCGCAGTGGATGGACCGTCCACCGCCGACGTCTCACGCAGATGGGCGGCGAAGGCATGACCTGGGTCGGGCAGGCGCCGTTCTCGGACACGCAAGCACGTGTTCCAGAACCTCGGCGACGGCACCTACAACCACTCGGGATCGCTTGCGATCCGCGCTGCGGTCGCGACGCGCACGCGCATGACCTACAAGATCCTGTTCAACGACGCCGTCGCGATGACCGGCGGCCAGCAGCACGACGGCGGGCAGCTGACGCCGGCGCTGATCGCCAAGCAGGTGCGTGGCCGAGGGAGTGCAGAAGATCGTCGTCGTGACCGACGAGCCCGAGAAGTACCCGGCAGGCTACTTCGACGCCGACATCCCGGTGCGTCACCGGCGCGATCTCGATGCCGTGCAGCGCGAGCTGCGCGAGTTCGACGGCACATCGGTGCTGATCTACGACCAGACCTGCGCTGCCGAGAAGCGCCGCCGCCGCAAGCGCGGCGCCTTCCCCGATCCTCAGAAGCGCGCTGTTCATCAACGAGGCGGTCTGCGAAGGTTGCGGCGACTGCGGCGTGCAGTCGAACTGCGTGTCGATCGAGCCGGTCGAGACCGAGTTCGGCCGCAAGCGGGCGATCAACCAGTCGTCGTGCAACAAGGACTTCTCCTGTGTCAACGGCTTCTGCCCGAGCTTCGTGACGGTGAACGGCGGGCGCCTGCGCCGCGGATCCGCCGCGTCGGTCGGCACCGACGCCGCCAACATCGGGCTGCCCGACGTGCAGCTGCCGGCGATCGAAGGCTCGTACGCGCTGCTGATCACCGGGATCGGTGGCACCGGGGTGGTCACGATCGGCCAGATCCTGGGCATGGCCGCCCACCTCGAAGGCAAGGGCGTCACGGTGCTGGACATGGCCGGACTGGCGCAGAAGAACGGTGCGGTGATGAGCTTCCTGCGCATCGCGCACGATGCCGCGCAGCTGTACGCGCCGCGCATCGGAACCGCCGGCGCCGACGCGATCCTCGGTTGCGACGTGGTCGTGACTGCCGGCAAGGATGCGCTGTCGCGCACCGTGCGCGGCCGCACGCGCGTGGTGGCCAATGTCGCCACCACGCCGACGGCGGAGTTCACGCGCGACGCCGACTGGAAGTTTCCGCTCGGTTCGATGGAGGCGGCGATCGGCGATGCGGTCGGCGAAGACCGTGCCTGGTTCGTGGACGCATCGCGACTCGCGGTTGGCCTGATGGGCGATGCGATCGCGGCCAACATGTTCATGCTCGGTTACGCCTATCAGCACGGACTGATCCCGGTGTCCGCGGTCGCCATCGACCGAGCCATCGAATTGAACGAGGTCGCCGTCGAGCAGAACCGCCAGGCTTTTCTGTGGGGCAGGCGGGCAGCGGTCGACGTCGCCCGCATCGAGGAACTCGTCGCGCCGCCCAAGGCTCGGCCCGTATCGCGGCGTCTGTCCGAGTCGCTGGACGAGGTGATCGCGCGCCGCGTCGACTTCCTCACCGACTACCAGGACGAGGCCTACGCGCGCCGCTACCTGGCCTTGGTCGAGAAGGTCCGCGGTGCGGAGCGGGCCCTGGCCGGATCGTCGACGGCGTTGCCGCTGACCGACGCTGTCGCGCGCGGCTTCCACAAGCTGATGGCGTACAAGGACGAGTACGAGGTGGCCCGCCTGTATGCCGGCGGTCAGTTCGCCGAGCGGCTGAGCGAGCAGTTCGAAGGCGACTTCAAGCTCAGCTTCCACCTGGCGCCGCCGCTGTTGGCGAAGCGCGATGCCAAGGGGCAGCTCGTCAAGCGCGAGTACGGGCCCTGGGTGCTGGGCGTGTTCCGAATCCTGTCGAAGATGCGGCGTCTGCGCGGCAGTGTCTTCGACGTGTTCGGCTACACCGAAGAGCGTCGGGGCGAGCGCGCACTGATCGACGAGTACGAGCAGGCGATCGAGGCGCTGCTGCCCGATCTGGACCCGTCACGCCTGGATCTGGCGGTGCGGATCGCGTCGATCCCGGAGCAGATCAGGGGCTTCGGTCACGTGAAGGCGCGCCATCTCGAGGCGGCAAGGGCGCAATGGGCGGACCTTCGCTCGCGCTACGCGCGACGGCAGCCGGAGTCGGTCGCGGCGTGAAGGCTGCTCCTCCCGCGGTTGCCGCATTGCGAAACATGGTGACAAATTACGTCAACTTTGCTGCGCAAATGTGTCATCCGGTCGGAGTCCGGCCGGCGAAGCGACCCGGAAAACAAAAAGCCCGGTTCTTTCGAACCGGGCCAAGAGCGCCACGAGGAGGAGGAGAGAGTATGGCGCTCGGAGGAGACAACCTGCAGAAACCGTTTACGCTGCCTTCTTGGCGACCGGGCGGGTAGCCTTGCCGGCGGCGACGAAGTTCGCTTCAGCCATTTCGACGACTTGTTTGGCTGCCTTGTTGACCTGATCGTAGGCGGTGTTCGAGGCGGACACGGCCGACTTCACGAAGGTGACGATACCTTCGCTGCCCGCCGGGGCGTTTTTCGCCATCGCTTCGATCGCCGCATTCACTTGCTTGTTTCCTTCGGTGAACTGCTTTTCGAACAGCTTCGCAATCTCCGTGCCAGTTTCGTTGGCGATCTCGTAGACGTGCTTGGCGTAGGCGGTGAACTTCTCGGCGGCCGGCTGCGCGCCGTTCATCGCCAGTTCGCCGAACGCCTGCGGATCTTTCGCCGACAGGACGGATTTCAGCTGCTCGCTCGACTCTTCGAAAGACGCCTTGGCGGCTTGCACGTTCAGTTCAGCCAGCTTTTCGAAGCCTTCGAACGACTTCAGCGCCACGGCCTGGAACATGTCCATCGCGGCCTTGTGAATTTGGAGGAACTGTTCGGGGGAATTGACCATGGTATACCTCTGAGTGTTTGGTGGTTGGCGGTTTTGCTGCGCCGCACAATTCGAATTATAGGGTCGGTTGCTTCGATGTCAAGCGCTTTTTTGTGCGTTGCGCCAAAACCAGTTCCTCAGGCCATGACGAGGAGCGCAAGTAATTGATTTTTAGCACTAATATCTATTCGTATCCGCGCTTCCGATGCCCGAGCGAGCGCTGACCGGGCAGTTCGGGGGCGTTGCATGCGGCGTTGCCGCATGCGTTTCGTCCGCACGCTTCCGGGTGTGCGTTCGCCGCACTGCCGCATCGCGCGCCCGAGGCCTCGTCCGACGCCGCGCTTGCGTCTCGTCGATCCCGGAAGGTGTGATGTACGACGTCACGCGGATAGACTTCGTGCGCCGCCCCGTTCCGGGGCTCTACGACATCCGAGACCATGGACTATCCGCACACCTACCGCTTTGTCGACGAAGCCATCACCTCGCGCCGTTCGGTGCGCGCCTTCAAGCCCGATCCCGTGCCTCGCGAGGTCGTCGAGGACATCCTGACGGTTGCATCCCGCGCCCCCTCGGGCACCAACATCCAGCCGTGGAAGGTCCATGTGCTGGCGGGCGAGTCGCGTGCCGAGCTCAGCCGCAAGATCCTGGCGGTGTTCAACGACCCGCAGGAGGCTGCGAAGCATACCGAGGACTACCCCTATTACCCGGAACAGTGGTCCTCGCCGTACATCGAGCGGCGCCGCAAGATCGGCTGGGACATGTACGGCCTGCTCGGCATCGGCAAGGGCGACACCGACAAGATGCGCGCCCAGTCCGCGCGCAACTACATGTTCTTCGACGCGCCGGTCGGCCTGATGTTCGTGATCGATCGCCATATGCGGCAGGGCAGCTGGCTCGACTACGGCATGTTCATCGAGAACGTGATGATCGCGGCGCGCGGGCGCGGGCTCGACACCTGCCCGCAGCAGGCGTTTTCGCGCTTTCATCGCGTGATCGAGGAACACCTGCAATTGCCGGACACCGAGATGGTCGTGTGCGGCATGGCGCTGGGCTACGCCGACCCGACGGCGCCGGTGAACCGTCTCGTGACGGAGCGTGAACCGGTATCCGCATTCGCGCGCTTCCACGGCTTCTGATGCCTGTGCGCGACCGATGGGTCGCAGAGTATTGCCGCTCATCATGTCGCGGGTGAGAAATCGCCGCTAATTACCTATTTCCCCAAGACATTTTTGCTACACTGAAAGCTCCCGCTTTGCCTTGGCTGCCACTGCCCAAGGATTTCGACGGGCACTGGAGAGCCGATGATGTCCAATCGCGTGCCGCTGTTGCTGTTCGTGTTGTGCTGCGCCATGTCGGTGCTCTTCCCGTCGCAGGTGGCGGCGCGTTCGGGCTCCGACCAGAAGCGCGTGGCGCAGAAGGCGTCGGTCGAGAAACGCAGTGCCTCGAAGCCCGTGCCGCGTACCGCTGACAGACGCCGATCGGCCGCACCCGCAGTGGCGTACTCGGGCTCCGCGAAGAAAGGCGCGCGCGGCGGCCCGGTGGCTGTTTCGGCCGCCTCGAGCCAGCTGGTTCGTCGCAATGGACGCCTGATGCGTGTGCCCGTGGTCGCTCAGCCGGCGATGGCATCGCGCCCCTCGATCGGTCAGATGATCGGCCTGCACACGGTCGACGATCCGCTGGACCTGCGTTCGTCGGTGGCGATGGTCGTCGATCAGCAGACCGGCGAGACGCTGTTCTCGAAGAACGCACAGGCGGTGCTGCCGATCGCGTCGATCACCAAGCTGATGACCTCACTGGTGGTGCTCGACGCGAACCTGCCGTTCGACGAAATGCTCGAGGTGTCCGAGTCGGACATCGACACCGAGAAGGGCAGCCGTTCGCGCCTGCGCCCGGGCGCCCGCCTGAGCCGGGCGGAAATGCTGCAGCTGGCGCTGATGTCCTCGGAGAACCGTGCTGCGAATGCGCTCGGCCGGCACTACCCCGGAGGGATGCCGGCGTTCGTCGCCGCGATGAACGCGAAGGCACGGCAGCTCGGCATGAACGACACCAGCTTCGTCGAGCCGACGGGCCTGTCGAGCCGCAATGTCTCGAACGCCCGCGACCTTGCCCGCTTGGTGCTCGCCGCGCACGAATATCCGCTGGTGCGGCAGTTCTCGACGGCAAGCGGGCTCACGGTCGACATCGGCCCGCGTACTCTCAGCTACCACAACACCAACCGGCTGGTCGCCAACCCGTCCTGGGAGATCGGTCTGCAGAAGACCGGCTACATCTCCGAGGCGGGAAGCTGCCTGGTGATGCACACCAACATCGACGGCCGGCCGGTCGTGATGGTGCTGCTCGATGCCAATGGCAAGCTGTCGCGTTTCGGCGACGCGGAACGGATCCGCCAGTGGCTCGAGTCCGAAGCGCGGCGTCCGGTTCCGGTGCGTGCGCAGCTGGCGGGCGGGAGGTCGATCTAAGCGGCGTCGGCGTCGGCGCAGGCCAGCTCGTTCAGTTCTCGACTTCGTAGCCCAGCGCCGCCGAAATCTGCGCGGCGGTCTTGCACAGCAGGTCGATCCAGTCGTCCTGCACGAAATCCGCCGGTGCCGAGATCGACAGGCCGGCGACCAGCTTGCCGGTGTCGTCGCGGATGCCCGCGGCGATGCACCGTACCCCCAGCTCGAGTTCCTCGTTGTCGCGCGCATAGCCTCGCGCACGCACCAGCGCCAGTTCGCGTTCCAGCCGGGCCAGTTCCGTGATGCTGTTGCGCGTGTGCCCGGCAAGCCCGGTGCGGGTCGCATAAGCGCGCACGTTCTTCGGATCGTCGACCGCCAGGAACAGTTTGCCGACCGACGTCAGGTGCAGCGGAGCACGCCCGCCGACCGCGCGAACGACCTGCATTCCCGAGCGCTCGGATACCGCTCGCTCGACGTAGACGATTTCGTCCCCCTGCCGGATCGACAGGTTGACCGGCTGCCCGGTGGCCCGGTGAAGCTCGCGCATCGGGCCCATCGCGGCGTCGCGCACGTTGAGCCGCGCCTTCACGAGGTTGCCGAGTTCCAGCAGGCGCATGCCCAGCTGATAGGCGCCCGGTTCGCTGCGGTCGACGAAGCGCGCCGTGACCAGGTCGTTCAGGATCCGGTGCGCCGTCGACGGGTGCAGGCCGGTGCGTGCGGACAGATCCTTGAGGCTGACCGAATCGGGCTGTTCGGCCAGCGCATCGAGCAGCGATACCATCCGTTCGATGACCTGAATGGCGGTGCGACCTACTTCATCCGGCGACTTTCGCGGGCGCGGCATCTTGGGAGCGCTCCTGTTGCCGGCTGGATTCCGGCAGGACTCGCAGCGGAGGATTGCTGCGGCACGAAAGTGTAAATCACGTTGTGAAACGCACACCGGCGGTATTTAACACTCCGACGCCCGCTGGGCCCGACGAACGGGCCGGTCGTCGGCGTCCGCGGACCACGATCGGCGGGGCGGGCCCGTCGCCACGCGCGACGAAGCGCCCGCAGGGCGCAGGTCGCCGGTTTGTCCTTGCCGGCGAATGGGCACGATAATCGGGCGCTGGAGGAGAGCTCATGAGAATCGGATTCTTCGTCACCTGCCTGGTGGACCTGATGCGGCCGGAGATCGGCCTGTCGGCGGTCAAACTGCTCGAGGCCGCCGGCTGCACCGTCGAGGTGCCGATGCAGCAGACCTGCTGCGGCCAGCCCGGATTACAATTCGGGTGACACCGAGGCCGCGCGAGTGCTCGCGCGCAAGTTCCTCGCCGAGTTCGAGGGCTACGATCACGTCGTCGTTCCGTCCGGGTCGTGCGGCGGCATGATCCGCCATCACTACCCGACAGCTGTTCCGCGACGAGCCCGACCTGCGCAATCGGATCCAGGCCCTGTGCGACCGGACCTGGGAATTGACCGCCTTCCTGCACGACGTGCTCAGGGTGTCGGCCCTGCCCGGACGCTTCGAGGGCGAGATCACCTATCACGACTCGTGCAGCGGGCTGCGCGAACTCGGCGTGCACGCGCAGCCGCGGGCGCTGCTCGCGCTGAATCCCGGCGATCCGCCTGACCGAGATGCGCGACGCGCGGGCCTGCTGCGGCTTCGGCGGCACGTTCTCGGTCAAGTACGGCAACATCTCGACGGCGATCGTCGACGAGAAGATCGAGAACATCCATGCCAGCGGAGCCCGCTGCGTCGTGCTCGGCGACCTCGGCTGCATGCTGAACATCGAGGGTCGGCTGCGCCGCTGCGGCGACACGACGACGCGCGTGCTGCACGTGGCCCAGGTTCTGGCCGGCGACGCCTGAGGGGCACCCCATGCAAGTCACGTCGATGCATTTCAAGGCGCGCGCCGGGCAGAAGCTCGCCGACCAGCGCCTGCAGGAGAACCTGAAGAAGCTGTCCACCAAGTGGGTCGCCGGCCGCGCGCTGGCGATCACCGAACTCGACGACTTCGAGGCGACGCGCGACGACGCGATCGAGCGCCGCAACCGCGCGCTCGCCAATCTCGACGTCTGGATCGAACGCTTCGAGAAGCAGGCCACCGCCCGCGGCGCGACGGTCCTGTTCGCCGAGACGCCTGCCGACGCGTCGAAGCTCGTCGTCGAGATCGCGAAGAAGCACGGGGTGCGCAAGGTCACCAAGTCGAAGTCGATGGTGTCCGAGGAGATGGCGCTGAACCGCGCCCTCGAGGCGGCCGGCATCCAGCCGGTCGAGACCGACCTCGGCGAGTACATCCTGCAGATCAACAACAACGAGCCGCCCTCGCACATCGTGGCGCCCGTCGTGCACAAGAGCAAGGACGAGGTGTCGGACCTGTTCGCCCGCGTGCACAAGCGCCCGCGCCTGACCGACATCCCGCAGATGACTCGCGAGGCGCGCGAGTTCCTTCGTCCGCACTTCCTGTCGTCGGACATGGGCGTTTCCGGCGGCAACTTCCTGATCGCCGAGACCGGCTCGGTGGCGCTGTTCACGAACGAGGGCAACGAGGGCATGTGCACGATCGTGCCGAAGGTGCACGTCGTCGTCACCGGCATCGAAAAGGTGCTGCCGACGCTGGACGACCTGGCGGCCGTCGCCCGCCTGCTGCCGCGATCCGCCACGGGCCAGTCGATCTCGAACTACTTTTCGATCCTCACCGGCACGCGCGAGGGCGCAGGCGCGCCGGGCGGCGAGCCCGACGGCCCCGACCACACCTATTTCGTGCTGGTCGACGGAGGTCGCAGCGGCCTGATCGGCGGCGAGTTCCAGGACATGCTGCGTTGCATTCGCTGCGGCGCCTGCATGAACCACTGCCCGGTCTACCAGAAGATCGGCGGGCACACCTACGGCTGGGTCTACCCGGGACCGATGGGGTCGGTGCTGACGCCGTCCTACGTCGGAATCGAGAATGCGCTCGACCTGCCGCAGGCTGCGACGATGTGCGGCGAATGCCACGTCGTGTGTCCGATGAAGATCCCGCTGCCCGACCTGCTGCGCAAGCTGCGCGAGAAGCAGCTCGATCGCGGCTTGCGGCCGCTCGGCGAGCGGCTCGGGCTGGCGGCGTGGCGATTCGTCGCGGCGCGCCCGGGGCTGTATCGGCCGCTGGTGAGGCTGGCCTCGCGCGTTCTCAAGTTCGTCGGCGGCGAACGCGGGCGCATCGTCAGCCTGCCGATGGCCGGCGGCTGGACCGACACGCGCGACCTGGTGCCGCCAACGGGCGCGACCTTCAAGGAGCGCTGGGCATCGAGGACGCAGAACGGAGCGAAACAATGACCAGGAAACCGAACCTTGCCAGCCAGAAACACCCGTACGCTGACCTGATCGATCTGGTCGTCGACGAGCAGCGCGCGGGATACAGCCGTTGCGTGCTCACCGTCGACGAGAAGCACCTGAACCCCCACCACGTCGTGCACGGCGCGGTGCTCTACGCGATGGCCGACACCGGCATGGGAGCGGCGCTGTACCCGACCCTGGACGAGGGCGAGATCTGCGCGACGATCCAGATCACGGTGAACTACTTCAAGCCGGTCTACTCGGGGCAGGTGGTCTGCGTCACCGGCGTCATCAATCGCGGCAAGAGCGTGGCCAACCTGGAATCGCGCCTGATGGTCGGCGACACGCTGGTGGCGAGCGCCAACGGCAACTACTCGATCTTCCGGCCGGCGAAGCGTCCGGACGCGGAGGGCTGACGGTCGGCGTTTGCCCTGAGCCGCGTGGCGGGCTGCGGCCTGCGCGGGCGAGGGTCGACGTCGTCCGCCACGGGGCTCGAACGTCGACGCCCGACACTGCGTGCCGGGTCCCCTGTGATGCTCGCGGTCCGAGGCGGGCGCGCGAACTCGGCCCTGCGGGCCTCGAACAGCGCGCGCCCGACCCCGCTGCGCGGGGCAACCTCGGACCGCTGCGCTTCTCGGCGTCGCCGACTCCCCCCGCGGCGGACGACGTCGACCCTCGCTCGACACATCGAGGTACGCGAGGCTACGCCCCCGGGGCGCAACTCGGTGCCACAAGGAGCCGATGCGGACTCTGCGGACTGCCGCCCGTATGCGCAGCCGAGGAGCGCAGGATCGGGCAGGTTCCGGCGCGCGCGCAGCGCGCGACGGTGGCGAGCACTGTCCGAGTCCCGAACGGGGTAGCGCGTAGCGCTGCCCCGTGAGGTCGAGTTGCGCAGCCACCTGCCCGATCCGAGCACCGCAGGGTACCCGCGCGTAGCGCGGGCAAGCATTCGGGCGGCAGTCCGCAGAGTCGGCATCGGCGGCGCGCCGACCGATCACGACTGCGGCGGCGCGCCGACCGATCAGACGATCAACCGTTCCGTCCCACGCGTCGCCCCGCCCGCGAACCGCTCGATCCGCAGCCGCCCGATGTCGATGAACGGCGTCTCGCCCAGCGCCTCCTGCGCGATCAGCCGGCCGACCGCCGCGGCCTGCTGCACCCCGTGTCCCGAGAATCCGCACGCGTTGATCCACCCCGACGCTCCCGGCATACGCCCCAGCACCGGATTGTGGTCGGGCGTCACCTCGTAGTAGCCCCACCAACTCGCCCGCCGGTCGATCGCCAGCTGGTCGAACCACGGGAAGTGCGTCAGCGCCGCCTCGTAGGTCGTCTCCAGCCACGGCCAGTCGATTCCCTCCTCGAAGCCGGTGTCGTCGGGATTGCTGAGCCCGAAGATCAGCCGGTCGCCCTCCGAGCGGAACCACAGCCCGCTGGCGAGGTCCACCGTCAGCGGGTAGGGGTGAGGCAGGCGCAGCGGCTCGGGTAGTGGCGACGTGGCGAACACGACGCGACGTGCCGGCCCGACCGGCACGTCGAGGCCGGCCATCCGGCCGACGAGCCCCGACCAGGCGCCGGCGGCATTGACCAGCAGCGGCGCTTCGTAGCTCGCGTCGCCCGCGCGCACGTGCCAGGGCCCATCCGCGCGCGAGCGAGCGATGCCGGTGACCTCACGCCCGACGAGCACCCGCGCACCCAGCGCCCGCGCGCGCTGCACGAACTCCATGCAGATGCCGTGCGGATCGACGATGCCGTCGGCGGCGCACCAGGTCGCGCCGCGCAGGCCTGCCGTCTCGGCGGGAACGATCGCACGCGCCTCGTTCGTGTCGAGCACCTGCACGTCGACGCCGAGCGAGCGCTGCAGCGCCACGGCGCGCATCTGCTCGTCCCACTGCGCGTCCGGAACGTAGAAGAGGTAGCCGATCGGCCGGTAGGAAGCGGCCTCGATCTCCCGGTATTCGGCGATGCTCGCCTGCGACAGCCGGACGTTCACCTCGTCGCTGAACTGGTGGCGAACGCCGGCGGCGCTCCTGCCGGTGGAGCCCGCTGCGGGCGCGGCCTCGCGCTCGAGCACGATCACGCGCAGGCCGCGCTCGGACAGCCGCCATGCGCAGGCGGCGCCGATGATGCCGGCGCCGACGACGATCGCGTCCGCCGTCTGCGTCATCGCCGTGCTCCCGGGCCCGGCCCGCCACCGGGACCGCCTTCCGCGGCAAGGGCACCCGGCACACGGTGCGGCTCGTTGCCGCGGGCCGCCATGCCTTCGAATGCCAGCCGCGCAGCCGCCAGGTCCCACAGCGCCTGTCCAACGCTCTTGAAGACGACGGGCCCGCGGGACGGTCGCGCAACCTCGCCGGCGATCACGCGTTCGAGCGGCGTGACCCGTTCCCAGGGCAGGCCGGCCTGCAGGATGTCGCCGGCCTCGTGGTGCGCGCCGCCGAGGTCGTCGACGAACACACTGGCGCGGTGGAGCAGGGGGCCGGGCAGTTCGCACATCTCGGGGCGGTAGGCGCCGACCGCTGCGACGAACGCGTCGGAGCGCACGCGGTCGGTGAACAGCGGCGCATGGCTGGTGGTGGCGGTGACGATGATCGACGCCGAGGCCAGCGCGGCGTCCGGGTCGCTGCAGGCACGGGCATCCAGACCAAGTGTGCGGCCGTGCACGGCCAGCGCCTCGGCCGACAGTGCCGAGCGCGCGACCACCTGCACGTCCCGAACGCCGAGCACCGCGGCGAACGCCTCCATGTGGGCCCGGCCCTGCACGCCCGCGCCGACGATCAGCATCGGGCCGCGGCCCAGCGCATAGGGATCGGGCATCAGCGTGCGCGCGGCCAGCACACTCAGCGCAGCCGTGCGCCGGCCGGTGACCGTCGGGCCGTCGAGCATCATCACCCGCTCGCCGGTGTCGGCGCGCATCAGCAGCACCTCGCCGAGGATGCTCGGCAGCCCGCGCGCAGGGTTGCCGGCATGGACGGTGATCAGCTTGGTCGACGCGAACGTGCCGTCGGTGGCCGGCATCGCCAGCAGGATGCCACCGTTCAGCGGCACCGCCAGGCGCTCGGGCGCCAGCGTCTCGCCGCGGTGTTTTCGCTGCAGCATGTCGGACAGCGCGGGCAGCAGCAGGTCCCAGGGCAGCGCGCTTGCCGTGCGCGCGGCGTCGAGTACGGGCATGGTCGGCAGGGAGTGCTTCATCGGGTGTCGGGCGAAAAGGTGAGGCCAGGCGCCAGTGTGCACGATCCGGGGCCGAGCCCGGATCTGGTGTCGTTCCCCGTCGGCGCCACGGCGTCACCCGTCGGCGGCACGGCGCCGCCCGCCCGTGTACGACCGACCCGCCGGCGCGCGGTGCTCAAGTGTGGCGGGCGGCGTGCCGATATGGACGGTGGCGGACAGCCGGCGCGGCGGTGCGACCTGGCTCCCGCCGCGGCCCCTCGTCCTGATTTCACGCTGCAGACGGATGCGATGCGATATTCGGAACTATCCCTGGTCAAGCACCGGGTGCGCCTCGGAGCGCCCCTGCCGTTCAACGTGCGCAATGCCGACGCAACGCTGCTGCTGGCGCGCGGTCAGGTGATCGCCGACGTCGGGCAGATGGAGGCATTGATGCGGCTCGGCGCCTTCGTCGACATCGCCGAACTGGGGGACACGCGGCTCGACGTAGAGGCGGCGCCGCCGGAACGGCTGCCCGAGTTGTGGAGCCAGTGCCTCAACCGGGTCGGCGACCTGCTCGTCGAGGCGACGAGCGCAGGCTTTCGCGAAGCCCTCGACGACGCTGTCGAGCCGGTCCAGTCGCTGATCCGTCGCGACCCCGACCTGGCGATCTTTCAGGTGGTGCAGCAGCAGGCCGGCGAGGATCTCTCCTACGGAGTGAAGCGCTCGCTGCAGAGTGCGTTGACGAGCTTCCTGGTGGCGCGGCGGCTGGGGTGGGACGTGGACGAGACCGCGCGCGCCCTGAAGGCGGCGCTGACGATGGACTTGTCGATGCTGGAACTGCACGGGGAGCTGGCGCGTCAGATCGGCCCCGTGACCGATCGGCAGCGCGAGCAGATCCGGTCGCACCCGCTGCGCAGCGCGCGGGCGCTCGAGCGTGCGGGGATCACGGACCGCGCCTGGCTGGACGCGGTCGCGAAGCACCACGAAGCGCCGGATGGCAGCGGCTACCCCACGGGCAGTACCGACGTCTGCGATCTGGCCGCGCTGATCCGCCGCGCCGATGTGTACACGGCCAAGCTGAGCCCGCGTGCCAACCGCGACGCGATCGCTGCCGACCGCGCCGGCAAGGAGATGTTCATGCAGGAGCCCGGGCATCCGATGATCGCCGCGCTGGTCAAGGAGTTCGGTGTCTATCCGCCCGGATGCCACGTGCGGCTTGCTTCCGGCGAAACGGCCGTGGTGCTGAAGCGCGGACCGACGATCACCACCCCGGTGGTCGCCGCAATGTGCGACGCCCATGGTGTCGCCTATCCCCAACCGATTCGGCGCGATACGGCCCGCGCGTCGCACGCGATCCAGGCCGTGCTGGGCGGTGTGCGCCCGTCGGCGAAAGAGTCCGCACGGATCCAGCTTCAGGTCGCCCTGGCCTGACGGACATTCGCGCGGGCCGCCGCCGGGCCGCGCGCCAGGAACGCCGGTCGCCCGCGCATCCCGCTCGCCGCGTAGTCCTGCACGATCGCCTCGTCGACCGCGGCCGCGTCGGATTCGCCCGGGCCGAGCAGCCACGCGCGCACCAGCTCGAACTGGCGTTCGGCCGACAGCCGGTGCGTCGCGTCGGTCTGCGCGTACAGCCAGTCGGACAGCGCCAGGAAGCGATCGAAGGGCCTGGCGCCCAGCAGCAGCGCCCGCGTGCGGACGAATCGTCCGGAGTTGCCGATCAGGTCCCAGTAACGCGCGAAGCGCGCAAGCCGCTGGATGTCGGAGAACGGAATCGCGGCTGTGGCCAGAACGTTGTACGGCGGGTCGGGGCTGAAGACCATTCCGTGCGTGTCGGTGTGCCGCGCGATCGGCGCGCCGCGCAGACGCTTCAGGATGCCGACCTGGATCTCGTGCGGATCGAGGCGCGCCAGCCGGTCGAAACCGGCGCCGAAGCTGGCCACGTCCTCGCCCGGCAGCCCGGCGATCAGGTCCACGTGCAGGTGCGCCTGCGTGTGCTCGCGCAGCCAACGTAGATTGTCCTCGGCGCGCGCGTCGTCCTGCCGGCGGCCGATCAGCCTCTGCACCTGCGGATTCCAGGTCTGGATGCCGATCTCGAACTGCAGCGTTCCAGCCGGGAAGCGCGTGATCGCGTCTTTCAGACGCTGCGGCAGGTGGTCGGGCACCAGCTCGAAGTGCGCGAAGACCGGATCGGCGGGCGCCGCCTCCAGCCTCTGCCCGAAGAAGTCCAGGATTGCCGCCCCGGTCGCGGCCTTCAGGTTGAACGTGCGGTCGACGAACTTGAAGCGCCGCGCGCCGCGCCGGTACAGCGCATCGAGTTCATCGAGGAAGCGGTCCAGCGCGAAGGGCTCCGCGGTGCGGTCCAGCGACGACAGGCAGAACTCGCACTTGAACGGACAGCCGCGCGAGGCCTCGACGTACAGAAAGCGCTCGCGCACGTCTCGCTGGTCGTAGAACGGGTAGGGCGAGACCAGCGCATCGAGATCGGGCGTCGCACCCGTGATCCGTTTCATCAGCGGCCGCGGCCCGAACAGCAGCCCCCGGCACAGCTGCGCGAAAGCCAGCTCTCCCGGCCCCGACACGACGAAGTCGGCCAGCGCGCAGACGCGCTGTTCGTCGGGCTCGTGGCTCACCTCGGGGCCGCCGACCACCACGCGCACCTCGGGCGCGACGCGCTCGAGCTGCGCCACCAGCCGGGTCGTCTCCTCGACGTTCCAGATGTAGACGCCGAAGCCCACGATGCGCGGTCGCAGCGCCAGCAGCCGTTCGAGCATCGACTCGATGCCCGCGCCGCTCACGAACTCGACGATCCGCGCGTGCGCGCGCAGTTCGCCCAGATTCGCATACAGGCAGCGCAGGCCCAGCGATGCGTGCACGTAGCGGGCATTGATCGTGGCGAGGACGATGTCGGGCATCGGGAAGGTGTGGAGCGCACGAAGCGGGCGGGATCCGGCAGAATGATACGCATGGACAAGAACACACCTGCCAACGGGCCCGGCCACCCGCATCCCGGCTCCACCCTCTCCGAGATGGACCTGCGCGTGCGCGCGCTCGAGACGCTGCTGGTTCAGAAGGGCTACATCGACCCGGCCGCGCTCGACGTGCTCATCGAGACGTACGAGACGCGCATCGGCCCGCACAACGGCGCGCGCGTCGTCGCGCGCGCCTGGAGCGACCCCGCGTACCGGCGCTGGCTGCTCGAGGACGCCACCGCCGCGATCGGCTCGGCCGATGGCTTCGGCTTCAGCGGGCGGCAGGGCGAGCACATGGTGGCGATCGAGAACACGCCCGAGGTGCACAACATCGTCGTCTGCACCTTGTGCTCCTGCTACCCCTGGCCGGTGCTCGGGTTGCCGCCGGTCTGGTACAAGTCGGCGCCGTACCGCTCGCGCGTCGTGATCGACCCGCGCAGCGTGCTCGCCGAGTTCGGCGTCCAGCTGCCCGAGTCCACGCAGATCCGCGTCTGGGACTCGACCGCCGAGATCCGCTACCTGGTGATCCCGATGCGCCCCGCCGGCACCGAAGGCTGGACCGAGGAGCAGCTCGCGCGCCTGGTCACGCGCGACTCGATGATCGGCACCGGGCTGGCTTTGTCGCCCGACGCGCTGCCCGCGACCACCGCCAGCGCGGCCTGAAGGAGGCGCGATGAACAGCCTGCACGACATGGGCGGCACGATGAACTACGGACCGGTCGCCCCCGAGGCGAACGAGCCCGTGTTCCACGCCGACTGGGAACGCAAGGCCCTGGCCCTGACGGTGCTGATGGGCGCCTGCGGGCAGTGGAACATCGATCAGGCGCGCGCCGCGCGCGAGAGTCTGCCGCCGCTGCGCTATCTGTCGAACACCTACTACCAGATCTGGCTCGACGCGCTCGGCCGCATGATGACCGAGCGCGGTCTGGTCAGTGCCGCCGAGCTCGACGCGGGCAGGGCCGCACGGCCGGGTGCCGCCGGCGTGCGCAAGCTGCCGGCCGATGCGGTGGTGCCGGCGCTGATGCGCGGCTCGCCGTCGCATCGCGAGGCCGTCTGCGCCGGCGCGCTTCGCCGTGGGCGACGCGGTGCGCACTGCCCTGATGCATCCCGCCACGCACACGCGGCTGCCGCGCTATGTGCGCGACAAGCCCGGCATCATCAGCCACTGCCACGGCGCACACGTGTTCCCCGACTCGAATGCGCTCGGCCTCGGCGAGGATCCGCAGTGGCTGTACACGGTGCGCTTCGAGGCGCGTGATCTGTGGGGCCCGGACACCACCGCGTCGAGCATCTGCGTCGACTGCTGGGAACCGTACCTGAACGCCGCATGACGTCGCTGGCCGACCTGCCGCACCTGCCCTGCGACAGCGAGGGTCCGGTCTTCGCCGAGCCCTGGCAGGCGCAGGCCTTCGCGATGACGCTCGCGCTGCACCAGCGCGGCGTGTTCGGCTGGCCCGAGTGGGCCGGCTACCTGTCGGCGGCGATCCGCAAGGCGCAGGCCGAAGGCGACCCCGACGCCGGCGATACCTACTATCGGCACTGGCTGGCGGCGCTGGAGCAGCTGCTGCTCGACAAGGGACTGGCCCAGCCGCTGGTGATGACCTCGCTGCGCAACGCCTGGCGCATCGCGGCCGAAAAGACGCCGCACGGCCAGCCGGTCGTGCTGGGCAGCGCCGCTCTGCGGCGTGCCGGGTTGCATCCGGATTAGGTTGCCCGCGCCTCAGCGCTCAACGCTCAACGCTTCGCGCCGCGCGCCTGCCGCGCCAGTGCCAGCGCGCACTCCCGCACCAGTGCCGGGCCGCGGTAGATCAGCCCCGTATAGATCTGCACCAGCGTCGCACCGGCGTCGACCTTCGCGCAGGCGTCCGCACCCGACAGCACTCCGCCCACCCCGATGATCGGGAAGGGCGCCGGCAGCCGCGCCCGCAGTGCGCGGATCACCGCGTTGGACTTGTCGAGCACCGGCGCGCCCGACAGCCCGCCGGTCTCCTCGGCATGCGGCAGGCCCGCCACCGCGTCGCGCGCGATCGTCGTGTTGGTGGCGATCACCGCATCGATGCCATGCCGCGTCAGCGCCTCGGCGATCACCGCGACCTGGTCCTCGTCGAGATCGGGAGCGATCTTCAGCGCCATCGGAACGTAGCGCCGATGGCGATCGGCGAGTTCCAGCTGGCGCGCGCGCAGCGCCGACAGCATCCGGTCGAGTTCGTCGGCACCCTGCAACTGGCGCAGGTTCTTCGTGTTCGGCGACGAGATGTTCACCGTGACGTATCCCGCCCGCGGGTACACCAGCTCCAGGCACAGCAGGTAGTCGTCGAGAGCGTGCTCGATCGGTGTGGCCGCGTTCTTGCCGATGTTGAGGCCGAGCACGCCGTCGTACCTGGCCCGCCCGACATTGCTCAGGAACGCTTCGACGCCGTCGTTGTTGAAGCCCATCCGGTTGATGAGCGCATTGCGTGCCGGCAGGCGGAACATGCGCGGGCGGGGGTTTCCGGGCTGAGCCTTCGGCGTCACCGTGCCGACCTCGATGAAGCCGAAGCCCATCGCCGCAAAAGCGTCGACGTGCGCGCCGTTCTTGTCCAGCCCTGCCGCCAGGCCCACCCGGTTGCGGAAGCGCAGGCCCATCACCTCGACCGGGTCGTCGACCACGGGTCCGGCTACCAGACGAAGCGCGCCGCTTGCGGCTGCCAGGTCGATGCCGGCCATCGCCGCATCGTGCGCGGTCTCGGGGTCCAGGCAGAACAGCAGCGGGCGGGCGAGGGAGTAGGCGCTCATAACCTGTGCCACCGACCGTTGGTCAGTGCCTCGATCGGACGGAAGCGCGCCTTGTACACCATCTTCGGGCTCTGCTCGATCCAGTAGCCCAGATACAGGTACGGCAATCCGAGCTGGCGGCACTGCTCGATCTGCCACAGCACGTTGAACGTGCCGTAGCTCGCGCGCGGCTGGTCCGTGTCGAAGAAGGTGTATACCGACGACAGGCCGTCGTTCAGGATGTCGATGATCGACACCATCCGCAGGGTGCCGTCCGGCTCGCGGAATTCGACCAGACGTGTGTTGACCTTGCTTTGCAACAGGAACTGCGCGTACTGCTCGCGGCTGTCGTGGTCCATGCCGCCACCCGAGTGGCGCGCCGCCTGGTAGCGCAGATACAGCGCATAGTGCTCGGGCGAGAACCCGAGGCGCGCCACCAGGATGCGCAGGCCCGCATGCTGCTGACGGGCGCGGCGCTGGCTGCGATTGGGCGCGAACTCCGCGACGGGCACGCGCACCGGCACGCAGGCACGGCAGCCGTCGCAGTGGGGGCGGTACGTGAAGACCCCGCTGCGCCGGAAGCCCGCGCGCACCAGTTCGCTGTAGACGTCGGCGTTGATCAGGTGGTTCGGCGTGGCCACCTGCGATCGCGCCTGCCGGTCGGGCAGGTAGCTGCACGGATAGGGCGCCGTCGAATAGAACTGCAGGGTGGAGAGCGGCAGTTCGTTCAGCTGCGTCATGCGTCGGGGATCTCGATGGACAGCCTGCGCCAGTCGGGAGGCGGCAAGGCCGTCAGCGCCGACACCAGGCGAAGGAACTCGTCCCTGCCGATCTCGCGCGCGCCAAGCGATGCCAGATGACGCGTGTTCTGCTGGCAGTCTATCACGCGAAAATCGGCATCGCGCAGCATCGCCACGAGGCAGGCGAGCGCCACTTTCGACGCGTCGGTGGCGCGCGCGAACATCGACTCGCCATAGAACATTCGCCCGATCGCGACGCCGTACAGCCCGCCGATCAGCGCGCCATCCGACCACACTTCGACCGAGTGGGCGAGGCCCTGCGCATGCAGCGCGCAGTAGGCGGCCACGATCGAATCGGTGATCCAGGTGCCGTCCTGGTCCGGCCGCGGCGCCGCGCACTCCCGCATCACGCGCTCGAAGGCGAGGTCTTTCGTCACCGACCAGCACTCCTCGGTGCGCAGTCGGCGCAGCGTCTTGCCGAGCGAGCGCGACACCTTGAACTCATCGATGAACAGCACCATGCGCGGATCCGGAGACCACCACAGCACCGGCTGGCCGTTCGAGAACCACGGGAAGATCCCCTGGGTGTACGCCTCGAGCAGACGCCCAGCGGTCAGGTCCCGGCCGGCGGCAAGCAATCCGTTCGGCTCCCGCAGCGCGCGCGACGGGGACGGCAACCTTTGCCCCGGTTCGATCCAAGGAAGCGTCACGCCGGGCGTCCCGAGGCCTTGGGCCGATGGCCGGCGTCCCCGCGCGTGTCGTCCGCGCGTGTCGTCGGTTTGGTCACGCCGCGGATCAGTCGTGCGCTCGCCGGTTGAAGCGGATCACCGAGGTGTGCAGGCGGAAGGCGCCGCTGCTGCGGTCCTCGAGGAACCAGCGCAGGGTCTGCGAGATCGTGCGGAACGCGATCCTGTCCCAAGGGATCTCCGACTCGTCGAAGAGGCGCGCCTCCAGGCTCTCGGGCCCCGGATCGAGCGTGGCCTCGGTCATGCGGGCCAGGAAGAACATGTGGATCTGTTCGACCTCGGGCACGTCGATGATCGAGAAGGGCTCGCCCAACTCGATGCGCGCGCCCGATTCCTCGCTGGTCTCGCGCTCCGCGCCTTCGGCCGTGCTCTCGCCGTTCTCCATGAACCCGGCTGGCAGCGTCCAGTAGCCGTAGCGGGGCTCGATCGCCCGCCGGCAGAGCAGGATCTTGTCGCCCCAGACCGGGATCGTGCCCAGCACCATCTTCGGGTTCTGGTAGTGGATCGTGCCGCAGGAGCCGCAGCAGTGGCGCGGCCGGTTGTCCCCCGGAGGGACGGACTGTTCCACGGTGTTGCCGCAGGCGGAGCAGAATCTCATCGGAGTTCGCGCGAAAACAGGGCGCCCTGGGCACCTCGGTTGGGGTGGGGCGAGTGTATCAGCGCGTCTGCGGGGGCGTCTGCCGCGCGCCGCGGGGGCCTGAAATGGAAAAAGCCGGCCCGATTTCTCGATGCCGGCTTTGTTCCGTAGTTGGTTGCGGGGACAGGATTTGAACCTGTGACCTTCGGGTTATGAGCCCGACGAGCTGCCAGACTGCTCCACCCCGCGTCTGAGAAAAAGATTATAGCCTGATCGCGCACGCATGTGCAAATCATCGTGCAAAGCAGCATCCCGGGCGGCCCACCGACGATCGCTGAAACGCCGTCTTCAAGCTGCGCGGCGTGCCCGCGTCTCTGGTACAACTCTCCAGGACTGTTCTTCGCGTCCGTTACCATGACCATCACCGCCTACGACCACACCGCCATCCCCACGTCCCGCCCCGAGGACATGCTGCGCTTCTATCGCGCGCTGGGCTTCTCCGCGCCCGCCCCCGAGGAATGGCTCGCCAGCAATGCGTTGCACTTCTCCATCCAGTTCGGCAACAACAAGATCAATGTGCACGCGCCGGCGCTGTGGCAGAACCCGAAATTCACGCTGCGCGGTCCCACCGCGGTGCCGGGCTGCGGTGATTTCTGCTTCGTGTGGTCCGGCTCGGTGGCAGACCTGCAGGCGGCGCTCCAGCGCGCCGACGCGCCGGTGGAGGTGGGGCCGGTCGAGCGGGTGGGCGGACGCGATGGCGGCCGGGCCACTGGCACCAGTTTCTACACCCGCGACCCCGATGGCAACCTCCTCGAGTTCATCGTGTATTCGAAGGACGATCCGCGTGGCTGACGGAACCTGCCTCCTGCGGACTCGTCCTCCGCACGCACCCGCGGTCGCGCAGTCGGATCGCGTGCAGAATTGTCGCGTCGATCGGTGACAGTCTCATCGTCATGAGAGCTTCGAAAGCAGTAACAACGAGCGCTGCCGGCAAGACCGCCAGGAAGGCGACCGCTCCGGCCGGAAAGGCCGAGAGAGCCTCGCTGCGCTTCTATCTCTCGGCGAAGCAGCAAGGTCGCCTGGCAGAGGTGCTCGCCAACATCGAAAATGCCGAGGACGCGTCGGAGCATCACGTCGCGCTGTCCGAGATCAGTTGTCGAAGCCATGGGCGAGGGACTCGACTACTACTTCATGCGCAGCTTGAAGGTGGCCAAGGCAGGCTTCATCGTCGAACAATCCGCCAACCTGGGATTGGCAGGCGTGCAGCGCGTAATGGCACCGATCATAAGAAGAGTGGTCGGTCGACTGACGCACGAACAGGTGCGTTCCATTGCCTCCACGATCCGCGAACTCATGAAGTAGGGCCGCAATCGCATCGACTCCCCCGAGCGGTGCGCGGCTCGATCCGGCGCCACCCCGGGTTGGCTCCGAAGGCAGGCGGGATCGGATCGGCGGTCCGGATCGCGCGCCCTTCTTGTCACTGCGGGTCCTGGCTCGCAGGTTGCTCCCTGATCAGGGTCGCGACCTGCGCGGCCATTTCGGGTGTGATCTGCGTTCCGTGCACCTGGCCGGCGTGCGCGGCCGCCTGGGTCAGCACCTCTTCCCTGGTGGCGCCCGTGACCACGCCGGGGCAGTCGAACCCGACATCCTTGCAGCGAAGTACGAACATGGCTGTTCTCCCTGGTCGATCGTGATGTGACGAGACCGGCCAACGCGATCCGGTCTCGAACCTGCCAGCGAACCGGCGGGCTCGTCGACGATGGAAACCGACCTGCGTCACAGCGCCGTCACGAGGCTGACTTCAGGCGAGAGCCAGGTCTATCGGGACTGCGCGCGCAAGGGTCGTGTACACCGGACAGCGGGACTTGAACGCTTCGATCAGCGCGTTCATCTGCGCCGGATCGGCGCCTTCCATCGCGAAGCGCACACGAATCGACTGGAATCTGGGGTCGACGGGTTCGCCGCACACGCCGCGGGGATCGAAGTCACCCGCGGCCGTCACATTGATTCCGGAAAGCGGGATGCCCATTTCCCCGGCAGCACGCTCGCAGACGAAGGCGGCGCAAGCGGCAAGGGCCGAGAGCAGAAGCTCGACGGGATTCGCGGCCTCGTTCGGTCCGCCGAGCGGAGGCGGCGAATCGGTCACGAGGTGCTGCCCGCGGATCGTGAGGAGGGCGCGGCCGGATTCGTTCGACAGCCGGCTGCTGGCGGATGCGGTTGCAAGGGGCGATGTCATGTCGGCGGCTCCTGTTGGGGGGTTCGTTCGTTCGTGTCGGGTAGCGTCGCACTGTCAGATCGCGCCGTCACGATATAGTCACCACAGATGAGCACTCCGGCGTTCCGATGGCAAGGTTGAGCGTGCGACTGTTCGGGCCGGGCGTCGTCGCGCTCGGCGACGCCGTAGTGCGGCCCCATTCGGCCCGGGCGATCGCGCTGCTCGCATTCCTTGTGCTGGAGCGCGATCGGCCGCACACGCGTGCGAAGCTGGCGTCCATGCTATGGGGGGATCATCCCGACGCCTCTGCCAGGCAGAGCCTGAGGCAGGCCCTGTACTCGCTTCGGAAGGTCACGGCCGACAAGATCCGGGACCGCCGGGTTGGCGACCGTGAACTCGTGCAGCTAACCGTCGAGCCGGACGTCGACATCGACGTCGTCCGCTTCCTCGACTGTGTGCACAGTGCCGGCCGTGCGCAGTGGCGCGAGGCGGCCGACCTCTATCGGGGTTCGCTGCTGGATGGCCAGGTGTTCGAGGGGTGCGAACCGTACGAGTCCTGGCTGGCCGCCGCCCGCGAGCATCTGCATTCCTTGGCCGCGCGCAACCTCGACCGTCTGGTCGTCGATTGTGCGGCGAGGGGCAATTGGGATGAGGCGCTCTTGCACGCGCAGGCACTGCGTTCGCTGGACCCGATGAACGAGCTTGCATCCCGGCACCTGTTCAGGATCTTCGCGGCGAGGTCCGAGCCGCATGGCATCGATTCCGAGTGGGCGCGCCTGTGCGCCGTGCTGCAGCGCGAACTCGGGATGCAGCCTGGCGGGCAGACGCACGATCTGTATCTGGCGCTGCGGCACGGCAAGGCCTCGGATCCGGCGGCGCTCCAGCGCGATCACGAGCCGGCCGAGGACCGGGTATCGGCCGCCGGGAACGGTTCGCCGCGGGCGGTCCCGGCCGAGCCCTTTGTTCGTGCCGCGCGGGCCGCCGAGCGTGTCTACGCGTTCGGCCATGCGCTGGAGCTGTACGAGCGGGCGCTGCGGATTCTCCGGCGCGTCGAGCCGGTTCCGCGGGCGCGCCTGTGCGAAGTTCTGATCGGCAAGGAAGCCGTGCTCGAACGGCTGGGCCGGCGGGCGGAGCAGATGTCGACGATCGACGAGGCGATCGCAAGCGCCCAACTGCTGGACGAGCCGTCGCGACTCGCAACGCTGCTGCTGCGCCGGGCCGGCGCCTGCGCCTATCTCGCGGACGGCGACGGTGCGCTGCAGGCAGGGCATCGCGCCCTCGCCATCTACCGCGAGATCGGCGATCGCCCCGGAGAGGCGGAAGCGCTGCGGGAGCTCGGCTTCGTGCATTGGCGGGCCCGCGACTACGCAGCCGCACTCCGCAGCTCGGGGCAGGCCCTCGCGCTGCACCGCAGCCTTGGCGACGTCGCAGGCGAGGCGACGGCACTGCACAACCTCGCAGAGATCCAGCGCGGACTCGGCAGTCCGGCGCGCGCGCTCGCGCTGTACGGCGATGCCCTGCAACTGCACTGGGCGGCGCGCAATCACCAGGGCGAAGTCCTCTCCCGGTTCGGAATGGCCAGCGCGCTGCAGCAGTCGGGCGACCTGCCGCGATCGAGGCTGGAGTACGAGGCTGCTCTTGCCCTGAGCGAGCGCCACGGGGAACGGACCATGCAGGCACGGGCGCTGCACGCGCTCGCGATGCTCGCGCGGGCGGCCGGCGCGCTCGACGACGCCCTGCGCTTCATGGAGCGTGCGCTGGAGATCGACCGGGCGATCAACTATGCGCATGCCCTGAGCCACGATCTCGCCGACCTGTCGGTCATCCATCTGCTGCGCGGGGAGCGCAGCGAGGCGCGCGCGGCACTGCTGGAGGCGCTCGCATGGTGCGACTACACGGACGACGATCTCGCACGGGCGTCGATCCAGGCGCGGCTGGATGAGTTCGATGCCGGCCGTGCCCTCGGGCCCGAAGCCGAGGATCGATCCGCATGGGTCATGAGTCACCTGCCGCTCGCCGAGGGCAAGGTGTACTGCGCCTTCGAGTCGCCGCTCGCCGGCTGACCTGCGCCACCCGCGCCACCCGCGCCACCGGGCGGCGCGCCCGCGCCATGCAGCGCGCCACTCAGCTCGAATACAGCTTGCCGAGTTCTCCGCGGATCACGTGCTTCTGGATCTTGCCGGTGCCGGTGCGCGGGAAGGCCTCGGCGAACACGATCGCCTTCGGCACCTTGAAGCCCGACAGCCGTTCCCGGCAGTGCGCGATCAGCGTCGCTTCGTCGACGTGCGCGCCGGCCTTGCACACCACCATCGCGGTGATCGCCTCGCCCCAGCGCGGGTGCGGCGCACCGACCACGGCGGCCTCGGCCACCGCCGGGTGCTCCATCAGGCAGCGTTCGACCTCGATCGAGGCCACGTTCTCTCCGCCGGTCTTGATCACGTCCTTGAAGCGGTCCTTGAACCAGATCGCGCCGTCCTCGTCGATGTGCGCGACGTCGCCGCTGTGGAACCAGCCATGGCGCAGCGTGTGCTGGCTCACCTCGGGCTGGTTCAGGTAGCCGCTCATGACCTGCGGGCCGCGGTAGACCAGTTCGCCGGTCTCGCCGCGCGGCAGCAGGCGCCCCTCTTCGTCCATGACCGCGACGCGCGTCATCGCGGTGGCAGTGCCCCAGGTGGCCGCCTTGCTCCACTGGTGCTCGGGGCGCTGCACGCAGGTGGCCGGAGTGAACTCGGTCTGTCCCGATCCCAGAACGACGTCGGCGTCGGGGAACATCGCGTGGATCTGGTGCAGGCGTTCCTCGGGCATCGGCGCCATCGCGTACATCGCGCGCTTCATCGCCGGAAAGGTCCGTGACTGCAGTTCGGGGTCGGCAAGGAGCAGGCCGTACATCATCGGCAGCAGCACGACCAGCTGGACCGCGTGTTCGTCGAGCAGGCGTGCCGTCTGGTGCGGCTCGAAGCCCTGCGCCAGCACCACGGTGCCGCCCTGGAGCAGGACCGGCATCGCGATCGAATTCAGCATCGCACAATGGAACAGCGGCAGCACAACCAGGGTGACGACGTCCGGGCCGCAGCGCTGCGCGAGCGCGTTCGACAGTCCCGCCATCGTCACTGCCAGGTGGCTGGTGAGCACTCCCTTTGGGTTCGCCGTCGTGCCGCTCGTATACAGCAGCTGCGCGATGTCGCGATCCGCCACCGCCGTCTCCAGAGGGGCATCGCTCCCCAGGGCGAGCAGCCGGTCGAAGCTGTCGGCGCCGTCGCCGCCGATCCATACCCGGTGCTGCAGGTCGGGCAGCGCCGTGCCCAGCACCTCGTTGGCCGCGTCCGCCAGCGCGCGCTCGGCGATCAGCACCTGCGCTCGCGAGTCGGCCAGGCACCAGGCGATCTCCGGCGGCCGCAAGCCCAGGTTCACCGGGGCGCAGATCAGCCCCGCCCGCGCACATGCGAAGTAGGTGACCAGAAGTTCCGTGCAGTTGCGCGCCATCACGGCCACCACGTCCTGGTGGCGCAGGCCCAGGCCCAGAAGCGCGTGGCCCAGGCGGTTCACCTGCCGCTCCAGCGTGGCGTAGTCGGTGCGGCGCTCGCCGTCGACGATCGCGGCGCGCTCCGGGTACAGGTCGGCGGAGCGCGTGACGATGTCGCCGACATTGACGCGCTCGATCATGTTGACCTCGAGCGCTGACGGGGACAGAAGACGTTCGGACATGTGCATCCTTTCGGTTCGGGCGGGCCGCCGGGGTGGTGCCGGTGCGTCCCGGGGCCGAACCGATGGTAGGGCCGCACGGCCGCAGCGTCTTGCGTGTATTGGCTGCCGACCGGCGCGCCGCGTCCCCGCGTCCTCGCGTCCGTCCGGCGTGCTACCGTCGAACGCTCCGCCACGTCGGCAGGCAACACGGTCCCACCGCGATGAACCCCGCAGAACGCGCGCACGCCAACCGCCTCGGCATCCTCTGGATGGTCGTCGCGATGACCGCCTTCATCGGCAACGACGCGATGATCAAGAGCCTCGGCGAGCGCCTGCCGGCCGCGCAGATGATCGTCGTGCGCGGTGTGATGGCGATCAGCCTGATCGCGGTCGTCGCCTGGAAGATGGGCGCGATGGCCCGGATCGCGGATGTCGCGCGCGGCTGGGTGGTGCTGCGTGCCAGCTTCGAGGGCATCGGCACCTTCCTGTACCTGGCCGCGCTGTTCCAGCTTCCGCTGGCCAATGCCACGGCGATCAACCTGTCGTCGCCGTTGTTCATCGCGGTGCTGGCGGTGGTGTTCCTGCGCGAGCGGGTCGATCGCCTGCGCTGGCTGACGATCATGGTCGGCTTCGTCGGCGTGCTGATGGTGATCCAGCCGCGCGCCGAGGGCTTCAACGCCTACGCCTGGCTGTGCCTGTTCGCGACGCTGATCTACGCGTTTCGCGATCTGCTGACGCGCAAGATCCCGCCGGCCACGCCGTCGATCCTGGTCACGCTCACCACCGCGACCGTGGTGTGGCTGATGGCGGTCGTGATCCTGGTCTACGAGGGCTGGAAGCCGATGCAGTGGCGCGACGTCGGACTGCTCGCGATCGCCTCGGTGTTCCTGTCGGCCGGCTACTACGCGGTGATCGCCGCGATGCGCTACGGCGAGGTTTCGGTGGTTGCACCGTTCCGCTACGTCGGCCTGCTGTGGGCGCTGGTCCTCGGCTACGTGGTCTGGGGCGATGTCCCGAATCTTCTCGCCTGGCTGGGCATCGCGCTGCTGATCGCCGCCGGACTGTTCATGCTGCGCCAGCAGCGCGGCCGCGCGCGTGCGTGACCTGTCCGGGATGCCGGCGCGCGCTGCGCCCGGGATCCCGGCTCACGCTGCGCACGGGCATCCAATTCGCCAGCCCGTCACTGCGGCTCGATCTTCGCCATCGCCACGAACCGCTTCCACTTGGCGCGCTCGCCTCGCACGTGCGCCGCGCACTCCACGAGCGTCATTCGCTTCGGTGTGAAGCCGAAGCCTTCGAGGCGCGAGCGCATCGGGTCGGACGAGATCGCGTCGTTGAGCATGTCGTTCAGCGATTGCAGGGCATCCTGCGGCGTGCCCGCCGGCACGGCCATGCCGAGAAAACCGGTGACGACGAACTCGGGCCAGGTTTCGGCGAGCGTGGGCAGGGCAGGGTGCTTGGCCATGCGATCGGCTCGCGTGACGGCCAGTGCCCGAAGCTGTCCGGAACTCACGTAGCTGTCGGCGGCGGCGGTGTCCACGAACAGCACCTGGATCTGGCCGGCGAGCAGGTCGGTCATCGCCACGCCGATCTGCTTGTACGCGACGGCACGCAGGTCGGTACCCGCGAGCGCGTTCATGATGTGGCCGGGCACCTGCGACGACGCATTGAAGTGCCCGAAGTTGATCGTGCCGGGGTTGGCCTTCTCGTGCGCCACGAACTCCGCCACGCTGCGCCACGGCGCATCCGGTTTCACCAGCATGTAGCTGCCGCCGGTGCCGAACACGCCCACCATCGTGAAGTCGCGCTCGGGGTCGTAGGGCAGGGCCTTGAACAGGCTCGGGTTCGCGGCGTGCGTGGAGGTCGTCGCCAGCAGCAGCGTGCGCCCGTCGGCCGGGGCGATCTTCGCGGCCTCGACGCCGATGATGCCGTTGGCGCCGGGCTTGTTCTCGACCACGACCTTCTGGCCGGTCTTGCCTTCGATGTACTGCGCGGTCATGCGGCCGGTGATGTCGCCGGAGCCGCCGGGCGCGAACGGCACGATGATCTGCATCGTTCGGCCCCGGGCGGGCTGGGCCGCGGCGCGGCCCGCCAGCGTGGCGGCGGCCAGCGTGGCCAGCACGCGGTGGAAGTTTCTTCGCTGCATGGTGTTTCCTCGCGATCGTTTCAGTCGTTGCGCGCGGGCCCGGCCAGCGGCAGCGGCGGGGAGGACGTGCGGGTCGGTTGGTCCATCTCGATGTCTTCCTCCATGGCTGGCCGGGTCATCGTGCCAGAATCGCCGCTCACTCACCATACGGAGCAGCAAATGAGCATCACCCGTCACGAACAGGGCAGCATCCTCGCGCAGGCCGTCCAGCACGGCGACACCGTCTATCTCGCGGGTGTGGTGGCCAAGGATCTCGGCCGCGACGTCAAAGGCCAGACCGAGGAGATTCTGGCCGAGATCGATCGGCTGCTGGCGCTGTGCGGCTCGAACAAGTCGAAGCTGCTGAGCGCCACGATCTGGGTCACCGACATCCGTAATCGCGCCCAGATGAACGAGGTCTGGACCGCCTGGGTCGACCCGAAGAACATGCCGGTGCGCGCCTGCGTCCAGGGCGCGCTGGCCGACCCGCGCGCGCTGGTCGAGATCATGGTGACGGCGGCGCGCTGACCGGCGCCTGGGTCGGCGGTGGTGCGTCGGGGCGCGGACCTCGGGCAGGTCAGCGGCGCGGCGCCGAGCCCTTGTCCAGCGCTCCGCGCATGAAGTCGAAGTCGCAGCCTTCGTCGGCCTGGGTGACGCTCTTCAGGAACAGCGCGCGGTAGCCGCGCGGCGCGGCCGCCGGCGCGGTGCGCGGCGGCGTCGGCTTCTGCTGCGCGGCGCGGCGGGCGATCTCGGCGTCGTCGAGCGCGACCGACAGGCTGCGCTGCGCGACGCTCAGCCGGATGCGGTCGCCGTTGCGCACGCAGGCCGAGCGGCCCGCCGAGCGCCGCCTCGGGCGTGACGTGCAGCACGATGGTGCCGAAGGCGGTGCCGCTCATGCGGCCGTCCGAGATGCGCACCATGTCCTTGACGCCCGGCGCGCGCGAGCTTGCGCGGGATCGGCAGGTAGCCGGCCTCGGGCATGCCCGGGCGCGCCCTATCGGGCCGATGTTCTTCAGCACCAGGATGTCGTCGGCGTCGACGTCGAGGTCGTCGTCGTCGATGCGCGCGGCGAGGTCCTCGACGTCCTCGAACACCACCGCGCGGCCCTCGTGTTCCATCAGCTTCGGCGTCGGCCGCCGACTGCTTGATGATCGCGCCGTCGGGCGCGAGGTTGCCGCGCAGCACGGCGATCCCGCCTTGCGCGTAGATCGGGTCGGCCGACGCGGCGCGCGATCACGTCCTGCGCGAAGCCGGTGCCGGCGCCGCGTCGAGCTCCTCGCCGAGCGTGCGGCCGGTGACGGTCAGCGCAGTCGAGGTGCAGCAGCGGCTGCAGTTCGCGCAGCAGCGCGGCCATGCCGCCGGCGGCGTGGAAGTCCTCCATGTAGTGCTCGCCCGAGGGCTTCAGGTCGACCAGCACCGGCGTCTCGCGGCCCATGCGGTCGAAGCGCTCGAGGTCGACCGTCGACGCCCAGCGCGGCCGGCGATCGCGGTCAGGTGCACGATGCCGTTGGTCGAGCCGCCGATGGCCAGCAGCACGCGCATCGCGTTCTCGAACGCCTCGGCGTCAGGATCCGGTCGGCGTGAGCCGCTGCGCGCGATCATCTGCACCGCCTGCGCGCCCGGTCTCCTCGGCGACGCGCATGCGGTCGGCGGTGACGGCCGGCGGCGACGGCGCCGCCCGGCAGCATCATGCCCAGCGCCTCGGCGATGCAGGCCATCGTGCTGGCCGTGCCCATCACCGAGCAGGTGCCGACGCTGGCCACCAGCTGGTCGTTGACCTCGGCGATTTCGTCCGCGTCGATCTCGTCGGCGCGGTAGCGCGCCCAGAAGCGGCGGCAGTCGGTGCAGGCGCCGACGCGCTCGCCGCGATGCGAGCCGGTCAGCATCGAGCCGGTGATCAGCTGGATCGCCGGCACGCCGGCCGAGGCCGCGCCCATCAGCTGCGCCGGCACGGTCTTGTCGCAGCCGCCGATCAGCACCACCGCGTCCATCGGCTGGGCGCGGATCATCTCCTCGGTGTCCATCGACATCAGGTTGCGCAGGTACATGCTGGTCGGGTGCGCGAAGCTCTCGTGCAGCGAGATCGTCGGGAACTCCATCGGCAGCCCGCCGGCCAGCATCACGCCGCGCTTCACCGCCTCGATCAGCTGCGGCGCGTTGCCGTGGCAGGGGTTGAAGGCGCTGCCGGTGTTGGCGATGCCGACGACCGGGCGCGACAGCGCGTCGTCCGAGAGCCCGGCGCCCTTGATGAAGGCCTTGCGCAGGAACAGCGAGAAGCCTGCGTCGCCGTAGCTGCGTGAGGCCGCGGCGCAGCCCTCTCGGTTGGTCGTCGTCGGTGCTCATCGGATCCTCGTGGCAGGGCCGCCGTGCCGGCGACGTGAACGTGGCGATCGGCGATCCCGGTGGCGGATGCCGACCACCGGTGCCGGTCGTGCGCGGGGCAGGCCCGTCAGACGGCGGTGGCGCCGCCGTCGACGACGATGTTCTGCCCGGTCACGAAGGTGCCCGCGGCCGACGCCAGGAAGACCGCCGCGCCCGCGATCTCGTCGGGCGTGCCGATGCGGCGCAGCGGCGATGTCGAGGTCACGCGGGCGAGCGTGTCCGGGTTCTCCCACAGCGCGCGCGCGAAGTCGGTCTTGATCAGGCCCGGGGCGATGCAGTTCACGCGCACGTTGTGCGGTCCGTACTCGGCGGCGAGGTTGCGCGCCAGCTGGAAATCCGCCGCTTTCGAGATGTTGTACGCGCCGATGATCGGCGAGCCGCGCAGGCCTCCGATCGAGGACACGATGATGATCGCGCCGTCCTTGCGCTCGATCATCTGCGGGACGACGAACTGGATCAGCCAGTGGTTGGCGATCACGTTGTTCTCGAGGATCTTGCGGAACTGGTCGTCCTGGATGCCGGCCATCGGCCCGTAGTAGGGATTGGATGCGGCATTGCAGACCAGGACGTCGATGCGGCCGAACGCGCGGTTGGCCTCCGCCGCGAGATTGCCGAGTTCGTCCTTCGACGAGATGTTCGCCGGGATCGACAACGCGCGTGCCGGCGCCGTGGCGCGCGTTGATGGCGGCGGCGACCTCTTCGCACGGACCGGCCTTGCGCGACGAGATCACGACCCTCGCGCCCTGTTCGGCCATGCGCTCGGCGATGGCCCTGCCGATCCCTCGCGAGGATCCGGTGATGACGGCGACTTTGCCGCTAAGATCGAACAGTGACATGGCTCGTGCTCCTCTGTTGTCCGGTCCCGTGCCGCGGGGATCGTTGTCTCGTGAAGGTGTCGTCCGCGATCGGGTGGACGGGCGGACGATCGTGGCTGGGCGATTATAGGCAGCGGCAATGGCAATGAGCGGTTTGGAAAACCGGGTACGAGGACCGATCGGCGTTCCTCGCTGCCGAGCGTTCGCCGGCGCGTACCGATGCCGGGATGCTGCAGTGCACCCGGCGCGAACGACCCGGATCGTTTTGCAGAGTCAATCCCTCGTGCTACATTGAATCGCATAAAACAGTGCGCGCCGAGAACCACGGTTCGACGGACGCGCTGGATTCGGAGGAGACATGCAGGCCGCATCCAGCAGTTCAGAAGTATTGGTATGGCTCGTCGCCGGCGATCGCCGCGACGATACGCAGCGCCGGGTCCCGCTGCGGCGCATCGAGGCCTGACGCCGATGCGCGCCTACGTACTGCGCCGCCTGCTGGCCCTGGTTCCGACGCTTTTCTTCGCCAGCCTCATCGTCTTCGTCACGGTCCGCCTGATCCCCGGCGACGTGATCGACATGATGCTCAGCCAGAACGACGTCGGCGCCGACAAGCTGAGCCGCGACCAGCTGATCGCAGGCGCTCGGCCTCGACAAGCCCATGTGGACCCAGTACGTCGGATGGGTTTCGGACATCCTGCTGCGGGCCGACTTCGGCAATTCGCTGTGGCAGAACAGCCCGGTGCGCGACCAGCTGCTCGACCGCCTGCCGGTCACGTTCGAACTCGGTCTGATGGCGCTGATCGTCGCGCTGCTGCTGGCGATTCCGATCGGCGTGTACTCCGCGGTCCGGCAGGACACCGCCGGCGACTATCTCACCCGCTCGTTCTCGATCCTGATGCTGGCCGTGCCCGAGCTTCTGGCTGGGCACCATGGTGATGGTGTTCCCGTCGATCTGGTGGGGCTGGTCGCCGGAGGTCAACTACGTTCCTTTCACGGAGGACCCGCTGCAGAACCTGAAGCAGATGCTGCTGCCGGCGGTGGTGCTCGGCACTGGCGCTGTCGGCGGTCACGATGCGGCTGACGCGCACGATGATGCTCGAGGTGCTGCGCCAGGACTACATCCGCACCGCCTGGGCCAAGGGGCTGAACGAACCGCTGCGTCGTCGTCCGGCACGCGCTGCGCAACGCGCTGATCCCGGTGGTCACGCTGGTCGGTCTGCAGGCGCCGCTGCTGATCGGCGGCGCGGTCATCGTCGAGCAGATCTTCGTCATTCCCGGCATGGGGCTGTTGCTGCTCGATGCGGTCAACCAGCGCGACTATCCGATCATCACCGGCGTGTTCCTGATCGTCGGCGTCGCCGTGATGCTGATCAACCTGGTCGTCGACCTCAGCTACGGCCTGCTCGATCCCAAGGTGAGGTACCGCTGATGAGCGCCGTCCTGCAGTCCGTCACCGGTGCCGCGCGCCGACGCGGCGCCCGGTCCTGCGCTTCGTCGTGCCGCCTGTTCCGCGACAAGCCGCTGGGCGCCGCCGGCGGCGTGGTGTTCCTGCTGTTCCTGTTCTGCGGCGTGTTCGCCGACGTGCTCGCGCCCTACGGCATGAACCAGATCAGCCCGCTCAACCGGCTGAAGCCGCCGTCGTGCGCAATTCCCGTTCGGCACCGACAACCTCGGCCGCGACATGCTCTCGCGCTGCCTGTACGGCGCGCAGCTGTCGGTGATCATCGGCCTGTCCGCGGCGGCGCTGGCGACGCTGATCTCGGTCGTGGTCGGCATCGTCACCGGCTATCTCGGCGGCAAGGTCGACATGGTCGCGCAACGCTTCGTCGACGCCTGGATGAGCTTCCCCGACCTGATCATCCTGATCGTGGTCGTGTCGGTGCTCGGCCCCGGCATGCCGCAGATCATCGGCACGCTCGGGCTGCTGCTCGGCATCGGCGGCTCGCGCATCATCCGCAGCGCCGTCGTGTCGGTGCGCGAGAACATGTACGTGCACGCCGCGCAGTCGATCGGCGCCTCGCACGCTGCGCATCCTGTGGCGGCACATCCTGCCCAACGTGCTGCCGCCGATCATCGTGCTGTTCACCACCCGCGTCGGCACCGTCATCCTGGCCGAGTCCGGTCTTGTCGTTCCTGGGCCTCGGCGTGCCGCCGCCGGCGCCGACCTGGGGCGGCATGCTGTCGGGCAGCGGGCCGCACCTTCATGTTCCAGGGGCCGTGGCTGGCGCTGGCGCCGGGCCTGTGTCTCACCGTGGTGGTCTACGCCACCAACGTGTTCGGCGATGCGCTGCGCGATCTGCTCGATCCGCGCATGCGCGGATCGCGCTGATCGTCCGGAACTCGCGCCCCGCGCCGGGGCGTGCCGCCGGTGGTTCGTCACATCACGCTTCGCGACGAAGCGACAGCAGGAGGTCATCAGATGAAGAGGATTGGCTTGAAGCGGTCCCTGGCCGCGGTGGCGGTGGGCGCCGGCCTGGCGCTTGCCGCCGCGCCCGGCGCAGCCCAGACGGAGAAGCCGCAGTACGGCGGCAAGCTCGAGATCGGCACGGTCTACGTCACCTGTCGGCGCTGTCGTGGGATCCGGCCGACTGGAACTGGAAGCAGAACCACGACACCGGCGCAGTTCTACGAGCAGCTGTTCGCTGCCGACCTGTCCAAGGCGAAGCGCCAGCGGCGGCAAGCATCCGTTCATGCCGATGCCTGGCTGCCGACCGATGCGATCCGCGGCGAACTGGCCGAGAGCTGGGAGCTGGAAGGAGAACCCGCTGCGCGTCGAAGATCAAGCTGCGCAAGGGCGTGATGTTCCCGGACAAGCCCGGCGTGATGAAGGCGCGCGAGCTCGTCGCCGACGACGTCGTCTTCAGCTTCAACCGGCTCGACAAGAGCCCGAAGAAGATCACCGGGCTACTTCGATCACGTCGACGAAGGTCGAGGCCATCGACAAGCACACGGTGCGTCTTCACGTTCAAGGACTTCTATCGCCGAATGGGATTATCGCTTCGGCTGGGGTTACTACTCCGGCGATCATGCCCAAGGAGGTCGCCGACGCCGGCGCCGGCAACTGGAAGAACGTCAACGGCACCGGTCCGTTCATGCTGAGCGATTTCGTGCAGGGCAATTCCAACACCTACACGAAGAACCCGAACTACTGGGGCAGCGAGACGCATCGGCGGCGAGGAGTACAAGCTGCCGTTCGTCGATCGCGTCGTCTATCGCACGATCAAGGACGAGGCGACCCAGCACGCGGCGCTGCGCACCGGCAAGCTCGACATGCTCGAGACGATCCGCTGGAGTGCGGTCGACGAGCTGAAGAAGAACGCGCCGCAGCTGCAAGTGGAACCGCTGGCTCAACATGAGCGGCACGTTCCTGTCGATGCGGGTCGACACCAAGCCGTTCGACGACATCCGCGTGCGGCGTGCGCTGAACATGGCGGTCAACAAGCAGGAGATCGTCAAGGCCTACTACGGCGGCAACGCCGAGCTGTTCGCCTATCCGCAGCATCCCGACTACGTCGGCTATTTCGAGCCGCTCGAGTCGATGCCGGACTCGATCAAGGAGCTGTTCACCTACAACCCGGACAAGGCCAAGAAGCTGCTGGCCGAGGCGGGCTATCCGAAGGGCTTCACCTTCAAGGTGCAGGTCTGCTCGTGCTCGCCCGACCACATGGACCTGCTGCCGCTGGTCGCGGCCTACCTCGAGCAGGTCGGCGTGAAGATCGAGATCCAGCCGATGGAGTATGGCGCCTTCCTGTCGGCGATGACGACGCAAGACGAACGCGCCCGGCTACTTCATGAACAACGGCCACACCAACCCGACGACGACGATCCGCAAGAGCTTCGTCACCGGCCAGACCTGGAACCCGTCGCAGTACGCCGATCCGGCCTACGACAAGAAGATGGACGCGGCCTACGCCGAGCGCGACGAGACGAAGCGTCAGGCGATGCTGCGCGAGATGACGCGCGAGATCCTCGACAAGGCGCCCTACGTCTGGCTGCCGACGCCGTACGTCTACACGGCGTGGTGGCCGTGGGTGAAGAACTACGACGGCGAGCTGCGCGCCGGCGCGGTCCGTCCGGGCCCGATCTACGCGCGCATCTGGATCGACCAGGAGCTCAAGAAGAAGATGGGCTTCTGAGCGATGGCACTCGCACGAGCGCAAGCGTTGGCGGGTGTGCCCGCGGCGGGGGGCGGCTGATGGGCGCGCCCCTGCTGCAGGTGCGCGGCCTGACCACGCGGTTCCGCACCGAACGCGGTGTCGTCACCGCGGTCGACGACGTGTCTTTCGATGCCGACGAGGGCGAGACCGTCGCGATCGTCGGCGAATCGGGATCGGGCAAGAGCGTCACCGCGTTGTCGCTGCTGCGTCTGATCCCGAACCCGCCGGGTCGCATCGAGGCCGGCGAGGTGCTGTTCGAGGGGCGCGACCTGCTCGACCTCGACGACGCCGGCATCCGGGCCATCCGCGGCAACAAGATCGCGATGATCTTCCAGGAGCCGATGTCGCTCGCTCAATCCGGCGCTGACGGTCGGCATGCAGGTCGCCGAGCCGATGCAACGTGCACCGCGGCCGCCGCTGGGGCCAGGCGCTGGAGCGCGCGCGCGAACTGCTCGAGCGCGTGCGCATCCCCGATGCCGCGCAGCCGGCTCGACCTCGTATCCGCACCAGTTTTCCGGCGGCATGCGCCAGCGCGTGATGATCGCGATGGCGCTGGCCTGCAAGCCGCGGCTGATCATCGCCGACGAGCCGACCACCGCGCTCGACGTGACCGTGCAGGCGCAGATCCTCGACCTGCTCAAGGAGCTCACGCGCGAGACGCGCTCGTCGCTGATCCTGATCACGCACGATCTCGGCGTGGTCGCGCGCTACGCCGACCGCGTCGTCGTCATGTACGGCGGCCGCATCGTCGAGTCGGCGCCGGCGCGCCGACCTCTACGCGAAGCCGCAGCCATCCCTATACGCCGGGGCCTGATGGCCTCGGTGCCGCGCCTCGACGGCGACGCGAGCCGTCGCGCTGGTGCCGATCGACGGCCAGCCGCCCGACCTGTCCGCGCTGCCGCCCGGTTGCGCGTTCGCGCCGCGCTGCCGCTGGGTCCGACCGATCGCTGCCGCGCCGAGCGACCGGTGCTCACGCCGGTCGAGGAAGGTCACCTGAAGGCGTGCTTTGTCGATGAACTCTCCTGAACCGATCCGCCCGACCACGTCTTCGGACGATCGTGCTGCTGAGCGTCGAGGACCTCAAGGTCCACTTCCCGGTCACCAGCGGCGTGATCATGCGCAAGCAGGTCGGCACGGTGAAGGCCGTCGACGGCGTGTCCTTCACGCTGCGCCGCGGCGAGACGCTCGGTCTGGTCGGCGAGAGCGGCTGCGGCAAATCGACCACCGGACTGGCCGTGCTGCGCATGCTCCAGCCGACCGGCGGCCGCATCGTCTTCGAGGGCGAGGACATCGCAGGCCACGCCGCCGCGCGACATGCGGCGCCGTGCGCCGGCGCATGCAGATGGTCTACCAGGATCCGTACGGCTCGCTCAACCCGCGCATGACGGTGCGCGACATCGTCGGCGAGCCGCTCGTGATGTCCACGGGCTGGACAAGGATCGCGACGCCTATCGCGAGCGGGTCGCGTCGCTGCTCGTCGATGGTCGGCCTGCTGCCCGACATGGCCGACCGCTATCCGCACGAGTTCTCGGGCGGCCAGCGCCAGCGCATCGGCATCGCCCGCGCGCTGGCGCTCGAGCCGAGCCTGATCGATCTGCGACGAGCCGGTGTCCGCGCTCGACGTGTCGATCCAGGCGCAGGTCGTCAACCTGTTCATGGACCTGCAGAAGCGGCTCGGGCTGACCTACCTCTTCATCGCGCACGACCTCGCCGTGGTGCGCCACATCAGCGACCGCATCGCGGTGATGTACCTCGGGCGCATCGTCGAGATCGCCGACCCGCGACGACCTCTATCGCGACCCGCTGCATCCCTACACGAAAGCGCTGATGTCGGCGGTGCCGGTGGCCGATCCCGAGGTCGAGGCGCGCCGCGCGCGCCTGGTGGTCACCGGCGAGGTGCCGAGCGCGCTGAACCCGCCGTCGGGCTGCCGCTTCCATCCGCGCTGTCCCGCAGGCGATCGAGGTCTGCAAGAGGGTCGACCCGGCGCTGATCGGCCAGGGCGGTGTGCGCGCCGTGGCCTGTCATCTCTATCCAGCGGACGGGAAGTGACGCCCTCGGGGCGCACTATTCGGAACGAGGCGAAACGCGAGGCGATTCTCGATGCCGCCGCGCGACTGTTCAACCAGCAGGGACTCAAGGGCGCGACGCTGTCCGAGGTAGCCCGCAGCGTCGGGCTGGTCACCAACAGCGTCACGTATTACTTCCGCCGCAAGGAGGACCTGGCTGCGGTCTGCGTCCTGCGTGCGATCGAGGCAGTGGACGAACTGGTGGCCCGTGCGGCGGCCCATGCCGGCCGGCTCCGGCGCGTCGAGGCTTTCGTGCGCGACTACCTGGCGCTGCTCGCCGACATCGAAGGCCGGCGACGCTCCGAGCTCGTACGCTTTCACGACGTGCGCGCACTGACGCCGCCGCAGCGCGATCCGGTGTTCGACGCGTACGTCGCGATGTTCCGCGGCATCCGGGGACTGGTCGCCGGCGGGGGAACTTCCCCGCAGCAGCGTCGCGCGGACAGCGCGCTGGCACACCTGATCCTGTCCCTTGTGTTCAATACACGGGCCTGGGTGCGTCGCTACGACGAGTCCGACTTCCCGCGCGTCGCGGATCGCATCGTCGACATCATGCTCGACGGGCTCGCGGGCGGGTCGTCTGCATGGTCCGAGGGGCAGCGCTGGAGCGTCGAAGTTCCGCTGTCGACCGAGGCGAGCGGCTTCCATGGCGGCGAGGCCGACCCCACCCGCGACGCATTCCTGCGCGCTGCGACGATCCTGGTCAACGAGCAAGGCTATCGGGGTGCTTCGGTGGATCGGATCTCGGCACGCCTGAACGTCACCAAAGGCTCCTTCTATCACCACCACGAGCACAAGGACGAACTCATCGCGGCCTGCTTCGAGCGCACTTTCGCCGTGATCCGGGCTGCGCAGACGAAAGGGGCGGCACTCGATGCGACCGGCTGGCAGAGGCTGTGCAGCGTCTCGTGTGCGCTGGTCGACCATCAGGTCTCTGCTGCCGGCCCGCTGCTGCGGTTCACCGCGCGCAGCGCGCTGCCCGAGCGGATGCGCCGCGAAACCGCCAGGACCCTCGCGCGGCTGTCGGACGGGTTCGGCCACTTCGTGGTCGACGGCATGATCGACGGCTCGGTGCGCCCGGTGGATCCTTCGGTCGCCGCGCATCTGGTCGCGGGAATGATCGACGCAGCCGCGGAGTTGCCGACCTGGGCGCCGGGGATCGACCGCGAGGAGGCGATGACCCTGTACGTCCGGCCGCTGTTCGTCGGCCTGCGGCACGCCCTGGCTGGCCGCCGCAGGGGCCTGTGATAAGATCCGTCGGCACACGGACTTGCGCCCCGCCGGCCGCCCTGCGGTCTTCACCGACTTTGGCCGGCTCGACCCAGAACCGGCGCAGGCCGTCCGAAGCGGCACCCCATTTTCCTGAGTTCGCGCGTCGTCGCTGGTGATGGATCCCGTTCACGGGTGCCGGTTGGACCGACACGCGGCACTGCGCGCAGAATGCGGCGCCCTGACCACAATTGACTGATTTTTCCCGGATTCGGCCCTGCGGATGGACACGGCACAGGCCAAGGTCGTGATCGAGGCCGCGCTGCTGTGCGCGGCCCACCCTCTGTCGCTCGCAGAACTTCGGCGTCTGTTCGACGACGAGTTGGGCGCGGACACCGTTCGTGCGCTGCTCGACGACCTGCGCGCGGATTGGCAGGGCCGCGGGGTCACCCTGGTCGCGCTCGCCAGCGGCTGGCGCTTCCAGTCGACACCGCAGGTCGCCGAGTTCCTTGCGCGTTTGCATCCCGAGAAGCCTCCGCGTTATTCGCGCGCCGTTCTCGAAACCCTCGCGATCATCGCTTACCGTCAGCCGGTGACGCGCGGCGACATCGAGGAGATCCGCGGGGTCACGGTGTCGTCGCAGGTCGTGAAGACTCTGGAAGACCGTGGCTGGATCGAGGTGGTCGGACACAAGAACGTGGTCGGTCGTCCATCGCTGCTCGCCACGACGCGGCACTTCCTCGACGACCTGGGGTTGCGGTCGATCAGCGAGCTCCCGTCGCTCGACGACGCCTCCCCGGGGGCGGCGCTTGCCGCGCTCGAACAGCGTATCGGCGACGGATCGGTGTCGTCCCCCGTGCCGGTCGAATCGCAGCCGGACCTCGCCGCGGAAGTGCCAGGCGCAACGGCAGGTCAGCCCGCGCCGGACCTCTTCCCCCCCACGGATGCCGCCAGCGCGGAACCAGAAGGAAACCAGCTTGAGCAATGATCCTGATACCCCCGTGAACACCAAGCCTGCGCCGTCGGAACCGGGCGTGCAGACAGCCGACGCCGGGGAGCGGCCGCCCAAGAGCGGATCCGGACGCCGGCGCAATCCGCGCTCGGGGCCGCGTCGGCGTGGGCCGCGCGGCCCGGGTGGTGGTGCAGCGCAGCCGGCCTCGGCAGAGGCAGGTGGGCCGAAGGATGCGGCTGGCGCCGAACCTGTGCCGATCTACGCCGAAAAGGCCGTGGTCGGACTGGACAGCGGACGCCCGTCGCGCGGCGGTGACCGCTCCGGTGCCCGCGTCGACGACGAGGCTCCGAAGCTGCACAAGGTGCTTGCGGATGCCGGGCTCGGTTCGCGTCGCGACATGGAAGAACTGATCGTCGCCGGCCGCGTCACCGTGAACGGACTGCCGGCGCACATCGGACAGCGCATTGCCGCCAACGACCAGATTCGCGTGAACGGCCGTGCCTTGCCGCGCAGGGCGGTGCCGCAGCCGGCGCGTGTTCTGCTGTACCACAAGCCTGCCGGCGAAATCACCAGCCGCGACGATCCGGGTCAGCGGGCGACCGTGTTCGAGCGCCTGCCCCGGCTGAAGGGCGCGCGCTGGGTGTCGGTGGGCCGGCTCGACTTCAATACCGAGGGCCTGATGGTCTTCACGACCTCGGGCGAACTTGCGAACCGACTGATGCATCCGCGCTACGGCTGGGAGCGCGAATACGCCGTGCGGGTGCTCGGCCGGATCGAAGACGAGGTGGGCGCGACGCTGCTGCGCGGCGTGCAGCTCGACGACGGCCCGGCCGCGTTCCTGCGCATCGAGGATGCCGGCGGCGACGGTGCCAACCACTGGTACAGGGTCGTGATCGCCGAGGGGCGCAATCGCGAGGTGCGCCGCATCTTCGACGCGGTCGGTCTGACGGTCAGTCGTCTCGTGCGCATCCGCTTCGGGCCGATCGCGCTGCCGCGCAATCTTTCGCGCGGGCGCTGGGTCGAACTCACCGCGCCCGAAGTCGCGGCGCTCAACCAGGCGGTGAAGCGCGCGGCACCGGCCGCGCCGGGGCCGGCGGTGCAGGGAACCATGGCGCCGGGGGCCGCAGCCCTGGGGGCGGCTGGCGAGGTGCCGGCCCGAGAGCCGCGCAAGCCGGTGCCGGCGCCTGCGCCGGTTGCCGCCTTCGACGACGACGCCTCCGAGTTCGAAGAATCCGAGTTCGACGAATCCGAGCACGAGGAACAACCGCCGTTGTCGTATTCCGACGGTCTGAACGTCTCCGAGACCAGGCTGCCGCACGAGGACGACGACGAGTGGCAGCCGAAGTCCGCCAATGCCCACCTCGAAGGGATCACGAAACTGGTGCGCAAGGGTGATCCGGGGCAGGCCCGGCCCGGCGGGCGGGGCCCCGGCGGAGCTGGAGGTCGCGCCGGACGGGGTGCGCGCGGGCGCGGCGCGCCGGGCGCCGCGTTTGGGCTGCCGCCGGCGATCGGCGTGTTTCGCGGGCCCGGTGCCGGTCAAGGGACGGGCAGGGGCGACCTTGGCAGATCCGGCCGTCCGCCGGGCGGAAATCGTGCCGGCGCCAAGGGGCGCGGCAGGAAGCGCTCGCCAAACGGTTGATAGAACGCTATAATCCAAAAATTCCAAGCGCCCGCGCAGCCACTACTGCCGGGCGTGCTCTAAGAAATGGGCTGGCACAGCCCATTTTTTTTTGGATTTCCGGAGCGCCGAAGGCGTTTCGGCCGGGATTTCGTCCGGGCGCGCGGCGCTGTCGCCGCGCTGTCGTCGGATCGGTCGGAATCGGTGACTTCGGTATTGCTTTGGTTGCAGGAGTGGCTGCCGACCTTGGCGTGTGGAGAGGCGCAGTCGATTGGAAGCGTTGCAGGTGATCGTCGAACGGACCCTCGGGTCCATGGGCTACGAGCTCGTCGAGCTCGAGATGGCCCAGAACGGCCTGCTGCGTGTCTTCATCGATGCTCCGGCCGGCATCCAGATCGAGGATTGCGAGCGCGTCAGCCGGCAGTTGTCGCACGTGTTCGCGGTCGACGATGTCGATTACCACCGGCTCGAGGTGTCCTCGCCGGGACTCGATCGACCGCTGCGCAAGGCGACCGACTTCGTCCGCTTCGCGGGCGCCGAGGTAAGTCTGCGCCTGAAGCGCCCGTTCGAGGGGCGTCGCAATTTCGATGGTGTGCTGACAGTCGAGCCCGAAGAGCGATTCGGGCTCGAGCTGATCGACGACGCCCAGCGTCAGGCGGCGCAGAAGTCGGGGAAGACGCGCGGTCGCAAGCCTGCGACCCGCGGCAAGGCGGCGGGCAAGGCGGAGAAGGCGGCGGGTGGTCCGGATGCGGGCGCCGGCGATGGGCCGGCCGCTTCCGCGGGCAGAAAACTGGTGTTCGCGCTGGATGAAGTCGACCGCGCGCGACTCGTACCGAAAGTGAAGTTCTAGGAGGCTTGGCGATGAGCCGGGAAATTCTGTTGCTGGTCGATGCGCTGGCGCGCGAGAAGAACGTCGCGCGCGAGGTCGTTTTCCAGGCGCTCGAGAGCGCCCTCGCTTCGGCGACGAAGAAGCGCTTCAAGGAGGACGTCGACGTTCGTGTGCCGATCGACCGGATGACGGGCGATTACGAGGCGTTCCGCCGCTGGCAGGTGGTGCCGGACGGCGAGCTCGAGGACCACGACCTGCAGATCATCCTGTCGGAAGCCGTCAAGCAGATTCCCGACATCCAGGTGGGCGACTACATCGAGGAAGAGCTCGAACCCGTCGATCTCGGTCGCATCGGTGCGCAGGCGGCCAAGCAGGTGATCCTGCAGCGCATCCGCGATGCCGAGCGGGACCAGATCATCACCGACTTCCTGCAGCGCGGCGAGGCGATTCTGTCCGGCACGATCAAGCGGATGGACCGCGAAGGCGCAGTCGTCGAGTCGGGCAAGGTCGAGGCTCGGCTGCCGCGCGACCAGATGGTTCCCGAAGGAAAACCTGCGCGTCGGCGACCGGGTGCGGGCGTACGTGCTGCGCATCAACCGCGAAGGCCGCGGTCCCCAGCTGATCCTGTCGCGCACGTCGCCCGAGTTCATCAAGCACCTGTTCGCGATGGAGGTCCCCGAGATCGAGCAGGGGCTTCTCGAGATCAAGGCGGCCGCGCGCGATCCGGGCGTGCGCGCGAAGATCGCCGTCTACACACAGGACCGCCGCATCGATCCGATCGGCACCTGCGTCGGCGTGCGCGGTTCGCGCGTGCAGGCGGTGACCGCCGAACTCGCCGGCGAGCGCGTCGACATCGTTCTGTGGTCGGAGGATCCGGCGCAGTTCGTGATCGGCGCCCTCGCGCCGGCCAACGTCAGTTCGATCATGGTCGACGAGGACAAGCACAGCATGGATGTCGTCGTCGACGAGGACAACCTCGCGCTGGCGATCGGCACGGGCGGGCGCAACGTCCGGCTCGCATCCGAGCTGACCGGCTGGCAGATCAACATCATGACGGCCGAGGAGTCGCAGCAGAAGTCGCAGAGCGAACGGGTCGCGGTCCGCGACCTGTTCATGAACAAGCTCGACGTCGACGAGGAGGTCGCCGACATCCTGATCGACGAAGGTTTCACCAGCGTCGAAGAGGTTGCGTACGTGCCGATCAACGAGATGCTCGAGATCGAGTCGTTCGACGAGGACACCGTCAACGAGCTGCGCACGCGCGCGCGCAACGTGCTGCTGACCGAGGCGATCGCAACCGAAGAGAAGATCGACCAGACCTCCGAGGACCTGCTCACGCTCGAGGGCATGGACCGCGAACTGGCCGCCAGTCTCGCGGACGCGAAGGTGTTCACGCGTGACGATCTGGCCGAGCTCGCGGTCGACGAGCTGATCGAAGCCACCGGGGTGGACGAGGCGCGAGCGAGGGATCTGATCCTGAAGGCACGTGCTCACTGGTTCGCCGGTGAGTCGGCCTGAGCGGCACGGGTTGTGGGCGTGATGGGCGCGTGATGGAAGGTCGGGGCGGAGCGGAAGGATGACGATGTCAAGTACGAATGTTTCAAGGTTTGCGGCCGAGCTGAAGATGCCGGCCGAGGTTCTGCTCGAGCAGCTGCGTGCCGCCGGGGTGAACAAGAAGTCGCCTGACGATCCGCTGAGCGAAAACGACAAGGAACAGCTCCTGGCCGCGCTGCGCCGCGCGCACGGCGGCGAGGACGCAAGCAAGAAGAAGATCACGCTGACGCGCAAACAGACCTCCGAGATCAAGCAGGCGGACGGCACCGGCCGGGCGCGCACGATCCAGGTCGAGGTGCGCAAGAAGCGCGTGTTCGTCAAGCGCGACCCGTCGGAGGCGATTGCCGAGGGCCAGCCCGGCGCTGTCGTCGAGGTCGACACCGAGGCCGAGCTCGCGGCGCAGGCTGCGGCCGAAGCCGAGCAGCAGCGTCTGCGCGAGGAGCAGGAGCGCGTCGAAATCGAGCGCCAGGCCGCCGAGTTGCGCGCAACCCAGGAACGCCTGGAACTCGAGCGCCAGCGCGAGGCCGAGGCGGCTGCCGAGGCGGCTCGCCGCGAGGAAGATGCGCGGCGCGAGCAGGAGCGCGCCGCGGCGGTCACCGGCCAGCAGGAAGACCAGGTCGAGGGCACCCGTGCCCGTGCCGAGGAAGAGGCGAGGCTCGCTGCCGAGGCAGCTCGCATGGCGCAGGAGCAGGCCGAGGTCCGGGCCAGTGCGCGACGGGCCGTCGAGCGCGAAGTCGCCGAGATGAACCGCCTGATGAGCCTGCAGCGCAAGCCGCAGCCGAAGGTGGCTCCGCCGCCCCCGCCGCCGCCTGTTGCCGCCGCCAAGCCGGCCCAGCCCGCCGCCGATGCCAAGCCGGCGCCGAGCGGCACCCTGCACAAACCGAAGACCGAGGCCAAGCCCGGTGCGCCGGCAGGCGAGTCGAAGGACAAGAAACACGTCAAGTCCGAGAAGCTGTCCTCGTCGTGGCACGAGGAGGGCGCCAAGCGCCGCGCGCTGAAGACGCGCGGCGACTCGGGCGGGGCCAGCGGCTGGCGCAGCGGCTCGAAGGGCGGTCGCCATCGCGATCACCGCGAGGAGATGCCCACCGGAGCGGTGTCGAACGAACCGGTGGTGCGCGAGGTGCACGTGCCCGAGACGATCACCGTGGCCGACCTGGCGCACAAGATGTCGGTGAAGGCCACCGAGGTGATCAAGAAGCTGATGCAGCTCGGCCAGATGGTCACGATCAACCAGGTGCTCGACCAGGAGACCGCGATGATCGTGGTCGAGGAGCTCGGGCACAAGGCCGTCGCCGCCAAGCTCGACGACCCGGAGGCCTTCCTCGAGGAGGCTGCGCCTGCCGATCTGGAGGTGCTGCCGCGTCCGCCGGTGGTCACGGTGATGGGTCACGTCGACCACGGCAAGACCTCGCTGCTGGACTACATCCGTCGCGCGAAGGTCGCTGCCGGCGAAGCGGGCGGCATCACTCAGCACATCGGCGCGTACCACGTGACCACGCCGCGCGGTGTCGTCACCTTCCTCGACACCCCGGGCCACGAAGCGTTCACGGCGATGCGCGCTCGCGGCGCCGAGGCCACCGACATCGTGATCCTGGTGGTGGCGGCCGACGACGGCGTCATGCCGCAGACCATCGAGGCGATCCACCACGCCAAGGCGGCGAAGGTGCCGATGGTCGTCGCGATGAACAAGATCGACAAGAGCGAGGCGAATCCCGATCGCGTCAAGCAGGAGCTCGTCGCGCAGGAGGTCGTGCCCGAGGAGTACGGCGGCGAGGTGCCGATCGTTCCGGTGTCGGCCAAGACCGGCCAGGGCATCGACGACCTGCTCGAGAACGTTCTTCTGCAGGCCGAGGTGCTCGAGCTGAAGGCGCCGAAGGTCGGGCGGCCAAAGGCCTCGTGATCGAGGCTCGCCTGGACAAGGGACGCGGACCGGTGGCAACCGTGCTGGTGCAGTCCGGCACGCTGCGCAAGGGCGACGTGCTGCTGGCAGGCTCGGTCTTCGGCCGGGTTCGCGCGATGCTCGACGAGAACGGCAAGCCGGTCGGCGAGGCCGGCCCCTCGATTCCGGTCGAGATCCAGGGCCTTTCCGAGGTGCCGCAGGCGGGCGAGGAGGTCATCGTGCTCGGCGACGAGCGCAAGGCCCGCGAGATCGCGCTGTTCCGGCAGGGCAAGTTCCGCGACGTCAAGCTCGCCCGCCAGCAGGCGGCCAAGCTCGAGAACATCTTCGAACAGATGGGCGAGGGCGCCGCCAAGGTGCTGTCGCTGATCGTCAAGGCCGACGTGCAGGGTTCGCAGGAAGCGCTGACGCATGCGCTGCAGAAGCTCACCACGCCCGAGGTCAAGGTGCAGGTCGTGCACGCGGCGGTCGGCGGCATCACCGAGAGCGACGTGAACCTGGCGACCGCGTCCAAGGCGGTGGTGATCGGCTTCAACGTGCGCGCCGACCAGCAGTCCAAGCGCCTCGCCGAGACCAACGGCATCGACATCCGCTACTACAACATCATCTATGACGCGGTCGACGAGGTGAAGTCGGCGATGACGGGCCTGCTTGCGCCCGAGAAGCGCGAGGAGCAGATCGGTCTGGTCGAGATCCGCCAGGTGATCCAGGTCTCGAAGGTCGGCAACATCGCGGGTTGCATGGTGCTCGAGGGCATCGTGCGCCGCGGCGCGCAGGTGCGCCTGTTGCGCGACAACACCGTGATCTGGACCGGCGAGCTCGATTCGTTGAAGCGCTACAAGGACGACGTGCGCGAGGTCAAGGAAGGCTTCGAGTGCGGTCTGACCCTGCGCGGCTACAACGACATCAAGGAAGGCGACCAGCTCGAGGTGTTCGAGATCAAGGAATTCGCGCGCACGCTGTGATCGTCGTACGGCGGTCCGCAGGCGCGCGACAAACGCAGGAACAGGCATGACGAGCCGTCACAAGCGGTCTCCTGCGGGAGGTCGGGGCGTACGAGTCGCCGAGCAGATCCACCACGAGCTCGCGGAGATGATCCGCGCCGAGCTGAAGGATCCGCGCGTCGGCATGGTGACGTTGACCGGGGTCGATCTGACGCCGGACTACGCGTACGCAACCGTGCATTTCACGGTCCTTCCGAGCGACGACGAGACGCTCGCGAGGACCACCGAAGGTCTTCGGCGCGCGGCCGGATTCCTGCGATCGCAGCTGGGTCGCCGCGTGCGCATCCACACCACGCCCGAGCTTCGCTTCGTGCACGACCGTTCGACCGAGCGCGGCATCTCGATGTCGAAGCTGATCGACGAGGCGACCAGTCACCGCGCGGACGACTAGTCCGTGGATCCGTCCCGGGCCGCCTCGTCCGCGCCCGAGTTTTGTCCGCCCACAGGCGTTTCGGGCAGGAACCGATCGAACCAGGCAATCCCGCAACATCGTCGACGGCGTACTGCTGCTCGACAAACCCGCAGGCATCACGTCGAACGACGCGCTGATGCGGGTGCGCCGGCTGATGAACGCCCGCAAGGCGGGTCACGGCGGCACCCTGGATCCGATGGCGACCGGACTGCTGTCCGATCGCCTTCGGCGAGGCGACCAAGTTCGTCGAACGACGCACTCGACGCCGACAAGACCTATCTGGCCGAACTCACGTTCGGCATCGCGACGTCGACCGCCGACACCGAGGGTGAGGTCGTCGCCCGCGCGCCGGTCGGGTTCGACGAAGACGGCCTGCGCGCGGCGCTGGCCCGTTTCGTCGGCGAGATCGAGCAGGTGCCGCCGATGTATTCCGCGCTGAAGCGCGACGGCAGACCGCTGTACGAATATGCCCGCGCCGGTCTCACGATCGAGCGCGCGGCGCGCCGCGTGACGATCCATTCGATCGACCTCGTCTCGCTGACGTTCGACGGCGACGCAGGCGCCGCGCCGCCAGGAGCGGTGCGCGCGGTGATCCGGGTCTGCTGCAGCAAGGGGACCTACATCCGGACGCTGGCCGAAGACATCGGCCGTGCGCTCGGCTGCGGCGCTCACCTGTCGGGCCTGCGGCGCGAGCGTGTCGGTGCCTTCGGGCTGGACGATGCGGTCACGATCGAGCGGCTCGACGCGATGTCCTCGCGAAGATCGCGCCGGCAGCCTCCTGCCGCCCGACTTCATGCTCGCGGCCCTCGCCGTCGTCGAGCTCGACGAGCCTCTGGCTCGCCGCTTTCTGCAGGGCCAGCGCCTGCGCCTGAACGGGGTCACGCCGTCGCGGGCGGCGCCGGGCGGCAGCGATGCGCGCGTGCGCGTGTACTGCGCCGGCCGCCTGCTCGGCACCGCCGTCCTCGAGGACGGCCTGCTCGTCCCGCAACGTTTGATCGGTACCGTATCCGAGCCGCCCCGAAGCGCGGCCACTCCTACACTCCAGAGCGATATCCAGCCATGACTTCACCGATTCGTAACATCGCCATCATCGCGCACGTCGATCATGGCAAGACCACGCTGGTCGACCAGCTCCTGCGCCAGTCCGGCACGTTCCGCGCGCACCAGCAGGTGAGCGAGCGCGTCATGGACAGCAACGACCTCGAGCGCGAGCGCGGCATCACGATCCTCGCGAAGAACTGCGCGGTCGAGTACGAAGGGACGCGGATCAACATCGTCGACACCCCGGGGCACGCCGACTTCGGCGGCGAGGTCGAGCGCGCGCTGTCGATGGTCGACGGCGTCCTGCTGCTGGTCGACGCGGTCGAGGGACCGATGCCGCAGACCCGCTTCGTGACGCGCAAGGCGCTGGCGCTGGGCCTGAAGCCGATCGTCGTGGTCAACAAGATCGACCGGCCCGGCGCGCGTCCCGACTGGGCGGTCAACCAGACCTTCGATCTCTTCGACAAGCTGGGTGCGAGCGAGGAGCAGCTCGACTTCCCGGTGGTCTACGCGTCGGCCGTCAACGGCTTTGCGCTCGACCGGCTCGAAGACCTGCCGGAGGACGGCGTGGACGGCCCGGGTGACGCCGCCTCGGAAGGCCTGTCGATGGCGCCGCTGTTCGCCGCGATCCTGCGGCAGGTGCCGGCGCGCGCCGACGACGTCGACGCTCCGCTGCAGCTGCAGATCTCGGCACTGGACTACTCCAGCTACGTCGGCAAGATCGGCATCGGGCGGGTCAACCGCGGGCGTGTGCGCAGCGGTCAGACGGTGACGGTGCTGTACGGCGACCCGGCCGTGTCGGGCGTGCAGCCGTTCACCGCGAAGGTCAACCAGGTCCTGCGCTTCAAGGGGCTCGAGCGTGTCGTGGTCGACGAGGCCGAGGCGGGCGACATCATCGCGATCAACGGCATCGAGGACACTCGACATCGGCTCGACGGTCTGCGACGTGCAGCAGCCGGAGGCGCTGCCGCTGCTGTCGGTCGACGAGCCGACGATGACGATGGATTTCCTGGTCAACACCTCGCCGATGGCGGGGCGCGAGGGCAAGTACGTCACCAGCCGGCAGATCCGCGAGCGTCTCGAGCGCGAGCTCAAGTCGAACGTCGCGCTGCGCGTCGAGTTCACCGCCGACTCCGACACCTTCATCGTGTCCGGCCGCGGCGAGCTGCACCTGACGATCCTGCTCGAGAACATGCGCCGCGAAGGCTACGAGCTCGCGGTGTCGCGGCCCAAGCCGAAGGTTCGCATCGTCGACGGCGAGAAGCTGGAGCCCTACGAGATCCTGACGATGGATCTCGAGGATTCGCACCAGGGTGCCGTGATGGAGCTTCTCGGCCGCCGCAAGGGCGAGCTTCAGAACATGGAGCCCGACGGCAAGGGCCGGGTGCGGCTCGACTACCGCGTGCCGGCGCGCGGCCTGATCGGCTTCCACAACGAGTTCCTGAACATCACGCGCGGCACCGGGATCATGAGCCACGTGTTCGACGAATACGCCTCGTGGGCCGGCGACATCGAGGACCGGCGCAATGGCGTGCTGATCTCGCAGGACGACGGCGATGCCGTCGCCTATGCGCTGTGGAAGCTGCAGGAGCGCGGCCGGATGTTCGTCAAGCCGAACGACCCGCTCTACGAGGGCATGATCATCGGCATCCACACCCGCGACAACGACCTGGTCGTCAATCCGGTGAAGGAGAAGAAGCTGACGAACGTGCGCGCGTCGGGCAAGGACGAGCACATCGTGCTGACGCCGCCGATCCAGCTCACGCTCGAGAAGGCGGTCGAGTTCATCGGCGACGACGAACTGGTCGAGATCACGCCGAAGAGCATCCGTCTGCGCAAGCGCTTCCTCAAGGAACACGAGCGCAAACGCGCGCAGCGTGAAGGTGCCGCGGCCGCCGCCTGATCCTGTCACGCCCCGGCGCCGGAGACGCGATGCGCCGGCGCCCGACCGCGATGCGCCGGCGCGGCGCCCGAGCGCGCCGCCGGCGATCCCGGCGCCCCTCTCGGGGCGCTTCGGCGGCCACCCGCAATGAAAAAGCAACATTCCGTCGGGGCGGCAGCACGATTTTCACGTTCTCCTATTGGCGCGGCGTCGAAGAAGCGTCATTCTTTCGCTTGCGAAAATCCGCGTATTGCGCCGGGTTTCGATCGACGGATCGTTGAAATCAATACCCTGACGGAGGCATGACGATGGCAACAGCCAAAGGCGGCGCTAAGAAGCCTGCCAAGAAGCCGGCAGCGGCGAAAGCCCCTGCGAAGAAAGCAGCCGCAGCGAAGCCGGCGGCCGCCAAGGCGCCCGCGAAGAAGCCGGCAGCGAAGGCCCCCGCGAAGAAGGCAGCGGCGAAGAAGCCCGCAGCCAAGGCGCCGGCGAAGAAGGCTGCGCCGCGCAAGCCGAATGCGGCGTTCATGAAGGAGCTGACCCCGAGCGCCGCGCTGGCCGCGATCATCGGCGACAAGCCGGTGCCGCGCACCGAGGTCGTCAAGCGGATGTGGGAGTACATCAAGAAGTTCAATCTGCAGGATGCCGCGAACAAGCGCGTGATCATCGCCGACGCCAAGCTGAAGGAAGTCTTCGGCAAAGCCAAGGCCGACATGTTCGAGATGACGAAGCTGGTCGGCAAGCATCTGAAGTGATGCGCTTCGCCTGAGCGGTACCGAGGCGGCCTGCGGGCCGCCTTTTTGTTGTGCGCCAGGCACGGGCGTATTCCGGCTGGTGCACGTCCGGGTCCGGCGTTCTGGCGCCTGCCGCCTCCCGCGTGCGCCTTATCTCCGGCCGGGACCGCGCCAGTACGCCGGATCGCCGTAGGCGGTCTTCAGGAAGTCGACGAACATGCGCACCCGCAGCGGCAGGTGCCGGCGCTGCGCGAACACCGCGTGGATCGCGTTGTCGGGCGCGGCGTAGTCGTCGAGCACCGTGACCAGGCGGCCGGCACGCAGGTCCTCGCTCACCTCCCACATCGAGCGCCACGCCAGACCGCGTCCGGCCAGCGCCCATTCGTGCAGCACCGCGCCGTCGTTGCACTCCATCGCGCCCGAGACCCGGACTGCCTCGGTGCGCCCGTCGATCGTGAACAGCCAGCCGCGCGCCTGGTTGCCATAGGTGCCGAAGGTCAGGCACTCGTGGGACGGCAGGTCGGCGGGGCTGCGGGGCAGCCCGTGGGCTGCGAGATAAGCGGGACTCGCCACCACGACCCGCTGGTTGTCGGCAAGCCGCACGCCGACCAGGCTCGAGTCGTCGAGCTGCCCGATGCGGATCGCCACGTCGATCCCTTCGTTGACGATGTCCGCCAGGCGATCCGACAGGTCGAGGGAGATCGAGACGTCGCCGTTCGCATCCAGGAAGGCGGGCAGCAAGGGCGCGACGTGACGTCGTCCGAATCCCGCCGGCGCCGTCACCCGCACGTGCCCGCTGGCCTTGACGCCACCCAGCGACACCGAGGCTTCGGCGTTGTGCATGTCGTTCAGGATGCGCTGGCAGTCCTCGAGGAACGCGTTGCCCTCGAAGCTCAGCGTGAGCTTGCGGGTGGTGCGCACGAGCAGCTTCACGCCGAGGCGTTCCTCCAGCGCGTCGAGGCGCCGGCCGATGATCGCCGGCGCCACGCCCTCGGCGTGCGCGGCAGCGGTGAGGCTGCCGCGGGTGGCCACCGACACGAAGGTCTCGATCTGCTTGAATCGGTCCATCGCGTCAGCGGCTGCGCCGAAGGCGCTCCGCCAGGTCGATCGTGCCGCTGCGCTGGAAAGGCAGGGGCACGCCGTCGGTGCCCCACGCGGCCGAGCCTGTCAGGCGATAGGGCACGGCGCGTGCGTCGCCCTCGCGCGCGGCGCGCAACAGCAGCTCGCCGAGGCGGCGGGCAGGCACCGACACATCCAGCGTGACGATGCGCGATGCCGACGCGGGCAGGGTGACGACCGGCTCCAGCGCGCGCGCGCTGGCGGCATGCAGCCCGAGCAGTTCGAGGTCCAGCTTCAGGTCCGCGAGCGGGATATCGCGCGGATTCGGGTTCTCGGCGTCGACGTCGACCCGCAGGCGCAGTTCGTCACCGCGGAAGCTCACGATCGACACATCGCGGACCGCGAGCTTCGGCGCGACGAGCCCGGCGGGCGGCAGCCCGGAGCATGCACCCAGCAGCCAGGCGCTCGTCGGCAACAGCAGCGCGAGCAGGCATCCCCAGCAGGCGGCGCGGCGGGTGCGCGCGGATGCTGTTCTCACAGGCGGCCGAGCCGGTCCAGCGCGAGCCGCAGCGTGTCGTCCTTCTTCGCGAAGCAGAAGCGCACGATGCGCCGGTCGACCGGCTCGTCGTAGAACGCGGACAGCGGGATCGCCGTCACGCCGATCTCGGTGGTCAGCCACTTGGCGAATTCGGCTTCGTCGCAGATCGGAGATCGCCGAATAGTCGACGAGCTGGAAGTACGTGCCCTCGCAGGGCAGCAGCCTGAAGCGCGTCGACTGCCAGCCCGGCACGGAACAGGTCGCGCTTGCGCTGGTAGAAGGCCGCCAGTCCGAGGTAGGGCGCGGGATCGTCCATGTACCGCGCGAGGCCGTGCTGCACCGGCGTGTTCACGGTGAACACGTTGAACTGATGCACCTTGCGGAACTCGGCCGTCATCGCTGCCGGGGCGGCGCAGTAGGCGACCTTCCAGCCGGTCACGTGGAAGGTCTTGCCGAACGACGAGATCACGAAGCTGCGCGCGGCCAGGCCCGGATAGCGGCTCGCCGAGCGGTGCGGCTCGCCGTCGAAGACCATGTGCTCGTAGACCTCGTCGGAGATCACGAACAGGTCGTTCGTCACGGCGATCGCCTGCGAGCTGCCGCATGTCCGCGTCGCGCAGGATCGTGCCGCTCGGGTTGTGCGGCGAGTTGACCATGATCGCGCGCGTGCGCGGCGTGACGGCCGCGCGTACGCGGTCCCAGGGCACGCGGAAGTCGTCGGTCATCGGCACCGTGCACCGGCGATGCCGCCGGTCAGCTCGATGTTCGGCATGTAGCTGTCGTACACCGGCTCGATCACGATCACCTCGTCGCCGGCGCGCACGATCGCCAGCATCGCGGTGAAGATCGCCTGCGTCGCGCCGGCGGTGACCGTGACCTCGCTGTCGCGGGTCGTAGCGGCACCGTAGAGCCGCTCGATCTTGTCGGCGACTGCCTGGCGCAGCGCCGGCGACGCCGGCCATCGGCGGGTACTGGTTGTGCCCCTGCGCGCATCGCGCCGCCACGGCGTCGAGCAGCCGCGGATCGCAGTCGAAGTCGGGGAAGCCCTGGCCCGAGGTTGACCGCGCCGTGCTCGGTGGCGAGCGCCGACATCACGGTGAAGATCGTCGTGCCGACGTTCGGCAGCTTCGAATCGATGCGGGGGGCTGCGGGGCGTTCGGCGGGGCGGTCTTGGACGGTCATCGCAGGGGCGGAGATCGGTGCGGTGGAAGCCCGGATTATAGGCTGGCGCCCCTCAGGCCGTCGCGAACGAGCCGGCGTGCCACGATCGTCAGGGCGAACCGCCGGCGCGCCGCCCGCGCCAGGTCCAGCAGTGCCCGGTCCTTGCTGATCAGCCAGGCGCAGCGTTGCGCGACGGCCAGATCGATGAATTTCTGGTCGTCCGGATCGCGGCAGCCGAGGCCGCAGTCGACTGCATCCGGGCGCTCGACGCTGAGCGCATCGAAGCGCGCCAGGCACGCCTCGGCGTCGAAGCCGGCCTGCGTGCGACCGGCACGACGCTGCACGCGCAGCGCGTGCAGCTGCAGTGCCGGCCGGCGGAGAACGTCCGCGAGCTCGTCGCGCATCGCGCGGCTGTGCACCGGCCGCAGGGTGCCTGCCACGATCGCGCCGAACACTGGCGCGACCCGGGCGTCCTCGAACACCAGCAGGTCGAGCCAGACGTTGGTATCGAGGACAGCCGTCCTGGTTTCCGTGAGAATGCGAGCGCTCGTTCGAATGCCATCTCTGCCCCATGCTGATCGTTCTGTCACCCGCCAAGATCGCTCGACTACGAGATCACCGGTCACGCTGCGCGACGCGAGCCAGCCGTCGATGCTGGACGACTCCGCGCTGCTGGTCGAGCGGATGCGCGCGCTACGAACCGCGCGAGCTGGCCGAACTGATGCGATCAGCGATCCCCTGGCCGCGCTCAACGTCGCGCGCTTCGCCCGCTGGAGCCGGCCGTTCGACGCCGAGAACGCGCGCCAGGCCGTGCTGGCGTTCGACGGCGACGTGTACGACGGGCTCGATGCGCGCACGCTGAAGCCGGCAGCACTGCGCTGGGCGCAGTCGCACGTTGCGCATCCTGTCGGGGCTGTACGGCGTGCTGCGCCCGCTCGACCTGATGCAGCCCTATCGGCTCGAGATGGGAACGCGCTTCGACACGGGCCGCGGGTCCTCGATCTGTACGCGTTCTGGGGCGAGCGCATCGCGCGCGCGCTCGACAAGGACCTCGAGGGCCACCGGCATCCAGTGCTGGTCAATCTCGCCTCCGAGGAGTACTTCAAGGCGGTTGACCGCAGCACGCTGTCCGCGCCGGTCGTGCGACCGGTTTTCCAGGAGTGGAAGGGCGGCCAGTGGAAGGTGATCAGTTTCGCAGCGAAGCGCGCGCGGGGACTGATGACCCGTTATGCCGTCGACCTCAGGATCGAAGACCCGCGCAAACTGCAGGCCTTCGATCGCGAGGGCTATGCCTTCGCGCCGTCGGCGTCCGACGCGTCCACCTGGTACTTTCGGCGACGCGCCTGAACGCACGCGCCGGTTCCCGGCGCGTGTCCGATCATTGAGCGCTGACCTCGACGCGGCGCGACTCCCGCCCCTCGGTGCCGCCGCTGGTCTCCTGCGGCTTGCTCAGTTCGATGTGGTCTTCGGCAACGCCGGCCGCCTTCAGAGCGTCGCGCACCGCGAACGCGCGCTGCTTGGCCAGTTCCTCGTTCGCCGGAGCGCTGCCGGTCGTGTCGTGAAAGCCCGATACCACCACGCGCTTGCCGCCGGCAGCCGCCTCGACCAGCGGCGCCAGCAGCGTCGCCGCATCGGCCGGCAGGTCGGCCTTGCCCGAGTCGAAGTAGAGCGTCGCGGTGACACCGGCCGCAGCGGCGGGCGCAGCGGCGGGCGCGGCTGCAACGGCAGGTGCTGCCGCTTCGGCCTTCTTGCCGCCGCCCGTCCCGATGGCGGACATGATGCCGATCACCAGCGAGACGACGATCGCGATCGTCACCGCGATGCCGAGAATCCAGGCCACGAGGCCGGTTTGGTCGTTCTGCTGTTCGTCGTCCATGGTCGGGGTCCGGTGAAAGTTTGCAGGCTGGAAAACCCTCGATTATAGCGGTGCGACGATGGTCGGTTCCGTTTCCAGCCGCACGCCGTAGGTCTCGAAAACCGAATCGCGGATCCGCTCCGCCAGGGCCAGGATCTGCGCGCCCGTTGCGCCGCCGTGGTTCACGAGCACCAGCGCGTGCGCGGCGTGCACGCCGGCATCTCCCTCGCGCGCGCCCTTCCATCCGCAGCGCTCGATCATCCAGGCCGCCGGCAGCTTGGTCGTGCCGTCCTCGGCAGGCCACGACGGCATCTGCGGCGCATGCGACAGCACGGCAAGCGCCTCGGCGCGCGGCAGGACCGGGTTCTTGAAGAAGCTGCCGGCATTGCCGATGACCGCCGGGTCCGGCAGCTTGCGCGAACGGATCGTGCGTACGGCCTGCGCCACGGCGACGGCGTCGGGTTCGCGGATGCCGGCGCGGTCGAGTTCGGCGCGCAGGTCACCATAACCGGTGTCCGGCGCCGCCTGGTGCGCGAGCCGGAAGCGGACCCGCGTGATCAGCCATCGGCCGGCCTCCCCGTGCTTGAAGACGCTGTCGCGGTACCCGAAGCGGCACTCGCCGGCGTCGAACTCGCGCTGCCTGCCGTCCGACAGGCACGTCGCGCTCAGGCCGTGAAAACGGTCGCGCATCTCGACCCCGTAGGCGCCGATGTTCTGGATCGGGCTCGCACCCACGCAGCCCGGGATCATGCTGAGGTTCTCCAGGCCACCGAGCCCGCGGGCGAGGGTCCAGCGAACGAACGCCGTCCCAGTCCTCGCCGGCATCCGCCTCGACGAGCGTGTGCGTGTCCGATCGTGTCAGCACCCGGATGCCGCGAGTCCCGACGTGGATCACGGCGCCGTCGAAATCGCCGACGAACAGCAGGTTGCTGCCGCCGCCCAGCACCAGGGTTCGCGGCGCGCGGGCGGCCTCCGCGAGCGCCGCCGGGATGTCGGCCGGATCGGCGATCCGGATCAGCGTCGCCGCGCGCGCCTCGACACCGAAGGTGTTCAGCGCGCGCAGCGAAGCATTGCGGGAAACGGTCGGCGGCACCCGGGCCGCCTGTCAGCTGGGGGTGTAGGCGAGCCGCACGTAGATCGGTGCGTACGCCTCGGCCTGGGTGATCTGCACCAGCGATTCGCGGGACAACTCGAGAAGTGCGACGAAGGTGACGACTGCCACCGCCGCGCCTTCGGCGGGATCGAAGAGATCCTGGAACTCGGCGAACCGGTGGTGGTGCAGCACCCGCAGGACCTTGGTCATGTAGTCGCGCACCGACAGCTCTTCGCGGCTGATGCGGTGGTGCTGCGTCAGGCGGGTGCGCCGCATCACGTCGGCCCACGCCGCCCGCAGATCGACCGCCGTCACCTCGGGAAGGCGTTCGGCGAGCGTCTGCTCGAGATGTACCTGTGCGACCTGGAAGTCGCGCCCGATCTGCGGTATGCGGTCGAGCTGCAGCGCGCCGATCTTGATGCGCTCGTATTCGAGCAGTCGCCGCGCGAGTTCGGCACGGGGATCGTCGACCTCCTCGCCGGTGTCCGCCTTGCGCACCGGCAGCAGCATGCGCGACTTGATGTCGATCAGCAGCGCCGCCATCAGCAGGTACTCGCCGGCCAGCTCGAGGCTGTGGCTGCGCACCTGCTCGACGTAGCCCAGGTACTGGCGCGTGACCTCGGCCATCGGGATGTCGAGGATGTTGAAGTTCTGTTTGCGGATCAGGTAGAGCAGCAGGTCGAGCGGGCCTTCGAAGGCCTCCAGGAAGATCTCGAGGGCATCGGGCGGTATGTAGAGGTCGGACGGCAGCTGCAGCACGGGCTCGCCGTACAGGCGGGCCACGACTTTCAGCTCGAGCTGCTCGCCGACACCACCCGCGAAGGCGTCCTGTTCGTCGCCGGACGCGACTGCCAGCGCGGACCCGCCGACGTCCAGAGCGGGGTGCGGCACGGTGTTCTCAGGCCTTGGTCTGATACACGTACGGCGCCTGCGGCACCTTCGACGCGTCGTCGCGCCGGCGCGTCTCGAGGTCCTGCGGATGATCCCACCAGATCGCGCGGCCCTTGCGCTGCTCGGCCTCGAGATGGGGTTTGGCCTGCTTCAGCTCGCGCAGGAAGACGGTGATGTCGGATTCGTACATGGTCGGGAAACCTCCGCGCGCATTCTAAGCGATCCTGGTCCGCACTCACGGCGTGGGCGTCGCGAGGGCCGCCAGCGCGTCCTCGAGGTCGTCGAACAGGTTCTCGGGGCCGAGTTCGTCGAGGAATCCGGAGCGCCGCATCAGCGAGCGCGGCTGCTCGGTGGTGGCCGCGATCATCAGGCGCCCGCCGCGCTTGCGCAGCAGCCGCAGCAGGGTCTCGAGCGTGTCGAGGCCGGTGGTGTCGAGGTTGATCAGCTGGTGCATCTCGAGCACGACCACGTCGGGCAGCGCGTCGATCGGGTCGAAGAGCTGCTCGAGCTTTCCCACCGACCCGAAGAACAGGGAGCCGAAGATGCGCCAGACGCCGACACGGCGCCCGTCCGGGCAGGTGGCCAAGTCCGCGGGCAGGCGGATCGGCTCGAGGCGCGTCAGCGACGAGATGCGGTAGATGAAGAACAGGCTCGCCAGCACCAGGCCGATCTCGACCGCGACCGTGAGGTCGAAGATCACCGTCAGCAGGAAGGTGGCGAGCATGATCGTGCGGTAGTTGATCGAGAACTGCCGCAGGCGGGCGAATGCGTGCCAGTCGCCCATGTTGTAGGCGACGAAGAGCAGGATCGCCGCCAGCACCGACAACGGAATGTCGTCGGCCAGCGGCGCCAGCAGCAGGATCACGACCAGCAACGTCAGCGCATGCACGATGCCCGCCACCGGGGAGCGTGCGCCGGTGCGCACGTTGGTGACGGTGCGCGCGATCGTGCCGGTTGCGGCGATGCCGCCGAAGAGCGGCGACACGAAGTTCGCGATGCCCTGCGCCATCAGTTCCTGGTTCGGATCGTGGCGCTCCTGGATCATGCCGTCGGCCACCCGCGCGCACAGCAGCGACTCGATCGCGCCCAGCAGCGTGATCGACACGATCGGCCCCACCAGATTGCGCGCCTGCTCCCAGTCGAACTCCGGCAGTGCCGGCGAGGGAAGGCCGCGTGGTATGCCGCCGAAGCGGCTGCCGATCGTCTCCACCTGCAGGCCGAACAGACCGACCAGCACGGTGCCCAGTGCCAGCACGACGAGGGTTCCCGGAACGCGCGCCGCCCATTGCTTCCAGACCGCGTCGTTGGCCTTGTAGGACTTGGGCCAGACGACGATGATGGCGAGCGCCCCGACGCCCATCAGCAGCGCGGTCGGATTGAACGTGCCGAGGTTGCCGGCGAGCGCGGCGATCTGGGAGAAGAAGTTGGACGGCATCTTCTCGATCGACAGGCCGAGGAAATCCTTGACCTGCTGCAGAGCGATGATCACCGCGATGCCGTTGGTGAAGCCGATCACGATCGACACCGGGATGAGTCGGATCAGGTTGCCCATGCGCAGGGCGCCGATCGCGAACAGCAGGACGCCGGAAGCCGCGGTCGCGATCAGCAGGTTCGCGACGCCGTAGCGCTCGACGATGCCGTACAGCAGCACGACGAATGCCCCGGCCGGCCCCCCGATCTGGACCTTCGAGCCGCCGAGCGCGGAAATGAGGAAGCCGGCGACGATGCCGGTGATGATGCCCTGCTCGGGCTTGACGCCGCTGGCGATGCCGAAGGCCATGGCCAGCGGCAGCGCGACGATTCCGACGGTGATCCCCGCCGACATGTCCGCGACGAAGTCCTCCCTGCGATAGCCCTTCAGGCTGTCGACCAGGCGTGGCCGGAACTGGATCCGATACATGTCACCCGACGCGAGGCATCACTTCACCTTCATGCCGGGTTGCGCACCGGCGTGCGGGTCGAGCAGGTAGATGCCGCGGCTGCGCCGGGTCGTCGCACGACGCGGCGAGCACCATGCCCTCGGACACGCCGAACTTCATCTTGCGCGGCGCGAGGTTGGCCACCATCACGGTCAGCCGCCCGATCAGTTCCTCGGCGCGTAGGCCGACCGGATGCCGGAGAACACCGTCCGGTGGCGATCTTCGCCGACGTCCAGCGTCAGCTTCAGCAGCTTGTCCGAGCCCTCGACGGTCTCGGCGCCGACGATACGCGCGATCCGCAGGTCGATCCGTCGCGAAATCGTCGATCGTGATCGTGCCGGACGACGCATCGCCGGCCGAGGCCTTGCCTGCGGCGCTCGAGCCCGCCTTGTCCGCGCCGCCTGAGCCGCCCTTCGCGCGCGCCCTTGGACTTGTTCGCCTCGGCTGCTCCGCCGGCGTGCTCGACGGGGCCGCTGCCGCAGTCCCCGGAAGTTCGAACAGCGCGTCGATCTGCTTCGGATCGATCCGCGTCATCAGGTGCTCGTAGCGGCCGATGCGCGTGCGGCAGCGCGTCCTGGCTTGCTCCCAGGCTGCAAGCGCGCCGGTGCCGAGGAATGCCTCGGCGCGCGCGGCCAGCGCCGGCAGCACCGGCTTGAGCCAGACGGTCAGCTGCATGGAACGCCGGCGACGCAGACCGAGCACACCTGCTGCAGGCGCTCGCGCCGCGCCGGGTCCTTGGCGAGTTCCCAGGGCTTTTCGGCGTCGAAGTGCTGGTTGATCGCGGTCGGCGAACTCCATCGCGAGCGCAGCGCGCGCCCGAAGTCGCGCGCCTCGTAGCAGGCGGCGATCTCGGCGCCGCGCTCGCCGCGCGTCTCGAGCGCGTCGCCATGCTCGGCAGCGCGCGACGTCCGACAGCTGCGCCGTCGAAGAAGCGCGCGCAGGAAGCTCGACGCCCGGCTGGCGATGTTCACGTACTTGCCGACCAGGTCGCTGTTGACGCGCGCGACGAAATCGTCGGGATTGAAGTCGACGTCCTCGACGCGTGGCGTTGAGCTTGGCCGCGATGTAGTAGCGCAGCCACTCGGGGTTCATGCCGATCTCGAGGTAGCGCAGCGGCGAGATGCCGGTGCCGCGCGACTTGCTCATCTTCTCGCCGCTGACCGTGATGAAGCCGTGCACGAACACGTTGTCGGGCACCTTGCGGCCCGGAGAACTGCAGCGTCGCCGGCCAGAACAGCGTGTGGAAGTAGATGATGTCCTTGCCGATGAAGTGGAACTGCTCGACGCGCCGGGTCGGCCACGAACTCGTCGAAGCCCTGCGAGGTCAGCGTCGCCGCCTGGCCCTTGTCGAAGTGGTTCTTCAGGCTGGCCAGGTAGCCGATCGGCGCGTCCAGCCAGACGTAGAAGTACTTGCCCGGCGCGTCCGGGATCGGGATGCCGAAGTAGGGCGCGTCGCGCGAGATGTCCCAGTCGCCCAGCTCCCTGGTCGCCCTCGAGCCATTCGCGCGCCTTGTTGGCGCACTTCGGGTTGCAGCGCGCCCGTCCAGCGCCCAGCCCGCGCAGGAACTCGACGCAGCGCGGGTCCGAGAGCCGGAAGAAGAAGTGCTCGGAGGAGCTCATCACCGGCGTCGCGCCGGACAGCGTCGAGTACGGGTTCTTCAGGTCGGTCGGCGCGTAGACCGCGCCGCAGACCTCGCAGGAGTCGCCGTACTGGTCCTTCGCGCCGCACTTCGGGCACTCGCCCTTGATGTAGCGGTCCGGCAGGAACATGCCCTTGACCGGGTCGAAGAACTGCTCGATCGTGCTTCGCGTCGATCAGGCCGTTCGCCTTGAGCTTGCGGTAGATGTCCTGCGACAGCTCGGTGTTCTCCGGCGAGTGCGTCGAGTGCCAGTTGTCGAACGCGATGTGGAAGCCGTTCAGGTACTGCGGGCGCTCGGCGGCGATGCGGCCGACCAGCTGCTCGGGCGTGATGCCCTCGGTCTCGCGCCTTGAGCATGATCGGCGCGCCGTGCGCGTCGTCGGCGCAGACGAAGTGCACTTCGTGCCCGCGCATGCGCTGGAACCGCACCCAGATGTCGGCCTGGATGTACTCCATGATGTGGCCGATGTGGAACGAGCCGTTGGCGTAGGGCAGGGCGGTGGTGACGAACAGGCGGCGTGTCATGAGGTTCTGCTTGGGGTCGGCCCGGGCTGCGGGCGCGGGCGAGCGCGCTCGGCGCGCGGCGAAACCCCTGATTTTACAAGGGCTTCGAAGCATAACCGCACTCGCCGAAGGCGCCGGGCTTTGGATTAGACTTCCGGCCTCCGCCTCGCGCCCCCCGGCATCACGGCGGAGCCCCCTCCACAGGAAAGCGAATACGATGAGCGTCACCGTCGACAACGTGACCGAGGCCCTGCGCGCGGTCGTCGATCCCAACACCGGGAAGGACCTGGTCGCCGGCAAGTCGGCGCGCAACGTCAGCGTCGACGGCGGCGACGTCAGCGTCGACGTCGAACTGGGCTACCCGGCCCGCAGCCAGATCGATCCGATCCGCCGGCAGGTCGATCGCCGCGCTGCGCGCGCTGCCCGGCGTGGCCAACGTCAGCGCCAACGTGTACCAGAAGATCGTCGCGCACTCGGTGCAGCGCGGCGTCAAGCTGCTGCCCGGCGTGAAGAACATCATCGCAGTGGCCTCCGGCAAGGGCGGCGTCGGCAAGAGCACCACCGCGGTGAACCTGGCGCTGGCGCTGGCCGCCGAGGGCGCCAGCGTCGGCATGCTCGACGCCGACATCTACGGACCGTCGCAGCCGATGATGCTCGGCATCACCGGCCAGCCCGAGTCGCGCGACGGCAAGACGCTCGAGCCGATGGAGGGGCACGGCATCCAGGCCAGCTCGATCGGCTTCATGATCGACATCGACACGCCGATGGTCTGGCGCGGACCGATGGTCACGCAGGCGCTCGAGCAGCTGCTGCGCGACACCAACTGGCGCGACCTCGACTACCTGGTGGTCGACATGCCGCCCGGCACCGGCGACATCCATCTGACGCTGTCGCAGAAGATCCCGGTGACCGGCGCGGTGATCGTGACCACGCCGCAGGACATCGCGCTGCTCGACGCGCGCAAGGGCCTGAAGATGTTCGAGAAGGTCGGCATCCCGATCCTCGGCATCGTCGAGAACATGGCGATGCACGTCTGCTCGAAGTGCGGCCATGCCGAGCACATCTTCGGCGAGGGCGGCGGCGAGCGCATGGCGAAGGACTACGACGTCGAGTACCTGGGTGCGCTGCCGCTCGACATCCGGATCCGCGAGCAGACCGATTCGGGCACGCCGACCGTGGTCGCCGACCCGGACGGCCCGATCGCCGACATCTACCGGAAGATCGCGCGCCGCGTCGCGGTCCGGATCGCCGAGAAGGCCCGCGACATGTCGTCGAAGTTCCCGTCGATCGTGGTGCAGAACACCTGACCCTGACGCCGCCGCACCGCGGCTGACCGCCGCGGTGCGAGGGTTGTCGGTCTTCGTTATATCCGCTGGTATATTTCGGGTGCCCGCCTCTGGAATGGGCGCTCCTCTGGAACCCGCCATGTCGTCGCCCCCTCCGCGCGAGGCGTGCCTGCGTCGCGACCTCCTCGCGCGCTCGATCGCGGCCGCCGCTGTCGTCGCTTTCCTGGCGGGTCCGCGCGCGACCGCTGCCCGTCCAGCAGCCGAGCCTCTGGTGTTCGCCGCCGCCAGCCTGAAGGAGGTGCTGGAACAGGCGGCTTCGCAATGGACGGCTCGGTCGGGTGTGCGCGTCCGGTTCTCGTTCGCGGGCAGCCACGTGCTGGCACGCCAGCTCGAGCAGGGCGCACCCGCCGACATCTTCGTCAGCGCCGATCAGGCCTGGATGGATCACGTCCTGGCAAAGGGGCTGGTCGCGAGGTCGTCGGTGTTCGACCTGACGGGCAACCGCCTCGTGCTGGTGGCACCAGCGGACAGCAGATTGCAGCTTGCGCTCGCGCGCGGGGTCGATCTCGGCGAAGCGCTCGCCGGCGGGCGGATGGCCGTTGCCGACGTCCGTGCCGTTCCCGCAGGTCGATACGCGCGTGCCGCGCTCGAATCGCTCGGTGCGTGGGCCGCGGTCGAACCTCGCCTGGCAATGACGGAGAACGTCCGGGCCGCGCTCGCGCTGGTCGCTCGCGGCGAAGCGCCCCTGGGCATCGTCTACGCGAGCGATGCACGGGCCGAATCCCGCGTGCGGGTCGTCGACACCTTTCCGGCCGGCTCGCATCCTCGGGTGCGATATCCGGCCGGCCTGGTGCACTGCCCGCGACGGGCGCGACCAGGCGAACGCCAGAGCTTTCCTGGCCTTCCTCGGGTCGCCCGCTGCGATGCCGCTCTTCACCGCGCGCGGTTTCCTTGCGCCGGGCGACTGATGCCGGGCGCGACGATTCCTGGCGCTGTCGCCGGAGGAAACGACGGCGATCCTGCTCAGCCTGAAGGTTGCGGCCTGGGCCACCGTCGCGTCGCTGCCGTTCGCGATCGCGATCGCATGGGTGCTGGCGCGCAGACGACATCCCGGACTGATGCTGCTCGACAGCCTCGTGCACCTGCCGCTGGTGCTGCCGCCGGTGGTGACCGGATACCTGCTGCTGCTGGCGTTCGGGCGCAACGGGCCGATCGGCGCACTGCTTGCCGAGCACTTCGGCGTCGTGCTGTCGTTCCGCTGGACCGGGGCGGTGCTGGCCTGTGCGGTGATGGGCTTTCCGCTGATGGTGCGCGCGATCCGGCTGGCGATCGAGTCGGTCGATCAGCGCCTCGAGCACGCCGCGTCCACCCTGGGCGCTTCGCCGTTCACGGTTTTTCTGACCGTGACGCTGCCGCTGTCCCTGCCGGGCGTGATCGCGGGTGCGGTGCTGTGCTTTGCGAAGGCGCTCGGCGAGTTCGGTGCGACGATCACTTTCGTGTCGAACATTCCCGGCGAGACGCAGACGATCGCCGCCTCGATCTATTCGTTCACCCAGACCCCCGGCGGTGATGCGGCCGCGATGCGGCTGACGCTGGTGGCGGTTGCGATCTCGTTCGCCGCGCTGGCCGTGTCGGAACTGCTTGCGCGCCGCGTGGGACGCGCGGGACGCGATTCGGGGGCGCGATGATCCGGTGCCAGGCACGCGTGCGACGGGGCACGTTCGAGCTCGACGTGAGCTTCGAATCCGGTGCGGGCACGATCGCGCTCTTCGGTCCGTCCGGATCGGGCAAGTCGACCGTGCTGGCTCTGATCGCCGGCCTGCTGCGCCCCGATTCGGGCCGGCTCGAGATCGACGGAGAGCCTCTGTTCGACACCGACACGCGGCTGCACGTCCCGCCGCACCGTCGCCGCATCGGACTCGTGTTCCAGGATGCGCTGCTGTTCCCGCACCTGACGGTGCGGCAGAACCTGCTGTACGGCAGGCGCTTCGGTGGGCATCGCGCCGGGCGCGAATCCGTGGACGCGGTGACCGCTCTTCTCGGCATCGAGCACCTGCTGGAGCGCCGGCCTGGCGAGTCTGTCCGGAGGCGAACGGCAGCGCGTCGCGATCGGTCGCGCCGTGCTGTCGGATCCGCGCCTGCTCCTGTTCGACGAACCGCTGTCGGCACTGGACTACGAGCGCCGGCTGGAGATCATCCCGTACATCGGGCGCCTTCACCGCGAGATGGGCATGCCCTTCGTGTACGTCTCGCACGCGGTCGAGGAGGTGGCGCGCCTGGCGGAGCACGTGGTGATGCTCGAGCACGGCCGCGTGACGGCGGCAGGCGCCCCCGGTGACGTGCTGGCCCCGGCGTGGGGCGCGGGGCTGGAGGCACGCTTCGGCGCGGTCTCGGTCGTCGACGCCACGGTGCGCGCCTACGATCCGGCATACGGCCTCACGGTGCTGGACCATCCGGCAGGCACCTTGAGCGTTCCCGGCGCCGTCGGCGAAGCGGGATGCACGCACCGCGTCGTCGTGCGCGCCACCGATGTCGCCCTGGCCGCGCAGCGGCCCGCGCGAAGTCAGCTACCGAACCGTCCTGCAGGGGCGCATCGTGGCGATCGCGACCGACGAGGGACCGCTGGCGCGGGTCGACCTGGATCTGCGCGGCGGCGGGCGCCTGGTGTCGCTGGTGACGCGCAAGTCCGTCGACGAGCTCGGTCTGGACCGGGGCGACGATGTCTACGCGATGGTCAAGGCGGTGTCGCTCGACGAGCGCGCGATTGCGTTCGCGCCGAGGGGCCCGTTGCCAAGGGCCGGCACCGACGCGGACTGACCGGCGCTCAGCGTGCCGGGGGCGGTTCGGCGACCGTGCGAGCCGGGTCGATCTCGGCGCGGATCCTGGGCTCCAGGCGCGCGAAATGCCTGCGCGCCGAGCGGATCGCGTCGGCCTCCATCGAGCGATAGGCGCGGACCAGTTCGTGCCCGGTTTCGGTCAGCGTGGCGCCCCCACCGTGGGACCCACCGGGCGACGCCAGCACCACCGGTTCGTCGAAGGTCGCATTCAGCGCGTCGATGAGCAGCCAGGCACGCCGGTACGACATGCCCATCTCGCGTCCTGCGGCAGCGATCGATCCGGTGCGCTGGATCGCCTCCAGGATCGCGATCTTGCCGGGGCCGATGCGCGCGTCGGGCCGGAATCTGAGCCGTATGCTGATGAAGGCGTTGGCCGAGGGGATCATGGGTGCCGGATAAGATCGTTTCGGCGCGGCCGGATCGCATCGCCGACGCCTGGAGTGGATCGACGGATCATCGGTACCAGGGAAGCGTGCGACGCAGCGAGGTGATTTCACCCGCGCCCTGCGCATCGTACCCCGGCAGTCCTTCTGCCGCCTCGCGCCAGGACGGGGAAGCCAGCGCCTCGATCAGCATCTTCGCCTGGCGTGTCTCCAGAGTCGGCTTCTCGCAGACCAGAAAGTAGTCCTCGACCACCAGCGGAACGAACCCCAGGCCATGTGCGACCGCGGCTGCCTGGATGCCGAAGCCCGCGTCGGCAGCTCCGGATGCGACGGCGGCCGCGACGGCGACGTGCGTGGTCTCGTGCTGCTCGTACCCGGGGATCGAGGCCGGGTCCGTGCCGGCACTGCGCAGGAGTTCGTCGAGCAGCGCGCGCGTGCCGGTGCCTGCCGCACGGTTGACGAAGCGCGCGCGCCGCAGGTCCGACACGCCCAGCAGACCCAGCGGATTGCCGGGGGCCACGCACAAGCCCTGCGTCCTGCGCGACACGCGGATCAGCTTTTCCCGCCCCAGGCGCAGCAGGGGGCCGAATGCGCGCTGCAGCTGCGTGCCGGGTGCGGCGAGATCGGGCCGGGACACCGGCAGGTGGATGCCGGCGAATCCGCACTTGCCGGCGCGCAGCAGGCTCAGCGACTCGAGGCTGCTGCGGAAGTGCAGGTCGAGCAGCAGCCTGTGCTCGCCCTCGCACAGCTGCTTCAGACGCGGCAGGGCCAGGTCGTGGCTTGCGCTGCAGGTCGCGATCGGCACCTGGTCGTTGAACGCGACCGTCAGCTCGCGCCCGATTTCGGCCGCGAGGTTCTCGATCTGCGGCGCCAGCCGCGCCTTGATGCGGGTCTCGGCCCACAGCAGCTTCTCGGCGAATTCGGTGAGGCGCGCCGGCCGGCCCTTTTCCCAGTGGACGAGAGGATGCCGCAGGCGCTGCTCCTGTTCCTTCAGGTAGCCCCAGAGGTGGCGGTACGACCAGCCGAGCGAGCGTGCGGCACCTGCGATCGACCCGTCGCGCCTGATCGTCCCGAGCACCTCGAAGAATGGATTGCCGAGCGATGCCCGTCCGACCTGCGAGAATTCGTAGTTCAGCGTGATCGAAACAATGTCGGGACGGGCACTCACGGCGTGACGCGATAGGGCGGCGGCGAAGTATTGTCTCAGAGGCGTCACGAATCGGATCTCGAGGCGGGCGAAATGCGGACGGGTGGCGTGGTGGCAGTGCTGGTGACGATGCTGATGGTGGCATTGGCCGCGGCGTTTTCGGTCGGCCCCGTTCCGGTCGGATTCGGCGACGTGTTCGCACCGCTGCTGTCGCGTGCCGTCCCTGGCGATGCCGACCAGGCGCAGCAGCAGGCGGTGTTCTGGCAGCTGCGGGTGCCGCGGGTGCTCGCCGCGGGCGTCGTCGGCGCGGCCCTCGCCGCTTCGGGGGCGGCGCTGCAGCAGGTGTTCCGCAATCCCCTGGCCTCGCCCGACCTGCTCGGGGTGTCCGCAGGTGCCGCGCTCGGCGCGGTGTTGGGGATCTACCTCGGCTGGTCGCTCGCCGGTCTGCAGCTGGCCGCGTTCGCCGGCGGGCTGGCGGCGGTCGCGCTGGTGCATGTCGTCGCCGGCATGCTGCGAATCCGCGATCGCGTGCTCGCGCTGCTGCTCACCGGGGTTGCGGTCGGCAGCCTGCTGGGCGCGCTGATCGCGCTGGTGCAGATGCTGGCGGACCCGCTGCGCCAGCTGCCGGCGATCACGTTCTGGATGATGGGCAGCTTCGCGTCGATCGAGGGCACCGATCTGGCGTGGGTCTGCGCTGCCTGCGTGACAGGCGTGCTGCCGCTGGTGTTGCTGCGCTGGCGCGCCGATGCGCTCGCGTTGACCGACGACGAGGTGCGCACCCTCGGCATCGGTCCCGCCGGCCTGCGCATCGCGCTGACCGCGGGCGCGACGATGGCGACCGCATCCTGCGTGGCGGCCGCCGGAATCGTCGGCTGGGTCGGCCTGGTGGTTCCGCACGCGGCCCGCCTGTTGGTGGGCGCATCGTTCCCCAGGGTCCTGCCGGTGTCGATGCTGCTGGGCGCCGTGCTGATGCTGGTGATCGACGCGGTCGGCCGCGGGATCGGCGCGGTCGAACTGCCGCCGGGCGTGCTCAGTGCGCTGGTGGGCGCGCCCGTGCTGTTCGCGCTGATGATGCGGAGCCGCGGTGGCTGAGGCGCGGGTGCCCGACGCAGTGACGGCGCCGGCCGCGGGGCCCGTTGCGGCGTGCGGGTCTGCCAAGGCTGCGCTGCTGCGACTGGACGCGCTGCGCTTTGGCTATCCCGGACAGCCTGCGGGAGGACCCGTGTCCCTGTCGCTCGAGGCGGGAGGCGTCGTTGCGGTGCTCGGCCCGAACGGGGTCGGAAAGACCACTCTGTTCCGGACCCTGGTCGGGGCGCTTGCGGCTGCGGCAGGCAGCGTCTGCTGGCGAGGCGTCGACGCAGGATCTTTGACGGCCCGACAGCGGGGGGCCTGTGCGGCATGGGTGCCGCAGCGTCCGACGGCCGCGTTCGACCTGACCGTGGAGCAGTACGTCGGCCTCGGCGGGTTGGCCCGCACGGGATTCCTGCAGGTGCCCGGTCCCGCGGCGCGCGAAGCCGCGCGTGCCGCGCTTCGGCGCCTCGGCCTCGAGCCACTTGGCGGGCGCCCCGTCGGACGGATCTCCGACGGCGAGCGCCAGCTGGCGGCGCTTGCCCGGGCACTGGCGCAGCGTCCGTCGGTCCTGCTGCTGGACGAACCGGCGGCCAGTCTCGACTTCGCCAACCAGGCACGGGTGCTCGACGTGTTGGGCGAACTCGCGGGCGAAGGGCTGGCGGTGATGTTCTCCACGCACGATCCGAACCACGCGCTGCGGGTCGCCACGCAGGTTCTGCTGATGGGCCGCGACGCGCGTCCGGTCTTCGGCTCGACCGCTTCGATTGCGACGCCGGAAGCGCTGTCCCGCGCGTACGATGCACGTCTTCAGTTGGCGATCGCAGAGGACGGTCGACGGGTGATCACGGCGGCGTGATCCCGGCAGTGCGGCGCTGGATCGCCCCTGCCGTGGCTCCTGCAGCCGCTCCTATAATCCCCAGCCATGAAGATCCTGATCCTGGGTGCCGGGCGCGTGGGCGAGAGCGTGGCCGAGAGTCTGGTCTCGGAAATGAACGACATCACGGTGATCGACACCGAGCCGGCCCGCTTGCGCATGCTGCAGGAACGGCTGGACCTGCGCGGCGTGGTCGGCAACGGCATCCAGCCTTCGGTGCTGCGCGACGCCGGAATCGAAGATGCCGACATGCTGATCGCCTGCGCGCCGCAGGACGAGACCAACCTGGTGGTGTGCAAGGTGGCGCATGAGCTGTTCAACGTGCCGACGCGCATCGCGCGCGTGCGCAGCCCCGAATACAGCCAGGGCAGCCCGCTGCTGGAGCGCAACGGGTTTGCCGTCGACCAGGTGATCTGCCCGGAGCAGAGCGTCACTTCCTACATCGGCAAGCTCATCCAGTACCCCGAGGCACTGCAGGTGCTGGAATTCGCCGAAGGGCTGGTGAGCCTGATCGCCGTGCGCGCGGTGGCCGGCAGCCCGCTGGTGCAGCACAGCCTCGCCGAGATCCCGGCCCTGATGCCCGGCGCCGACATGCGCATCGTGGCCATCTACCGGCTGGACAAGGCGCTCGAGTCCCTCGAAGGCGATACGCGCATCGAAATGGGCGACGAGGTCTTCGTGCTCGCCGCCACCGCGCACATCCGTGCGGTGCTGGGCGCGCTGGCCAAGGTCGACCGCCCGGTGAAGCGATTGATGATCGCCGGCGGCGGCAAGGTCGGCCTGCGGCTGGCACGCGAGGTCCATCAGCAGTGCCAGCTCAAGGTCATCGAACCGCAACGTGCGCGCTGCGAGTACCTCGCCACCGAGCTGCCGCCCGCCGTGCTGGTGCTGACGGGCGACGCCACCGACGAAGAACTGCTCGCTGCAGAGAACGTCGGCGATATGGACATGTTCCTGGCGCTGACCAACGACGACGAGGACAACATCATGTCCTGCCTGCTGGCCAAGCGCATGGGCGCGCGGCGCGTGCTTGCGCTGATCAACCGCCGCGCCTACGCCGACCTGGTGCAGGGCTCGCAGATCGACATCGCCCTCTCGCCCAGCCATGCCGTCATCGGCGAATTGCTGGCCTATGTGCGCCGGGGCGACGTGGCGGCCGTGCACAGCCTGCGGCGCGGTGCGGCCGAGGCGATGGAAGCGATCGTGCGCGGCGACCGGAAGACCGGGCGCCTGGCCGGCCGCAGGATCGGCGAGGTCGGGCTGCCCAAAGGCGCGCAGGTCGGCGCCATCGTGCGCGGCCTGCATCGGGCCGACGGCAGCGACGCCGGCGCCGAGGCTCGCCCGCAGGTCATCGTTGCCCACCGCGACACGGTGATCGAGCCCAACGACCACGTCATCGTCTTCGTACCCCGCAAACGCATGGTGCGGGAAGTCGAGAAGCTGTTCCAGGTCGGCGCGACCTTCCTCTCCTGATGGGCCTGCTTCCGGTCGTTGCGCTGGTCGGCCGCCTGGTCGTGCTGTTCGCCCTGCTGATGGCCGTGCCGCTGGCGTTCACACTGACGCGGCACGACGGCGCGGAAGACGCCTTCGTGCTGGCCACCGGCATCACACTGGCCTGCGGCCTGGGCTTGAGCCTGGTGACGCGCCGCTTCAGGCGCGAACTGCAGCCGCGCGACGGCTTCGTGCTGGTCGGAATGACCTGGCTCGTGCTGCCGGCCTTCGGCGCGTTGCCGCTGTGGCTGGCGATTCCCGGCGCCAGCGCCACCGACGCCTATTTCGAGGCCATGTCGGCGCTCACCGCCACCGGCGCCACCGTCTTCAGCGGCCTGGACGACCTGCCGCTGTCGGTGAACGTGTGGCGCTGCTTCATGATGTTCGTCGGCGGCCTGGGCATCATCGTGCTGGCGGTGGCGATCCTGCCGCTGCTGGGCGTGGGTGGCACGCAGCTCTACAAGGCCGAGATGGCCGGGCCGATGAAGGACCAGAAGCTGACGCCCCGCATCGCCGACACCGCGCGCGCGATCTGGGTCGCCTATGGCCTGCTGGCGGCGGCCTGCACGCTGGCCTACCGCGCTGCCGGCATGAGCTGGGAGGACGCCTTCATGCACATGTGCACGACGGTCAGCCTGGGCGGCTTTTCGTCGCACGACGCGAGTTTCGGGTACTGGGATTCGGTGGCCATCGAGTCGGTGGCCGTCTTCTTCATGCTGCTGTCGGGCGTGAGCCTGGTGCTGTACTTCGTAGCCTGGCGTTCGCGCTCGCTTGCCCCCTTGTGGCGCAACGCCGAGGTGAGGGCCTTCTATGCCGTGCTGCTGGGCAGCGTGGCGCTGATCTCGGTCTACCTCGTTCTCTTCGGCGGCTATACCGACTACCTGCTGGCTCTGCGCCACACGGCATTCCACGTCGTGTCCGTCGCCACGACCACCGGCTTCGCCACTCACGACTATGCCGTCTGGCCGCTGTTCGCGGCGCTGCACATCATTCTGCTCGGCTGTTTCGCCACCTGCGCCGGCAGCACCGGCGGCGGGATCAAAATGGTGCGGATGCTGCTGCTGCTGAAGCAGTCGCAGCGCGAGCTGGTCCGGATCGTGCACCCGAACGTCGTCAACCCTGTGGTGCTGGGCGGCGCCGCGGTCAGCGATCGGGTCATGCAGAGCGTCATTGCCTACATGATGATGTACGGCGCCACACTGGTCGGTCTGACCATGGCGCTGCTCTTCACCGGGCTCGACGTCGTCACCGCCTTCACCGCGGTGATCGCCTGCGTCAACAACATCGGCCCCGGCTTGGGCGAGGTCGGGCCGGCGCTCAACTATGGCGGGCTCGACGATCTGCAGACCTGGATCTGCACGTTTGCGATGCTGCTGGGGCGGCTGGAACTCCTGTCGGTGCTGGTGCTGTTCACGCCGGCATTCTGGCGCCGCTGAGCGCGGGAAGTGAAATTCTCCATCGGGAAAATCCCGGCCAGACCGGTTTTGCCCTATGCGACCCGCATCCCGAGAGGTTATGCTTTCCGGTGCATACGTAGTCGGCAGCGAAATCGAAAAGAGTGCCTCACGGAGGAGTCATGCAAAAGTCCCTGCACATCAATCCGGACAAGTGCACCGGGTGCCTGCAGTGCGAAATGGCCTGCAGTTACGAGAACTACGGGGTGTTCAGCACCGCCAAGTCGCGCATCAAGGTGTTCGACTTCCATCACACCGGTCGCAAGGTGCCCTACACCTGCACGCAGTGCGACGAGGCCTGGTGCCTGCACGCCTGTCCGGTCGAGGCCATCAAGATCGACGCCGCCACCGGTGCCAAGGTCGTCGCCGACGACGTGTGCGTCGGCTGCAAGGTCTGCACGATCGCCTGCCCGTTCGGCACGGTGAACTACGTGCAGGAGACCGGCAAGGTGCAGAAGTGCGACCTGTGCGGCGGCGAGCCCGCCTGCGCCGAGGCCTGCCCGACCGGCGCGATCACCTACGTCGACGCCAACTGGACCGGCCTCGACCGCATGAAGCAATGGGCCGACAAGCTGGGCAACCAGCCGGCCGCCTGAGGAGGATCGATCATGTCCTGGGCTGGAAAACTTCTCCGCGTGAACCTCACCGCGGGCACCTGCACCACCGAACCGCTGCGCATGGACTGGGCCAAGCTGTACCTCGGGCAGCGCGGGCTCGCGACCAAGTACTTCGTCGACGAGGTCGACCCCAAGGTCGACCCGCTGTCGCCCGACAACAAGATCATCTGGGCCACCGGTCCGCTGACCGGCACGATGGCCTCCACCGGCGGGCGCTACTCGGTGATCACCAAAGGCCCGCTGACGGGCGCCATCGCCTGCTCGAACTCGGGCGGCTACTGGGGTGCCGAACTCAAGATGGCCGGCTGGGACATGGTCATCTTCGAAGGCAAGAGCGCCAAGCCGGTGTACCTGTCGATCGTCGACGACAAGGCCGAACTGCGCGATGCGTCGCACCTGTGGGGCAAGACGGTCTGGCAGACCGAGGAACTGGTCAAGAAGGAGTGTCAGGATCCGCTGACGCGCGTGTCGTCGATCGGCCGGTCGGGCGAGAACCAGGTTCTGTTCGCGTGCATCGTCAACGACCTGCACCGTGCGGCCGGCCGCTCGGGCGTCGGCGCGGTCGCGGGCTCGAAGAACCTGAAGGCGATCGCGGTGCGCGGCACCAAGGGCGTGGGCAACATCCACAACCCGAAGGAATTCATGAAGGTGACGATGGAGAAGAAGAAAATTCTCCACGACCACCCCGTCACCGGCCAGGGCCTGCCCACTTACGGCACGCAGGTGCTGATGAACGTGATCAACGAAACCGGTGCGCTGCCCACCCGCAACGGCCGCGACGTCCAGTTCGAGGGCGCCAGCCGGATCTCCGCCGAGGCGATGATCGAGAAGCGGCCCACCGACGGCAAGCCGCAGCTGGTCACCAACCAGGCCTGCTTCGGCTGCACGATCGCCTGCGGCCGGATCTCGAAGATCGACGAAACGCACTTCTCGGTCGTCAACAAGCCCGAGTACTGGGGAGCTTCCGGCGGCCTCGAGTACGAGGCCGCATGGGCGCTGGGCGCGGCCTCCGGCATCAAGGACATCGAGGCCCTGCAGTACGCGAACATGCTCTGCAACGAGGACGGCTACGATCCGATCACGTTCGGCGCCACCGTCGGGGCGGCGATGGAGCTGTTCGAGATGGGCGCCATCACGAAGGAGCAGACCGGCGGCATCGAACTGAAGTTCGGCTCTGCGGAGGCGCTGTGCAAACTGGCCGAACTGGTGTCGCGCGGCGAGGGTTTCGGCAAGGAGATCGGACTCGGCTCGAAGCGCCTGACGGCGAAGTACGGCCATCCCGACCTGTCGATGTCGGTCAAGGGTCAGGAGTTCCCGGCCTACGATCCCCGCGGCATCCAGGGCATGGGCCTGACCTATGCGACCTCCAATCGCGGCGCCTGCCACCTGCGCTCGTACACCGTCGCCTCCGAGATCCTGGGCATCCCGGTCAAGACCGATCCGCTGACCACCGACGGCAAGCCGGAACTGGTCAAGGCGTTCCAGGATGCGACTGCCGCCTTCGACTCGTCGGGCCTGTGCGTGTTCACCACGTTCGCCTGGACGGTGGCCGATCTCGCGCCCCAGGTCGCCGCGGCCTGCGGCGACGAGTTCACGCTCGACAATCTCAACCTGATCGGCGAGCGCATCTGGAACATGGAGCGCGACTTCAACAACCGGGCGGGTTTCTCGCGCAAGGACGACGACCTGCCCAAGCGCCTGAAGACCGAGCCGGCCCAGACGGGACCGGCCAAGGGGCTGGTCAGCGGCATCGACAAGATGGTGCCGGAGTACTACCAGGTCCGCGGCTGGGACACCGAGGGTCGTCTGACCGCCGAGACGCGGTCGCGCCTGGGCTTGTGATCCGCGAGCGGGCGGTCGCCGCGCGCCAGCGCAGTGACCGTCGGCCGCGACACGGGGGCCCGCGGTACGCGGGTCCGCACGGGGCGGCTCGGAGTCGCCCCTTTTTTCATCTGCTCATCCGCTGGAGTCCAGCCTCATGAACCACGTGATCATCGGCAACGGGCCCGCCGGTGTCGTCGCCGCCGAGACCCTGCGCAAGCATCGTCCCGCCGACGACATCGTGCTGATCGGCGACGAGACCGAGCCGCCGTACTCGCGCATGGCCATTCCGTACCTGCTGGTCGGCAACATCGGCGAGCCGGGAACCTATCTTCGCAAGGATCCCGCAGCACTGGGACAGCCTGCGCATCCGTCGCGCGACCGGTCGCGTCACCGCGATCGACACCGTCGGCAAGCGCGTCGCGCTTGTCCGAAGGCGAGTCCTTCGCGTTCGATCGCTGCCTGATCGCGACCGGCTCGACGCCGGTCAAGCCGCCGGTGCCCGGGATCGATTCCCCGTTCGTGCATGCGTGCTGGACGATGAAGGACGCGCGCAGCATCATGCAGCTCGCCAAGAAGGGCGCACGGGTGTTGCAGATGGGTGCCGGCTTCATCGGCTGCATCATCATGGAGGCGCTGGCGCTGCGCGGCGTGGAGCTGACGGTCGTCGAGATGGGCGATCGCATGGTCCCGCGGATGATGGGCCCAGGCGCGGGCGGCATGATCAAGGCCTGGTGCGAGACGAAGGGTGTCACCGTGTTCACCGGGACCCGCGTCGAGGCGATCGAGCCGGCATCGCCCTTGCGCGTGAAGTTCTCCAACGGCACGTCTGCCGAGTACGACCTGGTGATCCAGGCCACGGGCGTGCGTCCGAACATCGGCTTCCTGTCGGGCAGCGCGATCCGGTGCCTGCAGGGGGTGCTGGTCGACGAGCGCATGCAGACCTCGGTCCAGGGCATCTACGCCGCCGGCGACTGCGCCGAGGCCTTCGACCCGATCACGCGGCAAGACGATCGTGTCGGCGATCCAGCCCAACGCAGTCGATCAGGGCTATGTCGCGGCGATGAACATGGCGGGCCGCAACACCACTTCGAGGGGCGTCACCCAGATCAACGTGCTCGACACCCTCGGCCTGATCTCGACCTCGTTCGGGCAGTGGCAGGGCGTTCCGGGCGGCGATCACGCCGAACTGAACGACCCGGCGCACTTCCGCTACCTGAGGCTGGAGTTCGACGGCGACCGCCTGGTCGGCACGAACAGTCTCGGCATGACCGAGCACGTCGGGGTGATGCGCGGTCTCGTCGAGCGCGGCATCCGGCTCGGCCCCTGGAAGGACCGGCTGCTCGAGGATCCGACCCGTCTGATGGAGGCCTACCTGGCGGTCGCCCAGGCGCAGGAGCAGTGGCAGGGGCGCTTCGCGGGGCAGTTCGCGGTGATCGGGGACGGCAGATGCTGATCACCTTCAAGCTGTTCGCGATGCTCTCCGACCACCTGCCGCGTGAAGTCGACGGCGCGCAGTCGCGACGGCAATGCGCTCGTGCTCGACGTGCCCGAGGGCACCCGGGTGCAGCAGGTGATCGACCGGTTCAACCTGCCGCCGAAGCTCGTGCACCTGGTGCTGGTGAACGGCGTCTTCATCGCTCCGGAGGCGAGGGCAGGGCATGCCCTCGTCGAAGGCGATGCCCTCGCGATCTGGCCACCGATCGCGGGCGGTTGAGGCGGCTCGCGGCCGCACCACCCCGAAGACGAGATTTCCGTATGCCCACCTTCGGCGATCGGCGCGTGATGGGGTGTTCGCGCGCGGACATCGAACGCTGGGTCCGTGAACTGATGCCCGGCCGCAACCCGCGGTTCAGCGCAGACGCGCTGGAGATCCCGCTCGACGGGTTCTCGCTCGGCCTGTCGGTGCGCGATGCGCCGTCGCGTTCGCTGGGACTGATCCGCTTCCGCGAGCTCGAGGTCTGTTTCCGATATCCACCGGATCGCGCCGAGGCCGCGCGCGAATGGATCATGGCGTTCGACCGGCACACGCAACGCGGCGGCGGCTGAGGCTGCACGCACCGTCGGCGTCCCAGGGGCGGGTGTGGTCGGCGCGCGGGTGCGCAGGGTGTGGTCCGCGTCTCCGAAGGCAGCGGCTGCCCGGAGTAGAATCGCGCGCACCCCGAGGAACTCTGCGCGCGCCGCTTCCCCCGCCATGACCATCAAGTCCGACAAGTGGATTCGCCGCATGGCGGCCCAGGGAATGATCGAACCCTTCGAGCCCGGCCAGGTCCGCACGAAGGACGATCACAAGATCGTTTCGTACGGCACCTCCAGCTACGGCTACGACCTGCGCTGCGCCAACGAGTTCAAGATCTTCACCAACATCAACAGCACGATCGTCGACCCGAAGGCCTTCGATCCGAACTCCTTCGTCGATTTCGTCGGCGACGTCTGCATCATCCCGCCCAACTCCTTCGCGCTGGCGCGCAGCTACGAGTACTTTCGGATCCCGCGCAACGTGCTGACCGTGTGCCTGGGCAAGTCGACGTATGCGCGTTGCTTCCGGGGCGACACGCGTGTGGCGCTCGTCGACGGTACCGCGCCCACGTTGGAGGAGATGGCCCGCCGCGCCGAAGATGGCGAGATGTTCTGGGGCTACAGCATCGGCGAGAACGGCCGCCTCGTCGTGACGCGTCTCGACGCACCGCGCCACGTCGGCCGCGACAATCTGGTCGAGATCGAACTGGACAATGGCCGAGTCGTCCGAGCGACTCCGGATCATCTGTTCATGCGCCGCGATGGGCGCTGGATCGCCGCTGGCGACATGCAACCGGGTGTGTCGTTGATGCCCTTGTACCGCTCGCTGGCGCGCGGCTACGAAATGGTCTATCAGCCGCTCAATGGACACCTCGATCCGACGCACCGCCTCGCCGACGAATGGAATCTGCGTCACGGCCTCTACGAGGACCTGCCGGGCACGCATCGCCACCACAGCGATCGCGACCGCCTGAACAACAATCCCTGGAACATCGTCAGGATGGAGGCGGCAGCGCACATCGCGCTGCATAACGGCGAGACGTATGGGGCGGACTTCGATCCCATCGAGCACGGGGCCTCGATTCGGGAAGCGCTGCGATCGCGCATGGAGGATCCCGAGTGGGCTGCTCGGTTCGCATCGCTGCAGAGTGAGCGCGCCAAGCGCTTCTGGAACGACGACGAATACCGGGAGTCGCGATCGCGGCTGCTGGCGGCGCGCCAGAACGTTTCGGACAGCACCCGCGAGGCCCACCGTCAGCACATGATCGAGCCCTATCGCAGCGACGCTGAACGGGAGCGTCAGGGCGAGCGCGTCGCCGCGATCTGGCGCGCGGCACCGCAGGCGCGGCGCGATGCCCAGGCCGAGCACGCGCGCGGCCTTCGGATCCGTCCGGAAATCACTGCGGACGCGGTGAGCGAGGCGCTGCATCGCACGGGCTCGATTCGAGGAGCTTCCCGTCTTCTGGATTGCGACCGGACGGTGTTCAGACGGTTTCCGCACGTGCTGGCAGCGTTCCGAGGCCAGTCATCGCGGGCGATCTACAACCACAAGGTGACTGCGGTTCGATCGCTCGGCGGGGAGCACGATGTCTACTGCCTCACCGTTCCCGAGGCTGGAAACTTCGCCCTCGAGGATGGTGTCTTCGTCCACAACTGCGGCATCATCGTGAACGTTACGCCCCTGGAGCCCGAGTGGGAGGGGCACGTGACGCTGGAGTTCTCCAACACCACGCCGCTGCCCGCGAAGATCTACGCGGGTGAGGGCTGTGCGCAGGTCATCTTCCTGGAGTCGGACGAGGTCTGCGAGACGTCCTACAAGGATCGCGGCGGCAAGTATCAGGGCCAGCAGGGTGTGACTCTGCCGCGCACCTGAGTGAAAAGTCGTCTATAATCGCGGGTTCGGCAGTTCAGGCACGGTTCCGCATCCCGGCGGAACCGCAAGTCAAGTTTCACTGGGGAATTTCATCATGGCAGTTGCAGACATCGACAAGGCGAAGATCGTCGCCGACTACCAGCGCGCCAAGGGCGACACCGGTTCTCCGGAAGTCCAGGTAGCGCTGCTCACCGCCCGGATCAACGATCTGACGGGGCACTTCAAGACTCACACCAAGGATCATCACTCGCGTCGCGGCCTCCTCAAGATGGTCAGCCGGCGTCGCAAGTTGCTCGATTACCTGAAGTCGACCAACCTGGCCAGCTACCGAGGCCTGATCGAGAAACTGGGTCTGCGCAGCTGAACGCGCTGGACGACGGGGTCGACACTCACTCGAAAAGCCCGCAAGTCGAATGCTTGCGGGCTTTTTGCGTTGCTGCGGCACACCCGCAGCGACATTCGTCGGACCGGTCGGTATTGGGTCTCGAGTCGTGAGGCCGACAGTGGTCGGTTCGATCGTCGTTGGGTCGATATTGCTGTTGGGTTGATGTTTGTCGGCGAACCGCGCCGCCGGGCTGATCGCGCGGGCAATGCAGAAAGGAAAACGAACAGTGTTCGATATCGCAAGGAAGACCTTCAAGTGGGGTCAGCACACGGTGACCATGGAGACGGGCGAAGTCGCCCGCCAGGCCACCGGGGCTGTGGTCCTCAACATGGACGACACGGTGGTGCTCGCCACCGTGGTCGCGGCAAAGAATCCCAAACCCGGTCAGGACTTCTTTCCCCTGACCGTCGACTACGTCGAGAAGTTCTACGCGGCGGGTCGCATCCCCGGCGGTTTCTTCAAGCGTGAAGGTCGTCCGACCGAACGCGAGATCCTGATCTGCCGGCTGATCGATCGGCCGGTCCGCCCCCTGTTTCCCGACAGCTTCTACAACGAGATCCAGGTCGTCGTGCAGGTGATGTCGAGCAATCCGGAAGTCGATTCAGACATTCCGGCGATGCTCGGCCGCGTCGGCGGCGCTGGCCGTCTCCGGCGTGCCGTTCGCCGGCCCGATCGGCGCGGCCCGTGTCGGCTACGTCGACGGCCAGTACGTGCTGAACCCGAACGCCTCGCAGGCGTCGGCCAGCAAGCTCGACCTGGTGGTCGCGGGTACCGACGCAGGCAGTGCTGATGGTCGAGTCCGAGGCGCAGGAACTGCCCGAGGACGTGATGCTCGGCGCCGTGGTGTTCGGCCACGAGCAGATGCAGATCGCGATCGATGCGATCAACGAACTGGTCGAGCTGGGTGGCCGCCCCGAGTGGGACTGGAAACCGGCCGCGAAGAACGAGGCTCTGATCGCGCGCATCGCGCAGCTGGCCGAGGCGCCGATGCGCGAGGCCTATCGCACGCGCAACAAGCAGGAGCGCACCACCAAGGTCCGCGAGATCGAGAAGAGCGTCGCGGCCAAGGTCGCCGAAGAAGCCGCGGCCGCCGGACAGCCGGCGCCGGATTCGAACGACGTCGGCAACATCCTGTTCGACATCCAGTCGCGCATCGTTCGCGGCCAGGTGCTGAGCGGCGAGCCGCGCATCGACGGCCGCGACACGCGCACCGTGCGCCCGATCGCCATCCGCTCCAGCGTGATGCCGCGCGCGCACGGTCGGCGCTGTTCACGCGTGGGGAGACCCAGGCGATCGTGGTCGCTACGCTGGGCACTTCGCGCGACGAGCAGATCATCGACGCGATCACCGGCGAGTACCGCGAGCGCTTCATGTTCAACTACAACATGCCTCCGTACGCCACCGGCGAGACGGGCCGCATGGGCACGCCCAAGCGTCGCGAAGTCGGTCACGGCAACCTGGCCAAGCGTGCGATCCGCCCGCTGCTGCCCAGCGCCGCGGAGTTCGCCTACTCGCTGCGCGTGGTGTCCGAGATCACCGAGTCCAACGGTTCGTCGTCGATGGCTTCGGTGTGCGGCGGCTGCCTCGCGCTGATGGATGCCGGCGTGCCGATGAAGGCCCACGTGGCCGGTGTTGCGATGGGCCTGATCAAGGATGGCAACCGCTTCGCGGTGCTCACCGACATCCTGGGCGACGAGGATCACCTCGGCGACATGGACTTCAAGGTGGCCGGTACCGATCAGGGCATCACCGCGCTGCAGATGGACATCAAGATCCAGGGCATCACCAAGGAGATCATGCAGGTCGCACTGGCGCAGGCGCGCGAAGGTCGTCTGCACATCCTCGGCGAGATGCGCAAGGCCATGGGCGGCGCCCGCCAGGAGCTGTCGGATTTCGCTCCGCGCATGTACACGATGAAGATCAACCCCGAGCGGATCCGCGACGTGATCGGCAAGGGCGGCGCCACGATCCGCCAGATCACCGAGCAGACCGGCACGACGATCGACATCCAGGACGACGGCTCGATCACGATCGCCGCGATCGACGCGGGCGCTGCGAAGAAGGCGCAGGCGATCATCGAAGGTCTGACCGCCGAAGTCGAGATCGGCAAGATCTACGAAGGCACGGTGCTGAAGATCCTCGATTTCGGCGCCATCGTGCAGGTGCTGCCGGGCCGTGACGGTCTGCTGCACGTGTCGCAGATCGCCAACGAGCGCGTCAACCAGGTCTCCGACTATCTGAAGGAAGGCCAGGTCGTGCGCGTCAAGGCAATCGAAGCCGACGACAAGGGCCGCCTGCGCCTGTCGATGAAGGCCGCGGCTGCCGACGATGCCGCTGCCGGCCAGGCGAGCTGACGCTCGCCCAGCCTGCAAAGGGAACGGCCGGCGAATCGCCGGCCGTTTTCTATTGTGCGCCCGGTGCGGGCGCACCCACGCGCGTGTGCCGCGGGCCGTTGCGCGCGGAACCCCGAGCGGCGCTCAGCTCTTCGGGGGCTCCACTACCTTCTTGCCGAACATCTGTCGCAGCGTCGGCTTGTGCACCTTGCCGGTCGCGTTTCGGGGCAGGGCGTCGACGAACTCGATGTAGCGTGGCAGCTTGTAGCGCGCCAGGTTCTCGCGGCAGTGGTCCAGGACCTGCTCGGCGCTGAGCATCTGCCCCGGCTTGACCACGACGATCGCCTTTCCGACCTCGCCCCAGCGTTCGTCGGGCACGCCGATGATTGCCGCTTCGGCGAGCTGCGGAATCTGGTACAGCACGTTCTCGACTTCCGCCGGATAGACGTTCTCCCCGCCGGAGATGTACATGTCTTTCGTGCGATCGACGATGTAGTAGAAGCCTTCGTCGTCGATGCGGGCTGCGTCGCCCGTATGCAGCCAGCCGTCCGTGAACGAGGCGCGGTTCGCCTCGGGTCGCTGCCAGTAGCCCGGCGTGACGTTCGGGCCGCGCACCCAGAGCTCGCCCATCGCGCCTGGCGCAACGTCGTTGCCGTTCTCGTCGACCACGCGCGTCTCGGTGTGCAGCAGCGGGCGCCCGGCCGAGCCTGCCTTGCGCACGGCGTCGCGGCGGTCGAGCATCAGCACCGACGGGCTGGTTTCGGTCATGCCGTAACCCTGCACCAGCGGAACGCCGCGCGCCTGCCACGCCTTCAGCAGGGGCACGGGCATCGGTGCGCCGCCGACCCCGGCCACGCGCAGCCCTGACAGGTCGGTGCGCTCGAATTCGGGATGCTGCAGCATGAACTGGTAATGCGCGGGCACACCGAAGAAGTGCGTCATCCCGACCTCAGGGTCGCCGATCATGCGCAGCGCCTCGCCCGGTTCGAACACTCTGGGGACCAGGACCGTGCCGCCGGCATGCAGGACGGGGTTCGCATAGCAGTTCAGGCCGCCCGTGTGGAACAGCGGCAGCACGGTCAACAGCACCGACGAGAAGCCGACCTCGGCCGGCAGGCCCAGGTTCACCGTGTTCCAGAAGGTCATGCCGTGCGTGATCATCGCGCCCTTCGGATGCCCCGTCGTGCCCGATGTGTACATGATGGTCGACACATCATCGAGTGTCACCGGCTCGTGTGCGGCCAGCGGCTCGGCGTCGGCGAGCGCGCGTTCGTAGTCGCTGACGGCGCCACCGCGCGGCAGCAGGCGCATGCCCGCAACCACGTTGGTCAGTGTCTGCGCCGCCTCGGCGAACTCGGGGTCGTGGATCAGCACGCGCGGTGTCGCGTCGCCGAGGATGAAGCTCAGCTCGGGCACCGTCAGGCGCCAGTTGAGCGGCACGAAGATCGCGCCCAGGCGTCCGCAGGCGAACTGCAGTTCCAGCACGTCGCTGCAGTTCTGCGCCAGGATCGCAGCGCGATCGCCGCGCCCGACACCGACGCTGCGCAGCCAGCCTGCCAGCCGGTCCGCACGGCGGTCGAATTCACGATAGGTCAGCCGGCGCTGCTCGTGCAGGTCGACGACCGCGATCTGCTGCGGCGACGTGCGGGCGTGGTGGGCGATCCAGTCGTATGCGCGTGTGGCCATCTCGATGTGTCTCCATCCTTTTGGTCAGACCGCTGCCCACTCCTCGCCGCTCCTGCGAATCGCCAGGTCGGCTTCGAGCTTGAGCAGATGCGCCAGCAGCGAGCGTTGCGCCACCGGGTACATGATCGGGTCCACGTCATCGTAGACCTTCGGCAGCAGCTGCTGCATCGTTCCGCGCTTCAGGTCGCGCACCGCGGACAGCACCTTCGACTCGCGCTTGAGCCGGTGCGCGATCAGCTGGCGGATCGATTCGTGCGCGAAGCCCAGCACCCAGCCGTGGGCCGGCAGGATGTAGTCGAAGGACTCGCCAAGCAGCCGCTCGAGCGCATCCAGGTACGCCTTCATGTCGCCGTCGGGTGGATCGATCACGACCGTCGAGCCGTTGTTGATGTGGTCGCCCGACAGCAGAAGGCGGTCTTCCTCGAGCAGGAAACACAGGTGGTTCGACGCGTGCCCCGGCGTGTGCAGGACCTTCAGCGTCGTGTCGCCTACCGTGAGCCTCTCGCCGTCGCTGAGCGTGCGGTCGGGCGTGAACTGCCACTCGCTGCGGAAGTGCGGACCCGACGGCGCACCCAGGATCGGAGCGCCGGTGATCTTCTTGAGCGGCGCGGCTCCGGGGGAGTGGTCCGGATGCGAGTGGGTGCACAGGATGTACTTCAGGTCCTTGCCGACGATGGCTGCGATGCGCTCGATGTGCACCGGGTCGTCCGGTCCCGGATCGATCACCGCGTAGGCGCCCGGCTCTCCGACGATGTACGTGTTCGTGCCCGGTCCGGTCATCCGGCCCGGATTCGGCGCGGTCAGCCGCTGAACGTTCTTCAGCAGGGGCACCGCCTTCTCGTGCTGCCAGTCCAGGGAATGGGCCAGGCGACCGTCCGGACTGACCAGCTCCAGCTCGCCGAACGCGGGCTCGTGTTCGGAGAAGCGCGCGATCTCGCCCTTGTAGTGGCCGCCCCGCGGGCTCGACACCCACAGCGGCCGATCGGACGCGCAGTTCTCGAGCACCGTGGTGACGCTGGGCATCTGCGCCAGCCGGCGCAGCGTCCGGACGGTCGGAAAGATCATGTCGAAGTCGCCCCGCTCGTGCCGCTCGAGCGCGCGCGCGGGCGAGATCCACACCGGCTCGAACTGCTCTCCCTCGTCCGCGACCGGTTCCTGGCCATGCGGCATCGGCGCGACGAAGAAGCGAACGTCGAAGCGCTTGGGCAGATCGCGGTCGGTGATCCAGTGGCACAGCCACCAGACGCGGTCCAGCGCCATCGAATAACCGCCCGATTCGAGCTGCGCGAAGAAGTCGGCGTCGCGGCCACGGTCGAGTCGCTCCAGGTCGCTGGCGTCGGCGAGCGTTCCGTCCTGGCGATAGGCGAGCAGCACGCCAAGTTCCTCGAAGGCTTCGCGGATCGCCGCGACCGAGTGCGGCATGACATCGTCCGGTTGCGTCGGACGAGCGCGCGAGAGGGCGCGCGCTTGCTCGGATGCATCGGCCGCGTCGAGCGCGCCGCCGGGAAACACGAACACCCCGGGCGCGAAGCTGGCTGTTGCCGAACGGCGCGTCATCAGGACCTCCAGCCCCTCGTCGCCGTCCCGCAACAGCAGGATCGTTGCCGCGGGCCGCGTCGCGACCGGTTCCCGCCATTCGTGAAGCCGCTTTTCTTCTCTAGCCATCTGCCTGTCTCCTGTTCATTTCATTCGAGCGTGCCGCCGCTGCGCCCGTCGCCCTGCGCGAATCGCGTCGCGCCGCGAAACGAATCACCGGTCGCCAGCGAGTCCAGCCCCAGCGCGAATTCGTGGCTCAGCGCATCGTCCAGCGACATGCCGAACTGCTCGTACGCCGAGCGTCGGTCGTTGCGCATGCAGGTCTGAGGCAGCGCCGCCAGCTGATGCGCGAGCTCGATCGCACTCGCCCGGGCCGTGCCGTCGTCGACGACGCGATTGGCCAGGCCGAACGCCAGCGCCTCGTCGGCATCGACCGCGCGGCCGGTCAGGATCATGTCGAGCGCGCGCGACAGTCCGATCAGCCGCGGCAACCGGATCGTGCCACCGTCGATCAGCGGCACGCCGAAGCGGCGGCAGAAGACGCCCAGCACCGCCGAGCGCTCGACGATCCTGAGGTCGCACCACAGCGCGAGTTCGAGCCCGCCGGCGACGGCGAATCCGCAGATCGCCCCGATGACCGGTTTCGACAGCAGCATCCGGCTCGGACCCATCGGACCGTCGCCCGTTGTCTCGAGACGATTCCTGCGCGTCTGGCCGGCCATCGCCTTGAGGTCGCCGCCGGCGCAGAAGTTTCCATTGGCGCCGTGGAAGACGGCAACGCGGGCCGAGTCGTCCTCGTCGAACGCGCGGAACGCATCGGCGAGTGCCTGCGCGGTCGGCCCGTCGACCGCATTGCGAACCTCGGGACGGTTCAGCGTGACGACGGTGACCGGACCGTCCCGCTCGACCAGAACCGCGCTCAAAGCGGAATCCCCCGTTGTGCCCGCTCCGCCAGCAGCGCGGGCGGGTCGAAGCGCTCACCGTATCTCTGCGACAACTCCCGGGCGCGCTCGGCAAAGCGTCCGACGCCCATCGCGTTGACGAACCGGATCGCGCCGCCGGTCTTCTCGGGAAAACCGCATCCGTGCACGGTTGCCTTGTCGAGATCGTCGGCAGAGTCGACGACGCCCTCTTGCAGACAGCGCACCGCCTCGAGCGCCTGCGCGAAGAGCAGCCGTTCGCGGACGTCCTCCAACGGGATCTGCCGCGCTCCGCGTTCGAACGTTTTCAGACCAGGCCAAAGCTGCGGCGGCTCGCCTTCGCGATAGTCATAGAAGCCGGCGCCGGCCGCGCGTCCCGCTCTCTTGAATCCGTGTGACATCTTCTCGAGCACGTAGACCGCGGGCTCGGGCATGCGCTTGGACTTCACTTTGTGCGTGTGCCGATGAACTGGCGCCTGGGCCTTCGCAGGGGGGGCGTGGTCGTGCGCATGCCCGTGCTCGTTGCCGTGTCCGTGCTCGTGTCCGTGTTCATGCCCGTGGCCACGCGCGTGGTCATGTCCGTGTTCACGATCGGGACCGTGTTCGCCGGCGTGCTGGTGGCCGTGTTCGTGATCATGGGCGCACGCATGTTCATCGCCGTGCCCATGCTTATGACCGTGGTCGTGTTCATGGCCGTGGGCATGATCATCGCCGCGGGCGTGGCCATGCTCGAGTTCCTCCAGCTCGCGGTGAAGCGCTTCGTCGGCGACCTTCAGGGAGATGTCGTCGATCACCCCCAGCGGCCCTCGAGCCAGCCCCGCCTCCAGCGCGGCGTCCTCGACCTGGGTGGCCGGCACGCCTTCGCCGACCAACGCCATTCCTTCGTTCACGAATGCACCCAGCACACGGCTGGTGACCAGTCCGTTCGAGTCGTTCACCACGATCGGCACCTTTCCTATTCGAGTCATGAGTTCGATTACACGCGCGATTGCCTGGCTCGACGTGCGCGCGCCCCGCACGATTTCGACCAGTGAGAAGCGCGCACCGAGTCGGACGAAACAGGCGCCGACGATGCGTTCCGGCTGTCGGGCCCGGCGAGCGAGTCCCGTGAGTGTTCCCCTGGACGTGTCGGCCGCATAGATCGCATGGGGTTCGATGATTGCTTCGACGGCGCGCAGCAACTGGGCCATCGCGTCCTGTGCGTCGGGCTCCGCGCGCAGGATCACCTGGCAGCCCGCGAGATCATCGATCGGTGCCACCTCGCCGGTCGTCTCGGATGAATCCGTGTCGAGTGCCTCGGCGCTCTCGATGCCCGCGCTACGAGCCGCGTTCTCACGACCAATGCCGGAGCGAACAGAGCACGGGACCGAGCCCGAGGCGGTGACGATGCAGTCGATTCCGGCATCCCGGAGGGCGCGAGTGATGTCGCGGGCCTCGTCCCCGGTGCCGACGACCCCGACCCGGGAGACGATGCCTGAATATTGACCGCTTGGCCGGTTCATTCGCGCCTGCACCTTTCAGACCTGGCCCGGATTCGGATGCGTTCCGGACGAGGATTGCCCCTGCAGGCAAAGGCCGCAGATGGCGCAGGGAATGATAATGGAAGAGTGGGCGAGCCCATCCGTTGCTCGCGCCCGCCGGGCGCGTGACGGATGTCGGGCTCAGCAGGAAAGGAGAAGCTGCCTGGGCTCGCGTGCCGATGTGATCGGCGCGTCTTGTTCGAGGTTCAGAAGCCGCCGAACCTCGGGATCTTTCATCAGGGCTCCACAATTCGTCGTCGCGAGCAGCGCTTCGCGCTCGAGCGGCTTCGCCAGCACGAAGCCCTGCGCGTAGTCGGCCTTGAGGTTCATCAGCGACGCAAGAATGTCCGGCGTCTCGGCCCATTCGGCGATGCAGCCCATGCCAAGTTCGTGCGACACGTCGATGATGGCCCGCGTGATCGCGTAGTTCGCCGGATTCGAATTGATGTCGCGGATGAAGCCGCCGTCGATCTTCACGATGTCGCCGCGCAATTCCTTCAGGTAGCTGAACGACGTGTAACCGGCGCCGAAATCGTCGAGCGCGACCATCGCGCCGAACGATTTGATCATGTCGACGAAGCGGCGGGTTCCATTGAGGTCGTAGAGCGCCACGCTCTCCGTGACCTCGAAGCAGAGCTTCTTCGCCGACTCCGGGTGCTCGCGAACGATCGCACGAACGTCGTCGATGAAGCGTTCGTCGTTCAGCGAAGCGCCACTGATGTTCAAAGTCGAGAACGACACGTTGCCCCGGTGCGTCGGATGGCTGTCCAGCCACTCCAGCGTGTTCCGAAGCACGAAGCGATCGATTCGAGTCATCAGGCCATTGCGCTCCGCCGCTGCGATGAAGCGACCTGGCGGGATCGTCTTCCCGTCGTCGTCCCGCATTCGCAGCAGCACCTCGTAACAGAGCGAGCTCGCCGCGTCGCTCAGGGACACGATCGGTTGAAATACCGTGAACAGGCGGTCTTCCGGTAGCGAGTTGCGGATCTCCGCAATCAGGCGAATCTCGTCCAAGTGCTGCTTCACCTGTTCGGATTTGTCGTTGAGCAGCACGACGTGCGACCCGCCAAGTCGTTTGGCCTCCGAACAGGCGCGGTCGCAAGTGGAGACCGCATCCCGCTCCGACATGCCCGGTTCGAGTGTGGTGAGACCGACGCTCGCGTCGACGCTGAACGCCTTGTCCTGGAACTGATAAGGCGTCGAGCGGATGTCATCGAGGATCGCCTCGCAGAGGGATTTCGCCTCGGGCGCGGTCATTCCGACGAACAGGATCAGGAATTCATCGCCACCAACCCGGGCGATAGAGTGGGGTTCCTGCACCCGCGCCTTCAGTCGGTCGGCAACCTGCCGCAGAACATTGTCACCCGCAACGTGACCGAAGAGATCGTTGACCAGTTTGAATCGGTCGAGGTCGACATAAGCGAGCAAGGCCGTCTCACCAGGCTCGAGCCGGACCATCGCGCGCTCGAACTTGGCATCGAATCCGCGGCGATTCAGCAGCGCGGTGAGAGGGTCGTGGTGGGCGAGGAAGCGGAGCTGGAAGTCGGCTTCTTTGCGTTGGGTTATGTCTTCAACAGATGCCTCAACCTTCTCTTCCTTCAGGACTGCCCGCATCTTGAACCATCGCTTCGTTGCTCCAATTTCGGCCGAAAGTTCAATCTCGATTTGAGCTGCATCTTGGAGGCCACGTCGAATTGACGTAAACGATCCGGCCCCAAACATACCATCCCACGTGAGGTGCCCACGCTCAGCGATCCGATGGCTTGGCTCAATCAGTGACTCGAATGCAGGATTGAAATCTGATATCTCACCATCTTGGCTGAGGGTGCACAGACCGATTGGTACCGTTGTGTAGTTTGTTCTGAATCTCTGGAGAGCGACAACCTCATTCGCCTGAGCTCGGATCCGGTCATCGCGTTCAGCCCGGATCTTCTCAGCCATCGCGGTTGCCATGATGAAGGCCGACAGGCACGCGCCGATCGAGCTCGCACTTATTGGCAGATTGAGGAGCCCGGCTGCATAGCTGATATCGCCTAGCATTCCAAAAATAAGGCAAATCCAAGAAAGCGCGTATGCCTTGACTACATTTGTGGGTGTCGTCCCGAGCAGGCGCCAGAGCAGTTTGAGAAGCAATACCAATCCAAGTCCGCCGGAAACCCATATCATTGGTAGGGCAGCCTCGTGGTTGACAAACACTACCGCGACAGAAATGGTGGCGAGAACGTATGTAACGATCGTCAGCGCCTTTGTATCCCACCGCTGTGGGAGAGCCTCCGCGAACAGAGATCGAAAGAGGAGTGCCGTGACGAGGGCGTGGATGGCGAGGGTCGTTCTTAGGACAACTGACGCGGCTTCACCGCTAATTGGAAGACTTAGCCATACGGGATCCCATCCTCCGTTGATCGCGACGAGTCGTAGAGTCGTTACGAGCCAAATAGAAAAAAATAGGAAAGTGAGATCTCTGTTTCTGGCGGCGATAATTGCGCTAAATGCTGCGATAATAAGAAATGCGCCAAAAAACGCGCCGCCTGCTCGGTCAAAGACTTCAGCGGATCGTTCAAATTCTTCGGCGCTCCATAGCTTAGCCTTTGGTGCCGACGCCCAGAGTGGGTCGATCTTTGCGAGAACTATCGTCTTGGAAGCATGGGCTTTTGGTATGCGAATGATCAGACCGCCCTTGGCGTTTTCCGATGCCAGAGCCTTGACCTGAATATTGTCAGAAGTTTTTCTATCGACGGAGTACGCAGATACCGATCTGGCGCGCAGGAGCTTAATTTCGACAATTTTGTCGGTATCCTGTGATGCCGCAACGTTGTCCACTAGAAGCCAAAAAGGCGCGCTGGGGCTTAATCCCCTTGAAGGAGTCCCGGTGCGAGCATCGTTGCGAGATGCAATCTGAGTCGCCTCGACAAGTTCTGGTAAACCTTTGGAGGCAATATATCGAATTGGAACTGCCGACGTCTTTGTTTCTTCGATTGTCTTCCGGGGCGCGTTGGAGAGGTTGTGCCATATGAACAGTGCGGCAACAGCCAGCGCGATTAGTAGGGCCGCGAGGACACGCACCTTCCCTGGTCGGGCTGCAAAGGCCGCAGCTTGTGGGGTGCCGGGGGCTACAAGTCGCTTCGCGTCCATGTCCTGTCTAGCCCGTGAACTCACGGGATGTATCAGGACCTTAGAAGGCTGGCCTTCGTCAGAGATCGTTTGGGCGACCTGCGGTCAGCGATACCGGTCGGACGGCGCGAACCGAACGGAGGATGCCGCGAAAGCGCTACACCGCCAGAATTCCGAGATCCAGATAGGACTCTTCGTTCTGATGAGCGAAGAGTCCTTCGTCCTCGCGCGGTTGGACCCAAGCGCCCGACAAAGATGAGAATACGTCGATGTCGGGCGTGTACTGGACGAACATGAAGTCGTAGAGGGGGTGTCCTGCTTCTCGCCAGCGTCGCTCGGCTGTCGCGACTTCAAACGACATCATCCGACCTGGGATGCCGTGCGAACTTGGCAAGATGAACATCTGTCCAACCTCAAAGATGTCTTCGAAGGTGAGTTGGTGGTACCAGCGATCTCGTGGCGGGGCTCCTACGACGAGAAGGTAGGCGATCTGGTTGGCTAAGCAGAAGCGGTGCATCGCCTTGAACAATGCGAGTTTCACGAGCGAGGTTGATCGGCCCGCAGCTATTCCGAGGCGCGCTATGTGCGCGAGAGCCTGTCCTTGGTACTGAGGTGGGAGGGGCAGGAATTGCTCGAATTCGGTGCTTCTGAACAGGTTCGTTTGAACTCGAAGTGTGCCCAGAGGGCTCCCATCAATCTTCGACTCCGCCAAGAGTACGACGGAGCCTGGTTCGTAGTCTTCGCGCTCGGGGCGCAAGAGTTCTTGCGCTAGCCCTGGCAAATGCCTTTGGTAGGCAATTTGGCGGATTGACACCGCTTGGGCAAGTTGATCTTCTGTCCGAACCAGCCTCACGCGAAACGGGAGGGAAAGTCCAAAGCCGGGCCTTTGGGTGCTGGAGGGCAGGCTAGTTAGAAGCTTCTGTCGCCTGAATTGGTGTTCTCGCGGGTCGCATCTCTATCTCAAGTGCCCTGACATGCGTCGTGGAGAGACTACCTCCGCGCACGCTGTCAACGACATGCACATGCGCGGGGCGGAGTGTGTGAGGAGTCGAGTCCTTTGCAGGGCGACGTGCCACTGATCTGACGCGCTCGGGCACCTCGGTTGCGCTTGGCGAAGGTAGCAGCTACCTAGCCGTGTCGGCAATATTTCACGCTGATCCTTCGGGCAACTGTTGTTACAAGAGGGAATTGACAGGGTCTACGCGTCCCGTTGCAGCTTCTATCAAAGCGAAGCTGCGTGCGCGTTGTTCGAGGCAAAGTGGCTTTGTCGCCGGTCGGGGCTAGCGAGGAACGAGGAGACCGAGTCTATTCGGCGTGGGGATTCGAAGCGGGGGGACCATGGTTGCGGTTAACGGGGTCAAGCTAGAGGCGCCGGTCAGAGAACTCGAAGAGGAGCACCGACAAGCGCACGAGGACTTCCTGAACGACTATCGGAAGACAGGTCTGAAATGGGCCACCTACGCATGTGCGGTGGCCGCACTTCTGCTATTGCTGTTTCTTGTGGTTCCGGGAGTATCACTAGCCAACCGGTCTTCCCCACACGTACTGGCGACTAGGCTGGCGATGCTGGTGTGTCTCGCTGGCGTTATTGCAGTATTGTCGATCGGCCGCGAGTTTGCGGTCCGCCGGTACCCGCTCGTCATCGGGGTCGGATGTGCACTCTTGCTCCTAGGCACCGTAATACTTGCAAGTGAGCAAGGCCTCGTCGCAGCGTCCGCGGGGCTCAGTCCACTGCCCGCTGTTCTCTTTGCACTGTTCTTGTGCTATTCGCTTCTTCGGCTCCCCCTCTGGTTGGCGGCGGGACTCGGAGCCATGTTTAGTCTGGCTGTGATCCTCGTTGTTTATGGGGACTTGGCAGCCGCGGGTGCCGCTCGTGCTGTCGTTTACTTGGCGGCGTTCAATCTGCTCGGTCTCTTTCTCCTTACGTCGACGGAGTCCCGCGAACGCGACCTATTCCTCCAACGCCGCAAAGCCGAGGCAGCGCAGATCGAGCTCGATCGCCGTGCACGCGCGGCCGAGGAGGCTGATGAGGAGAAGACCCGCCTTCTGGCTGCAGTCAGCCACGACCTGCGTCAGCCCATCATGGCCGCGCTGACGTTTGTCGACGTACTCAAGAGCAAGCTCGAGAAGCAGAACTACCAGGAGGTCCAGCGCCAGGCCGACAACGTCAAATCCTCGATTGGCCTTCTGGGGGACACGCTGGATCACCTGCTGACGGCCGCGCGTTACGACAGTGGAACCGAGCCGATCAGGATCGAGGCGGTCGACCTGGGGGTAATCTTCGAGCGGCTGAAAGTCACCCTCACCGACGAGGCCCGCAGTCGCGGGGTCGAGCTGCGCGTGCGGATGCCACGTCGACGTCTGATCGTTACGTCGGACGCCACCGCGCTCTGGCGAGTGCTGATGAATCTGGTGTCGAATGGAATCAAGTTCACCCCGTCGAATGGGGCGCGTGGGCGGGGGGTGGTCGTCGCCGCGACGCTGAGGGACGGTGTATGCCGGGTCCACGTCGTCGACACCGGCATCGGGATCGCGCCGGAGCATCACGAGATGATCTGGCAGCCCTATCTGCAGCTCGCGAACGAGGAGCGCAACCGGCAGCGCGGGCTCGGGCTCGGGCTGTTCCTCGTGCGCCGTGCGCTCGATCGCTTGCCGTCGCACCACATCTCGATGCGCTCCCGTCCCGGGCGGGGCTCGCGCTTCACCGTTTCGATGCCGGGGCTCTGGGTCGGCGAGCCGGCGCCGGTCATGCAGGGTACGTCGCGCCTCTCGCAGCGCCGATTTCGACCTGATGCGCGGAGCCTACGTCCTCGTCCTCGAAGACGACCACGATGCTCGGCGGGCATTCCAGGATCTCCTGGACGACTGGGGCGTGCTCTATTCGTCGGGGGCGACGCTCGAGGAGGTCCTGCGGGAAAACGAGAGTTCGGAGCTCGGCGTCGACGCGATCGTCAGCGACTACCGGCTGCCGGGTGCGAGGAATGGGGCGGAGTGCGTCGTCGAACTGCGGCGTGCGCTCGATATCGACGCGCCTGCGATCATCGTCACGGGCGAGGCGGATCTCGCGCCGATCCGGCGATCCCTGCCGAGGCGTACGACCCTGCTGCAGAAGCCCTTCGACACGATGGCGCTGGCGGCCCCGCTGATCGCGGCGATTCGAGCGGCGCGCGGCACGGAGGGGTTGTGACGGCTGCGGCTTTGCTGCGCTGGCGCCGACCCGCTATATCCTTATGGGTTTAGACACGGAAAACCGCCCCAGAAGGAGTCTCTATGATTGAACGTACGTTGTTCGGCGAGGATCACGCGATCTTTCGCGAGTCGTTCCGCCGGTTTGTCGAGAACGAGATCGTTCCGTTCCACGCGCAATGGGAAGATCAGGGCTACGTCGACCGCGAGGTCTGGACGAAAGCGGGCGCGAACGGTTTCCTGTGCACCTCGATGCCCGAGGAGTTCGGTGGTGCCGCCGCCGACAAGCTGTACTCGATGATCATGATGGAGGAGGTCGCCCGTGTGAACGCCACCGGCGTCGGGTTCGGCCTTCATTCCGAGATCGTCGCTCCGTACATCCTGCGCTACGGCTCGGACGCCCAGAAGAAGAAATTCCTGCCCAAGATGGCATCCGGCGAAGTCGTCGGTGCGATCGCGATGAGCGAGCCCGCTGCGGGATCGGATCTGCAGGGCGTGAAGACGTCGGCGACGCGTCAGGGCGATCACTACGTGCTGAACGGTTCCAAGACCTTCATCACGAACGGCTGGCATGCCGACCTGGTGATCGTGGTCGCCAAGACCAACCCGGCGGCCGGTGCCAAGGGCACGAGCCTGCTGCTGGTCGAGCGCGGCATGCCGGGTTTCGAGAAGGGCAAGCGACTGAAGAAGGTCGGCATGAAGGCGCAGGACACGTCCGAGCTGTTCTTCGACAACGTGAAGGTGCCGGTCGAGAATCTGCTGGGTGCGGAGAACCAGGGCTTCATCTACCTGATGCAGGAGCTGCCCTGGGAGCGCCTGCAGATCGCGATCTCGGCGGTGGAATCCGCGCAGGCGGCCATCGACTGGACCGTGCAGTACACGAAGGACCGCAAGGTTTTCGGCACCACCGTTGCCAGCTTCCAGAACACGCGCTTCAAGCTCGCGGAGTTGCAGACCGAGACTCAGGTTGCGCGGGTCTTCGTCGACAAGTGCATGGAACTGCTGCTGGTCGGCAAGCTCGACACGGCGACGGCTTCGATGGCCAAGTACTGGTGCAGCGACCTGCAGTGCAAGGTGATCGACGAGTGCCTGCAATTGCACGGCGGCTATGGCTACATGTGGGAATACCCGATCGCGAGGGCCTTCGCCGACGCGCGCGTGCAGCGCATCTACGGTGGCACCAACGAGATCATGAAGGAACTCATCACGCGCTCGATGGGCATGGGCGCGCAGAAGTGAGGTGAGCGCGGCGCACCGGTCGCCGCCCCATTCCCGACCTGCTCCGCCGATGGCGGTGCGGGATTGCCTGGGGCCCGTGTACGGGCCCTTGTTTCGTCCGTGCGCTCGCGTCGGCAATTTGCCCGAATCCCGCGTGTTTCCTGGGTCTTAGGGGAAACCCCAGACGCGTGGAATGCCGGCCGAACTGCTTTGACTGGCGATTTTTCGATCCCTAGACTCCGCTCCACATTACGACATAAGCAGCGGAGACATGGAGATCCTGCAACTGACGATTGCAGGGGTTGCGATCGGATGCATCTATGCACTGATCGCCCTCGGTTTCGTCCTGATCTACAAGGCGACTGAAGTCGTCAATTTCGCCCAGGGCGATGTGATGATGCTTGGCGCGTTCGTTGCCTTCACGTTCGCGGGCCTCTGGCATTTCCCGTTCTGGCTTTCGGTGATCTTCGCGATTGCGGTTCTCGCCGTCGTCGGGGCGCTGTTCAACAGGTTCCTGCTGCGGCCGATCATCGGACAGCCACCGTTCGCGGCCGTGATGGTCACGCTTGCGGCCGGCTTCGTGATCAGGGGCGTCGCAACGATGATTCCCGGATGGGGCGCTGACACCTACGCACTGAAGGCGCCGTACTCCGACGGTGTGATCAAGATCGGCGGGCTGGCGATCCTGTCCGACCACATCGCGATCATCGTTCTGACGACGCTGCTGTGCGCGGGTCTTTACCTGTTCTTCAAGAACACCCGGGTCGGCATCGCGATGCAGGCAACCTCGCAGAACCAGCTCGCCGCGAACTACGTGGGCATCCCGGTGCCGAAGATCAACATGCTGATCTGGGGAATCTCCGCCGGCGTCGCGGCCTTCGCTGCCGTGCTGCTGGCGCCGATCACGTTCGTGCACTCCAACATGGGCCTGGTCGGGCTGAAAGCGTTCCCCGCTGCCGTGGTCGGCGGATTCGGAAGCATCCCGGGGGCGATCGTCGGCGGCCTGATCATCGGATTGGTCGAGTCCTATGCGGGCTTCTACCTGCCCGAAGGCTTCAAGGATGTGGCGGCCTACATCGTGGTTCTGCTGGTGCTGCTGATCCGCCCGTCGGGCATCTTCGCCGAGATGCGGCGCAAGAAGGTCTAGAGCAGCGACCCCCCAGCCCAGCACGGAATCCGACATGCGTTTCGTCTTCAAGACCCGTTACGAGCAGGACCTGCAGATCTTCAAGGACGGCGTGTCCGCGGCCTGGTATTGCGCGCTGCTGATCGTTCTGCTGGCCGCGCCCTTGATCTTGCCGGAGTACTACCGGTCCCAGCTCGTCTTCATCTTCATCTGGGCGATCGCCGGTTTCGGGCTGATGCTGCTGTCGGGCTACACCGGCCAGATCTCGATGGGGCACGCGGCATTCCTGGCGATCGGCGCCTATACCGAGGCGATCCTCCAGGCGCAAGGATGGCCGTTCCTGCTGTCCGCCCCGGTCGCGATCGCGCTGGCTGCGATCGCCGGGGTGGTGATCGGGCTGCCTGCGCTGCGGCTGACAGGCATCTACCTGGCGATCGCGACGCTTGCCTTCGGATTCATCGTCGAAGAGGTGCTCGTCCGGTGGGAACATGTCACGGCCGGAAACTCGGGGATGATGGTCCCGGCCGTGCGCCTGCTGTTCGACCAGTTCGAATCGGCCACGCAGTTCTATTACCTGTGCCTCGCATGTCTTCTGCTGGTCGGCTTGGCGATCTTCAACCTGCTGCGTTCGCCGACCGGTCGGGCCTTCATCGCAATCCGTGATTCGGAGGTGTCGGCGCAGAGCATGGGCGTGAACCTCGCGCGCTTCAAGACGCTGAGCTTCGCGCTGTCGGCCGGCATCACCGGGCTGGCCGGCGCTCTGTACGCGCACCAGATCCGGTTCATCAGCCCCGAGCAGTTCACGCTCTTCGTGTCGATCGAGTTCCTGATGATGATCGTCATCGGCGGCATGGGGTCGCTGCACGGCGCCGTGTTCGGCTCGGTGTTCGTGATCTCGCTGCCGGAGCTGATCGGCGCCCTGAAGGACTACCTGCCGCAGGCGGTGGCCGAGCAGCCCGGTCTGAAGATGACGATCTTCGGCGTGATCATGATCCTGTTCGTGCTGTTCGAGCCGATGGGACTGTACGGCCGCTGGCTGAAGATCCGCACCTACTTCGCCCTGTTCCCTCTGTACAAGAAGGACATGTTCAAGCGCCAGAAGGCGTACCAGAAATCCGAGCGGGTCCACTAAGCATGGCCTTCTTCAAGGTAGAGAACCTCACCAAGAAGTTCGGCGGTCTGACGGCTGTCGACGACATCAGCTTCGAGGTCCATCCGGGCGAGGTCTATACGATCATCGGCCCAAACGGCGCGGGCAAGACGACGATCTTCAATCTGGTCAGTCTCATCTATCCGGCGACGACCGGGCGGGTGATCTTCGAGGATCGCGATCTGTCCGGGCTGCCGCCCGACAGGGTCGCCGCGATGGGTATCGGGCGCACGTTCCAGAACATCGAACTGTTCGAGCACGCGACGGTCCTGCAGAACCTGCTGATCGGGCGCCACGCGCACGCCCGGACCAACGTGTTCTCGGAACTGCTGTTCCTGCCATCGGTGAAGCGGCGCGAGCTCGAGCATCGGGAGCAGGTCGAGCGGGTCATCGACTTCCTGGATCTGCAGCACGCGCGCGACAGCATGGTGGCGGGCCTTCCGTACGGACTGCGCAAGGTCGTCGAACTGGCGCGTGCGCTGTGCACCCAGCCGAAGATCCTGCTGCTGGACGAGCCGTCCTCCGGGCTGAACGTCGAGGAAACCGACGACATGTCGTTCTGGATCAAGGACATCAAGAACGACCTCGGAATCACCGTGCTGATGGTCGAACACGACATGAGCCTCGTGTCGCGGGTCTCCGATCGGGTCCTGGCGGTGAACTACGGACGCATGATCGCCGAAGGCACGCCCGCCGAGGTGCAGTCGCACCCCGAAGTGATTTCGGCCTACCTGGGGGAATGATGAGCGACGACATCATTCTGCGGCTGAGCAACATCGAGTCCAGCTACGGGCCGGTGCAGGCGATCCGGGGCGTCAGCCTGGAAGTGAGCAAGGGCGCGATCGTGACGGTGCTGGGCGCCAACGGCGCCGGCAAGACCACGATCCTGAAGACCATCTCCGGCATCATCGACCCGCACAAGGGGCAGGTCTGGTTCGACGGTCAGGAGATCCAGAAGCGCGACCCCGACTGGGTGGTGCGTCAGGGCATCAGCCACGTGCCCGAGGGGCGCGAGGTGTTTCCGCTGCTGACGGTGCGCGAGAACCTGCTGATGGGCGCGTACACGCGGCCTGATCGTGACCAGGTGCCGCGCGACATCGAGCGCATGTACGTCTACTTCCCGATCCTGAAGGAGCGGATGAACCAGGAGGCGGGGCAACTGTCCGGCGGACAGCAGCAGATGCTCGCGATCGCGCGGGCGCTGATGGCCAAGCCCAAGCTGCTGCTGCTCGACGAGCCCAGCCTCGGCCTGTCGCCGAAGCTGGTGAAGGAGATCTTCGAGATCATCAAGCGCGTCAACGCCGAGGAGGGCACGACGATGCTGCTGGTCGAGCAGAACGCCAACATCGCGCTGGCCACCGCGCACTTCGGCTATGTGCTCGAGGTCGGGCGGATCGTGATGCAGGACACCTGCGAGCGGCTGCTGGAGAAGGAGGACATCAAGGAGTTCTACCTCGGCATGAAGGCGGACAACGTGCGCGGCGAACGGCGCTGGAAGAAGAAGAAGCAGTGGCGCTGAGCGGCAAGGAGACAGCACGATGAAGTTCTCGTTGAAGTCCGGTCTGTCGACGACGAGCCTTGCGCCTGCGGGCAGCGGTGGAGCCGTGTTGCGCGAGACGAAGCTGCCCGGCGACACGATCGCCCAGAAGTTCTGGAACGCGGTGCAGATGCGCGGCAGTGCCGTCGCCCTGCGCCAGAAGGAGCTGGGCATCTGGAAGGAAGTGACCTGGACCGAGTTCGGTCGGCACGTCCGCGACATCGCGATGGCGCTGGTCGCCGAAGGCGTGAACCCCGGCGATCGGGCCTCGATCCTGGCGAACACCCGGCGCGAGTGGTCGTACGCGGACTACGGCATCCTGTGCGCGGGCGGGGTTTCCGCCGGCATCTATCCGACGGATGCGCCGTCGCAGGTGGAGTACGTCACCTTCGACTCGAGCTCCAAGGTGATCTTCGTCGAGGACGAGGAGCAACTGGACAAGGTGCTGCAGGTGCGCGAGAACCTGCCCGAGCTGCGCCGGATCGTCGTCTACGACATGGAAGGTCTGAAGAACCTGTCGGATCCGCAGGTCGTCAGCCTCGAGGAATTCGAGAAGAAGGGGCGGGCCCACGACGAGGCTCATTCCGGCGAGTTCGACCGCAGGCTCAACTCGCGCTCGGTCGAGGACTGCGCGATCCTGGTGTACACGTCCGGGACGACCGGCCGCCCGAAGGGCGCGATGATCTCGCACGGCAACCTGCGCTGGGTAATCGAGCACTTCCCGCAGGAGCTGGACCAGGGCGCCAACGACGACAAGATGGCATTCCTGCCGCTGTGCCACATCGCCGAGCGCAACTTCGGACAATTCCTGTCGCTCGAGACCGGCGCGCGTCTGAACTACGTCGAGAATCCGGACACGATCGCCGAGAACGTGCGCGAGATCGCGCCGACGGTGATGCTGGCCGTGCCGCGCATCTGGGAGAAGTTCTATTCGGGCATCTCGATCCGGATGAAGGAGGCCACGCGCCTCGAGCAGTGGGCCTACAAGACCGCGATCGGCATCGGTTATCAGGTCGCCGAGTTCAAGCTCGCGAACAAGCCGGTTCCCGCCGGGCTGGCGCTGAAGTTCCGCATCGCGAACGCGCTGGTGCTGGACAACGTGAAGCGCAGCCTGGGCCTTCATCGCGCCCGCTTCTCGGTCACCGGCGCTGCGCCGATCTCGCCCGAGCTCATCAAGTGGTACTACGCGCTGGGCGTCGACCTGTACGAGGTCTGGGGCATGACCGAGACCACGGGTGGCGGCAGCATCAACCTGCCGGGGGCGCTCAGGCTGGGCAGCATCGGCCGGCCGGCGCCGTTCAACGAGATGAAGCTGTCGCCCGAGGGCGAGATCCTGGTGCGCGGGCGCAACGTGTTCATGGGTTACCTGAACATGCCGGACAAGACACAGGAGACCTTCGATGCCGAGGGCTGGCTGCGCACCGGGGACGTCGGCACCGTCGACGCCGACGGGTACCTGCGCATCACCGACCGGATGAAGGACATCATCATCACGGCCGGCGGCAAGAACATCACGCCGTCCGAGCTCGAGAACGAGCTCAAGTTCTCACCGTACATCACGGACGCGGTGGTGATCGGCGACAAGCGGCCGTACCTGAGCTGCCTGATCATGATCGACCACGAGAACGTCGAGAACTACGCGCAGGAGCGCAGCGTGCCGTTCTCGGATTTCGCCAGCCTGTGCCGCTCGACCGAAGTGCAGCAGCTGATCGACGCCGAGATCGAACGGGTCAACGCGAAGTTCGCCCGGGTCGAGCAGATCAAGAAGTTCCGGCTGCTGGAGATCAAGCTGAGCCCGGAAGACGAGGAGCTGACGCCGACCATGAAGCTGAAGCGCAAGCTCGTCAACGAAAAGTACAAGTCGCTCATTGAGGACATGTACAGCTCGCCCAACTGAGCGCGCTGTCGATAGCTACCCACTGAAGGAGACCGTAATGACGCAACGCAGGGAATTTCTGACCTCGGCCGCCGCGGCGTCCGCCGTGCTCGCGCTGCGGCCCGGTCTGGCGCAGGCCACGCAGGGCGTCAGCAAGAACGAGATCGTCGTCGGCTCGATCCAGGACCTGTCGGGTCCGATCGTCGCGCTGGGCAAGAACGTGCAGAACGGCATGATCCTGCGCACCGAGCAGGTCAATGCGGCCGGCGGCATCAACGGGCGCAAGATGAAGCTGGTGATCGAGGACTCCGGCTACGACCCGAAGAAGGGTGTGCTCGCCGCGCAGAAGCTGCTCTCCAACGACAAGGCGTTCGTGCTGATCGGGACGATGGGGACGGTCGTGTCGCTGCCGACGATCTCGCTGTGCCTGGAAAGGGGCGTGCCGCACCTGTTTCCGATCACCGCGCACAAGGGCAACTACGAGCCTTTCCATCGACTGAAGTTCGCGAGCTTCGCGCCGTACATCGACACGGTTGCGGCCGGCCTGAAGGAAATGGTGCGGATGAAGGGGTACAAGCGCGTCGCCATCCTGTATCAGGACGACGAGTTCGGCATGGACGTGCTGCGCGGCGCGGAGCAGGGGCTCAAGGCGCTGAACATGCAGCTGGTCGAGAAGACCACGTACAAGCGCGGCGCCACCGAGTTCGGGTCGCAGATGCAGCGTCTGCGCGCCGCCAATCCGGACCTGATCGTGCTGGGCACGGTCGTCCGCGAGACCATCGGTGCGATGGCGACCGGCCGCCAGCTCGGCTACACCGGCGACTTCTTCGGCAGCTCCGCGGCCTACATGCCGGCGGTCGCCAAGGCCGGCGGCAAGGCGGTCGAAGGTCTGTATGCGATGAGCGAGACGCCGACGCCGTATCGCGACGATCCGGGCAACTCGAAGCTGCTGAACGACTGGATGGACGCCTACAAGGCGCGCTTCAACGAGGATCCCGAGCTGTACAGTGTGGTCGGCTATCTCGAAATGGACATGTTCGTGAAGGCGGCCGAGAAGGCCGGCCCGAACCTGACGGTGGACACGTTCGTGAAGGCGCTGGAAACGAACCCGTACCCGCGATCCTTCCTGGGCACGCCCGACTATTCGTGGGCGCCCGATCGCAGGCTGGGGAACACGCAGAGCCGGCTCAACCAGATCCAGAACGGGCGCTGGCAGGGGGCGTCGGACTTCCTCAAGTGAGGTTCGGCAGCTGACGCACAGTCGAAAAGGCCCCGCTCTGCGGGGCCTTTTGTGATTCAGGGCTCCTCGTTCGCGGAGCCTTCCGCGCTGGTGCCGTGCACGTTCGCCCTCGGCGGTGTCGTCCGGATCGCGCTTTCTCAGGCGCCGAGCCAGCGCAGCAGCAGCGGGCCGGCGATCATGGTCCAGACGAGGGCGGCAAGCGCCAGAGTGATCAGCACGGCCGCACTGGCCATGTCCTTCGCCTGCCCCGACAGGGGATGATGCGCCATCGAGATGCGGTCGATGGCGGCTTCCAGCGCGGAATTCAGCAACTCCACGATCAGTGCCAGCAGCACCGAGGCCACCAGCAGGATCCGCTCTACCGTGGTGACCGGCAGCCAGAACGCCAGCGGCACCATCACCGCCAGAGCGCGACCTCCTGCCGGAACGCACTTTCCGATCGAAAGGCGTGCCGCAGGCCGCGCGCCGAGTGCAGGCCGGCGTGGAAGATCCGGTTCAGGCCAGTGCGGCCCTTGAACTCGTTGCGCGGCGGCTCGGTTCCGGTCACGGCAGATGTTCCCGAGCCGCCGGCAGGTACCTGCGCCCCGGGGCCGGTCAGCGGCCCTTGAACTGCGGTGCGCGCTTCTCGAGGAATGCCGCGACGCCCTCGCGGAAGTCCTCGGTGCGGCCCGCCTGCACCTGGAGCTGCGCTTCGAGCTCGAGCTGATCGGCAAGACCGTTGCCGCCGCTGGCGTTGAGCGCCTGCTTGATCAGCGCATACGCGCGCGTCGGCATGGAAGCAAGCCTGGCCGCCAGCTTCTCGGCTTCGGGCATCAACTGGTCGTCCTCGAAGACCTGCCACACCAGGCCCATGCGCTGCGCGTCCTCGGCCGGGATCTTGTCGGCGAGGATCGCCATCGCGCGGGCGCGCACGTCGCCGACATAGCGTGGCAGGAACCAGGTGCTGCCTGCGTCGGGCACCAGGCCGATCTTGGAGAAGGCCTGCAGGAACGAAGCCGACTTCGCCGCCAGGATGATGTCCCCGCACAGGGCCAGGCTCATGCCGGCACCCGCGGCCACGCCGTTCACCGCGGAGACGATCGGCTTGGGCATGTTGCGCATCGCGAGCACCACGGGGTGGTAGTAGGTGCGCAGCGTGAATCCGGAGTCGCGCTTCGGATCGCCGGCCTTCGATGCGCCCAGGTCGGCGCCTGCCGAGAAGCCGCGGCCGGCACCGGTGAGCAGCACCGCACGGATCTCGGGGTCGTCGTTGGCGCGCTCGACAGCGGTGCGCAGTTCGGTCATCAACGCGGCGTTCAGCGCGTTCAGCACGTCGGGGCGGTTCAGGGTGATGCGCGCGACAGCGCCTTCGACGCTGTACAGGACGGGGGAGTCGCTCATGGTGTCTCTTCCGGTGGATTCTTCAGGGCAGGAACAAGAGTCCGGCCGATTGTAAACGGGCATCGGACCTCGAGGACCGGGGCCGCGCGCTGCCGTCGAGCGGTCGCCGTGCCGCCCGCGTGCCGTGCCGCCCGCGCGCCGCCGCGCTGGTGCGCGGCGCTCGCCGGCGCGCTCAGCCGCGAGGGAAGATGCCCATCGTCTTGGCGATGATGCCCATCATGACTTCGTCGGCGCCACCTCCGATCGAACCGAGGCGCGTGTCGCGCCAGAAGCGGTTGACGCGGGTCTCCTCGAGGTAGCCCATGCCGCCCCAGAACTGCACGCACCAGTCGGCGACCTCGCGGGCCACGCGCGCGCCCTTGAGCTTGACCATCGAGGCCAGTTGCAGAACGTCCTCGCCGCGCACGTAGAGCTCGACCGCCTTGTGGAACAGGGCGCCCACGGCCTCGACCTCGGTCTGCAGTTCGGCGAGCTTGTAGTAGATGTACTGGTTGTTCAGAAGCGGCTTGCCGAAGGCCTCGCGCTCGCGAAGGTAGTCGATCGTTTCCTGGATGATGTACTTGCTCTTCTTCCAGCCGGCGCCGGCCCACAGGCGCTCCTCCTGGAACTGCTGCATCTGGTAGATGAAGCCCATGCCTTCCTCGCCGATCCGGTAGCGCTGGGGCACCCGGACGTCGTCGAAGTAGATCTGCGCGGTGTCGGACGAGTTCATGCCGGCTTTCTTCAGCTTGCGTGCGATGCCGAAGCCCTTCGTCTTCGTCGGCACCACGATCAGCGACTTGTTCTTGTGGCCCGTGCCGCCCGACGTGTTCGCCAGCAGGCAGATGAAGTCGGCCTGGACGCTGTTGGTGATCCACATCTTGCTGCCGTTGATCACGTAGTCGCCGCCGTCCTTGCGGGCGGTCGTCTTGATCGAGGCGACGTCGGAGCCCGCGCCCACCTCCGAGACGCCGATCGAGGCGACGTATTCGCCCGCGATCGCGGGGGCGAGGAACTCGCGGCGCAGCTCGTCGGATCCGATGCGCGCCAGCGCGGGCGTGGCCATGTCGGTCTGCACGCCGATCGCCATCGGAATGCCGCCGCACTTGATGTGCGACAGCGCTTCGGCGGCGGCCATCGCGTACGAGTAATCGAGGCCGAGACCGCCGTACTCCACCGGCTTGTTGATGCCGAGGAAGCCGAGCTTGCCCATCTTTCCGAAGACTTCGTGCGCCGGGAAGATCTCGGCCTTCTCCCATTCGTCGACGAACGGGTTGATCTCCGCTTCGATGAACTTCTTCAGGGAATCCTGGATCTGGGTGTGCTGTTCGGTGTAGATCATGTGGGGTCTCCGGAGTTGAATCGCGCGGCAGGCCGGAGGAGGCGTGGGCAGGCAGGGGTGTGCGCCGTCGAGTGACCCTGATTATGCGACAGACGTCCACGCCGACGCGCGCCGGGCCGCGCCGCGGCGCGTCGGCGACTCCGCGGCGTTTCGCAGCCACGGCGGCGTTCCGAGGTCACCACGCCATTCCGCAGTCGCCGCGGCGGTCCGAAGCGCCGCGGCGGTCCCAAGCCATCGATATAAACTCGCGTCATGCCCCAAGTGCCCGATCCCGCGCAGACTGCAGAGCCTTCGCCGGCCCGCGACGACACCCCGCTGTACGTGGATCTCGACGGCACCCTGATCCGCTCGGATCTGCTCTGGGAAAGCCTGCTCTCGACTTTGCACCGAAGCCCGCTCGGCGCGGTTTCGGGCTTGCTGATGCTGCGGCGCGGACGCGCGGCGATGAAGCGCGCGATCGCCGAGCAGGCCAGCATCGACGCCGCTTCGCTGCCGTACGACGAGGAGTTCCTCGGCTGGCTGCGCGAACAGGCGCAACTGGGCCGCCGCATCTACCTGGCGACGGCGGCCGACGCCGGCCTCGCGCAGCCGGTTGCCGATCACCTCGGCCTGTTCGACGGAGTGCTGGCGAGCGATGGCGCGCGCAACCTGAAAGGGCCGCACAAGCTGGAAGCGATCCGCGCGCACAGCGGCGGCGCCTTCGACTACTGCGGCAACGGGCCGGAGGATCTGGTGGTGTTTGCCGCGGCACGGCGCGCGATCGTCGTCGGTGCGCCGTCCGCGGTGGTCGCTGCTGCGCGCCGCCGGGGCAATGTCGCGCACGTGGTCGAGCGCCAGGCGTCCGGCCTGCGCGTGTGGCTTCGCGCTCTGCGCGTGCACCAGTGGCTGAAGAACCTACTCGTGCTGGTGCCTCTGCTGACGGCCTTCCGCATCGCCGACGCCGATGCGGTGACCGGGGCGCTGATCGGCTTCGCCGCATTCTGTCTGGTCGCTTCGGGCGGCTACTTCGTGAACGATCTGCTCGATCTGCCCGTCGGATCGCCGGCATCCGACGAAGCGTGCGCGCCCGCTGGCAAGCGGACGAATCGCGGTGCCCGCGGGGGTCGTTGCGACCGCCGTGCTGTTCGGCGGGGGCGCCGTCCTCGGCCTGATGCTGTCGCCGGTGTTCGCGCTCTGGCTTGCCGGCTACGCGGTGCTGACGCTGTCGTACTCGATGTCGATCAAGCGGCACGCCACGTTCGACCTGATCGCACTCGCCGCGCTGTATACGGTACGGATCATGGCGGGCGGCGCTGCGACGGGCATCGAAGTGTCGTTCTGGCTGCTCGCGTTCTCGACCTTCCTCTTCTACAGCCTGGCGACCGTGAAGCGGTGCGCAGAACTGGCGTCGATGCGCGTGCGCGGCGAAGAGATCGCGCGCGGCCGCGGCTATGTCGCCGGCGATCTCGAGGTGCTGAAGTCGATGGGCACGGCGACCTCGGTGGCATCGGTGCTGGTGCTTGCGCTGTACCTGCAGGCGCCCGAGGTCGCGCAGCGCTACGCGTCGCCGCGCATCCTGTGGCTGATGCTCGTCGGACTGCTGGTCTGGCTGTCGCACCTGTGGCTGAAGACGGCGCGCGGGCAGATGCACGACGACCCGCTGGTGTTCTCGATCCGGGACCGCACCAGCCGGTGGCTGATCGCGCTGATGGGCGCTGCATTCGCCGGGGCGGCGCTGGTGCATTGATCGAGGCGACGACGGTGAAGCCGGTGCTGCTGGTGGTCTGGTGGTCGATGACCGGTGCGTCGCAGCAGTTGGCGCAGGCGGCCGCCCTGCGCGCGTCGCAGGCGCTTCTGGAAGGGCCGTCGGAAGGTCTGGCGCGGCAACCGGACGTCGACGTGCGCCTGCTTCGTGCCGATCTCGCCGACGCGGCGGACGTGCTGGCGGCCTCGGCCTGCCTGTTCGTGATGCCCGAGATGCTCGGTTCGATGGCCGGGCGCATGAAGGACTTCTTCGATCGTACGTATTACGGCGCGCTCGACCGGATGAACGGGCGTCCCTACGGGATCATCGTCGCGGCCGGTTCGGACGGTCAGGGTGCCGTTCGCCAGGCCGAGCGCATCGCCACCGGCTGGCGCATGCGTCGCGTCGTCGACCCGCTGATCGTATGCACGCACGCGCAGACGCCCGAGCGCATCCTGGCCCCCAAGGTCGTCGGCGAAGCCGATCTCGCGCGCGCGGGCGAAGTCGGGGCCACGCTCGCGCTGGGCGTGCAGATGGGGCTGTGGTAGCGCGCGCCGACGTCAGCGCGCCGCGTCTTCCAGCACCAGGTCCGCTCCCTTCTCGGCGATCGCCACGACGGCGGCGTTCGTGTTGCCCGAGATCACCGACGGCATCACCGAGGCGTCGATCACCCGCAGGCCCGAGACGCCGCGCACGCGCAGGCGTTCGTCGACGACCGCGCCCGCGTCGCCGCCCATGCGGCAGGTCGAGGTCGGGTGGTACACGGTCTCGCCGGTGGCGCGGCAGAAGTCCAGCCATTCGGCATCGGTCTGCACCGTCGGTCCGGGGGTGCGCTCTTCGGCGACATAGCTGCTGAAGGGCGCCGTGTTGACGATGCGGCGCAGGATCTTCAGGCCGTCGACCATCATGCGGCGGTCGCTCTCCGCGTCGAGGTAGTTGTAGAAGATCGCGGGAGCGGCCTCGGGGTCGGCCGAGCGGATGCGCACCCAGCCGCGCGAATCGGCCCGCAGCTGCGACACCGAGCAGGTGAAGCCGGGGAACTTGTCGAGCACGCCGCCGCGCTTGGCGACCGAGAAGTTGATGAAGTACAGCTGCGCATCGGGGCGTGTCAATTCGGGCCGGGTGCGCACGAACGCCGCCGCATAACCGGCACTGACCGTGAGCGGGCCTCGTCGCTGAAGCAGGTAGCGCAGGCCCACCCCGGCCTGCCGCCACCAGTTCGCCAGGTCGTCGTTGATCGTGATCGGCTTCGTGCATCGCCAGTAGGTGCGCACGTAGAAGTGATCCTGAAGCGCATCGCCGACGCCCGGCGCATCCAGCAGCACCGGCACGCCATGGCTCTGCAGCAGCTCTGCCGGGCCGACGCCCGACAGCTGCAGCAGCTGCGGCGAGTTGAACGAGCCGCCGGACAGGATCACTTCGCGCGCCGCGACTCGCTCGGTGCGGCCGTGCTGCCGGAACTCGACGCCGGTCGCGCGGGTGCCCTCGAACAGCACGCGCGTGACCAGCGCCTCGGTCCGGACGCGCAGGTTGGGGCGCTTCTCGGCCGGTCGCAGGTAGCCGACCGCCGTGCTGATCCGCCGGCCATTGCGCAGGGTGGCCTGGAAATAGCCCGCCCCCTCCTGCGTAGCGCCGTTGAAGTCGTCGTTGCGCGGCACGCCGTTGGCGACCGACGATGCGATGAACGCGTCGCACATCTCGTGGCGGTCGGGCAGGTCCGAAACGGCGAACGGTCCACCCGCACCGTGCCACTGGTCGGCGCCGCGGCTCTGGTCCTCGGCCTTGATGAAGTAGGGAAGCAGGTCGTCGAATCGCCAGCCCGGCACGCCCCATTCGTCGAAGTCCTCGCGCTGGCCGCGAATGTAGACGAGGCCGTTGATCGACGAGGAGCCGCCCAGCACTTTGCCGCGCGGCGTGAAGATGCGCCGCCCGCCCAGGGCGGGCTCGGGTTCCGACTCGTAGGCCCAGTTCACGCGCTTGTCGGTGAACAGTTTTCCGTACCCCAGGGGGATGTGGATCCAGGGGTTGGTGTCGCGCGGCCCCGCCTCGAGCAGGAGCACCGAGTGGCGGCCGCTGGCGCTGAGGCGGTTGGCCAGCACGCAGCCGGCCGAACCCGCGCCGACGATGATGTAGTCGTAGGTGCTCATCCAGCCGGCCTCGCCCGTAGTCCGTGCCGCGCTCAGAAACCCGCCAGCACGATCTTGCCGATCGTACGGTTCGATTCCACGGCAGCGTGGGCGCGACGCAGGTTCGCCGCGTCGATCGTGCCCATCGTTGCCGTGTGCGTGGTGCGGATCAGACCGTCGTCGACCAGCGCGGCGACCTCGGTGAGCAGCCGGCCCTGGGCCGCCATGTCGTGCGTCTCGAAGCCGGAACGCGTGAACATCGCCTCCCAGTGCAGCGACGCACAGCGCGCTTTGAGCAGACGCACGTCGATCGGCTCGGGATCGTCGATCACACAGATGCGGCCCTGCGGCGCGACCGACTTCGCCAGCTCCGGGAAGTGCACGTGCGTATGCGAGATGCTGAAGATGTTCTCCACCCAGCGGATGCCGGCGTTCTTGAGTTCCGCAGAGATCGGCTTCGAGTGGTCGATCACGACGTCGGCACCGAGCGCAAGTGCCGCAGCGCGCGACTCGGGGCGCGACGCGGTGGCGACGATGCGCACCGCGGTCAGGCGCTTGGCCAGCTGGATCGCGATCGATCCGACGCCGCCCGCGCCGCCGGTGATCAGCAGCGTGCCCTGGTTGGCCGGCCGGCCGATCTGCAGCTGCAGCCGGTCGAACAGCGCCTCCCAGGCGGTGATCGTGGTCAGCGGCATCGCGGCGGCCTGCGCGAAGTCGAGCGAGCGCGGCTTGCGGCCGACGATGCGCTCGTCGACGAGGTGGAACTCCGCGTTGGTGCCGGACCGGGCGCGCGAACCGGCGTACCAGACTTCGTCGCCCGGCTTGAACTGCGTGACCTGCGGGCCGACCGCCTCGACGACGCCAGCGGCGTCGAAGCCGAGCACACGAAGCTCGCCGTCGGCCGGTGGCACGTTGCGCCGCACCTTGGTGTCGACCGGGTTCACGGACACGGCCATCACCTTCACCAGCAGGTCGCGACCCGAGGCCTCGGGCTTCGGGAGATCCACGTCGATCAGGGACTGTTCGTCGGTGATGGGAAGGGACTTGCGGTAGCCGACAGCTTTCATGGGGGATCCGGAAGCGAATGGAGGGTTGAACTGGTCGTGATTGTAGGTGCGCGAGCCGGCATCAATCGGCGTGGAACTGTTTCCAGAACACGTCCTTCTTCGCGACCCGGCCATCGCGCACCGTCACGAGCTCGATGCCGCGCAGCGAGAACGCCTGACCGCCGCCCGGACGGGACGGCGTGGCCTCGCCGGTCGCGGCCGCGGTAGTGCCACCGGGCGCCGCGGTGTCCCCCCGGTAGCGGCCCTCGGCGCGGTAGGTCATGATCAGCTGGTCGCCCGGGATGCCTCGAACGACCACATCCTCGAAGCGCAACTGCTCGAACATGGCGTCGTTCTCGGCCACGCCCTGCAGGAATCCCGCCACGCCTTTGCGCACGCGCCCGTCGGGGATATCACTGCCCAGCGCGAAGTGCCACTCGGCGTCTTCGGTGATGGCCTGCGCGAGCTTTGCCGGGTCGCGGCTGAAGAAGGCCTTGCCGAAGCGCTGCATCACGGCGATGGCGGTGGCGTCGTCCATTTGGTGCTCCTGTGCGTATCGAGTAGTCCGGCCTGCGGCCGATGGAGTCCCGCGGCGTCTTCGGCGATCAGGCGGCTGGTCCCAGGACCTGGCGCAGGAACTGCTCGACGGCAGCATCGAACGCCTCCGGGTTCTCCAGGTTCACTGCGTGCCCGGCATCCACGTCGGCGACCTGGCAGCCCGGGATGCCGCGCGCTGCGTCGTCGCGCAGCGGCTGGAAAGCCTTTTCGTGGACGCCGTTGACCAGCAGCGTCGGGCAGGCGATGCGGTGCATGTCCTCGCGCACCGACAGTTGCGGACCGGTGATGGCGATCAGGCGCGCCAGCGCCCGCGGGTCGACCGCGTCGGCGGCCTCGACCAGTTCGTCGCGGATCGCGTCGGGCAGGCGGCGTGCGCGACGCGGATGAATCGGCATCTCGCGGATCATCTCTCGCCCGCGCGACTCGATCGCGGCGGCGCGCTTGGTGCGTTCCTCGGCGGTGCCGAAACGCTCCGGTGTCGACAACGCCGACACGGAGTTGGTGAACACCTGCGCGATCACCCGTTCCGGGTGCTCGATCGAATAGCGCAGCGTCAGGCTCGCGCCGAACGACTGGCCGCACAGCAGCACCTTGTCGGCGCCGAGCGCGATGCGCACGCGCTCGAACTGGTCGAGCAGCGCATGCACATGGTACGCGTCGTCGTCGAGCGGTGCGGGCGCGTCACCGTGTCCCCACAGGTCGAACACCACCGGGCGCACGTGGCGGGCGAAGGCCGCCAGGTTCGGCGCCCAGTGGCGATGACTGGACAGCATGCCGTGCACGAGGAACATCACCGGGCCGGTGCCGGGCACGGGAAGCTTGTAGGGAAGGGCGGGACGGGCGGTCATGGTGTGCGCGCTGCAGCGGATGGACCGTCGAGTCTAAACGTGCGGCGCCGGTGGCGCATCGGCATCGGCATCTGCGGTCCGGTCGGAGCCGGATGCAGGGCGTGCCGACCGCGGCGGACAGGCTGGAACGAGATGCGCCGCGGCAACGTACTACTCGATGCGCAGGTCCTTCAGTTCGATGTGGAACGCCCCCGCCTGGCGGTCGGAGATCAGCACGCCGATCGTACGTACCTCGCCGAAGACCAGCGGTGGCGCGGTGATCGCACGGCCGCGAAAGCTCGCGGTGAAGTCGCCCGGCACGAAGCGCAATGTCGTCCAGTCGCCTGGCGCGGTGAACCGGGCCTGGTACTGCGCGGTCGAGTTGCTGTCGTCGAGCTTCAGTGTGAGCTTGTAGTGCTGGCCGTCGCCGCGCAGCGTGACGAGCAGCGCCGATGCGGTTGCGGGCAGACGCACCGGACCGCGGAACGATGCGAAGCCGCCGTTGTTGTCGAGGGAGACTTCGCCCTCGAACACCAGCGCGCCGTCGGAGACGTGCAGGCGCGACATCGATACGCCGCCCATCACGGCGTCGTTGATGACGCGGAAGACCTGCGCCGACGAAGGCGCGGAGAACTCGAGCAGGGGTGGCGTGGCGTGTGATGCGGACATGGCGGCGATGAGGATCGGAATTGCGAGCGAAAGAGGTCGCAACCTTCGAAGCATGGAGAAGCGGCGGTACATTCTTCTGCGTCACTCGTCACCAGGGAAGCTGCGTCCCATCGTACGCGTAGAACCCGCCCGTTTGTGCCGGCCCGAGCCGGTCGAGGACATCCAGCATTTCGCGGGCGGCGGTGTTCGCGGGGCGGCCGAGCTCGCCGCCGCGAAAAGGCTGGGACAGGTTCGATGCGACGGTGCCAGGATGCAGCGCGACCAGCACGGCATTCGGGTTCGTGCGCCGCACTTCGATCGCGGCGGTCTTCAGCATCATGTTCAGCGCCGCTTTCGAGGCGCGATAGCTGTACCACCCGCCCAGACGATTGTCCTCGATGCTGCCGACCTTGGCCGAGATGACCGCCAGCACGCCGCGCTGGCGATCCAGCAGACGCGAGAAGTGCGCGATCGCGATCGCCGGGCCGAAAGCATTGGCCCGGAAGGTCTCGAGCATCTGGTCGTAGCGCAGGTCGGCCAGGCGCTTTTCCGGCATGAAGCGCGGCGTGTGCAGCACGCCGGCCGCAACGACGATCAGGTGAAAGGGCGCCAGCGCCTCCAGCGCCCGCGCGGCATCGGCGACGCTCTCCTCGCGATCGAAGTCGATCGGCGGCTGTGAGCGCCGATGCAGGCCGGTCACGCCGGCACAGCCGGGATCGGAGGAGAGCTCGCGCACGAACGCCGCGCCGATCGCCCCCGAGGACCCGATCACCAGTGCGCGGTAGCCCTGCGGGAAGAGGTCAGGTTCACTGCCGGCTCCGTCGCATGATCTATCTCCCCGCAGCCCACTGCCCGGACGCGGAGCGCGCCCGCCAGGTGCCTTGCATCTCGCGTTCACCATTGTCGAGCCTGCCCTCGAAGTCCGCCTTGCCCAGCCTGCCCGTCGCGAAGCCGAAGCGCACCACGTCGCCGCGACGCTCGCCGTCGACCTGGCCTTCGAGCCGCGGGCAGCGCGCCGGTTGTCGCGCCTGCGCCGATGGCGCGGCCTGGCCACGCCCGGAAATGCGGCCGGCTTGCTCGGTGAGCCGGATCTGGCCGACCCAGTCGCAGCCGGTTGCGGGCTGCACGATGCGCACGCCCCAGTCACCGTCGAGGGGGCGCGCAGCCGCGGCTTCGCATGTGCCGGCGGCGAGTGCGCAGGCGAGGAGGACAGCTCGGGCAGATGGCGATCGGCGGGCAGGCATGTCAGGCCCGCGCCGGCGCATCCGCGACTTCCGCTGGCCGCACCGCTGCGCGGTCCTGCATGGCAGGGGCCTGTCCGTGCTGCGCGAAGAACGCGCGGATTTCCTCGAACGCATCGCGCCCCTCGGGCAGGTCCGGATGGAAGATGTGCCAGACGTGGACCATGTGTTCCCAGGTCTGCAGCGTCGCCGGCGATCCTGCGGCCACGGCGCGGTTGACGTAGCGGCGCGCGTCGTCACGCAGCATCTCGGCGTTGCTTGCGTGGACCAGCACCGGGGGCAGCCGGGAGAGGTCGCCGTAGACCGGCGAGACCAGCGGGTCGCGCGGATTGACCCGCAGCTGCAGCCAGCCGAACCACAGCAGCAGCGCGCGTGGAACCTTCGTCAACGGGCCGAACAGCGGGCCCAGCATCGGATCGGTGCCGAGGTTGGTCTTCAGGCTGGGGCTTCCCATCGTCGTGTCGGTGACGGGCGAGAGGGCGACCGCCGCATCGGGCGCGCGCGGTCCGTGGTCGCGCAGCCACGCGATCAGCGACAGCGTCAGGTTGCCGCCGGCCGAGTCGCCCGCCACGAAGACCGATGCGGCTGCCCCGGGGCCGGCGGGTCCGTGTTCGAGCAGCCAGCGGTAGGCGGTTCGGCTGTCCTCGATGCCGGCCGTGCGCGGGTGTTCGGGCATCAGGCGATAGTCGATCGCGAGCACCGCGGCATTCGCGACTTCGGACATCTTGCTGGTGATGCGGCGGTGGCTCTTCGGGCTGCCCATCGTGAAGGCGCCGCCGTGCAGGTAGAGCAGGCGGCGGTCGGGGTCGGCGTTCTGCGCGAGCACCCACTCGGCCGCGATGCCCCCGGCATCCGCCGGCGCGAAGCTGGCACCCTGCCCGCCGTCGGGAAAGGCGTTGTCGAACGTACTCTCGCAAAATCGCGAGGTGGCGCTTGCGGGGGGCGCCCTGCAGCAAGCGCTGCACGGTGCCGAACGATGCGACGACGTCACGGTGACCGGCGCTCGGCGGACCGCCGCGCGACATGTTCGTGCCGGGTGGCAGGTCGAAGGCCGAGAGGTCTTCGCCGCGCAGGTGGAATCGGGCGACGCCCCAGACGACGAGGGCCAGCACGAACAGCAGTACGAGGGTGAGGACGACGGGATCGGTGGGCACGGGGGCGGACTCACTTGGGCGGACGTGGGCGCGATGATGCCCCGGACGCCCGGAAGCGTCGAGAAGGCCCATGCCGGTGTCGAGCCTCTATCATTGCCCTGCGCACCGGCCGCACGCGATGATCGGACCGACTCGAACCGCACCCAAACCCGCATCGAACGATCGACCGCGCCGCCCGCCACGCTTGTCGAAATCCCGCCTGCTCGACTACCTGCAGTGCCCGAAGCGCCTGTGGCTGCAGGTGCACCGCCCCGAGGCGCGCACGGAATCGGCCGCGCTGCAGCTGGCCTTCGCCAACGGCCACGCCGTCGGCGAGGCGGCGCGCGCGCTGGTGCCCGGCGGCGTGCTGATCGACCCGCCGGGCCACGACCTTGGCCGGCGCTACGCCTCACGCGCGAGCTGCTCGCGCAACGCATCGAGCGACCGCTGTTCGAGGCCACCTTCGAGCGCGACGGCGTGCTGGTGCGCGCCGACATCCTGGTGCCCGGGGCCCGGACGGCTGGACGCTGGCCGAGGTGAAGTCGTCGGGCGCGGTGAGAGGTATCACCCAGCGACGTCGCGATCCAGCGCTGGGTGATCGAAGGGCGCGAGGGCGCGGGCCTCGCATCGCGCGCAGCGAGCTGTGGCACGTCGACACCTGCTGGACCTACCCCGGCGAAGGCCGCTACGACGGCCTGCTGGTGCGCGAAGACCTGGGCGCCGCCAGCGACGCGCTACTGGCGCAGGTGCCCGAGCGGGTGCGCGCGGCCCAGCGCACGCTGGCCGGCGCCGAGCCCGGCATCGCGATGGGCGCGCAGTGCACGTCGCCGTTCGACTGCCCGTTCCAGCGCTGGTGCGCCGCGCAGGCCGGCCCGCAGCCCGAATACCCGGTGACGCTGCTGCCGAACAACAAGGGCAAGAAGCTCGCCGCCGAGCTGATCGCCGAGGGCTACGCCGACCTGCGCGAGGTGCCGCCGAACGGATCGAGGACGCCGAGCTGGCGATGATCGCGCGCGTGACGCGCGAGGGCCGCCCGGGCTGGACCCCGAAGCCGCGACCGCGATCCGCGCGCTCGCCTGGCCGCGCCACCTACCTGGACTTCGAGACGATCGGCTTCGCGGTGCCGCGCTGGGCCGGCACACGGCCGTATCGACAGGTGCCGTTCCAGTGGACGTGCATCGTCGAGCACGGGGGCGAGGAGATGCCGCGATCGGGCGGTCGCAGGCAGGGTGCGCGAAGGCGGGCGAGGCATCGACAGCGAGGAATGTGTTCGCCGGCTAGAGGAGCACGAGTTTCTCGACCTGTCCGGCGCGAACCCGAGCCGCGCCTGCGCCGAGGCGCTGGCGCGCGAGTTGCCGGGTGAGGGCGCGGTGATCGCCTACAGCGCGCAGTTCGAGCGCGGCGTGATCGAACGGCTGGCTACGGTGTTTCCGGACCTCGCGAAGCCGCTGCGCAGCATCGCGGCCCGGCTGTTCGACCTGCTGCCGGTGGTGCGTGCTCACTACTACCACCCGGACATGCGCGGCTCGCGTTCGATCAAGGCGGTGCTGCCGACGATCGGCGCGGGACTGGATCACGAGACGCTGGACGAGGTGCAGGAGGGAACTGCGGCGCAGGCGGCCTACCTGGAGGCGATCGCGCAGGGGACGAGCGCAGCGCGACGGGCGGAGCTGGAGGCGGGGTTGCGCAGGTATTGCGGGATGGATGCTCGGGCGATGCTGGAGGTGGCGCGGTTCCTGTGTGGTGAGGGCGGCATGCTGTCGGACCGGACGCCGAGATCGAACTGATTGCGTCGTGCCCGCTTCGACCATTGCGCCGTCAGATGCCGTTGCGCAGCGAACCTGAATGTCGAAGCCCTCTCACGGGTCCGGCGGCACGAAGAGCGCAGTGATCGCGGCGAACTGCTCCGCAGTAGTGAGCACGGACCCTTCGCGCAGTTGGCGGTTTCGCCGCTCCAGTTGCACCAGGCGCTGCGCGTCGGGCGTGTCGACGAGGTGCAGCCCATGACGGGCACCGGCCGCCTCGAACACCGAGCGCACCCATGCGCGGCTCGCCGGCAGGTTGGCCGGGTAATCCAGCACGACGTTCTGCCCCCGAGCAGCAGGTCCGTGATGTGCGGCGCCATGATCGTGCGCAGCCGTGCCGAGTACTTCAGGAAGTCGTCGAAGGACGCAATCTCGACCAGGTACAGGCACCCGAGCCATATGTCCCAGGAAACCGGTACCTGGCTCGAGGTCGGCGGCCAGGCGCTTCGAGAGCGTGGCTTTCCGGCGGCCATCTTGCCGCAGGTGAAGTGAAGGGTCGCTGCCTGGAGATTCCGCATCCGATGAATTCCATGGGTCTTCTGCTGCACGCCGATTGCCAGACGTACGATCCGACCTCCCTGCGTCGCCCCCGGGGACGCTCAGTCTGACGATAACGCAGCCTCGTGACTGACAGCGAACAGGGCTCCAACATCTCGGCCATAATCAGGCCGGCAGGCTACCTGGGGGGCAAAACATGTGTGTCAGCACTACAGACCTGCAGGCGTTCGCCGACGCCTGGAACAACACGATGTCGAAGCGCTGATGAGCTTCATGACGGACGACTACGTTTTCGAAGCGTCCGCCGGCCCCGACGTCTGCGGAGCCCGGTATCTCGGCCGGGAAGCCGTCCGGGCCGGGTTCGCCGAGGTCTCGAAGACCTCCCCGACGCGCAGTGGCTTTCCCCCCGTCACTTTGTGTGCGGCGATCGTGGAGTGTCCGAATCGATCTTCGCCGGGACGCGGGCCGACGGCGCTCGGGTCGAGGTCGACGGATGCGACGTGTTCACCTTCCGGGATGGGAAGATTGCGCTAAAGAATTCGTCCGCCGAGTCGCCCGCCTCTTCCAGCGCGCTAGTGCGCGGCGCTTCCGACCCTGGCGGGCGTCGGCGATCAGGCTGTTGCCTTCCAGACCTTCTGCGGACAGTCCCAACGCGCAATCCGCGACTGAGCGGACTGCTGTCGAGACGCAGCGCAAGGCAAGCCGCGCCATTTGAAGCGCCAGGAGGCTGGCGTACATTGGGACGCCCGTCACCTGGACGACGGATCCGTGGAATTTGCGAAGGCGGGTTTTTCGGGAGTCGAGCCATGCCTATTCTCGATGTCGATGGTCGGCAAGTTCGCTACGAAGACGTGGGCCGCGGTCCGCTCGTGATGCTGCTGCACGGCTCGTTCGCGAACGCAAAGGCATGGAATCGGGTCGCCGAGCAACTCGCCGATCGGTTTCGAGTGATTGCGGTGGACCTTCCGGGATATGGCGGAACGACTGCCCAGCCCGCGTCCGACGAACCCGATGTCGGATTTGCCAGCGAACTTATCGAGGCGCTGATTTGCAGTCTTGGTCCACCGACCGTGCTGGCGGGGCATTCCTACGGTGGGGTGGTCGCCTTGTCGGTGGCGCTGCGGGCTCGCGTCGCGATCGGGGCGCTGGCTTTGTTCGAGCCCGTTGCTGTCTCTGCACTCAGGCTCGCGGATGAGATTCGCGCCTACGAGACTGCGAAGGAAACCCTCTTCGGTTACGCCGATCGCTTCGAGGCGGGCGACACACAATCGGTACGCACCGTCATCGACTTCTGGTTCGGAGACGGGGTGTACGAACGTATGCCAGCGTCAGTCGTCGCTTCTCTACCAAAGGGTGCGACCGCAAACATCCGGGATGTGCGCGCCGCCTTCCGCGAAGACCACGACGAATCTGCATTTCGTGCGGCCCGAATTCCCGTCGACGTGGTTGTCGGTCGGCGTAGTCCCGCTGTCATGCACACGGTCGCCCGATCGCTCGGGACACTGATGCCGGCCGCGTCCGTGACAACGATCGAGGACGCAGATCACATGATGCTCAGCGCGGCTCCGCAGGTGGTGGCGGAATCGATCGCCGCGGCCGCCAAGCGGATCGGGTGATGAGCGACGTCCTCTTGAACGCCGGCGATGGAGGCTGGCAACAACCGGTGTTCAATTCGTACCCGGCACACGTCAGCTCACCATACGCCTGCCCAGCCGCATCGACAGCCCCACCGGCGTCATCGTGAACGACAGGCGCTCCTGCGGCTCGGCACCGTCCGGCGTGTCGACGCTCAGGATTTCGAAGCGGCCCAGCAGCGTCGCCATCGCCATCTTCATTTCCAGCAGTGCCAGGTAGCGTCCGGGGCAGATTCGCGGACCGGCGCCGAAAGGCATCGACAGGCGCTTGGCCGAGTTCGCCTGCTGACCCGGCCCGCCCTTGGCGAGCCAGCGCTCGGGATCGAACGCCGCCGCGTTCGGCACGTGGGCGTCGCTGACGCTGTCGCGGCGCAGCAGGCTGATCACCACCGTGCCCGCCGGCACCTGCACGTCGCCGACCGTCGTGTCGTGCAGGGCCTGCAGCGGCATGTTCGGCGCCACCGGCTTGAGCCGCATCGTCTCGTGCGCGCAGGCTTCGATGTAGTCGAGCTGCGCCAACTGCTCGAGCGACGGCGTCGTGCCGTCGCCGGTCACCCGACGCACTTCCTCGGTGGCGCGTGCCAGCGCCGCGGGGTTGCGCCACAGCAGATGGATCATCCACGCCAGCGTGTTGGCGGTCGTGTCCTCGCCGGCGAGCAGCATCGTCAGCACGTTGCCGGCGACGTGCAGGTCGGTGATGCCGCTGTCGGGCTGGTCGGCTGCGGCGATCATCGCCTCGAGCAGGTTGTTCGGATGTTCGCGCAGCGACGGGTCGGCCTGCATCCGCGCGCGCGCCTGCGCGATGAATCCTTCGACCGCGGCGTTGACCTCGGTCATGCTGCGCTCGAGCTCGCGGTCGGCCGCGCGGCGCACGTAGCGCCACACCGGCACCGGCGCGATCATGCGCTTGAACAGCGCCGGGAAGATCTTGTCCAGGTGCCGCTGGATCACGTCCTCGTCGGACTCCAGCGTGTTGACTTCGGCGCCGAAGGCCAGCCCGGCGATCGTGTCGACGGTGTAGCGCATCAGGTCGGCCTGCAAGTCGATCGTGCTGCCGGCGTCGGCGGCTTTCTGCCAACGGCCGGCAAGCCGTTGCGCCACGCGCAGCAGCGACGGGTAGTAGCGCTTGACGTGTGCCGGGTCGAAACCGGCCATCACCATCCTGCGCTGCCGCTGCCACTCGTCGCCGTTGGCGCCGAACACGCCGGGCTTCAGGCCCATCTCGGTGCCGATCTCCTGCAGCCGCACGGTACGGCGGAATCCTTCGGGGCGGTCGCGCAGCACCGACGCGACGACCTCGTGGTCGCCGATCACGAGCGCCCGGCGCTTGCCCACGCGCATCGTGAAGTAGGGGCCGAACTCGCTGCACCACTGCTCGAGCTGCTGGTGGAAATGCGGCGGATCGATCTGCAGCGCATTGCCGACGATCGGCAGGCCGCGGGGGCCGGGCAGATCGTCGAGATGGCGCAGCGGTCGGGCGGGCAAGGTGGCGGACTGCGAGGTGCTCGTCTGCATGGTGACTCCTACGGCGTTCTTCTCAAGATCGAGGTTGAGGGGTGCCACCCGCAAGCCGGGTGCACGCTGCCGCCGCGTCCCGGAGCATGCGCTCGTTGTGCTGGACAGCGGCCCGCATCCTTTCCGAGGGACCCGCGACCAGGACCGCTGCGACCACCGAACCGTCGCCCGTAAAAATCGGACACGCCAGTGCGCTGGCACCATTGACTCGTTCGTCGTGACTCCGGGCAATGCCTTCGTGCCTGACACGCGCCATCTCGGCTAGAAGCTCGTTCGAATCGGTGATGGTCGCCGCGGTGTACTTCTTTCGGCGCGTCGACTTGAGATACCGTTTGAGATCCGCGGGTGGGAAGTAAGCCAGCAGTGCCTTCCCCATGGCGGTGCAATACAAGTCGCGGCGCTCCCCGATCGTCACGGCATAACGGATCGGACTCGGGCTTTCGACGCGATCGAGGTAGAGCGCCATTTCCGCATCGGGTGCCAGCGCACCCAGTACCGCCGTCTCGCCGGTCGCCTCGACCAGCGCCTCGAGAATCGGATGCACCAGCTCGGTCAGTTCGCGCCCCGCCATGGCACGCATCGCCAGTGCATGGACGCGCGGCCCGAGCGAATATCGACCCGCCCCGTCGCGCACCAGGCAGCCCTCGGCAGTCAATCCGGCGAGCAGCCCGACCAGACTGGTCTTGGGTGACGCGGTGATCCTGGCAAGATCCGACAGGCTTGCCCCGACCCGGGCGCCAGCAATCGAGTCGAGAATCTTGAAGATCCGGCCGACCGATTGAGGGCCGACTTGCGCGCTTCCTGCAAGCTCGGCGGAGTCGGGACGCGTACGCATGATGAACCGGCGCTGGCGCGGTGCTACACCCCGATCGTGTAGCCACCATTGACCGACAAGTGCTGTCCGGTGATGTAGCTGGCCGCCTGCGACAGAAGGAAACAGACCGGCTGCGAGACTTCCTCGGGAGTCGAGAATCGTCCCATCGGCACCTGCGCCAGCAGGCGGTCGCGGAATTTCTCCGAACGCACGGTTTCGGTCATCTGGGTCTCGACCACACCGAAGCAGATCGAGTTGACGCGGATGCCCTTGGCGGCCCACTCGCGCGCGGCACTCATCGTGATGCCCATCACGCCGGATTTCGCCGCGCCGTAGTTGATCTGCCCGATCGTGCCGCGGCGGCCAGCGTCGGAGGAGATGTTGACGATCGAAGCGGGGCTCGTGTCGCCGGCGTCGGCGCGCTCGAACATGTGGCGGCCCACCGCTTGCAGGCAATAGAAGACACCGGACAAATTGACGTCGATGACCTCCTGCCAGTTCGCGGCCGACATCTTGGTGATCATCGCGGCGCGAACGATCCCGGCGTTGTTGACCAGGCCGTGGATCGCACCATGTTGCTGCGCGACCCGGGCCACCATGTCCTGCACGAAGGCCGCGTCGGCGACCGATCCGACGTATGCCTGCGCGTGCGCTGCCCCGAGGCTGTCCGCGAGCGCCTTGACCTTGTCGCCTTGCATGTCGACCAGAATGGCCTTGCCGCCCAGGTCGACGACCAATCGTGCGACCGCCTCGCCAATGCCTTGGCCGGCGCCGGTGACGATGATGTTGTGGCCGTCCAGATTCATCGGATTCTTCACTTGTCGATCCCCCAATCAAACGTTCGTCGGTCCGCCATCGCTCAGGGTGTGGCCGATCATGCCCGACCCAGCGCGTCGATCTGCTGCGCCAGCGCCAGAACGTTGCGCGCCTGCTTCAGGTGCGGCATGTCGAGCATCTTGCCATCCAGACCCACCGTGCCCAGGCCCGGGTTCTTCTCGAACAGGTCGACCACGCGGCGGGCGAACGCCACTTCCTCGTCGGACGGCGTGAAGGCGCGGTTGATGACCGCCGACTGATCCGGATGAATCGCGATCTTGCCGATGAAACCGGCGCGCCGGTCGCGCAGGCACTCGGCCTCCAGCCCCGCGAGATCCCGGAAGTCGACGTACACGACGCCGACCGGTTGCGCCCCGATGGCGCGCGCGGTCGCCAGGCACAACGACTTGGCCATCAGGTAGGGCGCATCGTATTCACCGCTCGCCGGGTTGCGGTTGTCGCTGGCGCCCAGGGCTGCCGCGAGGTCCTCGCCACCCCAGGTCATGGCCACCAGACGATCGGACACCTGATCCAGGTAGGTGTGGAAGGTCAACAACGACGCCGCGGTTTCGGTGGCAACGCACAGTATCTTGGTCGAGCCCGGTCGCAGGCCCTCGCGCGCTTCGAGCGCCGACAGATAGTTGTCGAGTGCGTTGACCTCCTTGGCCGAATACACCTTGGGCAGGCAGATGCCGTCCGGCGCTCCGGGCATGATCGCCGCCAGATCGGGCAGGGCGAGATCGGTGTCCAGCGGATTGATGCGCACCCACAGCTTCTGGCGCGACCGGTCGGGTCGTGCCTTCAGATAGGCACAAGCCATCGCCCGGGCGATGTCCTGCCGGTCCTTCGAGACCGAATCCTCGAGGTCGATGATCAGGGCGTCCGCCGGGTTGTCTCGGCCCTTCTCCAGTTTCCGGTCGCTGTCGCCGGGAACGAACAGCCAGGAGCGGATGATCATGTCGGCCGCTTCAGCATGAGGCCGGTGCGCACGCAATACGCGACCTCTTTGTCCCGCTGATTGAACGCGAAGTGTTCGAACACGACCAGACCGGCATTCGGACGCGACTTGCTCTCGCGCATCTCCTTGATGCGCGTGACCACCCGCAAGGTGTCGCCGTGGAACACCGGATTGGCGAAGCGGATATCGGTCATGCCGAGGTTGCCCAGGGTGGTGCCCAGCGTCGTATCGGCGACCGTGACGCCGATCGTCAGGCCGAGCGTGAACAGACTGTTGACGATGCGCTGGCCGTATTCGGTCTTCTTCGAGAATTCCTCGTCCAGATGCAGCGGCTGCGGGTTGTGCGTCATGGCGCAGAACATGACGTTGTCCATCTCCGTCACCGTGCGGGTCAGCGGATGCTTGAACTCCATGCCGACCTCGAATTCTTCGTAGTACATACCTGCCATGACTCCATCCCCCCTTCGTTTCAACGTTGTTCATGTCCGGCGCCGCCGCCGATTGTCGCGGTCACGCCGAGTCCGATCAAGGCTGCGATCCGCTCATCCGAATAGCCGATCTCGCGCAGCACTTCGACGCTATGTTCGCCCAATCGCGGCACGTGGCGGGTGCCGCCGGGCTGCGACTCCGACCAGGTGCTGGGATAGGCCATCTGCCGCAGGCGCCCTTCGCTCGGGTGATCGTCGAAGCTGAAGAATCCCGTGGCCCGCAAGTGCGGATCGGCCACCAGCGAGTCGGGGTTGTGCAGGGGCATGGCTGGAATGTCGGCCCGGTTGAACAGATCGAGCCATTGCTCCGTGGTGCGGGTGGCCAGCAGTTCGGCGAGCTCGCGATACAGGGCGACAATATTTTCGGTCCGGGCGGACATGCTCGCGTAACGCGGATCTCGATCGAATTCCGCCTCGCGGCCGAGCGCCTGGAAGAACGATCGCCAATGACGGTCCGTATAGATCATTACGCAGATGAAGCCGTCGAGCGTGCGGCACGGTCTGCGATCGGGGTTGAGCATGCGCGGATAACCGAGCGCGCCGATCGGCGGGTCGAAGGTGTGCCCCGCGAGGTGATCGCCGAGCACGAAACTGGCCATCATCTCGAACATGGGGATTTCGATTTTCTGACCGCGGCCGGTGCGGCCCTGGTGGAACAGCGCGGCTGCGATCTGACCGACCGCCCAGAGCCCCACGCCGCGATCGACGACGGCAGTCGGCGCGTAGCGCGGCTCGCTGCCGTCGGCCATGTGCGAGAGCCAGGGGATCGCAACCGCCCCCTGGATCAGGTCGTCGAAGGCCGGGTTGGCGGCGTAAGGACCATTCTGACCATAACCGAACAAGGCGGCATAGATCAGACGCGGATTGATGACGGACACCGTCTCGTAGTCCAGCCCCAGGCGTGCCATCGTATGCGGGCGCAGGTTGGTGACCATCACATCGGCCCGCTCGACGAGATCGGAAACCACGGCCAGTCCGTCCGCAGTCTTCAGATCCAGAACCAGGCTGCGCTTGCTGCGATTGACATTCAGGAAGATCGCGCCCATGCCCGGATGCCGCATCGGGCCGATGCCGCGCACCGGGTCGCCTTCCGGCGCCTCGACTTTGATGACGTCGGCACCCATGTCACCCAGGATCTGGGTGGCGTACGGTGCCATCAGCATGTTCGACAGGTCGACGATTCGCACGCCCGTCAGCGGGCCACCGGCCTCGATCGGCATGATCAGTACGACTTCGGCAAACCGAGCACCCGCTCGGCGATGTAGCACAGGATCAGGTGCGGCGTGATCGGCGCCAGCCGGTGAATCAGCGCTTCTCGAAGGTAGCGCTCGACATGGTATTCCTTGGCATAGCCCATCCCGCCATGGGTCAGGATCGCGTTGTTGCAGGCGTTGAACGTCGCTTCCCCGGCGAGGTATTTCGCAGCGTTGGCCATCGCCCCGCAATCGTCGCCGCGGTCGTAGAGCTGCGCCGCGCGAAAGGCCATCAGGTTGGCCGCCTCGAGTTCCGCCCAGCTTTGCGCCAACGGATGCTGGATCGCCTGGTTCATGCCGATCGGCCGGTCGAACACCACGCGTTCCTTGGCATATCGAGTCGCCTTCTCGAGCGCTGCGCGGCCCAGCCCCACCAGCCCGGCGGCAATCAGGATCCGCTCCGGGTTGATGCCGTGCAAGAGGTAGCGAAACCCCTTGCCCTCCTCGCCGATGCGGTTCTCGACCGGAATCTCGAGCCCGTCGAAGAACACCTGGTTCGAGTCGACGCATTTGCGTCCCATCTTGTCGATCGCCCGGATCTCGACTTTGGATCGGTCCAGATCGGTGTAGAACAGCGACAGTCCGTCGATCGGTCGGGTCGCGTCGCCTTCCTCGCTGGTGCGGGCGATCAGCAGAATCTTGTTCGCCACCTGGGCCGTGCTGATCCAGATCTTCTGGCCGTGCACGATGTAACGGTCGCCCTTGCGCACCGCACGGGTCTTCAGCCGCGTCGTGTCGAGTCCGGTGTTCGGCTCGGTCACACCGAAGCAGGCGATATCCTGGCGCGTGATCAGCGGTGGCAGCATGCGCCGTTTCTGCTCGTCGGTGCCGAAACGGACTACCGGATTCAGGCCGAAGATGCCAATGCTGATCGACGACACACCGCCATTGCCCGCACCCGACTGCGAGATAGCCTGCATCAGCAACGCCGCCTCGGTGATGCCGAGCCCGGCGCCGCCATATTCGGTCGGCATCGCGATACCCATGTAGCCGTGGTCCGCGATCGCCTTGCAGAACTCCTCCGGGAACCGTCCATCGTCATCGCGCGCGAGCCAATACGAGTCGCCGAACCCGGCACACAAGCGGGTCACGCTGTCGTGGATCTGCAGTTGTTGCGGAGTGAAGTCGATGCTCACGATGATCACTGCATGATGGCAACGGCGATTCTGCAGCTCATGGCTTCTTCTCGTCCGGCAGACTGATGTTGAATCGCTTCAGTGTCGCGTCCAGACGATCGTATTCCGCGCGCCACGCGGCCTGGTCCTCGGCGGCAGTGCCCGAGGCATGCAGGATCAGACCGGTCGGGGCGAGTTTGTCCTTGAATGCCTGGGTCTTGGCGACTTGCCTGATGGCGTCGTTGATCCGGTCGACGATCGCGTCCGGAGTCCGGCTGGGCGCCGCGATCGCGACCCAGGGCACCCAGTTGTTTGCGGTCATGAACTCGGGAAACCCGGCCTCGGCCATGGTTGGCACCTCGGGAAGCTGGGGGATTCGCGTCGGCGAGGCGACTGCCAGCGCGACCAGCTTGCCGCTCTGGATGTGCTGCAGGCTACCGGTCAGCGTGTAGGTCGCGAAGGTGACACGACCGGCCAGCAGATCGAGCATGCCCGGCGCCTGGCCAGGGTAATTGACGGCGCGGGCCGTGCCCTTGTACAGCTTCGAGAACACCAGATAAGCCAGTCCGGTCGGCGTCATTTCCGGCTGGCTGATCGAAGCGTAGATCACATCTTCGTTCGGGTTCTGCATCTTCGCCAGCAGATCCTTCATGGTCTTGATGCCGCTGCTGGCGTTGGTCATGAAGACGATGTCGTACTTGGTATAGATCGACACCATCCGGAAGTCTTCAAACGGCTTGAACTTGACCGTCTTGTCGAGCAAAGGCAACGCGACGAATTGCGTCGTGCCGCCGTACAGGAGCGTGTGGCCGTCGGGGTCGGCGCGGGCGACCGCTTCGGCCGCGATCTTGCCGTTGGCGCCGGGCCGGTTCTCGACCAGGACCGGGACGCCGAGAATCGGGCTGATGGCGTCGGCCAGAACGCGCGCCGTCAGATCCACCGGGCCGCCCGTCGTGTACGGCAGGACCAGTCGAATCGGACGGTTCGACAAGGACTGCGCGTTGGCCTGACCCAGAGTCAGTAACCATGAGGACGCACCGAGCAAGAGCGAGGCAAGCAAGCGAGACATGGGTCTCATCATTTCCTCCTGTAGCCGTCGCACGCGTGCCGCACGCCGCTGTACGTATATGCGTACTATGGACGAATCAAGCTATCAGACAGAAATGAGGCTGTCAATGCATCCTGGCCGAGCCATCTCACGATGATTCAAACCAGCTGACATCCGAGCACTTGCGGTGCGCAACCCACCTGCCGCCTGATACGCGATGCGCGATCAGCGCTGAAAGCGCCGGAAATTCAGGAAGGACCGAGTCTGGGCGACCAGAGCGCCGCCGCCGCCACATCGGCGGAGGCCGCGGCCGGGCTTGCGCGCGATCATCAAGATTGGGGAATCGTGGCGCAACGGGGATTTGGTTTCGATGGCGCCCCCGGCACGAATCGAACGTGCGACCTATCCCTTAGGAGGGGATCGCTCTATCCACTGAGCTACGGGGGCGCGGCGCTCGCGATTCTACCGGAGCGCGCCTCGCGACGAGCCTGGACGGAATGCGGCGCCGGCATGGCGGCGATTCCAGCAGTTGGCGCGCTCGACCACATCCACGACGCAAGCGGCGAGTCAGCGCGTTGTCGGCTCGATTTTGTCGGCTCCATTGGAACGGTCAGTTTCGTCGCCCTTGCGAGGTCAGAACGGCTCGATCACCCGCTTGCGTTCGGCGCGCCTGGGCGGCGGCGTCAGCGTGCGCAGCGTGCGCAGCAGGATCTCGCGGGTGTCGGCCGGATCGATCACGTCGTCGTACACGTACTTGCCGGCCGCCTCGAGCGCGCGGTGTTCGCGCTTGAGAGCTTCGGTCAGATCGCGATGGCGTTCGGCGCGCGAGGCCAAGTCGGCGATCGCCTCGAGTTCGCCCTTGTGCAGGATCGTCACCGCGCCTTCGAGTCCCATGCCGCCGTACTCGGCGGTCGGCCATGCGAGCAGCACCGCCGGCTCGAGTGGCTGCGAGCCCATGATGTAGTAGCCGAGCCCGTAGGCCTTGCGCAGCACGACGGTCATCATCGGCGTCGTGGCATTGGCGATCGCCGACAGCATCCGGCCGCTGTGCCGGACCAGCCCGGTCTTCTCGGCCTCCGGGCCGACCATCAGGCCCGGCGTGTCGCACAACAGCAGCAGCGGGATGTCGTACGCGTCGCAGGTCTGCACGAAGCGCGCTGCCTTCACCGACGCCGCGCTGTCGATGGCGCCGGCGGCGTGCAGCGGCTGGTTCGCCAGAACCCCGACGGCCCGGCCGGCGAAGCGCGTCAGCGCGGTGACGACCGAGCGGCCGTACGAAGGCTTGATCTCCATCACGCTGCCGACATCGGCCAGGTGCTGAATCACCTTGCGCACGTCGTAGGCGCGGCGCGGGTTCTCGGGCACCAGCGTGCGCAGCGGCAGCGGATCGGGGGCCTCGCCGGGCGCGGCTGGCAGCCCGAAGTAGGACGAGATAGCGCCGAGCCATCTGCGCGGCCTGCGCATCGTCGTCGGCCAGCAGGTCGATGACGCCTGAGGCCACGTGCACGCTCGCCGGGCCGATCTGCTCGGGGGTGAGCTTGACGCCGAGCGCGGCCTCGACCAGCGGCGGACCGGCCAGCCCGATCGCGGCGTCGCGCACGGCGATCAGCAGGTCGCACATGCCCGCGAGGTTCGCGTGGCCGGCGAAGGCGCGGCTGGGCACCACCCCGATCGTGGGCGCCCAGCCCGAGAGGCGCGCGAACACCACGAAGGTCGGCGTCGGCCCGCGCGCCGGCAGCATCATGTCGTGCGTGCGCGCGCCGCCGCCTTCCAGCCACAGGATCACCGGCAGCCTGTGGCGCAGCGCGTGCTCGAACATGCGCGTGATCTTCTGGTGATTGATCGCGCTCTGCGTGCCGCCGTGCACCGTGTAGTCGTACAGCACCAGGTCGACGGCCCGTCCGTCGACCTCGGCGGTTCCCATCACCAGGCCGTCGGCCGCGCCCTCCATGCCGTCCACCGCCGGCCGTGCGAGTCCGCCGAATTCGACGAAGCTGTTGTCGTCGGCGAGCGCGGCCAGCGCCTCGCGGACCGTCAGCCGGCCGCGGCCGTGCTGGCGAGCGACGGACTGCGGCCGGCTGGCATCCAGGATCGCGGCGCGCGCCGCCAGCACTTCGGCCAGGTCGGCGCGCGGCGCCGGTGCTTCCTTCGTCACGGGGTCTCCTCGATTGGTTGCCGACGCGCCCGAGCGCAGCGGGCTACGCGGCATTGTGACGTGCGGCCGAAATTCGGCAATACTGCCTTGCAGATATTCCCGGTGAGGGAACGGAGAAGGGAGCTCATGTCCATTCGTTACCTGAAGCGCGGCAAGGATGCCGCCGCGGCTCCGAGGCCGACGCGCAGGTGCGCGCCACGGTCGAAGCCATCCTCGCCGACGTCGAGCAAGCGCGGCGACGACGCGGTGCGCGAGTTCTCGCGCAAGTTCGACAACTGGGATCCGGCCGATTTCCGGCTGTCGCGAGGCGAGATCGAAGCGCGCGATCGCGCGAGCTGTCGCCGCGCGAGGTCGAGGACATCCGCTTCGCGCAGGCGCAGATCCGCAACTTCGCGCAGATCCAGCGCGGCGTCGATGCAGGACGTCGAGGTCGAGACGCTGCCCGGGGTCGTGCTGGGGCATCGGCACATCCCGGTCAACGCGGTCGGCTGCTACGTGCCCGGCGGCAAGTACCCGATGATCGCGTCGGCGCACATGAGCGTGCTGACCGCGAAGGTCGCCGGCGTTCAGCGCATCGTGTCGACCGCGCCGCCGTTCCAGGGCGATCCGCATCCGGCGATCGTGGCGGCGATGCACTTCGCGGGCGCCGACGAGATCCTGGTCGCTCGGCGGCGTGCAGGCGGTGGCGGCGATGGCGATCGGCACCGCGATCGATCGCGCCGGTCGACATGCTGGTGGGCCCGGGCAACATGTTCGTGGCCGAGGCCAAGCGCCAGCTCTACGGCCGGGTCGGCATCGACCTGTTCGCCGGGCCGACCGAGACCCTGGTCATCGCCGACGATTCGGCCGACGCCGAGATGTGCGCGGTCGACCTGCTCGGCCAGGCCGAACACGGGCCGACCTCGCCGGCCGTGCTGCTCACCGACGAGCGAGGCGCTGGCGCGGGCGACGATGGCCGAGGTCGAGCGGCAGCTCGACGATCCTGCCCACCGCGGCCATCGCGCGGCAGTCGTGGGCCGAGCACGGCGAGGTCATCGTCTGCGACACGCTCGACGAAGATGCTCGCCAAGGCCGAACGAGCTCGCCTTCGAACATGTGCAGGTGATGACGCGCGACCCGGACTGTTCCTGCGAGCACATGACGAACTACGGCGCGCTGTTCCTCGGGCCGCGCACCAACGTGAGCTTCGGCGACAAGGTGATCGGCACCAACCACACGCTGCCGACGAAGCGCAACGCGCGCTACACCGGCGGCCTGTGGGTGGGCAAGTTCCTGAAGACCTGCACCTACCAGCGGGTGACGACCGACGCCGCGTCGGCCGTGATCGGCGAGTACTGCTCGCGCCTGTGTCACATGGAGAACTTCGCCGGTCACGGCGAGCAGGCGAACCTGCGGGTGCGTCGCTACGGCGATCGCGAGCGAGGTGCCATGGTACCAGCCGGTGCAGGCGCGGGGGTGAGCGCGGGACTGCTTCGGTCTCGCTCGAGCGGGCGTTCTGCAGTGACCGCTATCTCGTCGACGCCTGCATGAGGCGACTCGAACAGCGCCTCGGATTCGTCAAGGCGACCGCATAGACCCGCGTCAGCTGCCTGCCAGCGCCGAGACGAATTGCTCGGGAGTGACGATGGCGTGGCGCGCGTGCGCGGCGATGTCCAGCAGATCCCGGTCTCCCGTCACCAGGCAGTTCGCCCGGGCGAAAGCGGCGAGGGCGAGGAACGGGCGGTCGTTCGGGTCCCTGCACGGGGGAATTTTCGGAGGCCTGCGTGGCATGCGCACGGTCGTGCAATACGGCAGGTAGTCGCCGAGCAACTCGACCTGTTCATCGTCGGACAAATGAAACTTGGGGTAGCGCAACGTCCGAACCAACTCTTCGACGGTGGGTTTCGATACGAGCGCAACGAAATGCCCGGCGCGCCATGCCTCGCGAATCCGGGCTGGCGATTCCCGTGAAAACACCAAAGCGGAGAGCACGACATTCGTGTCGAGAACGACCCGTGCGCCTGGCATCAGGCTTTGGAGGGGGATCGCCGCGCCCATGCGACGGCGTCGCTGACGTCCCCGGCGCCAATGCCCAGTTCGGCAAGCTTGGCACGCACGGCATCCGAACGCTGGATGCGGACGGGGGTCAGGATGATGCGTCCTTCTCGGACCTCGATCTCGAAGTACTCGGCGGCGCCGACAGCACTGGTGGCGGCCTTGGGCAGCGTCAGCTGATTCTTGGCCGTGAGTTTGGCGAGCATCACGCAGTCCTGTGGAAAGTAAGGAATCCTTACTTTATCCGTATGCGATCGCCGCAGCAATCGACCGGTTGGGGCGGTCGAATGGGTCGGTCGAGCGCGTCGCTAGAAGCTTGCAATGTCACTGAAAAGTGACTAAGCTAATGTCACCTTAAAGTGACAAAATATGATCATGAACCGACGACGATTCATTCGAGTGCTTGGTGGCGGCTTCGTTCTGGCGGCCGGCGCCTCGTCGACCGCCGGGTGTTCCACGTCCTATCCGCAGGAGGCCGTTGCCTCCTGGCAGGGCCCGGGCAACGAGCCCGACCTGCGCCGCTGGATCCTCGGGTACGCGATCCTGGCGCCCCATTCGCACAACCTGCAGTCCTGGGTGGTCGATCTGAGGGAACCCGGCGAGATCCTGCTGCGCTGCGACCTGGGCCGCTTGCTGCCCGAAACCGACCCGTTCTTCCGCCAGATCATGATGAGCCAGGGGACCTTCCTGGAGTTGCTGGACATCGCGACGCGCGAACGCGGGCATCGCGCCGAGATCACGCTTTTTCCGGAAGGCGCGTTCGGGGCGGACAAGCTCGACGGGCGGCCGGTGGCCCGCATCCGGCTGGTGCCGGACGTGACGGTCGCAAAGGATCCGCTGTTCGCGCAGATCCTGAAACGCCACACCAATCGCAGCGCGTACGACGTTGCGCGCCCGGTCCCGGCCGCGGCGTGGCAGGCGATGGCCGATGCGGTGAAGCCCTATCCGTTGCGCTTCGGCTTCGTGGGCGGCGAGCAGGCGGAGGCGTTGCGGCGGCATCGCGCCATTGCCGCCGAAGCCTGGCGCATCGAACTGGTCACGCCGCGAACGATCCTCGAGTCGTACAAGGTGCTGCGTGTTGGGGCCGCCGAAATCGCCCGGCACCGCGACGGCTTGTCGCTGATGGATCCGAAAGTCGTGTGGCTCGACCGGCTGGGCCTCTTCGACCGCAGCAAGGCGCCGGGGCCGGACGATTTCGCCACCACCGGCCAGATCGAGGACTTCGGCCGGAAGATCGAGTCGACGCCTGCTTTCCTGTGGATGGTGAGCGAGGGCAACGACCGGGTGACCCAGGTCGACGCGGGGCGCGCATATGCGCGCGTGCAACTCGCAGCGACGGCGCACGGCGTGGCGATGCAGCCGCTGCAGCAGGCTCTGCAGGAGTATCCGGAGCAGGCGCGGCCTCATGCCGACATCCGGCGGCTGCTGGATGCGCCGGCGCCGGCGCAGACGATCCAGATGTGGGCCCGCGTCGGCTTCGCGCCGCCGGTCGAGCCGGCACCGCGTCGTGGTGTCGATGCGCACATCGTGCGGTCCTGACGCTGCTGCGCGAGGACGAGGGCCGACTTCGCGATGGCATGATGCCGGCATGAGCGGACGAGTCGCGAAGCAGAAACCGACGCCGAGGTCGGCGGCCAAGTCTAAGTCGACGGGGGAATCGACGACGGAATCGACGCCGACGCCGAAGTCGAAATCGACGAGGGAATCGACGCCGGCATCGCAACGCACCCGCGACCGCGCCCGGACCGAGGAGCGCATCCTCGCCGCGGTCGGCGACGTTCTTGCGCGCGATGGGTTCGGTGCACTTGGCGTCAACGCCATCGCCCGCGAGGCCGGCATCGACAAGGTGCTGATCTACCGCTATTTCGGAGGCCTGCCGGAACTCCTTCGAGCCTGGGGTGCCAGCGGCCGCTTCTGGCCGTCCATGCAGGAACTGCTGGGGGACGATCCGCAGGCCGTGATGGCGCTGCCTTTCCCCGAGCGATTCGCGCTGTTCTTCGACCGCTTCATCGATGCCTTGCGCGCGCGTCCGCTGACCGTCGAGATCCTTGCGGCAGAGGTGGTCGAGCGCAGCGAGCTGACGGCGATCCTCGAAGCCGAGCGCGAGCAGTGGGGCGCGCAGGCCGAGGCGCTGTTCGGCGGCGAGGACTTCCGGCGGCACCCCCATTTGCGCGACGTGACCCTGATGCTGGTGGCCGGCGTGCAGTACCTGCTGGTGCGTTCACGCAAGATCCGAATCTTCGGCGCTCTCGATCTCGATAGCGACGCGGGCTGGTCCGGGATCAAGGCCTCGCTGCGCATCATGGCGCAGCAGATGCTCGTCTCGGCTCGCGACGCGGATGCCGACGGCCAGTCGGTGTCCGAACCCGACTGACCGTCTGCACTGTGGGGTCGGCCGGGCGGCCGACTGGCCGTTGCCGCTCGTTCGGGCGATAATTTCCGCTCAACTGAGCAAACCCCGCGATGGCCACATCCGCTCCTCCCAAAGACCGCGCAATCCGCGAACCTGCCGCGAAGTATTTCGGCCGGGCGCAGGCAAGCGCAAAGCCGCTGTCTGCTCGCATGAATTACTTGGCGGTCTTCCGGGCCGACCCGATCGATCGTATCGGCATGATCAAACGGGGCATTCCGGCGGCGACGGTCGAGGTGATGGCCCGACGCATGGCGATGCCCAAGGAACGCCTGCTGGCCTCGCTCGGGCTGGCGCGCGCGACCGTCGAGCGCAAGGTGCGCGAGAACAGGCCGCTGTCCAACGACGAAGGCGCGCGCGTGATCGGCATGGCGCGCCTGGTGGGACAGGTGCAGGCGATGGTCGAAGAATCTGGCGACCCGAAGGGCTTCGATGCGGCTGCCTGGGTGGCGCGCTGGCTCGAGCTGCCCCTGCCCGCACTGGGTGGACGCAGGCCGGGCGAACTGATGGACACCGCCGAGGGGCAGGGTTTGGTGGCGGACCTGGTCGCCCGGATGCAGAGCGGGTCCTACGCGTGAACGTATCGCTCTGGCGCATCGCCGCCGATGCGCCGGGCTGCGAGGCACGCAGCCTCGGAGGAAAGGAGGCGGAGCGGTCCGGCGGGCGCTGGAACCGGCGCGGCCGGGCGATCGTCTACGCCTCGACGTCGATCGCGCTCGCCTGCCTCGAGACGGTCGTGCACCTGAACGCGGGGACACTGCCGCTGAACCGAGTCCTCGTGCGCATCGACGTGCCTGAGGACGTCTGGGCCGATCGTCGCATCCTGGGCGCGTCCGATCTCCCGGTCGGCTGGAGCGCGATCCCGGAGGCGCGGGTGTCGCTCGACATCGGCGACGCGTGGCTGCGCAGCGGTGCGAGCGCGCTGCTGGTCGTGCCGTCGGTGATCGTGCCGGAGGAATCGAATGTGCTGGTCAACCCGGAGCATCCACGGGCGTCCCGGCTATCCGCGGTGAAGACCCGGCCCTGGTTCTACGACGGACGGCTGCGCTGAGGCGCTGCCGGGCAGTGCGTCAAGCGAGCTTGAGCCAGATTTCGTTGCGCCGCATGAACCACGGAATCCATGGCGGGTCGTATCGCGACCAGATCGGCTCGCCGGTGGTGCGCAACCCGGCAGCCTCGGCGGCCTGACGCAGTGCGAGCAGGTGCTGGTCGAAGTTGCTCTGCGACCAGAAGCCCGAGTAGCGGATCACCGCGAAGCGACCGCCCGGCACGGACTTCAGGCGGATCGCGGGATCGATCGGCTCGGGCAGCGTGTCCAGCGTGAACTGGGCCGGCATCATGAACTGCACGGCGAAGCCCCCGTCGGCCGCCGTTTGCGCCACCGGCGCCGTCATTTCGATCTTCACCGGGGTGGCGGCCTGAGTGACCGGGGCGGTCATCGCGATCTTTCGCTCGCCCTTGTTCTTGCCGAAGATGTAGCCGGCCAGGATCCTGAACCCCTGGTTGCCGGCTTCGTCCGCCGGGCCGGGCACGACGACCTCCGCGACCACGTAGGGCGCGTACTCCCGTACCTCGATGCGGTCGAGTTGCTGGACGATCGCGTACGTCGGCTGCTCGATCGCCTGCGCAGCGGGCGCAGCGACGGCGAGTGCGAACGTTGCAGCGAGGGAGGCGAGAGGATTCATCGGTGGCCAGACACGTTTGTGCAGTGTAATGGTCGGTCTGCCGCTGTAGACCTTTCCGGTCGGCGGCTACCGGCTGCTTCCGGCCAGGCGTGAACCCCGCGAGGTCCGGGTAAAGCAGTCGCGGCAAAGCGGTACGACATGACGCTCGACGACGCCTCTACCACCAGCGGATGCGGCGGAAGACGGATGCTGGTCGCGTCCGGTAATGACAGGATCCATGGGTTCCGCGCCAGGATTCTGGAAATGGTCGACAGTGCTCGCACGCGTGTGCCGTCGGCGGTGTGCAGGCCCTATGCAGAGTTGCCGAGCGTCCATCCAGCGCGTCGCGTGCGACGCGGTTCCGTGAATTCCCTCGAGGACGTCGACCAGATGCCGCTGAAGGTCAGGGAGTTGCTTGCCTTGCTGGAGAGAGAAGGCTGGATGCTCGTCCGGACCAAGGGCAGCCATCGGCAGTTCCGTCATGCGAGCAAGCCCGGTACAGTGACGGTTGCCGGAAGGCCGAACGTCGACGTGCCGCCCGGGACGCTCGCCAACGTGTTTCGCCAGGCCGGTTTGAAGAAATGAGGTCGGAAATGGACTACGTCGTCATCGTGGAGCGGTCCGGGAATTCTTTTGGTGCTTATGTGCCGGATCTTCCCGGATGCGTGGCGGTTGGTGAGACCTACGACGAGGTCATGGTCCTCATTCGGGAAGCGATCGAGCTGCACCTGCAAGGCCTCAGGGAGGACGGATCGCCGGTTCCGCCGGCTTCGTCCTCCGTCGAAACGGTGCGCACGGTTGCCTGAGGCGCGTCGGCCGCGTCCTGTCCTCGCAACACCTACCCCGTGATCCCGATGTTCCACGGCACGAACTCGTGGTCGCCCAGCCCCAGAAGTTCGCTCTTCGATGCGCTCGCCCGACGCGGTGCGCAGGATCAGCTCGAAGATCGCGCTGGCCCATCTCGGCCATCGACGCGGTGCCGTCGAGGATCTCGCCGCAGTTGATGTCCATGTCCTCTTCCAGCCTGCTGGTACATCGGCGTGTTGGTCGCGAGCTTGAGTCGAGGGCACCGGCTTGGCGCCGAAGCACGAGCCGCGGCCGGTGGTGAAGGCGACGATGTTGGCGCCGCCGGCGATCTGGCCGGTGGCCGACACCGGGTCGTAGCCCGGCGTGTCCATGAACACGAAGCCCTTCGTGGTGACCGGCTCGGCGTACGGTAGACCTCCATCAGCGGACCGGTGCCGCCCTTCATCGACGAGCCCAGCGACTTCTCGAAGATGTTGGCCAGGCCGCCCGCCTGGTTGCCGGGGCTGACCATGCCGTTGATCTGCACGTCGCGGCCGACCGCGTAGACGTCCTTCCACCAGCGGATGCGCTCGATCAGCTTCTCGCCGACTTCGCGCGACTGCGCGCGCGGCGGGTCAGCGTGTGCTCGACGCCGTAGATCTCGGGCGTCTCGGACAGGATCGCGGTGCCGCCGTGGCGCACCAGGATGTCCATCGCCGCGCCGAGCGCCGGGTTGGCGGTGATCGACGAGAAGCCGTCGGAGCCGCCGCACTGCAGGCCGACCGTGATGTGGCTCGGCCGACACCGTGCTGGCGCACGATGCGGTTGGCGTCGCGGCAGCATCTCCTTCACCGCGGCGACGCCCGCCTCGATGGTCTTGCGCGTGCCGCCGGTGTCCTGCATCACGAAGGTCTTCAGCAGCGGATGCCTCGGCCAGGCCGCTGCTCTTGCAGCAGGCCGCTCATCTGGTTGCGCTCGCAGCCGAGGCCGACGATCAGCACGCCGGCGAGGTTGGCGTGGCGCGCATAGCCGGCCAGCGTGCGGCGCAGCAGGTCCATCGGCTCGCCCGTCATCTCCATGCCGCAGCCCAGGCCGTGGCTGAAGGCGCACGACGCCGTCGACGTTGGGAAACTCGGCCAGCCGCTCGGGCGTGAACCAGTCGGCGATGCGCGTGCGACCACCGTCGCCGAGCAGTTGACCGTCGACAGGATGCCGACGAAGTTGCGCGTCGCGACCCGCCCGTCGTCGCGCACGATGCCCATGGAAGGTGGCGCGTTCGCGTCCGGCACCAGCTTCGCACCGGCACGATAGTCGCGCGCATGCGCGTAGTCGCGGTCGAACTCGCGGAACTCCATGTTGTGGTTGTGCACCATCGTGCCGGCCGCGATGTCGGCCGCGGCGAAGCCGATCGTCGACGTTGTACTTGCGGATCGGCTCGCCCTTCGTGATCGCGCGCGCGGCGATCTTGTAGCCGGCCGGCACCTGGCTGCGGCTGGTGATGCCCTCGGACGCGATCGCGGTGCCGATGCCGACGTCGACGCGGGCGACGACGATGTTGTCGTCGGCGTGCAGGCGGATCGCGGGGCCGTGGTTGCGGGTTGCGGTGTCGGTGTGCATCGCGGTTGTCCGGAAGAGGCGGGGATGGACGGCGATGTTAACGGGAAGCGCGATCCGGGCCGCTTCAGGCACCCTGCTGCAGCCGCGCGATGCGCTCCTCCATCGGCGGGTGGCTGGAGAACAGCGCCATCAGGCCGCTAGGGCGGGAACTGATGCCCATCGACTGCATCGACTTGGGCATCTCGCCGGGATCCAGGCCGCCCAGGCGCGCGAGCGCGTTGATCATCGGCTGCTTGCGACCCATCAGCTCGGCCGCGCCGGCGTCCGCGCGGAACTCCCGCTGGCGCGAGAACCAGGCCACGATGATCGCCGCCACCACGCCCAGTAGCAGGTCCATCACGATGGTGGTGACGTAGTAGCCCACCCCGGGGCCGTCGTTCTGGTTGCGCAGCAGCACCTTGTCGACGAGGTAGCCGATCACCCGCGACAGGAACACGACGAAGGTGTTCATCACGCCCTGGATCAGCGTCATGGTCACCATGTCGCCGTTGGCGACGTGGGCCACCTCGTGGCCGATCACCGCTTCGACCTCCTCGCGGTTCATCGACTGCAACAGCCCGGTGGACACCGCCACCAAGGCCGAGTTCTTGAACGCGCCGGTGGCGAACGCGTTGGGCGGACCTTCGTAGATGCCCACCTCGGGCATCGCGACACCGGCCTTCTGTGCGAAGCGCTCGACGGTGGCGACCAGCCAGGCGTGGGTGGGGTCGGAGGACCCGTTGATGACCTGCAGCCCGGTGGTCCACTTGGCCATCGGCTTGCTGATCAGCAGCGAGATGAAGGCGCCGCCGAAGCCCATCACCAGAGCAAAGCCCAGCAGCGAGGTGAGGTTCAGGCCGTTGGCGCTGAGAAACCGGTTCAGGCCGAGGATGTTGACCGCCAAGCCAAGTACCAGCATCACGGCCAGGTTGGTCAGCAGGAACAGGACGATGCGTTTCATGGTTCGGCTCGTGTGATTGAACGGGACGGCAAATGGATGTGAAAGGGGGATCGAGTGCCTGCGTCGCTCCGGCAGCGCAATTCTTGCATGCAAGGCGCGCGACGCGCTTCAATTTCGGCGCCGAGCCCGCGCTTCCGAGATCATCGCGCCGATGCCGCTCGCGGCGATCAAGACCATGCCAGCGGCTGCCATCGTGTCCGGCAATTGCCCGAAGAACGTCCAGCCCGACAGGGTCGCCCAGACGATCTGCAGGAACACCAGCGGCGCGATGAACGATGCGCTCGACCACACGTAGGCCCTGATCAGACACCACTGGCTCACCACGCCGAGCACGCCGAGCGAGGCGAGCAGCAGCCAGTCGATGGCACGAAGCGCCGTCGGCCAGCCGCCCCAGACGTCCTGGAGGGGCAGCACCGCCGCCGACACCACGGTACCTACCAGCGAGGTCAGGAAGATCGTGGTCCGGGAGTCGTCGCTCGCGGCCAGGCTGCGCGTGAGCAGCTGGAAACCGATGTTGCAGGCCACCGTGACGAGCACGAAGGCCACCCCCCAGGGCGCCAGGTCCGAACCCGGGCGCACGATCAGCAGCATGCCTGCGAAGCCCCCCGCGGCGCCCGCCCAGCGCCGCCACGACACGTGCTCGCCCAGCAGCGGGCCGGCCATCAGCATCACGAAGAACGGGGTGATGAAGTTGATCGCGGTGGCTTCGGCCTGCGGCAGCAGGCGCAACGCGGTGAAGAAGCTCAGCGTGAAGCCGGTCAGCAGGAGGCCGCGCACGATCTGGTCGCGCCAGCGCGTCGTGCGAAACAACGCCAGGCCCATCGTCGGCGCAAGCACCACCAGCATCAGCAACGCGTGGCCGAAATGGCGCACGAACGAGATCAGCGGGATGCCCATGTCGCGGGCGAGCCACTTGCCGGTCGCGTCGAGCAGCACGAAGCACACGTGTGCGGCCATCAGGAACGCGAAGGCGCGCGGCAGGTGAATGGGGTGCGGCAGCGACCTCACGAGCCCGCGCCGGGCACGATGCGCCGGCGGCGATAGTCGACGATCGCGAAGCGCAGCCCGGTCGTCGACACGTGCTCCTCGCGTGTCACCGCCTGCCAGGTCGATGGATCCAGCGCCGGAAAGAATGCGTCGCCGTCGACGTCGAGGTCGATCTCGGTGAGGATCACGCGGTCGGCGAGCGGCAGCGCGTCGCGGTACACCTGGGCGCCGCCGACCACGAAGACCTCGCCGTGCGGCGCGCGCGCGGCCAGCGCCAGCGCGTCCTGCAGCGACGCGGCGCGCAGCACGCCGTCGGCGTGCCAGCCGGGGCTGCGCGACAGGACGATCGTGCGCCGACCGGGCAGCGGTCGGCCGATCGACTCGAAAGTGTTGCGGCCCATGATCAGCGTGTGGCCGAGCGTCGTCGCCTTGAAGTGCTTCAGGTCTTCGGGCAGCCGCCAGGGCAGCGTGTTGTCGCGGCCGATCACGCCCCGGCGGGCGGCGGCGACGACGATCGTGGGACGGAGGGCGGTGGTCATTGGGCTGCGCGGAAGAGCGGCGATGATACCGCCGCGCGCGGATCGACACAGTCGCCTCGCAATCCCCGCACTCGCGGGCGTACAATGTGTAGACTTGTTGCGAGGTATACACATGCGGACGAACATCGTGATCGATGACAAGCTCATGGCCGACGCGCTCAAGGCCAGCGGCGCGCGCACGAAGCGCGAAGCAGTGGAACTGGGGCTTCGCACCCTGCTGCAACTGCGGCGGCAGGGCGAGGCGAGGCGCCTGCGCGGGAAGGTGAAGTGGGAAGGCGACCTCGAGGCCATGAGGCGCGACAAGTGATTCTTGTCGACTCGAGCGTCTGGATCGACTACCTGCGCGGTGCGCCGACTCCGCAGGCGGACAAGCTCGATTCATTGCTCGGCGTGACACCGCTGGCGATCGGCGATCTGATCCTGACCGAGGTGCTGCAAGGATGCGCCACAGACCGAGAGTTCAACGAGGTCCGCCGCGCACTCGAAGCGCTGGATATGGTGGTTCTTGGTGGGGGCGACATTGCCATCGAGGCGGCCAGGAACTATCGCAGGCTCCGCTCGCTTGGCGTCACCTTGCGCAAGACGGTCGACACCATCATCGCCACTCGGTGCATCGTGAGCGACTATGAGCTGCTGCATAGCGACCGTGACTTCGAACCCTTTGCGCTGCACCTCGGGCTCAAGTGCGTAGTCTGTGAAACCTGACCGGGAGTCCCGAGATGCCGCAAAACCTGCGTGAGGCCGTCCGCGCCAGCGCGCCTCCCCCGTGGGCGGCCGACCTGGCCGCGCTGGTCGGTGCGGAGCACCTCAGCTGTCGCCCCCGCCGATCTCTGGGTCTACGCCCGCGACCGTCTTCCCTATGCGACCTTCGCGGTGCGCGACGGGCGGCTGCCCGGCACGCTGCCGTCGGCGGTAGTGCGGCCGGGCACCGAGGAGGAGCTGGCCGCGGTGGTGCGCTTCGCGCGCGCCCGCCGCATCCCGCTGATCCCGTACGGCGCCGGCTCCGGCGTGCTGGGCGGCGCGGTGCCGCTGGCGCGCGAACTGGTCGTCGACCTGAAGCGGCTGAACCGCATTCTGTCGATCGACGAGACCGACCTCACCGTCACCGTCCAGGCGGGCATGAACGGCGGACAGTTCGAAGCGGCGCTGAACGCGCGCGGCTTCACCACCGGCCATCTGCCGCAGTCGCTGTACATGTCGACGGTGGGCGGCTGGGCGGCCTGCCGCGGCGCCGGCCAGAACTCGACGCGCTACGGCAAGATCGAGGACATGGTGCTGGGGCTGGCAGCGATCCTGCCCGACGGCGGCGCGCTGCGCGTGCGCCCGGTGGCGCGGCGTGCGGTCGGCCCCAGCATCAAGGACCTGCTGATCGGCGCCGAAGGCACGCTGGGCGTGATCACCGAGCTGACGCTGCGGCTGTGGCGGCTGCCCGAGGCGCAACTGCCGCTGGTGCTGGGCTTCCCGTCCCTGCAGGCAGGGCTGGACGCGCTGCGCACGGTGATGCAGTCGGAGCTGCGCCCGGCGGTCGTGCGTCTGTACGACGCCGAGGAGTCCGGTCAGCGCACGGCGCCGGGCGGCGTGTTCGACACCCAGCCGTTCCTGGCGATCCTCGAGTTCAGCGGCCCGCGCCGGCTGGCCGAGGTCGAATGCGCGCTGGCCCTCGAGATCGCCGCCGCGCACGGTGGCGCGCGCAGCGACGACGGTCCCTATCACCACTGGCAGCAGCACCGCTTCGAGTCCTATTCGCCGAAGTGGCAGTCGCGCGGCTACTACATGGACACGATCGAGGTGACCGCGCCCTGGAGCGCGATCCCGCGTCTGTACGACCGTATCCGCGCGGCGCTCTCGCAGCTGTCGCCGGAACTGTACTTCGGCACGCACTGGTCGCACGTGTATCCGGAGGGCGCTTGTCAGTACATGACGATTCGCGGTCTGCCGGCGCCCGAGGCGGACGCGCTGACGCTGCACGCGCGGGCCTGGGACGCAGCGCAGCGCATCTGCCTGGAGGAAGGGCGGCTCGATCAGCCACCACCACGGTGTCGGGGTGTGGCGCGGTGCCTGGCTGCGCGAGGAACTGGGCACGGGCTTCGAATTGCTGCAGGCGCTGAAGGACCGGCTCGATCCGGACAACCTGTTCGTGCCCGGCAAGCTGGGGCTGCGCGGACGCGACGGGGCTGCCCGGCTGCCACCGGATGAAGTGCCGCCCTCCGGCGCGGCGGGAGTCCGCGGATGATCACCGAGTATCCGACGGTCGCTGCCGCGGCCGCCGACTCCATCGGAGGTGTGCGATGAGCGCCGAAGCCGCGGTTCTAGAAGGCCGAGCCCTGTTCCTGTTCTGTGCGCTCTGTCCCACGCCGTGCCGGCGCGCGATGCCGGCGGACGACGCGGCGCAGCTGGAGTCCTGCACGCCGTCGTCGCTGTCGATGATCGCGCTGGCGCGTGATCGACGGGCATCTCGATCTCGACGCCGGAACGCGCGCAGCGCTGGCGCGGACCGGGCCGGCGCGCGCCTGCCGTGCGGCCTGTCCGTACGGTTACGACATCGCCGGCGCGATCGATGCGTTCGTCGCCGAGGCCTGTGAATCGGCCATGTCCGCCACGCGCGTGACAGGCGATCCGTCGGGCGCGCCGAACGAGGAGGGCGGGCATGGCTGAGCATGCGGATGCCCGGCAGCCTGCCGACGCTGTCCGGCGCGTCGACCCCTTGCGGCCCGCCGACGCCTGCGTGCTTGGCGTCGACATCGGTGCCGGCAGCCTGAAGACGACCGTCGTCGACGCCGAGGGACGCGAGCGCGGCAGCGCGTCGCACGCGATCGCGACGCGTACGCCCCATCCCGGCTGGAGCGAACAGGACCCGGAGGACTGGTGGACGGCCCTGTGCGCGACGGTGCCGAGGGCGCTGGCCGATGCCGGGCTGCCGCCATCGTCGGTGCGGGCGGTGGCGTTCAGCGCCGGTGCGCACACGCCGGTGCTGGCGGATCGCGACGGCCGTGTGTTGCGCCCGGCGATCCTGTGGAACGACCAGCGCAGCGGCAAGGAGTCCGCCGAATTGCAGGCCAGCGACGGCGAGCGCATCCTGGCGATCGCATTGAACCGGCCGTCGCCGACCTGGACGCTGCCGCAGCTGATGTGGGTCGCGCGGCACGAGCCCGAGGTGACGCGCGCCACGCGCCGCGTCTACGTGGCCAAGGACTGGCTGCGCATGCGCCTGACCGGCGACTGGCACACCGACCTCACCGATGCGGTCGGCACGCTGATCTGGGATCACCGCGCGGCCCGCTGGTCCGATGCGCTGTGCGCCCGCATCGGCTGGGATCCGGCGACGCTTCCGCCGGTGGTCTCGCCGACCACGGTGGTCGGCGCGGTGCACGAGGCCGCTGCGCGCGCGACCGGGCTGCCGGCCGGCACGATGGTGGTGTGCGGAACATCCGACACCTCGGCCGAGGCCTTCGGCGCCGGCGCCGATGCGCCGGGCGCCGGGGTGGTGAAGCTGGCGACCGCGGCAACGGTCAGCGTGATCGGCACGGCGCCGCAGGTGCATCCGACGCTGATCAACTACCCGTTCGCGATCCCCGGCATGTGGTACGCGCTGACCGCGACCAACAGCTGCGCGTCGGCGCACCGCTGGCTGCGCGATCGCTTCTTTCTGCGGGCCGGCGACGACGGCTCGGCGGTGTTCTCGGAGATGGACCGACTGGCCGGCGAGGTGGCGCCCGGTGCCGAGGGGCTGCTGTTCCATCCCTATCTGCAGGGCGAGCGCTCGCCGTACTGGGATCCGCTGCTGCGCGCCGACTTCGTCGGCATGACGATGCGTCACGACCGGGGGCACTTCGTGCGCGCGCTGTACGAAGGCATCGCGTTCTCGTTGCGCGACGTGCTGGGCCAGTTCCGGGCGCAGGGCATCGATCTGGCCGAGGCGCGCATCGTCGGTGGCGGGGCGCGCAGCGCGTTGTGGCGGCAGATCGTCGCGGACGTGCTGGGTGTGCGCATCGTCCTGCCCGCGGTCACCGATGCCTCTTATGGCGCGGGGCTGCTGGCGGGCGTGGCGGCGGGTTTCTTCGCCGACGAGGCGAGCGCCGCGCTGCGCGGGCAGGGCGAGCGCGCCGCGCACGATCCCGACGCCGCGCGCGCCGCGCGTTACGACGAACTGTTCGGGCTGTACAAGGACACGCAGGCGGCGCTCGCGCCGATCAACCACCGGCTGCACGCGTTCGCGCAGGGCGCCTGACACGAAGAAGAAGACGGAGGGACGAATCCATGGGCAACCCACTGACCGGACTGCGCATCGCGGGGTTTCCGGGACGGTATCTGCAGGGCCCCGGCGCGCTCGCGGCGCTGGGCACGATGGTGAAAGAGCTGGGCGCGACGCGGCCGGTGCTGATCAGCGACGACATCGTCGAGGCGGCGGTGGGCGCGCCGGTGCGGGCGTCGCTGGCCGGCGCGGGCCTGGCGGCACCCCGGCTGCGCTTCGGCGGCGAGTGCACGCGGGGCGCGATCGGGCAGCTCACCGCCGAGGCCTCGGCCGCGCGCGCCGACGCGATCGTCGCGCTCGGCGGCGGCAAGACGATCGACACCGCGAAGGGCGTGGCGCGAGCGTTGGGCCTGCGACTGCTGGTGGCGCCGACGGTGGCGTCGAACGACGCGCCGACCTCGCGGCTGATCGTGATCTACGACGACGCGCATCGGATCGTCGGCGTCGACTACCTGCCGCGCAATCCGGACGTGGTGCTGGTCGATTCGGCCGTGATCGTGCAGGCGCCGGTGCGCTTCTTTCGCGCGGGCATCGGCGATGCGCTGTCGAAGCGCTTCGAGGCCGCGCAGTGCGGCCGCGCAGGCGGTCTGAACTTCTTCGGCGGCCTGCCGCCCGAGACGGCGCAGGTGCTGGCCGGCCGCTGCTACGAGGTGCTGACGGCGAGCGGCGAGGCGGCGATCGAGGCGGTGTCGCGCAAGGAGTGCACGCCGGCCGTCGAGTCGGTGATCGAGGCAACGGTGCTGCTGAGCGGTCTTGGCTTCGAGAGCGGTGGACTGTCGGTGTCGCATGCGCTGACGCGCGGTTTCACCGCGCTGCCGAGCTTTGCGCAAGCCTTGCACGGCGAGACCGTGGCCTTCGGCACGCTGGTGCAGCGGGTGCTCGAGCAGCCAGGCCCCGATGCGCTGCGTGCGCATGCATCCCTGCTGGTGCGGCTGGGTCTGCCTGCGACCTTCGAGGCTCTCGGCCAGGCGGTGCTGTCGCCGGCGGAACTCGAACTGATCGGCGCGGCGACCATGGGTGTTTCGTACATCGGCAACTTCGACCGGCCGTTGAGCGCCGGCATCGTCGCGCACGGGCTGGCCGAGGCGGATCGGCTCGGTCGGGCGGCGCTGTCCGGGGCGTGAAAACCGCGCAGCGCATAAACTCGCCGTGATTCCGGCGCACCCCGCCCGCCGAGGGCGGGCGAACGATGCGCCGGGTACGTCACAGCCACCTCGATCCATTCTCCAGAACCTTTCCGGAAGTCTTCCATGGCAACCATCAGTTACCTCACCACCGTCCAGTTCGATTTCGGCGCGCTGAAGCTGCTGCCGGGAGAGTTGAAGCGCCTGGGCATCAGGCGCGCGCTGGTCGTGACCGACCGCGGCGTCGCCGCGGCCGGCCTGCTGGCCCGCGTGCTCGAAGCGATCGGCGACGCGGCCGAAGTGCGCACCTTCGAGGACACGCCGCCCAACCCGACCGAGGACGCGGTGATGGCGGCCGCGGCGGTCTATCGCGCGCAGGGCTGCGACGGCATGGTCGCGGTCGGCGGCGGCTCGTCGATGGACCTGGCCAAGAGCGTCGGCGTGATCGTCACGCATCCCGAGCCGCTGCTGCAGTACGCGGCGGTCGAAGGCGGCGTCGCACGCATCACGCCGAAGGTCGCGCCACTGATCGCGATCCCGACCACCGCCGGCACCGGCAGCGAGGTCGGGCGCGGCGCGGTGATCGTGATGCGCGACGGCCGCAAGCTGGCGCTGGTCAGCCCCTACCTGTTCCCGACGGTGGCGCTGTGCGACCCGGAACTGACGCTCGGCCTGCCGCCGATGCTGACGGCGGCGACCGGCATGGATGCGATCGCGCACTGCATCGAGACCTTCGTGTCGCCGCTGGTGAACCCTCCGGCCGAGGCGATCGCGCTCGACGGTCTGCGCCGCGCGATCGGCCACATCGAGCGGGCCACGCGCGACGGCAGCGACCGTCAGGCGCGCTGGGAGATGATGATGGCCGCGATGGAGGGCGCAATGGCCTTCCAGAAAGGCCTGGGCTGTGTGCACGCGATGTCGCATCCGCTGGGCGCGGTGCCCGGGCTGCCGCTGCACCATGGCACGCTGAACGCGGTGCTGCTGCCGGCGGTGCTGCGGTTCAACGCGCCGGTGATCGGGCACAAGACGCGCGCACTGACCGACGCGCTCGGCGCTCCGGCCGGCAGCGATCCGGCGCAGTTCGTCGCCGATCTGAACCGGCGCCTCGGCCTGCCGGCCGGGCTGGCTGCGATGGGCGTCGGGCGCGACATCTTCGGCCGCATCGCCGAGCTGGCGATGGCCGACCACTGCCACACGACGAACCCGCGCACGGCCACCCGCGACGAGTACGTCGCGATGCTCGAGGCTTCCTTCGGCGCCTGAATGCCGCGCGCGGTGCGCACCCGATCCGTACAACGAGAGCAACCCTGCGGCGTCCCGACGCCGTCCGACCCCCGAGGCAAGAGATGTACTACACGACCGAAGAGAACAAGCACGGACTGAAGCACGACCCGTTCAAGGCGCTGGCGATCCCGCGCCCGATCGGCTGGATCTCGACCACCAGCAAGGAGGGCGTGAACAACCTCGCGCCGTACAGCTTCTTCAACGCGATCAGCGACCGCCCGCCGATGGTGATGTTCTGCAGCGCCGGCCACAAGGACAGCCTGCGCAACATCGAAGAGACCGGCGAGTTCACCTGCTCGCTGGCCACCTGGGACCTGCGCGAACCGATGAACGTCAGCTCGGCCACCGTGCCTTACGGGGTCGACGAGTTCGCGCTGGCCGGTCTCGAGCCCGCGGCGTCCGGCCAGGTGCGCCCGCCGCGCGTCGCGCGCAGCCCCGCTGCCTTCGAATGCAAGCACTGGAAGACGATCGAGCTGCCGGCACCGACCGGCAAGGGCACGCCCTACATCATGGTGCTCGGCACCGTGGTCGCCATCTACATCGACGACGCCTACGTGCGCGACGGCATGGTCGACACGCCCGCGATGAAGCCGCTGGCGCGCCTGGGCTACATGGACTATTCGGTGTTGACCCGCGAGGCGGTGTTCGAGATGAACCGTCCGCAGGTGCAGCCCGACGGGTCGCTGAAGACGCCAAGCGGGGCTTGGGACGGGGTGTATCGCTGAGCCCGAAAGTCGGCTTGCAGCCTGCGCGCCCATGCCCACCGAACGCTGCTTGAAGGATCTATTTAATGTGGGTACAATAATTCGCTCGTGATCACGTTCGATCCGTCGAAGAATCTGCGCAATATCGAGTTGCGCGGCCTTTCGTTCAAGATGGTCGAAGAGTTCGACTGGGGATCCGCGCTGATCGTCGAAGACGTGCGAAGGGAATACGGGGAGCGCAGGTTCCAGGTGCTTGGGATGATTGCAGAGCACCTTTACATGCTCGTATTCACCCCGCGTGACGGTGCGATCCACGTGATCAGCCTTCGTCGAGCGAACCGGCGTGAGAGGAGTCGCTATGTCGCGCAAACCGAGACCTGATTTGATCGATGAAGAGACGCCAGAAGCTGATGCTCGATGGTTCGAGAAGGCGCGTCCCGCTCCTGATGTGTTGCGCTCATTGATCGGCGACGAGGCCACCTCAGAATTGGTTTCCCGGGGGCGGGGCAGGCCTCCTTCGGCGGCTCCGAAGGAGCACCTGAACCTCCGCCTCGATGTGGACATAGTCCAGGCGTTTCGACGTACCGGGGCGGGATGGCAGGGACGCATCAACGATGCGTTGCGCGACTGGCTGAAGCAGCACGCCTGAGACTGGCGTGTCCGGTCGCGGCACCCCTCGCATGCAGGTGCGCCTGAGCCGTGTCGCCCGCGTTCTCCGACGCACCCTGGCAGGAACGGTTCTTGCGATGGCGCTGCTGCTGCTCGGTCCGCTGGGCGTGCTCGCCCTCGGCGATCTCGACCTCGACTCGCACTGGAGCAGCGCTCGCATGAGCAGCACCGGGCAGGCGCCGGATCCCGCGGCCGAGCCCGCGCCGATCGTGCAGGTCTACGGCGCGCGCACCTACAACTGGCGCGGCGCCTTCGGCATCCACACCTGGATCGCGGTCAAGCGGCACAGGGCCGAGCATTACACGGTGTACCAGGTGATCGGCTGGAACCTGCGCTCGGGGCGCTCGGTGGTGACGGTCAGCGAGCGCGGTCCCGCGGATTTCCTCTGGTTCAACGCGTATCCGGTGCTGCTCGCCGAGCGCCGCGGCGACGGCGTCGAGCAACTGATCGACCGCATCGAGAAAGCGGTCGAGGACTATCCGTATCCCGACCGCTATTCCGCCTGGCCGGGCCCGAACAGCAACACCTTCACCGCGTTCGTCGCGCGGCGCGTGCCCGAGCTTGGGCTCGACCTGCCGCCGACGGCGATCGGCAAGGATTTCATTCCCGGCGGAATGCCGCTGGCGGCGGCGCCGAGCGGTACCGGCTGGCAGCTGTCGCTGTACGGTTTGGCCGGACTGACCCTGGCGCGCGAGGAAGGGATCGAGGCGAACCTGCTCGGGCTGTCGTTCGGGGTCGACCTGAACGACGTCGCGCTGCGTCTTCCGGGCGTGGGGCGCGTGCCGCTGATGGGCGGCACGCGCTGAGCGCATCGGGCCGTGCCCGGCAGGGGCGTTCAGCCCGCCGGATTCGGATACTGCAGCTGGATTGCCGCGATCTCCTGCAGCGTGTCCGCATCCAGTGACTTCTGCGCACCTGCGATGTTCTCGCGCAGCTGTTCGACCGACGTCGCACCGACGATCGTCGCGCCGGTGAACCAGCGGCTCCTGACGTAGCCGAGCGCGAGCTCGACCAGGCTCAGGCCGCGGCGCCTGGCCAGCTCCGCGTAGGCGTCGATCGCCTCGGCGACGAAGGGCCGGCGAAAGCGCGCGCCCAGCTGGTCGAAACGCGTGAAGCGCGCGCCGGCCGGCTGCGCGCCGCCCAGGTACTTGCCGCTCAGCATGCCGCCCGCCAGCGGGCTGTACGCGAGCAGCGACATCGTCTCGCGGTGCAGGGCTTCGGCGAGATCGTTGTCGGTGCTGCGCGACACCAGGCTGTAGCTGTTCTGGACCGTGACCGGCCCCGGCACGCCGAGTTCCTTGGCGATGCGATGGAACTCGCACACCCCCCAGGCGGTCTCGTTGGACAGGCCGTAATGACGGATCTTGCCGGCACGGATCAGGGCCGCCATGCCCTCGACCTGACGGCGGATCGGCGGCCCGGCGCGCTCCTTGGAGGGATCGAACTCGGTCGAGCCGAACATCGGCACGTTGCGCTGCGGCCAGTGGATCTGGTACAGGTCGATGTGGTCGATCTGCAGGCGGCGCAGGCTCAGCTCGCAGGCTTCGGCGATGTTCTCGGGCGTGAGGTCGGTGCGGCCCTCGCGGATCCAGTCGCGCCGGCCCGGGCCGGCGACCTTGGTTGCGATCACCAGCTCGCCACGCGGGCGGCGAGCGAGCCAGTTGCCGAGCATCGTCTCGGTGCGGCCTTGCGTGACGGCGTTGGGCGGCACCGGGTACATCTCGGCGGTGTCGATGAAGGTCACACCGGCGCCGATGGCGTGGTCGAGCTGCGCGTGCGCCTCGGACTCGACGTTCTGCTCGCCCCAAGTCATGGTGCCGAGGCAGACCTCCGAGACCTTCAGGTCGGTGCCGGGGAGTGTTCGATAGAGCATGCGTCTCAAGCCTCGCCGTGCGCGCGCAGGTACAGCTTCTGCATCCCGCCCAGCCAGCGGTCGTAGTCGTTGGTCTTGTGGCGCAGGTACTGCAACACCTGCGGATGCGGCAGCACCAGGAATGTCTCTTCGGCCATCGTCTTCACGATGTCGTCGGCGACCTGCTCGGCGCTGAGGATGCCGTCGCCGCCGGCCGACCCGCCGTCGCCCGGAACCATGCCGGTGCGCACCGCCTGCGGGCACAGGCAGGACACGCGAAGCCCGCGGCGGCCGTAGGCGATCGACAGCCATTCGGCGAAGGCCACCGCAGCATGCTTGGTCACGCCGTAGGGCGCGGACTCGACGATGTTCAGCAGGCCGGCGGCCGACGCGGTGATCAGGAAGTAGCCACCACCACGGGCCAGCATCTTGTCGACCGTTGCCCGCGACGCCCACACGTGGGCCATCAGGTGGATCTCCCACATCTTGTTCCACAGCGCGTCGGGCGCTTCGGGGCCGCCGCGGCCGTCGATGCCGGCGTTCGAGAAGAACACGTCGACGCGGCCGTACTTTTCTTCGGCGCGCGCCACCAGGTTCTGGATATCGGCCTCGCGGCTGACGTCGCAGCGCACGCCCAGCCCGCCGATCTCGTCGGCCACCGCCTTCACCCCCGCCTCGTCGATGTCGGCGACGACCACCCCGGCCGCGCCATCGGCGGCGAACCTGCGCGCGGTCGCGCGGCCGATGCCGCTGGCGCCGCCGGTGATCACGGCGACCTTTCCTTTGACGTCCATGGTTCCTCCTCGTGCTTTCGTGTCGTGTTCAGATCTCGATGTTGTCGAGCAGTCTGGGCGTGCCGATGCGCGCGGCGGCAAGAGCCACCAGCGGCGTGTCGCCGTCGAGTTCGGCCTGCGTCGGCGCGAGCAGGTCGCGTTGCCGGCGCACCGTCAGGTAGTCGGGCGTCCAGCCGCGTGCGGCGAGCGTCGCCGCCGCGTTCGCCTCGAGCTTCGCCAGCGCGTCGATCGACAGCGTCGTTCCGCCGGCGGCGCGCGCCGCCCGCACCGCATCGACCAGCGTGCGCAGCACCCGGTTCATCTGCGGGGCCTCGGCGCGCTGCGCCGCGGCCAGGTAGCCGTTGCGCGACGACATCGCCAGGCCGTCGTCTTCGCGCACCGTGTCGTGCGCGACGATCTGCAGCGGCAGCGCGAACTGCGCGACCATGCGGCGCACCAGCATCAGCTGCTGGTAATCCTTGCGGCCGAACACCGCGAAGTGCGGCGCGACGATCGTGAACAGCTTCATCACCACCGTGCACATGCCGGTGAAGTGCCCCGGGCGCACCGCGCCCTCGAGGATCGACGAAAGCGCCGGGTCCGGTGTGACCTGAAAGGTCTGCGGCTCCGGGTACATCTCGTGTTCGTCGGGCGCGAAGACGAGATCGCAGCCGTGTTCGCGCAGCAGCGTGCAGTCGCGCTCGAAGGTGCGGGGGTACTTGTCGAAATCCTCGCCCGCGCCGAACTGCAGGCGGTTCACGAAGATGCTGGCGACAACTGTGCCGGTTGCACCGACGCGGGCGCGCGCCTCGCGCACCAGCGCGAGGTGGCCGGCGTGCAGGTTGCCCATCGTCGGCACCAGGCCGACCGCTTTGGCAGCGGCCAGCGTCGCACGCAGTCCCGAGACCGTGGATTCGATTCTCATCTGAATCTCCGTCAGGCGGCCGGTGGCGCAACCGACGTCCGTTCGGGCTGGTGCGCCGAAGGATCGAAGGTGCTTCGGGCGGGGCGTTGTCGGAAGGCTGGTCGCTTCATCGTCGGCTGGTCGTGTTCCCTATGTTCGGATCGATTGTACGCACAGCGGACCGCGGCGCCGCCGTCGCGGGCTCCCGCGTCCGCCGCCCGCCGCGCCATGGGGAAACCGCGCGGTGTCCGGTGCCATCGATCCGTCCCTTATCCTTTCGGATGGAGAAACCGATCGATGCCGCATGACGTCAGTCTGATCGCCACCATCGCCGCCGGCTTCGGGCTGGCGCTGGTGCTGGGATTCGTCGCACTGCAGCTGCGGATGCCGCCGCTCGTCGGCTATCTGGTGGCTGGGATCCTGATCGGTCCGTCGACGCCGGGCTTCGTCGCCGATGTGGGACTGGCCGGCCAGCTGGCCGAGATCGGCGTGATGCTGCTGATGTTCGGCGTGGGCCTGCACTTCTCGCTCGACGACCTGATGGCGGTTCGGCGCATTGCGGTGCCGGGCGCCATCGTCCAGATCGTCGTTGCCGTCCTGCTCGGCATGGGTACCGCGCATTTCTGGGGCTGGGGCATCGGCGCCTCGCTGGTGTTCGGACTGTGCCTGTCGGTGGCCAGCACGGTGGTTCTGCTGCGCGCCCTCGAGTCGAAAGGACTGCTCAAGTCGGTCAATGGGCAGATCGCGGTCGGCTGGCTGGTTGTCGAGGACCTGGTCATGGTGCTGGTGCTGGTTCTGCTGCCGGCGCTCGCCGGCCTGCTGGCCTCCGGCGGCAGTGCCGGCGCGGGCGGCGCTTCCGGCGGCGAGATCTGGCGCACGGTCGGCATCACGCTGGCGAAGATCACGGCGTTCGTGGTGTTGATGCTGGTCGTCGGGCGGCGGGTGCTGCCGAAGGCGCTGTGGTGGGTCGCGCGGACCGGATCGCAGGAGCTGTTCACGCTGAGCGTGGTCGCTGCCGCGGTCGGCGTGGCCTTCGGCGCGGCGAAGCTGTTCGACGTGTCGTTCGCGTTGGGAGCCTTTTTCGCCGGCATGATGATGCGGGAATCGGAGTTCAGTCACCGTGCCGCCGACGAATCACTGCCGTTGCGGGACGCGTTCGCGGTGCTGTTCTTCGTGTCCGTCGGAATGCTGTTCGATCCGGCGGTGATCTGGACCCAGCCGGTCAAGCTGCTGGTCGTAGTGGCGATCATCATGGTCGGCAAGACGATCGCGGCGGTGGCGCTGGTGCTGCTGTTCCGTTACCCGCTGAACACCGCACTGACGGTCGGGGCGAGCCTCGCGCAGATCGGGGAGTTCTCGTTCATCCTGGCCGGGCTGGGTGTCGCGCTGGGGATGATGCCGGTCGAGGGCCAGAGCCTGGTGCTGGCGGGGGCGCTGATCTCGATCGCCGCGAATTCCGCGATGTTCGCGGCGATCGAACCGCTGCAGGCATGGATCCGCGCGCGCTCGGCGCTGGCGCGGCGCCTCGAGGAGCGCGACGATCCGCTTGCGCAACTGCCGATGTCGACGGACGAGTCCTTGCTCACCGGGCAGGTCGTGCTGGTGGGGTACGGGCGCGTCGGCCGGCGCATCGCGGCGGCCCTGCGTGAGCAGAAGATCCCATACGTGGTGGCGGAGCAGAACCGCGAGATCGTCGATGCGTTGCGCAGCGATGGCATCCCCTCCGTCAGCGGCGATGCCTCGACTGCGGAAGTCCTGATCCAGGCGCACGTGGCGCGCGCCGCGATGCTCGTCGTCGCGATTCCCGATCCCGTCCACGTGCGCAAGATGGTCGAGATTGCCAGGACGCTGAACCCTTCGATCCTGGTGGTGCTGCGCACGCACAGCGAGGAGGAGGCGGAACTGCTCGGCAGGGAGGCGCTCGGTGCGGTGTTTCTCGGCGAACAGGAACTCGCCCGCGGAATGACGATGCACATCCTGTCGCAGTTGCGCGGCCAGAGATAAAGGCGGTTACCGCACGGGCGGCGAGCGGAACTCGGCAGACGCGATTACTTCGCGCTTACCCCCGCCCTGCGCCTGCGAGACGACCGCGAGCTCGTCCGCGGGCCCGCTCTCGCCAGTGAGGGCAGCCTTGTCGAAGGCGGCGTGGCCAGAAGTTTCGGACGCGTGCCGGCCACGTGCGTGACGGTGAGCAGTCGTGCGAGGAAATCGAGTCCTCACCTGGTTGCGCTCACTTCAACACGAACCGGACGTTCGCCGGCTTGCGGCCCGGCAACGTGACTGCTGCGACGACCTTGGTCCCCGGACCGAGCTTGAACGCGCCCTGCGCCTCCAGGCGGTCGCTGCCTGCCGGGGCGAGGACCGCCTCGGAGCGCTCGGTGCCGGCGAGCAGCGTGAGCCGAGCCGAGGCACCCTGGGTCGGCAGCGGCTTGCCGTGGTCACGCACGTGGAGCGTCAGCCGGTCGGGCCGCGCGACGAGCTCGAAGTCGAGGTCGTTCGCCTCGGCGACGACGCCGCCGTGCTTGGGCGAGTGGTCGTGGCCCCCGGCGGCGTGGGCGATGCCGGTCGCGCAGACGAACAGCGCGGCACCCAGCCCGCTGGTCAAGACGGAGACGGTGAGCAGAGATGCGAAGGCGGCAGAAACGAATGGGGCGTTCATGCGGAACTCCATGGGTGGGGGCGAGGAAGGGTCAATACGCGTCGGCGCTGCGGTCACCGAGCAGTCGCTCGGAAGGCTTGCGGCCGAACAGCCAGAACATCGCCGGCGTGAGGAAGGTGTCCAGGAGCGTCGAGCTGATGAGCCCCGAGAAGATGACCACGGCGACCGGGTGCAGGATTTCGGTCCCGGGACGCTCGGCCTCGAACAGCAGCGGCGCCAAGGCGAACGCGGTCACGAGCGCAGTCATCAGCACCGGGCTGAGCCGCTCGAGCGAGCCGCGCACAATCATCGCGCGGTCGAAGCGCTCGCCTTCCAGGCGCATCAGGTTCAGGTAGTGGCTGACCTTCAGGATGCCGTTGCGAACCGAGATGCCCGCGAGCGTGATGAAGCCGATGAGGGCGGCCACCGACAGCGGCTGGCCGGACAGCCACAGCCCGAGCACCGCCCCCACCAGCGCGAGCGGGATGTTGGCCATGACCATCAGCGAGAGCGTCGTGGACTTGTACCGGCTGTAGAGCACCACGAACATCAGCAGCGCCGACGCGATGGACAAGAGACCGACCAGCCGCGAAGCCTCTTCCTGTGCCTGGAACTGGCCACCCAGCGTGACGAAGTAGCCCTCGGGCAGCTTCGCCTGCGTGACCGCCTGGCGGATGTCGGCGACGACGTCGGACATCGCGCGTCCCTGCACGTTGGCCGACAGCACGATGCGGCGCTTGCCGTCGTCGCGGCTCACCTGGTTCGGGCCGTCGCTGTCCTCGATGCTCGCCACGCGCGACAGGGGAACCCGTCCGTTGGGGGTCTCGATGAGCAGACGTCCGAGCCCCTCCGGCGAGCGGGCGCTCTCGGGCAGCCGAACGAGCAGCGCGAAGCGCCGGTTGCCCTCGATGATTTGCGCGACGCGTTCGCCCTCGACGAGGCTCTGCAGCGTGGCCAGAATCTGGGTGGTCGGAACGCCCAGCTGCGCGGCCGCGTCGTAGTCGACACGCACCTTCACCTGGGGTGCGAGCACCTGTTTCTCGACCTCCAGGTCGACCAGCCCTCGAATCGGCGCGAGCCGGCCCCGTTGCGCCTCCGCCTCGCCCCGAAGGGTGTCGAGGTCGTCGCCGAAGATCTTGATGGCAATCTGCGAACGAACGCCGGACAGCATGTGGTCGATGCGGTGCGAGATGGGCTGACCGATGGCGATGGCTGCGGGCAGGTTCACGAGCCTGGCACGGATGTCCGCGCGTATCTCGTCCATCGGGCGGGTGAGCTTCTCGGCGGGAAGCAGCCCGACGTCGAGCTCGCTCACGTGCACGCCTTCGGCATGCTCGTCGAGTTCGGCCCGGCCGCTTCGCCGGCCGACGTGGGTGACCTCCGGAACCTTGCGCACGGCGACCTCGGCCTGCCGCGCGATGTCGGCGGACTCGGTGAGCGTCACGCCCGGGTTCAGGCGCAGGCCGACGAGCAGCGTGCCTTCGTTGAAAGGGGGCAGGAACGTCGTCGGGAAGAACGGCACGGCCGAGGCGGCCAGCGCCACGGCGACCGCGCCCACGGCGAGCGTCGCCTGCGGCCATTCGAGCACGCGCTCGAGCAGCGTCCGGTACGCGCGCTTGAGCGCCGCCAGGAACCGCGTGTCACCGTGGCGAAGAGACTTCATGCCCGGCAGCAACAGCGAGGCCAGCACGGGGGTGACTGTCAGCGACACCAGCAGCGACGCGAGCGTCGAGACGATGAACGCGATGCCCAGCGGCACGAAGAGCCGCCCCTCGATGCCCGGCAGCGCGAAGAGCGGGAGGAACACCAGCACGATGATGACGGTCGCGTACAGGATGGCCGAGCGCACCTCCATCGAGGCCTTCTTCACGACGTCGAGCACGTCGAAGCCGCCCTGCGGGTCCGACTCCCTCGCCATCCGGAGACGGCGCATCACATTCTCGACGTCGACTACGGCGTCGTCGACCAGCCCGCCGATGGCGATGGCCAGTCCGCCCAGGGTCATCGTGTTGATGGACAGCCCGAAGTAGCGGAACACCAGGACGGTGACGAGGATGGACACCGGAATCGCGACCAGTGCGATGACCGTCGGGCGCAGCGTGCCGAGGAACACGAAGAGCACGACCGCGACGAACACCGACGCACCGACGAGCTTGCCTTCGAGCGTGTCGATGGACGCCTCGATGAAGCTCGCCTGGCGGAACGTGACCCGTGGCGCGTCCATGCCCGAGGGCAGCGACTTCTTCAGGTCCCCGAGCGCCGCTTCGATGGACCGCGTCAGCGAGACGGTGTCGGCAGTCGGCTGCTTCTGGATGCCGAGAATGACCGCGGGGCGCCCTTCGAAGCCGGCGTCGCCGCGACGGACCGCCGGCGCGAAGTCGACCTCGGCAATCTGGCGCAGACGCACCGCCTGGCCGTTCTTCGCGGCCAGCGCGAGGTTGCGGAGGTCCTCCAGGCGCGACGTGCGACCCAGGTTTCGGATGAGGTACTCGCGGCCGTTGAGCTCCAGGAACCCGCCCGACGAGTTGGACGAGAAGCCCCGCAGCGCCGACTCGAGCTGCTGCATCGTGATCCCCAGTTCGCCCATGCGGACCGTGTTCGGCTGCACCTGGTACTGGCGGACCTGTCCGCCGATGGGAATGACCTGGGCGACGCCGGGGATGGCCAGCAGGCGCGGGCGAAGCACCCAGTCCGCGTACTCGCGCACGGCCATGGGGTCGGTCCTGGTGGCGTCGATGGGGAGCGCCACCTGCAGGATTTCGCCCATGATGGAGCTCACCGGACCCATTCGCGGCAGGACCGCTTCGGGCAGCACGCTCTCGAGCGTCGCGAGCCGCTCGGCCACGACCTGCCGGGCGCGGTAGATGTCGGTGCTCCAGCCGAAGCTGACGTAGACGAAGGACAGGCCCGCGCTGGACACGGAGCGGATGCTCTCGACGCCGGGCAGGCCGTTGAGCGCCGTCTCGAGCGGGAAGGTGATGAGCTGTTCGACCTCCTCGGTGGCCATGCCGCCGGCTTCGGTCATGACGGTCACCGTGGGCCGGTTGAGGTCCGGGAACACGTCGACCGGCGTGCGCGTGAGCGTGAACGCGCCGTACGCCATCAGCACCGTGCCCAGCATCAGCACCAGCAGCCGGTTGGCGAGGCTCGATTCGAGAAGCCATCTGAACATCGTTCGGCGCCTCAGCGGACCTGGTTGACGAGCGTGGCGCCGCGGGTCACTACGCGCTCGCCCGGCTGCAGGCCGCCGACCACGGCGACCCGCGTGCCGTCCAGAGGCTCGGTCGTCACCACGCGGGGCGCGAAGCGTTCGGTGCGCGCCTTGACCCACACGATGGTCTGGTTCGACGGATTCCTGACCAGCGAGCCGGCGGGGACGGGGATGCCCTCGACGCGCGACTTCGACTGCACGAAGACGCGCACGGGCTGACCGACAGCAAGCTCGCGCAGCGCGCTTCCGTCCGCGGCGAAGCTCATCGGCAGGGCCTGCTCGCGCAGGGTGCGCGCCGCACCGAGGAACGTCAGCGGCACCTTCCTGTCGCCGACGGCGAGGCTCGCGCCCCCGACGTCCGCGGCAAGCGCCGGGTTGTAGGCGACCGCCTCGATGCGCAGGCGCATCGGGTCGACGACCTCGAAGACGAGCTCGCGTGCGTCGACGAGCTGACCCGCGACCGCGTTGGCGGAGGCGATGATGCCCGACACCGGCGCGACGAGGGATTCGCGGTTGCTCAGCCCTGCGCCGAGTGCCGCGATGCGTTCGGTCAAGCTCGCGACGTCGGCCTCGGCCGACTCGAGGTCGCGGCGCGCGACGGTGTCCTCGAGCTGGCGCAGCCGCGCGAGGCGCCGCTCGGCCAGGGACTTCGCGCTGCGCAGGTCCGCCAGTTGCGCGATCTGGTTGGAGCGCTCGATGGAGCCCGCCGTCGGCATCACGTAGGCCAGCACCTCGCCCTTTCGGACGGACTGACCGATGCCCGGGAGTCCCTTGGGACCGGCCTCGAGGCGACCGGGAACCGACGACTGAATGCGTCCTCCCGCGTTCGGGTCCATCATGACCCGGCCGGCGAGTTCCGCGGTCCTGGGCAGGGCGTCGCGCTGGACGCGCGACGTGCGGATGCCGAGCTGGCGCTGTGCCGGCTTGGGCAGGAAGACGCTGCCGTCGGGCAACCGCTTGGGAGCGTTGCCTGGAGCGGCCGCCGTCGGTCCGTCGTGGTCGTGTCCCGGACCCGCGTAGGTGGGCGCGCAGAGCAGCAGGTACGCAGCTAGGACGGCAAGACCCGGAAGCGAAGTGATAAGGCGCTTCATCGTGCGTCTCCTTCGCGCCGACCGGCCAGCGCACGGCGCGCCGCCCATCCCATGCCCGCGAGCAGTGCGACCGCGCCGACGCCGAGGCCCGCCACCGACACGGTGCGGCGGGTGCTCCAGGAGGCGGACTCCTCGTGCCCGTGGTCACCCTCGCGGATGTCGAGCTCGCCCGCCAGCAGGTCGGATTCGCCGCCGACGGCCACGACCGCCGTCACTTGCTTGACGCCGGGCGCAGGGACCTCGCTCAGCTCGGCCTCGAACACCCCGTCGCTCCTCTCGGCCAGCTGGAGCTTGAGGCTGCCGAACTCGACCTCCAGCTTGGCGTTGGGAACCGGGCTGTTGTCGTCCGCGCGGTCGAGGTACAGCGTGAGGCGCTTTCCCTCGAGGATGCCCACGAGCTCGAACGCATCGGATACCGCCTCGAACCGAGGAGATGCGGAGGCGCTCGACGCCTGAGGCGCGTCGTCGTGGTCGTGTCCGGGGCCGGCGGCAACCGTGACCGGGAGGGACGCGGCGAGCGCCGCGCCAGCCAGTCGCGCAAAGAATCTGTGGTGTTGCATGAGGGTCGTCCTCGGATTCATTCGGGTAGGAGGCCCAGGGCCTGGCGCAGCGCGGACACCGCGGTCGCGACCGCGACGCGGGCTCTTGCTGCCTGGCGCTCGGCCTCGATGGCCTCGAGCTCGACGCGCAGCCGCGTGGGAAGGTCGGATTCGCCGAGGCGGAAGGACCTCTCGAAGAAGCCGCGCACCTCCCGAGCGAGCGCGGTGCGCCGCTCAGCGGCGGCAAGTTGCTCGCGCACGGCCTGCAGGCGCACGCGCGAGCCCTCGATGTCGGCCAGCACCCGCGAGCGTTCGAGGCCGAGCTGCGCGGCGAACTCGTTCGCGTCGGCGCGCGCGGATGCGATGCGGGCCTGCGCGCGCGGACCGGCGCCGAACGGGACGCGGACCCCCAGGACGATGCTGTTGTTGTACGCCTCGCCGGATGCGCCACGCTCGGCGATCGTCGCGACGACGACCTCGGGATTGGCGCGTCGCTGCGCGGCGGCGAGGTCGGCCACCCGCCGGCTCTGCTCGCTCAGCACGGCGAGCTCGGCGAGCGCCGGATGGATGCCGTCGAGCGGCACGGGTGGCGAAACCTCAGCGGGCTCCGGCTCGCCTCGCAATGCCGATTGCGGTGCTGCGCCGTCGAGCCGTGTGCCGACGAGTGCGGCAAGGGCTTGGCGCGCCGAAGCGCGCCCCGAGGTGGCATCGGCGAGGGCGACTTCGGCCTGCGCGACTGCGCCTTCGGCCTGGAACAAGTCCGCGCGGGACAACTCGCCGGCCCGGTGCCGTTTCAGGACGTCCGCATTGAGGCGGCGAGCACTGTCCAGACGGTCGACGGCCAGTGCATGCTCGACCTCGGCGCGCTGCCAGCCCCACCACGCTTCTCGTATCGCCGCGGACAGCCTCAATCGGGCCGCGGCCACCCTCGCGTCGACGGCCGACCGTTGTGCGTCGGCGAGCCGGGCTGCAAGTTCGCGCTCACCCGGCAGCCACAGCGGCGCCGAAACGCCGATGTCGAACTCCCGTTCGCCTGCATTCGAGCCGACGCGGTCGGTGCGGGCGGTGATGCCCGCTACGGGCGGGCCGGCCGTCCAGCTCGCCGCGGCACGCTGCGCCGCCAGCGCGGCATCCAGTCTCGATGCGCGCGAGGCCGCTGGCGGCTGAAGGGCCCAAGCCGTCTCGAAGGCACCCGCGAGCGAGAGCTCTTCCGAAGGTGCCGGTTGCGGCTGGCTCCACGAGACAGGGCTGATGAACAGGGCGCCCGCGGTCGTCAGCAGCCCGACTCGCGCATGCGCCCGAATGGCACGGAACATCCGACTCTCCAGTGTTGAACCACGAAGGACAGTCGGCGAGGAGTGAGTTCGCTAAGAACGCGCGGGCGCGAAGCCTCGAGGCGAGGCTTCGTTCGTGCGCGTCGGAACGGAAGTGGGGCTTGCCTGGACCCGCCTCGCCGACTCAGGCGAGCGCGGACCAGTTGGGTCGCTCGATGCGCGAGACAGGCGGCGGCGGAGCGGCGGGCAGTGCGACGACGAAGTGTTTGCGGATGGGAGGGGGCGAGCCGATGGACGGCTCGTCGAGCATGACGGCCGGGGCAGCCATGTGACACGCCGCGCAGTCCGCATCGACTCCAGCCAGCAGACCGTCCATGGAGCCGGACGGCTCTGCGCCCGCCGGGCTGTCGAGCCCCGAGCCATGGTCGTGCTCATGGTGCCCGAGATGCGTCGTCGCGGCATCGCGCTCGTGCTGGCAGTACGGCGCGGCCAGCGCCCACGAGGCCTGGAACGCGACGATGAACGCCAGCAGGAAAAGGACGAGCTTGCGCATTGCGGCAGGAAAATAGCACAGCTCCGGTGCCCGGACTTCCGTCGAGGTCATTGCATCGGACCGACGGCGCGCCCCGGGACGTTCGTCGCGATTCCCGATCCCGTCCAGGAGCGCAAGATGGTCGAGATTGCCAGGACGCTGAATCCCGCGATCCTGGTGGTGCTGCGCACGCACAGCGAGTGGAGCTCGCGCAGACGCGACCAAGTCGCGCTCGGCGCCGCGCTTACTTCGCGATCGGCGCCGCGATCGCAGGGTGCGGGTCGTAACCGACGATCTCGAAGTCGTCGTAGCGGTAGTCGAGGATCGACTCTGCCTTGCGGCGGATCACCAGCTTCGGCAGCGCGCGAGGCTCGCGCGTCAGCTGCAGGCGGGCCTGGTCCAGGTGGTTGGAGTACAGGTGCAGGTCGCCGAACGAGTGGACGATCTCGCCGACCTCGAGGCCGCACTGCTGGGCGACCATGTGGGTCAGGAACGCCACCGACGCCGCGTTGAACGGGACCCCCAGGAAGCAGTCGGCCGAGCGCTGCGTCAGCATGCAGCTCAGTCTTCCGTTCGCCACGTAGAACTGGTACATCACATGGCAAGGCGGCAGCGCCATCCGGCCTTCGGCGGCATTCACCTCGGGCGCCTTGGTCTCGTCGGGCAGGCAGGCGACGTTCCACGCGTTGATGATGTGCCGGCGACTGTCGGGCTTCGAGCGGATGCCGTCGATCAGCGTCCGCACCTGGTCGAAGACTTGTCCGTTCGGACCCTGCCAGGCCCGCCACTGCGCGCCGTACACCGGGCCGAGTTCGCCCTCGGGCGTCGCCCACTCGTCCCAGATGGTGACGCCGTTTTCCTTCAGGTACCTGATGTTCGTGTCGCCGCGCAGGAACCAGAGCAGTTCGTGCAGGATCGACTTCACGTGCAGCTTCTTGGTCGTCAGCAGCGGGAAACCTTCGGCGAGATCGTGGCGGTAGATCCGCCCGAACACCGACAGCGTGCCGGTGCCGGTGCGGTCGCCCTTGCGCACGCCGTTCGTCAGGATGTCGTCCAGCAGACCGAGATATTGCTTGTCCATCGAGGTGTTCCTTGGCTGGGCGGGGCGGACAGCTCAGGTGGCAAGGCCTTCGAAACAGGCGGACACCATCTGGTCGACGATCTCGTCGTCGGTCATCGAGCCGGTTGCCTTCAGGAAGTCGAGCGTCGGATCGCACGAGCGCGCATAGAACGTGTACAGCACGAACTCGTCGCGCAGATCGCTGCGCAGGCTGCCGTCTGCCTTCGCCGCGTGGATCAGGCCACCGACGGCTTCGGACAGTTCCATCAGTTCGTCCATGTAGTCCCGGTTGGCGATCAGGCTGTCGCGCAGCGCCTGGCTGGCCGACGGCAGATGCGGGACACCGCCCGCGAGGCGCTCGCGCAGCGTCCAGCCCAGCAGACCTTCCAGCCGCGCCCGCGCGCTCAGGGTCTCGGGCTGCGCGGCGAGCACCGCGCGCGTGCGGCGCAGCAGTCGCACCATCACCGCGCCCGCCAGGGCCTCCTTGGACTCGAAGTGCTTGTACAGGCTGCCCTTGGCGATGCCGACCTCTGCGGCGATGTCGTCCATCGACATCAGTTCGTAGCCGCGCGAGGCCAGCAGGTGGTTGGTCGCCTCGATGATCGCCTCCTCGCGGGATTCGAACTGGGCGACCCGGAACGGCTTTCGCACGGGAGTGGCTGAGAGCGTCGACACGACGGAATACCTGCTCAAAGAAGGGGCGGCCGGTGTGGCCGAAACCGGCAGGTCCAGATCGTGACCGGTCGGTCACGACATTCTATCCGAATCCGGGCCCTGCTTGCGACCCGGATGTTTCCCGTGCGATGTCTCGAGTCGACGATCAGCGATTCATCGTCCGATCGTGTCGGGCGGGGTCGACGCCACCGGGTTGTCCCGCGTCCCCCGCTGCTGCGGCCGAGGCCTCCGGCGACGAGGGCGGTGCGCCTCCTGGCTGCGCCGGCACGACGCCCGGCTGGCCCCCGGGCGCGACCACCCCGGGCAGTGCCGCTCCCTGTGGCGCTTGCGGGGCACCGGCCCCGCCGCCTCCGCCGGGCGGCGGGGGCGCGGGCTGCGCTGGCTGGGCGGGATTTGCCATTGCGGCGGCCGCGTCGCCGGCGGCCGAGCGCGCCGGCCCCGAGGTCAATACGGCGAGCGAAGGGCGCGGTGGCGCCGGCAGTTCGGTGCGTCGTCCGTGGGACTCGATCAGCACGGCGTCGTCACCGACGGCGGCGAGCCGCTGCGTGGGCGTGATCGCAGCGCCGACCGAGAACATTCGGGGCCGTTGTCCGTCGACCGAGATGATGGCGCTGCCGAGGCGTCCAGCGGCGACGATGCCCATCACCTGCAGGTTCGACGGCGGCACCGACACGGCAGTGGCCGCGCGCGTGCTGCCGAACACCTGCGCGGCCAGTTGCAGGTCGGGCAGGGCGGTCGAATCCGCGACGCGCGCGGGTGCGATCGTGGCGGACGGCGCCAGCAACTGCATCGCCCAGTAGGTGCACACGGCGCAGAGTGCCGCGAACGCCGCGATCGTCGCGACCCATGCGGGCCAGCCCATGGTGCGGATCGCGGACAGGGGATTGCTGCGCATTCGGATCGGTGTCGGGCGGTCGGTTGCGATCGGGGTCGGAGTTGAGCCTGGCTGGAGCCGGAGCGCTCCCGACGGGCGGCGCAGAACCGCCATACCCCGCTGGTATGATAGCCCGGACACTGGTGGTACCGGTTCCTGGAGACGACGAATGGTTTGGTGGCATCGACCCGCAGTGCGAACGCGGACCTCGCCGCGGGCGTCACGCGGCTTCACGCTGATCGAGGTCATGGTCGTGATCGTGATCCTCGGCGTGCTCGCGGCGCTCGTCGTGCCGCGCGTGATGAATCGTCCCGACGAAGCGCGTGCCGTCGCGGCGCGACAGGACATCGCCGCCGTGATGCAGGCGCTCAAGCTCTACCGGCTCGACAATCAGCGGTACCCGACGACCGAGCAGGGCCTGCAGGCGCTCGTCACCCGCCCGACCGGCGGCCCGGCGGCAGCGAACTGGAAGGCCTACCTCGACAAGCTTCCGATAGACCCCTGGGGTAAGCCGTATCAGTACCTGAATCCGGGCGTGAAGGGCGAGATCGATGTCTTCAGTCTCGGCGCCGACGGACAGCCGGGGGGCAGCGGCGTGGACGCGGACATCGGATCGTGGGGGCTTTGAGCAGCAGGCATCGCGGTTTCACTCCGATCGGGCGCCGGCACCGCGGCTTCACGCTGATCGAACTGCTGGTGGTGATCGTCATCGCGGGGATCGCGCTGGCGATGGTCGTGGTCAACGGCATGCCCGGCAGCCAGCGCGGGCTGCGCTTCGAGGCCGAACGCCTGGCCCAGCTTCTGTCGCTGGCCCGCGAAGAGGCCCAGGTCTACGGCCAGCCGGTTCGCCTGCAGGCCGACGAGCGCGGCTACCGCTTCATTGTGCTGCGCGATCGCCAGTGGCGTCCGCTGCTCGACGATGCCGACCTGCGCCAGCGCGCCTGGGACGGACCGACCCGCGTCGTCGTGATCCGGCCCGACGAGCGTCGCGAGGTCGAGTTCGGCCGCGACAGCATCGATGTTCCGTTCACCGTCGAACTCAGTCGCGAGGACGCGCGTGTCGAGATCGTGGCCAATGGCCTCGGGCGCTTCGACGTGCGCTGACGCGGTCGGCGCGTCGCGCCGCGGCGCCACGGCCGCGGGCGGATTTACGCTGATCGAAGTGCTCGTCGCGCTGACCATCGTTGCCGTGGCGCTGATGGCCGCGCTGCGCGCGGCGGGATCGCTGACGCAGAACAGCGGCGAGCTGCGCGCGCGGATGCTGGCGCAGTGGAGCGCCGAGAACCGGCTGGCGCAGATGCGCGTGCAGGCGGAGTGGCCCACGCCCGGGCGCACACGCTACGACTGCAGCCAGTCGGGCGTGCAGCTGGTCTGCCAGGAGGAAGTGTTCGCCACGCCGAACGTGTCGTTCCGCCGTGTCGAACTGTCGGTGTTCGACGCGACCGGGACCTCGAGGCTGGCGCGGCTGGTCGGCTTCGCGACGAACCTGCCATGAGCGGGCACCGCGACCCTCGCACGAACGTGCACCTGGCGCCCGGCGCGAGCGTGCGCCGCCAACCCAGCGCGAGCGTGCGCCGACTCCATGCCGGCTTCACGCTGCTCGAGCTGCTGATTGCCGTGTCGCTGATGGCCGTGCTGGCCGTGCTCGGCTGGCGTGGCCTCGACTCGGTGCTGACCACGCGCGACCGCATCGTCCAGGCTTCGGACGACCTGCGCGCGCTGTCGGCTGCGTTCTCGCAGATGGACGAGGACCTCCGCCGCTCGTGGCCGGTGCGGCTGCTGAACCTGCCGGTCGCGTCGCTCGGCTTCGTGCCCGAGGGCACGGACGGAGCACGCCGGCATGGAGCTGCTGCGCGAGTTGCCGGCGGGGAGCGCGGCGATGCCGGTGCAGCGGGTGGTGTACCGGTGCGCGACGGCGTGCTCGAGCGCGGCTTCGCGGCCTGGGCGATGCCGTCGGCGGACGGGGGCGGCGCGGGCGCGGTGCGCCCGATGACCTGGCAGGCCCTGATCGGCGACGTGCGCGACATGCAGATCCGCGGCTGGATCGCGGGCCAGGGCTGGGTGCCGGCGGCCGCGCTGCTGCGGCGTCCCGGTGCGGCGCCCGCCGCCGGCGTCGTGACCGGCGTCGAAGTGCTGGTCGAGCGGCTGAACGGCGAGACGCGTGGTGCGCGTGTTCGCGGTGAAGGATTGAGCGCGATGCGCATCGCGACTCGCCTCGATGCGCAGCGCGGCGCGGCCGTCGTCACCGCGTTGCTGGTGGTGATGCTCGCCACGACCGTGGTCGCGGGTCTGTTCGTGCGCGAGAACGTCACCGTCCGGTCGGTCGAGAACCGGCTGGCGCTGGCGCAGACGCGCTGGATCGAGCGCGCCGCGCTTGACTGGGCCAAGGTGATTCTTCGTGCCGACGCCCGCGGGTCGCCGGCGAACCAGCCGGTCGACCATCTCGGCGAGCCGTGGGCGGTGCCGGTGGCGGAGACCCGCCTGGACGAGACGGTGACCGCGGGGGCGAAGATCAGCGACACGACGCGTCCGGCGATGGTGGCCGGGCAGATCGTCGATGCCCAGTCGCGCTTCAACCTGGCCTCGATGGTGCGCGTTGGCGAAGTGTCGAAGCCGCACGTCGACGCCTTCCGCAAGCTGCTGCGGCTGGTCGGCCTGTCCGAAGGCCTTGCCGACGGGTCGCTGGCGCGTCTGCTCGCGAGCACGCCGCGCACGGTCGACGGCGTCACCCGTCCGTCCGCGGCGCTGCCGCTGGTGCGCGTCGGCGATCTTCAGAGCGTGCCCGGGTTCGACGCGACGATGGTCGAGATGCTCGTGCCGTTCGTCGTGGTGCTGCCGCGCCCGACCGAGGTGAACGTGAACACCGCGCCGCCCGAGGTGCTGGCGGCGGTGATCCCGACGCTCGACCTCGCCGGCGCGCGCCGCTTCGTGGCGCGACGCGAACGCACCTTCTTTTCTCGGCCGTCGGAAGCGGTCGCGCAGATCGACGGCCAGCCGGTGCTTCCCGCCAACATGCTGTCGGTCGGGTCGAGCTTTTTCATCGTGCGGGGGATGGTACGCTTCGACCGCGTCGAGGCCTCGAGCGATACGCTTCTCGAGCGCAAGGGATCCGAACGCGTCGACATCGTATGGCAGCAACGTTACTGAAGCGCACCCCAGTCGTCTGGTTGCCGCCGCGATCGATCGGCGAGCGCGCGTTCGCCGGCGAGCCGCGACTGATCGCGCTGTCCCCTTCGCCCGCGGACGGGCAGCCGCGCTGGTCGCGGTTCAGCCTCGAGGCGCTGCCGACCCTGAAGGCCGTCACGCTGCTGTTCGACGCGCGCGACGTCACGCTGATCCCGGTGAAGCTGCCGCCGCTGTCCGGGGCGCGTCTGGCACGCGCGCTGCCCAATCTGGTCGAGGACTCGCTGCTGCAGGACGCCAACAGCTGCGCGTTCGCACTCGGCCCGCGTGTCGGCGAGGATCAGAGGCTGCTGGCGGTGATCGACCGTGGCTGGCTCGAATACGTGATCGGCGCCTTCGAGCGTCGCGGCATCCGCGTGTCCGCCGCATGGCCGGCGCAGCTCGCGTTGCCGCTGCAGGCAGGCCGATGGTCGATCGCCTGCGCGCAGGACGGCCTGGCGGTGCGCACCGGCGAGTCCGAGGGCTTCGGGTGGTCGGCGTCGCAGGACCGGGACGTCCGGACCGAGGCGCTGGCCTGCGCGATCGAGGCTGCCGCTCAGAGCGCGCCGCGTGTCGAGGGCGTCGACGTGTTCGCCGACGATCGCGGCTGGCGGGACAGTGTCGAGAGTGCATCGAAGCGGCTCGGGATCGACATGCGTTTCGCAGCCCTGCCGGCGCCGGTGCCGGCGGCGGTCGACCTGCTCGCTGCCCGCCAGGGCACCGCGGGGCGGCGCTGGCTGGCTTCGATCGACTGGCGTGCCTGGCGCATTCCGGCGGCGACCGCCGCGACCGCCTTCGTCATGTTCCTGATCGGCCTGAACCTCGATTGGGGGCGGCTCGCGCAGGAGCGTTCGGTGCTGAAGGTGCAGATCGAGTCGACCTTCCGCCAGGCGTTCCCCAGTGCGCAGGTGGTCGTCGATCCGATGCTGCAGATGCAGCGCCAGGTCGCGGAACTGCGGCTGAAGGCAGGACAGACCGGTCCCGACGATTTCCTGCCGCTGCTGACCCGGTTCTCGGCGGCGCTCGGGCCGCGGGTCTCCGATTCGCTGGCCGGCCTCGAATACCGCGACGGGCGTCTGCGCGCGCGCTTTCGCGACGGCTTCCTCGAAGGATCGGCCGTGCGCGAGAGCCTGGCTGCGGCGTGTGCGCAGCAGGGGCTGAAGCTGCAGTTCGAGGGCGAGGGCTCCTCGCTCGCGGTGCTGAGCCTGAAGTCATGATGTGCGCACGGATGAATCCTTCGCGGTGATCGAGAAACTGCTCCAGAACTGGCGGATGCTGGCCGCGCGCGAACGCCGCATGGTGGCCGGCGCCGCGGCCGTGGTGCTGCTGGCGCTCGTGCACCAGTTGCTGTTCGAACCGGCGTGGCGCGGCCGCGCCCGGCTGCAGTCCGAATTGCCGCAGATGCGCGCCCAGCTCGCGCAGATGACGGCGCTGGCCGGCGAGGCGCGTCAGCTGGGCTCCGGCCCGCGCGCGAGCGAGACGCCGCAGGCGCTGCGCGGCGCCCTGCAGCAGTCGGTCGCTGCGGCGGGCCTGGCCGACGGCCTGACGCAGCTGGCGCTGAACGGCGAACTCTTCGATCTGCGCTTCGCGGCGGTGCCGTATGCGGTCTGGTTGTCGTGGCTGGACAACACGCTGCGCGAGACGCGGCTCAGGGTCGCCGACCTCACCGTGAGCCGCGACGCGACGCCGGGCATGGTCAGCGTGCGCCTGGTGCTCGAAGCGCCGCGGCGAGAGGGGCGCTGACCCGATGACCACCGTGCGTTGGCTCGGTTTCGTGATCGCAGGCCTGTTCGCGGTGATCGGCACCGTGGTGGCTTTCGCGCCCGCGGTCTGGCTGGACGCCGGGCTGCGGGAATCCTCGCTCGGGCGCGTGCGCCTGGCCGATGCGGCCGGCTCGGTCTGGCAGGGTAGCGGCCGGCTGGTGCTGAACGAGTCGGGCGACATCGCCGCGCCGCGCGGTGCCCAGGTCGCCCCGGGCATGGCGCTGCCGGGCGAGATCCGCTGGAACATCCGGATGCTGCCGTTGCTGCTCGGCATCGTCGAGGCCGACCTGAAGGTGGACGGCATGCCGGCGCCGGTCCGCCTGAGCGGCGGCTTGCAGGAACTGCGCGTCGGGTCGGGCGCCCTGGATCTTCCGTCTGCGGATCTGTCTCGGCTCGGATCACCCTGGAATACAATCCGCCCGTCCGCGGCGCTGTCGATGCGCTGGGATCCTCTGTCGATCCGGCAGGGGGTGCTGAATGGACGGTTTTCGATCGAACTGCGAGACGTGACCTCTTCGATGACGCCCGTGCGGCCGCTCGGCACCTACCGGATCGACGTGAACGGCACTGGCGCCGATGTGAATCTGGCCTTGGTCACGGTATCCGGTCCGCTGCGCTTGCAGGGCAGCGGCCGATGGGATCGTCGCGCCGGTGTGCGCTTCGACGCGCGGGCGCATGCCGAGGGGCCGGATCGTCAGAGGCTGCAATCGCTGCTGAGCCTGATCGGCCGGCGCGAAGGCGATCACACCGTGTTCAGGATTGGAGCATGATGGTGCGCAGCCGGTCCGGTTCGACGGTGGATCCGGGAGCTCGGGCGGATCGCGCGGGCGGTTGCCGCGCGGGCCGGTCGGCGCTGCTGCTGCTGTGCGCTCTGATCGCATCGTTCGCCGCGCCGCTGTTGCCCTCGCCGGCGCGTGCGCAGGCGCCCGCTGCCGAGGCACCCGCCCGCCCGGCGCCGTCCGAGGCGCCCGACGCGGCTGCGGCGCGGCGCACCGGTTCGCCTGACCAGATCACCCTGAACTTCAAGGACGCCGACATCGACAGCGGTGATCGGTGCGTTCGGCCATCTGCTCGACCGCACCTTCCTGATCGATCCGCGGGTCCGCGGCAAGATCACGCTCGAGACGCCCGCGGCCGGTGACTCGGGCGCAGGCCTACCAGCTGCTGCACGCGTCGCTGCGCGTGCAGGGCTTCGCGATCGTCGAGAGCGCGAACCTGTCGCGGGTCGTGCCCGAGGCCGATGCGAAGCTGCAGTCGGGTCCGGTGAACCGCGGGCCGCAACGTCGAGCGCTCGGGCGACCAGGTCGTCACGCAGATCTTCCGCCTGAACTACGAGTCGGCCAGCAACCTGGTGCCGGTGCTGCGGCCGCTGATCACCGCCAACAACACGATCACCGCGTATCCCGAACAACAACTCGCTGGTGATCACCGACTACGCGGCCAACCTGCAGCGTCTCGTCGCGCATCATCGCGACGCTGGACAGCCCCTCGACCAGCGAGGTCGAGGTGATCACGGTCGCGCATGTCGCTCGCCACCGACATCGCGGTCGCGGTGTCGCGCATGCTCGACGACACCGCGCCGCGGCGGGCGCCAGGGGCGCAGGTGGACCCCGGCCAGCGCGTGACCGTGCTGGCCGATCCGCGCATGAACTCGGTGATGGTGCGCGCCGCGAGCCTGGCCAAGATGCAACCTCGCCAAGATCGCTGATCTCGCGGCTCGACCAGCCGCAGCGACGCAGCCGGGCAACATCCACGTGGTCTACCTGCGCAACGCCGAGGCCGTGCGGCTGGCGCAGGTGCTGCGCGGCGTGCTGACCGGCGTGATTCCGCGGCGGGCGCTTCCGGGGCCGGCGGCGTCGATGTCGGGGATCGGCGGCGCCGGATCGGCGATGTCGGGCTCGCAGACTGGGCAGCAGTCGGCGTCGGCGGCGGTATCGGAACCGGCATCGGTTCCGGCACCGGCTTCGCAGGCGGGACGCGCCGTCGAGTGCCCAGCTGACGCAACCGCTGCAGGCACGACCGGGCAGCCGGCAGGCAGTCACGGTCATCAACGCGGGCGGCGCGATCATCGCGGCCGATCCGGCGACCAATTCGCTGATCATCACCGCGCCCGATCCGGTCTACCGCAACCTGCGCGCGGTGATCGACCGGCTCGATGCGCGGCGAGCGCAGGTGTTCATCGAATCGCTGATCGTCGAGGTCAGCGCCGAGAAGGCGGCCGAATTCGGCGTGCAGTGGCAGTTCCTGACCGCGCCCGAGGCCGGCAACAGCCGGCGTGATCGGCGGCACCAACCTTGCCGGCGCGCGGCATCGGCGACAACATCCTCGACGTCGCGACCAACCCGCAGTGCGCGTCGGCCAGGGCCTGAACATCGGAGTGGTGCGCGGGGCGGTGCCGATCAGCATCGGCGGCGTCGAGATCCTGAACCTCGGACTGCTCGCCCGCGCGCTCGAGACGAAGGCCAACGCGAACGTGCTCGCCACCCCGAACCTGCTGACGCTCGACAACGAGGAGGCGCGCATCATCATCGGCCAGAACGTGCCGTTCCTGACCGGTTCGTTCACCGCGACCGGCGCGATCGGCGGCGCGGTCAATCCGTTCCAGACGATCGAGCGCAGGGACGTCGGCACGACCCTGCGCGTGCGCCCGCAGGTGTCCGAAGGCGGCACGATCAGACTGCAGATCTTCCAGGAGGTCTCCAGCGTGACCAGCACATCACCGCCGCAGGGCCTGATCACCAACCGGCGCGCGATCGAGTCGAACGTGCTGGTGGACGACGGCCAGGTCGTGGTGCTCGGCGGCCTGATCGAGGAGCGCGTCGAGGGCGGCGAGACCAAGGTGCCGCTGGCTCGGCGACGTGCCGGTGCTGGGCGCGCTGTTCCGCTACGACAACCGCAAGCGCGTGAAGACCAACCTGCTGGTCTTCCTGCGGCCGATGATCCTGCGCGACGCGCAGACGAGGCCCACGGCGTGACGGCCGACCGCTACGACTACATCCGCGCAGCTGCAGGGCGACTCGCGCCTGCCGCCGCACTGGCTGCTGCCGGAGTTCCCGCCCGGCCGACCTGCCGCCGATGCCGGACGTGCTCAGGCCGGCGAGCAGGCGCGACCCGCAGGCGTCGACCCGCACGCCGTCCAGCCTGGCGCCGACATCGACGAGGCCGTGCGTCGCCGGGAGCCGGGATACCAACGCAGCCGGGCCGCCCGCGGATTCGCGCGTGGCACCGGGAGCGCCCTCGTCGGGGCTCCCGCGGCACGTGCCCGTGCAGTCGTCCGGCGCGATCCAGACCGCGCCCAACGAGGTGATCGTGCCGCTGCGCAGGGCAACGGCGCCCGCGGAATCCCCAGGGTCGACCGGACCCGAGTCTGCCGGCGGCCGCCCGTCCGACTGAGCCGCCGGCAGCATTTCGAGCGCATCCGGCCAGCCCGAATGTCCAGCGTATCCCCGGCCGCGCGTACGTACCGTACGGCTTCGCGCGCACGCACCAGGTGCTGGTGACCGCGCTGTCTGGCGACGCGGTCGAGGTCTGGATCAGCGACGCGCACGCCGGTGCAGGCGCTGGCCGAGCTGTCGCGCACGCTGCAGCCTGCGGCTGGTCACGGTCCGCAAGCCCGAGCGCCGAGCTGGCTGCGGCGATCTCGCGCGCCTACGCGCAGCAGGAGGGCTCGGCCGCGTCGGTGGTCGACGAGGTCGAGAGCGACCTCGACCTGTCGCGCCTGATGCAGGACCTGCCCGAAGATCGAGGACCTGCTCGAGACCGAGGACGACGCGCCGATCATCCGCATGATCAACGCGCTGCTCACGCAGGCCAGTCGCGACGGCGCGTCCGACATCCACATCGAGGCCTTCGAGTCGTACTCGATGGTGCGCTTCCGCGTCGACGGCACGCTGCGCGACGTGGTGCGGCCGCGTCGCGAACTGCACGCCGCGCTGATCTCGCGCATCAAGATCCTGGCGCAGCTCGACATCGCCGAGAAGCGGCTGCCGCAGGACGGTCGCATCGCGCTGCGCATCGGCGGACGGCCGATCGACGTGCGGGTGTCGACGCTGCCGACCGGCCACGGCGAGCGCGCCGTGCTGCGCCTGCTCGACAAGGAGGCGGGCCGACTCGACCTCGCGAAGCTCGGCATGGCCGACGGCACGCTGGCCGGCGTTCGACAAACTGGTGCACCAGCCGCACGGCATCGTGCTGGTGACCGGGCCGACCGGCTCGGGCAAGACGACGACGCTGTACGCGGCGCTCGGCCGGCTCGATTCGCCGACCACCAACATCCTGACCGTCGAGGATCCGATCGAGTACGACCTCGACGGCATCGGCCAGACGCAGGTCAATGCGCGCATCGACATGAGTTTCGCGAAGGCGCTGCGCTCGATCCTGCGCCAGGACCCGGACGTGATCATGATCGGCGAGATCCGCGACCTGGAGACCGCGCAGATCGCGGTCCAGGCGTCGCTGACCGGCCACCTGGTGCTGGCCACGCTGCACACCAACGACGCGGTGTCGGCGGTCACGCGCCTGATCGACATGGGCGTCGAGCCCTTCCTGCTGTCGTCGAGTCTGCTGGGCGTGGCCGCGCAGCGGCTGGTGCGCAAGCTGTGCCCGCAGTGCCGGCAGCCGGATCCGCTGACCGAACGGCTGGCGCGCGGTCGGCTGCCTGGCCTGCAACCGCACCGGCTACCAGGGCCGCACCGGCGTCTACGAGCTGCTCAGCGTCGACGACGACGCTGCGCGCGCTGATCCACCGCGGCGCGTCCGAGGCCGAGATGCGCGCGTCGCCGCGGTCGCCAACGGCATGCTGGTCGATGCGCGACGACGGCCAGCGCTGGGTGCAGGCCGGCATCACCTCGCTCGACGAAGTGATCCGCGTGACGCGCGACTGACTGCGGGCCCGGCGCGATGCCGGCCTATCGCTTCGAAGCTTCGACGGCCAGCGGCCAGATCGAGAAGGGCGTGCTCGACGCCGATTCGCCCACGGCACGCGCGCGCGCTGCTGCGCGAGCGCGGGCTGATGCCGCTCGACGTGCCGCCGGTCCAGGCGACCGGCGGCGCACCGCGCGCTGCGCGTGCTGGCTGGCGCGTCCGCACGCGTCGATCTGACGCTGATGACCCGCCAGCTGGCCAGTCTGCTGGCGGCGCGACTGCCGCTCGAGCGGGCGCTCGGCGCGGTGATCGAGCAGGCCGAGCGCGCCGCGGTGCGCGACCGCTTCGCCGCGGTGCGCAGCGAGGTCGTCGCGGGTCAGACCTTCGCGCAGGCGCTGTCGCGCTATCCCGCGCGACTTCCCGGACGTCTATCGGGCGCTGGTGGCGGCCGGCGAGCAGTCGGGCGATCTGGCGCTGGTGATGGAGCGGCTGGCCGACTACGTCGAGTCGCGCACCGCGCTGACCCAGCGGATCACGCTGGCGTTCACGTACCCGGCGATCGTCACGCTGGTGGCGATCGGCGTGATCGTCTCGCTGCTGACCTACGTGGTGCCGCAGGTCGTCGGAGTGTTCACGCAGACGAAGCAGGCGCTTCCGTTCCTGACCAGCGCGCTGATCGCGACGTCGGAGTTCGTGCGCGCCTGGGGCTGGCTGCTGCTGCTGCTGGCGGTGCTCGGCGGCATCGGCTTTCGCTGGGCGCTGCGCGCGCCGAGCTTCCGGCTCGCGTGGCACGAACGGTTGCTGGCGACTGCCGATGTTCGGGCGGCTGATCCGCGGCATGAACACCGCGCGATTCGCCTCGACGCTGGGCATCCTCGCCTCCAGCGGCGTGCCGCTGATCCGTGCGCTGAGGCCGGGCGCGCAGACGCTGGGCAACGAAGCGATGCGCGCCGACGTCGCAGGACGCGATCGCGCGGGTGCGCGAAGGCGCGCCGCTGTCGCGCGCGCTGGCGGCGGGCGGACAGTTCCCGCCGATGATGATCCACATGATCGCCAGCGGCGAGGCGACCGGCAACCTGTCGCGAGATGCTCGCAGCGGACCGCCACCACGCTGTCGGGCGAGACCGAGCGGCGCGCGCTGGCGCTGACCAGCCTGCTCGAGCCGCTGCTGATCCTGTTGATGGGCGCGGTGGTGCTGATGATCGTTCTCGCGGTGCTGCTGCCGATCATCGAGATCAACCAGCTGGTGCGCTGATCGCTGCCTCGCTCATGCTTCGCTCATGCCGCGCGTTCGCGGCGCGTCCTTTCCTGACCAACCATACGCACCCGAACCGGGTGCTCGGGAGCTTGCCATGTGGCTGTTGAAGTTGCGGCGTCTGTTCAAGTCGGCCGGTCTCGAGGCGCTGATCCTGGCACTGGCGGTGCGCGATCGCGAGACGCCCGTGGCGATGAAGCTCGCCGCGGCCGCGGCGCTGGCCTACCTGATCAGCCCGATCGACCTGATCCCCGACCTCCCGCTGATCGGCTGGGTCGACGACGCGTTGCTGCTCGGCATCGGGCTGCCGTACCTGCTGCGCCGGCTGCCGCCGGCGGTGGTCGCGCGTGCGACCGAGCGTGCCGAGCGTCTGCTGTCGGTGTTCCGCTTCGGCCGCAGGCGCGCCGGTGTCGCGGCCGGGGGCGGGCGGGCTTATGCGGCTCATGCGGGTTCTGCGGCGGACGAGGTCGAGGTGCTCGAGCCGGAGCGGGAGGCTCGGACGTCCACCGCGGCGAAGGCGGCGAAGGCAACGAGCGCGACGAATGCCGCGAAGGCTGCGAGCGCCGCGAAGGCGACCAAGGCAACGAGCACCGTGAAGGCGCCCAAGGCAACGAGTGCCGCGAAGAGGCCCAAGGCAGCGAGTGCCGCGAGGGCGACCGCCGCAACGGCGACCCCGTCGTCGGCCGAGCCGGGCGCACGGCCTGCCCGCGCGCGGCGCGCCCGGTCCGGCGCTGCGCCCGGATGAGCGGTGGGCGCAGGGCGCGCCTGCTGGTCCCGGCGCTCACGATGAGTGTCGCGACCGTCGGGGCGACGATGTTCGCGATCTCGCCCCTTCTGCCCGACATCGCGCGGGGCTACGGCGTGAGCATCGCGCGCGCCGGTACGATGCAGGCCGCGTTCAGTGTGGCGCTCGCGGTGGCCGCGCCGATCGTCGGCCTCGGGGCGCAGCGGGTGCACAGAGCGCATCTGATCCTGGCTGCGCTGTGCGTGTTCGCGTTCGCCTGGATTGCCGCCGCATCGAGCGCGCGCTTCGAGGTGCTGCTGGCCTGCTCGGCGCTGGCCGGCGCCGCGACCGGGACGGTGCTGCCCGCCACCTACGCCTACGCCGCCGACCTGGCCGACCCGGCCAATCGTGCGCACCTGATGGGGCGCGTGGTGAGCGGCTGGTCGATCGCCGTGCTCCTGGTCGTGCCGCTGATGTCCCTGGCCGCCCACGTGATCGACTGGCGCTGGGCATTCGTCGGGCTCGCCGCCAGTGCGCTGGCGATGGCGGCCCTGCTGACCGGCGCGCCACGCCCGCGTGCGCACGCACCGGCGGGGCCAGCCGAGCCGCCCCGGATCTTCCGCAGCCTGATGCAGGTGATCGGCGATGGCGGCATGCGCCGCATCCTCGCCGCGAACCTGCTCGACATGGGCGCCTTCTACGCGGTCTACGCTTTTCTCGGTTCGGAGCTGCGCCGGCTCAACGACTGGGGGCCGACCCCGGCCGGCCTGACGATCGCGGTCTACGGGGCGGGTCTGGCGCTGGTCACCTTCAATGCGCGGCTCATCGATCGCATCGGCATGCGGCGCGCGGCGACCGGCGCGCTGCTGCTGCTGGTGCTGGTCCTCGCGGTGCTGCCGTGGCTGGCGGGGTCGCCGCCGGCGATGGCGATCGGCGTGTTCGTGTGGGGTTGCGTGCAGGGCGCGTTCTTCGTGTCGATCACCGGGCTGGCCGCCGACCGGCTTCCGGCGCTGCGGGGCGTGGCCACCGCACTGCTCGGCAGCTCGACGTACGTCGGCGTGTCCCTGCTGACGCCGATCGGCACCGAGGTGTTCGCGCGGTTCGGCTACGGCGCGGTCGGGATGCTGAGCGCCGGCTCCTGCCTGCTTGCTGCGGCGCTGCTGTGGCGCCTCGACGATGGCGCGGCCGCGCGCGGTCGCGCATCGGCCTCCTGACGGACGCCGTCGTTCCGGCCCTGGCTCGACGCGGTGGCATTCCGCGCCGCTGCGGGCAGCGACACCGTGAACACACTGCCGACACCCGCACGGCTGCGAACCGTCAGCGTCCCGCCCATCAGTACAACGAGGTGCCGCGCGATCGCCATGCCGATCCCGGTGCCGGCCGCGATGCCTTGCCGGTCGAGCGGCTCGATCCGGTCGCGAGGCTCGAACAGGCGCTTCGTCTCGCTCTCGGTCATGCCGACGCCGTTGTCGCGGACCGTCAGTTCGATCCGGCGCGGCCCCGTCTTCGTCGCCGTCAGCTGGACCCTGCCGCCGGGCCTGCCGTGCGCGATCGCATGGTCGAGAAGGCAGGCGAGCACCTGCCGCAGGCGCGTCGCATCTCCGAGCGGTTCGAGACCGCGGCAGTCGATGCGCGAATCGAAGCGCAGTCTGGCGGCGGTGAATCGCTCGCGCATCGTCTGCACGCATCCGGCGACCAGCGGGGCGAGTTCGAGCGCCTGGATGCGCACTTTGAGCGCGCCGTTCTCGATCCGCGCCAGGTCGAGAACGCCGTCGATGCTGTCGAGCAGCTGCCAGCCGGCCTGCTCGATGCCGGAGATGCGCTGCAGCTGCTGCGGGCTCAGCTTGCCGTCGTCTCCAGCGCGCAGCAGCAGGGCGAGTCCGAGCAGTCTGTTCAGGGGTGTGCGGCACTCCTGACTCAGGCGCGACAGGAACACCGTCCTGGCGCGACTGGCCGCGCGGGCAAGCTCGCTGGCCTGCCGTGCTTTCGGCTGCCGCTCCCGCGTCACAAACAGGACGGCACCGAGCAACCCGGCGCACACCAGCGCCGCCAGCGAGATCCACGTCGGCGCCCGGCTGCCGTGGATCGCCGCGAACCCGGGCTTCGCCGCCAGCCACAGCCGCCAGGTCCGGTCTGCGAAGGGCACGGCCATCGTCGACTGCCGCTCGGCCGAGGCGAAGCGGGATTCGCAATCGCGGGCGCCGGCGAGCCATTGCGCGTTGCCTTCGCTCGTGTCGTGCAGGCAGAACTCGAGCAGGCCGGCGGCAACGGCCTCGATGCCGCCGATCGCGTCGGCGAGCTGGATCGTGGAGAACGCCACGCCGGCGGGTTCGCCGCCCGGCCCGACGTTCTTTCCGGAGCGGACCGGCAGGTAGACGACGACACCCGGGCTGCCGCCCGGCAGCTGCGTCAGCGCAAAGCCGGCGGTTGCGGATGCCTTGCCCGTGCGCAGTGCGCGCTCGATGGCTGCCCTGCTGGCCGCCACCGACAGTTCGTTGAGGCCGAACGCGCGCCCGTTCGTCGACAAGGGTTCGATGTAGGTGATCGCGTAGTACTCGCCGGCGGGCGCGGCTGGCGACAGCGCGTTGCGTTCGTCGCGATCGACGATGCGGAACCCGTCGTAGCCGAACTCCGCGGCCATGCGCGCTTCGAACGCCGGGCGTTCGCGGGCGGCCACCCGGGTCGACCAACCCATCGCGCGCAGGCCAGGGAGCTGGCCGAGCCAGGGTGCGGCGAAGCGCTCGAAGCGGCGGCTGTCGATCGTCCGTCCGCCATCCATCAGCGAGCGGGTCGATTCGAGCGCGAGCAGGTGGTTCGAGAGCTTCTCGGTCAGCGCGTTGCGCGTGACGGCTGCCTCGCGTTCGAAGGCGGCGGCGACCCGTTCGCGCTCGATTCTGCCGGCCTGAATGGTCGACAGGGTCGACACGGCCATCAGGCCGATCGCGATCAGCATCGGGACGACCACGATCGCGCGGCGGCCTGTGCGGCCCATGTGCGCGAACAGCCCGGGCAGGATCCGCAGGGGATTCAGCGAGCGTATCGTTCTCGACGCATTAAGCGAGAGGTTCACTAGAGGCGCATGGGCGAGGCGTAGCCGGTCAGCTCAAGATAGCCGGCGCCGATCGTGGCGGATCCGTCGAATACCCGGACTGCGCCCTCCCAATAGATCGTGCCGGTGCTGGCCCGGGCGTCGAGTTCCTGGTCGTCGAACAGCGGCCGCAGCTCCAGCACCCGCGCGCCGATGTGCAGCCGCATCTGCGTGGGATAACTCGCACCCGAGCGCGGCGACCGCCACTGCCGGACGGGCTCGAAGCGTGCCGCGGGGTCTGCCGCGCCCGCCGAGGTGCCGCGCAGCCAGCGCGCAGTCGACCAGATCGTGGCGCCCGAGCGCGAGCGGATCCGGAACGCCATCAGGGCGCTGCCGTCGTCGAAGTTGAGGCCGGCCCAGTCCCAGCCGGTCGCATCCGGATCGAGCAGCTCGCTGGACCATTCGTGGTCCAGCCACGCGAAGCCACCGACCGGCGTCGCCGCGCGCGTCGTCGGCGCCGGGCCTGGGGCTGTCGCCGCGATCGCTGCGCTGCCGGCCCCGCTTTCGCGCACCGCGATCCGGCCCTCGACGCGCAGCTGCGGCCGGCTGTAGTAGTAGCTCGCCTGCTCCGGCCGGGGGCCCTTGCGGGAGTAGCCGGCTGCGCCCTGCAGCACCGGCGGCGCGCCCGGTGCGAAGCGCAGGTCGAGCGAGATGCGGGGCGATTCGACGACGGCGTGGTAGACGTCGTCGGCAGATCGCCACAGCCGCCAGCCGAGCAGGTGCAGGTCGGTGTCCGTCCGGCTCGCGCTTGCCAGCCCGAAACCTTCGCGCGCGGCGACCTGATCGTGAACCAGCCTGCCTCGCGCCGGATCGGCGATCGCCACGTGCGCGAGCAGCAGCTGGCGCGGCGCGAAGCGGCTGGGGTTCGCGTCCGGATGCCGGGTGCGCGAGCGAAAGAAGGTGACCTGCACGCCGAGATCCCGGTCGCCGCTTCGCAGCCATCCGGTGACGTACCACCATTCGGTGCGCCATTCGGGGTGGGCGCCGAAGTCGCGTGGAAATTCCAGCGTGCGGCCGGGTGTCACCGGCGGGTAGGCGGCAGGAGGCTGCGTCGGCGCGCCGGCTCTTGGCCCCGTTTCTGCAGCGGCCGTGTCCAGTGCGCCGAGGCCCAGCAGGCCGGTGCGCAGCATCCGGTCCAGCAGCCGGCGCCGGTTCACCAGTCCTCCCGGACCGCGAGCACCGGCGACTGTCCCGTGGCGGAGCGGGTCGCGAGCACTGCGGCGAGCGTGCCCAGCGCGACCAGCAGCGTGGCGCTCAGCGCCAGCAGGGGCCAGGGCCACGCGACGTCCATCGTCCAGTGGAACGACTGCGGGTTGACCAGGTGGACCAGCACCAGCGCGATCGCGGCGCCGATCGCGAGGCCCCACAGGCAGCCGATCGTGATCAGCAGCGAGGCCTCCAGCGCGAACAGCCGGCCGATCTGTCCGCGGGTGAGCCCGAGGTGCCGCAGCATGCCGAACTCCCGGATCCGGGACAGCGCCTCGCCGGAGTAGGTCGTGGCGACGCCGAACAGCCCGACCACGATCGCGATCGCCTCGAGCACGTAGGTCAGCGCGAAGCTGCGGTCGAAGATGCGCAGCGAGATCGCGCGCAGCTCGGAAGCGCTGCGGAACTCCATCGCGGCGAGCGCCGGCAGGCGCGCGCGCAGCTCGTCGAGCACCGCGGATTCGGACTGCCCGGGGGTGAGCCACAGAGCGACGTCGTTGACGCCGTCGTCGCCGGTGAGCCGGCGGTAGTCGTGCTCGGCGACGACGACGGTGCCGTGCTGGCGGGCATAGTCCCGCCACAGGCCGGCCACCTGGAAGCGCCCCGACCCCTGCCCGAGCACGGTGCCGTCCGTCGAATCGCCCGGCGAGGAAGACGCCGAGCCGACCGCGGTTCCGCCGGGCCCGCCGATCGGCAACTCGAACCGTCGGCCGACCTGCAGGCCGTACAAGTCGACCATCGCCTCGCTGACGAACACCGGGATCGCGTCGGGATCGGTCGGCACGACGTTTCCCGTGATCGGCAGGCGCCGCTGCGCCTGGCCGGGATCGAGCGGACGCGACAGCAGCACGACCGCCGGGCGCGCGGGGTCGAGGGTCAGCTCGACGGCGCGCATGAACTCGGCACGCGCGACGCCGGGCAGGGTGTGCAGTTGCTGTTGCCGCTGCGGTGTCAGCGCGGGGAAGGCGCCGGCGGCGGGCGAGCGCCCGTAGAGGTCGGCGGGCAGGACGGTGTCCAGCCAGTCGTCGACCGATACCCGGAAGCTGTGCACCATGATCGCCATGGCGCTGGCCAGCGCGAATGCCGCCACCACGCCCGACAGCGGTGCCGCCGCCGAGCGCGGCGCACCGAGCAGACGCTGCAGGGCCAGCCAGGCCATCGGCCGGCGCCACGGCGCCGGACCGAACCGGTTCAGTGCCGTCGCGCCGAGCCGCGTGATCGCGGGCACGGTCGCGATGCCGGCGAAGAGCCAGCACGCGATCGCGGCGTAGGCGGCCAGTGGCAGCCCATCGATCGCGGGCGCGAGCAGCAGCAGCCCACCCAGCGCGAACAGCACCCAGGCGGTGAGCGTGCGGCCGCGCCCGTCGAGCGCGGCTTCGGTGCTGCCCGCCTTCAGTGCCTGCGCCGGTGCGAGCCGCCGGATCCCGAGCGCAGGCCACAGACTGCCGGCCACGCCGACCAGCGCGCCGAGCAGGCCGAAGCCGGCAACTGGAAGCGGTTCGATTCGCAGCGGTGGACGTGCCCCGCCGAAATAGCCACCGCCGAGGTCGCCGCCGACCAGCGCCAGCATCGACCAGGCCAGCGCGATGCCGCCGGCCACGCCCAGCGCGGCACCGATCGCGCCCAGCACCGCGCCCTGGCCCAGCACCAGCGCAGACAACATCCGTCGCGAACCGCCCAGCACGCCGAGCAGCGCGATCACCGGCTGCTGGCGCAGCACGGACAAAGCGAGCGCGGCGTGCACGATGAACCCGCCGGTGAACAGCGCGACCAGCGCGAGCACGTTCAGGTTCACCCGGTAGGCACGCGACAGGTTGGACATGCGCTGCCGGCCGTCCTGCGCGGTCGTCCAGCGCAGCTCGGCGCGCAGGGCGTCGGGCAGGTCGGCGGGCAGAGTGTCGGCGCCTGCGGTGCGCCCGTCGTCGCGGCCGAGACGGCCTGCGTCGACGCCAGGCGCCAGCCGCAGGTCGATGCGCGTGAGGCGCCCGAGCCAGCCCAGGCGCCACTGCGCGGTGCCGAGGTCCATCACGGCGATCCGCTGCCCGGCGGCGGCGCCCGGCACCGTGCCCGCCACCCGCAGCCGGACCCGCTCGAGGCCCACCCGCAGCACGATCTCGGAGCCGGGACCGGTGCCGAGTGCGCTCATCGCCGCGCGCGACAGGAAGACCGCGTCGGCGTCGAAGATCGTCGTCGGCGATTGGCGCTCGGGGTCTGCGTCCGCGCTGCCTGCGCCGTCCTGCGTGTCGGCGCTCGGCAGCAGGTCCGGCGTGACTGCGGCGGCGCGCATTGGATCGATGCCGACCACCTGCAGCGGCGTCATGTCGGGCTCGGCCAGCACGCGGGCCTCGACCACCGGGCTGACCGCTTCGAACCGCGCGTCGCGCGCGAGCCGCTCGTAGACTGCCTCGTCGAAGCTGCCGGTGGCACCGCGCACCTGCGCCTGGGCTTCGCCGTTGACCACCGCCAGCGCCGCGTCGAACTCGCCCAGCGCCGAGCGGTTGACGAGGTCGATGCCCAGGCCCAGTGCCACGCCGATCGCGATGGCCAGCACTGCGACGGCCGGGCGCCCCGGGTAGGCCCGCCAGTGACCGGCCCAGATCCAGCGCAGCACGGTGAGCGATGGCGTCATTCGGGCTTCAGGCCATCGGGGCCGAGCCGGTAGCGCCGGTCGGCGATCGCTGCCGCCTGCTCGGAGTGGGTCACCATCAGCAGGGCGGCGCCGCTGTCGGCGACCTGGGCCGAGATCAGGGCGAGCGCCCGCGCGGCGTTGCCGGGGTCGAGGTTGCCGGTCGGTTCGTCGGCCAGCAGCAGGGCCGGACGATGGACCAGCGCGCGCGCCAACGCCACGCGCTGCTGCTCGCCGCCGGACAGTTCGCGCGGCAGCGCGCGCTCCCGGCCGGCCAGCCCGACGCGCGCCAGCATCTCGCGCGCGAGCCGCATCGCCTCGGGTTCGTCGACGCCTGCGAGCAGCAGCGCGACCGCCACGTTGCGCACCGCATCGAGGTGCGCGATCAGATGGAAGGCCTGGAACACGAAGCCCAGCGCACTCCGCCGGAACCGTGCCGAGCCGTCCGCATCGAGTTCGCTGACCGCCGTGCCCGCGACGACGATCCTGCCGGTGTCGGGACGCTCCAACCCGGCGATCAGGTTCAACAGCGTCGACTTGCCCGAGCCCGATTCGCCCAGCAGCGCGACGCGCTCGCCGGGTTCGATGCGCAGCGCGATATCGCGCAGCACCCACCGTTCGCCGAACCGCCGGCCGACCCCGCTCAGTTCGAGCGCAGGCGCGCGCGCGCACGGTGCAAGGTCGCTGCCGGCGACAGGCACAGGCCCGCCGCCCGCAACAGGCACAGGCCCGCCGCCCGCAACAGGCACGGGCCCACTGCCTGCAACAGGCGCGCGATCGCCGTTCTGGCGCGAATGGTCGGTTGGTATCATGCGGCGTTCCGGTCCTCGTTGGCCTTCCGGTAAACGACCGGACACCTGCGGGATCGCTCGTGGAGATCCGTTCGGATGCGGCTGAATGATACGGGTGCCCTGCTGGAAACCCCGGAGGGACCCTTCGAGTTCATCGACCAGGTCGGTACAGTCGTGGACCGGCGGCGCGAAGAGCTGCATTCCTCGCTGTCGGCGGCGTCGCCTTTCATCGCGCCCAAGTTCTTCTACGATCCGCTCGGCTGCGCGCTGTTCGACGCGATCTGCGCGCTGCCCGAGTACTACCCGACCCGCACCGAATCGGGCATCTTCGAGCGGCACCTCGACGACATCGCCGCGGCGATCGGCCCGGGCGGCACGCTGATCGACCTGGGCGCGGGCTCGTGCCGGAAGGCCGAACTGCTGTTCCCGGCGCTGCGCCCGGCCACCTACGCCGCCGTCGACATCGCAGCCGAATACCTGCGCTCGACGCTGGAGGCGCTGCACGGCCGGCACCCGTCGCTGCCGGTGATCGGGCTCGCCTGCGACTTCTCCGACGGGCTGCGCCTGCCGGCCGCGGTGCCGGCGGACAAGCGCCTCTTCTTCTATCCCGGATCGAGCATCGGCAATTTCTCGCCGGTGCTGGCTCTGGAGTTCCTGCGCGGCCTGCGCGCGCAGGCCGGTGACGACGGCGGTCTGCTGATCGGGGTCGATCTCGTCAAGCCGGCTGCGGTGCTCGAACCGGCCTACGATGATCCGCTGGGCGTCACCGCCGCGTTCAACCGCAACGTGCTGCTCAACGTCAATCGCGTGCTCGGCAGCGACTTCGCGCTTGCCGACTGGCGCCACGTCGCGATTCTGGTCGACGATGGCGCCGGGGCGCACATCGAGATGCACCTGGAAGCCGCCACCGACGTGACCGTGCGCTGGCCCGGCGGCAGCCTGCGCCGGCTTCGCGGCGAGCGCATCCACACCGAGAACTCGTACAAGTACACCGCTGAGGGCTTTGCGGACCTGCTCGAACGGGCGGGGTTCAGTTTGTCGGCGCAGTGGAGCGACGCGGCCGGCTGGTTCGCGGTGTTCTTCGCGCGGGCCGGTGCCGCCGCGCGGCAACTCCCGGAGAGCTGACCATGCGCATGCTGCGTCGAATCGGCTGGGCGCTCGTCTCGGTCGCCGTGCTTTTGCTGGCGGGTCTGGTCGCGTACCGCTTCGCCGGCATGCCGCAGACCGAAGGCACGATCGCGCTCGCCGGGCCCGTCGCGCCGATCCGCGTGGTGCGCGAATCGAACGGCATTCCGCACGTGTTCCGCCGGCAGCGATCGCGACGCCTATTTCGCGATCGGCCTGCTGCACGCGCAGGATCGCCTGTGGCAGCTGGAGATGAACCGGCGCATCGTCGCCGGCCGGCTGGCCGAGGTGCTGGGACCGGCGGCACTGGACACCGACCGGTTCCTGCGCACGCTCGGCGTGCGCCGCAACGCCGAGCGCGTGCTCGCGCGGCTCGACGCGGCGCACGCGCGCCGCGCTGCAGGCCTACGCCGACGGCGTCAATGCCGGCATCGAGCTGACCCGGCGCCAGCCGTGGAAGCTGTCGCCGGAATTCCTGATCCTGGGCGTCCGCCCCGAGCCCTGGACGCCGGTCGATTCGATCGGCTGGTCGACGATGATGGCCTGGGACCTGTCCGGCAACCACGCCACCGAACTGCTGCGACTCGCGCTGTCGCAGCGGCTGTCGCGGGCGCAGATGGCCCAGCTCATGGACACCGATCCGACCGCTCGATCTGCCGGACCTGAGTCGCTGCTACGCCGGGCTCGACGCAGCGCAGGTCGCGAGCAGGTCTGCATCGCTGCTCAGCGCATTCCGCCGCGGCAACATCGACGGCGTCGGCTCGAACAACTGGGTGGTCGACGGCTCGCGCACGGCGTCCGGCAAGCCGCTGCTGGCCAACGATCCGCACCTCGGGCTGAGCGCGCCGGCGCTGTGGTACTTCGCCCACCTGTCGGCGCCCGGCCTCGACGTGATCGGCGCCACGCTGCCCGGCCTGCCCGCGGTCGTGCTGGGCCGCAACCAGCGCATCGCCTGGGGCTTCACCAACACCGCGCCCGACACCCAGGACCTGTACCTCGAGCGCATCGACCCGGCCGACGCCGCGCCGCTACCGCACGCCGGAGGGCTCGGCGGCGCTTCGAGCGCGCGCACGAGATCATCCAGGTGCAAGGGCGCGCCCGACGTGCGGATGACGGTGCGCGAGACCCGGCACGGGCCGGTGATCTCCGACGTGCACGCCCAGCCGGCCGCGCGATGCTGTCGCGCGAGCTGGCCGCGGCGCGTACGTGCTGGCCTTCCGGTGGGCCGCGCTCACGCCCGACGACGAGCACGATGCGCGCCGGCTTCGCGACTCAACCGCGCGTCGAACTGGCCGGAGTTCACTCGACGCGCTGCGCATGTTCGACGCGCCGCAGCAGAACATGGTCTACGCCGACGTCGACGGCAACATCGGCTTCGTCGCGCCCGGACGGGTGCCGGTGCGCAGCCCGGACAACGCCTCCGCGGACTCGCGCCGGCGCCGGGCTGGGACGCGCGCTACGACTGGGACGGCTTCATCCCGTTCGACGAGCTGCCGCGCGCTTCCGGCCGGCCGCCGGCGTGCCGTCGTGACCGCCAACCAGACCGATGTCGCCGCCCGACTACCCGCACTTCATCGACCGCCGAGTGGACGCTGCCGCTACGCTACGACCGGATCGCGACCTGCTGTGGCAGAAAGCAGCGTCACGACCCGGCGTCGCTTCGCGGCCGATCCAGGCCGAACGTTGTCCGCAGCCGTCGCCGATCTGCTGCCGGTGCTGCGTCAAGGCCCGGCCGGCGATCCGAGCGGGCCGAGCGGCGCTGGCGCTGCTCGAGCGCTGGGACGCCGACATGCGTGGCCGACGCGCCCGAACCGCTGATCGCCACCGCCTGGATCGACCGGCTGCGCAGGCTGGTGTTCGAAGACGAGGTCGGCGCCGCGCTGTATCCGCAGTTCGACCGGCAGCGCGTGCGGCTGCGCACGCTGGCGCGCGCGCTGACGCAGACCGGATCACGCGACGTGGTGCGACGTTGTCCGCACCCCCGACGTCGAGACCTGCGCGCAGATCGCCGAGCGCGCGCTCGAAGAGTCGGTGCAGGATCTCGCGCAGCGCTTCGGCAGCGATCCCGCCGCGTGGCGCTGGGGCGAAGCGCACGCAGGCGGTGTCCGAGCATCGCCCGTTCAGCAAGGTCGCGCCGCTGGCGCGCCTGTTCGAGATCCGCGTGCCCAGCGCCCGGCGATACGCAGACGGTCAACGTCGGACGCAACAACCCCTGGAATGCGGGCGACCCGTACGCAACCGCTGGGCGGCGAGCCTGCGCGCGATCTACGACCTCGCCGACCCGGACGCGTCCCGTTTCATCCACTCGACCGGCCAGAGCGGCCACGCGCTGTCGCCGCACTATCGCGATATGGCGCAGGCCTGGGCGCGCGTCGAATACCTGCCGATGATCACCAGTCCGCAGGCGATCGAGAAGGCCGCCTACGCGAACCTTCGGATCGAGCCGGCGCGGTAGCCCGCGAGAGACACTCGCTACTCGACCGCAACCCGCGGTTCGCCCAGCGCCAGCTCGCCGATCTCGCGCGCCGACTCGAAGCCGTCGCGCCGGAAGATCTCGAGCACCTCGTCGACCGCGCTCGGGCTCGCAGGCCACCAGCAGGCCGCCGCTGGTCTGCGGGTCGGTCAGCAGCGCGCGCTCGGCTGTCGCCGATGCGCGCGCACAGGCGCACCTCGTCGCCGTAGCCGGCCCAGTTGCGCTGCCGAGGCGCCGGTGACGAAGCCGGCGGCGGCCAGTTCGGCGACGCCGGCGATCAGCGGCACCTGCCGCATCGCGATAGCCGCGCCGTCAGCCGCGCGCCGCGGCAGATCTCGAGCGGGTGGCCGAGCAGGCCGAAGCCGGTGACGTCGGTCAGCGCGTGCACGCCGTCGAGCTGCGACAGCGCACTGTCCGGGCGTGTTGAGCTTCGTCGTGCTGGCGATCATCGCCGCATAGCCCTCGGCGGACAGCTGCTCCTTCTTCAGCGCCGCCGACAGCATGCCGACGCCCGAGCGGCTTGCCCAGGATCAGCCGGTCGCCGGGGCGGGCGCCGGCGTTGCGCTTGATCCGGTCCGGGTGCACCAGGCCGAGCACGACCAGGCCGTAGATCGGCTCGACCGAATCGATCGTGTGGCCGCCGGCGATCGGGATGCCGGCCGCGGCGCACACCGACTCGCCGCCCTCGAGGATGCGGCGGATGGTCTCACGCGGCAGGCGGTCGATCGGCATCGCGACCAGCGCCAGCGCCATGATCGGCGTGCCGCCCATCGCGTAGACGTCGGAGATCGCGTTGGTCGCGGCGATGCGGCCGAAGTCGTACGGATCGTCGACGATCGGCATGAAGAAGTCGGTGGTCGCGATCAGCGCCTGCTCGTCGTTGAGCCGGTAGACCGCTGCGTCGTCGGCGGTCTCGATGCCGACCAGCAGTTGCGGCGGCACCGGCAGACGGTGCTGTCCTTCAGGATCTCGGAGAGCACGCCCGGGGCGATCTTGCAGCCGCAGCCGCCGCCGTGCGAGAAGGAGGTCAGGCGGATCGGGGCGCGAGATCGGGTGCGTTCATCGTGGGGGTTCCGGCGGAAGTGGGTCGCGGGAGCGCTCGCGAGCGTGCTGGCCGCAGGGACGCGGAGATTATGCGCCAGCCCGACGCACGCGCCGCCCGCTTCGCGCGCAGGGGTCGAAGCAGCGGCGCGCGCGCCGCGCAGTGCGCGCGCAGGCGTTCCAGGAACCCGGGCTCGTCGCTGGCAGCGCGCGATCAGCGCCGCGAGCGCGGCGTCGTCGCCGACCGGGAAACAGCCGGCGATAGTCGCGGCCGAGCATGCCGACCGAGCCGTCGATCCGCGACGCCAGCACCGGGACGCCCGCGGTGACGGCCTCGATCAGCACGTTCGCGCCGCCCTCCATCAGCGACGGCAGCAGCAGCACGCGACTCCGGCGGATCAGTTGTCGCGTCGCGCGCGTGGGGCAGGGCGCCGCGCAGCCGCATCCGCGCGTCGGATGCGCGCGGCGTCGCGGAAGACCGCGGCAAGCCCGGCGTCCTTGTCGCCGCCGGCGTGCAGCAGGCGCAGGCGCGCGTGGCGCGGATCGCGCGGGTCGAGCCGGGCGAGGGCGCGCAGCGCGGTCATCGGGTCCTTCTCGGCGCGCAGGTGGCCGACCAGCAGCAGGTCGAAGGTGCGCAGCCGCGGGCGGCCCGGCGGCAGAGCCGCGCGGACTGGAAGATGCACGGTCGTGCGCGCGCGCACTTCCGGCGGCGAGCCGTCGGGGCCGCGCTCCTGCAGCACCACCACCCGCGCCGCCAGCGCCAGCGAGCGCTGTGCGGTCGCGTCGCTGCGATGTCGCGGTACAGGTCGGTGCCGGTCAGCACCAGCGCCACCGGCCGCCCGCTGGCGGCGAAAGCGGCGATCGATGCCGCCGAGCGCCGCGCGTGCAGCGCGATCATCAGATCGGCCCCGTTGCCGTCCCATTCGCGCATCACCGCCACGTCGCAGACGCCGGCGAGGAAGGCCGACCAGCGCCGCGCGGTCTGCCAGTTGCCGTCGTTGGCGTTCGCCAGGCTGGGGGACACGATCACGACGCGTGGCCGGGGCGCTCGCTGCCACTTGCGGATTGCCTTGTCTGAGGTACGATCCGCCACCTCGGCGGGGTCTTCGACGGTCCCTGCCGAGGTGCGGAGTGACCTGGGAGAAACGGTGCGGTGCACTTCCCGAAGCGCCTTGCGCGATGCGTTGATCGAAGCCCGTGAGTCTACGCTCGGACTGATGGCGCCGTTCGCCGAGCGCGGCTGGACCGTGCCGTATCTCGCGATCGTGAATCCTCCGCTCTGGGAACTCGGCCACGTCGGCTGGTTCCAGGAGCGCTGGTGCCTGCGCCCGCCGGGCCCGTCCGCGCTGCAGGCCGCGCCGGGTCCGTCGCTGCGTGCCGACGCCGACGCGCTCTACGACTCGTCCGCGGTCGCCCACGCGCTGCGCTGGTCGCTGCCGCTGCCGACGCCCGGCGAGACCCGGGCCTATCTGCAGCGGGTGCTCGACCAGACCCTGCAGCATCTCGAAGTTGCGCCGGACGATCTGGCCGGGCGCTATCCGTTCCTGCTGTCGCTGCATCACGAGCTGATGCATGCCGAGGCGTTCACGTACACGGCGCAGACCCTCGGGTGCGCGGCCCCGGCGGTGTACACCGCGAGCGCCACGACCGCCGCCGAAGCCTGCGAACCGCACATGCTGTCCGTCGCCGCGGCGCGCGTCGAACTCGGCTTCGATCCCGGCGACGAGTTCCTGTTCGACAACGAGATGCCCGCCTTCGCGACCGAGGTGGCGCCGTTCTCGATCTCGGCGGCGCCGGTGCGCAACGCCGCGTTTCGCGCCTTCGTCGAGGACGGCGGTTACCGCGATCCGCGCTGGTGGGATCCGCAGGCCTTCGCGCGCCTGCGCGCCGAGGAGCGCGACATGCCGGTGTACTGGCGCCTGCGCGACGGGGTCCTGTGCGAACGCCGCTTCGACGATTGGGTGGCGCTGGACGCCGCCGCCGCCGTGCGGCACGTGTCGGCCCACGAAGCCGAGGCGTGGTGCCGCTGGGCGGGCGGTCGGCTGCCCAGCGAGGCCGAGTGGGCACTGGCCGCGCGCAGCGCGCCCGGGTTCGACTGGGGCCGCGAGGTGTGGGAGTGGACGTCGAGCCCCTTCCAGCCATTCCCCGGCTTCGTCCCCGGCCCGTATCGCGACTACTCGCGGCCCTGGTTCGGCGACCATCGGGTGGTGCGGGGCGCCTCGTTCGCGACCCCGCGCGCGCTGGTCGACACGCGTTTTCGCAACTTCTACCAGCCGCACCGCAACGATCTGTTCATCGGATTCCGGGTCTGCCGGGACGGCGACGCCGGCGCGCCAGCCTGACCCGGAGGCGGTCCGCGCCGCAGGCCCGCCGGAGCCGGTGGCCGGATCGCGGCGTTCCCGCGCATGATCTATGTCAATGACGAACCGCCGCGGCCGCCCGACAATCGCGCCCGAAGCCGTCGGGACTCTCCGGATCGGCATGGGAATCCCGATGAACACATCTTTGTTCGACACGCTCGCCGCTTCCGGCCTGCGTCCGCTGCAATTGCGGCATCACCGCCTGCTCCCGATCGTCCAGGGCGGCATGGGGGTCGGCGTGTCCGCGCACAAGCTCGCCTCTGCAGTGGCGCGCGCGGGCGGTCTCGGCACCGTGGCATCGGTCGACCTGCGTCACCACCACGAAGACCTGATGGAGCAGTCGCACGCGGCGTGCGCGACCGCGACACGCTCGATCGACTGAACCTGATCGCCCTCGATCGCGAGGTGCGGATGGCCAAGCAGATGTCCGAGGGGTCCGGCGCGATCGCGGTCAACGTGATGAAGGCGGTCGACCAGCACCCGGCGCTGGTGCGCCAGGCCTGCGAATCCGGCACCGACGCGATCGTGATGGGTGCCGGGCTGCCGCTCGACCTGCCGGAGATGACGGCCGACTTCCCGCACGTGGCGCTGGTGCCGATCCTGTCCGATGCGCGCGGCGTCGCGGTGGTGCTGAAGAAGTGGATGCGCAAGCAGCGGCTGCCGGATGCGATCGTGATCGAGCACCCGAAGTACGCGGGCGGCCACCTCGGGGCCAACCGGGTCGAGGATCTGGGCGATGCGCGCTTCGAGTTCGATCGCGTGATCGACGAAGTCGCGAAGCTGATGCGCGAGCTGGGCATCGAATCCGAGCGCCTGCCGCTGATCGCCGCTGGCGGCGTGAACTCGCATGCGAAGCTGCGCGAGCTGATGCAGATGGGGTATGCGGGCGTGCAGCTCGGCACCGCGTTTGCGGTCACCGAGGAAGGCGACGCCCATCCCAACTTCAAGCGCGTGCTGGCCGGCGCGACCCCCGAGGACATCGTCGAGTTCGTCAGCGTCGCGGGGCTGCCGTCGCGCGCGGTGCGCACGCCCTGGCTCGATCGCTACCTGAAGCGCGAGACCATGCTGCGCGAGAAGGCGACCAACCACCCGCACAAGTGCGCCGTCGGGCTGCAGTGCCTGACGGTCTGCGGCCTGCGTGACGGACTGTCCAAGTTCGGCCAGTTCTGCATCGACACGCACCTGGCGGCGGCCGTGAAAGGCGAAGTGGCCAAGGGCCTGTTCTTCCGCGGCGCGTCCAGCACGCCGTTCGGATCGGCGATCCGGCCGGTGCGCGAACTGATCGAGTACCTGCTGAGCGGGCGGATGCCGGCCGGGCTGGCCGCTGCGCCGGCCGAGCTGGCCGCGGCGCCGGCCTGAAAGGCGACAAGCGGCAACGGGAAAGCGGCAAGGGGCCGGGGCGCGCGATCGCGCGCCGCGCCGCCTGCGGCGAGTCCGCGCCGCCCCGCGCGCCTACAGCGAGTCCACGCCCCCCGGCGCTCCCCCCATCACGTTGCTGAAGCCGCCGTCGACGTAGGTGATCTCGGCGGTGACGCCGGCCGCCAGATCCGACAGCAGGAACGCGGCGACGTTGCCGACGTCCTCGATGGTGACGTTGCGGCGCAGCGGCGAGTTGCTGCTCGACGATGCTCGAGGATCTTCGAGAAGTCCTTGATGCCGCAGCCGCCAGCGTCTTGATCGGACCGGCCGAGATGCCGTTGACGCGGATGCCGCGCGGGCCCAGCGCTCTCGGCCAGGTAGCGCACGCTGGCCTCGAGGCTGGCCTTGGCGAGCCCCATCGTGTTGTAGCTGGGCACGCATGCGCACCGCGCCGAGGTAGGTCAGCGTGAGCATCGCGCCGCGCCGGCCTTCCATCATCGGCAGCGCTGCCTTGGCCAGCGCCGGGAAGCTGTACGCCGAGATGTCGTGGGCGATGCGGAAGGCCTCGCGGCTGATGCCGTCGAGGAAGTCGCCCGAGATCGCCTCGCGCGGCGCGAACGCGATCGCGTGCACCAGCGCCGTCGAGGCCGTCCCAGCTGGCTCGCGCAGCGCCGCGAACAGCGCGTCGATCTGCGCGTCTTCGGCGACGTCGCAGGGAAAGACCAGCGACGAGCCGAACTCGGCTGCCATCTCGGTGACGCGATCCTTGAAGCGGTCGTTCTGGTAGGTGAACGCGAGTTCGGCGCCCTGCGCGCGGCACGCGCCGGGCGATGCCGTAGGCGATCGAACGGTTCGACAACAGGCCGAGTGATCAGGATGCGCTTTGCCGGCCAGGAAACCCATCGGGGCTCCTTGAGGTTCGCGGTGGTCACGTATTCTCGCACGGTCGTTCGCTCCGATGGAATGCCGGCGCCTGTGCTGATCGCCGCCTGATGCGGTTCGCCGACTGCGCCGCCGGGACCCCTGCGTCGGCGTCCGCGCGGCGATCGGCGTCCGTGAACGGCTGCTGCCGCGGCGTGCCGGCGGTCGCTTGCCGCGGCGCCGCGCCGCGCCTGCGCCTGCCCGGGCACTGCTGTCGCTGTCGCTGCCGCGGCCGGCGCTCGCCGCCCACGCGATCGCCTGGGGCGACGACCCCAAGTACCCGGCCGACTTCCGCCACTTCGACTACGTGAACCCGGACGCCCCGCGCGGCGGCACGGTGAACCTCGACGGTTTCGGCGTCGTTCGACAAGCTCAATCCGTTCACGCTGCGCGGCCTCGCGGCGGCCGGCCTGGGCACGCTGATGTTCGAGACGCTGGCCGAACCGAGCGACGACGAGCCGTTCTCGGTGTACGGGCTGCTCGCCGACGACATCGCGTTCGCCGCCGACGGGCTGTCGATCACGTTCCGACTGAACCCGCAGGCGCGCTTCTCCAACGGCGACCCGGTCACGCCGACGACGTGCGTCACTCGTTCGAGACGCTGACGGGCAAGCTAGGCCCACCCGCGCTTCGGGCAGTTCTTCGCCGACGTGACGCGCGTGCGGTGGTGCTCGACGCGCGCACGTGCGCTTCGAGTTCAAGCCGCCGCAATCACGAGCTGCACATGATCCTCGGCATGCAGTTGCCGGTGTTCTCGCGCGCATGGGGCGACGGGCAGCCGTTCGACCAGGTCGTGCAGGAGGCGCCGATCGCGAGCGGCCCCTACCGGATCGAAGCGCGTCGACTGGGGCAAGTCGATCACCTACCGGCGGCGACGCCGGACTACTGGGCGCGCGACCTGCCGACTGCGGCGCGGCATCTTCAACTTCGACCGCGTCACCTACAAGTACTTCAAGGACGAGACCGCGCGGCTCGAGGGCTTCAAGGCCGGCGAGTTCGACTGGATCGTTCGAGAACTCGGCCAAGAACTGGGCGCGCGGTCACATCGGGCGCAAGTACCAGTCGCGGCGAGATCGTCAAGCGCGAGTTCCGGCACTCGAACGTCGCCGGCATGCAGGGCTTCGCGATGAACACGCGCCGCCCGCAGTTCGCCGACGTGCGCGTGCGCCAGGCGCTCGCGCTGGCGATCGACTTCGAGTGGATGAACCGGCAGGTCTTCTACGGCCAGTACGTGCGCAGCCCGAGCTACTTCACCAACAGCGAGATGGCAGGCGAAGGGGCTGCCGACGGCCGCCGAGCTGGCATTGCTCGAGCCGCTGCGCGCGCAGCTGTCGCCGGCGGTGTTCGGCGAGGCGCCGCTGCCGCCCGACCACCGATGCCGCCGGCTCGCTGCGCGACAACCTGCGCGAGGCGCTGGCGCTGCTGCGCGAGGCCGGCTGGACGAGTCGCCGACGACGGGATGCTGCGCAACGCGAACGGGCACGCGCTTCGAGTTCGAGATCCTGACGTACTCGCAAGTCGCTCGAGCGGGTCGCGGTGCCCTGGGTGCGCAACCTCGAGAAGCTCGGCATCCCGCACTCCTGCGCATGACCGATCCGGCGCTGTACCAGAAGCGCGATCGACGAGTTCGACTTCGACGTGATGGTGCACTTCGTACTCGGCCAGCCAGACGCCGGGCAACGAGCTGGTCGAGCGCTTCACCAGCGGCGCGGCCGATCGATCAAGGGCTCCGACAACCTGGCCGGCGTGCGCGACCCGGCCGTCGACACGCTGGTCGCAGCGGCTGCTGCAGCAGCCGCGGACCGCGACGAGCTGGTCGCCGCGGCGCGCGCGCTCGATCGCGTGCTGCGCCACGGCTGGTACCTGGTGCCGCACTTCCACGCGCCCACGCACCGCGTCGCCTATCGCAACACGCTGGCTCATCCCGCCGAGCTGCCGCTGTACTACGGCGCCGACACCTGGATGCTGAAGACCTGGTGGGCGAACGGCCGCGATGATCGTCTACATCGCTCAAGCGCGTCGCGCTGATGGTGCCGACGCTGTTCGGCATCCTGCTGGTGACGTTCGCGATCATCCAGTTCGTGCCCGGCGGGCCGGTCGACCAGCTGGTGCAGGAGCTGCGCGGGCGCGGCGAGGTCGGCGAAGTCGTCGTCAGCGGCAGCGTCTACCGCGGCGCGCAGGGCGTCGATCCCGAGCGAGCTCGCGCGAGATCCGCAAGCTGTACGGCTTCGACCGTCCGGCGCACGAGCGCTTCTTCGAGATGCTGCTGCGCTACGCGCGGTTCGACCTCGGCGACCAGCTACTTCCACCACAAGGGCGTCTGGCAGCTGATCGTCGAGAAGCTGCCGGTGTCGATCAGCCTCGGGCGTGTGGAGCTTCCTGATCACCTACCTGGTGTCGATCCCGCTGGGCATCGCGAAGGCGGTGCGCAACGGCAGCGCTTCGACCTCGTGGACCAGCACGGCGATCCTGGTCGGCTACGCGATCCCCGGCTTCGTGCTCGGCGTGGTGCTGCTGGTGCTGTTCGGCGGCGGCTCGTTCTTGCAGGTGTTCCCGCTGCGCGGCCTGACGTCGGACGACTTCGACGAGCTGACGCTGATCGGCAAGGTGCTCGACTACTTCTGGCACCTGGCGATGCCGCTGACCTGCCTGATCGTCGGCAGCTTCGCGGTGACGACGATGCTGACGAAGAACACGTTTCTCGAGGAGATCCGTCGGCAGTACGTGCTGACGGCGCGCGCCAAGGGGCTGTCCGAGCGCACCGTGTTCTACAAGCACGTGTTCCGCAACGCGCTGATCCCGCTGGTGACCGCGTTCCCGGCGGCCTTCGTCGGCGCGTTCTTCACCGGCTCGCTGCTGATCGAGACGCTGTTCTCGCTCGACGGCCTCGGGCTGCTGTCCTACGAGGCGGTGATCAAGCGCGACTACCCGGTGGTGCTGGGTTCGTTGTACGTGTTCTCGCTGATCGGCCTCGTCACCAAGCTGGTCACCGACCTCTGCTACACCTGGGTCGATCCGCGCGTGAAGTTCACGCCGTATGAGCGGCCGGCGCGGCGTCGGCGAAGGGCAGGAAGGCGCGGTGCAGCCGCGCGCCGGCGCGACCGTGCCGGCGTTGCTGCAACCGCGGCCGTCGCCCGCGCTGCCATCGTCGCCTGCGCTGCCATCGTCGCCGCAATCGATGCCGCAGCAGCCGTCTCTCGCTGCAGCCGTCGCCGACGCGCCGTCGCCGACGCAGCCGTCCGCGGGCGACGCTGCGCCGACGCCGGCCGTGGTCTCTTGTCGCCCTGGCAGCGCGCCTGGCGGCGTTTCCGCGCCAACCGTCGCGGCTTCGTGAGCCTGTGGATCTTCGCCGTGCTGGTCGGGCTCAGCCTGGCCGCCGAGCTGCTGTCGAACGACCGACCGATCGTCGCGCGCTACGAGGGCAGACCGTATCTGCCGCTGTTGCAACACCTACCCCGAGACCACGCTTCGGCGGCGACTTCCGCACCGCCACCGACTACCTCGACCCGTTCATCCGCGAGCAGTTCGGCCAGCGACGGCAACTGGGCGCTCTACCCGCCGAATCCGCTACCGCTTCGACACGCATCAACTACTTCGCGCCGAGCCCGAATCCGGCGCCGCCGTCGACGGTCAACTGCTCGGCACCGACGACCGCGGCCGCGACGTGCTCGCGCGCCTGATCTACGGCTTCCGGCTCTCGGTGCTGTTCGGCGCTGGCGCTGACCGCGATCGGCGTGGTCGCTCGGCGTGCGTCGCCGGGCGCCGTGCAGGGTTACTTCGGCGGACGCATCGACCTGGCGTTCCAGCGGTTCATCGAGGTCTGGGGCTCGATGCCCGAGCTGTACCTGCTGCTGATCCTGGCGTCGATCTTCGAGCCGAGCGATCTGGATCCTGCTGGCGATCCTGTCGCTGTTCGGCTGGATGGGACTGTCCGACTACGTGCGGGCCGAGTTCCTGCGCAACCGCAGCCTCGAGTACGTGACCGCGGCGCGCGCGCTCGGTCTGTCCGAGCCCGCAGATCATCCGCCGCCACGTGCTGCCGAATTCGCTGACGCCGGTGATCGCGTTCCTGCCGTTCCGGATGAGCGCCGCGATCGTCGCGCTCACCAGCCTCGACTTCCTCGGCCTGGGCGTGCCGCCGTCGACGCCGAGCCTCGGCGAACTGCTCGCGCAGGGCAAGGCGAACCTCGACGCGTGGTGGATCTCGCTGCCGACCTTCGCGGTGCTGGTCGGCACGCTGATGCTGCTGATCTTCATCGGCGAAGCGCTGCGCGACGCGCTCGACACGCAGGAAGGGATGAGCGTGCCCGCCGACACTGTTCGAAGCGGCCGACGCCGCGGCGCGCGGGCCATGCGCGCCTGCTGTCGGTCGAGCGTCGCTGTCGCGTCGACTTCGCGACCGCCAGCGGCCGCTCGCGCGTGGTCGACGGACGTGAGCTTCACGATCGCGCCGCGGCGAGACGCTTCGCGCTGGTCGGCGAGTCGGGTTCCGGCAAGACGGTGACGGCGTTCTCGATGCATGCGGCTGCATGCCGACGCGCGCTACGAGGGCCGCATCCGTCTTCGACGGCCGCGACCTGCTCGGCGGCTCGCGAGCGCGAGCTGCGCGGCGTGCGCGGCGGCGACATCGCGATGATCTTCCAGGAGCCGATGACCGCGCTGAACCCGCTGTACTCGATCGGCGAGCAGATCTGCGAGGCGCTCGAGCTGCACGAGGGGCTGACGCGCGCGCGCAGGCGCGGCGCCGCGCGATCGAGCTGCTGGAGCGCACCCGCATTCCCGAACCCGCAGCGGCGCTTCGCCAGTTTCCGCACCAGCTGTCCGGCGGCCAGCGCCAGCGCGCGATGATCGCGATGGCGCTGGCCTGCAACCCGAAGCTGCTGATCGCCGACGAGCCGACGACCGCGCTCGACGTGACGATCCAGAGGCAGATCGTCGACCTGCTCGCCGAGCTGCAGCGCGAGCTCGGCATGGCGGTGCTGCTGATCACGCACGACCTGCCGCTGGTGCGCAGCTTCGCCGATCGGGTCGGCGTGATGCAGGCGCGGCCACCTGCTCGAGACCGGTGCCGACCGAGCAGGTGTTCGCAGCGCCGGGTCACGAGTACACGCGCCGGCTGATCGACAGCCGGCCGAGGCGGTCGCTCGAGCCGATCGACGCGCAGGCGCCGCGCCTGCTGGCGGCGCGCGGCGTCGGCTGCCGCTTCGAGTTCGCGCCGCGGCTGGTTCCGTCGCAGCGGCTTCGACGCGGTGCGCGACGTCGACCTGCAGATCGCGCGCGGCGAGACGCTGGGCGTCGTCGGCGAATCCGGATCGGGCAAGACCACGCTCGGCATGAGCGCTGCTGCGGCTGTCGCAGGGCGCGCGAGCGGCGAGATCGAGCTTCGACGGCGAGCGCATCGACGCGATGCCCGCCGCCCGCGCTGCGCCCGTTGCGCCGGCGGATGCAGGTGGTGTTCCAGGATCCGTACAACTCGCTGTCGCCGCGGCTGACGGTCGAGCAGCATCGTCGGCGAGGGGCTGGCGCTGCACCGGCCCGAACTGGACGCGGCGCAGCGCCGCGACGCGGTCGTCGCGATGCTCGAGGAGGTCGGGCTTGTCGGCCGCGGTGCTGCAGCGTTATCCGCACGAGTTCTCGGGCGGCCAGCGGCAGCGCATCGCGATCGCGCGCGCCGCGGTGCTGCGCCCGGAGCTGCTGCTGCTCGACGAGCCGACCTCGGCGCTGGACGTGTCGGTGCAGCAGCCAGGTGCTGGAGCTGCTGACCGGGCTGCAGCGCAGTCACGGCATGAGCTACCTGTTCATCACCCACGACCTGGCGGTGATCCGCGCGATCGCGCACCGGGTGCTGGTGATGAAGGACGGCGCGATCGTCGAGTCTGGCGAGACCGGGGAGCTGTTCGCCGATCCGCGGCACGAGTACACGCGGCAGCTGCTGGCGGCGGCGCTGCCGGACGTTCCCGCCGGCGCCTGAGGCGGGGCGTCGGCCGAGGCCTCGCCGCTACGAAGCCGCGCCCGTCGAGCCCCCCAGCCGCCGGCGCCCCGGCAGCCCTCAAGCCGGCGTCGCTTCTGCCGATAACGATGAACAGCGAGACCCCCTCGGCGCCGCACAGCGATGCTGACCAGACCGTTTCAACAACTCGAGAACTGGATCTCGTACTTCCGGCGGGCCGAGATTCCGGTCTTCCGGCGGACGATCGAAGCGATCGAGAAGCTGCGCGAGAACGAGGACGACGTATCGCCGTCGGACTTCGTCGGCATCGTGCACAACGACCCTCTGATGACGCTGAAGGTGCTGGTGTTCGCCGCCGAGCGGCGCTCGGCGCGCGCCGTCAGCGACTCCGAGACGGTCACCAGCTCGCTGGTCCTGATGGGCGTGTCGCCGTTCTTCCGCAAGTTCTCGGACCTGAGCTGCGTCGAGGACCTGTTGAAGGACGATCCGATGGCGCTGCACGGACTGGAGGAGGTCGTCGCGCGCGCTTTTCGCGCGGCGCACTTCGCGCTCGGCTTCGCCGTGCACCGGATGGACCGCGACGCCGAGGTGATCCGCGAAGCCGCATACCTGCACGACTTCGTCGAGATGCTGTTGTGGTGTCATGCGCCGCTGCTGGCGCACGAGATCCGGCACCGGCTGCTGGCCGATCCGGCGGCGCGTTCGTCGGGCGTGCAGCGCGCGGTGCTGAACGTCGATCCGCTCGAGCTGCAGCACGGGCTGATGGAGGCCTGGCGGCTGCCCGAGCTGCTGGCGCAGATCACCGACCACCGCCAGTTCGGCCATCCGCGGGTGCGCAACGTGGTGCTGGCGGTCGACCTGGCGCGGCACACCCAGCGCGGCTGGGACAACGCGGCGCTGCCCGACGACTACAAGGCGATCGGCGAGCTTCTCAACGTCAGCCCCGAGCACGCGCACCGCAAGGCGCTCGAACTCGACGCCTGATCCGGGGCGCGCCCGGGCGGCAGTAGGCGGCGCGCAGGCGGCAGTCCAGGCCGAGCGCTGCACCCCCGCCGGCACGGCACGCGCAGCGAGAATCTCCGGGCTTTCGTAGAACGGGTCCTGCGCGATCTTCGCCATCGCCATGTCGGTCGACTCGAAGCCCCAGATCAGCTGGCCGTCGAGTTCGACGGTCGGCACCCCGAACACGCCCGCCGCGATCGCCTCCTCGGTGTCGTCGCGCAGCGCCTTCTTGACCTCGGGCGCGTCCAGCTCCTCGGGCGCCACCTTCAGCTCGTCGAGCAGGGCGTGCCAGGCATCGGTGTCGCTCGGCAGGTGACCGTCGCGCCAGACGAAGGCGAACAATCGGCGCACCACGTCGATCGGGCTGTCGAGCAGGATCGCCAGGCGCAGCAGCGGCAGCGGGTTGAACGGATGGTGCGGCGGCCAGGTGATCTGGATGTTGTTGCGGACCGCCAGCCAGGCGACGTGCTCGTAGGTGAAGATGCGCTTCGACGGGATCTCGGCCGGTCCCTTGTGGCCGTAATGAGCCAGGATGCCCGCGAACAGCACCGGCTTGCAGCGCACCAGCACGTGATCGGCGAACTCCTCGATCCGGTTGCTCTGCAGGTAGGCGTACGGCGAGACGAAATCGAAATACCAGTTCAGCGTTCTCATCGCGGGGAGGCAGCATGGGGTTGGCAGGCGATCTTAGCCGAGTGGAGGCGGCGCCGGCGGCGGAGATGGCACACTGCAAGCCGCGCGGCGATCGCGCGACAGACCTGCTCGCCGCCCCGAACCGGGATTCCCCGCCCTGAACCGGGACTCTCCCCTGAACCGTGACACCCCGCCCTGAACCGTGACTGCCCGTCCCCAGCCGTGAACCCGATCCGATTCTCCTGGCACCTGACCCGCCGCGACTGGCGCGCGGGCGAACTGCGGCTGCTGCTGGCCGCACTCGTCGTCGCGGTCGCCGCGATCGCCAGCGTCGGCGTGTTCGTCGACCGCATGCGGCAGGCGCTCGCGGCCGAAGGCGCGCCAGTTGCTCGGGGCCGACCTGGTGCTGGCCTCCGACCAGCCGATCGGGCCGGCGTTCCGCGACGAGGCCCGGCGCCGCGGGCTGCAGGTCGGCGAGACCGTCAACTTTCCCGAGCATGGTGGTGGCCGACGGCCGCCCGCAGCTTGCGTCGATCAAGGCGGTGTCTGACAACTATCCGCTGCGCGGCAGGCTGCGCGTGGCCGAGCGCATCAACGGTCCGGACGCCGCCACCGATGGCACGCCGGCCCCGGGCACCGTCTGTGGGCGACGCGCAGCTGCTGCAGACGCTGGGCGTCGGCACTGGCGCCACCGCTCGAGCTGGGCGAGTCGCGCTTCACGGTCGGTCGCGTCATCACGCTCGAGCCCGACCGCGGCGCCAGCTTCGTGAACTTCGCACCGCGCGCGATGATCCGGCTCGACGACGCTCGAAGCCACCCGGCTGATCCAGCCGGCCAGCCGGGTCACCTACCGGCTGCTGGTCGCAGGCGAACCGCGGCGGTGTCGGGCTACGAGAGCCTGGGCGAAGCCGCGGCTCGGTCGCGGCCTGCGCATCGAGATCGCTCGAAAGCGGCCGGCCCGAGCTGCGCGTGACGCTGGACCGCGCCGAACAGTTCCTGTCGCTGGTCGCGCTGCTGTCCGCGCTGATCGCGGCGGTGGCGATCGGCCTGGCGGCGCGGCGCTTCGCCGAGCGCCATCTCGACGGCTGCGCGGTGATGCGCGCGATCGGCATCCGGCAGCGCCGCCTGTTGCTCGGTGCTGGGCCTGGAGCTGCTGTGGGTCGGCCTGATCGGTGGCGCTGGCAGGCGGTCGCGCTCGGCTGCGCTGGTGCACTTCGGCCTGGTGCAGACGATTGCCTCTCTGATTCAGCTGCCGCTGCCGCCGCCGTCGATCTGGCCGGCGCTGCAGTCGGTCGCGGCCGGGCTGGTGCTGCTGCTGGGCTTCGGCGCCTGGCCGTTCCTGCGTCTGGCCGGCGTGCCTCCGCTGCGCGTGCTGCGGCGCGAACTCGGACGCGACGCGGGCTTCGCCGTGGGTTGCGCATGCTGCTCGCGGTCGCCGCGTTCGTCGGCGCTGCTGTTCTGGTTCGCGAGCGACCGCCGGCTCGCCGCGATTGCGGTCGGCGGCTTCGCGGTCGGCGGCGCGGTCGTGTCGCGTGCTGGTGACCTGGCTCGCGCTTCGTCTGCTGGCGCCGCTGCGCCGGGCGGGTGCGCGGCTGACGCGCAGCCCGGCACTGCGGCTGGCGCTCGCGTCGTGGTCGCGCCGTCAGGGCGCCTCGATCGCGCAGACCGTCGCGCTGGCGATCGGCCTGATGGCGCTGATGCTGCTGACCGTGACGCGCACCGACCTGCTCGACAGCTGGCGGCGCGCCAGCCCGGCGGACGCGCCGAACCGCTTCGTGATCAACATCCAGCCCGACCAGCGCGAGGCCGTCGAGCGCGGCTGCGCGCCGGCGGGCGTGCAGTCCGAGCTCATGCCCGATGGTCCGCGGCCGCCTGGTCGACGGTCAACGGCGAGGCGATCCGGCCCGGAGCGCTTCGACGACGACGCGCGCGCAGCGCCTGGTCGACCGCGAGTTCAACCTGTCGTACACCGACGCGCTGCCGACGCACAACCGCGTCGTGCCGGGCCGCTGGTTCGACGCGCGAGCGCGATGGAGGTGTCGGTCGAGTCGGGCATCCTCGAGACGCTCGGGCTGAAGCTCGGCGACCGGCTCAGCTTCGACATCGCCGGCGAGCCAGTCGACGTCACGCGCCACCAGCGTGCGCAAGCTCGACTGGGACTCGATGAAGGTGAACTTCTTCATGATCCTGTCGCCGGCCGCGCTCGGCGACGCGCCGCAGACGCTGATCACCGCCTACCACCAGCGCGCCGACCGGCCGGCCGCTCGACGCCGCACTGGTGCGCCGACTTTCCCAACCTGACCGTGTTCGACACCGGCAACATCGTGCGCCAGGTGCAGACGATGCTCGACCAGGTGGTGCGGCGCGGTGCAGTTCCTGTTCGTGCTGACGCTGGCCGCGGGCGTGGTGGTGCTGTACACCGCGCTGGCCAGTTCGCGCGACGAGCGGGTGCGCGAGGCGGGGCTGATGCGCGCGCTCGGGAGCTTCGCGCGCGCAGCTGCTCGCGCGCGCAGCTCTGGGAGCTCGGCCTGTCGGGCGGCGCTGGCCGGACTGCTCGCCGCGAGCTGGCGCGATCGCCGATCGGCTGGGTGCTGGCGCGCCAGGTGTTCCGCTTCGAGCTGGCGCTGGCGCTGTCGACATCCTCGCCTGGGGCATCATCGGCGGGCGCGGCGCTGGCGATCGTGGCGGGCTGGTTCGGCCTGCGCGGTGTGCTCGCCTCGCCGCCGCTGGCCACGCTGCGCAACGCCTGAGTGACGGCTCAGTAACGCCCGAGCACCGACGATGACCCCGACGCCGCAGGACGACGACACCTCGAATGCGCGCGCCGGGCCGACGCCCTTCGAACTGCTCGGCGGCGAAGCCTGGCGTGCGCGCGCTGGTCGACCGCTTCTACGATCTGATGGAACTCGACGAGGAGTTCGCCGACATCCGCCGGCTGCACCCGACCCCGCTCGACGGCTCGCGCGACAAGCTGCTACTGGTTCCTGTGCGGCTGGCTGGGCGGCCCGGACCTGTACGTGCAGCGCTTCGGCCATCCGCGCCTGCGCGCGCGCCACCTGCCGTATCCGATCGCCAGCCGCGAGCGCGACCTGTGGCTGGTGTGCATGGCGCGCGCGATGAGCGACCAGGGCGTGCCGCAGCCGCTGTTCGACCGGCTGCTCGAGTCCTTCCACGGCACTGCCGACTGGATGCGCAACCGTGCCGGCTGAGGGCGCGGCGGCCACGGTCGCGCTGCTGTACGGCGGCCTCTGGCCTGCTCGCATTGCTGGTGGTGCTGCAGGTCGTCGCATTGCTGCGCCGCCCGCCCGATCCGGGCGCAGCCTTCGCGCCCCTGATCGAGCGGCTCGCCGAACGCCTGGGCGCGCGGCTCGATTCCGTCGAACGCGCGTTGCGCACCGAGTTTGCCGAGCAGTCGCGGCAGAACCGTGCCGAACTCGGCGCGTCGGTCGACGGGTTCGGCGTGCGCCTCGGCCAGCAGGTCGGCACGATCGCCACGGTGCAGAACAACCAGATCGACGGCTTCGCGCAGCAGCTCGCCCGGCTCACCGAGGCCAACGAGCAGCGCATGGCGCAACTGCGCGAGCGCCTGCTGGCGGACCTGCGGGTCAACCGCGAGGAACTCGCCGCGGGGCTGAAGCAGTTCGGCGACACGCTGCAGCGCTCGCTCGCCGACCTGTCGTCGGCCAACGAGGCGCGCATCGGCGAGGTGCGCGCGACACTCGAGGCGCGGCTGCATGCGCTGCAGACCGAGAACGCCGCGCGCCTCGACGAGATGCGCCGCACCGTCGACGAGAAGCTGCACGCCACGCTCGAGCAGCGCCTGGGCGAATCGTTCCGCATGGTGTCCGAGCGGCTCGAACAGGTGCACCGCGGCCTGGGCGAGATGCAGGTGCTGGCCTCGAACGTCGGCGACCTCAAGCGGGTGCTGGGCAACGTGAAGACGCGCGGCGTGTGGGGCGAGGTCCAGCTGGCCGCGCTGCTCGAGCAGATGCTGGTGCCCGAGCAGTTCGCGGCCAACGTCGCGACCGTTCCGGGCTCGAACGAGCGGGTCGAGTTCGCGATCCGGCTGCCGGGGCGTGATGCGGACTCGCCGGTGTGGCTGCCGATCGACGCGAAGTTCCCGCGCGAGGACTACGAGCGGCTGATGCAGGCGCACGACCAGGCCGACGCCGCCGCGGCCGAGCTCGCTTCCCGTCAGCTCGAGCAGCGTCTGAAGGCCGAAGCGAAGACGATCCGCGACAAGTACCTGGCGCCGCCGCACACCACCGACTTCGCGCTGATGTTCCTGCCGGTCGAGGGCCTGTATGCCGAGGCCGTGCGCCGCCCGGGACTGGTCGACGAACTGCAGCGCGTGCACCGCATCGTGATCGCCGGGCCGACCACCTTGTCGGCAATCCTGTCGAGCCTGCAGATGGGCTTTCGCACGCTCGCGGTCGAGCGGCGCTCCAGCGAAGTGTGGCAATTGCTGGGCGCGGTGAAGACCGAGTTCGGCAAGTTCGGCGGCGTGCTCGCCAAGGCCCGCGAACAGCTCGACCGCGCCTCGAACACGCTCGGCACTTACGAGGTGCGCTCGCGCGCGATCGAGCGGCACCTGCGCGACGTGCAGGCGCTGCCGGAGGAGGGCGCGCGCCGGCTTCTGGGCGCCGAGGGCGCCGAAGGCGCCGGGGACGGCGGCGGGGAGCGACCGCGAGCAGCGAATCCGTGCCCGCCGGCAACGAGTCGCTGCCCACCGGCAACGAGTCCCTGCCCGCGGGCCGAGATTCCGCCTTTGCCGGTAACGCGACGACTCCGGACGCCCCCACCGCGCCGGCGGCGCCCTCGTCCTCATGAATCCGGAGACCAGCCGATGAACGAAGCCGCTGCCGAGCGCCTGTCGAAACGCGTCGCGGCGCTTCGCGCATGCTCGCGCCGCGAGGCCGAGTGGCTGATCGAAGGCGGCTGGGTCCGGGTCGATGGCGTGGTCGTCGAGGAGCCCCAGTCCCGCGTCCTCGACCAGACGGTCGAAATCGACGCGGACGCTCGCCCGGAGCCGCCGGTGCCGGTGACGATCCTCTGGCATGCACCGGCCATCGCCGCTGGCGCGTATGCGTCGATGACCGCTCAGGCGCCTGCGCAAGCGACCGCTCAGGCGCCCGCGCCAAGCCACGATCATGCCTCCTCATCGGCGACCGGCGCGGCGCCCACGCCGGCGCTCGATCCCGAGCACCACGCGCCGGACGACCGCTCCGGCATCCGGCCGCTGCGCCGCCATTTCTCGAAGCTGACCACGGCCTTGCCCCTCGACCGCGGCGCCAGCGGTCTGGTCGTGCTGACCCAGGATCCGGGCATCGTGCGCCGGCTCGAGGATCGGCGCTTGCCGCTCGAACAGGAGTACGTCGTCGAGGTGGTCGCGGCGATCGACGACGACGCGCTCGATCGTCTGGCGCGGGCGGCAGCCGGTCAGGGCAGGGGGGCCCCGTCGGTGCGAGTCAGCCGGCAGAGCGAGCGGCGGCTGCGCTTCGCGCTGAAGGGCTCGCGTCCCGGCCTGATCGCCGCGCTCTGCGCGCAGGCCGGTCTCGAGGTGCGCGAGGCGCGCCGGCTGCGGATCGGCCGCGTGCCGCTGGCGGGGCTTGCGCCCGGGCAGTGGCGGTACCTGCCCTTGCACCACCGGTTCTGATCTGCAGCGGCCGGGCCGCAACCGTCACCGTCGAAGCGACAGGGGCCGCACCCCCATGGAACGATGCTTGCTTCGTCGTTCGCATCCCGCGGGATCCGTGCGCCATCCCGATCCGCCGCCTCGCGCCGTTTCCGAACCCGCACCGACATGGTGAACACTGTGCCCAGCAAGAAGACACGCAAGCCGGCCGCGCTGCCCGAGGGCAGCAATGCACCATTGATGGAAGACATTCGCCTGCTCGGCCGGATCCTCGGCGACGTGATCCGCGAACAGGAGGGCCGCGAGGCCTTCGAGCTGATCGAGCGGGTCCGGCAGCTGTCGGTGGCCTACCGGCTCAAGCGCGATGCGGCTGCCGGCAAGGCGCTCGACCGCCTGCTGAAGAACCTGAGCGTCGACCAGACCGTGTCGGTGATCCGCGCGTTCAGCTACTTCTCGCACCTCGCGAACATCGCCGAGGACCGCCACCAGGTCCGGCTGCGCGAGCAGGACGAGCGTGCCGGCCGCATGCAGCCGGGTGCGCTCGCCACCACGCTGGACACGCTGGCCGCGGCCGACATCCGCGCCGCCGACATCGCGGGCATGCTCGAGCGCGCGTACATCTCGCCGGTGCTGACGGCGCATCCGACCGAGGTGCAGCGCAAGAGCATCCTGGATGCCGAGCGAGCGATCGCCGAGCTGATCGGGCGGCGCGGCGCGCCGGCCGGCGACCGCGAACTCGACGAGAACACCGCGCTGCTGCGCGCGCGCGTCACGCAGCTGTGGCAGACACGCATGCTGCGTTACGCGAAGCTCACCGTCGCCGACGAGATCGAGAACGCACTCAGCTACTACCGCAGCACCTTCCTGCGGCAGATTCCGGCCCTGTACCGGCAGATCGAGCAGGCGCTGCCGGGGCACCGCATCGCGCCTTTCTTCCGGATGGGCAACTGGATCGGTGGCGACCGCGACGGCAACCCGAACGTCACCGCGTCGACGCTCGAGATGGCGCTGCAGCGGCAGAGCGAGACCGTGCTGCGCTTCTACCTCACCGAGGTGCACGAGCTCGGCTCCGAGCTGTCGGTGTCGGCGCTGCTCGCATCGGTGACGCCCGAGATGCAGGCCCTTGCCGAACGTTCGCCCGACCACAGCGATCACCGCGCCGACGAGCCGTACCGGCGCGCGCTGATCGGCATGTACGCGCGGCTCGCCGCGACCCTGCACGAGCTCACCGGCACCGAGGCGCTGCGCCATGCGGTCGCGCCGCAGGCGCCGTACGCGAGCGCCGACGAGCTGCTGTCGGACCTGCGCGTGATCGAGGCTTCGCTCGCGGCGCATCACGGTCAGGCGCTGATCGGCCCGCGCCTCGCGCCGCTGATCCGCGCGGTGCAGGTGTTCGGGTTCCACCTCGCCACCGTCGACCTGCGGCAGAGCTCTGACCGGCACGAGGCGGTCGTCGCCGAACTGCTCGCGGCCGCCCGCATCGAGACCGACTACTCCGCGTTGATGGAGGACGAGCGGCGCGCAGCTGCTGCTGCGGCTGCTGAACGACGCGCGCGGGCTGCGCGTGCGCGGCGCCGAATACTCCGCCGACACGCTCGGCGAGCTGGCGATCTTCGACCTGGCGGCGACGCTGCTGGCGCGCTTCGGGCGCGCCGCGCTACGCCACTACATCATCTCGCACACCGAGGAGGTCAGCGACCTGCTCGAGCTGCTGGTGCTGCAGAAGGAGGCCGGGCTGATGCGCGGCACGCTCGACGACGGTGCGAGCAACGACCTGATCGTCGTGCCCTTGTTCGAGACGATCGGCGACCTGCGTAATGCCGCCCCGATCATGCGCGCGTTCTACGCGCTGCCCGGCGTGCTCGACATGGTGCGTCGCTCCGGCGCCGAGCAGGACATCATGCTCGGCTACAGCGACAGCAACAAGGACGGCGGCTTCTTCACCAGCAACTGGGAGCTGTATCGATCCGAGATCGCGCTGGTCGAATTGTTCGCCCCCTTGCGCGACAGTCACGGCATCGCGCTGCGCCTGTTCCACGGCCGCGGCGGGACCGTCGGCCGCGGCGGCGGTCCCAGCTACCAGGCGATCCTGGCGCAGCCGCCCGGCACGGTGAACGGCCAGATCCGGCTCACCGAACAGGGCGAGGTGATCAACTCCAAGTACGCGCATCCCGAGATCGGCCGCCGCAACCTCGAGACGCTGGTCGCCGCGACGCTCGAGGCGACGCTGCTGCATCCCACACGAAGCGCGCCACGCGCATTCCTCGATGCGGCCGATGCGCTGTCGACGGCCAGCATGGCGGCCTACCGCCGGCTCGTCTACGAGACGCCGGGGTTCACCGACTTCTTCTTCGACGCGACGCCGATCCGCGAGATCGCCGGCCTGAACATCGGCTCGCGGCCCGCGTCGCGCAAGGCCACGCGCGCGATCGAGGACCTGCGCGCGATCCCGTGGGGTTTCAGCTGGGGGCAGTGCCGCATCGCACTGCCGGGCTGGTACGGCTTCGGCTCGGCGGTCGAGGCCTTCCTCGCAGCGGTGCCTGGCGAGCGCGATGCGCGTGTCGCGTTGCTGCAGCGGATGCACAGACAGTGGCCGTTCTTTCGCACCCTGCTGTCGAACCTTGACATGGTGCTGGCCAAGAGCGACCTGGCGATCGCCACGCGCTACCTCGACCTGGTCCCCGACCGCAAGCTCGCGCGCCGCGTGTTCGCGGCGATCGAACGCGAATGGCGGGCTGTCGGCGACGCGGTGGCGCTGATCACCGGCGAAGCGCAGCGGCTGGCGTCGAACCCGGCGCTGGCGCGCTCGATCGAGCACCGGTTTCCGTACCTGGATCCGCTGAACCACCTGCAGGTGGAGCTGATGCGCCGCTACCGGCAACTGCGGCCGGGCGAGCCGGTCAACGAACGGGTGCAGCGCGGCATTCACCTGTCGATCAACGGGGTGGCCGCGGGACTGCGCAACACCGGGTGACTGCCGAGGCGACGGGGAGCGGGCCACGATCGCCCTTCGAGCGCGCGCTTTCCCCCGCGACCGACGCCCGATCGGCAAATGCGTTAGCGTCGCGCTTTTCCAGGGGGGCGGGACATGAGTGAACAGAAAGTGGCGGTGATCACCGCCGGCGGCAGCGGCATGGGCGCGATGGCGGCGCGGCGACTGGCGGCCGACGGCTTCCGGGTGGCGATCCTGTCCTCGTCGGGCAAGGGCGAGGCATTGGCGAAGGAACTGGGCGGCATCGGTGTCACCGGGTCCAACCAGTCCGGCGACGACCTGAAACGGCTCGTCGACCTCACGGTCGACACCTGGGGACGGATCGACGCGCTGGTCAACAGTGCCGGCCACGGCCCGCGCGCGGCGCTGCTCGACCTGTCCGACGACGACTGGCACCGCGGCATGGAGGTGTACTTCCTGAACGTGGTCCGCCCGACCCGGCTGGTCACGCCGATCATGCAGCGGCAGAAGGGCGGCGCGATCGTCAACATCTCGACCTTCGCCACCTTCGAGCCCGACCCCGCGTTTCCGACCTCGGGCGTGTTCCGTGCCGGACTGGCGGCATACACGAAGCTGTTCGCCGACCGTTACGCGCCCGAGAACATCCGGATGAACAACGTGCTCCCCGGTTTCATCGACAGCCTGCCGGAGAAGCCGGACATCCGCGAGCGCATCCCGATGGGCAGGTACGGCCGCTCGGAGGAGGTCGCCGAGCTGATCGGGCTGCTGGCATCCGACCGCGCGGCCTACATCACCGGGCAGAACATCCGCATCGATGGCGGGATCACGCGGTCGGTGTGAATCTCACCATACGCAATGCATATGCCGCATCGTGAGATTTCGGCATGCAGCGCAGCAGATCGATTTTTCGATACGGAACATCGCGTCCCACATCGTGACAAACAGATCATAACCCGTTGAAACAAAAAGAATTAGACTCTGTCGTCGGAATGCAATAAATCACTATTGCTTTGCACAAATCCCGGCTATCGTTACGCCTGTTCCGGAACCGGACCGGCGGGTAATCCCGGCCGCCGCATCGGACTTCCCCGAATTCTCGTTCTCTCATCCGACGTCTCTAGGAGCTCAGCATGTCCTCGCGCGAACTCGAAGCACAGAAACTGCAGAAAGACTGGTCCGAAAACCCGCGCTGGCGCGGCATCAAGCGCGGCTACACCGCCGAGGACGTCGTCCGCCTGCGCGGCTCGGTGCAGGTCGAGCACACGCTCGCCCGCCGCGGCGCCGAGAAGCTCTGGAACTCGATCAACAACGAGCCGTTCGTCAACTCGCTGGGCGCCCTGACCGGCAACCAGGCGATGCAGCAGGTCAAGGCCGGCCTGAAGGCCATCTACCTGTCGGGCTGGCAGGTCGCCGGCGACGCGAACCTGGCCGGCGAGATGTATCCGGACCAGTCGCTGTATCCCGGTCAACTCGGTGCCGACCGTCGTCCGCCGCATCAACAACACGCTGACGCGCGCCGACCAGATCCAGTGGTCCGAGGGCAAGGACCCGGGCGACGCCGGCTACATCGACTACTTCGCGCCGATCGTCGCCGACGCCGAAGCCGGTTTCGGCGGCGTGCTGAACGCCTTCGAACTGATGAAGGCGATGATCGACGCCGGCGCCGCCGGCGTGCACTTCGAGGACCAGCTGGCCTCGGTGAAGAAGTGCGGCCACATGGGCGGCAAGGTGCTGGTGCCGACGCGTGAAGCGGTGTCGAAGCTGATCGCCGCGCGTCTGGCGGCCGACGTGATGGGCGTGCCGACCGTGCTGCTGGCGCGTACCGACGCCGAAGCGGCCGACCTCGTCACCTCCGACGTCGACGACAACGACAAGCCCTTCCTGACCGGCGAGCGCACGATCGAAGGCTTCTACCGCACCAACAACGGCATCGACCAGGCGATCTCGCGCGGCCTGGCCTACGCGCCGTACGCCGACCTGATCTGGTGCGAGACCGGCACGCCGGACCTCGAGTTCGCCAGGCAGTTCGCCGAGGCGATCCAGAAGCAGTTCCCGGGCAAGATGCTGGCCTACAACTGCTCGCCGTCGTTCAACTGGAAGAAGAACCTCGACGACGCCACGATCGCCAAGTTCCAGCGCGAGCTGGGCGCGATGGGCTACAAGTTCCAGTTCATCACGCTGGCCGGCTTCCACGCGCTGAACTACTCGATGTTCAACCTGGCCTACGGCTACGCGCGCGACAACATGACCGCGTTCGTCGAACTGCAGCAGAGCCGAGTTCGCCGCCGCCGAGCAAAGGCTTCACCGCGGTCAAGCACCAGCGCGAAGTCGGCACCGGCTACTTCGACGCCGTGACCCAGGCGATCGAAGGCGGCCAGTCCTCGACGACCGCGCTGAAGGGTTCGACCGAAGACGAGCAGTTCTTCGACGACAAGAAGAAGGCCGCGTAACGCGCACATCGCGTGACGCAGCGCGCGCCTGACCCGGGCGCGCCGAATCGGACCGGTGCGGCAGACCCGCTGCGCCGGTAGCGATGGGGAAAAGGGGAACACGACCGGTCAAAAGCCGGTCGTGTTTTTTTGCGCTTTGGTGGTGGCTCCCATTGGCGACGAAGGTTGCGCAATGGCGGGTTGCGTGCCGGACAGGAAGGCCGAGTCGGCCGTGGCGAATCTATCGGTAGATGTCCCGACGGTTGCCAAGCCTCAGAACTCTGACGACGATTCGGCGATCCTGGATGTCGCAGATGATGCGCCAGTCCCCGACGCGGTATTTCCAGTAGCTTCCCAGCGCCGCCCCGGCAAGCGCCTCACCGATATCGCGCGGATTCTCGAGAGTGCCTACCCGCAGGCGCAGGAAACCGATCAGGCGCTGCTGTATCGGACGATCGAGCTTCTTCAGATCCTTGAGTGCGTCAGGGTCGAACTCGATCTCATAAGCCAAGCGCGCGCTCCACGTCGGCGAGGGGAATCGCCTTCCTGTTCTTGCGGGCGCGCGCCTCGGCAAGATAGAAGTCCTCGAGGTCGTCGATGTATTCGAGGATGGCTTCGCGCGCCAGCGTCGTCTTCGTGCGCCCGGTCTCGCGCGCCAGCGCGGCAAGCCTTTCCTCGATCTCTTCGGGCAGACGAATCGCAAGCATGTGAGATATCCCTGTCTAGATAGGCCCAGATATTGTGCACGCTCAATTTGCTATACAAATATAGCGCGAACCTGCCTGCTCGTCCAGAGCGGCCTCGGCCCTCCCCGCGGCAGCGGCGACGGTCGAGCCACGACACCACAGCTATCGCCGCCTTACAGAGTCAGCCGCTTCAGAACCCGGTCGACAAGCCCCCGCACACGAACAGTGTCTGGCCCGTCACGTAGCTGGCCTGCGGCGAGGCGAGGAACGCGATGCAGTCGGCGACTTCCTCGGCCGTGCCGGCACGCTTCATCGGAACGCGCGCAATTCCGGCGTCCTGAAATTGCTGCTCGGTGGTGAGGAACATCCCCGCGGCGATCAGTCCCGGCGCCACGCAGTTCACAGTGATGCCGCGCGCCGCGAACTCGAGCGCCGCGGTGCGCGACAGGCTCTCGATGGCGCCCTTGGCGGCGCCGTACGCGCCGCCGCCGACGGACCCGAGCGCCGCCACCGAGCTGATGTTGACGATCCGCCCGTAGCCGCGCGCGCGCATGCCGGGCACCGCGGCCTGCATGCAGTGGAGCGTGCCGGTGACGTGCGTGCGCATCGTGATGTCGAAGTCTTCCGCGGTGATCTTGCCGAACGATGCGTTGCGCACGACGCCGGCCATGTTGACCAGAACGTCGATGCCGCCGTGTTCCGCGGCGATCGATTCGATCGCCGATCGCACCGCCTCGCGGTCGGTCACGTCGACTCCGCGGGCCGACGCGCTGAAGCCTTCCCGGCTAAGAGCCTGCGCGGTGGCCTGCGCGCGCTCTTCGCTCGCGTCGATCAGCACTGCGTGATGCCCGCGCCGTGCCAGCGTGCGACCAGTCGCGCTCCCGAGCGCTCCACCCCCGCCCGTCACCACAGCCACCCTCTGTCGTTCGCTCACCGTTCGATCCTCCACGAAATCACGTCGACGACATGCCGCCATCGACCGCCAGTGCCTGACCGGTGATGTGTCGCGCTGCCTCGGACACCAGGAACGCGGCCGCGCCCATCAGGTCTTCGTTGCCCCCGAGCCTGCCCAGCGGCGTCGATGCACGAAGAAAATCGCCGCTCTGCCGCTCGGTCTCCAGCGTCATCCGCGTGGGGAAGAAGCCAGGGCACAGTGCGTTCACGTTGATGCCGTACCGTCCCCATTCAGCCGCGAGCGCGCGCGTGAAGCTCAGCAGAGCGCCCTTGCTCGTGTTGTAGGCGATCGTGTGCATCGCCATCTGCGGCCGGTTTCCGGCGAGCCCGGCCACCGATGCCACGTTCAGCACCTTGCCGGCGCGGCGCGGTATGAACACCCTGCGTCCGAGTTCGCGCGTCAGGGCGAAGGCCGCGTCGACGTTCAGGCTCATGACCTTGCGCCACGCCGCGTCCGGGTGGTGTTCGGCGTCGGCGCCCCATGTGGCGCCGGCGTTGTTGACCAGGATGTCGACGTCGCCTGCATGCTCGAGCACCCAGTCGACGAGTGGCGGGACGGCGTCGAGTGACGAGAGGTCCGTCGTCCGCGCGATGGTTTCGATGCCATCGGCGGACAGCGCCGCCTCGGCCGCCTCGAGTTCACTCTCGCGCCGCGCAACGATGACGACTCGCGCGCCCATCTCGCCGAGTCCGCGCGCGATCTGCAGCCCGAGTCCGCGCGATCCGCCAGTGACGAGCGCGAGTTTGCCATCCAGGCTCAGCCGTTCCTTCAATCCCATGGTCGAAATCCTTCGTGCCTCGCCGTTCAGAGATGCATGCCGCCATCGACGATCAGCGTGTTGCCGGTGATGTAGCTGGCCTGCGCGGATGCCAGGAAGGCCACCGCGTCCGCCACCTCGGCCGCCTCGCCGAAGCGGCGCATCGGCACCGATCGCCGGACGCGATCCCAGGCCTCCGGCGTGTAGTGCTCGCGCTGGAATTCCGCGCCGAGCCCGGCGTTGATGATTCCAGGAGCGACGCAGTTCGCTCGGATGCCGTTGCGTCCTTCCTCGAGCGCAATCGAACGCACGAGCGATTCGACGCCGGCCTTCGGGGCGCTCGACAGTGCGTCGCCGAGCGTGTAGGCGAAGTTCGCGAATGTCGTCACGCAGACGAATGCGCCGCCGCCCTGCGCGCGAAAGACTGGGATGAAGCATCGGGCGAGATTGGCGAAGCCGATGAACTCGGTTTCGATGACCGATCGCCAGGCTGCGTCCGGGACGTCCGCGACACGGGGTTGTTCGATGTGCGCGCCAGCGGCGAAGACCACGCAGCGCAGCCGCGTGCCCGTGGCCACGATCGTCCCGGCCACCCGCGAGATCGTCGCTGGGTCGGTAAGGTCCAGTTGCTCGATCGAGACACTCGCGCCGGATGCGAGCCGGGATGCAAGCGCCTGCACTGCCGGGAGGTTCGATCGATACGCTAGCCAGAGGTGCGTGCCGTCGATCGCGAGCCGCTCGCACACGGCCTGGCCGAGCGCGCCGCTGGCCCCGACGACCAGGACCGCGCCGGGACGATCCGATTTCGACGGGGACGCGTCTGCAGCCCCCTGCGGCGATGTACTGGTCGAACTGCTCATGGTGTCGACACCCTATGCGAACATCTTGCGAAGATCGTCCTTGCGCACCTTGCCGGACGCCGTCTTGGGAAGCGCTTCCACGAAGTGCACGTGCTTGGGCAGCTTGAAGCCGCCGAGTCGATTGCGCGCGAAGGCGAGCAGGCTTGCGGCGTCGGCATCGGCGCCCTCTCGCAGCACGACTGCGGCGGCCAGCGCCTCGCCCCAACGGGGGTCCGGCACCCCGAAGACGGCGACGTCGGCGACAGCCGGGTGCCGGGCCAGCACGTTCTCGGCCTCGCGCGGGTAGATGTTCACTCCGCCGCTGATCACCATGTCCTTCTTGCGATCGACGATGTAGATGAAACCCCGATCGTCGCGCCGGGCCAGGTCGCCCGTGTGCAGCCAGCCGTCGCGAAGCGCACGGGCGGTCTCCTCGGGCCTGTTCCAGTAGCCGGCCATCACGTTCGGTCCCCGCACCAGGATTTCGCCGACGTCGCCGGGCGCCACGTCGCGCCCCTGTTCGTCGACGAGGCGCAGTTCGACATCGTCGACACCCCTGCCGATCGATCCCGGCGCGATCAGGTGTTCCTCGGCCCGCAGCACCGACGCGTGCGAGGTGGTCTCCGTGAGCCCGTACGCGTGCAGAAGCTTGGGACCGAACCTGCTTTGCGCCTGTTCGAGTCGCGCGCCGGAGATCGCCGCAGCCCCGTACGAGATCGTGCGCAGTGACCCGATGTCGTAGCGACCGAGCGCCGGGTGGTCGAGCAACTCGTAGAGCATCGTCGGCACGGCGAAGAGATAGGTCACGCGATGCCGCTGAATGTTCTCCAGAACCTCGGTCGGGTCGAAGCGCCGCAGCAGGATCGAAGTGCCGCCGACTGCGAGATGCGCGAGCGTGTGCACGGCGGCAGCGTGGTACAGGGGGCTCAGCTGCAGGTTGACGCTGTGCGGGCCGGCCCCGGCTTCCGAGGCGACGTGGCGAAAGTCGGCGAGGTAGTTCCCGTGGGTCAGCACGACGCCTTTCGGCTGCGCAGTCGTGCCACTGGTGTAGAGCAGCGCCGCCGGCGAATTGGGCACGACCGCCGCACGCGGCAGCGGGCCGGCGTGCGTGCCGATCCAGTGCTCGTAGGTCGGCGCGACCGTGCCGTGATCGTCGCGACCCACCGTCACGAAGGTGCGAACCGAGCGGACGCTCCGGGCGACCCGAGTCGCGGAGTCTGCATAGTCCGTCGAGACGATCATGAGCACCGGCGTGCAGTCGGCGAGCAGGGCGGCGTGCTCGCCTGGGTGCAGACGGGTGTTGAGCGGGACGACGATTGCACCGATCGCGGTGATCCCGAAGAACGCCTCGACGAACTCGGCGCCATTCGGCAGCAGCACCGCCACGCGGTCGCCGCTGTTCACCCCTTCGGCAACCAGTGCGCGCGCGAGCGCGGCGACCCTCGCGCGCAAGGTGCCATGGCTGACCGCGCGTTCGTCGCAGATCAGCGCCGGCCGATCGGCGTCGTTGCGCGCGTCGTCGAACAGTACGCCGGCCAGCGATTCCATCGCTCAGCTCGAATAGCGCTTCAGCGCCTCGCGCGAGATGATCACTTTCATGATCTCGCTCGTGCCCGCGCCGATCTCGTGGTGCTTCGCATCGCGGAAGAAGCGCGCGACCTTGTTGTCCTCCATGTAGCCGTATCCGCCCATGATCTGCACCGCGTCCGAGGCGGCCTGAAGCGCCATCTGCGACGAGTACAGCTTGAGGACCGCGGCCTCGCGGGTCACGGCCTCGCCGCGGTCGACCGCGCGCAGCAGCCGGAACAGCATCGTGCGCGATAGCTCGATGCCGGACTCCATCGCGGCCAGCTTCTCCTGGATCAGCTGGTACTGGGCGATCGATCTGCCGAATACCTCGCGCTGCAGCGCATAGCTCGCCGCGCAGTCCAGGCATGCCTGTGCAATTCCGATCGTGGAGGCGCCTTCGAACACGCGCTCGACGTCGAGCGCGCGGAACAGGTAGTGGAAGCCCTGGCCGACCTCGCCCAGCACCTGGTCGCGCGAGGCGCGTACCTCCGAGAGGAACACTTCCGAGGTCGGCGAGCTCTTCATGCCGAGCTTGTCGAAGGGCTTGCCGGTCGCAAGCCCCGGCGTGCCGCGCTCGACGATGAACCAGGTGCCGCCGTCCGCCGACCGGTCGCTGCCGGAGGTGCGCGTGAGCACGAGGAAGAAGTCGGCGATCGGTGCGTTCGTGATGAAGGTCTTCGTTCCGTCGAGCAGGTAGTCGTCGCCGATCGCGCGGCCACGGGTGGTCGCGCCGAGCGCGTTCGAGCCGCCCTTGGTTTCCGTGATCGCCATCGATCCGATCTTCTCGCCGCGCAGCACCGGCACCAGATAGCGCAGCTTCTGCTCGTGCGTTCCGTACGTGGCGAGGGCGCGCGCGAACAGCACGATGTCGGCGAACAGCGTGACGTCGAGGCCGGCGTTCACGCGGGCGGTTTCCTCGCTGACGATGGCGCGCGTGGCCAGCGATCCGCCACCGCCGCCATAGGCCTCGGGCAGGAATGTGCCCAGAAGGCCGAGATCGCCCAGAGTTCGGAACAGCGCGGGCGGCGGCCGGCCGGTGCGCTCCATCTCGGGCGTCAGTGGCTCGACTTCCTTGACCATGAACTTTCGCGTTGCGTCCTGGAGGGCGAGCTCTTCTTCGGTCATCAGCGAGGCGATTGGCGGCAGTGACTGCATGTTGCGGTTCTCCGTCCTGTGGCAGGCTGTCGCGGGTCAGCCGGCGTCGGCGATCTTGAAGAGCTTGCGCAGCCGGGACGTGTCGCCGTCCTCGAGTCTTCCGCCCCAGCCGGCACGGCCGTACGGAGGCACGCCCATCTTCCGGTGCAGGTCGCAGCGCAGTTCTGCCGTTTTCAACCCCACCGTCAGGCAGTCGAAGATCGGCGCCTCCGTGCCCGGCACACAAGCCAGGCCCGAGGCGCTGGACATGACGCTGAGCCCGGCGCTGCCGATCACGATCGCGTTCGCGCCGCTTCCCACCAGCGCCTTCGCCTGTTCGGCGACTTCGGCGGCAATCCGGCCGGGCTCGGAAAATCCGGCGGTGAACGCTTCCGACGACGGAATGCGGATCGAGCGGATTCCGGCCAACCGCGAGGAAAGTCCGCAGGCGTCGGTCAGCATCTCGCAGTACTCGACCCACGAGCGGTCTGCGACCGTGACGATGCCGACCTTGAACCCGTGGGCGCAAGCCAGGTGCATGGCAGCCTCCATCGGGCCCACCACGGGAATCGACACCAGCGTGCGGGCCTCTGCGACCCCGGGATCGCCGGAGCAGGCCACCATGACCGCATCCGCCCCCTCGGCCGCGGCCGCGAGCACTTCCTCGACGACATCTACCTTGTTGAGCAGCGTGGGATAGGCGAACACGGTGTCGGTGGCGCGTCGCAGGTGGCGCACGTATCGGTGCACGATCTGCGTATCCCGGGCACGGGCGCGCGCGAAGTTGGCATCGATCAGCTCGGTGTAGAGGCCGGAGTACTTCTCGGCATTGACGTGGACGACCGCGATCTTCATTTGGGGCTTCCTTGGGATCGTTTCTGTTGTGGACCGCGCCGGCGCCGCGTCAGCGGGCCTTGAACGCCGGCTTGCGCTTCTGCAGGAAGGCCTGGACGCCTTCGCGCAGGTCTTCCGTGGCGAAGAGGTCGCCGAACAGCGCTGCCTCGAGCCGGTGACCGTCGGCCACCGACATCGACAGGCCGAGGTTGACCGCGCGCTTGGCCTGCGCGACCGCCAGGGGCGCGCACGCGCCGATCTCCTCGACGATCGCCAGCGCGGCATCGACGGCCTGTCCGTCCGGCACGACCTGGTCGACCAGTCCGATCGCGAGCGCCTGCTCGGCGCCGATCCGGCAGCCTGTGAACAGCATTCGCTTGGCCTGGCCGATCGGCACCAGTCGCGGCAGATTCTGGGTGCCGCCGGCACCCGGGATCAGGCCGAGTCGAACCTCGGGTTGGCCGAAGCTGGCCGACGCCTCGGCCACCCGGATGTCGCAGGCCATCATCAACTCGCAGCCGCCACCGAGCGCGTATCCGTTCACGGCAGCGATCACCGGCAGATCGATGCTGCCCAGCTCCGCCTGCATCGCCTGGATGCCGAGCGCGTATCTGCGCGCCGAGTCCCGGTCCAGGGTGGGGAAGAATTCGATGTCGCCCCCGGCCACGAAGTTGCGACCGCGCCCCGTGAGGACGATGCCCCGGATCCGGGCCATGGCCGAGACCTCGGCGAGGGCGCAGAGGATCTGGTCCGATACCGACGGGTGCAGCGCATTGACCGGGGGATTGTCGATGGTGATCACCGCAGCGCACCCGCGACACTCCAGTTCGATCTTCGTGTAGTCCATGGATCGCCTTCAGAAACTAACGGACGTCCGTATTATTAAAATTTCATTCCAGGGCTGTCAATACGGCGTCGGTATGATTCCCCGCGCAGAAGGCAGGGATGCCTCGTCAATGCAGGAACACGGGAGACCACCATGGGGAGACCGCCCAATGCCGATGCGAAGGCGACTTGGCGGACGATCCGCAACGCGGGCGTCAAGCTGCTTTCGGAGCACGGGTTCGAGGCGATGAACCTCCGGCAACTGGCCGCCGCATCGGGCCTGAAGACCGGATCGCTCTACAACTATTTCGAGAGCAAGAGCCAATTCCTGTCGATGATCATGTGCGAGATCATCGACACGATTCTCGAAGACTTCGAGCGCACCGTCGATCCCGTCCAGGATCCGGTCGAGCGCTTGCGCAAGTTCATCGAATTCCACATCGGCTGGCACACTGTCCGAAGAGCCGAGACCTTCGTCGGCTTCATGGAGATGCGCAACCTTGCGGCGGACGACTACAAGAAGTACACGTCCCTGCGGCGGCGTTACGAGGACTACGTCACCGACATCATCGTGCGCGGCGTCGAGGCAGGTCGCTTCGAGGTCGCCGACCCGCGCGTGACCACCTTCGTACTGCTGGGAATGCTCACCGCGACGTCCACCTGGTACAAACGCGGTGGCCGGTTGAATCAGCAACAACTGGTCGCGCTGCACACCGAACTGGTTTTCAAGATGCTCGGAGTTGCCGGCCAGAGCGCGCCACGGTCGATGCCGGCGCGCGCTCGCAGTTCGAAGGTGCAGTCGGCCGGCTGATCTGCCGGGCGGGAGCGGATCCGCTGCACTGTGCCGCCATGCCTAGGCCTTCAGCGCAATAGGCGGCGCTTCGCCTCTGACCTTTAATGACTCCCGCGGTGCCGGCCGGCATCGCGCGAACCCCACAAAAGTTCAGGAGTCATCGATGAACCCGCTCCTCCAGCAATCCACCACAGCCGGTGCCCGTGGCACCCGGCACGACCCCGCGCGATCGCAGCGCGGGCAGGGCATGACCGAGTACATCGTCATCGTCGCGCTGATCGCGGTCGCCGCGATCGGCATCTACACGCTGTTCGGCCAGACCTTGCGAAACCAGACCGCGGGGCTCGCGCTCGAGCTGTCGGGCCAGGACGCGGCCAACGCGATCACCAGCGCCCAGGGCAACGCGACGACCGCGCAGAACAACGCGAACGTGCGCAAAGGGCTGGACAACTTCAACCTCAGCAACCGGCCCTGATCCGCGCCGTCGAACCGCGATCGGCATGCCAGCGAGCGTCGTGCGCCCGTCGAGCTTCGGCCCGACGGGCGCTCATCCCTTGATGCACACCTTGGGCCTCAGGAAGGCGACGCGGCGCGCGAGTCCGGCGCGCTCGGTGCACTCGGCGACGCGGTGCACGTCCTTGTAGGCGCCCGGCGCCTCCTCGGCCGCGCCGCGCAGCGAGCGGGTCCGGATCAGGATGCCGTCCTCGCGCAGGTGGTCGATCAGCTCGCGGCCACTCCACTGCTTCAGCGCCTGCGTGCGGCTCATCTGCCGTCCCGCGCCGTGGCTGGCCGAACTGAACGCGCGCTGCTCGCTTTCCGCAGTGCCCGCCAGGATGTACGAGCCCGTGCCCATGCTGCCGCCGATGATCACCGGCTGGCCCACGTCGCGGTAACGCTCGGGAAGCGCGGCGTGGCCGGGGCCGAATGCGCGGGTGGCGCCCTTGCGGTGCACGTAGAGGCGGCGCGGTCTGCCGTCCACGATGTGCGTCTCGCACTTGCAGGTGTTGTGCGACACGTCGAACAGCGTTTCGATCCGCGCGTGCGGGAAGTGGTGCGCGAAGCTGTCGCGCGCGAGCTGCGCCAGGATCTGTCGGTTGGCCAGCGCCACGTTGATCGCCGCGTTCATCGCGCCGAGGTAGGCCTGCCCCTCGGGCGGTTGCGATCGGCGCGCAGGCGAGCTCGCGATCGGGCAGCCGGATGCCCAGCCGGCCCGCGGCCTTGGCCAGGCTCACCAGGTATTCGGTGCCGATCTGGTGCCCCAGGCCGCGCGAGCCGCAGTGGATCGAGATCACCACTTGGCCTTCGCGCACGCCGAAGGCCTCGGCGGCCGCGCGATCGTGGATGCGCTCGACCACCTGAACTTCGAGGTAGTGGTTGCCCGAGCCCAGCGTGCCCATCTCGCCGCGCTGGCGCTTCTTGGCGGTCGGCGACACGTTGGCAGGCTTCGCGCCGGCGACGCAGCCGCGCTCCTCGACGTACTCCAGTTCGGCTGCCTGGCCGTAGCCCCGCTTCACGGCCCAGGACGCGCCCTGGCGCATCACGTCGTCGAGGTCCGCGGTGGACAACTGCAGTTCGCCCTCGACGCCCATCCCCGCGGGCACGTCGCGGAAGAGGCCATCGGCCAGGTCCTTCATGCGCGGCAGCAGATCGTCCAGCGTGAGGTTCGTGCGCAGGCAGCGGATGCCGCACGAGATGTCGAAACCCACGCCGCCCGCGGAAATGATGCCGCCCTGTTCGGGGTCGAAGGCCGCGACCCCACCGATCGGAAAGCCATAGCCCCAGTGCGCATCGGGCATCGCCATCGCAGCGCCGACCAGGCCCGGCAACTGCGCGACGTTGCCGATCTGCTCCAGCACCTTGTCGTCCATCGCCTCCATCAGCGTGCGATCGCCGTACAGCACCGCATCGCCGCCGGGCGCGCCGGCCCGCCGCTTCACGCGCCAGGACCATTCGGTCAGCTGCTCGAGTCGGTTCAGGTCCATGGTTCGCTCAGACGTCCACCACGCAACGGGCCTCCCAGCCCTGCGTGGTCTCGTGCACCGACAGCGACGTCAGCGTGGCGCCCTTCACCTCGGTGCCGCGGTCGTCGGCGGGCTGCCAGCGGGCGCCCGTCGCGCGCCCTCGCCAGTGCGCGCCGTCGTGCGCGAGCGCGAAGTCGGCGAACACCGCGCGCTGCTCGTGGGCGGCCGCCAGCAGCGCATTCAGCCATTGCACCAGCGCGAACTCGATGTCGTCCTCCTCGAAGGTCACGTCGACCGTGAGATCGCGTCCCACGCGCTGGGGCTCGGCCATCAGCGCGAAGGTGGCGCGTGCAGCCGCCTCGAAGGCAGCTTCCAGGGTCGGTCCGCGGCCGATCACACCGACGTCGGCGACGTGTTCGAAGTAGGCCGGGGCGTCGGCGCTCGGATGCATGCTACGCCGGCTCCTCGCCGCTCGGAATCTCGGCCAGCTTCGGGATCAGCCGCACCCGCACTCCGGCCTCGGCCAGCATCTGCTGCACTTGCCGGAATTCGGCGCCCCAGCGCGCGTCGCCGAAATCGGGCTCGTAGGCAACGACCTCGGCAATGCCGCTCTGGATGATCGCCTTGGCGCATTCGCCGCAGGGATACCAGGGCACGTACAGACGGCAGCCCTTCAGCGGAACGCCGATGCGCGCGGCGTTGTAGATCGCGTTGCGCTCGGCGTGGCAGCTCCAGAAGTACTTGGCACCGGACTCTCGGCTGTGGCGCGCGTCGACGTCCTCGTCGACGCCGCGCGGAAAGCCGTTGAAGCCGGTGGCGCGGATCTCGTTGTCGGGCCCCACGACGACCGCGCCCACACGCCGGCCGCGCTCCTTGCTCCAGCCCGCCAGGTGATGCGCGAGCAGCATGAAGCGCCGGTCCCAGGTGGTGTCGCTCATGGGTGGCCCCGGAAGTTCGATGTCTCGTCCATTGCTTCGCTCGTGGGCTCGCTCGAACTCGAGGATAGCCCGAAGGTGCCTGGGCACCGATCAGCCTAGTTCGTCGGACGAATTGTGACGGGTGACTCGCGCCGGTCAAATGATTCCACGCGACACCCGACCACGAGACCGAGATGTCCTGCGCCCACCCACTGCGTGTTCTGTCCGGCCCGGCCGGCCGCGGCGCTTCGCTTCGCCGCGCTGCGAAGGCGCGCGGGCGTGGCGCGGTACCTGGCAGGCAAGGCGGCCAGGCGCTGGTGCTCGCGCTGGTGCTGCTGTTCGCACGGCGCGCTGGTCTTCTACTTCATGTTCAGCACCGGCCAGGTCGCCGCCACCCGCCAGCGCCTGGACAACGCTGCCGACGCAGCCGCCTACAGCGCGGCGCTGTGGCGCGCGCGGGTGATGAACTACCACGCGTATGCGAACCGCGCGATCGTCGCCCAGGAGGTCGCGATCGCGCAGGCGGTCACGCTCGTGTCCTGGGCCACGCTACTTCGAGGCGTTCACCGCCACGGCCGCCGCGCTGGCAGCAGCCTATCCGCCGGTGGCGCGGTGCTGCCCTCAGCGCCGACCTCGCCCGCACGACGGCGGCAAGCTCACCGAGCAGACCGCCGGCGAGGAGATCGTCGCGCGCAGCGCCTACAAGCAGATGCTGGGCACCAGCCAGGAGATCCTGCACGCTCGGTCGACACCTTCGGGCTCGGCGCGGTCGCCAACGAGGTCGGCGCGCGCCAACGACCGCCGCTTCTTCGCGTTCGCGCTGCCCGAGGAGCAGAACTTCGCCGGCATCACGCGGCCGCTACGACCGGCGAGGACCGGGCGCGGCTGAAGTCGGTCGTCGACGATTCGCTGGACGGTTCGTGTCGCGGCCCGCGCGGCCAGGACCTCACGCCTGCTGCTGTCTGCCCAGCCTGTGTTTCGCCAACCCGCTGGTCGATCCGTCGAAGTGGTTCCAGCAGCTGCACAAGCGTGGCGGCACGCGTGATGACCCCGGAGTTCGACCGCTGGGAGGCAGCCGACACGATCGCCGTGCACGACTGGCGGCCGCGCAGCGGCTTCTTCGGTTTCGCGGCTGCAACCACGTCGAGCACTGCCTCTGGGCTGGGGCGCTGCGCAGGCCGCGGTCGGGCGCGCAGCAGCTCGTAGGGACGACGATGCGGCTGGCGGATGGCGGGCGGCGTTCAGGCGCACCCGCAAGGGAATCACGGCGACGCTGGCCGAGCCGCGACGATGCCGGCGGCCGGCAATCTCGGGCAACGGGTATCCGGGCTTCGACGCCTACAGCGGCATCGCGAAGTGCGCGAGCTCGACTACGACGTCGCTGGCGAATCCGCGCTTCCCGACCAGTCGCGTCGCGGTCCTGGCGCGAGTCGATGGCGGAGCGACGTGCACACGGCCAACGTGCTGAACGTCGGCGTCGGACGGCTGCGCCTGTCCGAGAACTACGCCGGCAACCGGCTGTGGTCGCTCGCCGCGGCCGAGCTGTACTTCCGCAGGCGCGCCCGACGACTCGGGCCAGCGACTCGAGTACGCCAGCCTCTACAACCCGTACTGGCAGGTGCGTCTGGTCGAACCGAGTGCGGCACAGCGCGCGGCTGCGCTGGACACCTATGTGCGCTGATCGCCGGGGAACACCGCGATGACGACGCGAACGTCGACTCGGTGCCGTCGGGCAGTCGTGGCCAGGCCCTGATCGAGACCCTGGTCGGGCGCGACCGTTCTGGTTCCGTTCGTGCTGCTGCTCGTCTGGCTCGGCAAGGTCCAGACGATCCAGCAGGCGACGATCGCGGGCTCGCGCGTGCTGGCCTTCGAGTGCGCGGTGCGGCCCGAGGACCTGCGAGCGTTGGCGGACCATCCGGAGCTCGTCGACGAACTGCGCCGTCGCGCCTTCGCGCGGGCCGATCTGCGGCCTCTTCAGCCGAGGACCGCATGGCCGACGATCCGCCCGCAGCCGAGCGCAATCCCTTGGTGGACCGATCACCGCAACCGCGCACTGATCGAACGCTTCAGCGACATCGGCGTGCGCGTCGATGCCAGCCCTTCGACGCCGGCCTGTCGCTGCCGCGTCGCCATCGGGTCGATCGTCGTCGCGACGCGGCGCAGCTGCTGTCGGACGTCGCCGGACCCGGCCGGTTCGGCCTCGACATCGGCGGCGGCCTGGTCGCTGCGCGCGTGCAGCTCAGTGCGTCGGCAGCGCTCCGGCCACCGACTTCCGCCGGCAGCTCGCTCGATTCCGCTCGCATTCACGCAGCACCGCCGTGCTCACCGACGCGTGGAACGCGATCGGCACGACCATACGCCGGCGGACGCAGCGTCGAGTCGCGCGTTGGCAGGGGGCGGCAGCTGACTTCGTTGTACGAGGCCAGCATCGACGCGCGCTACGCTGCCGGTGCGCGGATTCATCGCCTGATGGGGCTGATCGGCCTCGAGCCGAGTGCCGACGCGTTCCGTTACCACGATGCGCGACCTCGACGTGCTTCCCGAAGACCGGATCGCCGAGGATCCCGCCGGGCCGGCGGTGCAGCCATGAGGTGTCCGATGCGAATTCGCGGGGTGCTCCGGTGTTCGCCGGCCGCCGTGGCCCGTCCGCTGGTCGCGGGCTTCGCTGCCGCCGCCTGACTCATGTGCTCGTCTCGGGGCTGCGGCGGCCGAGGCCACGCGAACGACGCATCTGCCGTTTCCCGGCGCAGTTGGTGTCGTAATGGAACGCGGCGAGATCGAAGGCCATCCAGTGCGCATCCTCCGGTTCCGCTCGCCCAGCCCGGTGGCACGCGTGCTCGCCGACACGCGGCGGGCATGGGCCATGGACGTTGGCCCGGAAACGGTCGACGCGGCATCGGGACCGTGGCGGATTCTGTCGCGGCAGGAAGAGGGCGGCTACAGGACCCTGCAGGTGCGAGCCCTGCCGGACGGCGGAACCGAGGGCCTGGTCAGCGGTGTGGGGACGCCACCCCGCGCTGCCGGCGCCGCGCATCGATCCGGCTGGGCTGCTCCCGCCGCAGGCACGGTCGCAGGCGGCTCGCCGCGGTCGATGCCGGGCGCCGCAGCGAAACGGTGGTGGCGTTCGACGAGGCCGCGCCCGCGCTGGTGTCGCGAACGGTCGCGCGCACGCATCGAGGCGACCGGCCTGCGGGCGTCGACACGCGAGCGCGGCGACGCGGGGGCGCAGGCGACGAACCGCTGGGCGGCTGTATCAGCGGCGGGACCGGCGTCGGAGCTCGCGCTGACGGTGCATCCGCAGGACGGCGGCAGCGTCGTCGTGGCTCCACCTGATCGGGTGCAGCGATGCAGCGCGCGCCACGGCGGCGCGGCGGCGCCAGAGCAGCGCCGAGTACCTGGTCGTGCTCTCACTGCTGTCGCTCGCACTCACCGTCGGGCCCGACAGCGCGCTGGAGCAGCTGTTCCGGGCCTTCGCGGATCACTACGAGCAAGTTCACCTACGCGATGTCCGACCATGAAACCGATCGACTGGGTGCGCGGGCACCGCAATACCGTGCTGCTGGTCTGCGCGCTGTCGCTCGGCGGGCTGGCCGCCCTGGGGGCGCGGGGCTACATCTCTGCGCCAGATCGCGCTCGAGCGCGACGGCTGACGCCGCGCCAGGCGATGGCGCAGGTCGTCGTGGCCAAGCGCGATCTCGGCAAAGGCGATCCGGTCAGCGGCGAGACGATGGCCATCCGCGAGCTGCCGCGCGACCACCTGCCGGCCAGTGCCGTACCGCCCGAACGCTTCGAGCAGTTCGTCGGCGCCCGCCTGTCGGTGGCGATGCGCGCGGGCGAGCCGCTGCTGCAGGGTTCGCTCGAAGGGGCCGACGTGAGCACTTTCTCGGCGAAGGTGCGCGAGGGCATCCGCGCGATGACCATCGCCGTCGACGAGATCAACTCCCTGTCCGGCATGCTGCAGCCCGGCGACCGCATCGACCTGATGCTGTCGGTGCGCATGCCGGGGGGCGCTACGGTCCCGATGCCGCAGGAGGTGACCGGGCCGCTGATGCAGGACCTGCGGGTGCTCGCGACGGGTCGGCAGGTGCGCCCGGGCGGCGACGAGCGCCAGGGCCGCACGTACACGGCGATCACCGTGGAGGTGACGCCCATCCAGGCGCAGAAGCTGGTGGTCGCACAGCGCAGCGGCAAGCTGACCGCGATGCTGCGCAATCCGCAGGATCGCTCGCCGCTCGAGCAGGGCCCGATGGACGTCTTCGGCCTGCTCGGGCTCGAGCCCGTCGCGGTCGAGGCGCCGACGCTGCCACGCCCCGTCGAGGTGATCGTCGGCGGGCGGGGCTCGATGGCCACGGCGCCGCGCTCCACCGAGCGCGCACCCAGGGCGGACGACGCGCCTCCAGTCGTGCCCGCAAGCCCGCTTGCGGCCGGATTGTCCACACAGATGCGGGCCCTGGCCCCGACAGCCGAACCCGATCCCGCTGCCCGTCGCCCGGAGGCGAAGTGACCCATCCAAGCCACCCCGATGGCCCGGCCACCCAGCGCGACGCCGTCACCCCGCGCGGCGTCGTCAGCCCGCGTCGCGCCGCGACCAAGTGCTCTCGGGCTTGTGCAGTCCTGGTGGCCGCGGTCACCGGCGTGTCGACCCCAGCCGGGGTCGCGTCGCCTGCCGCAGGCGCGGCTCGTCCGGGCGCGAGCCCGGTCGTGCGGCCGGCAGCGCGCCCGGCGGCGACGCTCGACGCAGCGATGCCCACCGCTACGACGCCCGCCGCGCCGTTCGTCACTGCGGTCGCTCAACCATCCCTTCGCGGCCGCGTCGAGCGCGGCGAGGAACAACTCGACCTGTACGTCGGACAGGCCCATGTACTGGACGAGGCTGACGTGAAACGCATCGTGATCGGCAATGGCCGCGTCATCCAGGCCACGGCGCTGGACGACCGGCAGATGCTGTGATCCCCGAGGCCCCGGGGCAGAGCACCCTGCACCTGTGGCGCAGGGACGGGCGCGAACGCGCCATCGTCGTCAACGTCGTGCCCGCGGATGCCAACCGCCTCGTCGCCGAGATCCGCACGATGCTTGGGCCGGCCGCAACCTCGATGCGCGGGTCGTCGGCGACAAGGTCGTCGTCGAGGGCAGCAATCTCAGCGACGAGCAGGGCGTGCGACTGACCGAGGTTGCCAAGCGGTTCCCCAGATCGTGAACCTCGTCAGCCGGGTGGGGCTCGAACGAATGATCGCGATGGACGTCAAGATGGTCGAGATCCGACGCGACGCTCTGCGCAACATCGGCGTGCGTGGGGCTCGAGCATGCCGGGGCCGAGCTTCGGCATCGTCGGTGACTGCTATCGCAGCGACGCGTTACGCCCCGGCGGCGCGGCCCCGCCAATGCCGGGCGTCGAGTGCGCCCGAGGATCGCTGCCCTTCGTCACCGTGCTCGAGCCTGGCGTCGTCGATCCGTCGATGATCAACCTGATGGTGCAGAACGGCGACGCGCTGATCCTGGCCGAGCCCAGCCTGTCGTGCCGCAGCGGCGGATCCGCACGCTTCGTCGCCGGTGGCGAGCTGCCGATCCCGCAGACCAGCGGGCTGGGCAACGTGTCGGTCAGCTTCAAGGAGTACGGCGTCAAGTTCGACGTCAGCCCGGTCGCCAGCCCGTCGGGAGTAATCGCAGCGAAGATCGCCACCGAGGTCTCCGCGATCAATTTCGACGTGATGGTCAGCGACGTGCCGGGCATCACCAAGCGGCGCGCCGAAACCGAGGTGAACCTGCGCGAGCACGAGACGCTGGTGATTGCGGGCCTGCTCAGCGAGGAGTCGATGAGGAACATCGACAAGCTGCCGGAGCTCGGAGAGCTGCCGATGCTCGGGCAATCTGTTCGCTCGCGCGCCTTCCGCGACCGGCGCACCGAGCTGGTGGTCTTCATCACGCCGCGCTTCGTCGACCCCGAAGCCGCGCCCGAGCCTGCGCCGGATGCAGGGCGCCCGACCGCATCGATCCCCTCGCAGGCCGAGGCCGCGCGCAGCATCGGGCAAGCACGCGACCGCCTGCGGATGATGGAGTAGCCCGATGCTGACCGTGATCGTGGAATCCGATGGCCAGCCGGCGCGCACCGTGCGCATCGAGCGGTTCCCGTGCCGCATCGGCCGCCAGCGCGACGCCGAACTGGTGCTGAACAGCTGGCGCGTCGCACGGGTGCATGCCGAGATCCAGCGCCTGGACCGCGGCTTTCGGCTTATCGACCGGGGCAGCCTGACCGGCACCTGGGTCAACGGAGAGCGCATTGTCGAGTACGGTCCGCTCGCGGAAGCCGACGAGATCGCGATCGCCGGATTCGTGTTTCGGGTGATTCCGGGGCAGGGCGTTCCGCAGGCACCGAGCTCGCGGGCGGTGCGGAGGCGGGTCCCGCTGGCGCGGAAGCCGGCGCCCAGCACGTGGCCGAGTTCCCCGCAGTCGGTCACAGCGGCGGCATATTGCCGCGCGACGAGCCGGCTTCCATCCATGGTTCCGACGACCGCGCCGCGCGCGCGCGTCCGCATCCGCATCCGCATCCGCATCCGCATCCCCGTCCGGATCCGATGCTCGAGTGGCGCCGCATCCTGCATCGTCGTCTGCTGCAGACGATCGACCTGCGCCGGCGCGACATCCGTCAACTGGACGTGGCCCAGCTGCGCGCGAAACGGCGTCGCTGCTGCGCGAATTGCTGTCCGGCGACATGGCGCTGCCCGCCGACCTCGATGCCGGGCACCTGCTGCGAACAGGTGCTCGACGAGGCGATCGGTCTCGGCCCGCTCGAGCGCCTGCTCGGCGACGCCTCGGTGACGGAGATCATGGTCAACGGTGCCGACGAGATCTACGTCGAGCGCGACGGCCGGCTCGAGCCGCACCGATCTCGTCTTCAGCGGCGAGCCGGCGATCCGCGCGGTGCTCGACCGCATCGTCGCACCGCTCGGCCGGCGGATCGACGAGAGCTCGCCGATGGTCGATGCGCGGCTCGACGACGGGTCGCGCGTCAACGCGATCATCCCGCCGCTGGCGGTGCGGGGATCGGCGATCACGATCCGGCGCTTCAACCGGCAAGCTGTTCACGCCCGGCGACCTCGTTGCGCACGGCTCGGCCTCGGCGGCGATGATCGAGTTCCTGCGCATCTGCGTGCAGCACCGCCGCAACATCGTGATCTCGGGCGGCACGGGAAGCGGGCAAGACCACGCTGCTCAACGTGCTCTCCAACCTGATCCCGGACAGCGAGCGCATCGTCACGATCGAGGACGCCGCCGAGCTGCGGCTCGAATCATGCGCATCTGGTCACGCTCGAAGCCCGTCCCCCGAATGCCGAGAGGCAAGGGCGCGGTGACGATCCGCGATCTGGTGCGCAACGCACTGCGCATGCGCCCCGATCGCATCGTGGTCGGCGAGTGCCGCGGCGGCGAGGCGCTCGACATGCTGCAGGCGATGAACACCGGTCACGACGGCTCGCTGACGACCGTGCACGCCAACAGCCCGCGCGACGTCGTCGCGCGCCTGGAGACCATGGTGCTGATGGCCGGCATGGACCTGCCGGTCGTCGCGATCCGCGACCAGATCGCGTCGGCGGTGCACGTGATCGTGCACCAGGCGCGCAGCGCCGATGGCCGTCGGCGGATCACGGAGATCGCCGAGGTGACCGGGGTCGAAGGCAGCCGCGTGCAGATGCAGCCGGTGATGCGTTTCGAGCAGGGGCGCTTCAAGGCCTGCGGCGGCGTGCCCCAGTTCTTCGAGGCGCTGCGCGCCAACGGGGTCGAGATCGACCTCGCATTGCTGGATGGAGAACGGACGTGAGCAATGCGCCGCTGTGGATCCTGCTGTGCGCGTGCGTCGCAGCCGCTCTTCTGGCATGGCTGATCGCCGGTGCGTTGCGCGCGACCTGGCCGCGCTACCGTGCGCGCTTCGAGGCGTCGGTGTCCGATCAGCTGCGGCGCGCCCACGTCTTCGTCGATCCCGGCCGTCTGCTGACGCTGAATGTCGTCGTGAGCGCGGCAGTCACGGTGGGCGTTCTCTGGTCGACGGGCAGCATCGCGATGGCTGCGTTCGCCGCCGTGCTGACCGGCCTGTGCCCGCGCCTGATCCTGATCTGGGTTCGGACGCGCCGTCGGGAGGCGTTCCGCGCGCAGCTGTCCGATCTGATGATGCTGACCGCGGGCGGGCTGCGGGCGGGACTGAGCCTCGGGCAATCGCTGGCGCAGACGGCGGGCGAGATCCCTGCGCCGGCCCGCCAGGAGCTGGAACTGATGCTGCGCGAACAGCGCCTGGGCGCGCCGTTCGAGCATGCCCTCGCCGCGCTGGAACGGCGCATGCCGCTCGAGGAGATGGCGCTGTTCGCCGCCGCGCTGCGCATCAGCCGCGAAACCGGCGGCAACCTGGCCGAGACCCTGGAAGCGCTCGGCGAGTCGATGCGCCGGAAGATCGCGATCGAGGGAAAGATCCGCGCCCTGACCGCACAGGGCCGCATGCAGGGCTGGGCCATGGGGCTGCTGCCCTTGGTGGTCTCGGGTCTGCTGTGGCTGGTCGAGCCGATCGCGATGTCGGCCCTGTTCACGACCTGGTTCGGCCTCGCGACCTGTGCCGTCATCCTGGTGATGCAGCTGCTCGGTCTGCACTTCATCCGCCGCGTGATGCGGATCGACGTATGAGCACAGCGAACCTGCTGCTGGTCCTGAGCCTCGTTGCGGCGGCGCTTTCGGTCGGCACGCTGATCCTGTGGGTCAGCCGGCTGCTTCAGCCACCGGTCCGCGACGACCGCCGCTACAAGGACCCGCCGCCGATGCTGTGGCGGCTGACCTGGCCTCTGGTGCTGACGATCGCCGATCCGCTGTCGCGCCTGCTGCCGGCCCGATCCAGGGCCCGGATTGGTGACGATCTTCAGCGGGCGTCGCTCGACTTCGCGCTGAGCGCCGAGCAGTACGCGGCCGGCCGGGTGATCGCCGCGCTGCTGGCGGTGGGGGCGGCTTTGCTCGTGTTCAGTCCGCGCGGCCTCGCGCCCGTCTGGCTGCTGGTTGCGGCGGGCGCGCTCGGCGCACTGCTGCCGCACAGCTGGCTGCGCGACCGGATCGAAGGGCGGCGCCGTGCCGTGCTGCGCGAGCTGCCGTTCTACCTCGACGTGATCACGCTCGCGGTCGAGTCCGGAATGAACCTGTCGAGCGCGCTGGCGCAGGCCGTCGACAAGGGCCCGAAGGGACCTCTGCGCATCGAATTCGGCCGCGTTTTGCGCGACATCCGCGCCGGCCGCTCGCGCGCCGAGGCGCTGCACGCGCTGTCCGAGCGTCTTGCCCTGCCGGCGATCGGCAGTCTGGTCGCGGCCCTGTTGATCGCCGAGCGGCAAGGCGGATCGCTCGGACCGGTCCTGCGGGCTCAGGCCGAGCAGCGCCGCAGCGAACGCTTCCTGCGCGCCGAGAAGCTCGCGATGGAGGCGCCCGTGAAGATGCTGCTGCCGCTGCTGCTGTTCATCTTTCCGTGCACGTTCGCGATGCTGCTGTTCCCGGTCGCGGTGCGCATCCTGGAGGAGGGCTGGCTGCGATGAACGCGCCTGCTCCCCTGACGATCCAGCGGGCCTCGTCCTTCGTCGCCCGGCTCGTCGGGCTGATCGGCCGGTCGTCTCTGGCACGAGGCCACGGCTTGCTGATCGAGCCCTGCGATTCGATCCACACGATGGCGATGCGCTTTCCGATCGACGTCGTATTCCTGGATCGCGAGCGCTGCATCGTGCGTATCGATCATCACGTGCGGCCGTGGCGTGTGCGGATCTGTCCTGGCGCACATGCCGTGGCCGAGTTCGCCGGCGGCGAGGCGCTGCGGCTCGGCCTGCAGTGTGGCGCCGTTTTGCCGGTGGAACCCGATTTCCCGAGGAGATGACGATGAAGACCCGCTTTCGATCGGCCGCATCGGCCGTCGCGGCCACTGCCGCCGCCTGTTCGCTGACACTTGCAGCCTCGCCTCCAGCTTCCGCCCAGGACGCCGACCGCGTGCTCGGCCCGATCCGCCTGGTGCGGCCGCTGGCACCGGAGACCATGGAGCGGCTCTACGAGGAGGCCGACGCAGCCTATCGCGGCGAGCGCTGGACCGCCGCGATGCAGGGCTTCCGCGCACTGGTCGGCTACGAGCCCGGCCACGGTCGCGCATGGTTCCGCATCGGCAACCTGCACCAGCATCGCCGCCAGTACCTGGCAGCGGCCGGCGCGTACCGCAGGGCTTCCGCCGCTGCCGACCCCGGCGGGCCCGATGCGCCGCCCGCCGAAGCGATGGTTCGCAACAAGGCTCTGCTGAACCTGGCGCTGGTGAACCTGGAGATGGCGCGCGAAGCGCTCGCCTACGTCGAGCCGCACAGCGACGGTCAGGGCGACGTCCTTGGCGACGTCCGCATGCAACTCGACGAGGTGCGCGACCAGGCCGAGCGGCGCGCGCGTTCGCTCGGCCCCGACGGGTTCGGGCGGCCGCCTGCGGATCCGGCGCAGGTCGAGACGGCGGATACGGCTGCATCGATCCGGCGACTGCCCGGCGCTCGAGGCGCCGAATTGCACGCGGAGCCCGATCCGACGCGCCCACGCTTCGCGAATCGCATCCAATCGGCCGCGCCAGCGCCGACCCGCACCCGCACGGAGCCGTTCGCGCCTGCGGCGTACGTTGCGCCGAGCCCGCCTGCCTCGTACATGCCACCGACGGCGCCTCCGGCGTACCTGGCGCCAACTCCGCCGTTGCCTTTGTCTCCACCATTGCCGAGGACGGCCGCGACCCAGTCCGGCGCGAGCTATCCCGCGCGCGAGGCGGCCCCGCAGCCGCGCGCTGCGAGTTCCCCCCAGGCGGGTCACGGCGCCTATCCGCGTTCCGAGGGCCAGGTGTCGAACGCGGCATGGTCGAGGAACGGCGCTTCTGTCCCGCAGCCTGCCGCCGTAACGCGGGCGGGCTACGGGTCGATACCGGCTGCGGCGCTGCCCGAGCGCGCGCGCGACCGGGCGTACGCAGAGCGATCGTGGGCAGAGCGGGCCTACGCCGACCGATCCTCGGCAGACCGCTATGAGGACGACGAGGCGGAGCTGCGGCCGCAGATCGAATACCTTCGTGGAGCGCCGCGGAGATGAACCGCGGTCCCGTGCCGGCGGTCTCGAGGACCGGGTCGATCGCTCGTCCGCGGTCGGCATCGCCGGCTCACGTCGCCGACATGGCGGCATCTCCGGCACATGTCGGCGGTATGGCGGCATCTTCGGCTCATGCCGGCGGTATGGCGGCGCTCGAGACCCTGATCTCGGTCCCGGTCGTGCTGCTGCTCGGCCTCTCGGCGCTGCAGTGGGGGCTCGTGTTCCACGGCCGGATCGCCGTGGCCCATGCCGCGCAGGAAGCGGTCCGCGCGGGCAGCGTCGATCACGGCTCGGGCGCAAGCATCGAACGCGGGCTGGCGCGCGGCCTGACGCCGTGGCTGTATGGGGCCTCCGACGCCGGCAGTCATCTGGCCAACGTGGCCCGCACCGGCGCTCATCTGTCCGTCGGCCAGGCGGCCGGCTGGATCGCGTGGCGTCGCCTGTCGCCGACCCGCGAGAGCTTCGCCGACTGGGGACAACCGGCGCGCGACGCGGATGGGCTGGTGGTCCCCGGCATGATCGAGATCCCGAACGACAACCTGACCGTGGCAGGGAATACCTTGCACCCCGCCTCCGGAACGGCCGGCTACCGTGGCAGCGAACCGATCGGCAGCGCATCCGGGCAGACCCTCATCGATGCGAACCTGCTGAAGATCGAGTTCACGTACGGCGTGCCCGTGACGGTGCCGCTGGTTGGACGGCTGGCGGCGTGGATCATGCGCAACGTCGACGCATGTGCGCCTGCAACCGCCTCGTCCATCGGGACAGATGCGACGCCGAAGGAAGAACGGTCGCCGCTCGCGGCGCGACCGCTCGGCGCGATCGACCTTGGGGCCTCGGGAACGGGCGCGGTGGGGCGACCCTGGGCCTGCGCACACTACGACGCCGTCGACGAATCGGGCCGTGCCCGACCGCGCTGGCCGGTGGTGGTGTCGGCGACGATTCGCATGCAGAGCCCGGCGCGCGATCCTGATTCGGCATCGTTTCGCGACGGGGCTGCACCGACCGGACCATCCCTGGGCCCGGGAGAAGTCGATCCCGCCGAGCGCTTCGCGCCCGTGCCGCTCGATCGCGTCAACCCTTCCGGCGCTGGACCCGGTGACGACGGCAGCGCGGATCGGGCGCCTGGCTTCCTGCGCATCGGGGCAGATCGATCGGCCTACGGGCTCGGATGGTGTCCGTGATCGCCGGGCACTCCCGATTCTTGTCCATCCGCATCGAAGCCGGCTCCAGGCTGGCCTCGTCGGGTTTGGCCGGGTCTGGCCGGGTCTGGCCGGGTCTGGCCGGACCCGGGCGGACCCGGTCGGGACCAGTCGTGCGGTTTGTCGCCGAAAGCTCGCGTTACCTCATGAAATAATCGCTCCCTATCGTCGATCCGCGCACCGATAGTCCGTCGATGCGCGCGCGGATTGGAACGTCGTCAATCAGGGGGCTGGATGAGAGTCAGTGTCGTTGGTACCGGTTACGTGGGACTTGTCACCGGGGCCTGCCTGGCCGACATGGGCAACGAGGTGCTGTGCCTCGACGTGGACGCCGGCAAGATCGAACGGCTGTGCAACGGCGTGCTCCCGATCCACGAGCCGGGACTCGAATCGATCGTGAAGCGCAATGTCGAATCCGGTCGGTTGCAGTTCACCACCGACGCCAAGCGTGCCGCCGAGTTCGGTCTGGTGCAGATGATCGCCGTCGGAACGCCGCCCGACGAGGACGGCTCGGCCGACCTTCAGTACGTGCTGGCGGCGGCGCGCGGCATTGCCCGCCACATGCCCGACTACCGTGTGATCGTCGACAAGAGCACGGTCCCGGTGGGCACCGCCGACAAGGTCGAGGCGGCGATCCGCAGCGAGTTGTCCGCGCGCGGCTGCGCGATCGAGTTCGCGGTCGTGTCCAACCCCGAGTTCCTCAAGGAAGGCGCAGCGGTCGAGGATTGCCTGAAGCCCGACCGGATCGTCCTCGGTGTCGAGGACGCGCGCGCGGAGGCGATCCTGCACGAGCTGTATCAGCCGTTCCAGCGCAATCACGAGCGAACGCTCGTGATGTCCCGTCGTGCGGCCGAGTTGACCAAGTACGCGGCCAACGCGATGCTGGCCACGCGCATCTCGTTCATGAACGACCTGGCCAGGCTAGCCGAGAAGGCGGGCGTCGACATCGAGGACGTGCGTCGCGGGATCGGCTCCGATCCGCGCATCGGCTTCTCGTTTCTGTACGCCGGCACCGGCTACGGCGGCTCGTGTTTCCCCAAGGACGTGCAGGCCTTGCTGCGCTCGGCCGCCGACGCCGGCGCGCCGCTGAGGCTGCTGAAGGCGGTCGAGGAGGTCAACGACGATCAGAAGTCCGTGCTGGTGCGCAAGGCAGCCGAGCGCTTCGGGGCCCTGAAGGGCATGCACTTCGCGCTCTGGGGGCTCGCCTTCAAGCCGAACACCGACGACATGCGCGAGGCGCCGTCGCGCAGCGTGATGGAGGCATTGTGGGCGCAGGGAGCGACCGTGACGGCTTACGACCCGGTCGCTGCCGACGAGTGCCGGCGGATCTATGGCGATCGCCCCGACCTGTCGCTGGCGGCCTCGCCGCTCGAGGCGGTGCGCGGCGCCGATGCGCTGTTCATCGTGACGGAGTGGAAGGAGTTCCGCTCCCCGTCCTTCGACGAGATCGCCAGCCGCCTGCGGCAGCCAGTGATCTTCGACGGGCGGAATCTGTACGAACCCGCGTTGCCTTCGCGTCACGGTCTGGAGTACCACTCGGTGGGGCGACCGGCGATCGCCCCGAATCGATCGGGGGCTTGAAGGCCGATCGGCGGGCCGCTTCGCTATCCCGATGCCATCCTCGTGCTGCCCGGAGCAGATGGCCCGGCGCGGGGTTCTGCGCCAGGCGGCAGGCGCGACGCTCGCCTGCGCCGTCGCGTCGGCATTCGGTCGGGCGGACGCCGCGCGAGCTCCCGGCAGGCAGCAGGCCGCGGCGCTTTCCGCAATCTCGACGGCATCGGGGACGACCTGGCGAGTCGGCCATTCGCCGGGCGCAATGGCGCGCATCGAGGATGCCGCCGCCCGAGCGCAGGACGGCGATGTCGTCGAGATCGAAGCGGGCGAGTATCGCGGCGACGTCGCGGTGTGGCCTCAGCGTCGTCTCGCCATCCGCGCAGTCGGGGGGGCCGTTCGCCTGGTCGCGGATGGCCGCTCGGCCGAGGACAAGGCGATCTGGGTGATCCGTGACGGCGTGTTCGACATCTCGGGCATCGAGTTCGACGGTGCCCGCGTTCCACACAACAATGGCGCGGGTATCCGTTTCGAACGGGGCCGTCTAAGCCTTCGTGACTGCCGCTTCCTGCGCAACGAGATGGGGCTTCTCACCAGCAACGATCCGGGCGCCGATCTGCGGATCGAGTCGTGCGAGTTCACCGACAACGGCTACGGTATCGGCAACACCCACCAGCTCTACGTCGGCCGGATCGGCCGTCTCAGTGTCTCGGCCAGCTGGTTCCACCGCGGACGCACCGGGCATCTGTTGAAGTCGCGCGCCCGGTACAACCAGATTCTCTACAACCGGTTGACCGATGAATCCGGGGGCCAGGCGAGCTACGAACTGGAGCTGCCCGATGCCGGGATCGCGCTGGTGATGGGCAATCTGATCGAGCAGCAGCCGGGAACGCAAAACGCCACGATCGTGTCCTACGGTGCGGAAGGCCATCCATGGAGCGACAACCTGCTGGCGTTCGCGCACAACACGCTGGTGAATCGGCGGGAGGCCGGCGGGACGTACTTGCGCGTCCACCCCGGGCCGTCGCGTGCACGGGTGACGAACAACCTGTTCGTCGGGGGTGGCGAGGTCGTGGGCGTCGAGGCGTCGCGAGCAGCCGGCAATCTGCGCGCCGGGTTGTCCGCGCTGCGGGACGCCGGGAACTACGACTATCGCCTCGCTGCGGGTTCGCGGCGGCGCTGGCGGGCAGTCGCGGCGGAGGCGTTCGGGCCCTGGGATCCGGCGAGTCTCGTGCCGACTGCGGAATACGTGCATCCGATGACTCTGCGCACATTCGCTGCGATCGGGGGGCGCCGACTTCCCGGCGCGATTCAGGGCTGATCGTGTCCGGTCAGCGGCTTGCCGCCTGTGCGGCGATCCAGTCGATCACGGCTTGCCAGTGCGTCGCATCGCTGAAGGTGTGGTCGGCATCGGCGATCCGTAGCAGGCGATCGCGACGGTCGAGCCGTCTGCGCCAGCGTTTGTCGGTGCGCATCAGGGCCTCGGTTTCACCCGCGGTCAGATCGGCTCCGGCGAGGACTGTGTAGACCTCGCCTCGAAAACCGGCCAGCACTGCGATCATCTGTGCCGGAAGGTCGGGAGGGGTCTCATCAGCGATTGGCGTGGCGGCAGATCCGGAAGGCGTCGATGCCATTGTCGCTGCCGTCTGCGTCGCACCCGCACCCGCACCCGCACCAGGTTCTTCGGCCCGCACTCCGATGCCGAAGCGCCGGCTCAGGTGCCGCAGCGGTTCTCCGATCAGGTTGCGCAAGGGAATCTTGCCGGTCAGCAGCCGCAGCCAGAACTCGCGATCGACGAGCCTGCGTGCGTAGTAGGTGCGGATCATCGCTGCGCCCAGGCTGGCCTCTGTGCGCACCCACGGATTCACCAGACAAAGTGCCGCCGGCTCGGCGCCCGCCGCGCGCATGGCGGGCAGGGCCAGCACGGCGGCGGAAGCGCCATCGCACAGCCCCCAGGCCCACAAGGGGGACGCCGGCGGCAGGGTCCGGCGCAGCCACAGCGCGGCCGCGGCGATGTCCGCATCGGACTGCTCGAACGCGAGCGGCTCTCCGGGACTGTCGCCCCAACCGCCGACGTCGAAGCGCAGGCTGGCCACGCCCTGTTTGGCCAGACCGCGCGCGAGATCGACGAACATCCGGTGCGCGCCCGCTCGCGTCTGGGGCTGTCCGGCGACGATCAGCACACCGGCGCGACAGTTGTCGCCCGGACTCGCCAGGATGCCGATGACCGGCCCTTGGGCGCCGGGGATCACGACAGCCTGTTCGACGCAGTCGACTCGGTCAGCGTGCTGATCAGGCGCGACCATCCATTGCTCGCAGGAATGCTTCGGTGGCTTCGAAGGCGGCGATCGGCGTCGAAGGCTCCATCGCGCTCCAGAAAGGATCCGACTGCGCCACCCGCAGCGTCAGTGGATACCCCTCCGTGATCCAGCGCTCCGCCAGTGTCGACAACAACCTGGGCGGTGGGGCGTCCGGTCCGGCGGCGCGCTGCAGGCCCAGCACCAGCACCGGGCAGGCCCGGCCGCCGTCGCCCAGAGCAACGGGCTGCAACTGGAGTTCGGACAGGTCGGCGATCAGTTGTGATGCCACCCGGTACCCGCCAAGGTTCACGATCGCAGCAGGGGCTACGGTAGTGCCGGGGCTTGCCGCCGAGGCGTCAGCGCCAGCGGCTGCCCCGCCGGCCGCCCCGACGCTCTGCGCCACCCCGGCCCGATCGACCCATGCGGCACCCGACGAAGCCCCAGCCGCGCGCGCCACCGCGCCGACCCGGCTCAGTCGCAGCAGCGTGTCGAGCGCATGTGCGCCCGTCGGGGATGGCTGCCAGAACACCAGCGCCGAGGTGATCTGATCGAGGGCGATCGCGACGTCGCAAGCGAGCAGCGTACCGAGCCGAAGCCCCCAGAGCACGAACTGCCCGCCGCTGCGCGCGCGCGCCAGATGCGAGGCACGCAGCAGATCGGCGCGCCAGGCGTCGAGGTTCGCATCTTCGCTGAGGCCATCCGAATCCCCCGTGCCGTACAGATCGAGCAGCAGGGTCGTCCAGCCCTCGAGGGCGAGGCGGCGCGCCTGGGCGACCAGCACGCGTCGGCTGAGGTTCGCCTCGTCGCCGAACGGCTGCACGCACAGGATCGAGCCCCGGGCACGCACAGTGGTTGGCGGCTCCACCCACAGCGCGAAGCGCTGGCCACGGCAGAATCCGTCGAGGAATACGGGCTCCAGCCGCGCCTGCGGGGCGGCCGCGATCGAATACGTCATCGGCGGGAAAGGCGCGTCAGCCGACCTTCGATTCGACGAACCGCCGCAACGCGCCGAAAGTCTCGAAGATCTCGGCACTGACTTCGTCGTCGGCGATCTCGACGCCGAAATCGTCCTGGATCTGTGTGAGGATGCCGAGCACCGCCATCGAGTCCAGCTCCGGGATCGCGCCCAACAGCGGCGTCGAGTCGTCCAGACGGCTGGGCATCGAGCGTTTTCCAATCGCCGACTCGAGAATGCTCTGCAGGGTGGTGTCGATCGTCGCTGTGCTCATGGGATGCGGTTCCTGAGGGAATGGGCAGATTCTAACGGCGCGTCGCATCGGCACACGCCACGATCAGCGGGACTTGTGCGGAAGTTCTCGATGGCGCTTGCCCGTGCCGCGCGACGGCCGGTCGATGTCGCGGTGTGAACGGCGTGCGCGTGATAAAGCGCAACAACCGGATGCTTTTCACGCAATCGGCACACACTGGCGGGGGATAATTGCGGTCTACCTCGACTCCTCGCCCGACAAAGAAAACACGATGCAGCTGAAAAAGGCAGTCTTTCCCGTCGCAGGCATGGGCACCCGCTTCCTGCCGGCCACCAAGTCGATCCCGAAGGAGATGTTGCCGATCGTCGACCGGCCGATCATCCAGTACGCTGTCGACGAGGCGATCGAGGCTGGTTGCGACACGCTCATCTTCGTGACCGGCCGCAGCAAGCGCGCGGTCGAGGATTACTTCGACCGCGCTCCGGAGCTCGAGGCCGAACTCGAAGCCAAGGGCAAGTTCGAAGCGCTGGAGGCGGTGCGCAACATCATCCCGTCGCACGTCAAGGTGCTGTTCGTGCGCCAGCCGGCGCCGCTGGGGCTGGGCCACGCGGTGCTGTGCGCCAAGCCGATGATCGGCCCGGACGAGCACTTCGCGGTGCTGCTGCCCGACGATCTGATCGACGGGCACCCCGAGGGCGTGCTGAAGCAGATGCTGCCGGTGGCCGAGAGCACGGGCGGCAGCGTGATCGCGATCGAGCAGGTGCCGCGGGCCGACGTCAGCAAGTACGGCATCATCGACCCGGAGTCGTCGCACGGCACGGTGATGAAGGTCAAGGCCATCGTCGAGAAGCCGCCGGTCGACCAGGCGCCGTCGACGTTCGCCGTGGTCGGCCGCTACATCCTGCACCCCAGCGTTCTGACCACGCTCGAGACACAGGCCCCGGGCAGCGGCGGCGAGATCCAGCTCACCGATGCGCTCGCGCAGCAGGTCGAGACGCCAGGGCTGCATGGCTACCGATTCGGCGGCAAGCGCTTCGACTGCGGGAGCAAGCAGGGGTTCCTGACGGCGAACATCTATTTCGGGCTGCGCTAGGCCGATCCTGGCCGCACGTCCGGTCGCGACCCGCCATGCAGCCGACTCGTCACGTACCCCGATCCACCATGCGCCCGAGGCGTAGATGATGACCATGCAGTCGCCGACGCAGCGCGCCAATCGCCGCAGGCTGCTGGTGTTCCTGGGAGTGTTCCTGCCCGTCGCGCTTGCCGGACTGATCTACACCTACGCCCGCCCGCCCGAGTACCGCGCGTCGGCAAGAGTGCAGATCAACGCCGGTGCGGTGCAGGTCGAGTCGGTGGCTCCCGTCGGGGGTTCCCAGGGAGTCGATGCGCCGCGCCCCTTCATGGCGGAACTGCAGGTGCTCACCAGCCGGCCCGTCGTGGAGGCCACGATCGAGCGTCTGCGCGAGACGATGGGAGACCGGATCGCCGCGCGCGGTGCCGACCCGGTGGCCACGCTGCAGGACTCGCTGTCGAGCACGCCCGCCGGCGGAACGGACATCGTCGAGCTGGCGGCGGTCGGGCCAGACCCGGTGCTGGCCGCCGCGCTCGTCAACGGTGTCGTGGTGACGTACGGCGAGCGTCTCGAACGCTCGTACCAAAGTTCGTCGAACGAGTCGCTGTTGCGCGCCGTCGACGAAGTGGCGAAGCTCGAAGCGGGTGTCCTGGCCAAGCGCCGCGAAATCGAGGACTTCCGCATTCGCCACAACATCGTTTCGCTCGAGCGCGACGAGAACGAAGCATTGGCGCGGGCGCGCGGTCTGACGACCGCGCTGAACAACGCCACCGAGAAGCAGGCTGCTGCCGAGGGCAAGCTGCGCTCGCTGACCGATTCGGCGAAGGCGGGGCGTCCGCTCACCCGCGATCGCAACAATACTTCGCTGGCCAACCTCGAGCAGCGGGCCTCGCAGATCCGCGAGGAGCTGAGCGAGCAGCGCCGCGCCTACACCGACGACTACCTGGCGCTCGACAATCGAGTGCGCGCCCAGCGCGCCCGGCTGGCCGAGCTCGAGCGTCAGATCGCCGCCCAGCGCGAGATCGACCGGCGCACGGCGATCGAAGACCAGCAGGCGGCGCTCGCCGACGCGAGGGAAGAGGCGGCTGCCGCACGCGACGCGGTCGACCGCATCCAGCAGCAGATCGTCGCGAACCGGGGCTCCCTGCAGCAGTTCTCGGCTCGCTTCAACCAGTACAAGAACCTGACCGCGGAACTCGCACCGCTCGAATCGCTCCATCGCGACGCGTTGCAGCGCAAGGCCCGGCTCGAGGCCGGTGAGAAAGCCCGCCGCCCGTCGGTGCGCGTCATCGAGGAAGCCAATGTGCCGCAGCAGGCCTGGCGGCCGGACTACACCCGTGACGCCGGCATTGCACTGGCCGCGGCCCTGCTGTCGGCGCTGCTGGTGATGTGGGTGGTGGAACTGTTCAACCGCGCCGACCCCCAGCCGACCCTGCTGGTGCCGCAGCCGATGGGGTATCCGATGATGGGCGCAGCGACCGATGCGCGGCTCGCGCTCGGCGGCCGCCAGGCCGTTCCGGCATTGGAGCTGGACACGGGTGGCGTGGCTGGGCCCGCCAAGCCCGGCCTGCTGGCTGCGCCTCTGATCCTGCCGCGCGAGTTGCGCGGGGACGAGGTGCGCGCGCTGCTCGCGGCCAGCACTCCCGAGGCGCGGGTGGCGGCGCTGCTGCTGCTGCACGGTGTGACGCCCGAAGAACTGCTCGCGCTGCGCTGGGAGGATGTCGATGCAGGTGCATCGAAGCTGCTGATCCGGGGTGCGTCGCCGCGCGCGCTTGCGCTCGCCGCGCCGGCGGTGGCGGCTCTCGGCGAGCTGCCGAAGTCCGCCGACGGCTTCGTGATGAGCGCGGCCGGCGCGCGCGCGCTGACGCAGGACGAACTCGCCACCGAACTGCTCTGCGCGGCACACGACGGCGGTGTCGAACGGCCGGCCGAAGTCACGCCGCAGTCGCTGTGGCACAGCTACGTCGCCTTCCTCGCGCGTCAGGGAATACGGATGTCGGACCTCGGGCGGCTGGTCGGCCGACTGGCGCCGGAGCAGGCAGCGGCGTACAGCGCACTCGCGCCGCAGGGTAAGCGATTGGGACTGGCAGAGATCAGGGTCGTGATGGATGGAGTGGATGCGGACGGCGTGTCCGCCGATCGCGCGGGTCGAGACGATGCGTAACGTGCTGCTCCTCGTGCACCGGATTCCGTACCCGCCCAACAAGGGCGACAAGATCCGTTCGTACCATCTGCTGCGGCACCTCGCGAAGCGCCATCGCGTCTTCCTCGGCGCGTTCGTCGACGATCCGGAGGATGCGCAGTACGTCGAGCCCGTCGCGGTGCTGTGCGCGGCAAGCCGGCTTCTGCCGATGGACCCGCGCGCGCGCAAGGTGGCGAGCCTGTCCGGCTTCCTCACGGGCGAGGCGCTGTCGCTGCCGTACTACCGCGATCGCGCCATGCAGCAGTGGGTCGACAGCACGATCGAAGCCCGGCGCATCGACGCCGTCGTGGTGTTCTCGTCGACCATGGCGCAGTACGTCTCGGGCCCGAAGTACGCTCGGCTGCTGCGCATCGCCGACTTCGTCGACGTCGACTCCGACAAGTGGCGGCAGTATGCCGAACGCGGCAGCGGCCCGAAGGCCTGGGTCTACTTCCGCGAAGCACGCCGTCTGCTGGCCTACGAGCGGCGTATCTGCGCCGAGTTCGATGCGACGCTGCTGGTCACCGACGCCGAGGCCGCGCTGTTCCGGCAGCTGGCGCCCGAGTCGGCCGCGAAGATCGGCGCCTATGAGAACGGCGTCGACACCGACTATTTCGATCCCGCGTTGACCTTCGACGATCCGTATCCGCCCGGCGGTCCGATGCTGGTCTTCACCGGGGCGATGGACTACTGGCCGAACGCCGAGGCGGTGATCTGGTTCGCCGACGAAGTCTTGCCGCTGATCTGGAGGCAGCGGCCCGACGTGCGCCTGACGATCGTCGGCAGCAAACCGGGCGACGAGGTGCGCGCGCTGGCGACTCGCGCGGGTATCACCGTCACCGGACGGGTGCCCGACGTGCGCCCCTATCTGCGCCATGCCGCCGTGGCCGTCGCGCCGCTGCGCATCGCGCGCGGCATCCAGAACAAGGTGCTGGAAGCGCTCGCGATGGCTCGGCCGGTGGTGTGCACGCCGCCCGCGGCCGAGGGGTTGCGCGATGCGCCGCTGATCGCCGCGGCGACCGCGGAGTCGCCGAGGGCCGTGGCGCAGAAAACGCTCGCCTCGCTGGCGCGCGGTGAGGTGCCGGAGCATCGCGACTACGTCGTCAGGCACTACGGGTGGGACGCGAATCTTGCGGTGATCGACCGTTTGCTGGGCAGCGCCGGCGACGCGTGCGAGCCGATGGCGCCGGCGGTGCTGGAGTCGGTATGACCGCGAAGACGCCGCGCATCATTGTCTTCTCCAGCCTGTTCCCGAGCGCCGCAGCCCCGGCCGCCGGAACGTTCATCCGCGAGCGCATGTTCCGTGTCGCGAAGCGGCTGCCGCTGGTCGTGGTCGCGCCGCAGGCGTGGTCGCCGTTCGACTGGGCGATCCGGCTGTTTCGCAAGTCGTTCCGGCCGCAAGCGGCGACCTTCGAAGTGATGGCTGGCGTCGAAGTCCATCGCCCGCGTTTCCTCAGCATTCCAGGCGTTCTGAAGCGGCTGGACGGCTGGCTGATGGCCGGGTTCACCGCGCGGTGCGTGCGACGCATCCACGAACGGTTCGGCGCGACCCTGATCGACGCCCATTTCCTGTTCCCCGATGGCTACGCAGCGACGAGGATCGGACAGCGGCTGGGACTGCCGGTCACCATCACCCTGCGCGGCAGCAAGGACGAATGGTTGATCGGCACCGATCGCGAACCGTTGCTGTGCGAAGCGATGCGCGGTGCGGTGCATCTGTTCGCGGTGTCGGAGGCGCTGAAGCAGGACGTCGGGGTAAAGCTGGGCGAGCCCGCCGACAAGATCACCGTAATCGGCAACGGGGTGGATCTCGACAAGTTCTCGCCGGTCGATCGCGCCGAGGCCCGGCGCAGGCTGGGGGTTGCGCCCGATGCACCCGTGATCATCGGCGTCGGCGGCCTGATCGAGCGCAAGGGGTTCCATCGGGTGATCCCGCTGATCCCCGCGCTGCGTCGCAAGCATCCGGGGCTGGTCTTCCTGATCGTCGGCGGCGGCACGACCCAGGCCGACATGAGTGCGCAACTGGCCGCACTGACGGCGGAACACGGAGTCCAGGATTCGGTTCGTCTGTGTGGCGCGCAGCTGCCGGAGGACCTCAAGTGGTTCTATGGCGCGGCGGACGCATTCGTGCTCGCGACCTCGCACGAAGGCTGGGCCAACGTGTTCCTGGAAGCGATGGCCTGCGGGCTGCCGGTGATCACCACGCGGGTGGGCGGGAACGCGCAGGTGGTGCCGAGCGAGGACGTCGGAATGCTGGTCGACTACTGGGATCCCGGCGCGTTCGCCGACGCGATCGATCGGGGGCTGTCGAAGGCTTGGGACCGGGAGCGGATCGTCGCGTATGCGCGTTCGAATACCTGGGACGAGCGCGTCGATCGCCTGGTGGCCAGGTTCGAGGAGATCTGCGCACCCGTCGACGGTCAGCCGTGCCTGCGGGGCGCCGATGCGACCGCACGGGCGGCCCAGGGCCGCAGCCGATGCGGCGGCTTGACGCTACGAGGGAACATCCCCGAATGAAGAAGATGATCCACCTGGTCGCAGGCGCGCGACCCAATTTCATGAAGATCGCGCCGATCGTGCGCGCGCTTCAGGCGCGCTCCGATGCGTTCGGTTTTCGCATCGTCCATACCGGGCAGCACTACGACCGCGAGATGAGCGACGTCTTCTTCGAAGAACTCGGCATCCCGAAGCCCGATTTCCACCTCGAGGCCGGCGGCGGCAGCCACGCGCAGCAGACTGCGAAGATCATGGTCGCGTACGAGGAGATCGTGCAGAAGCATCGACCGGACTGCACGCTGGTGGTCGGCGACGTGAACTCGACGCTCGCCTGTTCGATCGTCGCCAAGAAGCTTCACGTCCCGGTGGCCCATGTCGAGGCCGGTCTGCGCAGTGGCGACATTGCGATGCCGGAGGAGATCAACCGGCTGGTGACCGATTCGATCAGCGACTGGTTCTTCGTGACCGAGCCGGCAGGGGTGGAGAACCTGGTGCGTGAAGGCAAGCCGAAGGAACGCATCTTCTTCGTCGGCCATGTGATGGTCGACAACCTGCTGTATCAGCGCGCCCAGCTCGAGCGTGCCGACAAGTCCGGCTTCGAGAGCGAGGCACTCAAGGCGCGGCTGCCACGGTACGGCGTGGTGACCCTGCATCGGCCGTCCAACGTCGATCATCCCGAGGCGCTGCGCGGAATCATGGGCGCGCTCGCCGAGGTCTCACGACAGGTGCCGCTGGTGTTCCCGGTGCATCCCAGGACGCGCGGCAACCTCGACAAGGCCGGCATCGCGGTGCCGGCGACGATCACGCTGACGAAGCCGCTGTCGTACATGGAGTTCCTGAACCTCTGGAAGGACGCGGCGCTGGTGATGACCGACAGCGGCGGACTCCAGGAGGAGACCACGGCGCTCGGGGTGCCCTGCGTGACCGTGCGGGAGAACACCGAGCGGCCGGTCACGGTCGACGAGGGTACCAACGTGCTGGCCGGCACCGATCCCGCCAGGATCCTGGACGCCGCGCGGCGCTGCCTGTCCGGTCAGGGCAAGGCAGGGCGTCGACCGAAGCTCTGGGACGGGCGGGCAGCGGAACGGATCGTCGCCGAACTGGCGCGTCTGCTGCGATCGTGACCTCGGCCTGCACGTCCGACCCGACGCGCGGCATGCCGCGTGCTGCGGAGGGAATCCTCTTCGAGCGACTTGCACCAGTGCCGCCGCGACATCCCCGCTCGACCTACCCGATGCTGCCCGTGCTCGGTGCGAGGGTGGCGCACGGTGAGCGTCTGGCCGTGGACAGCCGTTTTCTTCGGCCCGACGCCGCGTTCACCCCGTCGGGCAGCGCGGCGATCCTGTGCGCGCTGCAGGCCGCCGGCGTCGGAGCGGGCGACGAGGTGCTGGTGCCCGCATACCACTGCCCCACGATGATCTGGCCGGTTCAGCTGTGTGGTGCCGTGCCGGTCCTGGTGCCGGTTGGCGACGACCTGTCGGTTGCGCTCGCGCACCTGCGCGCATGCTGCAGCGCGCGGACCCGTGCGGTCCTTGTGCCGCACTTCTTTGGTGTTTTGCAGCCGCAGTTCGGCGACATCCGGCACTGGTGCGACCAGACCGGCCTGACCCTGATCGAGGACTGTGCCCACATGTTCTACGGCGCGGCGGGATCGGACCTGCCGGGCAGCGGCGGCCACTTCGCGATCGCGTCGACGCGCAAGTTCTTCCCTGGAGTCGAAGGGGGGGCGCTGGTTGCGAACGGGCGCCGGCTGGAGCTGCGCCTGCCCGGGCCCGCCTTCGTCGACGAGGCACGGTGCGCGCTCGGGACGTTCCAGCTGGCGCGCGAGTACCGGTCGCTTCCATGGCAGCGTCCCGCGCCGTCGCTGATTGGCGCGACGCTCGAGGGGGCGCGCGACGAGGCGGGTGCGATCGCCGAGGCGGTGCCGACGCCGTCGTCGCGCAGCGAACTGGACAGTTCCGTGGCGCGTCGGGAGGCCTGCCGGGTTACGCGCTGGCTCGTGCGGCGCGAGCCGGGTGCGATCTCGGCCGGCATCCGTCGAGTGCGATGGAAACGCTGGCGCGAGGCCGTTGCCGCAGCGCCCGGTGTGTCGGCGTTCGTCGACGATCTGCCGGCCAATGCAGTGCCCTACGTATTCGCCGCGAGGCTGCAGGATCCGTATCGGGTGTTCCCGCGCCTCAAGTACGCGGGTGTCCAGGTGTGGCGTTGGGATCGGCTGGCGATGTCGGGATGCGCCACCAGCCGTCGCCTCGGGCTGGAGCTGATCCAGCTGCCCTGCCAGCAGTCCCTGGACGACCAGTCGTTCGAGCGGCTGGTCGCGGCGTTCGTCGCTGTGCTGGAGAAGGCATGACCGGAAGATTCGCGGGGGCCGAGGCGATGAACCGGCGCTGGACGCTACGGCCGTTCGATCCCGCCAGCGCGCACCAGGCCGCGCTCTGGCGCGGGCTGGTGCAGCGCGCCGGCGGGTGCGCAGTGCTGTTGCCCGAATTCGTCTTCACCTGCGTCGAGACACTTGCGAGAAGGCCATTGATCCTGGCGGTCTGCGGCTCGGCCGATGCGCCGATCGCGATGGCGCTCGTGGATTCGGCGCGGATGATGTTGCCGGAGGTGTTCGTCGAGGATCAGATGCCGCTCGGGGCCTGGGTGAGCCTTCCGGGCGAGCGTTTCGACGAACTGGCGGCGGCGCTCGTGCGCGCGCTGGGCATGCCGTTGCGGCTCGGCATCCCGCAGCTGGACGCGCGTTTCGTCCCGCGACCGGTCGCGACGCCCGCCCTGGGCACGCTCGACTACATGGAGACCGCCTGGCTGGAGATCGAAGGCAGCTTCGCGGACTACTGGGCGGCGCGCGGCAAGAACCTGAAGACGAACATGCGACGTCAGCGCGACAAGTTGGCGGCCAAGGGCATCGCCGCCCGCATGCAGGTCGTGACGGGCCCCGAGTCGATGCGGCAGGCGGTGCAGGACTACGCGGCGATCGAGTCCAAGGGCTGGAAGGCTGCGGGCGGCACGGCTGTCAGCGCCGAACATCCGCAGACGCAGTTCTACGCGCTGATGATGGAGCGGTTTTCCCGTCTGGGGATGGCGCGCGTCTACCAGTACCTCTTCGACGACCGTCTGGTCGCCTCGGAGTTGTGCCTGCATGACGGCCGCGAGATCGTCATCCTGAAGACGACGTACGACGAATCCGTGTCGCCGTTGTCGCCGACGTCCCTGATGCGTCAGGAGATGTTCGAGGAGCTGTTCTCGGACGGGTGCACGAGGCGGGTCGAGTTCTACGGGCCGGTCAAGGACTGGCACACACGCTGGACGCCGTTGCGGCGTCAGGTCTTCCACGTGAATGTCTACCGGGCACCGATCTTCAGGCGTGTCGAGACACTGATTCGCAGGGTCGGGCGCCCTGGCCCGGACACCGGACGTGATGCGGCCGCGGAACCGTCGGCCCGCGAGGACGCGGAGGTGCGCACGTGAAGACGCGACGGAGTCGGGGCAGGCCTGTCCGGTTCGCCTGCGGGCGCGGCGCAATCGGCCACTTGCGGAGGGGGCGGCGATGAACTGGCATCTGATCGACGCGCGCGAGGGGTTCGCGGTCCACCGCGATCGGTGGGCAGCGCTGAACCAGCGCATTTTCGACGACCACCCGCTGCTCGATGCGCGTTTTGTCGGGCCGCTGCTGCAGCACTTCGCCAGCCCGACGACACGGCTGGCGATCCTTGGCGATCCCACCGAACCGCGCGGCATGATGCTGGTCGAGCGCAACCGGATCGGACTGTGGAGCGCCTTTCTGCCCAGCCAGAGCCAGATTGCACCGGTCCTGCTGCGTCGCGAGGACGCGTTTGCGCTGCCGGAACTGATGCGCTGTCTTCCGGGGCACACGCTGGCCTTCGATCTGCTCGCGCAGGATCCCCTGTACTCGTGCATGTCCGACGTCTTCGATGCGGGGGGCGGTTCTCCGCTCGTCGAGGTCCAGCCCCATGTGCGTACGATGTCGGTGTGCCTTGCGGGGGCGTTCGACCGGTACTGGGCCGCCCGCGCACGTTCGCTCGTCAAGAACATTCGGCGGTATGGTCATCGGCTCGAACACGACGGCGTGAAATTCGAGCTCGAGGTGGCGACCAGTCCGTCCGAGGTGGTGGCCCGCGTCGACGAGTTCGGGCGGCTCGAGAGTTCCGGGTGGAAGGCGGCAGGCGGCACCGCCGTCAGCCCGGACAACGAGCAGGGGCGGTTCTATGCGGCGATGATGCGCGCCTTTGCCGATCGTGGCGACGCACTGGTCTATTCGCTGCGCCACGCAGGCCGGATCGTCGCGTGCAGGCTGGTGGTGCGCTCTGCGCGCATGCTGGTGATCCTCAAGACCACCTACGACGAGGGTTACGGACGCTACGCGCCGGGCCGTCTGCTGCTGCGTGCGGTCCTGCAGGACATGTTCGCGCGCCAGCCGGGCAGCGTCGTCGAGTTCTACACGAACGCAACCGAGGACCAGCTGGCCTGGGCCACCGCCGACCGGGTGATCAGCAACGTGCGCGTGTACCGCTCGACGGTCGATCGATGGGCGATCGAGAGCGCCCGGGCGGCGATGAAGCTGACGCGCGGGGTCATCGGCGACCGGGTGCGCGTCGACGACGGGGCAACGGGAGGTCGTGGCGCCAGGCAGCCGGGACACCCGGAATCGCCGGCGCCGACGGCGGAGCGCGCGTGAGCGCGCGGCTGCGCGAGATAGCCGCGCAATTCCGCGCGGCGGCCAGATCGTCCGGCCGGCCGCTGGCCTGCCTGGTCGCCGAGTCGGCTCGCCTGCGCTTTGGCGGCTGGAGGCTTGGGCTGCTGGAGTACTTCGACTTCCGCCTCTACGAGAACGACCTGAGCTTCGCGCAGAAGCGCGCATTCGGCGGCTATCGTGCGCAGGGGGTGCTCGAGGACCTGCTGATCGACGACTACTCGCTGATCCTCAGCCTGGACAAGGCGAGCTTCTACGCGATGATGCGCGGCTACGGGGTCGCGGTGCCCGAGACGCGCGCGGTCTACGCGCCGGGCCGTCCGGCGGCGCTCGGTGAGGCGCTCGGCTCGCCGGACGATCTGGCCGCGTTCCTGCGGGCCACGCGGCTGCCGGTCTACCTGAAGCCGGCCTACGGTTCCTACGGCAAGGGAAACGCCTCGGTCGAGGCGATAGAAGGCAGCACGCTCGTGCTCGGCAACGGGTCGCGAATCGGACTCGATGACTTCTGCGCATCCCTCGGCGACCGCTCCGGATTCGGCTGGGTCGTTCAGGAGTCGCTGCGCTCGCATCCCGACATCCGCGAACTCTGCGGCCCGAAGATCTCCGGAGTGCGGATCCACACTTTCCTGACTCCCTCCGGGCCGCGGATCACCAGGGCGATCTGGAAAGTCAACGTCGGCGTGCGGGACTCGGACAACTTCGAGCACGGGCGCAGCGGCAACCTGCTGGCGCGCGTGGACGCCGACAGCGGCCGGGTGACGCGCGTGGTTGCCGGGGTCGGCGCGGGCCAGTCGGTCGACCCGCCGCATCCGGTGACCGGCGCGACGCTGGTCGGATTCACGCTTCCCGGCTGGCCGGAGATCAAGGCGTTGGTATGCAAGGCTGCCACCGCCTTTCCGGGATTCCTGTGTCCCGGATGGGACATCGCGCTGACGGACGAGGGGCCGCGCATTCTGGAGGTCAATGCGTTCGGCGACATCGACCTTTCGCAGCATGCTCATCGCCGGGGCTTCCTCGACGAAGACTTCATGCGGATGCTGGCGGATCGCGGGCTGGAGAGTCTGCTGGTGGGGCCCGGCCGGCCGACCGAGCGTTGCCCCGCAAACGGGCGGCTGGGCCGGCGCAGGTCGCACTGGCGCTGGTGACGCGCGCCCGCGCGGCTGCGCCAGGCTAGCGGCAGATGCGCGCGATCCACGGGTACTTGGCGGCGTCGCCGTGCCGCTCGAGGAGGGCGCGCAGGCGCGGCGTGACTATGCCGTGCCCGAAGACCTGCAGCCACCCGATCGCACCGATATCGTTGACCTCGAGCAGGCGCGGGCCCCGGTCCGTCAGCGCGACATCCCAATGCTGGATGCGCATCATCGGAAAGAGTGTCGCCGCGCGCGCACAGAGCTCCGTGACCCGCTCCCAGTCGGGCAGCACGAAGCCTTCCAGCTTGGCCCCCGTGTGCGGCGCCTGGGCTGCGCGACCCGTCATGCTCACCGCCATTCGAAGCGTCCCGCTGTCCGGCGCAATGTCTGCGATCAGTGTCTTCGGGTAGGCCGGCTCGAAGCGATCGGTGTCGGTTTCACCGCCGGCGAGCTTCCAGAGGGCCGATACGATCTCGACGCCCTGGTCGTCCTGGATCAGCACCACCCGCAGGCCGGATATCTGCCTGGTTCCGAGCAGACCGACGATCTGCGGATGCGGCTTGAGCACCTCCTGGAACAGATAGCCCATCTCCGGCTGGAAATATTTTATGCCGGTCGTTCCTTCCACGGCGCGCAGGAAGCGCTCCAGGGGGACTTCTTCCCCCGACGGCGTGAGCAGCGCCTCCGTGGCCGGGCGATAACCGGTGAAGTGGAAGCAGCCGACGCTCTGCTGGCTGTACGACGGCTTCGCGAACAGCGGCCAGATGTCGTTGCTGCGCAGCCAGCGCCCGAGATCGTCGATCGACCGAAGGAACGTGCCGGCGACGGTGCTGCTCGCGAGAGGGCCGCGGCGGTAGGCCGCAACGAGCTCGGGCGCCGGCAGTTCGAACACCTTGGCGAACATCGCAAAGGTGAGCTTGTCCCAGGCGGGCAGCACCACCGTGCGCGGGTTCAGTGCCAGAGCCAGGTCTGTCTCCACTCTCCAGCCGAGGAAATCCTCCGGTTGTGCCCCCGCGGTGAACGCCTTGTCGAACAGTTTGCACGCGAGGTAGTCGGTGATGCCGAGCGTCGGGTTGCGACGCCGGCAGCCGACGTACCCGGCGAGGAGTCGCGGCATGCCGATGCCGCGCAGCTTCGACACTCGGCGCAGGTGCTGTATGGCAGGATGCTGAATTCGCATGGCTATCGCTGGATCGGGAGTGGGCGAAGGACCTGCACGTTGGAAAAGACCCTTGGCGATGCGCAGACCGTGCCCGGACCGCGGCGCTGTCGGAAAACTTTACCCATATGCCGGAGTTTGTCGAGCACGAAACAGAAACTCCATATTTATCAGTGTGTTGCAGTTCTGGCGCGTCTTTTGCTTTAATTGACTCGGGCCCAACGCGGGTTCACTGGATTTCGCAAAGGAGAGTCTCATGCGTACTCAAGGTGGCGTCACCCCTGACCCGGGGATCTTCAATGGCGGTACTCAGCCGGACAGCATTGGCGGTACTCAGCCGGAGAACATTGGTGGTACTCAGCCGACCGTGAATGGCGGTGCTCAGCCGCCCCGCATCGGCGGTGTTCAGCCGGTCTGAGGCAGGCTGCCGGCCCCGGGCGTCGGTGAGCCCGGGCAACGAAGGGGTTCCGGGTCGTATCGGAGCCCCTTCGTCATTTGCGGTTCCTGACGACAATTCGTTGCCGTTCCGCCAAGTCACGCGATCGATCGGGTGACCGGCGCGCCCGCGGCGAACCAGGCGCCGAATGTCCGCGCGCGATCCTGCATTGCCTGATCGGTGAACTCGCTGGCGCGCAGCACTGCCGCCAGCGGGTCGCGGTCGATGTCTGGCCGGGTGACGTCCGACGGCGAGCGGTGCCTGCCGAGCGCGGGGAAGACCCGCCGCAACATGGCCGACCGGCCGCGCAGCCAGGGCGGCCTGCGATGTTGCAGCCACATCTTCGCGCGATATGACGCCGTCGGGCCGTCGGCCGGCGTGAATCCGTACGACAGCGGCACCGCTCCCAGCGCCGGATCGAGCCGCGCGAGCAGCGCCGACTCGAATCTCCCGTAGTCCTTCCATCCCAGCGGCAGCGCCTGCGACAGACGTACCAGTTCCGGATCCACTAGCGGCGTCAGGAAGTGCCCGCAGCGCACCGCGAGGCCGTTGTTCCTGCTGGTCCAGTAACGCACGCGAAACAGCGGGTAGATCAACTCGACCTGCGTTCTGCTCAGCCGGCCCCCCGCGCCCACCGAGCGCTCGATCGCGTCGGCCATGTAGTCGCGGTAGTCGCGGCGGTCGGCGGCGGAGGGAATCGCGGCGGGCGCCCAGTTCGAGTAGAAGACCCGGACGATCTCGGCGGCGGTGAACGGCCGGTCGTGCAGGTAGAAGAAGTTGCGCAGGATCTCGCCGCCGCCACCGTTCAGCGCGAGCCAGCCGTCGGCGCTCTGGCGGATGCGCGTCAGCCGGTCGGCGCCCCGGTCGAAGATTCCGTCGGTCGGCAGGCCGTCGAAGAACAGGCTCTGCCGGTGGAACAGTTCGTCGGTCGGCTCGGGCAGCGTGCGGTTCAGTGCCGACTTGTCGATGTGCTCCAGCGGCAGGCCGATCGCCTGCGCGGCCCTCTGTGCGATCCGCACGTCCTCGTCGCCGGGGCGCCCGTACACGTGCAGCTTCGGGTTGACGCCGGCGGCGCGCAGCGACGCGACGATCAGCCGCGAATCGAAGCCGCCCGACAGGGCCGAGCGAATCCGCTCGCCGAATCCGGCGGCAAGGGCGGCTGCACGGTCGGTGAGGATGGCCGCGGCCGCGTCGACGGCCTGCGCCATCGTCGCGTAGCGGGGCCCCTCGGTCCACTGCGCGGGCGTGGTCAGCGGGCGCGTCGCGAGCGTGGCGAGCTCGACCGCCTGTGCCGGGTCGGCAATGCGCACCGCGGCGATCGGCGTGCGGTCGCCGTGGTTGGCGCCGGACATCACGTAGTCGATCACGCCGATGCGGTCGATTTCGCGGCTGCCCGCGGCTGCCGCGCAGGCGAGCCACGAGGTCGACCAGACCGCGCGATTCCCGGTGTGGTACAGCTTGACCATGCCGACCGGATCGCCGAACACCCAAGCCTTGCCGTTCTTGACCACGGCCAGCAGATAGTTGCCCCACAGCGTGTCCCAGCCGAACGCCTCGGGTGCGGTGAAGTCGCGCCAGAGCTCGCGCAGGGCCTGCCCGCCGGCGCGTCCGCGGTAGAACAGGGTGCCGACGCACGCAACGCAGTCGCCCGCCTCGCCGACGTCCTGCAGCAGTTCTTCCGACGACGGGTTCTGCGGGGTCGCGTGCCAGTACAGCGAGCCGCCGGGGAAGGCACGGCGCTTCGGTGCCGGGAATCCCTGGGCCGCCAGCGACTCGCGCCCGGCCTGGCTCACCCCCTCGGCCGCGAGCGGATCCTCGTGCCGGACTATCAGCAGCGCGCTCATGCTTGCGGCGCCCGCCCGCAGACCTCGTCGAGCAGTTGCGCGAAGCGCCCTGTCAGCGACCTGCGCGAGAAACGGTCGGCCTCGCTGCGCGCGACGACCGTCGCAGTTCCCGCCTTCAGGTCGCGCAGGTACTGCGCCAGGCCGGCGGTCACGTCGGCCTCCGACTCGAGGGCGGCCACATAGGGGCAGCCGACCTTCCGCAGCAGCCGTCCGGTGTCGCCGGCCGGATCGGCCAGGCCGAGGGTCGGCCGGCCGGCGCGCAGGTACTCGTAGACCTTGGCCGGAATCTGCTCGTTGCAGTTGGCTGCCTGCATCGCCAGCAGCCCGTCGCAGGACATCATCTCTGCCAGGGCTTCGGCGTAGGACACGGCGGGAGCGATCTCGAAGTAGTCGGCCACGCCGTGATCCCGCGCCAGCGAAGCGATCAGTTCGCCGTGCACGGGCGCCCGGAACCGCAACACGACGTCGCCCCGGCGGATCGCGCCGTCTCGATCGAGACGCGCGACGGCGCGCACCAGGTTCGTCGGGTCGCGCTCCGCCGGGTAGACGATTCCGCTGTGCACGATCACCAGCGGTCGACCTTCCGGGGGCGGGATCGTTGCCGTCCGAGCGGAGGCGAACACCGATTCGTCGAATCCGTTCTCGATCAGTGCGAACCGATCGGCCGGGGTCTGCGGGTAGCGCGCGCGGTACAACGCGAGCGCGCCCGGTGTCACGAACACGAGACGGGCCGCATTCCGGGCGGCATCCTGCTCGATCGCCCGGTACGCCTGCCAGCGCGCCGGATCCGCAGGGTAGCCCTGCTGCGCCATCGGATCGCGGAAATCGGCGATCCACGGCAGTCGGTTGCGCCGCGACACCGCGGCGCCGAGCACATGGGCGCTGGCGATCGGATAGGTGCTCCAGACGGCCTCGGCGCCCACCCGGCGGGCCGCGCGCGCGGCCAGCAGGCCGCCCGCCCAGGTCCAGCTCACCCAGCGGTCCGGAACCTCGAGAAAGCCCGGGTAGCGCCCGCGGATCGACAGATGACGCGCGGTGTCCAGCGCCGGCAGGCGGATCACCTCGCAGCCTGGGGGGATCTGGTCGAGCGTCGCGGGGTCGGCTTGCTCATAGGCTCCGGGCGTCGCGGTCACGACCACCGGGCGCCAGCCGAACTCGGGCAGATACTGGGCGAATCGGAGCGTCCGCTGGATGCCGCTGCTGCCGGTGAGCGGAGGGAAATGAAAGGCGATGAGCAGGATCGTGCGCACGCGAGGATGCTAGCAGCGGGTGCTGCGCTGCCGCTCGTACGCTCGTCGGATCGGCGCGATAACAACAGCACGGCAGGGGCGGATGCCTTCTGACCGCTCGAACGCTGCGCTGGTCCCGGACGTGTGCGAAATGCAATGGGCCGAAAATTCCATGCTGCGATAATTCGTTGCCTTGGCCGCATGGGCGGCCGGTCGCCTGCGTACGCTGTGTCCGAACTCATCCACGAACTGCTTCTGAAGACCGCGCATCGGCATCCCGAGCGCGAGGCCCTGAAGTCGGGGGCCAACAGCCTGACCTACGAGGGGCTCGCGTCCGCGGTCGATGCTTTCGCACGGGCAGCTGCCGGCCTGGGGCTGGACCGCCTCGACCGCATCGCCGTCTGGCTCGACAAGCGTCCGGAGGCGGTGATCGCGCTGTTCGGCGCGGCGCGGGCCGGCTGTGTGTTCGTGCCGGTCAATCCGCTGCTGAAGGCCGAGCAGGTCGCGTACATCCTCGCCGACTGCAACGTGCGTCTGCTGGTGACCACGCCGGAGCGCTGGGCGGGCATGGGCGAGGCGCGCGCGCATTGCCGCGACCTGCGGCACGTGGTGCTGGTCGCGCCGGCGTCCGCCGATGCCGCGGTGCCGGGGGAGCGGGACGGGGAGGGCCCGGCGGTGCATCCTTTCGAACGGTTAGGCGAAAGCCCGAGGGCGTTGCCGCACCGGACGATCGACGCGGACATGACGGCGATCCTGTACACGTCGGGCAGCACCGGCCGGCCCAAGGGCGTGGTGCTTTCGCACCGGAACATGGTGGCGGGCGCGCACAGCGTCGCGAGCTACCTAGGCAATCATGTCGACGACCGGCTGCTCGCGGTGTTGCCGCTGTCGTTCGACTACGGGTTGTCGCAGCTGACCACAGCCTTCTCGGCAGGTGCCTGCGCCGTCCTGCACAACTACCTGCTGGCAGCCGACGTCGTGCGCGCCCTCGCGCGCGAGCGGATCACCGGCCTCGCGGCGGTGCCGCCGCTCTGGATCCAGCTCGCGGCGCTCGACTGGCCGGCCACGATCGACACTCACCTGCGCTACTTCACCAATTCAGGCGGTGCGATGCCGACCGCGACGCTCGCGGACTTGCGCCGGCGCGTGCCGTCAGCCAAACCGTTCCTGATGTACGGTCTCACCGAGGCGTTTCGGTCCACCTATCTGCCGCCCGAGGAGGTCGATCGTCGGCCCACCTCGATGGGCAAGGCGATCCCGAACGCCGAAATCCTCGTCGTGCGGGACGACGGTTCGGAGTGCGAGCCGCACGAGCCCGGCGAACTCGTCCACCGCGGCGCGCTCGTTTCGCTCGGCTACTGGAATGACCCGGAGAAGACCGCCGAGCGGTTCCGGCCTCTGCCGGGACAGCGGCGCGAACTCGTGATGCCGGAGATCGCCGTCTGGTCCGGCGACACCGTGCGTCGCGACGAGGACGGGTTTCTCTACTTCGTCAGCCGCCGCGACGAGATGATCAAGACTTCCGGCTACCGGGTGAGTCCGACCGAGGTCGAGGAGGTGCTGTACCGGACCGGCCTGGTGGCCGAGGCCGCGGCCTTCGGCGTCGATCATCCTGCGCTGGGCCAGGCGATCGTCGTCGTCGCCCAGGCGGCGCCCGGCATCGCCGAGGACCGCGATGCGCTGCTGGCGGCATGCCGGCAGACTCTGCCCAATTACATGATTCCCGCGCACGTCGACTGGCTGGCGAATCCGCTGCCGCGCAACGCGAACGGCAAGATCGACCGCAAGCAGCTCGCCGGCGAGCGCCGCGCGCTGTTCGGAGCAGCCGAATGAACGTGATCCGGTTCCCGAAGCACGCCGACCTCGCGGCGTTCCGCATCGTCGACGGCGAGCTGGCGCCGGGCGGCGTGCCCTTGTCCCGCCTTGCTGCTCGTGCGGGTCGCACGCCGTTCTATGCCTACGACCGCCAGGCGATCGCGGCCCGCGTGGCGCGCCTGCGTGCCGTGCTTCCCGAAGGCCTGCACCTGCACTACGCGATCAAGGCCAATCCGATGCCGGCGGTCGTGCACCTGCTTGCCGGCCTCACCGACGGTCTAGACGTCGCGTCGGCCGGCGAGATGCGGGTCGCGCTCGACACCGGCACCGATGCCGAATGCATCAGCTTTGCCGGGCCCGGAAAGGGACCCAGCGAGATCGAGCAGGCGGTCGCCGCCGGCGTGACCCTGAATCTCGAATCGGAGCGCCAGTGCGAGCAGGCGATCGACGCGGGCGCCCGGCTCGGCGTGGCGCCGCGCCTGGCGATCCGCGTGAATCCGTCGTTCGAGCTGAAGGCCTCCGGCATGAAGATGGCCGGCGGCGCGAAGCCGTTCGGGATCGACGAGGAACGCGTGCCGTCGCTGGCGGCGCGCATCGAGTCCGAGGGCCTCGCACTGGTCGGGTTCCACATCTACAGCGGCTCGCAGAGTCTGAATGCCGAAGCGATCTGCGACGCGCAGCGCAAGAGCGTCGAACTGGCGCAGCGCCTGGCCGCGCCGCTGCGGCGCTCGCTGGAGTGGGTGAACGTGGGCGGGGGCTTCGGCGTGCCGTACTTTCCGGGCGAGCAGCCCCTCGACCTCGATCCGATCGCCGCCAACCTGGACGGGCTGTCGCGCAGGGCCCGCGCGGAACTGGGTGTGCCGCTGGTGATCGAGCTGGGCCGCTACCTCGTCGCCGAAGCGGGGGTGTACGTCTGTCGCGTGCTCGACCGCAAGATCTCGCACGGGCAGGTTTTCCTGGTGACCGACGGGGGTCTTCACCACCACCTCGCGGCGTCGGGCAACTTCGGCCAGGTGCTGCGCAAGAACTATCCGGTGGCGATCGGCAACCGGATGGACTCGGCCGACTGCGAGGTGCAGAGCGTGGTGGGCCCGCTGTGCACTCCGCTCGACCTGCTCGGCGACCGCGTCGAGATCGCCAGGGGCGAGCCAGGGGACCTGGTGGCGGTCTTCATGTCGGGCGCCTACGGGCCGACTGCCAGTCCGTCGCGCTTTCTGTCTCATCCCGAAGCGATCGAGGTGCTGGTATGAGCGCCGGCGATCGGTCTGCGATCGCGGCGCTGCCCGTCTTCGAGGGTCTGGCCTGGCCGGGACGGCAGCGGCCCGCCGAGCAGATGAAAGTGGGTGGTGACCAGGCTCTGGACCGGGCGGTGCGGGGCCTGCAGCTGCAGGCCTACGGGCGCATCCGTCTGACCGATGCGCGCTTGTCGGAGCAGGCGCTGGCGCAGGGTCTTCCGGAGGCGCTGGCGCAGGCCTGGCGCACGCATGGGCGGGAGATGCTCCGGCTGCTCGACGGAGAGTACGTGGTCGCGGTGTGGGATCCCTCCGCCGGCAGAGGCCTGCTCGCGGCCGACCGCTTCTCTTCCCTGCCGCTGTACTACGCGCAGCGTGACGGGCGCCTCGCGTGGTCGATGCGTCCGCGACGGGTCTGCGACCTGCTCGGCCTGCCTGCCGAGATCGACGCGCGCGCGTTGTACGCCTACCTCTGGTTCCACGAGATCCCGGCTGCGCTGTCGATCCATGCCGGCGTTGCCCGCCTCGAGGGAGGGCAGGCGCTGTCGATCCAGGGCGGCCGGTGCGAGACGTTCCGGCACTGGGAGCCGCGTTTCGACGAGCACCAGCCGTTCGACTTCGCGCGCGAGCGCGATGCGTTCATGGCCGCATTGCGCGCCGGGGTCGCGCAATGCGCGGCCGGCGTGCCGCGGGAGCGGCTGGGCTGCTTCCTGTCGGGCGGCACCGACAGCTCGACGATCGCCGGCCTGGCCACCGAGTTGTACGGCGCGCCGGCGCGCACGTTCTCGATCGCATTCGACGTGTCGGCCTACGACGAGTCGCGGTACTCACGGCTGGCGGCGAGTCACTTCGGGACCGAGCACACCGAGCTGATCCTGACGCCCGACGAGGCCGAGCGCACGATCGACGTCCTTGCGCGCTCCTACGAGCAGCCCTTCGGGAATTCGTCGGCCGTTCCGACACACGTCTGCGCGCGGCTCGCCCACGAGGCCGGAGTGCAGCGCATGCTCGGCGGCGACGGCGGCGACGAGCTCTACGGCGGCAACGAGCGCTACGCGACCCAGTGGCTGTTCTCGCTGTATGGCAGGCTGCCCGCAGCGCTGCGCGACGCGGTGCTGGAGCCGCTGCTGTTCGGGCCGCTGAAGTCCAGCGAGCTGTGGCCCGTACGCAAGGCCCGGGCGTATGCGGAGCAGGCGCGCGTGCCCCTTCCGGAGCGGCTGGGCGCTAGGTACAACCTGCTCAACCGGTTCGGTCCGTCCAACGTGCTGAGCGAGGAGGTGCTGCAGGCTGCGGCGGGCTTCGAGCCTCTGGACCTGGAGCGCGAGGTCTGGGCGCGCAGCGAAGGGGCGACCCAGCTCAACCGGCTGCTCGCCTACGACTTCAAGTTCACGCTGGCGGACAACGACCTGCCGAAGGTGACCCGCATGTGCCACGCGGCCGGCGTCGAGGTTGCATTCCCCATGCTTACCGATGACCTGGTCGCGCACTCGCTGCGCCTGCAGCCGGGCCAGAAACTGCGCCGCACCCAGCTTCGCCACTTCTTCCGCGAGTCACTGCGCGGGTTCCTGCCCGACGAGATCATCGACAAGCCGAAGCACGGCTTCGGCATGCCGTTCGGCGAATGGCTGCTGGCGCAGCCGCGCCTGTCGAGCCGCGCCGACGATGCACTTGCCGGCCTGGCCACCCGCGGACTGATCCGCGCGCCGTTCCTGGCCGAGCTTCGCCAGGCAATCCACACGCAGCATGCCGGCTACTACGGAACGATGACCTGGGTACTGATGATGCTCGAGCTGTGGATGCGCGAGAACGTCGATGGCGTGTCGGCGTCGCCGCAGGGAGCGCCGCAGGGCGCTGCGCTCGAGGTGCGCCCGTGAAGATCCTGCACGTGCTCGACCACTCGCTGCCTCTGCACAGCGGCTACACCTTTCGCACCGCGGCGATCCTGCGCCAGCAGCGCAGCCGCGGCTGGCAGACGGTCCACCTGACCTCGCCGAAACAGGGGCCCTGCGACGCGGAGCAGGAGACCGCAGACGGACTGGTGTTCCATCGCACGCGCCTTGGCGCCGCCCCGTTTTCGCGGCTTCCGGTGGCCTGGGTGTTCGACCAGATGCGCGCGACCGAGCGCGCGCTCGATCGGCTGGCAAGGGCCGAGCAACCGGACATCCTGCATGCGCACTCGCCGGTGCTCGACGCCTGGCCGGCGCTGCGGGTCGGGCGCAGGCTCGGACTGCCGGTGGTCTACGAGGTCCGCGCGTTCTGGGAGGACGCCGCAGTCGACCATGGCACCCACCGTGAAGGAGACCTTCGCTACCGGCTCAGCCGCTGGCTGGAAACGGCTGCCTTCCGGCGCGCCGATGCCATCACCACGATCTGCGAAGGGCTGCGCTCGGACATCGTCGCGCGCGGCATTGCGGCCGACAAGGTGACGGTGATCCCGAATGCCGTCGACATCGAGCGATTCCCGGTGATCGAGCGGCGTGATGCCGACCTCGAGTCGCGGCTCGGCCTGCGGGGGCATCCCGTCGTCGGGTTCTGCGGCTCGTTCTACGCGTACGAAGGGCTGGACCTGATGGTGCGCGCGCTGCCCGCGATCCGCGATCGGAAGCCTGGTACGCGGCTGCTGCTCGTCGGCGGCGGTGCGCAGGAGGCCGCGCTGCGCGCGCTGGTGTCCGAGCTCGGCCTGTCCGGCGAAGTGGTCTTCACCGGGCGCGTGCCGAACGCGGAAATCGACCGCTACTACTCGCTGATCGACGTGCTCGCGTTCCCGCGGCAGCGCATGCGGCTGACCGATCTCGTCACGCCACTGAAGCCGCTCGAGGCGATGGCGCAGGGCAGGGTGGTCGTCGCCTCGGACGTCGGCGGGCATCGCGAACTGATCCGGGACGGGCACACCGGCCTGCTGCATCGCGCCGGTGACGTGCCGGCGCTGGCGGCGGCTGTCGCGCGACTGCTCGCCGACGGCGCACTGCGCGCGCACCTGGCGGTCAATGGCAGGCGCTTCGTGGAGAGCGAACGCAACTGGGCCGCGAGCGTGGCGCGCTATGCGCCGGTCTACGAACGACTGCTCGGGAGCGCTGCACGGCATGCCGGCGCGTCGCCCTCCGCCCGCCACCTCTGACGCATGTTCCGGCTCGCAACCTCACTCCTGTCTCCGGGCGGCGCCCGCGGGCGGCTGTCCGCGTTCATCTTCCACCGCGTGGTGCCCGCGCACGATCCGCTGCAGCCGAGCGAGCCCGATGCGGAGCAGTTCGACCGCATCCTCGGCTGGATCGGGTCGCAGTTCCGTGTGCTGTCGCCTCTCGAGGCGTGCGAACGGCTGTTCGACTTCAGCCTTCCGCCCAGGGCGGCCGTGATCACCTTCGACGACGGATACCGCGACAATTGCGAAGTCGCGCTGCCGCTGCTGCAGCGGCATCGGATGACGGCGGCATTCTTCATAGCCACGGGATATCTGAACGATGGCACGATGTTCAACGATCGCGTCCTCGAAGCGGTGCGCGCCGCGCGCACCGATCGGCTCGACGCCGGCTGGCTCGGGCTGGGCGTGCTCGAACTGGGCGCGCCCGCACAGCGGCGCGTCGCGGTCTCGCGCCTCCTGCAGGGCGTCAAGTACCTTCCGCCGGCGCAGCGGCTGGCGGCGGTGTCGAGGATCGAGGATGCGGGCGGCGGCGCGCCGCGCGCGGATCTGATGATGGGCGACGACCAGGTGCGGCAGCTCAGCCGCGCGGGAATGCAGGTCGGCGGGCACACCCGGAGCCATCCGATCCTGCGCTCGCTCGACGACGGAGAGGCCTTGCGCGAGATCGCCGCCGGTCGCGACGACCTCCGGGCCATCACGGGCGAAGTTCCCGCGCTGTTCGCCTACCCGAATGGCAAGCTCGGCGACGATTTCGACGAACGGCACCAGAGGATGGCCAGGTATGCCGGCTTCCGGTTCGCGTTCACGACCGAGCCGGGTGCATCCCGTGGCACCGGGGACCGCTTCCTGATCAGGCGGCACACGCCCTGGGCACGGACGCAGCGGCGGTTCCGGTCGCAGGCGTTGCGCAACCTGCTGGAGGCGGGCTCGTGACCGGATCGCGTGCCGGGCGGACCGGGCGCGGTGGGGCGCCATGATCGAGGACATTCGCCGGCGCACGGTCCGGGCGATCGGCGCATCCGGCCTGGCGGGCGGCCTCGGCAAGCTGATCTCGCTGCTGTCGACGCTGGTGCTTGCGCGCATCCTCGCGCCCGAGGATTTCGGCCTGCTGGCACTGGCGACCACGGTCACTGGGCTGATCGGATATCTGAACGAGGTCGGGATCGGTGCTTCCATCGTCCAGCGGCAGAACGTCAGCCCGGCGGAGATAAACGGCTGTTTCGGCATCGCGCTTCTGACGAGCGGCGCTCTCGCGGCCGTGACCTTTCTGCTGAGCTGGCCAGCCGCGTCGTTCTTCGCGATGCCCGCGCTTCAGCCGGTCATCGCCGTGATCGGATTCGGTTTCCTGTTCGGTGCACTCAACACCGTGCCCGCCGCCCTGCTGCGCAGGGAGATGAGGCTGCAGGCGGTGCTGTGGCTCGGGGTGGTCGGCGCCGTGGTGCAGTCGCTGGTCGCGATTCCGCTCGCGATGCTGGGGCTCAAGCACTGGGCGCTGGTCGGCGCCTTCTTCACCGGCAGCCTGGTCGCGACAGTCTGGTACTGGCGCGTCGTGCCCTGGCGTCCGACGCTGCCGCTGCGGCTGCGCGAGGGACGGAAGTTGTTCGACTACGGGCTGAACATCACCTACACGCGCCTGCTCTGGCACCTCTACACGAACGTCGACAAGCTCATCGTCGGCAAGCTGCTCGGCGAGCGGGCGGTCGGCGTGTACGACATGGGCAAGTCGCTGGCCGGTCTGCCCGCCACGCAAGTGACCGGCCTGGTGACGGCGATTGCGCTGCCTGTCTTCGCTAACCTGCAGACCGATCCGCCCCGGCTGCGCGCAGCGATCCTGCGTCTGACGCGCGGTGTCGCGTACCTGATGTTCCCGGCCCTCGCGGGGCTCGCGGTCGTCGCGGACGACCTGGTCGACGTCCTGCTCGGTGCGCAGTGGCATGCCGCGGTCGTGCCCCTGCAGGCGCTCTGCGTGGGGGAACTGGTGCGCTCCGTCGCAGCCCTTCTATCTCAGGTGCTGATCTCGACCGGCAACGTCAGGCGTCTCGTGCGCTACAGCGCACTGTGCGCGGTGGTGCTCCCGTCGGCGATCGCGTTCGGGGCATGGAGGTTGGGACTGCTCGGCGTTTCGCTGGCGTGGGCCGTCGTCTACCCGGTGCTGTCGCTGTGGCTGCTGCGTGAAGTGACGCATGTGACCGGTGTGCGCTATCGCGACTACGGGGCGGCACTGCGGCAGCCGGTCCTCGGGGCGACCGTGATGACGTGCTGCGTGTTCGGTGTCGATCGCGCGCTCGATGCCTGCGGGGCGGGCGCGCTCGGGTCGCTGATCGTCTGCGTCGCGACCGGGGTGCTGGTGTACTCGACCTACGTCGTCTTCTTCGATCGCGGCGGAATGGCCGAGATCAGGCAGGTCCTCGGGGACTTCGGCGTGCCGCAGCGGCTGCTGAATCGCTGGCCGTTCGTGCGTCGAGCCGCCGATGGCTGAACCGGGGGGAACGACTACGCTCCGCCGGTCGCGAAGTGTGCCGTTGAGTGGAGTTATCCACTGCGCGCGGCGCACGCCGCTGTACGCTGTGCGTGCCCCGGTCCGCCCGCGGACCGGACGGGCTCGCCGGGATCGACCCGACCGTTTCTGAGGCTCCTTGTTCTGCGGGGAATTCGCATCATGTCAGCAAGATCGCAGCCGTTGCCAAGTCCGTTCCGATGGGCGGCGCCAGGAGACGTCCTGTCGGCCGCCCTGCTACATCCGGCGTTCCTGCCGGCCTGCTTCCTGCTGTTCATGGGGCTTCGGATCGCGCTCGTCGCGCTCGTCCCGGTAGAGCCGAGTTCGGACTTCCTCTGGTATCACAATCGTGCGGCCGGGCTCGCGCGCGGAGAGGGATACAGCGAACAGGGGGTTCCGACTGCCTTCTGGCCGGTGGGCTGGCCGGCGGTGGCTGGAGCCCTCTACTACCTGTTCGGCACGGACACTTTCGTCGTGCAGGTTGCCAACCTGGTGTTCGCCGCTGCGACCTTCTTCGTCGTGCTCGCGCTCGCGCGCACACTGTTCGGGTCGGAGCCGGCGGCGCGGATCGCCGTGCTCCTGCTGGCCGTGTATCCCAACAACATCGCCTACACGGCGCTCACCTCGACCGAGACCTTCTACACCCTCCTGCTGCTTGCCGGCACCTGGATCTTCATTTCGAGGAGATCGTTCTTCGGCGCCGTGGTGTGCGGCCTGGTCTTCGGTTACGCGACCCTGACCAAGCCGCAGACTCTGCTGATGCCCCTGATCCTGGTCGGGATCGGCTTTCTGTTCGAGCCGGGAAGGCGGCTCACCGTCAGGACGCTGGTGCACGGAGCCGTGGTGTTCCTGGCGATGGCGCTCGTGCTTGGCCCGTGGGCCTACCGCAACTACCGGGTGCTGGGCGAACCGGTGTTCGTATCGACCAACGGCGGCTGGGCGTTCTATGTGGGCAACAATCCCAGTGCGCTGGCGAGCCGCGGCTTTCCCACCGATGGGGGAAAGGAGGTGCTGGACCTCTGGGCGAAGACCTTCACCGTCGAGAAGCAGATCGAATCGGGGCGCCGGGCCAAGGCGGCCGCCGTCGAATGGATCCGCGAGAACCCCGGCACGTTCGCGCTCCTGATGCCGCTGAAGGCGTTCAGTCTCTGGTCGGTCGACGGGGAGGGCGAATGGGCGTACCAGCGCGGAACGCCCTGGTACGACGAGGCCGTCCACGCGTTCCGCACGGTTCGCATACTCAACCAAGCCTACTACGGACTGCTGATGCTGGGGTTCGCCGCAGCCGGCGTCGTGCTGCTGCGCAGGTTTCTGCGCCATCGCAGCCTTGGCGAGGTGCCCGTCTGGGCATTGACCTGTTATGCATTTGCCGGCTACACGACGCTGCAGTGCATGATCATGGCGGGTTCGTATCGCTACAAGTTCCCGCTGATGCCCTTTGTCATCATCGCCTGCGCCTGGGTAGTCAGCGTGTACCTGCAGAGGGGGCGCACGGCGCTGCCGGCTTCGTCCGGCCAGACGTCGACAGGAGGCCAGGCAGAACATGGTTGAGTTGAGCATCGTCGTTCCCTGCTACAACGAAGAGGCCGTCCTCTTCAAGACGGCCGACCGTCTGCTCGGCGTGCTGTCCGACCTCGTGCGGCGAGGAAAGATCGCGGCGTCCAGTTCGATCTACTTCGTCGACGACGGGAGTTCGGACTCGACCTGGCGGATCATCTGTGAACTGGGGCGCGACCGGAACGGCGTGAAGGGCATCAAGCTGTCGCGCAACCGGGGCCACCAGAACGCCCTGATCGCCGGACTGCGCCACGCGCGCGGGGACGCGGTGATCACCATGGATGCCGACCTGCAGCACGATCCCGCTGCGATCGAACCGATGGTCGACGCGCTCGCGGCCGGACACGACATCGTGTATGGCGTGCGGGAGAGCCGCGGGTCGGAGCGTCTGTTCAAGCGTGTCACCGGCAGGCTCTACTACCGCGCGCTGGCCGCCATGGGGGTCGAGATCGTGCCGGAGCACGCGGACTATCGCCTGCTCAGCCGCAGGGCGATCGACGCGCTCGCGAAGTTCGGCGAGGTCGAAATGTTCCTGAGGGGACTCATTCCGCAGCTGGGTTTCCCCTCCACGTCCGTGCGCTACACCCAGCATGACCGGGCTGCTGGTGAATCCAAGTACACACTGCGCAAAATGCTGGCGCTCGCGGTGCAGGGCGTCACGTCGTTCTCGGCGGCGCCCCTGCGCTTCATCACCGCGATCGGGATCCTGGTCTCCATCGGCAGCCTGTGCTTCTCGGTCTATGCCTTCTGGGTCCGGGTGTTCACCGATTCCGCGCTGCCCGGCTGGGCGTCGACCGTCGTGCCGATGTATTTCCTGGGCGGGGTCCAACTGCTGGCGCTTGGGATCATCGGCGAGTACCTCGCGAAGGTCTACATGGAGACCAAGCACCGTCCCAACTTCCTGATCGAGCAGATCGTCGGCGAACGCGAAGCGGCGGCGCCGGACGAACCGCAGAAAAAGGCAGAGGAGGCCGGTCGCGTGCTGGTCAAGTCCTGATGGTTCCGGAGATCGACAAGATGCTCAAGCTGCTGCTGCCCGTGGTCTACTTGTCGAGCAGCCTGCTGGGTCTGTACAAGATGAAAACGGCGGAGGTCGGATTCAACTTCGGGTACCTCCTCGGGATCGGGGCCTATGCCGGATCCTTCTTCATCTGGCTGTTCCTGGTCCGCCTCTATCCCCTGTCGGTAGCGTTCCCTCTGGCCGCAGGTGCACTGATGGTCGGCACCCAGCTCATCGGCGCATTTCTGCTCGGCGAGCAGTTGGGTGCGACCAAGGCGTTAGGCATCGCGCTCCTGCTCGCGGGCCTCGTGGTGCTCGCGTATTCGCAAACCGGGGGGCAACGCGGATGACATCGAGCGGCAGCGCAAACACTTCGAGAACGTCTCCGGCGAGTACTTCCGGGCGCGCCAGGACGTCAATCACCTGACGCTCAAGCGTTTGCTCTGGGGGGGAGTTCTTGTCGGGACGAAAGACGATTTTCGGAGAATCAATTCGGGTCGTCGAGTTCGCGCGCGCGATGGCCGGTCTCCTCTGTTTGCTGACGACTCGTTCTAGGCATGTAGCTCGGCGCGGCTCGCCGCGCAACCTGCGATGCCGGAAACCGGCAGCCCGTCGCTAAGAAGCGACCATGATGTCTAGCCTAGCGATCGAGGAAGATGCGCAGCCTTGGAGGCGGATCGATCAGCCTAATGAACGGTACGGTCGAGCCCGCCGCTACCGGTTCGATTCGGGACTTGGGCTCGGTAACCAGTCCTTTGACAAAATGATACTTCAGCACCACCTCCGGTCCCGAAAGCTCCTCGAGCGACAAGGAATTAGGGGCACGAGAAGCGACCTTTCCAGTCCCCACGAGGAAGTAACTTGCCTCGCGTTTGACCCGATAGAAGCGCATCGGGCCCACCTCCTCCAGACCCTCCATGTCCGGGTGTTTGTCCAGATATTGCCGGGATCGGGGGTGCCAGGCGGCCACCCAGGACACGTTGTAGAGCTGGAGAAGCTCCAGGAACCTCGCGGGCGGGATCTCTTCGATCTTGGCGCCAAAGGCCGTCGCGTCCTCGAAGCCTACGTACTCCCACCTCGGGTAGGGTCCGCCGATGAATTCGCGGCCGGTGGTTGCTGCGAGCCAGCCAACAATTTGCGCAGAGTCGAGCTTGTTCCCGAATGTGACCTCGAAGAGAATTCGGCCGGACTCGTCCGTGTTCCCTTCAATCCAGCGCCGGATTTCCATCGTCAGCTTCCCGACCCCCTTGATCTCGGGCGGAATGCCGCCGTAATGACCGATGGGCTCTGAAGAAACTTCGCGACGAACCTCGTTTGCGTAGAAGATCAGCCCGGCAGCCCCCAGCAATGCGATCGTCCAGTAGAGCCCGGTTTGAAGGGGCCGCTCGGGCGTACCGCCTCCTTGAACCACTCTCCGGAAAAGCGCGACGATTCCGATACTTGCGGGCAGGATCGCCATCGAAAAGCCTGCTTGTGAATAGCGGTTCGGCTGCGAGTATTCGAGACCAGGCACCGCGGCGCCGACCGCGCCAAACAGGATCAGCACGATGCATGCGGCAAAGAGCGCACGCGCGTTCGCGCGGTCTCGGACCGAGCTTGCGGCGAAGCAGGCGAACGCGCCGAACACGCAAAGAAGAAGGTACAGCGTCGAGCCAGAGGGCCAGTGGCGGTGTCGCCCCAGCATCAGCTTCACCGGAAGCAGAATATCCACCTCTGCCAGCGCCGCCGCGGGCAATATTGCGCCGACCGCAGAAGGGGCGTATTCGGTGGTAGCGGAAATCCAGAAATAGTTCAGTGACACCGTCGCAACGGCGACAACAAACGCGTATGCGGCTGCCCGGCTCCAGTCGATCTTCCCGATGCGTAGGCAGGCCATCACGCTCAGGCCGAGCGCGACCGGGACCGGGAATGCAGGGTGGACGAAGGTCAAGCACGCGGCGATCGTGGCCAGAGCGATCAAGGTCGACGATGTGGTGTCACGGGTCAGGTAGCGAAGCGAAAGAACCGCGTACGGAATCGCCATTAGGCATGCGCCGCTCCAGGTCACCATACCGATGCTCATGTAGGACCTGAGATCCGATGCCCACCAGATCATGACCGCGAGCAGGGCGGCCACGGCTCCCACAGGACGACGCAGGCCGAGATAGTGGGCGGCAACCACCACCGAACCTGGTGCGATAACCGTCATGCCGGCGAGCACGAGCTTGTATGCCAGGGCCGGGCTCAGCGTTGGACCACCAAGAATGGCGATCAGCGCGCCCGCCTTCTGACTGAAGTTCATATTCACGCCGTTGACCATGCCAGCCGAGAAGTAGGGGTCGTAGCCGATCCAGTTTCGCCCGCCAGAGATCGCCTGGGAAAACCATATCTCGTACCAGTGATAGGCGGTGTCGTAGTAGAAGATCGGTTCGTCCGAAAAGAGATCGCCGATCGGCAGGACGATCGAAAGCAGCGTGCATTGCGCGGCGAAGACACTGAGCGTTAGGACGAGGTAGAACCGCCGTCGGGAACAATGGCCGTCGGCGTCTTGCTCAGGGGTTGGGTTGTCGACCACCAGTTCGCGCCGCGCTTACAGGAGAAATCAGCAGGGAGATTCGTTCGGTTACAGGTCTCTTGACCTATCGAGCGCTCATATCTTTGCAGATGGCCACACCGCCAGGCAAATAGGAATGCTGTTAAACGTGTCGGGCTTGCCGCCCGGTCCGCCGGGGCGTCCGCGGACGTCCGCTTCACCAAGAAGCAAAGGCATGGTTCAGATAGTGCTTGAAACGCTCCTGCCGTGCGGCTGTGGCCAGTTGCAGCATCAGGTCGGCCGCGGCGACGAAGCGGGTCTTGATGCCGGCCAACGCAGCGCGGTGGCCCAACGCGATCGCCAGATTCGTCTTGCCGGCGCCCGAAGGACCGACGAGAACAACATTCTCGGCCCGCTCGACGAAGGTCAGGCGGGCCAACTCCAGGATCTGGGGCTTGGGCACCGGCTTCGATCCGGCAATTGGTAGGAGTTCCGCAGCAAGGCGACCCTGGCGTGGGTCGTCGCGGGATTGCGGGTCATGCAGTGTTGCCAAGGATGCAGGCGCGGATCGCGTCGGCGACGCGGGGCAGGTTCAGCCGGGGGGCGTCCGATGCGAGAGCCGCTTCGACCAGGGGGCCGAGATCGTCGACGTTCCGGCTCCACTTGAGGTCGGCCGACCTGGCCAGTCTTGCCAGCAGAGTCGACTGGTGATCTCCCGCCAGCGCCGTGTTCGCGATTGCGACGAAGCGTTGACGTCTCTGAAGCAGGGAGAGCACGGTCGCACCGCCATGGGTGACTACCAAGTCTGCCTTGGAGAACCATTCGTCCAGCGAGGGAGCGAACCTGAAGCTCTCCGCGTGGCTGGGAACGTACTTGCCGGCGCCGATCTGGCAGACCACCCGGTCGCGGATGCGACCGGTCTCGACGAGTGCATCGACCTGGCGGATGAGTTCGTCGAAATGGGTGGTTCCAACGGTGACGAAGATCACAGCACCGTTCCCATGAAACGCGCGCGCGGATGGTACTGCGTCAGCTCGGGCCACTGAACGAAGAAGTGCTCGGCCATGCCCAGGCGCAGCAGCAGGCGTCCCGTCGATGAAAGCGCATCCGTACGGGTGATGCTTTCCACGAAGATGAACGGCACTCCGCGCAGACGGCAGACGAACGCGATCGGGATCGCGAGCGAGGATCCGAGACAGACCGCCACGTCCGGCCGGTTCGACGTGAACTCCTTCCAGAGCAGCCACACTGCTCGCGACAGGTTCCTGACGATCGATGCGATCCGGTGGTCCGCGCGCGACGAGACCTCGGGCAGGATCACGCACCTGCTCCCGCTCGTCGCCCTGTCGAGATCCGAACCCGCCACCACTGCGCTCTCGGGCACCACGAAGGTGTACTCCCAGTGACGGTCGAGCTGCTTCAGCAGGGACAGCGACTCCCACGTGAAGCCGCCGCCGGCCGTCAGGAACATGACCTTCCGCGACTGGACCGCGCTGTTCGTCACGACGATTCGCCGCTCAGGCAGTGACTCGCCGGCCCTCGGATCGTGCGGCGCCGAAGGCGTCCGGCCGATCGGACCTGCGTGTCGCGGATGCGCTCGCCACGCTTCCGCGTGCGGTGCCGTCCGCCTTGGCGAGACGCTGCACCGCCAGCACGAGCGTTGCAAGGTAGAACGGATAGTCCCAGTAGCCGATGTTGACGAAGGCGCCGCCCACCGCGTATCCGACCAGGCTTACCTGGACCATCCGCATCATCAGTCCCAGGCCTTCGCTGTCGCTGCGCCCTTTCAGTCCGGCGATCAGCCTGCGGCAATGGAACCAGATCGACGCCCAGAAGGCGAGCATCAGGGCCAGGCCGATCCAGCCCTGTTCGCCGAGCGCCTGGAAGTAGATGCTGTGCGGGGCGCGCAGCTCGCTGGCGTAGTTCAGGAACAGCGGCGACAGGTAGACGTCGAAGCCGCCTCCCGTGAGGTGACTGTTGGCGACACGGATCGCACCCGCCCACATCGCGAGCCGCCCTTGGGCGGAGCCGTCCTGCTCGTAGTTGGCAATGCTGTGGATCCGCTCCCAGTAGGCATCGGGCATGAACAGCAGGGCAAGAGTCACCGAGACACCCACGACGAACAGTGCCGTGAACTTGCGCGGACTCTTGAACGCCAGGAACGCGCCCATCGCTGCTGCGGCGAGAAAGGAGCCCCGCGAGTGCGTGCCGAGCACAGCGGCCGCGGTCAGGAGCATGAACCCGTAGACCGTGATCTTCTGCCACTTCGGTTTCACCCAGTGCGCCAGCCAGTAGAGCATCGGGATCGTCATTGTCAGCGCGGTACCCAGCTGGTTGTTGTCGCCCAGAACGGTGCCGTGCGGTCCCCAGACGCGGTAGTTCCCGCCGCTCGACAGAGTGAAGACCCCGCCCTTGATTCCGTAGAAAGCCACCGACATGATCGCGGCGATCGCGAACCATTCGATCCGCCGCTGCGAGGTCAGCAGCGCCAGCGTCGCCAGGCACATGACCTGCACCTTCGTGAACTCCACCAGCTTCGGCAAGGAGCTTTCGGTGCTGAATGCGAACACCGTCGTGACCGCCGTCCATGCGAGGTAGGTCAGCGCGATCCGGTACCTCCCGACGCTGTCGGCCAGAGCGCGGTCCTTCGTGAACACGAGCCCGGCGAGTGTCGCCATCGCGATCATCTGCGCCCAGGGCAGGCCCTGCGCGAACCCGTACATGAGCTTGTGCGGGTTCATCAGCGACAGCCAGGCAAAGACCACGACGCCGATGAACGGGCGCGCAACCGCAGCGGGCAGTGCCGCGAGCAGCACGAGGGCGAGGGCGATATCCCGAAGGGGCATGACGTTCGAATCCGCTCAGCGCAGGTCGAGCGTGCCCTTGAGGCGCTCGAACCGTTCCTTGTCCGACACCATCTCGGCGCCACTGGCGAGAACCCGGCGAGCCTCGTCGCGTCGTCCCGACCGGATCAGCAGCGCGGCCAGTGCCGCATAACCATCCGCGAAGTCCGGGGACTCCGCCACCAGCTGCGCAGCAAGCTTGATGGCGTCGGCACGGCTCTCGTATCGCTCGACAAGCCGGATCTTCAGCATCAGCACGTCCTTGCGGAACACGAACTGGGGCGTCGTCCGCGTCAGGACGTAGTCCAGGTTTCCGAGCGCGCGGCCGTGACCCTTGACGTGCGATTTCAAGGACGGCGACCGGTTCAGACGAAGGGAGTCGATGAACGCCCAGCAGTAGTGATGCATGTGCGCCCAGCCAGTGCCGTAGCGGGCGAACATCGCGTCGTAGCCGGGTTTGCCGTTCGTGTGGTTGCAGTACGGAGGCCACAGCGCGCGTTCTTCCGCGGTGACGTTCTCGGGCTCGCTCGCCAGCACCGCGGGCGCCGGTCCGAGGAGCAGCGCGAGCGCGACGGCCAGTGCGAAGGGCGCAAGCGTCGACGATCGACGCAACCGCTTCTTCATGACGGACTCCCGACCACGCGCGCCGCCCGTGCACGCGCAAAGCAGCTCAGTGCCCAGATCGGCGCGCTCCAGTCGCGCTGTCCCGACACGTGCTCGGCGCCGAAGCGGGCGACGCGCTCGACGTCGAAGATCGCGTCGCCGTCCTCGCGTGCTTCCTCCAGCATTCCGTTGATCTGCGACTGCAGCGGCCCGCGGAACCATTTTGCCAGCGGAACTGCGAACCCCATCTTCGACCGATAGAGGACGTCGTCCGGCAGAAGGGGCTCGAGCGCTCGCTTGAGCACGAGCTTGGCCTCGCCGCCGGAAATCTTCAGGCTCTGCGGCAGGCGGGCCGCCCATTCGACCAGCAGGTGATCCATCAGCGGCTCGCGCACTTCCAGCGAGTGCGCCATGCTCGCGCGGTCGACCTTGGTGTTGATGTCGCCCGGCAGGTAGGTCTTGTAGTCCAGGTACTGGATCAGCGCGAGCGGCTGGTCGGTCGGCGCGGTGGCGGCGTGGCGGCGGAACACTTCGATTGCGTTGTAGCCACCCAGGCGACGCTTGAACTCGGGCGAATAGAGCGCCTGGCGCTCGTCGTCGCGCAGCACCGACACGCTGTGGAAGTAGGCTTGGACCGGATCGCGCGCGAGCGCCTGGAAGGTCGTCTTGCCGCGCAGCGGGCGCGGCGCCCAGTCCAGTTTCGGGTAGATGGCACCGAGCGGGCCGAAGATGATTCGGCGCAGCGACAGAGGCATCGCCGACCTGAACTGCTCCTCCATCAGATGAAGGCGGTAGCGGCGATAGCCGCCGAAGGTTTCGTCGCCGCCGTCGCCGGAAAGGGCGACGGTGACACGCTTGCGGGCCAGTTCGCAGACCCGGTAGGTCGGCAATGCGGAACTGTCCGCGAAGGGTTCGTCGTACAGGTCGACCAGTTTGTCGATCAGACCGAAGTCGTCGCTCTTCACCTGCTCGACGTGGTGATCGGTGCGATAGCGCTCGGCGACCATCGCGGCGTAACGGCTCTCGTCGAACTCGGGCACGTCGAACGAGATCGAACAGGTTTTGACGGGGCTGTCGGAAAGGCCCGCCATCGCCGCGACCACGGCGCTCGAGTCGACGCCGCCCGACAGGAATGCGCCCAAGGGCACTTCGGACATCATGCGGATGCGTACCGCCTCGGTGAGGCGGTCGCGCAGTTGCACGCAGGCTTCGTCCAGGCTGATGCGCTCGTCGGGCTCGAAGGACACGTCCCAGTACTGGGAGATCCGCGGTCGGGCGTCCCCGACGCGGAACTCGAGCGTGTGCGCGGGCGGCAGCTTGAACGCGTTCGCGTGGATGGTGCGCGGATCGGGGATGTAACCGAAGGCAAAGAAATCCTCCACCGCATAGTCGTCGGTGCGGGGATCGAAGCCGGGCAGCAGGCGGATGCACTTCAGTTCGGAGCCGAAGGCGAAGGTGCCGTCCGCGAGCCAGCCGTAGAACATCGGCTTCACCCCCAAGCGGTCGCGCGCCAGAAACAGGGTCCTGCGGTTGCGGTCCCAGAGCGCAAACGCGAACATCCCGCGAAAGCGCTTCACGCAATCCGCTCCCCACTGCTCCCAGCCGTGCACGATCACTTCGGTGTCGCTTCTGGTGTGGAATCTGTGGCCCAGCTTCTCGAGTTCCGTCACCAGCTCGGGGAAGTTGTAGATCTCCCCATTGAAGACGACCGCCACGCTGCCGTCCTCGTTGAAGAGCGGCTGCTGCCCTGTCGCCACGTCGATGATCGAAAGCCTGCGATGGCCCAGCGCGACGTGCGGCTCGACGTGGAAACCTTCCTCGTCGGGTCCGCGATGGATGATCGCATCCGTCATGCGCTTGACCAGCGCCCGATCATGCCGGCGCGGCGAGTCGATGCTTGGGGTGAAGAGGCCTGCGAGTCCGCACATGCGTGGGTTCCGGTGGATCTGGTCAGGTTCCGTGCAGGGGGGACGAGCCCTGGACGGTCGTGTCGGCCGCGAGGCCGATGCGCCGGAGCTGTTCGGCGTAGACCCGATGGTATTGCGCGATCATCCCTTCCAGGCTGAATTCGGTCACGGCACGAAGACGCGCGTTGCGCCCATGGGTCTCGAGTCGTTCGGGCTCGTTGAAGTACCGCTCGACGTGGCGGGCGAGATCGTCGGTCCTGCCCGAGCCGACCAGTTCGCCGGTCTGCGACGGAACGATCAGGTCGCGATTGCCGCCGACGTCGGTGGCCACGATCGCGACGCCGCTCGCCATCGCCTCCAGGACCGTGTTCGAGATCCCCTCCGCCAGAGACGGAAGGCAGAGCAGGTCGAGGCACTTCAGGCACGCGGGCACGTCGTCGCGGCTGCCGGGCAGCCACGTAACCGCATCCAGGGAATGCCGGGCGATGTGCGCGCGCACGCGCTCCATTTCCGGACCGGCGCCGACGATGGCCAGGCGCGCCCGCGATGCGAACGCGGCGTTGCGCTTCCGCAGCGCGGCGAACGCATCGACCAGCATCGGCAGGTTCTTGACCGCGGCGATGCGGCCGATCGCGCCGACGACGAACGCGTCCGCCGGCCAGTCGGCCGGCAGCACCGCGGCGCGCGCGTGCCGCCTGTCGTCCGCCGGCCGGAAGCGGTCGGTGTCGACGCCGTTGCAGATGTTGGTGACCTTGCCGCGGGGGACGCCGACGCGCTCGACCAGATAGCGTTCCGTCGCGACCGACAACGCGATCTGGTGATGAACGAAGCGGCGCATCGCCCGGCGCAGCCACAGCATCCGGCGGTTCGATCCGTCGAGATCCGAGACATCCCAGCCGTGCTCGCCGTGGATGCGCACCGGCACTCCGGCAGCCCATCCGGCGATCTGGACCTCGAGCGTCGCGACGTTGCGGGTGTGCAGCACTGTGGGGCGCAATCCGCGCAGCGCGCGCCACACTTGCGGCAGGATGCGCGCCGTCTGCCCGGGCGGCTTGTGCATTTCGAGATAGCGGACGCCGGGCAAGGTGACGCGAGCGGCGAATGCCGGATTCACGCGCGTGAGCGAGATCACGCAATGGTCGGCCAACCCTGGCGGCAGACCATTCAACAGGTTCACGACACCGTTCTCCATCCCGCCGATGTCGAAGCTGTGGACGACATGCGCAATCAGCGGCTTGCGCGACTTGGTCGAGGACCGCCCCTCGCGGGACGCCGTCGAATGGTCTCGCCGGCTCATCGCGCACCACCGCTCGACGCGGCACCGAGCCGAGCGGCCTCTGCCGCGAGCCGTGACCGGGAGCCGTCCCGTGATCCGTCCAGAGGTGTCCAGAGGAACCAGGCGATCGACTCGTCGCCCGCGCCTCGCAGCATTGCGAAGGCGGTGGCCAGCTTCACCCGCGCAGGGCTGTTCAGGACTTCGTCCTGAACCTCGAACCATTCCCAGACCAGATGCAGACCGTCGGGGCCCGCGATCACGTACTCGTTGACCAAGCCCTTCGGAGAGGCGCCGCCGAGCGACCTGGGGTCTGCCGTCGAACGGGAGCGGACCTGCCAGAGCGGGTCATCCGGTTCGCCGGGCGTGATTCGATTGCGCTGATGGATCATTTCCGCGGTGCGGTCCTGACGGGCGTACCGGGCGATCATCGCCTGCACGCTCGGGTCGGATCGCGAGCGGCCGACCAGCTGCGCCGACGCCCCATGATATTGGGGCCGATAGCTGCGTTTCGGGTCGGCAGGCGTGCCAACGGGATCGAGCAACGGGGACAGCGTGCCGGGATCGAAGCCGGGATGATCGCCGGCGCGCAGCGAATGCGCACCGTACGGCCAGAGGGCGAGCACGGCCAGGCCCACTGCGGCGGCGGCGGCGGCCGCGCCGGGGCGCGGCTTGTCATCGGCCAATGCAGCGACGGGTGCCGAAGTTGCAGCGGGCGGATCGAGCTCGCGTTCGCGGATGAAGCGGCCGAGCCACAGGGGGATGCTGATGACGACGGCGAAGAACAGCCAGCCGTAGACGAGGTGGTCGGCGCCGACACCGATCGTCATGTTGCTGAAGTGACCGAGCATCACGATGATGTAGGCGCGCAGCCAATTGCCGACGAGCGCGATCGCCACTGTCATCGCGATGAAGAGCACGCGAGCGCGGTAGGTGCGGTACGACAGATACGAGTACAGGAAGGCGATCGGCAGTGCCGCCAGCAGGTACCGGATTCCGCTGCACGATTCGACGACCGACCAGCGGCCGGTGGGCAGCGTGAAGCTGTTGCCTTCGCGCAGCACAGGGATGCCTGACAGCTGCACCGCGAAGACAGTGAAGTCGGCAGTCCATTCCATCAGCGTCGGCAGCAGGCCCGTTCCGAACGGGACGGCGAAGAAGAGGAAGGCCAGCGGGAAGGCGATCGCCCAGGCAACGCGCCAGCCAAGCACCAGCGCGATGATGGCGGGCACCATGCCGACCACGGCCAGCTGCTCGGCGGTATTCACCCCGGCCAGGCGCCCCATCAGCCAGCCGAAGCCCAAGGCTGCCAGCGCCAGAGCGGCCGGCCACCAGGGCGTCATCGGAAGCCGCTCCAGTTCGGCGCGCTGGCGCCAGATCAGCCAGGCCACGGCGATCGGGATCAGGGGGCCATGCGCGAACGATGCGCTCGTCATCCAGACCGACCACATGGCGGTCAGGCTCTCGAAGAAGAGGATCCCGGCCGCCAGCAGCAGCAGACCCGCGATCGCGGGCGGCCGAAGGAGTGTTCCGGACTGCCTGGGAAGCACGTAGGACATCGCTGGTTCGCCGCGGGCGTTCGGCCCTAGCCCAGGCCGCGCACGACGTGCGGCCCCAGCCAGTCCACCACCGGCCGCGGCATCCGCCGCCAGGTCTCGATCATCAGCCGGTACTTCGGGTTCAATGGATTGTTCTGCGGAACCTCGGTGGCGGCCAGCAATCGGTACTCATAGCCCAGCGGCGTGGCCTCGAACCCCCAGTTCTTCTTGAACGCGTAGGGACCCGTGCCGACCTTGCTGCGGCCGTAGTCGAAAACCGTGCAGCCGCGCGCGACTGCATGGCACATCAGCCGCCAGTACTTGAAGTCGTTGGCGGCGAGCTCGCGCGCGGCTTCATAGTCACCGGCGTAGTACGGCAGGGCCTCGTTGCGGAACCAGAAGCTCACCACCGCGGACAAGGCGCGGCCGGCGGAGTCGCGCACCACCAGCGTGTCGCAGTCGTCGCCGAACGCTTCCTTCAGCGCGCGGAACCAGCGCAAGGGCATGCCCGGTGTTCCGTGGCGATGCACATTGTTGGCGTAGATCGGAAAGAACGCGTCGACGTCCTCGATCGCCGCGGCGAGACCGTTTGCGATGCCCTTGCGCACCATCGCGCGCTGCTTGCGCGGGATGGCCTTCATGTTCGCTTCCTCGTCGTCGCTGATCGTCTTTCTGAACGTGACGTACAGCTCGGTGCCCGGCCACTCCGGGTGCGCGCGTTCGATGCTGCGGTACTCGACGTGCGCGGCGCCGGCGTTCTGTGCGATCTCGAGTGCCCGCGCATCAAGGGCGGCGAGCGCCTCGGGGTCGTCCGTGAGCGGACCGCCGTAGACGCAGAACGGCAGCGACACCAGCGAAGTGCCGAACAGGCGGGTCTTCATCAAGGCCAAGGGCAGCAGGCCGACGATCTCGTCACCGCGCCGGGCGATCAGGAAGTGGGGCTTGTGGCGCCACTGCTCGGCGATCAGTGCGCGCCACTCGAATCGATGAAAGAACGTCGCGCGCGGGTGCGCGAACACGTAGCGCTGCCAGTCCGCGGCGTCGGCGTCGGCCGCCTCGTGGACGCTGACCTGCGCGCGCAGGTGCGCGGGCCGGTCGGCGATCATCGGGCCAGCCCTCGCGCGGGTGCCGGGGCAGACCCGGACGCGCCCGCAGGATCGTCGCCGGAAATCGACGCGGGTGTCGCCGCAGCACCGATCTCGAGCTGCGAGAGTTCGCCCGCGAATGCCCGGTCGATCCGCTGCCACTTGAAGTCGCGCAGCAGGCGGCGGATCCGTGGCGCGGTATGCCGCAGGTTCAGGTAGTGCCGAAATCGCGCGCGCGCGTTCGCGTGATCGACGCGGGGCTGCTCCGGGTCGAACTCCCACGGATGGAAATACACCATGGCCGGCTGGCGGTCCGCCGCATTGACGCGGCGCAGGCCCCACGCCGAGACGTGATAGGGCAGCAACCGGAAGTAGCCGCCGCCGCCGACCGGCCAGTTGCGTCCGCCCCAGCGCAGCGTGGTGGGTGGAATCTCGAGCAGCCCGTTTGCCAGGCGGTACGCGAAGCGCGGTGCGTCGGGAACGCCGTAGTGGTCGTGCACGATCGGGTAGATGCTCGAGCTGTAGCGGTGGCCCGTTTCCGCGACGATGTCGTGCGCCCAGGCGTTGGTGTGGCCGATCGAGAAGCTCGGCGCCCGATAGCCGTGCACTTCCTGACCCACGATATCTTCGAGCAGGCGCTTGGCCAGGACCAGGTCGCTGCGGAACTCGTCCCGGGTCTGCTCGCTGGCACGAAGGTGCCCGTAGCCGTGACTGGCCAGCTCGTGCCCGGCCTGGACGATGCGACGAACCATCTGCGGATAACGCTCGGCGATCCAGCCGAGCGTGAAGAACGTGGCGGTCGCACCGGCCTCGTCGAGCATGGTGAGCAGCAGATCGACGTTGCGCTCGACACGGCAGGGCAGGTGATCCCAGTGCGCCCGCTCGATGTACGGAGCGAATGCCGACACCTGGAACCAGTCTTCGACGTCGATGGAGAACGCGTTGTTCACGGCTTTCTTGCGAATGGTCTCGGAGGGTCCCGGGGCTGCTTCGCGCAGCCGATACCCCGGAATGATCAGGATGTCTCTCGCTCCGCGCTGCGCTGCGCGCGCAAGGCGCGCAGCACCTTTTTCAGCATGCCGTAGGTCATGCTGGTGGACGCTTCGAGCAGGGACACCCGGTCCTCGAGTTGCGACAGGCGGCTGTCGTCGTGGGGGGCATGCAACGGCGCCCCCGCGGCACTGTGTTCGGGTCCGCCAGGGGGCTGCGGGAGCGGCACGTTCGGGCCGGCGAAACCCAGCTCGTCGATCAGTTCCGCGGCGACTTCATCGATGTCGGCGGCCGTGATCCGATGCGACTCGCCCAGGAACGTGGCGAGCAGTACCCGGTCGCACAGGGTGTTGATCCGGCGCGGCACGCCCCCCGTGTGCTCGTGGATTCGTTCGAAGGCGCCGGCATCGAATTGCGGGTCGTCGGCCCAGCCCACGTGACGCAGGCGATGCTCGACATAGGCCTGGGTCTCGGGCGCGCTCAGCGGCCCCAGGTGGTAGGACGCGATCACGCGCTGCCTGAGCTGCCGCATTTCCGGGCGCTGCATGATGTCGCGGAACTCGGGCTGTCCGACCAGGAAGCTCTGCACCAGTGAGTGCGGGCCGATCTGGAAGTTGGACAGCATGCGCAGTTCCTCGACCGCACGCGGCGTGAGGTTCTGCGCTTCGTCGACGATCAGCAGCGCGCGGCGGCCATCGGCGTGCAGCGTGCGGAAGTGGTCCTCGAGCCGCGTCAGCAGCGTCGACTTGTCCAGCTGCGCGTGGTCGATGCCGAAGCCGGCCGCGACGAGGCGCAACAGGTCGTCCGCGTCGACCTGCGTGCTGACGATCTGCGCGGCGCTCACCGTCTCGGACGGAATGCGCCGCAACAGATTGCGCAGCAGGGTCGTCTTGCCCGCGCCCACTTCGCCGGTGATGACGATGAAGCCTTCGCCTTGGTGCAGCCCATAGTCGAGGTAGGCCATCGCGCGCTTGTGGCCGCGGCTGCCGAAGAAGAAGTCCGGGTCGGGGTTGAGCTGAAAGGGCTTGCCTCTCAGCCCGAAGAAGGCTTCGTACACGGTTCAGAACCTCACGTTCAAGGTTCCGAAGACGAGGTTCTCGTCGTATCCCGCGACAGTGCTTTCGCCTCCCGACTGCACGGTCCGCCGAACGCCGGCAGTTACCGATGTCTTGGCGTCGAGTCGGGTGGTCAAGGCGGCGGCGAGTGTCGACAGCCGCGCGCGGTCCTGCGTATTCAATGCGGTCGTGTCCGTGACGGAGCCGAGGAGCCTGACATCGGTGCGCGGATTGATTGGCCGGAAGAAGTTGACGAATGCGCCCTGCGACTCGAATCGTCCGAACGACGACGTGGTCAACGGGTCGCCGGAGGGGAGGAACAGCGAACTGTCCAGCTGTGTCTCGCGATTGCTCCGAAAGACGGTCAAGCCCAGTGACCCGCGCGCCAGCAGGTAGCCGATGCTCGCGGTGGCATAGCGGCTGCTGACCAATGCGTCGTTGATGATGCCGACACCGAGCACGCTGTCGTCCGAACCGAGCACTCCCTGCGACGCCAGGCTTTGGAAGACGGGATTCAGGCTGGAGTTGTATCCGCCGCCCGACATGATGCCTCCGGGGTTCAGCGACAGCACCCCGGCGTTGTTGCTGCTGAGTACCGCGTCCAGGTAGTTCAGCCCGAATGTCCAGCGCGAAGTGCGGTGCGCGAACGTGAGATACGTGGTGTTGCCGTAGTACTGCGACGCGTAGTTTAGCCGGAGAGAGGTGCGGCGGTTCGGCGACCAGTCCACGTTGATCCCCGGGCCCCAGCCGCCGTCGTCACCGTCCTTGTTCGTGAGCCGATCGATGCGCAGGTAATTCGCGGAAGCGCCGACGCGCAGTTGCGGGCCGAAGACATAGTACAGAGTGGCGGCCGCCGATTCGCTGCCCAACTCGAGCCCGCTGCTGTACTCGCGGCGCGTGGCGCTGGAGATCAGCGACCAGCTCCAACGGCCGAAGTCGGGGCCGCCGGTCAGCTGGCCGAGGATCTGCTGATTCTGCTGGGCGAGCAGCCTGCGTATGGACTCCGTCCCGTCGGTGCGCGTCAGCGTGTACTGAGCGAAGTAGTCGGCAAAGGATCCCAGTCGTCCCTGCACGTACGGCAACACACTGACGGTCGTGACGCGCTCGGTGTTGATTGTCGACGCGGCCGGGTCCGCACTCAGAAGTCCGAACCCTGATCCGTTCGTGTAGAACGAATTCGCGAAGCCTTGGACCCCGAGCCAGTCACCGGCCAGCAGCGCGTTGCCGCGCGCGCTCAGGACGTTCCGAACTCCCGAGTCCGAATCGCCGCCGGCGGACGCATAGATCCCCCGCAGCACGTAGTTGATGTATCCCTGCGCCCGGGGCGTATTGGTGCTTGCCGAGATGTATGGCGAAACCTCGAGGCGGTATCCGGCCTCTTCGTCTCCGCTCGGGCGACGCACCAGGTTGTCCGACAGCGTCCCTGTGGTGAGCACGCCCGTCTCGACCGAGGATCCGCGCGCGCCCCCCGCGGGCCCGGTAATCGGCTGGACGCCGGTCCCCGTGAACACGGCGCGGGCTCCGGGCGAGATGTTCGGGAAGAGGAACTGCGCGGGTGCCAGCGGGGATATCAGCGCAAGCAAGGCTGCCGCGCCGGCCACCCGCGCAGCGCCGGCCACCCTAGTCTTTGCCATGTCCGTAGCCGTACCCGTATCCGCCATACCCGTACCCGCCGTAGCCTCCCGCTCCACTGATCTGAGACTTGTTCAGCACCATGCCCACCACCTCCGCGGTGCCCTCGATGGTGGCGAGTGCCTCCGCGACGGCCGATCGCGGTGTACTGCCGGCTTCGACCACCATCACGATCTGCCCCATGTACTGGGCGATCACGCGTGATTCGGTGGTGACGAGCAGCGGAGGCGAATCGAAAATGACGATTCGGTCCGGGAACCGGGCGCTGATCTGGTCGAGCAGCCGGCTCATCGATGCGCTGGCCAGGAACTCCGTTGCGTGCTCGTGCCGGCGGCCTGCGGGCAGGATCGCGAGCTTTTCGACGTCGGTCTGCAGCGCCAGTTGCGCCACGTCCGGATTGCCGTCGATCAGCCAGTCCATCAGTCCGGCCTTCGCTTCGAATCCCAGAACCCGCGGGATCGAAGGACGCGCAACGTCGGCATCCACCAGCAGCACCTTGTGGTCACGCTCGGCCGCGATCGACAGCGCCAGGTTGATCGCGACGAAGCTCTTGCCTTCGCCGGGAAACGCACTGGTGACCATCACCCGCTTGGCGTTGCGGATCGGTGACGCGCCCTTGCCGAAAGCATTTGAGAGCAGCGGCCGCTTGATGACCCGGAATTCCTGCGAGATGTGGCTTTGCTCGCCGTTGGGCATCACGAAGCCCCGGGAGCGCAAGGGCTCGAGTTGCACGTGGACCGGCGCAGTTGCCGCGGCGGCCGGCGCGGCTGCGGGCCCAGCCGCGGCAATGCGCTCGGCAAAGAGCTCGACGGTACCGCCCTTCGGTGCGGGCAGCGGCGCGACCGCTCCTTCGGCGGAACTGTCGGTCGCCGGTGCCACGGGGTTGCCACCGCCGGAAAGCCGACTGACGGCGCGTTCGATCAGACTCATCGCGTGACTCCGTTACTTGACGAGCTGGCGCAGCCAGGCCCAGGCGAGCAATACGACGAACAGCCCGACGTAGGCGGTTGCGGACGCCGAGAACACCATGACGGACCGGCGCGCGCGGGCGCGGCCAGGGGCGTCGATCACCATCGAGACCGCGCCCAGCAGCGGCAGGCCGGTCGCGTTGCGCAGGCTGCGCAGGTCGAAGAACGTTGGACGGATCTGGTCGCGCAGGAACGCCACCGCGAGGCCGGCGGCGATCGACGCAAGCAGCACCCCGGTCAGCAGCAGGCTGCGGTTCGGAAACACCGGCTGCGGAGACACCCGGGGTGGATCGATCACGCGGAACTCGGCCACCCCCGCGGACGACTCCATCTCGCCGGACAACTGGGCCGACTCCCGGCGCGCCAGCAGCTGGTCGTAATTGCGCTTCGTGACCTCGTAGTCGCGGTTCAGTTGCGTGAGCTCGGCCTCGAGCTTCGGTATGTTGGCGGCGCTGGTCTGCACCTGCGCGATCCGGGCTTCCAGCTCGCGAGTTCGCGCCTGCAGCGACGCCACGGTGGCTTCGGATTCGGCCAGCGACACACGAAGCTGCTGGTACACCGGGTTGGCCACCATACCGCGCTGGCGCTTCGGAGCGCCCGACGCGGCCGCCGCGTCGTTCTGGGCAGACTCCGTTGCCTTGCGCTCCGCATCCCGCGCCGCCTCGAGCTGCTCGATCACACGCTGCGTGACGAGCACGTCGGGATGCTGGTCGGTGAAGCGCAGCCTCAATTCGTCGAGGCGCTTGCGCTGCACCGCGATGCGCTCGTCGTACTCCGAGCGGCGCACCGGCACGCCGGCGGCACTGGTCGGCAGGTCGGGGTACAGGCGGTCGTCGGGGATTTGCTGGGCCTCGATCGACAGCTGCTTCCTGAGTTCGTCACGCGCGTTCAGCGCTTCCGCAAGCGCCATTCGGGCCGTGGCGAGTTGTCCCCGCAGGTCGCCGCTGCGGGCGACCGAATCCTGCCCGATGTTGTGCATCTGGTTGATGTTCCGGATCTTGAATTCCTTCAGCGCGTTCTCCGCGGTGAGCAGGCGCTGCTCGTACACCTTGATCTGGTCCTCGATGAACTTCCGGGCCTGGGTGGAGTCACGCCGCGATCCGCCGAGATTCGATTCGACGAAGATGGTCAGCAGGGACTGGACGATCTTGCGCGCCATCTCGGGTTCGACATTGCGGTACCCGATGGTGTAGAGATTGGCGCCACCGGCCATCGAGAACCTGATGTTCGCCATCAGGGCGTCGATGAGCGCGTCCCGCTCCTGCGGGGTCTTCGCCGCGAGGTCGAGGTCCGACATGCGGACCACACGATCCACGTTGGGGCGGCTGAGCAGCGTGCGGGCCATCATCGACACCTGCTGCTCGACGTTGGGCTGCACCGCCAGCCCCGTCATCAGCGGCTTCAGGATCGACTGGGTGTCGACGTACACGCGCGCCGTTGCCTCGTACTGATTCGGGATGGTGCTGACCGCGATCGATCCGCCGATGCCCACCAGCACCGAGGCGATCAGGCCCCACCAGCGATATGCCCACATCCCCCGCAGCGTCGAGCGTACGAGCTCAAATAGTTCTTGCATCGATCAGGTCTCCTGCAACGCGCCGCCGGACACTGCGGTGCGGTGGCCGGGTTCAGAAATACGATTCGGGAATGATCACGATGTCGCCGGGCTTCAGGTCGGCATTGGCCGACACATCACCCCGCTGCAGAAGGTCTCGCAAGCGCAGGTTGTACTGCTTGTTGCCCTCGGACGAACGCACCAGGACGGCACGATTCCCCGACGCGAATTCGGTGATGCCGCCCACTGCGATCATGGCGTCGAGCACCGTCATGTTCTGGCGGTACGGCAGGGCCGCGGGGCGCGTCGCCGAACCGACGATGCGCACCTGTTCGCTGAAAGGACCGACGAACCCGGTGACGACCACGGTCACGACCGGGTCCTGGATATATTTCTTCAGTTGAGTCTCGATCTCGCGTGCGAGCTCGGTCGGGTTCTTGCCCAGCGCGGGCAGATCCTCGATCAATGGCGCGGTGACTTTGCCGTCGGGGCGGACGGGCACGGTCGACGACAACTCGGGGTTTCGCCATACCTGGATGCTCAACTGGTCACCGGCGCCGATCAGGTACTTGTAGTCGGGCGATGCCGCAACGGCGGGGGCGGGCGGCTCCGAGCCGGTGGACGAGCAACCGGCGGCGACTGCAATGGCGAGCGCAAGGGCAAAGCGTTTCATCTGACGGCTCCTGGGATCTGGTGCGATAAGAGAACGGAAAATCGTTGCAAACCAGACCGTTAGCTTAATGCGGCGAGATCGGACTTGAAGGTTAAGCGGCGTTCGCGAAGATCACCGAGACCGTATGTCGGTTTGGCATTCACTATGCCGCGCACGCAACACCGGGCGTGAGGAAGTTTTTCACCAGCCGGCAAATTCACGCGTCGACAGTCGTTCGAGCGCACGCGCCGTGTTGTCAGCGCGGCCCCAGCGCTGCAGCCACGTAGCGGACGGGCACGGCGTAGCTGATGCCGGTTGGGTGTTGAATCGCACTCTCGCGCGTCCCCTTGGCCAATCCGAGGCTGACGATGCCGAGCACGCGTCCGGTGGCGGCGTCCATCAGCGGGCCACCGCTGTTGCCGGGGAAGGACGTCGCATCCAGCTGCAGCAGCTGGATCGGCGCGCCGCGCATCACGTTCACGCTCTGCGAGCGCAGATTGGAGGAACTGGCGGCAGGCACGATCATCGGCGTGATCGCGGCGATGATCCCGCGATGGGTGGCGGCAAACAGCCCCAGCGCGCCCCCCAGCGGGAACCCCATCAGCACCACGTCCGTGCCTTCCCTGACCTCGGCGGTTTCGGCCAGACGCAGTGCCGGCAGGGGCGGGCCGTCGAATTCGAGCACCGCGACGTCCGAATCCCGATGCAGCGCGGCGATCCGGACGCGGATGAGCCGTGCCGACTCGCCACCCGGTACCGCGATGGCGATCGACTCGCGTTTCTCCGCATCCAGGGTCGGCACGACATGAGCGCAGGTGACGATGCGCAGGCCGTTGTCGACCACGAACCCGGAGCCGACGAAACGGAACTGCGGCGTTTGAAGAGGCGCCGCGACCCCGATCGCGACGATCGACGGCTTCGCGGCCGCGATGATCGCGGGTACGTCCGAGGCAAGCGCGGAGCGTCCGTAGAGGCCGGGCAGGGCCGATGCCAGCGGCGGGACCAGCGCCGCCCGCAGCCAGCGCCGGCGATCGGCAACCGACGGGCGGTCGGCGAGGCGCCCGAATCCGACCGCAGCGGCGTGGCGTGGGCGCATCACTGTGCAAGCCTGGCGAGTCGCACGCCGGAACTCACGCCGGCGGCCGCGGCGCGCGGGCCGCTCGGCGGGTTGGCGGCGGCCACGCGCGGGTCGAATGCATGACGGTCGAACGGGTACATGGCGCGGATCCTCTGGACGTACGCCACCGTCTCGGCGAACGGAGGCACGCCGCGATGCCGGTCGACTGCGCCTTCACCCGCGTTGTACGCCGCCAGCGTCAGAACGATGTCACCCTTGAAATAGGACAGAAGCCAGCGCAGGTAGCTCATGCCGCCCCGCAGGTTCTCGACCGGATCCCAGACGTCGCGTACGCCGAAGCGCTCGGCCGTCTCGGGGATCAGCTGCATCAACCCCTGCGCGTTCTTCGGCGACCTGGCGAGCGGGTCGAAGCCCGACTCGACGCGGATCAGCGCGAACACCAGCCGAGGGTCGAGGCGGAAATCCCGCGCCATCTGCACGACGGTGGAGACCAGCTTCCTGTGTTCCGGCGCGCTCGGGGCGGGCCGGAACTGGGCCGGCGCCTCCACGATCGGCGTCGGGCCCTGGACTGCGGACGGCCTGTCGCCGGCTGTCGCGCTGGTATCGGGCCCCGCCGCCGCGGCCCCCTCGGCGACGGTCGGCGTCAGGCAGGCCGGTTCGCGGCTTTCGGCTCCCCGCACCGCCTGCGCCAGGCGTGCTCCCAGGTCGCTGCCCAGCTCCGCGGCGCGCCGGAACAGCGTATTGGCGGTCGAATCATCGCGCGTCACGCCGCGCCCGTTCGCGTACATCCAGCCCAGGCGCAGGAATGCCTCGGGCAGGTCGGCGCGCGCCGCCGCGCAATATAGCGCGTGGGCGTGCGCGAGGTCGCGCGACACGCCTTCCGCGTTCTCGAAACGTGTTCCCTGGTCGAGCAGCAGTTGAGCCCTGTCCAGGCCTGAGGGGCTGGAGGCGTCCGCGCGCGGGGCGAACACCAGCATCGCAACGACGATCGTTGCATTCGTGCACCACGACAATCGCGCTTTCATAACCGTTCGGCAGACCGACATGGAGTGTGCATCGAGCCCTTGGAACCCTAAATTATAGTGTCGTTCGAAAAGCCGACGCGGAACTATGTCGCTGCGCGCTGCTCTGCGCACGGGTAAGGTTCGATCGTCGACGCGCGCGGGTCCGGCGCCCCTTATGTGAACGGAAACTACATGGCTACTGTTGCAGTCGTTGGTCTGGGATATGTCGGCTTGCCGCTGGCGGTCGAGTTCGCGAAAGTCTTTCCGACGATCGGATTCGATCTGTCGGAAGCGAAGATCGAGCACTTCCGCCGGTTTTCCGATCCGACCGGCGAGGTCTCCCGCGAGCAGTTCGAGCAGGCCAGACTGCTGACCGTCACCTCGGATCCGGCGCAGATCGCCCAGGCCGATTTCATCGTCGTGGCGGTGCCCACTCCGGTCGACGATGCGCACCAGCCGGATTTTTCGCCGCTGGTCTCGGCCAGCAGGACGGTCGGCACGCACATGAAGCGCGGCGCGATCGTCGTCTACGAATCCACCGTGTATCCCGGTGCGACGGAAGAGGAGTGCATCCCGGTCCTCGAGCAGCACTCCGGCATGAAGTGGAAGGCGGATTTCCACGTCGGCTATTCCCCCGAGCGGATCAATCCCGGCGACAAGGAGCACACGCTGACCCGGATCGTGAAGGTCGTTTCCGGAGACGACGACGCCACGCTGGAGGCGGTGGCCGGGCTCTATTCGGCGGTGATCAAGGCCGGCGTGCACCGGGCCAGCAGCATCAAGGTCGCCGAGGCGGCCAAGGTGATCGAGAACACCCAGCGCGACCTGAACATCGCGCTGATGAACGAACTGGCGCTGATCTTCGAGAAGATCGGCATCGACACGCTCGAGGTGCTGCAGGCGGCGGGAACCAAGTGGAACTTCCTGCCGTTCCGCCCCGGTCTGGTGGGCGGGCACTGCATCGGTGTGGATCCTTACTACCTGACCCACAAGGCCGACAAGCTGGGCTACCACCCGCAGGTGATCCTGGCAGGCCGGCGCATCAACGATGGCATGGGCAAGTTCGTCGCGGAGCAGGTGGTCAAGCGGCTGATCCGCAGCGGGCGCAACGTCAAGGACGCGCCGGTGATCGTGCTGGGGCTGACCTTCAAGGAGGACGTGCCGGACCTGCGCAACTCGAAGGTGATCGACGTGATCCGCGAACTGGAGTCGTTCGGCGCCAGGGTGTTCGTGCACGATCCGGTGGCGCAGACCGACGAGGCGCGCCACGAGTACGGCGTCGAGCTGACGCCCTGGGATGAACTGCCGCAGGCATGTGCCGTGGTGGCGGCGGTCGCGCATCGGAACTACCGCGAGATGTCGCTGGCGGCGCTCACCGGGAAGCTCGTGCCCGGCGGTCTGTTCGCGGATGTCAAGTGCGCGTTCGGGCGCGACGCGCTCGTCAGTGCCGGCTTCGAGGTCTGGAGGCTATAGACTTGGCGCCGATCCGCCGGTCGCCGATCCGGCTTCCCGACCCTTCGTGACCGGTCACTGCAACGTGCTCCTGCCCCATTCCGTCGAACAGCGCCTGCTGGCCAATCCCTCCCGTTGGCTGATCACCGGTGTTGCCGGTTTCATCGGATCGAACCTGCTGGAGGCGCTCCTGCGCTGCGGACAGACGGTCACCGGCATCGACAATTTCTCCACCGGCTACCGGCACAACCTCGACGAGGTGCGGTCCCTGGTGGGCGAGGACGCGTGGTCGCGCTTCCGGTTCGTCGAGGCGGACATCTGCGACGAGGGGGCGTGCCGGGATGTCTGCGCCGGGGTGGACTACGTGCTGCACCAGGCGGCCCTCGGCTCGGTCCCGCGTTCGATCGAGCAGCCGCTTCGCTCCTTCGACTCCAACGTGTCGGGCTTCCTGAGGATCATGACGGCTGCGCGCGATGCCGGGGTCCGGCGCTTCGTGTACGCGTCCTCGAGTTCGGTGTACGGCGACAGCGAGGCGCTGCCGAAGGTCGAGCGCGCCACGGGCCGGCCGCTGTCCCCGTATGCCGCGACCAAGGCGGCCGACGAGCTGTTCGCCGAGGTCTACGCGCTCACGTACTCTGTCCAGTGCGTGGGCCTGCGGTATTTCAACGTGTTCGGGCCGCGGCAGGACGCGGACGGCGCCTATGCCGCAGTGATCCCGCGCTGGGTGTCGTCCCAGCTCAGGGGCGAACCGCTGTTCGTCAATGGCGACGGGCAGACCAGCCGCGATTTCTGCCATGTGGCAAATGCGGTGCAGGCCAACGTGCTGGCGGCGTTGTCGACATCGCTGCCGGGCGGCCACGAAGTGTTCAACGTCGCCGTCGGCGAGAGAACGACCCTGTTGCAGGTCATCGACGCGATCCGCGTGGTGCTTGCCGCGCGCCGGCCCGGTGCGGCCGAAGCGAAGGTCGTGCTGCGCGACTTCAGGACCGGCGACGTCAGGCATTCACTGGCGGACATCTCCAAGGCCCGGGCGCTGCTCGGATACGAGCCGGCCTACCGGTTCGAAGCGGGGCTCGCGCAGGCGATCGACTGGTACTGCATGAAGTCCGGAGCTTGGACGGACATCCCCAAGGCGCAGGTCACTTCTGAGAGAAGTAAGTGAACTTGCGTTCGTAATCGAGATTCATGCCGAACGGGAACTCCGGGAAGCGCCAGCAGGTGACCCCGAGCTCGGATCCGTCCAGGCAGAGGATGCGGGACAGAGCGCTCTCGATCCCGGCGTGCGGTTCCTGGCCGCGACGCAGCTGCACGTGTGCGTGCGGCTTCGCGTCGGTCCACTCCAGCCGCATGGCGCCGGTCAGCAGCGCCGCGAGGGCGGAGTCACGATACAGCGCGTCCTTGTAGCCGAGGACCGATCGCCGGTTGGGCAGGATGTCCTTGTCGCGCCCCGCGATCGCCAGCAGGGGGAAAGGCGCCCGCGCACTGTGGCGGTCCGGCAATGCCGCGCGCAGACGGCTCACGTCGGCGTCGCCGAGTAGCCGGGCGATGTCGCCGGTTCGATAGCGCAGAAGCGGCAGGGGATTGTCCGCGTCGACGATCGACACGGCGAGCTGCCCGAAGCCCTGAGGGTCGGGATCGACGACCTCGACGAAGGTTCGCAGCGGGTTGTACGCGAACAGCACCGGCGGTGGCGTGACGAAGGGGCCTTCGCCGAGGAGTGCCCGCCGCAACCCGTCGTCGCTGTCGAGCAGGCGGCGCATTGCGACGGTTTCCCGCGTCTCGAAGAACAGGTTCAGTCCGAGCTCGCCGACGCCCATCGACGAGGCGATGAAGCCGCCATCGGGATCGTCCACGTCGATCCCGAGTTTCGTGGCAACGTAGTCGCGAAAGCGCTCGCCGAACATCTCCTCGCCGATCACCACGTGGATGCGGTGCCGGCGCCAGTCGGTCCCCTGTTCGTCCGCGAAGTCCAACAGGCGCTTGCCGAAGAGCGGATCGGTCACCAGGACCACCTGCTCGAAATGGGGGCCGAACCGGTCGAGAAGGGCGAGGGCCATGTCTTCGCGGACGCTGACGTCGGCCACGGCCACGGCGCGCGACTGGAAGCGCACGCCCATCGGCAGGCAGTTGATCACGAGCGTCTTGCGGCCGTCGGTGTCGAACGTCTGCTGCAAGCCGAGATCGATCAGGTCGGGCGCCTGCCGCGCCTGCGACCAGGTGCTGAGACCGAATCCGAACGTGCCTCCGTGCCCGGAACTCGTGAGCACGCCGGCGAGGCGTTGCATCGTTCCGGGCAGGCAGAGCTCCTCGAGGCTGAACCGCCCGAACGTGGACTGCTTGTCGAGCAGCGGCGCCCGTGCGACGAAATCGTCGACGGATTTGACGCTGCCGGTGGCGCCGTGTTCGGCAAGCAGGCGCGCGTACGCGCGGCTACCTGTACTGGCGCGCCGGAAAGCTGCGATCAGCCGGCGTTCGCCCATCAGGCGCAGCCGCTGCGGCGTCGTTCGCGCCAGTTGCCGCAGCAGCAGCCCGCGCCAGAGCCGGCGCGCGCTGCCGGTCATCCGACCGTCGCCGGCGTCCCCGTGTCCCCGGCGCCGGCACCGGCACCGCCAGCCGCGGCGATGGGCGGCGTTCGGACCGGCTGGGCGTCGGGCGCCGGCGGGCCGCCGCCGGGTCTCAACTGGGCCGGCCGGAGTTCGGGTTCGAGCCCGTCGGCGAGGTCGAGCAGCAGCTCCGGGCATTGCGCGAAGATCTCCGCGTCGATGTCGCGGATGCGGGCCACATAGGGGGAAACGCGGCCGTGATAGTCGACTTCGGGGCCGACGGGATGGAAGGTGAAGCACATGCGCTTCAGTACGCGAGCCAGCGACGGCTCCATCGCAGCGAACCAGAACTCGATGCCCTGCCGCTTGGTCTCCTGGTACATCAGCTTGTAGAGGCCGAGCACCAGTTCGGGTGCGCCGAGGCGCCGCGCCTCGTTCCTGGGGCGCGCGGGCGGGTCGACGACTCCGGGCAGGAACCTGTCGGTCACACGACGCCTGAACTGGCGGCTGACCGCGAGACGAGATATCTCGGCCACCGGCGACGAGTAGACGTCACGGGGCAGCGCGTGCCGATCGATGACGCACCGGCCGGCCAGCGGCAGCTGCGGCAACGCCCCGCGCACCAGCCGTACCGTGCCGGCGAGACTGGCGTCGTGGTTGTGGAAGGCGCCGAAGTGCAGCGACCGGTGGTCGAACTCGTCGGATTCCAGACCGTGGTGATACGCGTCGGCGGGGAGAATCCCCCGCTCCAGGCAGTACACCTGGAACCGCAATGCATACGATGCGCGCAGCGCGCTGCCGGTCTTGAGGTGTACGAAGTGGAAGTGGCGGTCCATTCTGTTCCAGACCCTGGTGCTCGAGTCCCTCGGCGGGGCGTGCCGCGCCAACGAGGATCGTAAGCCAGACGACGCATTGCGATACCCCGCGACCGGGCTTGATAGGGCTCTTATACTATGTGCAGTATACAAGACACGCCGGGCATGGCACGCAAGGTGGGCTAGCGTACGGCATCAGCCGACCCGGATGACATCGAGGGAATCGCGTGCAATGTCCATGCGCGCCGTAGGGTATCACGCCCCTGGAGTCATTTGCCGCGCCACAAGAGTGACTTGCGGGTGAGAAGATCGGATGCGGGCCTGGAGGTGGTCGCGTCGGTCTTGCCAGTGCGTTGCGGTCCCTGTCGGTCGGCGGCGGTTCGCGGGACAGTCAGCCGTTCGGAAATCTTTACACTTGCCTCGAGAGCGGCGTAGTGTGTGAGTGTAAGTATTTGAAATAACGAGAGATTATTTTTCTGGCCCGCTACTTGCTATGTACTCCTCGCAGACGCAGCTGAGCAGTACGGGTAAACGGAAGCGTCCAACACGAGCAATCTAGGAGCTGAATAAATGAAGACGAAACTCAATCGACTGATCACGGCGGCAGCTGTGTCGATGGCGGTGTGGGCACCGGCAGCAATGGCCCAGCCCGCGCAACTGTATTTCAGCCAGTCCGCCGGCTGGGTGAACCCGACCACGGACGGTTTTGCCCAGACGTACTTCGCGGCCGGCACGGGCCTCGGGTTCGCGATGCAGGGCCCTGCTCTGCCGAACCCGCCGTTCCCCGATGGGGCGCTCGGCCCGACCTATGCTGGCATGCAGTGGCTCGGGACGAATGGCAATATTAGTTCGATCGCGATCAATTCGTTCACCGATTCGAGCAGCCCCACCGCTGACGGTGCTTGGGGGCAGAACGAGTTCTGGATCATCGACCGTCTGGTGCAGACGAACAACGTGATCACCGGCAACAACTTCCCCAACCCGCTGTGGGTTGCCGATACGCTGGCGAATCTGCGGATCTTCGACGATGCTGCCCGCAGCAACGAGATCTTCGCTGATCCCAATAGCCGCACGCGCATCTCGTTCTGGGAGACTCTGAACGCACAGCCGTGCCCGCCGAATCCGGCCGGTGGCATCTGCAACGACATCTATACGGTGTTGCAGACCGAGCTGGATCCACTGACGTGGAACGACCCCACCAATACGTACAAGTACACGCTGTCGTTCCAGCTGGTGCCCGGTGCCGGTACGGTGGTCTGCCCGAGCGCGTCGCCCCTGTGCACCGGTGCTGCGAATCCGCCGGCGGGTGAGCTTCGCGTCTACACGCCTGAGACCGCTCCGGGTACCAGCGAGATCTTCGTCGCGATGGCGTGGAATGCTGAGCGGATCGGGGTGCCCGAGCCGTCGGTGCTGGCCCTGTTCGGCGCGAGCCTGGCTGGCCTTGGTTTCGCCAGCCGCCGTCGCCGCGCTGCCGCCAAGGCCTGACGCCTCGGACGGATCGCAAGCAGTAGCGGAAACGGCCTCTTCGGAGGCCGTTTCCTTTCGTGCCCTGCCGCGCCGCCGCCCCGGCGAAGTCGCCTACGCGGCGTTCAGCGGATCGGGCAGCAGTTCGGCGTCGAGAGGCTTCGGCGCCAGGGTGGTGGTCGGGGGCGCGCGCAGCTGCGGCGGCATCAGGTCTTCTTCGAGTCCGTCGGCCATTTCGCGCAGCAATTCCGGCCGGTGGGCGTACACCTCCGCCTCCAGGTCTGCGATGCGGGCGACATACGGGGTGACGGGTCCGTAGTAGTCGACCTCGGGGCCGATCGGATGGAACGAGAAGTTGAAGCGCCTGAGCAGGCGCGCCAGGGACGGCTCCATCGCCGCGAACCAGAACGCGATGCCGCGGCGCTTGGATTCCTGGTACATGATCTTGTAGAGGCCCAGCACCAGCTCCGGGAAGCCGCGACGCTGGTCCCGGTGCCTGTCCGGCGCCGCCGGACTGGCGACGAACTCGTCGGGAAGCAGTCCGTCGGTCTCGCGGCGCCGGAACCTCCGGCTGACCGCAAGGCGGGAGATCTCGGCCAGCTGCGACGTCCTCAGGTCGGCCGGCATCGCGCCCGGGGTGATCGTGCATTTCTCCGCGAGCGGCAAGTCGCCGAGCGCGCCCCGCACCAGGCGCACGGTGCCGGCGAGCCCGCCTTCCAGGTAATAGGCACCGAAGTGCAGGGCCCGATGATCGAACACGTCGGATTCCAGGCCCTCCGGATAGTCTTCCGTCGGCAGGAAGCCGCGTTCCTGGCAGTAGACCTGAAAGCGAAGGGCATAGGACTCGGCAAGACTGCGCTGCGCCTGAAGGTGCTCGAAGTAGAAATAGTGGTCCATCCTGCTGCGGTCGCAGATGAAATGCAGGCGCCTGCCCATGGCTCTCCCCAGGGTCGTCTGTGAGGTCTCTACGATCTTATCGGCCCTGTGGGTGGGATCTGCTGCCGGGCATGGTCCAGCGGTCAGGCGCAATCGACCGGCGGTGCCAGTCCAATCCTCTGTCGGGTGCGCGCGTTCCGTTCGTCACGCGAAGCGCTCGCCCGGCGGATGCCGGGCCAGACGATGCGATACGCTCGCCTGCCAGTGCTACCCTAGATGCCGTTTCCGGAAGGATCGCGACGCCGGCGGGTGCGGCGCACGTGACCACACCCGGCACCCCAACCCGATCACTGGACGCCCAACCCCGATGCAACTTCCGTTCGGCTCGCGTACGTCGATCGCGCTTGCCTTCCTGCGCGAACCGCGGCGCTGGCTGAGCGCGGCGGGCGCCGTGGCATTGGGAACGGTCGGGCTGATACTCGCGGAAGGGTTCATCGACCAGATCTTCCGGGATTTTCGCGAGGACATCGTGCGTTCGCACTACGGGCATGTCCAGGTGCTGCCGGACGAGGAAGCGCGGGCCGAGGGCGGAGCCGCGGCTGCTCTTCCGGATGTCCGGCCGGCGGCCGAGCGCGCGCTGTCCGGCTTCCCGGGTGCGGTGCTCGCCGGGCGGCTCTCGTTCGCCGGGCTCGCCAGCTACGGGGAGCGGACGGTCTCGTTCGTCGGCGAGGGGGTCGAGCCCGATCGCGAGCGGACCTTGTCGCGGGCGCTGGTCATCGATCAGGGGCGCGCCTTGTCCTCGGTCGACGCACGCGAGGTCATCGTCGGCGAGGGGCTCGCGCGCAGCCTGGGGGTCGGCGTCGGCCAGCAGCTGACGCTGCTCGGTAACACGCCGGGCGGTGGCATCAACGCAGTCGAAGTCGAGGTGGTGGGGCTCTTCTACACGGCCACCAAGGCTTACGACGATCGCGCGTTGCGTCTGCCCCTGGCGACGGCCCAGAGGTTCACGCGCGCCGCCGGGGTGTCGCAGCTCATCGTGGTCCTGCCCGAGACCAGGGATGCGGAGAGCGCCAGGCTCGGTCTGGAGTCGGCCCTCGCCGGTCGCGGTGTGCGCGTGAAGGCCTGGCACGAGCTCGCGGATTTCTACAATAAGACCGTCGAGCTGTTCACCCGCCAGCTGGCGGTGGTGCGGGCAATCGTCGTTGCGATCGTGCTGTTGTCGATCTCCAATTCGGTCGCCCGCAGCGTGATGGAGCGGACCCGCGAGATCGGCACGATGATGGCGCTGGGCGCGACGCGCTGGGCCGTCGCCCGGCGCTTCGTCGGCGAGGCTCTGGGGATCGGGGTCGCGGGTGCGCTGGCGGGCGTCGCCGCCGGTGCGCTGCTCGCGGCGCTGGTCACGACGATCGGCATCCCGATGCCGCCTCCGCCGGGAACCGCGCGCGGTTTCGAGACCGGCATCCTGTTCTCTGCCGGTGCCGCGGCCAGCGCGGCCGTCCTCACCGTGACCGCGGCACTCGTCGCGTCGGTCCTGCCCGCGTGGCGCGCCTCGCGGCTCGAGATCGTCGATGCGCTGAGGAGCGGCCGATGATTCGCCTGCCGTGGACGCGCCGCGCTGGCGCGGGCATGGACGTCAGCACCTTCCGGGCCGCGTCGCGCACGGTCGTCTTCCTCGCGCTGCGCAACATCCGGCGCAACGTGCGCGGCAGCCTGCTCAGTCTCGTTGCGATCGCCTGTGGCGTGACCGGTCTCGCGCTCGCACGCGGATTCGTCGAGGACATGTACCAGCAGCTCGCCGAGCGCACGATCCACTCGCAGCTCGGGCATCTCCAGGTGACGAAGGCCGGCTTCCGGGACGCGGGCGCCGGTCGCACCGAGTCGTTCCTGATCCCGCAGGTCGCGTCGCTGAAGCGGCTGCTGGCCTCGCAGCCGGAAGTTGCCGCCGCGATGGGCAGGGTCGGATTCAGTGCGCTGCTGGCGGGGGATCGCGAGGAACTGGCGGTCGAGGTCGAAGCGGTCGAGCCGGACGCGGAGGCCCGCCTGGGCACGCAACTGGTCGAACTGGCGGGGCGATCGCTGCGGGGCGAGGACCGGACGGCGGTGATGCTGGGCGAGGGCGTGGCGCGACAGTTGCGCGTGCGGCCAGGGGCGCTGCTGAATCTGACGACGGCCACGTTCGACGGCGCACTGAACAGCTACGAGCTGGAGGTCGTCGGGGTCTTTCGCAGCATCTCCAAGGAATTCGACGACCGCACCGTTCGCGTGCCGCTGGCACTTGCGCAGGATCTTCTGCAGACCGCGAACGTCAACACCATTGTCGTGGAGTTGCGCCATACCCGGGACACGGACAAGGTGCTGGCCCGGCTCGCCGGGCCGATGCAGCGCCTCGGGCTGGAAATCCATCCCTGGCACACGTTGTCGGACTTCTACGGCAGCGTTCGCGACATGTATGCCCAGCAGTTCGGCATCCTGCAGATCATCGCGCTGGTGCTGATGGTGATGAGCGTCGTCAACAGCCTGAACACGACCGTCTACGAGCGCACCGCCGAGTTCGGCACGATGCGCGCGTTGGGCAATCGCAACGGCTTCGTCTTCGCGCTTATCGTGACGGAGTCCCTGCTGATCGGGCTGATCGCCGTCGTCGCGGCGGTGCTGCTGTCGCTGGCGAGCGCCGCGTTGCTGTCCCATGCCGGCATCCCGATGCCGCCGCCCCCGAACTCGGAGGCGGGTTATACGGCGCGCGTGCTCGTCACACCGGGCATCCTGCTGGACGCTGGCGTCATCGGCCTGCTGTCGGCGCTGTTTGCATCGATCGCACCCGCATGGCGCGCTTCTTCGATGCCGGTCGCCGAGGGCCTGCAGCACGCCGTGTGAGTCCCTTTCGTGCCCCGCGTCAATCCAGCTTCTTCATGTAGTCCTTGGTGAAGACGCGCTCCGGCAGATCGACCAGTCTCATGGCGCTGTACTCGAGGACCGACTCGTCACCCGGCTTCAGGGCGTCGGTCATCACGAGCCGCGTCGGGCGCACGCGTCCGCCGAGAGGCTGGTAGCTTTCATAGCGGCAGGTCTTCATCAGCCGGCCCGACACCGAATAGAACTCCGCCTTGGCCGGATGGAAGTCGCCCGCCCGGACCCAGTACACCACCTTCGGATAGGTCACGCTGCGTTCTCCGGCGATCAGTTCCAGCACGTGATGGTCTTTGCCGTTGATCTTCTCCGTGCCGACCAGCCGGGGCGTGTAGTCACCGGCGAAGTTGGCGCGCGCGAGGTCGCCGTTCGCCACCTGCCCGGTCAGGCGCTGCGACAGGGACAGCCGCACCGGCTGCGACACCGAGGGCATGAACAGCCACAACTCGCGCCCCTTCATCAGCAGGTTCTGGCCGCGCTCCGTCGCGGGGTCGATCGTCAGGATGATCGTGTTCTCGTTGCCGCGCGACAACACGCGGTAGCGTCGCGGCTCCTGCGCCTGGCCGCCCGTGACCGTGTTGACGACCACGTCCACCTGGAACGGATCCCTCGGCAGGCGTGCTTCGTCGGCCTTCTGCACGATCGCCCGGACGGCGGAATCGTCCGTATCGGTTGCCGGGCGCGCGGCTTCCGTTGCGCCGGCGGCGCCGTCGGCCGGCCTGCCCGTGTCCTGGGCGGGAACCCATGCCGGCGCCGAGCACAGCAGTGCGACGATTGCGCCGTTGATCAGATGAGGGATCGATTTCATTGCGGATGCTGGATTAAAGTGTTGGGCGTACGGCGGCGCCGATCGCCGGCGTTCGCACGGGAGGGCCTAGTGGCGCTGTTGTCGATCGAACATGTCTGCAAGCGATATCGGCTCGATGGGCGCACGGTTGATGCCCTGACCGACGTCAGTCTGACCATCGAGGAAGGCGTCTTCCTGGCGATCGCGGGGCCTTCGGGCAGCGGCAAGTCCACGCTGCTGAATCTGATCGGCTGCATCGATACCCCCGATTCGGGCCGGATCGTCATCGACGCCGTCGACACCACCGGGCGCACGCCGAACCAGCTCGCCGAATACCGCGCGCGCACGGTCGGCTTCATCTTCCAGACATTCAATCTCTTCCCCGTGCTGACCGCCTGGGAGAACGTCGAGTATCCCCTGCTGCAGTTTCGCGAGCTGTCGGCCAGCGATCGCGCCGAGCGCGTGTCCCGCTTTCTGCGGCTCGTCGATCTGTCGCGTTTCGCGAAACATCGACCCAACCAGCTCTCCGGCGGGCAGCGCCAGCGGGTGGCCATCGCGCGCGCCCTTGCCACGCAACCGCGGATCGTACTCGCCGACGAACCGACGGCCAACCTCGATCACGAGACGGGTAGCGAGATCCTGCGACTGATGAAGGCGATCAACGTCAAGTATGGGACCACCTTCGTGTTCTCCACGCACGACGAGCGCGTGATGGCTGCCGCCGATCGCCTGGTACGCATCGAGGACGGTCGCATCCAGGGGCTTGGCGTGCGACGCGGGGCCAGGTGGCTGATGGTGCGTCCGGACGGCCGTGCGGAGGCGGCGCAGCCGGTGGGCGCGAGCGAAGCGGCGGCACCGGACGAAGTTGCCTCGGCCGACGAGGTCCAGGGGTGAGCGCCGCTGGCTGGCCGGCCTCGCTGGGCAAAGGGGCGACGACGGCGCGCGCTGGGATGTTCCGCCGCTGCGTCGGCGGACTGATCATGTCGGCGGCGCTGTTCGGCGCCGCACCGGCGCTGGCGCAGCGCGAGCCCGGGCCGCCAGGCGGTTCCGGGGTGCGGGCCGACTGGTCCGGCTGGCTTCAGTTCGATTCCGCCTACGCATGGTCGAGTCCCGGGCACTTCTCCAACATGCGGAGCCGGGGCGAACTCGCCGGTCGCGGCGCGTGGGAGAACGGCCTGAAGTGGAAGCTGTCGGCGCGCGCCGCCTTCGACGCGGCCTACGTCGCGTCGGACCACTACCCCGCGGCGGTCAGGGAAGACCAGCGCTCCGATCTCGCGCTGCACGAGGCCTACGTCGATTTCTCGCGCGGCAACTGGGAGTTCCGGCTCGGCAAGCAGAACATCGTCTGGGGCGAGGTGGTGGGCCTGTTCGTCGCCGACGTGGTGTCGGCAAGGGATCTGCGCGAATTCATCCTGCCGGAGTTCGACCTGATCAGGATTCCCCAGTGGGCGGCGCGTGCCGAATGGTTCACCGGGGACACGCACCTGGAACTGATCTGGGTGCCTGCCCCGGCGTACGACCGGATCGGCATGCCGGGGGCGGAGTTCTACCCGTTTCCGCAGCTGTACGACGGGTTCGGGTACGACATCGAAGGAGCGAAGAAGCGGTCCCGCACGGCGTCCAACTCCGGCCTCGGCGTGCGCGTCTCGACCCTCGCTCAGGGCTGGGATCTCGCCGGTTTCGTCTATCGGGCGCCGGACGCGCAGGAGACCTTCTATCGCTCCATCGTGCCCGGAACGCCGCCGACCGTGGTGTACCAGCCCCGCTACGATCTGGTCACCCGGGTGGGCGGCACTCTTGCGAAGGACTTCGACGGAGTCGTTCTGAAGGCCGAGGCCGTCTTCACGGACGGTCGGCAGTTCGGGCTCACGGTGCTGGACGCCGGCAACGGGCTGGTCCCGCTGAAGACTCTGGACTGGGTGGTCGGTGCCGACCTGACGCCGGCCGACGGCTGGCGCCTGAACGCCCAGCTGTTCCAGCGCGCGTTTCTCGACTACGACTCGCGCATCGGGTTGAAGCGTCTAGGAGAGCGGCGCGAGCCTGCTCGTCGCCCACATGCTCGGCGAGGGGCTGGACGTCGAGGCGCTCGGCATCACCAGCCTCGATCGCGCCGACTGGCTGCTGCGCGCGTCGCTGATCTGGAAGACCGGTGCCCACACGCGCGTGCGTCTCGGGTGTCGATGTCTTCGGCGGTGAACCGGTCGGTGCGTTCGGCCGGTACGACGACCGCGACCGGGTCTGGGCCGAGTATCGCTACAGCTTCTGAGACCGGTCTCTCAGATTGACTCGAACCACGGGCCTTTGCGGCCGGTGATCTCGCGGTAGAACGCGTCGAAGTCCTCGTCCCAGAGACCGGTTCCGGATGCGATCTGGACCAGATCGGCATCCATCGGCGTATTGATTTCGAGCAGGACCGGCCCCCGATCCGTCAGCGCGACGTCCCAGCCCTGCAGCCTTGCGCCCGGGAACGCGCTCGCAGCCTTCAGGGTCAGCTCCACAGCCTCCTGCCAGCGCGGAATCTGAAATCCGGTCATCTCGATATTGGTGTCGGGATGGCGATGCTCCTCTCGTGGCCAAGGCCATCCGCCCTTGATCAGGTGCACCACCCGGCCGGTCGCCAGATCGATCCTGGCGAGCAGGTTTCCGCTCTCGCCGTGATGAAAGTTGTCCTGCACGTTGCCCTTGGCAGCCACCTTCAGAAGCGCGCGATGCATCCGCGGTCCGTTGGCCGCCCCGTTCAGCACGACGATCCGCAGGCTGCAGAGACGGTTCCCGGTCAATTCCGCGATCTGCGGGTCGGGGCGCAGGACTTCCTGGAACAGGTAGCCGCCGGCCTTGCCGGCAACTTCGCCGACGAAGTCGGCGACGCTGCGGCTGCCGCCTGCGTCGATCGAAAGGGTGTCACTGGCAGCGTCGATGCTGCGCAGCAGGTGGGCACCTTGGCCCCATTGCGAAACGGCAGGCTTCGCGAATGCCGGATACCGCAGTCGGGAGCGCAGAAACGATGCGAGTTCGCCCGGTGAACGCAGCCAGGGCGCTTCGGGGACGTGGCGCACTCGCGCGCTGTAGACGCCGAGGAGTGCGGGCACAGGAAAGCCGGCGCCACGCGCGAAGGTCTGATACGTGATCTTGTCGATCGCGAACGCCTTCCAGGCCGGCAGATCCAGTGCGTCGTGCAGCCGGTACTTGGTACGCCAACCGACGAACTCCCGCTTCTGCGCGATCGTGTACCGGCGATCGTCGAAGAGCTGGAAGTCGAAGTATTCCCCGATCCCGAGCGATCCGCGCCCCAGTCGCAGCGCGACGATTTCCGCGACTTGCGCGAGCGGGCGCTTGCCGCTGGCAGCGTGCGCCTGCCTGAGGGCTTCGACCATTCTTCCGATGAGCATTATCCGACTCTCGTCACGGTGACCCGAGTGCTGCAGGTGTTCTGGGCGACGCGACCGAGGAACAGGCTGTGCCGTCCCGAGCGCGCTCGACGCCAGCGCCGATCATGGCATCCCGATCCGCTGCGTCCGGACCAACCGTGGCCCCTTGGCTACATTTGGCCGACGGCCGGCGTGATGCCGATGTGGCGGAAACAGGACGCAGGGAACCGGTCGGTCCGTCGTCGTAGGACCCGCTGTCCATGTACAGCCGCAGTGTCGCCGGCGGATCCCGCACGCGGATGAACGGCTGCGGATCGAGACCCGAGTCCCACGGGGAGATCTGTGCGGGCGGGTCGCTGCGCAGGCCCTCCACCCAGTGGTACTTCACGATCGCTTCGCTGCCGGGCCCGAAGCGCAGCACGAGGTCGTTGACGCCGCGCGAGACGACGCGAGCCTCGCCCCTGATCGCGATCGTGCTGTTGGTCCTTCGGCGCAGCACGGTGACCGGCCCGATCACCACGCGCTCGTCGACGCCTGCGATACGCCTGAGGGCCTGCGTGCATTGACTCGTGTGGCACAGCATCCAGTGGATGTCGTACAGGTCCAGGTACCGTTCCAGCTCGGCCGGGTCGTGCTCGCCGATCGGCCTGCCGAACGCCCAGCGGTCCCATGCGCCTGCGAAGTGCAGGTTCGGATAGGGTCCGCCGATCAGTTCCTTGCGCGTCTGCAGCGCGAGTGGCCCGGCAACGTGGCCGCCGTCGTGGACACGAGCGCGGGAGGTCTCGAAGAAGATCCGCCCGTCATCGGATGCGTTCTCCCGCAGGAAGTCGACCAGTGCCTCGAAGGTCGGGCCGTAACCCTTTACCTCGGGAGCGGCGACGCCATGATGAGGCCCCTGGTGCCGGAACACCTCGAGCACCACTTCCCGGACGTGGAAGGCCGAGCCTCCCACGGCAACCACCGCGACGGCGACGATCGCAGCGCGAACCAGGCCGGTGCTGTTCCTGACCGCTTCCGGCAACGAGGCTGCGGCCAGCGCCGCCGGGACGCACAGGAACAGCCATCCGACGGCAGACATCCGGTTCGGCTGCAGGATGGCGAGCGCTGCCGTGTGCCCCGCGGTGAAGGCGAAGACGATCAGGGCGACGCCGGCTCCGGTCATGCCGAGTGCGATTCGGCGGTGGTCCGTGCGCGCGACGAGCGGGGTCGCCAATACGCAGGCAAGCAGAACGGGGTAGAAGAGCGACCCGCCGCCCGCGGTCGGTGCGCGCATCGCCAGCTCCAGAGCCGCGAGGTGCAGCCCGACCTCCTTCTGGAAAGGCGACGCGCCCGATCCCCATCCGCCGTGCGTCAGGCTGGGGATCACCCAAGGCAGATTCAGGGCAAGGGTAAATGCGACAACGATCGCGCAGACGACCAGCGTCGGAAAGAACCGCTGTCCTGCCATTCGTGTGGCGAGCGCCAGCGACACCACGAGGACTGCCGAACAGATCGCGAACAGCGGATGCAGGAGCACTCCGAATGCTCCGGCGACCGCGGCGAACAGCACGCCGCCGATCTGGCGAGGGCCGATCGGCATTGCGGCGGCCAACCGGCAGCGCTCCAGCAGGAAGGGCGAGAACCAGATCGACAGATATGCCGCAGCGACGAACGACACCATGCCCGCCGTGTGATACCAGCGCAACGGACCGGCCCACCACAGGATGCCGCCCATCAGCACCGCGATGCCCGAGGCGCCCGGCGGCAGACCGAGTTGCGCCAGTCCGAGGGCGAGCAGGCACGGCGCAGCAACCGCGAGAACGAACGCGACCAGCTTGTAGACTTCGGCGCCGTGTCCCGGTTCCGCCCACAGACATGCCAGAAGCGACTGCAGCTTGGCACTGGCGTTGTAGGCGACGCCGCCGACGTGTCCCCCGGCGAAAAACGGGTCGTAGCCGATCAGGCGTCCCTGCGCACAGAGCGCGCGTGCCACTTCGATCTGGTAGGCGTGGAACGGCGCGTCGATGTGCGTGATCGGCGTCGGAGTCAGGAGCTCGTGAACGGGAAACGTCCAGCAGACCAGCAGGAACTGCAGCACGAGGGCGCTCACGACCACCGCCCTCGTGGCCCATGAGCGGCTGGAACGCCGATGCATCCGTTTCGGGACGACGCCTCGGGGGCGTGAGCGTCAGCGATCTGTGGCCGACAGGCGAGGCGGTCGCTGCTACAGCTGCTTCTGCAGCTCCTTCAGCCGGTCCGCTGCCGGTCCCTGCGGGGTGTCGCGCAGCAGGGTTTCCAGCTCGGCCCGCGCACCCTGCTTGTCGCCGGTGGCGATCAGTGCTTCCGCCAAGTGGAGCCGTATGTTCGATGCTTTCGGCGCGGCCGCGACCGCCTTCCTCAGCAGCGCGACGCCGCGCTCGCCCTTGCCGTTCGCCACCAGGATGACGCCGGCCGTGTCGAGCACCGGCGGGGCTTCCGGCGCCAATGCCAGCGCCTTCTCGGCCGTCTCGAGGGCTCTCGGATCCTTCCCCTCGTGCATCGCCCAGGCCATGTTGTTCAGCGCGACCACGTTGTTGGGCTGCTGGGCGACGATCGCCTCGTAGTGCCCGATCGCGTCGCTCCAGTGCTGGCGCCGGATCTCGTATTCCCCTGCGTACGTGCGCAGGGCGAGGTCCCCGGGTTTGTCGGCGACCATCGAGCGCATCAGCGCGTCGGCCTCGTTCATGCTGCCGCCGGCCGCGACGGCCTGGTGCAGCTTGATCCGGATCGGCAGCGCCGGCTGGAGCGCGAGCGCCTTGCGGAACGCCGCTGCCGCTTCGCCGAACTTGCGCTCGGACATCGCGATGTCGCCTTCGAGCAGCAGGCCCGCCGGGTTCTTCGGCGCCTCCTTCTGAATTGCGACTGCCATCGCACGGGCCTCGCCGGGCTTGCCCGTGCGGACGAGCACGGCAGCGATGGCGAGCCGCGGCTCGAGGGCCTTCGGCGCCAGCTCGGCGGCCTTGCGAAAATTCGCCATCGCACCGCTGGTGTCGCCGCGCGAGAGCTTCAGCTTGCCCATCCTGAGCTGCAGGCCCGCGTCATCCGGTCGGGCGCGCAGGATCTTCTCCAGCGTTTCCATCCCCAGCGCTTCCTGTTCGGAGCGCAGATAGGCCGAGCCGAGGGCCTCGAGCAGCCGGGGATCGTCGGGCTTTGCGGCCAGAGCGTCCTGCAGAAGGGGGATTGCTTCCTTCGCCTGGTTGCGCCCGACGTACCAGCCGGCGAGCGCGAGGGTGGCGGGAACGGAGGTCTTGTCGGTCTCGTGGGCCTTCCTGAGCCAGCCGAGCGCTTCGTCGGCGGCCTTGGCGTCGTCCTTGCCCGCACTGCCCAGGATCAGCCGGGCCAGCGCGATCATCGCCTGGACGTTCTTCGGGTCGGCGTCCAGGAGCTTGACGTAGCGTTGCTTTGCGTCGCCGGGCTTTTTGTCCCGCAGATCGAGCCCGGCGAGGTTGTTGACCGCGGTGAGGGATTTCGGATCGCGCTCCAGGGCCTGCTCGAAGGCCGCACGTGCACCCGCCGCATCGCCCTTGGCGATCAGGGCCGAGCCCCGCAGGTTCGCCGCCAGTGCGCTGCCGGGCTGCTTCTTCTCCAGGCGGTCGATGGCTGCGAGCGCCTTGTCGTTCTGGCGGTCGCGCAGGTATGCCGAGATCAGAGCGAGATCGGCCTGGGTATCGCTGCCCTGTCCCAGGCTGAGCTGCTCGAGTTCGGCGATCCCGCGTTCGCGGTCGCCGCCCGCGAGGCGCGCCATCGCCAGGCTGGCCTTGCGCCGCGGGTCCTTGGGATCCAGTTCCAGCGCCTTCGAAAAATAGGTCGTCGCCTTGCCCGGGTCGTTCATCCGCAGCGCAGCCTCGCCGGCCTCCGAATACAGGACTGGGTCCTTCGCGCCCTTGTCCAGCAACGGCTGGATCACCTGCAGTGCCTTTTCCGGGTCGTTCAGCTTCAGATGCGTCGCCGCCAGCAGCCGGTAGCCCTGCGTCGAGTTCGGCGCAAGCTCGATCGCCTTGCGCGCGAGGCGCTCGGCCTGCTCGAACGCCCCGAGCTGCAGGTAGATCTCGCTGCCCAGGAGCACCGACGGCAGGAAGTCGGGGGCCGTCTTCAATGACGCCTCGATCGCATCGCGCGCCGGTTCGAACTTGCGCTGGCGGGAGTGGATCAGCGCCTGCAGCTGCATCGTCAGGGCTGCGGGCCCGGTCAGCTTGCGGACATCTTCGAGCGCCTTCTGTGCGGCGTCGTACTCGCGCAACTGGATGCTGATCGACACGATCTTGACCCGGCTGTTGCGGTCGAGGGGATCCGCCGCCGCCGCCTTGCGGAACAGTTCGCGGGCCTCCTGGGCGTCGACCTTGGGCGAGTTCGAGATCGCCCTTCAGGGAAAGGGCTTCATTCGACCCCGGGTTTGTGGCAATGACCTGATCGATCGCGGACGACGCGCCCGGCACGTCGCCTTTGGCGGCTTGCAGCAGGATCAGTCCCGCCTGCGCCGGTGCGTATCCGGGCTTCGCCGCGAGCGCGGCCTCGAAGCCCGCCCGGGCGGCATCCTGCTTGCCCAGGGACAGGTGTGCCCTGCCGACCAGGGTCGCGAGCTTCGCCTTGTCCTCCGGCGCATCCGGCACAGCCTTCGCAGCCTGATCGAGCGCTCTCTGGGGCTCGCCCAGCCGGACCAGGGTTTCGACGAGAGGCACGACGATCCGCTTCGCGTCGAAGCCGGTCTCCTGCGCGCGGCTCAACTCCTTCTCCGCCGAGCGCAGGTCGCCCGACCCGAGGTGAATCGTGCCCAGCAGGAACCGCGCTTCCGCGTTGTCGCTCTTCTGCAGCAGGTTCTTCAGGTGGATCTCGGCCGCTTTCGGCTCCTTCTTCGCGATCGACTCCTTGGCTTTGCCGAGCAGGGACTCGGGAGAGTCGCTGCAGCCGACCATCAGCAGGCCGGACGAGACCGCCGCCGCGGCCAGCGCACCGCGGATCAGTGCGGGCAGATGCGAGGAGGGGCGGCGCTTGGGTGAGGTGTTCATCGATGCTCCGAAGATCGTGTCGTGCAGGCCGGCTCAGCGAAGGCCGAAGCGGTTCAGCAGGTCGTACAGGGTGGGGCGGCTGATGCCGAGCAATTCGGCCGCCTTCGCAATGTTGCCGTCGACGCGGGCCATCACCTTGAGCACGGCCTGCTTCTCGGCGTCGTCGCGGATCTGCCGCAGGTTGAAGCACTGCGCCTCGTCGGTCGGTGCCAGGCCGAGGTCTTCGGCGGTGATCGCGTTGCCGTCGGCCATGATCACCGCGCGCTTGATGCAGTTCTCCAGTTCGCGAATGTTGCCGGGCCACTGATGCTGCTGCGATCGCGTCGAGCGCGTCTTCGCGCAGCGTCATCTTGTCGCGCCCGTTCTGCGCGCCGAAGCGGCGCACGAAGGCGTGCGCCAGCAGGGCGGCGTCACCGGTCCGCTCGCGCAGCGGCGGGATGTTCACGACCAGTTCGGACAGCCGGTAGAACAGGTCTTCGCGGAATCCGCCGTCGCGGATCAGGTCGCGCAGGTTGCGGTGGGTGGCGCACACGACGCGCACGTCGACCGGAATCTCCTCGCGGCCGCCGATGCGCTCGATCACGCGCTCCTGCAGGAAGCGCAGCAGCTTGGCCTGCAGCGGATGCGGCAGGTCGCCGATCTCGTCGAGGAACAGCGTGCCGCCGTCGGCGGTTTCGATCTTGCCCGGGGTGGTCTTGGCCGCGCCGGTGAACGCGCCTTTCTCGTAGCCGAACAGCTCGGCTTCGAGCAGCGTGTCGGGGATCGCCGCGCAGTTGATCGCCACGAAGCGCTTGTCCTTGCGCGGCGACAGCCGGTGCAGCGCGCGCGCCAACACCTCCTTGCCGGTGCCGCTGTCGCCGAGCAGAAGGACGGTGGCATTGGTCGGCGCCAGCCGCTCGATCTGGCGGCACAGCTTCAGCATGCCGGGGTCGCGCGTCAGCAGACCGTCGAGCGGCGATTCGGCGCTGGCCGACGCCAGCTGCCGGTTCTCTCGTTCGAGCTCGGCCAGCCGGAACGCGCGGTCGATGCACCAGGCCGAGAATCGTCGGGTTCGAAGGGCTTGGCGAAGAAATCGTACGCGCCCATGCCGATCGCGCGCAGCGCGTTGCTGCGGTCGTTCTGACCGGTGAGCGCGATCACCTTCGTGGTCGGGGCCAGCGACAGAATCTCTTCCAGGGTCTTGAAGCCTTCGCTCGTCGTGTCCGGGTCGGGCGGCAGGCCGAGGTCGAGCGTGACCACGGCCGGCTCGTGCCGCCGCAGCTGCGCGATCGCCGTCTCGCGGTTGTCCGCGAAGATCACGTTGAACCGGTCGAACGACCAGCGCATCTGCTTCTGCAGCCCCAGGTCGTCTTCGATCATCAGCAGGGTCGGCCGTTCGTCAGCCATCGGATTCCTCATCACACAGTGAAACCAGGCTGCTTCGGCACCGAGCCGCGGACACGGCGGCTCATGCCGGCACCACCGATACCGCCAGCGGCAGCCGGATCCGGAAGGTCGTCCCGACATTCTCGCTGCTGTCGACCTCGAGCGATCCGCCGAGCTCGCGGATGTACTCCCGGCTTTCGAACGTTCCGATGCCCATGCCGTGAGCCTTGGACGACTGGAACGGCTTGAACAGGCGCTCGCGGATGAACTGTTCGCTCATCCCCTTGCCTCGGTCCTGCGACCTCGATGCTGACCCGGCCGTCGTCGGGCGTGACGCGCACGTGGATGCTGGCATTACGCGCGCTGGCCTCGGCCGCATTCTGGATCAGATGGCCGATCACGCGCTCCAGACGGTCGCGGTGCGCGAGGACCGTCGCATCCCGCAGGGCCGGATCGATCGTGAAGTCCACCGACGGGGCTTCGACGCGCTTGCTGCGGATCGCGTCGAGCACCACCTCGCCCACCGGCAGGGGCGTCGGCGCTTCGATCGGCCGGGTTCCCGCGCGAAGCTGCATCAGCAGGCCTTCCATCCTGCCCTGCACGTTGGCGATCGTGTCGAGCATGTCCTGCTGGAACTCCGGATTGTCGCGATGGCGTTCGGCATTCGCCAGCAGCAGCGCCAGTTGCGCGACCAGGTTCTTCAGGTCGTGCACGACGAAGGCCGACATCCGGTTGAAGGATTCGAACTGGCGCGCCTGCACCAGGGATTCGACCGCGCGGCGCACGCCGAGATAGCTGGCGACCTGCCGCGCCGCGGCCTTCAGCGCATCGCGCACTTCCCAGTTCACTTCGGTCGGCGGCCAGTGGGCGGGTCAGCACGACGAACCCCAGGAGTTCCTCGTGCAGCATCAGGGGCACGATCAGCCAGTTGTCCGGATGGTCGGTCAGCGCGTCGGGAAGGGTCAGCCGGTCGTAGCGTTCGGGGTTTTCGCGCCATTCCGGCAGGCTTACGACCCACTGCCTGTCGCGCAGGAAGACGCTCATGGGGTGCGTCGCGGGGATGGCCGGTGTGTTCGCCGCGAAGCGCACGCGCGCCGCGCAGACGAACTGACCGTCCTCGTTGCGCATCCAGAGGGCCCCGCCGGTGCTCTCCACCAGTGCGGCCAGGCCGCGGATCGCGCGGACTTCGAGCGGGTCGGTCTCGGCGGCGGCGCCTTGCCCGGTCTCGGGGGCTTCGGCCAGCAGTTGCGTGAGCCGCAGCCACTCGGCCCGGTAGTCGAAGCGGTAGCTGAAGAAGTTCTTCGCCAGGAACACCCGCAGCCGCGCGCGCAGGGTGCCCGACATCAGCATCACCACCGCGCCGATCGCCGCGACGAACAGGATCAGCGCCTGCACGACCGCGCCCCAGTCGCCGCCGAACAGACGCACCCAGTAGCCGGCCGCGGCCATCAGCAGCAGGTACAGCCCGGCGGCGGACAGCGTCGTCGAATGGAACACGACCTGGCGCGACACCGAGATCTCGAGCTTCCAGTTGCGGTTGCGCGCGGCGGCGATCGCCAGCAGCGGCGCGAGCAGCGCGTTGGCGTATCCGCGCGCACTCCAGAGCGCGGGATTCAGCCGCGAGAACATCAGCGCCTCGCTGTACATCACCAGGTCGAAGCCGAACAGCGCGACCAGCGCGACGGCCAGGAACTTCATCGCCCAGCGCCGCCCGGGCGGAGTGTTTCGATAGACCTGCTCGAGACAGACGAGAGCGAACACCGCCGCGATCACGCGTACGGTGAACGCCGGACGTTCGCCGAACGCGAACACGTCGATCGCCAGCATGCCGGCGGCAATCGTGGCGGCGGCGACGAGCCCGGTGCTGGCCGAGCGTTGCATCGACGAGCCGCTGTCCTCCGGCCGGGCGGAGCGGACCAGTGACAGCAGGAACGCGATCCACAGGAACAGCCGCGCTGCCTCGACGGAGGCGATCAGCGCGACTGGCAACGGGCGACCGGCCATCGCGGTCGCGATCGTCGCGCCCCAGGCGATCTGGGCGACGATGGCGGCAATGAACAGGCGCCCGGTCGAAGTCGGCGCGCCGCGGATCACGAGCAGCGCGCCCAGGCCGGCGTACGTCAGTGCCGCGAGCGCGAAGCCGATCAACGAGATACTGATCAGCACGTCGTGCCCACCGAGGCTATCGGGCCCCCTTGCCCAGCAGCACGACTTGCGCCGTTTCGGCGAGGATCAGCAGGTCGAGGAACAGCGAATGGTTCTTCACGTAGTACAGGTCGTACTGCAGTTTGGCCAGTGCGTCCTCGACCGAGGCGCCGTACGGGTATCGGACCTGCGACCAGCCGGTCACGCCCGGTTTGACGCTGTGCCGCACGTCGTAGTACGGGATCTCCTGGATCAGCTGGCTGACGAAGTACTGCCGCTCCGGACGCGGGCCGACGAAGCTCATGTCGCCGCGCAGCACGTTGAACAGCTGCGGAAGCTCGTCGATGCGGGTGAGGCGCAGGAAGCGCCCGACCCTGGTCACGCGGCTGTCGTTGGCGCCGGCCCAGCGCGGCTTGCCGTCCTTCTCGGCATCCTGCCGCATCGAGCGCAGCTTGATGATCTGGAACGGTTTGCCGCCCTGGCCGACGCGCTCCTGGCGGTAGAAGATCGGCCAGCCGGTTTCGAGCACGATGGCGACCATCGCGAGCAGCAGGATCGGCAGTGCCATGACGAGCAGCCCGAGGCTGACTACGATGTCGAACAGCCGCTTGACCACGTCGCGGGTCGCACCCTGGTCGAATCCCTGGCCGAAGATCAGCCAGCTGGCGCGCACATCGTCGATCTTCAGCAGGCCCTGTTCGCGCTCGTAGAAGGAGGCCAGATCCATCACCCGGACGCCGCCGAGCCGGCAATCGAGCAATTGGCGCAGGGGCAGCACGCCGCCGCGCCGCTCGCGCACTGCGATCACGATCTCGGAAACGTTCAGGTCGCGAACGGTGCGCAGCAACTGGTCGTGGTTGATGCGGCGTGCCGTGGCGCCCGCCTCCCGCTCGCCGATCACCGGGTACATGCCGGCGAACTGGACCGACCGGGCGCGCTCGCCTTCGTGCAGGAAGCGGATCACGGTTTCGGCCTCCGTGCCGTTGCCCAGCACGAGCACGCGCCGGCGGGTGAGACCGAGACTCGTGACGCGGAAGAACAGCAGCCGCACCAGCAGCACACCGGCGAGCGCGAAAAAGGAAGTCAGCGCGAACACGCCGCGTCCGACGTAGATGGCGGGGACCAGATAGAACACCACGCTCATCACGATCAGCGCCAGTCCGTACGCGACGACGACCCGCTGCACGGTGGAGCGAAACGGCTCCGACTGCTCCTGGTAGAGCCCGAGCGCGGTCATGGTCAGCAGCATCACCGACGTGAAGATGACCGCCTCCATCACCGGCAGAGGCCCCGAATAGGACGCCAGGCGCAGCTGGAACCCGATCAGCACGGACTGGAACAGCACTGCCGCCTCGACCAGCGTCAGCAGCAGCGTGCGAACCGAGAGGTAGTGGTTGAACAGTCGGATCATTTTCGAGGAGGTGGGTCATCGGCGTCGTCGATTGCGAATCCCGCGCGCCGTATGGTCTTTGGTAAAGCTTAGGGTCGTGTCGCATTGCGCAGTGTGAAATCGTGCACTGATTCCATCACTTGAACCCGCCTGGGGAGACCCTGCTGCGCTTCCCCCTGCCGATCAGACTGCCGAGTGATCGTGACGATTGCACATGACGCCTGCGTTTACTGTAGCGATCACTTCAGGCGTAAGGATATCCGACAGCCCTGTCCGGACCGCCACATCCGACGTCAGGCGTCGACGGGCGGGCAGGCGGCGGCGCGCTGTGGCCGAATCCCCGAAGCGGCACTTGCGTGCGGATCGTGCTGCCGCGCGCCTCTCGGCGCGTCGATGCGGTGCCTGCTTCTGAGTAACCGTCTCCCGAGTCAAGCGGGGGGCGTCAGCGTTGGCTGACGCCCCCCGCCGGATCCTGTCCGAACAGTTCGGCCAGTTCGCCGTACCAGGCGGGAAACGCGGCCCGCAGCGCCTCGGGAGCCACGAAGAAGACCTCGCCGGACACGGCGAAGAATTCGGCGGGATCGGTCGCAGCGTACGGATCCATCGGCAGGTCGGCGAAGAACTCGTCGGCCTCCTCGCTCTCCGGGTCGAGATGCCTCGGCACCGACTGCTCGGCATGCTCGAGCGCGTCGCAGAAGGCCTCGTACGCGTCGTCGAGCGCCCGCTGCCAGCGGCGGCGCCGGGCGGACGGCAGCGGCGGAATGCCGTCGGCCTCGCCGTCGAGCAGGTCGATCTTGTGGACGAACTCGTGGATCGTGACGTTGCTGCCGCCGGCGCCGGCCGCACCGGCGTCCTCCCAGGACAGCACGATCGGCCCGCCGTCCATCGCCTCGCCGGCGAGCACTTCGATCGCCTCGTGCACCACGCCCACCTCGTCGGTGCGCCGCCGCGGCACCAGGAACTGCCCCGGGTAGACGATGATCTCGACGAAGTCCGCGTAGACCTGCAGGCCGAGGTTCAGGGCCGGCAGGCAGGCCTGCACGGCGAGCGACGCGCGCACGACCGCGTCCGGCTCGAATCCTGCCGCGCCGCTGATCTGCTTGCTCGACAGGAAGGCCTCGCACGCTTCGCGCAGGCGCGTCAGGTCAGCGGCCGCGAGGTGACCGACGAAGGGCACCTGCGACAGCACCCGATCCCAGACGGCGTCGTCGATGATCTGTCGTTTACGGTTGAACAGGCGTTGCAGCATGACGGGAGGCGCGCCCTCGATCGGGCGGCGCTTCTTATAATTCGAGCCGAGGAGTGTAGCGTCATCGACATCGTCAACGAGGTTTCCCCGCAGGGGTCGAGTGGTCCGGTCCAGCGCGCGCTGGCCCTGGCCCGCGAGCGATTGTCGGGCGAGGTCGGTCGCAGTGGCGAGCCGTTCGTCGGGCACGCCGAGGGCACGATCGCGATCCTGGCCGAGATCATGGCCGACGAGGCCTGCCAGGTGGCGGCCGCGCTGTTCGCCGAGCCGGATCGCATTCCCGGCGCGGAGATCGAACGCGAGTTCGGTTCCGACGTGGCGTTGCTGGTCGACAGCATGCGGCAGATCCTGCGGCTGCGCGAACTGCACCGGCGCAGATCCGAAGCCGCCGCCGGCGAGCAGATCGAGACCCTGCGGCGGATGCTGCTGGCGATGTCGTCCGACATCCGCGTCGTCCTGCTGCGGCTGGCCTCGCGCCTGCAGACGCTGCGCTGGTACGCGCGCGAGCGGCACTCGCCCGAGCCCGGCGTCAGCCAGGAGACGCTGGACGTGCTGGCGCCGCTGGCGAACCGGCTGGGTCTGTGGCAGTTGAAGTGGGAGCTGGAGGACCTCGCCTTCCGCTTCCTGTGGCCGGACACCTATCGCGAATTGGCGCGGCAGCTCGAGGAGAGGCGGCGCGAGCGCGAGGCCTTCGTGGCCGACGCCGTCGAGCGACTGCGCGCGGCGCTTGCCGCGCGCCGGCGTCGCGGCCGAGGTCAGCGGCCGGCCGAAGCACATCTACAGCATCTGGAACAAGATGCGGGTCGAAGGCGCTGGCCGCTCGACGAGATCCAGGATCTGCGCGGGCTGCGCGTGATCGTCGACGACGTGCGCGCGTGCTACTCGGCGCTGGCGCGTGGTCCACGAGCGTGGGAGGCGCGTCACCGAGGAGTTCGACGACTACATCGCGCGCCCGAAGCCCAACGGCTACCAGTCGCTGCACACCGTGGTGACGGCCGCGGACGGCAAGCCGCTCGAGGTGCAGATCCGCACGCGCGAGATGCATCGCTTCGCCGAGTACGGGGTGGCTTCGCACTGGCGTTACAAGGAGCGTTCGACCGGCGTCGGCGGGGCAGCGCGTCGAGCCGCGCAGGACGCAGCACGTCGCCTGGATGCGCCAGCTGCTGGCGTGGCAGCGCGAGATCGGCGCCGAGCTGGGGGGAGCGGCGGACGGTGCACGTCCACCGCCGAGCGACCACATCTTCGTGCTGACCCCGCAGGCGCGGGTGATCGAACTGCCCGCCGGCTCGACGCCGGTCGACTTCGCCTACCACGTGCACACCGACGCTCGGACATCGCTGCCGCGGCGCGCGCGTCGACGGCCAGATGGTGCCGCTGAACACGCGCGTTGCAGACCGGCCAGACCGTCGAGATCGTCGCGGCGAAGGCGGGCAGCGGCAACGAGGGGCCGTCGCGCGACTGGCTCAATCCTGCGCTCGGCTACGTGCGATCGAACCGCGGCGCGCACCAAGGTGCGCCAGTGGTTCAACGCGCTCGACCTGGAGCGCGACATGGCGAGCGGCCGCGAGCGCGTCGAGCGGGTGCTGCAGCGCGAGGGCACGCACCGCGCTGTCCTTCGAGGAGCTGGCGCGCCCGGCTGCGACCAGCCCGACGACGAGGCGATGTTCGTCGCGGTCGCGCGCGAGGAGATCGGACCGCGGCAGCTCGAGGAGGCGGTGCGGGGCGACGGGCGTGCGGCGCGCGGCCGAACGCGGCGTCGGCGGACAAGCCGCTGGCGGCGGTCGCTGCGACCGCGCGCGCGCGCCATCGGCGCGCGCAGGCGAGCGACGACGGCGTGCTGGTGGTCGGGCGTCGACCTGCTGATGACGCAGCTGGCGCCGCTGCTGCCGGCCCGGTGCCGCCGGACGCCGATCGCCGGTTTCGTGACGCGCGGGCGCGGCGTGTCGGTGCACCGTGCCGACTGCGCGACGTTCGCTCGAATGGCGCGCGCACGCGCCCGAGCGGGTGCTCGACACCAGCTGGGGCGAGCGCGCGCCGGCGGCGCGAACGCGATGCCGGCCGGCTTATCCGGTCGACGTCGAGGTGCGCGCGACCGATCGGCCGGGCCTGCTGCACGACGTGACCGAGGTGTTCGCGCGCGACCGGCTGAACGTGACGGCGGTGCAGCACGCTCACCAAGCAGCAGGTGGCGCGCATGCAGTTCACGGTCGAGGTGCCGGACGTCGCGGCGCTGTCCGAAGGCGCTGGCGGCGATCGGTGAGCGTGACGGGGGTGTTCGAGGTGCGGCGGCGCTGAGCGGCGGCGCGCCGGCTTCTCTTGCAGTCGAGCCGCCGGCTCTATCCGATCAGCCGCCGGCTCTTGACGCGACGCTCAGCCGCGCCGGCTTTGCGCCGACTTCGGCCGGAACGCCTTGCACACGGCCGCGTCGGTCTCCAGATACGGGCGCGCCGATCAGGTCGAGGCAGTACGGCACCGCCGCGAAGATGCCGTGCACACGCGGCGTGCCGTCGGCGTCGCGCAGCCCTTCGAGCGTTTCGCGGATCGACTTCGGCTGGCCGGGCAGGTTGACGATCAGCGCCTTGCCGCGGATCACCGCCACCTGGCGCGACAGGATCGCGGTCGGCACGAAGTTCAGGCTGATCTGGCGCATCTGCTCGCCGAAGCCGGGCATCTCGCGGTCGGCCGACCGCAAGCGTCGCCTCGGGCGTGACGTCGCGCATCGCCGGCCCGGTGCCGCCGGTCGTGAGCACCAGCGAGCAGCCGCGCTCGTCGACCAGTTCGATCAGAGTGCGTTCGATCATCGGCCGCTCGTCCGGAATCAGCCGCGTCGACGGCCTGCCACGGGGTGAGTCAGCGCCTTGCCGAGCCAGTCCTGCAGCGCAGGCAGGCCCTGGTCCTGGTAGACGCCCTGCGAGGCGCGGTCGCTGATCGAGACCAGGCCGATGCGGATGGTTCGCGGCTGGTGTCGCTGGTCATCGTCGTTGCGTCCTGTCTCGTCGTCCTGGATCACGTCGCCGGTCCGGATGGCGCCGCGCGCGGGGGAGCTGGTGCGCGCCGCGCCCGCGGCGCCCGCTGTGTTCGCCGCGGCCGCCGTGCCCGGGATGCCCGCATCGGCAGCGCCCGCATCGAGCACGCGGTACAGCTGCCGGTACAACTCCCGATACGCTCGGCCGGGCTGGTTGCGCGTTTTCTCGAGCCGCGCGGATTCGATCCGCGCCTTCCAGCCGGATTCGCCCGCCGCATTGCCGCCGGCGCCCGCGGCGTCGGCCATCGCTGGCCGCGCCCGGATACTCGGCGAGGAATTCGGCCAGCGCCTTCGGCTCCGCCAGCAGGCGATCGCGCCAGTGCTCGGCGGTGTGCATCGCGGCGACCTCGACGCGATGGCTGCGCGCCGTCGAGCGCTGAGCGCGTCGCGCATCGGCTGCGGGTCGACGTCGCGCATCAGGCGTCCGATGTACTGGCGCTGGCGGCGCAGGCCTTCGCGCGCCGTGATCCGCTGCGCGAGTTCGATCGCGTCGAACAGCGTCTGCGCGGCAGCGGCAGCGCGCGCAGCTTGGCCGGCGGCAGGCGCAGCAGCTCCTCGCCGAGTTCCTGCAGCGCGGTCATCTCGCGCTTGAGCTGCGACTTGCTGGGGCGGTCGCGGAAGGGCTCGTCGCCGCTCGGGCTGGGGAGTCGCCGTGCTGACGGATCGTTGCGTTTCACGCTGACTATGATACTTGGCTCGATACACAGCATGGCAGCGGCGCCAGGTCCCGGTCCGCGTCGCGCACCGGAGTGACGATGTTCGACTACTCGAATGAACGACTGCACGAGATCGCCGCCGAGGTCCTGACGCGCGCGCGCCGGCTCGGCGCCAGCGACGCCGCGGTGGACGTCTCCGAGTCGACCGGCCTGACGGTCAACGTGCGCAAGGGCAAGGTCGAGACGATCGAGCAGACGCGCGACAAGGGCGTCGGCGTCACCGTCTACGTCGGCAAGCGCCGCGGCCACGCGAGCACCAGCGACTTCTCCGAGCGGTCGCTGCACGACGCGGTCGACGCCGCGTACCAGATCGCGCGCTTCACCGGCGAGGACGACTGCGCCGGCCTGCCGGACGCCGACACGCAGGCGACGCGAGCATCCCGACCTCGACCTGTTCCACCCCTGGGACATCGCGGTGCGAGCAGGCGATCGAACTGGCCTGCCGCGTCGAGGCGGCGGCCTTCGCCGCCAGCCCGCTGATCCGCAACTCCGACGGCGCGTCGGTCAACGTCAGTCACGGTCACTTCGTCACCGCCAATTCGCAGGGCTTCTCGGGAGGCTACCCGTACAGCCGGCATTCGATCGCATGCGCGCCGATCGCCGAGCTCGCGGCGCGATGCAGCGCGACGACTGGTACTCGTCGTCGGCCGTGCCCGCGCGCCTGGCCGATCCCGAGAAGCTCGGCCGCTACGCCGCCGAGCGCGCGCTGTCGCGGCTCGGCTCGTAAGCGTCTGTCGACCCGCAAGGTGCCGGTGCTGTTCGAGTCGCCGCTGGCCTGCGGCCTGCTCGGGCACTTCGTGCAGGCGGCCAGCGGCGCGGCGCTGTACCGCCGCACCAGCTTCCTGGTCGACTCGCTTGGCAAGGACGTGTTCGCGCCGCACGTCGACATCGTCGAAGACCCGACGATCCCGACCGAGATCGGCAGCTCGGCCTTCGACAGCGAAGGTGTCGCCACCGCGCGGCGCCAGGTGGTCAGCGGCGGCCGGCTCAACGGCTACTTCCTGTCGACCTATTCGGCGCGCAAGCTGGGCATGAAGACGACCGGCAACGCGGGCGGTTCGCACAACCTGATGCTCACGCAGCCGGCTGACGCGGCAGCTCGACGACCTTCCGGCGATGCTCGAGCGGCTGGGCACGGGCCTGTTCGTCACCGACCTGATGGGGCAGGGGGTCAACTACGTGACCGGCGACTACTCGCGCGGGGTCGGCGGCTTCTGGGTCGAGGGCGGCAAGATCCGTTACCCGGTCGAGGAGATCACGATCGCGGGCAACCTGCGCGACATGTTCCACGGCATCGTCGCGGTCGGCAGCGACGTGATCCAGCGCGGCACGAAGCGCAGCGGGTCGATCCTGATCGACCGGATGTCGATCGCGGGGTCGTGAAACCTGCGCCGGGCGTGGCGCGGTGCGAGTCTTCGAGTGGTGCCGCGTTCGTCCGCCACACCGCTGTTCCCGGATCACCGGAGCGGATCGGTCAGCGGCACCGGCTCGACGATCTCGGGCAGCGAGCCGCCGGCGCCGGGCATCGCCGACACGAAGTGCGACAGCCACAGCGCGGCCTCCTCGATCGCGTCGACCGCCTCGCCGGGCGCGGGACCGAGCCGCGACAGGTCGGTCTGCAGCATCCAGGACGCGGACACGGCGATCCGCCGATAGCAGTCGAGCGTGCGGCCTGACGGGTCGCTGTCGCTGAAGTACGGGGGTTCGAACATGTTCATCGGATGGCCGGAGTCGTCGGGGCGTGCAGTCGACGACGATCGTGCGCGCGGCGTTTCGCCGCGCCGAGGAACAAATTCGCAATGAACAAGGCTTTCGTGCGCGAGGACAGTGGCGACGGCGACGAGGACGACCTGCCGCCGGAACCCTCCGAACCCCAGGCGCCGAAGAACTACATCACACCGGCGGGGCACGCGCGCATCCGCGCCGAGCTGCTGCAGCTGATCGACGTCGACCGGCCGGAGGTGGTGCGCATGGTGTCGTGGGCGGCGTCGAACGGCGACCGCTCCGAGAACGGCGACTACATCTACGGCAAGCGCCGTCTGCGCGAGATCGACCGGCGGATCCGGTTCCTGACGCGGCGGCTCGACCTGGCCGTGGTCGTCGACCCGGCGCAGCAGCAGAATCGCGAGCAGGTCTTCTTCGGCGCGACCGTGACCTATCTGCGCAACGGCGCGCAGCGAGGAGACGGTGACGATCGTCGGCATCGACGAGGTCGACCCACTCGCAGGCCTCGTCAGCTGGATCGCGCCGGTGGCGAAGGCGCTGCTGAAGGCGCGCGAGGGCGACGTTGTCAGCCTGCGCACGCCGGCCGGCGTCGACGAGCTCGAGGTGCTGGAGATCCGTTACCCGAATTCGGCTTGAGACTCGAGGGCTGGAGATCCGGTACCCGGAGACGGCCTTAGGCCGGACAGCCGCGGGAATACGCTGCGGCCAGTGTGTGCTGCGACCGGACTGTGCTGCGACCCGATTGCGCTGCGACCCGTGTGCGCCGCGATGGCAGTGCGCCGCGATGGAAGTGCGCCGGCCCTACGGTCGGTTGATCCGCGTGACCTCGGTCAGGCGGCGCAGGTTGCGGATCACCTGAGCCAGGTGCACCCGATCGCGCACCTGCAAGGCGAAGCGCAGCTGGGCGGTCTGGCCCGCGTCGCCGTCCATAGAGACGTGCAGGATGTTCGCTTCGGAGGCCGCGATCTCGGCGGCGACTTTGCCGAGAACGCCGCGGTCGTCGTTGACCAGCAGCTCGATGCCGCAGCGGAACGTGCCCTTGATGTCCTCGGCCCACTGCACGTCGATCCAGCGTTCCGCGTCCTTGACGCGCTGGCGCTCGGCGGTCGCGCAGTCGGCGCGATGCAGCTGCAGCCCGTGGCCGCCGCGCAGGTGGCCGACGATCGGGTCGCCCGGCAGCGGAAAGCAGCAGGGCGAGTAGTGCACCGCCGAGCCTTCGGTGCCGTTGACGAAGATCGGCGCGGGCCGCGGCACGATCAGCGCCGCCGCCGGTTTGCCCGAGAACTGCAGCGCGATCGAACGCGCGACGATCGGCGCGAGCCGCTTGCCCAGACCGATGTCGGCGAACAGCTCCTCGGGCGAACGGGCGCCCTGGTCGCGGGCGCCACGCTCGAAGCTGGCCGGATCGATCGCCGCTGCGTCGATGCGCAGCGCCGCAAGCGCCTGCTCGAGGAGCCGCTTGCCGAGATCGATCGACTCGGTCAGGTTCATCGTCTTGAGGAAGTGGCGGATCTCGGCGCGCGCCTTGCCCGTGCGCACGAACGCCAGCCACGCCGGGTTGGGCTTCGAGTTCGGGTCGGTGATGACCTCGACCACGTCGCCGTTCTGCAGCACGGTGCGCAGCGGTGCCTGCTCCTGGTTCACACGCGCCGCGACCGCCTGGTCGCCGACGTCGGTGTGCACGCTGTAGGCGAAGTCGACCACCGTCGCGCCGCGCGGCAGCGCGCGGATCCGCCCCTTCGGCGTGAACACGTAGACCGCGTCGGGGAACAGGTCGACCTTGACGTGCTCGATGAACTCGAGCGAATCGCCGGTCTGGCTCTGGATGTCGAGCAGCGACTGCAGCCACTGGTGCGTGCGCTTTTGCAGGTCGGAGAAGGTGTCTTTCTCGGCCTTGTACAGCCAGTGCGCGGCCACGCCCGACTCGGCCACGCGCTGCATGTCGCGCGTGCGGATCTGGAACTCGACCGGCGTGCCGAACGGGCCCACCAGCGTCGTGTGCAGCGACTGGTAGCCGTTGACCTTGGGGATCGCGATGTAGTCCTTGAAGCGGCCCGGCACCGGCTTGAAGGTGGCGTGCAGGGCGCCCAGCGCCACGTAGCACTGCGCGACCGTGTCGACCACGACGCGGAAACCGTAGATGTCGAGCACCTTCGAGAACGGCAGGTGCTTCTCGACCATCTTGCGGTAGATGCCGTACAGCGCTTTTTCGCGGCCGTAGACTTCGGCGCGCAAGCCGGCCTCGGGCAGGCTCTTCTGCACCGATTCGAGGATGCGCCCAAGCACTTCGCGCCGGTTGCCGCGCGCCGCCAGCATCGCCTTGCGCAGCACGCGGTAGCGGGTCGGGTACTGGGCCTTGAACGACAGGTCGAGCAGTTCGAGGAACAGCCGCCGCAGTCCGAGCCGGTTGGCGATCGGCGCGTAGATCTCCAGCGTCTCGCGCGCGATGCGCTTGCGCTTGGCCGGGTCGACCGCGTCCAGCGTGCGCATGTTGTGCAGCCGGTCGGCCAGCTTGACGAGGATCACGCGCACGTCGCGCGCCATCGCCAGCAGCATCTTGCGGAAGCTCTCGGCCTGCTGCTGCTCCTTCGAGGCGAACTCGACGCGATCGAGCTTGGACAGGCCGTCGACCAGGTCGGCGACCTGCACGCCGAACTTCTCGACCAGCTCCTGCTTCGTGACGCCGGAATCCTCCATCACGTCGTGCAGCAGCGCGGCCATCAGGGATTCGGTGTCCAGCTTCCAGCCGGCGCAGATCTCGGCCACCGCGATCGGGTGCGAGATGTAGGGCTCGCCGCTGGTGCGGAACTGCCCGAGGTGCGCGTGATCGCTGACCCGGTAGGCCTCGCGGATCCGGCGCACGTCGTCGGGGGAGAGATAGGTTTCGACCAGCTTCGTCAGGCTGGCCAGCGTGACGACCTGGCGCTCGTCGGGGGCGATCGCGAACGCCGGTTCGATCGGGAGCTGGGGCGCAGACACCGCAGCGGCGGCTGTGCTGCGCCCGCCTTTTCGCGGACGCGTCGGGGCAGTCGGGACAGCGGCAGGATCGTTGGATACGTCCATCGTCAGGGCCGCTGTCGCGCAATCATCAGAGAGGTACCCGGCGCAGCATCTCGGTGCCGACCTTGCCGCGCGGCGATCTCGCGCAGCGCGAGCACGGTGGGCTTGTCCTTGGTGTCGATCTTGGGCGTGTGGCCCTGCGCGAGCATGCGCGCGCGATAGGTCGCCGCCAGCGCGAGTTCGAAGCGGTTCGGGATCTGCTTCAGGCAATCTTCGACGGTGATGCGTGCCATGGGAGGTCTCTTCTGTGTGTGAGGGGAGTCTGTGCCGTGCCAACGAGGCCGTCAACCGGACCGCGCGACCACTACGGTCATCGCCCGGCCGGTGACTGCGGCGTTGCGCAGGCCGGCGTATCGGCAACGGGCGCATCCGCCGACTGCATGTCGGACCGGAACAATTGGTCGAACAGCGCGGGGTTGCGCGCCCGCTGCTTCGGGTATCGCAGCCGCGCGCAGTCGACGATTGCGATCAGCTGCGAAAGAGCGACTGCAAACTCTTGATTAATAATAACATATTGGTACTTCGGCGCCTCGGCCAATTCGCCGCGCGCCGCCGCCAGCCGGCCTTCGATCACTTCGGCCGAATCCTGCCCGCGGGCAAGCAGCCGTTCGCGCAGCACCTCGATCGAAGGCGGGGCGATGAACACGCGCACCGCGTCCGGGAACAGCCTCAGCACCTGGTCCGAGCCCTGGCAGTCGATCTCGAGCAGGATGTCGCGGCCCTGCGGCCATGCGTGCGGCGATCCATTGTCGCGAGGTGGCGTAGAAGTTGCCGTGCACGTGGGCCCACTCGAGGAATTCGCCGGCCTCGCGGCGCCGTTCGAACTCGTCGCGGTCGACGAAGACGTAGTCGCGGCCGTCGACCTCGCCGGGCCGCGGCGGACGCGTCGTGAAAGACACCGACAGTTCGACGTCGGGGCGCTGCTGCATCATCGCGCGGACCAGCGTGGTCTTGCCGGCGCCCGAGGGCGCGACGACGACGAACAGGCTGCCTGCGGCGTCCTTCGATAGGGCGCCAGGGCCGGAAGCTGGGGTGGTCGGGGGCATGTGCAGGGTCTGTTCGGTCGGTACGCGACGCCGACGAGATGTGCGGTGACTCCGATGCGGGTGCGCGAACTGTCGCCGTGCACGTGCGCCGTCGCCTCGGGGGCCGAGTTTATCAGCGCGCTGGCGCGGGGTGCCGCGGCGTTGGCGAGGTATGCGGGTGCGTGCGTGTAAACACCGATCGACTGCCGCGGTGCTGCAGTGCGAAGCTTCGCCCGACGGTGAAAGGCACCGTTAGCCGCCCCCGGGCGTCGCCTGCCAGGCCCTGCCGGGTCCTGTTCGGGCTGGACGGATCAGGGGCGCATCGGCGCAGAGCGATCTGCGCATTCAACCCGGAACAAGGGGGGCGAAATGTACAAGCGCATCCTGATCGTCGTCGATCCGCGTCCTGCCGGGCGCGCAGCCATCGAGCAAGGCACCGAACTTGCCCGTACCAACGGCGCCGAAGTCGTGTACTTCAGTCCGCTGCCCAAATATGCGGTGCTGATCGCCGACGCGCCGCCCTACATCGCCGTTCCGGCCGACGACTACCACGACGAAGCGAAAGCCGACGCCGATGCGGCGCTGGCGGACGCGACCGCGCTGGCCGCGTCGTTGGGCGTGCGGTCGATCTCGATCGCGGGCGACGGCGAGGACGACGCGCGCAGCATCATCGAAGCGGCACGCGAGCGCGACTGCGACGTGATCGTCGTCGCCTCCGAGGGCCGCAACGCGATCGTGCGGCTGCTGACCGGAAGCATCATTCCCGGCCTCATCACCGCGTCGCCGGTGCCGGTGCTGGTGTGCCGCAACTGCGCGGGCGCATCGGCCGGCGGGCGGGCGCCCGATCTGCCGATCGGGGCACGTGTGGGGTCGGGGGGCGCGGCGGCGGGCACGCACGTGCAGTGAGTCACGTGCAGTGACGGTTGTCGGAGCAGGCCGCGTGACGTCCGGGAGGGTGCACGCGGCTTTTGTGTTGGCTCGAACGAGCTACGCGCAACAGGGACGTCTGCCGCGCCCGGTCAGACCTCGAGCCGCGTAAACTGCGCGCGTCCGAGCAGTCTTCTGAAGTCCCGGTCGAAGGTTACGAGATGCTCTCCGAGATGTCTGGTGGCTGCGGCCAGCCAGGCGTCGGGCAAGTCGTTGCCGCTCAATTGCTTCTCGAGGCAGAGGCGGCGCAGTTCGGTCCACTCCGCGCCCTGTGAGGCGAGTGTTACGCCGTCGGTGGCCAGCAGTGCATCGACGAACGCGACCGCGTCGTCGATGGGTGTCGGGTTCACGAAAACCCGTGCGCTGGTGACCAGCCGCAGGAAGCTGGTCACCACCATGGGCATCAGCGTGAGTGCGCCACCCGACGAGGCACCGGTCAGCGCGCTTTCGAGCCAGGCACGGGCCACTGCATGGTGCGGATGATCGCTGCGCGAGGCGGCGACCAGGACGTTCACATCAGGCGTCATCGCCCAGCGCGTCGAGCAGGGCCCTGTTGCTGAGCGGATCGACACCTGCAACCAGGCCGCCGCGGCCCTTGTACAGCGGAAGGCGCCGCTGGCCTGTGCGCGCCGAATCAGGCTGCGCGCGCAGACGCAACTGCAGCCCTTCCTCGATCAACCTCGTCAGCGTCGTACGCTGGCGCGCGGCTAGGGCCTTGGCTTCGGCGACCAGTTCGTCGTTGATGTTGAGGGTGGTCTTCATGAGTGCCGATGATACAGATTTCTGTATCCAAGTCGACGCATGGCGCGATCACCCTTTCGATAGTGGCGCGTCGGGAATGCAGAAGCGCGCGCCGTCAGACGCGGAACCTATCTCACCGGCGCCCAGCTGAGGATGCCCCCGTCGGCTATCAGCGACATGTGCAGCTGACCGTCCCGAAACAGATAGCTGCGCACATCGGGCAGTTGCCGCGACAGCTTCTGGTCCAGCGACCCCGGGGCGCACATCGCGCGGGTGCTGGCGATCGCACCGAACGTGAGTTGCCCCGACGTCGCGCTGGCGGACACAGGCGCCGCCGTCCACTGCGCGCTGCCGCGGTTGCAGTCCAGCCGGAACGCGGCGCGGCCGTCGGCGCCGAAGGTCACCGTGTACAGGGACGGGTCCGCGGGGCGGGTAGTCCCTTGCGCGTCTTCCATGGACTGGATCGCGGTCAGTTGCCAGCTCGTACCGGGCAAGGAGGGTGCCACTGGGGTCGGAGCGGCGCAGCCGCCCAGTGCGGCCGCCAAGCCGACGAAGACTGCAAGCCCGTGCGCATTCGACGACCGGTCGCGCGCAGGGCGACGTGCCCGACCACGGCCATGGTGATACGGTGGAGCGTGGCGTTCGGTCATCGGAGAGTGCGTGGGTGGAGTCGAGGTGGAACGGAGAATCGACCGTCGAGCCAGCCACGTCAAGAGCGGCCTTGGCGCGCGCTTCGGTGGTGAGTCAGGCGCCCCGTTGACAACGGTTGTCACGGCGAACGAGATGCCATGATGAGTCGCCAAACCATGAGCTTCGCTTTGCCTGAGTCGATGCGTGAGTACATTCAGGCCCGCGTGTCGTCCGGCAGCTATGGCAATACGAGCGAGTACATCCGCGACCTCGTGCGCCGCGATCAGGAGGAGCAGGCCAGGAAGCGCCTGCGAGACCTGATCGAGGAGGGGTTGTCCTCCGGGCCGGGGCGTCGTCGAACCAAGAACGACGAACGGGAACTGCTGGCCATCGCGCGCGGCGAGATCGATTGAAGCCGGCAGTCCTGCGGACGGCGGCGTTGCGCGACCAGAGCGGCCAGGTCCGCTACTACAGGAAGGAAGCCGGCGCCGTCCTGGCCTCGAGGGTGGCCAAAGCCACCAACTTCGCGCTCGACCAGATCGAGCGCGACCCAGGCATCGGGTCGCCCCTGCTCCACCTCGACGTGGTCAGGCTGCTGGGCGAGCGACAGGACATCGCGACGATCCTGGGCGCCGGCTTCGCTGCGACCTGAGGGCTGCGGCGGCGCATCGAGCACGGCCAGGAACCTGGCGTACGTAGCATGTCACTGCGCAACCGCGCCGCCCGCCCGCTGTCGCGTCTTCCACAGCGAGAACAGGATCCCGCCCGCCAGCAGGCCAGCGGTCACCCCCAGACTGATGGACGCGGGAACCTTGCCTTCGAAGAGCCAGTCACCGGCAAAGATCTTCGCGCCGACGAAGATCAGCACCAGGGCCAGCGCGTACTTCAGGTAGTGGAAGCGGTGCACGACTGCCGCCAGCGCGAAGTACAGCGCGCGCAGGCCTAGGATCGCGAAGATGTTGCTGGTGTAGACGATGAACGGATCGGGCGTGATCGCAAAAATGGCCGGCACCGAGTCGATCGCAAACACCAGGTCGGCGATTTCGACCAGGATCAGGCACAGCAGCAGCGGGGTGGCATAGAGCACGAGCTTGCCGCTTTGCGGGTCGATCTGGCGTACCGTGAACGCGTTGCCGTGCAGGTCGTTCGACACGCGCAGGTGCTTCTTCAGCAGGCGCAGGACCGGGTTGTTCGCGATGTCGGGCTGGTGGTCGACCATCACCAGCATCTTCACGCCGGTGGCCAGCAGGATCACGCCGAACAGGTACATGATCCAGGTGAACTCCATCACCAGCGCGGCGCCCAGGCCGATCATGATCGCGCGCAGCACGATCACGCCCAGGATGCCCCAGAACAGCACGCGGTGCTGGTACTCGCGAGGCACCGCGAAATAGGTGAAGATCAACGAGATGATGAAGACGTTGTCCATCGCCAGCGTCTTTTCGACCAGGTAGCCGGTCATGTAGAGCTTGACCGCCGTCCAGGCCCGCTCGTCCGGCGTGGCGGCCGCGGCGATCTGCGGATCCAGGGCACCCGCGTCGGCGAAGTGCGCATAGATCCAGTACACCGCGCCGGCCCAGGCAACACCCAGGCCGATGTACAGCGCCGACATCCTCAGGCTTTCGGACACGCCGATCTCGCGCGCGTCGCGATGCAGGACGCCCAGGTCGAAGGCGAGGATGGCCAGGACCGCGCCGAGGAAGGTCAACCAGATCCAGACCGGCATGCCCAGCCAGATCGAAGAGAGAAGTTCCATGGTGGATCTCGGAGTCGAAGACAGTTGTCGAGCGGCGCTCGGACGATGGCTGACACGGCCGCGCCGCCGCCCATCGAGCCTGTGCGTCGGGATGGCGAATCATCGGCGCCGCGACCTATCGGCGGAAGCAGCGTTAAAGTGAGCGCTGCTTCGGAATTTCCGAAGTCCACGAAATGAAGCCACCGGATCGAGTCATGACCACGCTGAACTACCGGCACCTGTACTACTTCTGGGTCGTCGCCAAGGAAGGCGGCTTCGCTCGCGCGGCCGAGCGCCTGGACATGGCCATCCAGACCATCAGTGCGCAGGTCAAGGCGTTGGAACAGGACCTCGGGCATCAGTTGCTCAAGCCCTCCGGGCGCGGCGTTGCTGTCACCGACGCAGGACAGGCCGTATTGGCCCGTGCCGAGGAGATCTTTCAACTGGGAGCGCTGATCCCGGAGGAAGCCGCCGCCGCGGCCTCTGGCCAGACGGCGCGCCTGGCCGTCGGCATGTCGGACGGGCTGTCGAAGCTGGCGGCGCACGTGCTGCTCAAACCGGTCCTGGACACGCCGTCGCTCAAGCTCGTGTGCCACGAAGGGGAGGTCGACGAACTCCTCGCCGAACTGGCTCTGCACCGCCTGGATCTGGTGCTGGCCTGCCAGGCGCCGGCGCACAACTCGAGCCTTCGTCTCAGCAGCGAACGCCTGATGGTTTCGCGCGTGGACTGGTACGGGCCGACGTCGATGGTGAACAAAGCCCGGATCGACGCCTTTCCGGCCAGCCTGGGCGAGTTGCCGCTGCTGTTGCCCACCGCGCACGCGGCGCTGCGTGGCCGCATCGACCGCTGGTTCGAGGCGAACCGCATCAGCCCGCGGGTGGTCGGCGAGTTCGAGGACAGCGCTTTGTTGAGCCTGTTTGCCGCGCAGGGCATGGGCGTGTTCCCGGTGACGGAACTGGGTGCCACCGACCTGGCCGCGATCCGCGGGTTGCGCCTGCTCGGGAAAAGCGACGACCTCCACGAGGAGATCCATGCCATCCGTTCACGGCGCGGGCTTCACCATCCGCTGGTGCTGCGCATCCTGGCTGGCGCGCGCGGCGCGTGACCCCACGGGACCCCATAGTGCGGGCGGCAGGCGACGGCGTTCTCGTCCTCGGCCTCGACGACCACTGCCGATGCGGTGATCCGGTAGCGGCGTCAGCGCTCCATCGTGAGGTGCGCCGCCAGCTTCTTCGTGGTCGATGAGACGAACCGCTCGAGCCGTTCGGCCAACGTGACTGCGGATGGCATCAGGGCTGGAGCGATCGCTTGCACGGCCTGTTCCATCGCGGGGGTAAGGCGTTCCGCCATCTCCAGCGCCTGCTGCGCCAGGAAGCGTGGCTGCATGCCGAGCTGCCTGGCCATGAGCACGAGGTTCTCTGCGGTCATCTCGCCCGGCCTGACCTCTCCGCCGATGGAAAAGGCGAACTCGGGCGATAGCCCCGGGTACAGCCGCGTGCACATCAGGTCGTAGAACGGCGTCAGCGTCACGCCCTGACCGGGCACGCTGTAGATCGACAGGTTCTTGGCGTGGCTGTCGTTGTTGCCCACGTACAGGTTGAAGAACACCCAGCGCACCAGGTGGCGCAGGTCGACGGCGGGTTGCGTGCTGTAGCGGCGGATCAGCTCGGCGCAGATGGCCAGGCCCGGGCCGCCTTCCTTCTCGTACTTGCGGTCCGACACGGTGCCGGCCAGTTGGCACAGGTCGTACTGCACCAGCCGCGCCAGCGTGCCGTCGGCGCGCAGTTGGCGGTCGAAGCGGCGCACGACGCAGGATTCGGTGTGCGGCTCGTAGAAGACCTCGGCCGTCGGCAGGCCCGCCAGCGCGGCGGCGCGCATCACGATTGCCTCGTTCGCCGCCGAGTGCCAGACCTTGGCGAGGCGCCGGATATTCGGTTTGAGGATGTGGGTCGACGGCGAGGTGCCCTTTGGCAGCCTCGGCACGTCGTCGTCGAAGATCGCCAGGCTGGTCTTGTCCTGCGCGCCGGCCAGCGAGATGCGTGCGCTGGGCTCGTGGATGTCGATCGCAGAGGCCGACCGCTTGGCCAGGATCGCGGCGATGGCTTCCCAGCTCGTAGCCTCGTAGCGTGGCGGCTCGGGTGCCCGCCCGGGGGGAACGAGAACGAAGGCGCCAGCCGTGTCGCCGGCCACTTCCAGCAGAAGCGAGAACAACGTCGATGCCTTGCGCTGCGTTGCCAGGTAGGAGCGCAGCTCGCCCTCGGGTAGCAGGTTCTCGAAGAAGGCCTGGACCTCGGGCGCGGCCTGCCGTCCGGCCTGCAGCGGAATGGCGGCCAGCGCGAAACGCTGTCGGCCGGCCAGCCAACCGGGCGCGTACTCGAAAGGCAACGGCGCGCTGTCGTGGACGGAGCCGACAAGATCGCTGCCGTAGTAGACATCCAGCCTGTCGGGACGCGGCTGCATCAGCCGGCCCTCAAAGTGACCGCCCCGACCGTGAGGCCTTGGTGCGCACCACCACCTCCAGGCCCAGCAGATCCATCATGTCCAGCACCTTCTGCAACTGCACCGTGGGCTTGCCGTTCTCCAGGTCGACGATGAAACGGTTGCCGGTATTGCCCAGGCCCGCCAGGTCGAGTTGTGTCAAGGCCAGCAGCTTGCGCTGTGCGCGGATGACGGCGCCCAACTCGACAGAAGAGCGGATCGGGGTCTCCGTGCTCGCTGAGTGACCGATCGGTAATTGTTTGGCCAAGGACGGCATGGTGGGCTCTTGAAATTACCTTTTGGTCATTTTTCGGCATCGACCCTTTGAAGGTCAAGCGAAAAATGACTGACCGGTAATCTCAGGAGACTGCTTCATAGGCGCGTCAGTCGTCCGGATCGAAGAGGCCTGACGCCTTCGGGATCAGCCGATACCCCATGGCTTGATAACCGCGCTGGCGCCGTTCCCACATCCGAAGCAGGGCGGGATGCCCCTCGTCGACGAAGTCGACGATTCGGGCGCTGTTCTCGATACTCAGCCGGCATCCTGGATGATCGCGAGGATGTCTTGTCGATCACCGACAAGGCGAACGACATCGAGATGAGCGGGTGCCTCGAAGTAAAGCCACTGCATCGGGAACCCCGCGACACGCCAGGATCGCAGGCCGGGGATGTCGCACAACTGGCCGAGTCGGGGCGAGCCCATGGAAGGCATGCGTTCGATGGAGCCGAGCGCCGCGACGGCCGCGTCGAACACCCGTTCGCCCAGTTCCAGACCGCCTTCTTGTGCGTAGTACCGTGCCGCCTCGACCAGGTCCGCCTCGCCCTGAACCCTCACTCGAGGTTCTGCACCTGCTCCCGCATCTGTTCGATCAGCAGCTTCAGTTCGACCGCGGCGTTGGTCAGGTCGATGTTCGCGGCCTTCGACCCGAGCGTGTTGGCCTCGCGGTTGAGTTCCTGCAGCAGGAAGTCGAGCCGCTTGCCGACCGGGCCGGCGCCGGTAGACGATGCGGCGCAGCTCGTCGATGTGCACCGAAAGCCGCGACAGCTCCTCGGCGATGTCGATGCGCACGCCGTAGAGCACCACCTCCTGGCGGACGCGGTCCATCGCCTGGTCCACGGCAGCGGCCGTGCCGGCGGCGGCCTCGCCCAGCGCGGCGCGCAGGCGCTCGACGAGGCGCTGCTCGAAGGCAGCCAGCAGCGCGGGGGCGTCGGCGCTCAGCTGCTCGACGATGGCCTGCATGCGGTCCGCCCGCTCCAGGATGGTCGGGCGAGCTTGTCGCCCTCGCGCAGTCGGCTCGTGGCGAGCTCGGCCACCGCGGCGCGGCCGAGCTCGACCACCTCGCGCGCGACGGCGTCGGGGTCGGCCAGCGCCTCGGCGAGCACGCCCGGCCAGCGCATCAGGTCGGCCGGGTGAGCGGCGCGGCCTGCGGCGCCAGGCGGCCGATCTCGCCGGCGGCGGCGAGCAGTTGCGCCAGCAGTCCGCGGTCGATCGCCGGTTGTCGGCTTTCGGAGGCAGTTTTTGCAGCGCGATGCGACATTCGACCTTGCCTCGCGCGACGCCTGCGGTCACGAGTTCGCGCAGGCCCGGTTCGGCGGCGCGCAGCTCGTCCGGCATGCGGAAGACGAGGTCGAGGAAGCGCGAGTTGATGCTGCGCAGCTCGAGCGTGATGCGGCCGGCGGCGGTGTCGCGGGTGACCGACGCGTAGCCGGTCATGCTCTGGATGGTTCGGGGGCTCGGCACGGTGGTTGCGCTACTCTTGGGGTTCGGGTTCAAGGGGCGCCCGGGGGGCGAATGCCCGTCCGCGTGCGCGGGCGGCAACGGATGATCGACGACGGCACGCATGGGTTCCCAGACGAACGCACCGTTGCCTGACGGCCTCGAGGTCGGCGGGTACCGTATTGTAAGAAAGATCGCCAGCGGCGGGTTCTCCATCGTCTATCTCGCCGAGGATGCCGGCGGCGAGCGCTTCGCCATCAAGGAGTACCTGCCCAGCACGCTGGTGCGCCGCGAGGAGGGCGAGCTCGCGCCGGTGGTCACGGCGGACAACCTCGCCACCTACCGCAACGGCCTGAAGTGCTTCTTCGAGGAGGGGCGGGCGCTCGCGCGGATCCTGCACCCGAACGTGGTGCGCGTGGTGAATTTCTTCCGCGCCAACGAGACCGTCTACCTGGTGATGGCCTACGAGGAGGGACGAAGCCTGCAGGAGATCATCCTCAGGAACCGCGGCCGCGACGGCAAGGTCGTGATCGCCGAGCGCCACGTGCGGCGGGTGTTCGCCGAGGTGACGCACGGGCTGCGCGAGGTGCACGCCAACCGGATGCTCCACCTGGACCTGAAGCCGGCCAACGTCTACCTGCGCCTGGACGGCACGCCGATGCTGCTCGATTTCGGCGCGGCGCGGCAGACCCTCACGCAGGACGCGCCGAAGCTGTTCCCGATGTACACGCCGGGCTTCGCGGCCCCCGAGCTGTACAGGAAGCAGCAGCAGCTGGGTCCCTGGACCGACGTCTACGGCATCGGGGCGAGCATGTTCGCGTGCATGGTGGGCTCGCCGCCCCAGCCGGCCGACCAGCGGGAAGGCGGAACGACCGCATGCCCGAACTGCTCGCGGCGCTCGACGGCGCGTACTCGAAGGCACTGGTCGACCGGTGGTCAGGCTGCATGCGGCTCGATCCGCTGCAGCGGCCGCAGAGCTATTTTCGCTCCAGCGGGCGCTGCGCGTCGGGGCCAGCGACGACGCGTGCCGACGCCCGTCGAGCGAGCGCGCCCGCCGGATTGGCGCCGCTGGATCGACACGATCGTCGGCCGCCTGACGCGCCGCCGGCGCGGCGAGCGACGAGCCGGATCTCGCTCGATCTCTGAACGCGAGGTGCATGCGATGAGGTTCTCGATCTTCCAGGACAGTGCATTGGGCGCGCGCACGTCGAACCAGGACCGGATGGGTTACTGCTTCAGCGCGCGAGAGCCTGATGATGATCTGGCCGACGGCATGGGCGGACACTTGCGCGGCGAGGTCGCGGCGCAGATCGCGATGCAGACCGCCGGGGCCGTGTTCCAGCGCACTGGCCAGGCCCGTCGCTGTCGGACCCGATCGAGTTTCTCGACCACGCGCTGCGCAGGCGCACCGCGAGATCCTGCGCTACCAGGAGCCTGCACCGGCCTGCCCGAGGCGCCGCGCACGACGGTGGTCGCCTGCGTGGTGCAGGGCGGAACGTGCGTGGTGGGCGCATGCCGGCGATTCGCGCCTCTACTGGTTCCGTGCCGGCGAGTTGATGGCGCGCACGCGCGACCATTCGAAGGTCGAGAACCTCGTCGCGCTGGGCCTGCTGCAGCCGCACCAGCAGGAGCAGCATCCGGAGCGCAACAAGGTGCTGAACTGCCTGGGCTCGCCGTTCGAGCCGACGATCGAGATCAGCCGCGGGGCGGAGCTGCTGGCCGGGCGACTCGCCTGCTGCTGTGCTCCGACGGTCTCTGGTCGCGCAGTCCCCGAGATCGAGCTCTGCCGGCGCATCGCGGCGGGACCGGTCGAGCGTGGGATCCCGGAGCTGGTCCGCAGGCGCTGCTGAACGCTGGTCGTCACTGCCGACAACATGACCGCGCTGGCGATGCACTGGGAGGGCGATGCGCTGTCGGTCGAGCACGCTGTCGTCTCCGCAGCTGCCCGATGGCGCGGTCACGACGACGATCACGATGCGGCCAGTCGAGGTCGGAGGCCGGCCGCCGACCTGTCCGAGGACGAGATCGAGCGCACGATCAGCGAGATCCGCTCGGCGATCGAGACGACCGCGGCACGCTGAGAGGGCGCATCCGGGGCGCGATGCTGACGGGAAGGCGTGTCGCGCGCCGGCGTCGGCCGGATGCGGATCGTGCTCGTCCGGACCTTCCCGGTGAGCACCGCCGGTCCCGCCGGGCCCGTAGAATCGCAGCCCATGGACTACCGACCTCATCGTGCGATCCGGCCGAGCGGCCGCCGCCTTCGAGCAGCTGCGCCCGGTGCGGCTGACCCGCAACTTCACCCGTCACGCCGAGGGCTCGGTGCTCGTCGAGTTCGGCGACACGCGCGTGCTCTGCACGGCGAGCGTCGAGGACCGTGTGCCCGGCTTCCTGAAGGGCAAGGGGCAGGGCTGGCTGACCGCCGAGTACGGCATGCTGCCCCGCGCCACGCACACCCGCTCGGACCGCGAGGCGGCACGTGGCAAGCAGTCGGGCCGCACGCAGGAGATCCAGCGGCTGATCGGGCGCAGCCTGCGCGCGGTGGTCGACCTGGAGCCTGCTCGGCGAGCGCACGCTGCAGATCGATTGCGACGTGCTCCAGGCTGACGGCGGCACGCGCACCGCGGCGATCACCGGGGCCTGGGTCGCGGTGCACGACGCGGTCGCGCGCCTGCTATCGGCGGGCGCGCTGAACGCATCGCCGATCCGCGATGCGGTGGCCGCGGTCTCGGTCGGGCATCGTCTCCGCGGCCAGCCGGTGCTCGACCTCGACTACGACGAGGACTCCGGCTGCGACACCGACATGAACGTGGTGATGACCGGCGCCGGCGGTTTCGTCGAGATCCAGGGCACCGCCGAGGGCGCGCCCTTCAGCCGCGGCGCAGGTGGACGACGCTGCTCGAGCTGGCGCGTCATGGGGTCGCTCGCTGGTGGAGCGCGCAGTCGCGCGGCGCTCGGCCTCGACGACCTGATTCCGCAGGCTTGGGGATGAAGCTCTCCAGGGTGGTCCTCGCGTCGAACAATCCGGGCAAGCTGCGCGAGCTCGGCGAGCTCTGCTCGCGCCGCTGGGCGTGGAGCTGGTCACGCAGGGAAGCCTGGGCATCGGCGAGGCCGAGGAGCCGCATCCCACCTTCGTCGAGAACGCGATCGCCAAGGCGCGGCACGCCGCGCGCGCCAGCGGCCTGCCGGCGCTGGCCGACGACTCGGGCATCTGCGTCGATGCGCTGGGCGGCGCGCCGGGGGTGCACTCGGCCCGCTGGGCCGCGCTGGCGGGCGGCCCGAAGGGCGACGCTGCCAACAACGCGCGGCTGCTGCGCGAACTGGCCGGCGTTGCCGACCGCAGCGCGTACTACGTGTGCGTGCTCGTGCTGCTGCGCAGCGCCGACGACCCGCAGCCGCTGATCGCCGAGGGGGTCTGGCGAGGGCGCGTGGTGGACGAGCCCCGGGGCAGCGGCGGTTTCGGCTACGACCCCCACTTCCTGCTGCCCGGACTCGGGCGGACCGTCGCGGAGCTGAGCGCCGCGCAGAAGCACGCGGCCAGCCATCGCGGGCAGGCGACGCGGCTGCTGGTCGAGCGGCTGTCGTCGATGGCGCTGGTCTGATCCGGCGCTGGCCATGCGCAAGGTGCTGCCGATTCGGATGGCGGGCGCGCCGGGAAGCGCGCGCCGCGCGGGCGCGTCGGGACTGTCGCAGCTGCCGCCGCTCTCGCTCTACGTGCACCTGCCCTGGTGCGTGCGCAAGTGCCCCTACTGCGACTTCAACTCGCACGAGCTTCGCGGCGCCTCGACCCTGCCCGAGGACGTCGAGCAGGGCTATCTCGCGGCGCTGCAGGCGGATCTCGAGGCCTCGCTGCCGCTGGTGTGGGGGCGCAGCGTGCAGACGGTGTTCATCGGCGGCGGCACGCCGAGCCTGTTCTCGCCGCGCTCGATCGAGGCGCTGCTCGAGATGGTGCGCGCGCGGCTGCGGCTCGCGCCCGACGCCGAGGTCACGATGGAGGCGAACCCGGCACCTTCGAGGTCGGCCGGTTTCGCGACTTCGCCAGCGCCGGGCGTGAACCGGCTGTCGATCGGAGTGCAGAGTTTCGACGACGCGCTGCTGGCGGCGGTCGGACGCATCCACGATGGCGAGCAGGCGCGCCGCGCGATCGACGAGGCGGCCCGCCACTTCGCCAGACTTCAACGTCGACCTGATGTACGCGCTGCCGGGGCAGGGCGTGGACGCGCTCGAGCGAGACCTCGCCACTGCGCTGTCGTTCGCGCCGCCGCACCTGTCGTACTACCAGCTCGCGCTCGAGCCGAACACGCTGTTCGCCGCGCATCCTCCGCAGTTCCCGGACGACGACACCGCGGCCGGGATGCAGGAGCGCATCGAGCAGCTCACTGCCGAGGCCGGCCTCGCGCACTACGAAATCTCCGCCTACGCGCGGCCGGGCCATCGCTGCCGGCACAATCTGAACTACTGGCAGTTCGGCGACTACCTCGGCATCGGTGCCGGCGCGCACGGCAAGACTCTCGTTCCACGATCGGATCCTGCGCCAGTCGCGTTTTCGCCACCCGCAGCGCTTATGTCGAGCAGGCGATGCGCGGCGCCGCGGTCGAGGAGGAGCGCATCGCTCTCGCCCGCGGACCTGCCGTTCGAGTTCATGCTCAACGCGCTGCGGCTGGTCGACGGCGTGCCCTCGGCGATGTTCGGGGAGCGCACCGGCCTGTCACTGGCCGCGATCGCTCACCGGCTCGACGACGCGGCCGCGCGTGGCCTGCTCGACCCGGACCCCGCCGGATCCGCGCGACGCCGCTGGGCCTGCGATTCCTCAACGATCTTCAGCAGCTCTTTCTCGAGGAGTCACCATGAAATCGACGATGATGTCGGTGCCGCTGTCGCTGAACACGGTGCTGGAACACGCTGGGCGGCTCTTCCCGAAGTCCGCAGATCGTGTCGCGGCTGCCCGACAAGTCGTTCCGCCGCCACAGCTTCGCCCAGTACTACGAGCGCACCCGGTCGCTGGCCTCCGCGCTGAAGACGCCTGGGTCTGCGCAAGGGCGACCGCGTCGCCACGCTGTGCTGGAACCACCACGCGCACCTGGAGGCCTACTTCGGGATTCCCGCGGCCGGCGGCGTCATGCACACGCTGAACCTGCGCCTCGCGGCCGGACGAGATCGGCTGGATCGCGCATCACGCCGAGGACCGCTTCCTGATCGTCGACGACGTCCTGCTGCCGCTTTACCAGCAGTTCGCGGACCTGCACCGTTTCGAGCGCGTGATCGTCGTTCCGTTCTCGGGCGCGCCGGTGGCCACGCGCGCCGGCGATCCGCACGACGGCGACCCGGCGATCGACGACTACGAGCAGCTGCTGCGCGACGCGCCGCCTGCGACGGCTACGCCGAGCACGACGAGGACGACCCGGTGGCGATGTGCTACACGTCGGGCACCACCGGCCGGCCCAAGGGCGTCGTCTACTCGCACCGCTCGACGGTGCTCCACTCGCTGCAGGCGGCGCTGCCCGATCACCTGGGACTGTCGGCGCGCGATGCGGTGCTGCCGGTCACGCCGATGTTCCACGCCAATGCCTGGGGCGTCCCGTATGCGGCGGTGATGCTCGGCGCCAAGCTGGTGTTCCCGGGGCCGCACCTGCACCCGGACGATCTGCTCGACCTGATGCAGGCCGAGCCGCCGACGCTGGCGCTCGGCGTGCCGACGATCTGGCTCGCGCTGATCCAGCTCTTCGAGGCGCACCCGGGGCGCTGGAAGCTGCCGCAGGGCCTGCGCAGCCTGGTCGGCGGCGCGGCGGTGCCGGAGGCGCTGATCCGCCAGTTCGCGAAGCACGGCATCACCGTAGCCAGGGCTGGGGCATGACGGAGACCTCGCCGCTGGCGACGTGTTCTATGACAAGCCCGAGCTCGATGGGGTCCTGAGCGAGGACCAGTGGTTCGCGCGCCAGGCGATGGCCGGCGTCCCGGTGCCGCTGGTCGAGATGCGCATCGTCGGCGAGGACGGGCAGGCCTGCGCGTGGAACGGCAAGGACGTGGGCGAGCTGCAGGTGCGCGGCCCGTACATCACGGGCTCGTACCACAACGTGCCGCACGATCCGGACAAGTTCACCGACGACGGCTGGCTGCGCACCGGCGACGTCGCCGCGATCGACGAGTGGGGCTACGTTCGGATCGCCGACCGCACCAAGGACCTGATCAAGTCGGGCGGCGAGTGGATCAGCTCGGTCGATCTCGAGAACGCGATCATGGGTCATCCGGCGGTGGCCGAAGCCGCGGTCGTCGCGGTGGCGCATCCGAAGTGGACGGAGCGCCCGCTGGCCTGCGTGGTGCTGAAGCCCGACCAGACGCTGACCGCCGACGAGCTGCGCGACTTCCTCGCGCCGAAGTTCGCGCGCTGGCAGATGCCGGACGCGTTCGAGTTCGTCGACGCGATCCCGCGCACGTCGACCGGCAAGTTCTGGAAGATTCGGCTGCGCGAGCGCTTTGCGAACTGGACCTGGCCGGACGCGTCCTGATCCGATGCTGTCGGACGCACCGGAAAGGGGCGTCACAGCCCGATCGCACCGAAATGGGGCGCACGACGATGGTGCGTCGCGGCGCGCCGGTCGATGCGCTAGCCCCAGATCGCGCCCCATCGCGGGGCGGCAGGCCGCAAACAATGGCATGAAACCTGCTAGTTTGATCGCAGCAGCAAAAGCGCCCACAATGCCGGGCGCGTTTGATCGGCACTTTTTCGACTGACAAGACGCAATCAGGAGAGTTCTCAATGGCGAGCGCCAAAGACGTGATGAAGATGGTCGCGGACAACGAAGTGAAGTTCGTTGATTTCCGCTTCACCGACACCCGCGGCAAGGAACAGCACGTCACCGTGCCCGTGTCCCACTTCGACGAAGACAAGTTCACCGCGGGCCATGCGTTCGACGGATCGTCGATCGCCGGCTGGAAAGGCATCGAGGCCTCGGACATGCTGCTGATGCCGGACCCGGGCACCGCGAACATGGATCCGTTCCGCGAAGAGCCGACGCTGATCCTGACCTGTGACGTGGTCGAGCCGTCCGACGGCAAGGGCTACTCGCGCGATCCGCGCTCGATCGCCAAACGCGCCGAGGCCTATCTGAAGGCCAGCGGCCTGGGCGACACGGCCTTCTTCGGTCCCGAGCCCGAGTTCTTCATCTTCGACTCGGTGACCTGGAACGTCGACATGTCGGGCTCCTTCGTGAAGATCAATTCCGAGGAAGCCTCCTGGTCGACCGGCAAGGAGTTCGAAGGCGGCAACCTGGCGCACCGTCCGGCGGTGAAGGGCGGCTACTTCCCGGTGCCCCCGGTCGATTCCTTCCAGGACATGCGTTCGGAGATGTGCCTGCTGCTCGAGCAGATGGGCGTTCCGGTCGAAGTGCACCACCACGAAGTGGCCGGTGCCGGCCAGAACGAGATCGGCACAAAGTTCTCGACGCTGGTGCAGCGCGCCGACTGGACGCAGATCCTGAAGTACGTTGTGCTGAACGTCGCGCACAGCTACGGCAAGACCGCCACCTTCATGCCGAAGCCGGTGGTCGGTGACAACGGTTCGGGCATGCACGTGCACCAGTCGGTCTGGAAGGACGGCGTGAACCTGTTCGCCGGCGACAAGTACGCCGGCCTGTCCGAGTTCGCGCTGTACTACATCGGCGGCATCATCAAGCACGCCCGTGCGCTGAACGCGATCGCCAATCCGGGCACCAACTCGTACAAGCGTCTGGTGCCGGGCTTCGAGGCGCCGGTCAAGCTGGCGTACTCGGCGCGCAACCGGTCGGCTTCGATCCGGATTCCGTACGTCAGCAATCCGAAGGGCCGCCGCATCGAGTGCCGGTTCCCGGATCCCACCGCGAACCCGTACCTGCTGTTCGCGGCCAGCCTGATGGCCGGCCTGGACGGCGTGCAGAACAAAATCCACCCGGGCGAGGCTGCCGACAAGAACCTGTACGACCTGCCGCCGGAAGAGGATGCGAAGATCCCGACCGTGTGCTCGTCGCTCGACCAGGCGCTCGACTACCTCGACAAGGGCCGCGAGTTCCTGACCCGTGGCGGCGTGTTCAGCGACGAGATGATCGACGCGTACATCGAGCTCAAGATGGAAGAGGTCACCCGCTTCCGCATGACCACGCATCCGGTCGAGTTCGACATGTACTACTCGCTGTAATCGTCGTGCGGCGCGGATGCGCCCCCGATGCATCGTAGCAGCGGGCTGCCGCGGCGGCGGCCCCTGACCGAAGGCCGGAGCGATCCGGCCTTCGCCGTTTCCGGCGGCCGTGCAACCCTTCGATTCGTCCGGTTGCCGGATGCGCATCGCGGTCTGCCATTTCGCCGGTTGGAACGCGGTATAGTCCGGGCGTTCGAGTCACTCGGGCCTCCCGCCCCGCAGGTCATGTTGAACGCCCCGCAGGTCATGGTGACGCAGGTCATGGTGAATTCTTCAGACAGTTTTTCCGCAGCCCGGGCCCGGCTGATCCTGTGCTCGATCGGCGGCGCGCTGATGCTCGCCGCGACTTCGGCCGGCGCGCAGATCTACCGCTGCGAGGGCCCCGGCGGCGTGGTCGAGTACAGCAACTCGCCGCCCGGCCAGTCCGGCCGCAACTGCCGTGCCGTCGACCTGCCGGCGATCACGACGATTCCCGCCCCGAAGCTGCCACCGGCGAAGCCCGCCGGTGCGCCGGCCGGCGCGGGCGCCGCGAACGCTCCGGCGTCCGGCGGCTCCGCTGCGGCCGCGCAGCGCGCGCAGCCGTCGCCGGAAGGCTTCCCGAAGGTCGATTCCTCGACGCAGCGGGCGCGCGACAGCGACCGCAGGCGAATCCTCGAAGAGGAACTGAAGAAGGAAGAGGCCAAGCTCGCCGAGGTCCGCAAGGAGTACAACAACGGCGAGCCTGATCGGCTGGGCAGCGAGCGCAACTATCAGCGGTACCTCGATCGCGTCGAACGACTGAAGGAGGAGCTCGCCCGCTCCGAGGCGAACGTCGCGACGATCAAGAGGGAACTCGCGGCGATCCGCGACTGACCACGCCCGACGCGGAACGCTGCGCGCAACCCGGGCCGGAACGCGGCGCCGGTTCGTGCTGCAGCCGGCCGAAATTCTCGAGACGACGATGATCACCATACCGGGCGACAGCCGGCCCGCAGGCGTCGAACGGCGCACCCGTCCCGAATCCCTGCTGGCCGGGCTCGACCTGCTCGCCAGCGGCGTCGTCGTGCTCGACGACGCCGGGCGCACCGTGTTCATCAACCAGGCCGCCGAGCAGCTCTTCGAGCTGTCGTCGCGCTCGATGGTCGGGCACCAGTTCGCGCGGCTGTTCGTCAACGGGCCGGTGATCGATGCGCTGGTCGAGGAGGCCTGCAACAACGCCTTCGGGCAGAAGCGCCAGGATCTGGTGCTGGAGCGCACCGGCAGGGAGCCGATCCGCCTGAGCAGCACCGCGGTCGTGCTCGAGAGCCCGCTCGGCGCGCTGCTGCTGGAGTTCCGCGAGATGGACCAGTTCCTGCGGCACGACCGCGAGAGCCGCATCCTGGACTCGGCGCAGGCCAACCGCGAGCTGGTGCGCAACCTCGCGCACGAGATCAAGAACCCGCTGGGCGGGATCCGCGGCGCGGCGCAGCTGCTCGAGACCGAGCTCGATTCCCCGGCGCTGCGCGAGTACACGCAGGTGGTGATCAAGGAGGCCGACCGGTTGCAGGCCTTGGTCGACCGCCTGCTCGCGCCGCATCGCGTCGCCCGCGTCGACGAGGACCTCAACATCCACGAAGTGCTCGAGCGCGTGCGTTCGGTGGTGCTGGCCGAGTATCCGCAGGCGCTGCAGATCGACCGCGACTACGATGCGAGCATCCCGGAGATCCGCGGCGACAAGGAGCAGCTGATCCAGGTGCTGTTGAACCTGGTCAGCAACGCCGCGCAGGTGATGGACGGCCAGGGGCGCATCCTGCTTAAGACCCGGATCGCCCGTCAGGTGACGATCGCCAAGCGCAGGCATCGCCTGGCATTGGATTTGCATGTGATCGACAATGGCCCGGGAATACCGGAAGCGATCCGCGAGCGAATCTTCTTCCCGCTGGTCTCGGGCCGGGAAGGTGGGAGCGGTCTGGGCTTGTCGCTGGCGCAGAGCTTCGTGCAACAGCACGGTGGTCTGATCGAATGCGAAAGCCGCCCGGGGCGCACCGACTTTCGAATCCTGCTGCCGATGTCGTAGGGAATCGTCCCCCCGACGCGGTCAGCCGAAAGGCAGAGCGCAGACGATGAATTCGGTTTGGATCGTAGACGATGACCAGTCCATCCGTTGGGTGCTGGAAAGAGCGCTGTCGCGCGAAGGCTTCGATGTGCGCGCGTTCGGCTCGGCGCGCGAGTGCCTGAAGGCGCTCGAGGACGGGGCGCCGCGTGTGCTGGTGTCCGACATCCGGATGCCGGGCGAGAGCGGCATCGAGTTGCTGCAGAAGGTGCGCGAGCGCAGACCGTCGCTGCCGGTGATCATCATGACCGCGTTCTCCGACCTGGAAAGCGCGGTGTCGGCTTTCCAGGGCGGCGCGTTCGAGTACCTGCCGAAGCCGTTCGACCTGCCCAAGGCAGTCGAGCTGATCCGCCGCGCCCTGCAGGAGAGCGTGCTCGACGAGACGCCGCACGAGGAGGCCGAAGAGAACCTCGAGATCCTCGGCAAGGCGCCGGCGATGCAGGAGGTGTTCCGCGCGATTGGCCGGCTGTCCAGTTCGCACGTCACGGTGCTGATCACCGGCGAGTCCGGCACCGGCAAGGAGCTCGTCGCGCGCGCGCTGCACGACCACAGCCCGCGCGCGAAGAACGCCTTCGTCGCGCTGAACACCGCAGCGATTCCGCGCGATCTGCTCGAGTCGGAGCTCTTCGGTCACGAGCGCGGCGCCTTCACCGGTGCCCAGCAGCTGCGGCGGGGCCGCTTCGAGCAGGCCGAAGGTGGCACCCTGTTCCTCGACGAGATCGGCGACATGCCGCCCGACCTGCAGACGCGCCTGCTGCGCGTGCTGGCCGACGGGCAGTTCTACCGCGTCGGCGGACACCAGCCGCTGAAGGCGAACGTGCGCGTGATCGCGGCCACGCACCAGAACCTCGAGGAGCGGGTGCGCAAGGGCCTGTTCCGCGAGGACCTGTTCCATCGCCTGAACGTGATCCGCCTGCGGCTGCCGCCACTGCGCGAACGGCACGAGGACATTCCGCTGCTGGCGCGGCACTTCCTGCAGCGCAGTGCGCGCGAGCTCGGCGTCGAGCCCAAGCGCCTCACCGACGAGGCGGTTGCGGCGCTGGCGACCTTCTCCTGGCCCGGCAACGTGCGACAGCTCGAGAACGTCTGCCACTGGCTGAACGTGATGGCGCCGTCGCAGACCGTTGGTGTCGCGGACCTGCCGCCGGAGATCCGCGAAGCGATGGCGGCGGGCGCCGCGGCCCGCGCGCCCGTGCCGCCCATGGTGTCGGCGACTGCCGACAACGGCGTGCCCGCAGCGATGCCGATGCATGCGCAGGGCGACGCGCACGACGTGGCCGTGGCCGCGCACCCGCCGGCGGTCTCGTCACCGCCGCAGGTGGTGGGTGCCGCCTGGGATCCTGCGCTGGCCGCTGCGATGGGGCACGCGGCCGGGCAGGTGCCGTCGCCGGCTTCCGTGCCGTCCTCGAGCTGGTCGGCGCTGCTCGAACGCGAGGTTTCGGCGATGCTGAGCGGGCAGGCGCCCGAGACGCGCCTGAACGGCCACAGCGAGCTGATGGATCACCTGACGCGCGAGTTCGAAAGTGCGGTGATCCGCACGGCCTTGCGCCACACCCGCGGGCGGCGCATCGATGCTGCGCTTCGGCTCGGCATCGGCCGCAACACGATCACCCGCAAGATCCAGGATCTGCACCTGGAGGACGACGAGGGCTGAACGCCGGCGCGCGTTGCCGGGCCGTCCGGTCAGCGCGCGCCCTCGACCTGCAGCAAGACCGGACGCATGCCGCTGCCGCGGGCGTCCTTGGATTTCCAGCCGCCCAGGTACGCGCGCCCCTGGTCGTCGCGCGTCACCGAGCCGTACAGCAGCACGCCTTTCAGCGTGCCGGTGTCGAGCGGCGTGGCGTGCGACAGCGACGTGCGCAGTTCGTGCGTGACCCACTCGTAGCGGCCTTTGCGCAAGGTGACTCCCGCCAGCCAGTTGGCGCCGCCCCACACGAACAGCGACGGCGCGTACGCCTCGCCTTCGGGGTGAAACCAGCCGAGCGCACGGACCCGGGCCGGCGTGGCGGACTGCGGTTCGATCGCGTACAGATGTCCGCGCCCTGTCGTGAACAGCATGCGGCCGTCGGGCAGATAGGCGAGCCCGGTGATGCCGTGGTTGCCGTTGGGCGAGCCCTTGTCGAGGTAGAACTCGAGCGGCGTGGCCGCGACCTGACGCAGCTCGCTGTCGAACTCGACCAGCTCGGCCGTTGGCTGGCCGTCGACGGTGCGCACCCGCGGCACGTACGCGTGGCCGCGGTTGTCCGCCACGAAGTTGCGCGAGACGTGCCCGGCGACGGATCCGACGACCACGCGACGATGGCCGCCCCGCAGCGTGTCGTACTGATAGAGCACGTGCCCCCAGTAGCCGAGGGCATAGACGTAGCGCCCGACGCCGCTGACCGCGACCAGCCCCTCGGGCGTTGCGAGCTTGTGCTCCCAGGTGCCGCGCACCGGGTCGATGCGCCAGAGATTTCCGCCCCAGCGCGGCAGGGCGCCGCTCTCGGACTCGCCTTCCTCGTCGGAGGACGCGAAATACAGCCAGCCGTCGGCGCCCTGAACGATCTTCGAGTGGATCTTGACCTGGCCTTTGCCGTCGCGATGCAGGCCCGCGCGCTTCAGCTGCTCGACCACCGAGCCGTGATCGCGCCAGGTGCCTTTCGCCGGGTCGAACTCGAGCAGATGGGCGCCCAGGCCGTTGTGCGTCACCGAGATGCCGACCCAGACGTGGCCGCGCGCATCGCGCCCGGTTGCGCCCCAGATGGCGGTCGCGTCGTGCGTGTCGGGCAACGCCAGTTCGCGCACGCGCGGCGCGCGGATCCGGTCGAAGTCGGCGATCTCGAAGACGCTGCCGGTCAGCTCGGCGTAGCTCAGGACCGGGGCCGCCGCGCCGCTGGCCGGTGCGGCGCGGAACCACCAGAACGATGCGGCTGCAATGATTGCCACGGTGGCGACCGCGATGGTCGCGGTGACGAGGACTGCGACGCGGCGGTTCGGCATGGTCGATGATGTTCCGGGCCGGTGCGAAATGCAAAAGCCCGGATCCGCGAGGATCCGGGCTCTTGTCGTGCTGGCGTCCCGTAGGGGATTCGAACCCCTGTACCGACCGTGAAAGGGTCGTGTCCTAGGCCTCTAGACGAACGGGACTGAAACCGTTTCGCTGGTGGAGGTAAGCGGGATCGAACCGCTGACCTCTTGCATGCCATGCAAGCGCTCTCCCAGCTGAGCTATACCCCCTAGCGAGCCTTTGATTATATGCAGCCTTTTTTTGAATGTAAAGTTGCGGGGTCGAACACGTTTCGGAGATTCCTCCCATGACCGCTCGCATCATCGATGGCAACGAGCTTGCCCGCCGGATCCGTGCCGAGGTGGCCGGCCGCGCCGCAATGCTCGCGCAGGCAGGGCGCCCACCCGGGCTCGCGGTGATCCTGGTCGGCGAGGATCCGGCCTCGACGGTCTACGTGCGCAACAAGGTGAAAGACTGCCAGGAGTCCGGCATCCACTCGATCCTCGATCGCCTGCCGGCGGACACGACCGAGGCGGCGCTGCTGGCGCGGATCGAGCAGCTCAACCGCGATCCGTCGATCCACGGCATCCTGGTGCAGCTGCCGCTGCCGCGTCATCTGGACGCGCAGCGCGTGATCGAGACGATCGCGCCGGAGAAGGACGTCGACGGCTTCCACATCAGCAATGCCGGCGCGCTGATGACCGGCACGCCGCGCTTTCGGCCCTGCACGCCGTACGGCGTGATGAAGATGCTGGAGCACGCCGGCGTGAACCTGGACGGCGCCGAGGCCGTGGTCGTCGGCCGCAGCAACATCGTCGGCAAGCCGCAGGCGATGATGCTGCTCGAGCGCAACGCGACCGTGACGATCTGCCACAGCCGCACCCGCGATCTGGCCGCGCACTGCCGCCGTGCCGACGTGCTGGTGGCCGCGGTCGGTAAGGCGCGCATGATCACCGGCGACATGATCAAACCGGGTGCGGTGGTGATCGACGTCGGCATGAATCGCGAGCCCGACGGCCCCAACGTCGGCAAGCTGTGCGGCGATGTCGACTTCGCCAGCGCCAGCCCGGTCGCGTCGGCGATCACGCCGGTTCCGGGCGGCGTCGGGCCGATGACCCGCGCGATGCTGCTGGTGAACACGCTGGAGGCCGCCGAACGCAGCGCGTGACGCGGGCGAGAAGGACGAAACACGAAGCACGAAGGATCTCGAGGAACTCATGGATCGTAACGCCACCGAACAACACGCGTCCGGGCACAACGCCCTGGTCGTCAACGCGCTGCTGGATTTCTCCGGGCTGCCCCGCTTCGCCGACTTCACGCCGAGCCTGGTCACGCCGGCGATCGACGAGCTGCTGTTGCGCGCCCGCGAGGCCGTCGAGCGTGCCGGGGCCGCGGACACCGCGCCCACCTGGGAGGCGTTCGTCGAGCCCCTGCAGGACGCGACCGAGCAGCTGTCGCGCGCCTGGGGCATGGTCGGCCACCTGAACGGCGTTGCCGACACGCCGGAGCTGCGCGCGGCCTACAACGAGAACCTGCCGAAGGTCACGCAGTTCTGGACCGAGGTCGGCCAGAACCGCGCGCTGTACGCGAAGTACCGCACGCTGCACGATTCGGCGCAGTTCGCGACGCTGTCGCCCGCGCGCCGGCGCACCGTCGAGCTCGCGCTGCAGGGTTTCCGGCTGGGCGGCGTCGAGCTCGAGTCGCCGCATCGCGAGCGCTTCATGGCGCTGTCCGAGCGGCAGGCGGCACTCGGCCAGAAGTTCTCCGAGAACGTGCTCGACGCGACCGATGCCTGGTCGATGACGATCGCCGACGAGCAACGCCTCGAGGGGCTGCCCGCCGACGTGCGCGAGGCCGCGCGCGAGCAGGCGCAGGCGGCGGGCCAGGACGGCTTCCGGCTGACCCTGCAGGCGCCGTGCTACGTCCCGGTGATGATGTACGCGCGGGACCGCGCCCTGCGCGAGACCATGTATCGCGCGTACACGACGCGTGCCTCGGCGCTGGCGGCCGCCCCCGACGATGCCGACAAGCGTGCCGCGCTCGACAACAGCGCGGTGATCGACGAATTGCTGACGCTGCGGGCCGAAGAAGCGTCGCTGCTCGGCTACGCCAACTTCGGCGAAGTCTCGCTGGTGCCGAAGATGGCGGGCTCGCCCGCGCAGGTGATCGCGTTCCTGCGCGACCTGGCCGGGCGCGCGCGGCCGTTCGCGCTGCGCGACGTCGAGGAGGTGCGTGCGTTCGCCGCGTCGCGGCTCGGACTCACCGACCTGCAGGCCTGGGACATGGCCTTCGCCAGCGAGGCCCTGAAAGAAGAGCGCTACGCGTTCTCGGATCAGGAGGTCAAGCGCTACTTCCAGCTGCCGCGCGTGCTGCAGGGGCTGTTCGGGCTGATCGAGCGTCTGTTCGACGTGCGCATCGCCGACGACGCCGCGCAGGCCTGGCATCCCGACGTGCGCTTCTTTCGCATCGAGCGCGCCGGCGCCCTGATCGGCCAGTTCTATCTCGACCTGTACGCGCGCGCCGGCAAGCGCCCGGGCGCGTGGATGGACGACGCCCGCGGCCGCAGGCGGCACGGCGGCGCGGTGCAGACGCCTGTCGCGTACCTCACCTGCAACTTCCAGGCGCCGGTCGGCGGCAAGCCCGCGACGCTGAGCCACGACGACGTGATCACTCTGTTCCACGAGTTCGGCCACGGCCTGCACCACATGCTCACCCGCGTCGACGATCCGGGCGTGGCGGGCATCTCCGGCGTCGAATGGGATGCGGTCGAGCTGCCCAGCCAGTTCATGGAGAACTTCTGCTGGGAGTGGGACAACGTGCGCGCGATGTCGGCGCACGTCGACACCGGCGAGCCGATCCCGCGCGCCCTGTTCGACAAGATGGTTGCCGCACGGAATTTCCAGAGCGGCATGCAGACGCTGCGGCAGATCGAGTTCGCGCTCTTCGACATGCGCCTGCACAGCGAGTACCGCGCCGGTGCCGGGCAGAGCGTGCAGCAGCTGCTCGACGAGGTGCGCGCCGAAGTCTCGGTGCTGACGCCGCCGGCGTTCAATCGTTTCCAGAACAGCTTCTCGCACATCTTCGCCGGCGGTTACGCGGCCGGCTACTACAGCTACAAGTGGGCCGAGGTGCTGTCGGCGGATGCCTACGCCGCCTTCGAGGAGGCGGCCGCCGCGGCGCAGGACGCGCCCGCGCGCGTTGCCGCCACCGGCCGCCGCTTCCTCGACGAAATCCTGTCGGTCGGCGGCAGCCGACCGGCCATCGACTCGTTCCGCGCGTTCCGCGGACGCGACCCCAGCATCGACGCCCTGCTTCGGCACAATGGGATGGTCGAGGGGTCCGTCCGCGAGGCAACGAATGCGTAGAGCGATATTGGTTTTGGCGTCGATCGCCGGTTGCGCGGCGATGGCCGCGCCGTACACGGCAATGGCAGCACCGTACAAGTGGATCGACGAGAACGGGCGCGTCGTCTACGGCGACCGGCCGCCGGGCAGTCACGCCCGTCTGCTCGGGGAGCCTGCCTCGGCTGCGGGGGCGAAGACCGGGGCCGCGGCAGCAGCTTCTGCGTCCGGCCCGGGCGCGGGCGGTGCGACGACGGGATCGGCGGAAACCGCCGGCGGCACGCTGACCGTCGCGACGACAGCGCCGGTGTCAGCGACGCCGAGTTCGCTGCCGGCGGCGCTGCGGCTGCCTGCCACGCAGTATCCGGTCGTGCTGTTCACCGGCGACGACTGCGCGCCGTGTTCGACGGCGCGCGATCACCTGGTCCGCCGGGGCATCCCGTTCTCCGAGCGCTCGCTGCGCTCCGGCCCGGATGTCGAGGCGTTCCGCAAGCTCGGCTTCGCCGAAATGACCGTTCCGGCATTCAGCGTCGGCCGCGAGAAGCAGTCGGGATACGAGCGCGCTTCCTGGGACCGGCTGCTCGATGCGGCGGGTTATCCGAAGTCTTCGGCGATGCCGGCAGGATGGCGTCCCGAGCCGGCCGAGCCGCTGGTGGCCGGCGCGGCCGAGAAGGGGCGGGTGGTCGAGCGGATCGTCCGCCAGGAGCGCCCCGGCTTCGACGCGCCGCCGCTGCCGGCGGTGCCGGCCTCCGCGCCGACCAGCATCAGGTTCTGACCGCGCGGGGCGTCGGGCCCCCGCTGCGGTACGCTCGGGCTGCCGACTTCCAGCCCGACACCCGATGAACAACGACGCGCGCAGGATCTGGGACATCAGCCCGCCGGTGGCGGCCGGCCTGCCGGCGTGGCCCGGGGACACCCCGTACACACAGCGGTTCGTGTCGCGCATCGGCGCGCAGTGCCCGGTCAACCTGACGGAAGTCACCCTGTCGCCGCACACCGGCGCGCATGCCGACGCGCCGCTGCACTACGACCCGGACGGCCTGCCGATCGGAACTGTTCGGCTCGACACCTACCTCGGCGCGTGTCGCGTGATCCATTGCATCGGCGTCGCGCCGCTCGTCGAGCCCGAACACCTGCGGCACGCGATCGACTCGGCGCTTCCCCCGCGCGTGTTGATTCGCACCCGCGAACGCGCGGCGGTCGCCGTCTGGGACGAAAACTTCTGCGCGATCGCACCGGCCAGTCTCGAACTGCTCGCCAGGCACGGCGTGCGCCTGATCGGCATCGACACGCCGTCGCTGGACCCTCAGCGTTCGCAGGCGCTCGAGGCGCACCAGACGGTGCGCAGGCTGGGGATGGCCGTTCTCGAGTGCCTGGTGCTCGACGAGGTCGCCGCGGGCGACTACGAGCTGATCGCGCTGCCGCTGAAGTGGGTCGAGGCAGAGGCCAGCCCGGTGCGGGCGGTGCTGCGGGCTCTGCGCTGAACGGCGCACGCGCGCTCGCCGCAGGGCGCTTTGCGGCGAGCAGCGAGGAGATCGGGGCAGCGATCCGCGTGCATGGATGGGCGAGCTGCGCGCCGATCCAGGCGCGTCACTGAACCGGCTGCTTCGCCGCCCCCGCCGAGGTCGTGAACGCGTCCGAGAAGCAGAACGACTCGCCCAGCCCCTGCGCCATGAAGGCCGGCACGGCGGTCTCGACCATCCTGGTCGAGCCGCAGGCGTAGACCTCCTGCCCGCTCATGTCCGGGTAGTCGGCCAGGATCGCCTCGTGCACCAGCCCGCGGCGGCCCGTCCAGCCGTCGTCGGGCGTGCCGTCGGAGATCACCGGCACGACCGTGAAGTTCGGGTGCTCGCGCTGCCAGCTTTCCGCCAGCTCGAGCATGTACAGATCCTCGCGCTGGCGCACGCCCCAGTAGAGCCGCATCGGCCGCTGGATGCCGCGGCGGAACGCGTCCTCGACGATGCTCTTGATCGGCGCGAAGCCGGTGGCACCGGCCAGGAACAGGATCGGACGATCGCTCTCGTGCAGCGTGAAATTGCCCAGCGGTCCCTCGAAACGCAGCGTGTCGCCGACCGCCATCGTCGTGAACACGTGGGTCGTGAACCTGCCGCCCGGAATCAGGCGCACGTGCAATTCGATCAGTTCGTTCTCGTGCGGCGGGCTGGCGAACGAGAACGCGCGGCGCTGGCCGTCGTCGAGCAGGATGTTGATGTACTGACCCGCGGCGAACTCGATGCGCTCGCCCTCGGGCAGGGCCACCATCACCCGCATCACGTCGTCGGTGAGGCGCTCCATCCGCGTGACGCGGCCGGCGTACTGCCGGACGGCGTCCTGCGGCAGCGCATCGACCTCGATCTCGAGGTCTTCGAGCGGCACGGCGCAGCACATCAGCGCCTGACCGCGCGCGCGCATCGCCTCGGTGAGCACCGCGGGCTGGAACGCGCCTTCTTCGAACTTGCCGTTGAGCACCGTGCACAGGCACAGGCCGCAGCCGCCGTTGCGGCAGGATAGGGCAGAGGCACTTCGGCGCGCAGGCCGGCTTCGAGGATCGTCTCGCCCTTGCGCACCGGCACGTTCTTCGCGCCGGGATGCACGGTCATCTTCAGCGTGCGCGCGCCGGCGCCGGCGCGTCGCAGGGGCAGCCAGGGCATCAGCAGCAGCAGCGCCGTGACGCCCCCGACGCCGCCCACACCGCTCCGGGAGGGAACAGCGTAGACGAGCGGGTAGAGCGGCGAGCAGGAACCAGTCGAATTGCAGCACCGTCGGTGCCACGTCGAGGCGGGCCGCGCCGCCCTGGCTGAGCGCGGGCTGCACCAGCGACAGCACGAGCAGGCTGACGACGAGGCCGAGTGCGATCGGCCGCGGCGGCTGCAGGCTCGCCTTGGGAACGCGCTGCACGTGCACCCACATCAGCAGCAGCAGCAGAAGCGGAACGCCGATGTGGATGAAGACCAGCAGCGAGAACAGGCGGTCGTTCACGCTCGAGGGGTAGATGAAATTGCGGATCAGCGCGCCGCCGAACCCCGGCATCCAGTCCAGCCATTCGAAGCTGGCGACGGTGACGAACTGCGCGAGCCGGTCCCACGGCAGCATGTAGCCGTTGGCGCCGGCGATGTAGACCAGCCAGATCAGAGCGACGCCGGTGACCCACGAGAACCAGCGGAAGCCGCGCAGGCGATCGAACGCGAAGTAGCGCAGCATGTGGACCAGCATGGTCACGACCATCGCGTCCGACGCGTAGCGGTGCGCACTGCGCAGGATGCCGCCGGCGTACCACTGGTCGTGCGTCAGCGCCTCGACCGACCGGTAGGCCCCGGACACGCTGGTGTCGAAGAACGCGAACAGGTACAGGCCCGTGCCGGCGACGATCCAGAACAGGAAGAAGCTGATCGAACCGAGGTGATAGAGCGGATTGAGCTGGTCGCCGAAGGCGCGGTTGAACAGCGCCTCGGCGCGCATGAAGAACCACTGCAACAGTTGTCTGCAGGCCCCTGATCATTGCGCGCACCTGCCCGGGTGCCGCGCGCACTGCGCGGACTCACGACCACCACGAACAGCAATCCGCCGATGATGGCGAGCAGCCCGCCCAGTCCCATCAGGCCCATGCCGGCGACTTCCGCGGTGCTGCGCAGCACCTGTTCGGCGCCGGCGACCTTGCGCTGCACGCCGTAGCCGCCCGACCAGACCAGGCCGACGATGTGCATCAGCTGCCCGACGCCGTACAGCATCGGGCTGCAGCACGGCGAGACGGCCGACGCGGCGCGCTGTAGCCCAGCTGCGGCAGCAGGTGGTAGACGACGCCCATCAGGGCGAGGGTCACGCCGACGATGCAGCCGTGGTAGTGGGCCGGGATCTTCACGTTGTTGCCGCCGATCAGCATGCCGATCACGCCGCCCGCGGCGAACAGAGCGATCGAGGAGATCAGCGCCGCGCGCAGCGGGCGCTTCGCGGCATCGACGTCGCGCAACGGCAGCATCGCCAGCACCACGGCGAGCGCGACCGGCAGAATCGCCACGCCGCCACCGAAGCGCATCGCCCAGGTGTGCAGATTGCGGTGCTCGACGGTCGCGACGTCGTGGGCGAGATACGCGTAGGGGGTGACGAAGACGCTGGCCAGCGCGAGCACGAACATCAGCAGCGCCAGCCGGGGGCTCAGCGGGATGCGCGCGCCGCACGCCTGGGCCAGGCACAGCCAGCCCACCAGCATCAGCAGCGTCCACGCGAACTGCAGCGCGTGGCCGCCTCCCCAGAACAGGATCTCGTAGTACGCCTTGCCCGCCAGCGTGGTCGGAACGACCGCCAGCGACCAGCCGAAGGCGAGCATGGCGACGGCCACCGACACGGCGCTCGCGTTCAGTCCGAAGCGCAGGGCGCGGGTGCCGTCGATCACGCCGCCGAGCCGCGGTGCGGTCAGCAGGCTGCCGAGCACCTGCACGGTGACGCCGGCGCCGAAGATCACCAGCCCGGCCAGGAACAGCGGACCTTCGAGCACCGGGATGTAGTTGGCCATGATCGGTGCGCCCGGCGCGACGAAGGCTCCGAGCGCCATCAGCGCGGTGCCGGTGCCGCACAGCCCGAGCGCCATCCAGCTCCAGAGGCCGCTGCGCGCGGAGCCGTTCAGGCTCCACAGCATTCCGCCCATCGCCGCGAACCAGACCAGCACCGACAGATCTACGTGCACCACCAGCGCGACGCGGAAGAAATCGGCCACGGGCAGCCACTGGTTGACGCCCGGCGTGCGCGCGACCACCAGCAGGATCGAGAACACGCCCGACCCGATCAGCGCCAGCAGGCCCAGCCACAGCCAGACGCGCGCGAGCGCGCGCTGACGCGCGTCCGGAACCGGCAGCGAGAAGTCGTGCGGCGTGGATGCCGCAACCGGATCGGACGTCGCGAGGCGTCCGCTGGAGATGCTCGTGATGGAGTTCATTTCAGTGTGATGCCGCCGTTCTCGGCGTCGAAATCGATGACCAGGATCTGCGCGGGCGCCAGCTTGACGACCGCCTCCTTCTGGTAAGTGAAGCCGGGGCGACGCGCGTCGTCGTTCATTCGGATGGCCAGGCGCTGCTCGCCGGCGCGCACCTGCAGCCTCTGGTAGACCGCCGACGCGCCGTCCCGGGACAGCCCCGATGGCGCCGCCACGCGACGCAGCGCGGGAACGCCGTCGACGTCGACCTCGATGGTGACCGGCGAGCGCTCGCGAGGGCACTTCATCGGCGCGCGCATGTTCGGCGGCAGCCTGCCCAGTTCGGCTTCGGTCATCGGCCGGCACTCGCCCGCCGGCTTGCCGCTGTGCGTGAAGCTGACCTTGATCAGCGCCTGGTCGGCGGCAAGGTGATGGTACGTCGGCCACTGCGAGAACACGCCGATGGCCAGCGCGAACAGGCCATACAGGATTGCCTGGCCGGCCCATGCGGTGATGCCGGGTTGCCAGCCGGCGGCGACGGTTGCGGATGGCTGCTCAGCCATGCTGGATCCTTGGTTTTGCGCCCGCCACTGCGGGTGCGGTAGTCAGCCGCCGACGAAAAGCGTCGAGCGCGGCGTGCATCGTGCGATCGTCGTGCGCATCGCACCAGGCGACCGACAGACGCTCGGGGGGGACCATGTTCGTGCGCAGCTGCGGCTCACGCTGCCCGTTCAGCCGCTGCGTCGTCCAACGCGGGCCGAGGCGGTACTCGCAGCCGCCTTCGCGGCAGCCGCTGACGAGGACTCCGGCGGCACCGTCGCGCAGCGCGTATTCGATGAACGACGGCGGCAGCATGCCGATGCAGATCAGGCTGAACGGCACCACGTCGGGGTCGGCCAGGCGCTCGACGCGCACGCCGCGGTCGCAGCCGAAGACCACGATCGGACGTTCGGCGCGCGACGCTTCCAGCCCCTGTCGCAGGCGCCGGCGCAACGCGTCGACCGGCAGCTGCGGCATGTCGATGCCGGTGACCAGTTCGGCGGTGCGGCGAAAGGGTGTTGCCGACGGGCAGGCGCCGGCGCAGATGCCGCAGCTCGCGCACAGGTTGGCGTCGACCTGCGCCAGCTCCCAGCCGCGCCTGCCGTTCGGGTGCGGCAGCATCGTGATCGCCGCGTACGGACAGTCGTCGAAGCAGTGCCGGCAGCCGTTGCAGTTGTCCGGATCCACGCGCGGCACGGGTGGGCGGGCCGGCTGGGGCAGGAAGGGCATCGCGAACAGCAGCAGCAGGCTCGCCGTCAGCAGGAGCCAGACGAATCCGGCCGAGGTGGCGTAGGTCAGCGGGTGCAGGAAGAGCAGGATCCAGTCGAGATTCAGCGCGCCGGGAACCGTGGACACATCGGCCGGCGCATGACTGGTGACCGGCAGCAGGATCGACAGCGCGAGCAGCACGCCGGCGGTGGCCAATCCCAGCGCGCGCGGCGGAAAGACGGAAGCGCGCGCGATGCGCTGGATGTGGAACCACAGGCCGAAGACGATCAGCAGCGCGACGCCGAGGTGAACGAAGACGAACAGCGAGAACAGGCGGTCGCTGATCGCGTCGGCGGTCAGGAAGTTGCGGGCCAACGGGATCGCGAGCAGGGGCAGGGCATCGAGCCACTCGGCGGTGGCGATCGCCGAGAACTGGCCGAGCTGGTCCCAGTTGAGCCAGAAGCCCCCGATCGCGCTGGTGAACGCGAACACCACCAACGGCACACCGGTCAGCCAGGAGAAGCGCCGGAACCCGATGTAGTGGCCGTGCAGCCACTCGCGCAGCAGGTGCGCGCCCATCACGACGACGAAGGCGTCGGAGGCATAACGGTGCAGGCTGCGCAGCCAGCCGCCGAAGTACCAGGGCTGGCGCGACAGGCGCTCGATCGACAGGTGGGCGCCCTGGGCCGAGGTGTCGAGCACCGCGAAGAGGTAGATGCCGCTCACGGCCAGAAGCCAGAAGCACAGAAAGCCGAGCGCACCCAGGTTGCGCAACGGGTTGGCTGCCGAACCGAAGGCGGCGTCGAAGGCGCGTTCGATACGATTCCAGACGGCCAGGCCGTATTGCCTTGGTGCGCTTGCAGACTGCATGGAGAATTCGGTGACGGTCGCGGACTGCTGCAGAGGTCTCAGCGCGGCGACTCGCTGGCGACGATGGCGGGCATGCGCCGTACCGTGCGCCGCCGGTTGCGCCAGTCGGCCAGCAGGTACCAGCCGACCGTGAGGAAGAACCCGAGTCCGCCCGCGATCTCGAAGAACAGCGCGTAGTTGTAGCGGTATTCGCCGGTGTCGGGATCGTAGACCGTGCACAGGATGCGTATGCGCTCGACCAACTCGGCGAGCCCCGACGCCCCTGGCAGAGGGCCCTGGGTCAGCAGCTGTCGCAGCGGCTCGCCGAGCCGCTCCGCGGTCATCTTGTCCCCGAAGACCTGGGTGTAGATGCGGCCCTGCGCATCGACCACGGTGACGCCGAGCACGTGGTCGAAGCCAGCCGGCGTGGCGACGTAACTGAAGCCGAAGTCGCGTGTCACCGCGTCGACGATGGCCGCCGGCGGGCTGAGGAACTCCCAGTTGCGATAGTCGATGCGGTGCTGCAGCGCGAAGGAGCGCAGCGCCTGCGGCGAATCGAACGGCTGGTTGAAGCCGATGCTCACCACGTTGAACTGGTTCGGCTTAAGCAGCCGGTCGAGGCCCTTCACCGCTTCGTGCAGCGTGCGCGTGGTGGTCGGACACACCTGGAAGCAGCCGGTGTAGATGAAGCTCACCAGCAGAGGCTTGCCGCGGTAGCTGGACAACTTGACCGGGCGGCCCTGCCGGTCGAGCAGTGTGTAGTCGGGCAGCGTCGTGCCGATCACGGCCTGGCCGGCGCGCAGCGCCGCACGCTCGTCGAGTGCCGGCACCGCCGCAGCAGGATCGGGCGCATCGGCAGCCAGCGCCGGTGCGCCAGCCGCGGCCAGCAGCAGAACGAGTCCCGTCAGCCTCGAGCGCAACGAACGCAGCCGCTCAGCGAACCACGGCATCGACCGCCACCGCCAGAAGCAGCACACTGAGCTGCACCATCGACGCGAAGAACGAGGCCATCGCCGTCGAGCGGTTTGGCGCACGAGACAGCGCATGGGTCTTGCGCAGGAAATACGCGCCACCGATCAGCGCGCCCGCCAGATAGACCGGGCCCGCGCCGAACAGGCCTGGCAGCAGGGAAGCCGACACCAGCGCGATGGCATTCCAGTGCACGACGCGCGCCGCGCGTTCAGGGCCCGCAACCACCGGCAGCATCGGCACGCCGGCAGCGGCGTAGTCAGCGTGATTGGCGATCGCCAGGCTCCAGAAGTGCGGTGGCGTCCACAGGAACAGCACGAGCGCCAGCAGAAGGGGCAGGGGCCCCAGCGACGGGTCGACCGCCGCCGCACCCGCCAGGACCGCGAAGCTGCCCGACAGCCCGCCGATCACGATGTTGAGCCAGGTGCGCCGCTTGAGCCAGACCGTGTAGACCACGGCATAGAAGAACGCACCCAGGAAGATGAAGAACGCCGAGGTCGGGTTCAGCGTGAACCACGCCGCGGCGACCGAGCCCGCCAGCAGCCCGCCGATCACGACGAGCCAGTGCCAGGTGTGCTTCAGCGCGCCGCTGGCGAACGCGCGTCCGCGCGTGCGCGCCATCAGCCGGTCGCTGTCGGCCTCGATGAACTGGTTGAACGCGCCGGCACTGGCCGAGGCGACCAGCACCGACACGGCGAGCACTGCGATCTGCGCCAGACTCGGCGCCGGCCCGGACGCGATGGCCAGGCCGGCGAGCGCGGTGATGCTGATCAGCATGCCGATGCGCAGCTTGAAGATGCCGATCACCGTGCGCGCCAGTCCGGCGGCAGGGCGATCGGTTCGAGGCACCACGGTCGTGTTCATGCCAGTGCTCCTTGCGACTTCGCGACGACGTGGCGCCCCGGTCTCAGCTCAGACCCCAGAGCGTGGACAGGTACTTCCAGTTGATGAAGTAGTACAGCACGAAGGAGATCAGGAACACCATCGCCAGCACGAAGGTGCCCGGCGCAGCGAACCCGGCCGAACCGTGCGACTGGGCCACGATGGTCGGTGCGGTGCGCGGGATCGGCGTGAACTTCGCGCCTTCCGCGCCGCGCTCGAGCTTCTTGCCCCACAGCAGCGAACCGACGGTGACGTAGATGTAGATCCCGCCGCCGACGATCGCCGCGATGCCCGAGATGCCGACCAGACCCATCATCAGGTAGGCGGCACCCGGCCACTCGTAGGCCAGCGCATGTCCGTTGAAGGCCATGTCCCAGTGCCGGCGCGAGACGCCGAGGGTGCCGGCACCCATCATCACCAGGCAGAAGAAGTACATCGAGAAGCCGAACAGGTACGGCTGCCACTGCGCCAGCTTGGGCGCGATCATCTCGCGCTTGAACAGCACCGGGATCAGCAGGTAGGTCAGCGCCATGAAGGTCAGCGTGGTGCCCACCACCACCGTGGCGTGGAAGTGCCCCGGCACGTAGATCGTGTTGTGGATGATCATGTTCAGCTGCTCGGTGCCCATCATCACACCCGAGATGCCGCCGAGGAAGCCGAAGCCGATGATCGAGATGAACACGCCCGAGAAGGTCGGGTTGCTCCACGGCGCCTTGCGCAGCCACTCGAACATGCCTTTGGTGAAGCCCTTCGAGCGCTGTGCGACTTCCATCGCTCCGGGCACCGTCAGGCCGTGCAGCATCGACGCCAGCACCGCGAAGTACATGAAGTAGCTGGTGTTGACGACTTTCCAGCCGGTGGACAGGCCCGGGTCGGCCAGCAGGTGGTGCGCGCTGGCCAGCTGCAGGAACAGGATGTAGAGCAGGAACGCGGTCCGGCTGACACGCTCGGACATCGGCTTGGCGCCGAAGGCGACGGCCGCAACGAGATACCAGATAGAGATGTGCGCCGCCACGTTGATCTGCTGCGACGAGTGGCCGAACGCCCACCAGATCGTGCGGTAGACCAGCGGATCGACTTCCTTGATCACGCCGATCGACATCAGGAAGGTCGGGATCAGGATGATCGCGCCGGACGCGATCGTGAACACCGCGATGATCGCTGCGGTGATGGCACCGAAGGTCACCAGCGGAACGGACCCCTGGTAGGTCTTGTCGCGCTTGGCGACCACCAGCGTGCCGAAGAACACGAAGCAGGCGATCAGCGCGCCGACGGCGAACAGGATCAAACCGGCGTAGAACGACGGCGCGGCCATCATCGGCACGTACGACGTCATCATCACGCTCGAGCCGCCCTGGAACACCGCGACGTTGTTCATCACCGCGCCGATCAGCATCAGCGCGAATGCCGCCCAGGCGATGTTCGGCGTCGCTATTCGACAGCGCAACAGCGTCGATGAAGCGAAGTACAGGACCGCGATCTCGAAGAAGATGATCCAGAAGATCAGCATGTCGATGCCGTGCGCGGTCAGCACCTGGTAGAAGGTGTCCGCCTCCAGCCAGTGGATCGCCGGCCAGCGCGTCAGCACCACGCCGATGGCGAGGATGCCGCCGATCAGCAGGAACACCACCGCCGTGACGGCGTTGGCGATCATCAGCTTTTCTGCGCTGGCCTCGAACTGCAGCCCGGTGCGCGGGCAGGTGCGATAGGTCGTTGCTATTGCCATGTCGAGCCCCTTCTACTTGACATAGATGCGGCCAACCATCTGGTGATGGTTGATACCGCAGAACTCGTTGCACACCACCGAGTACATGCCCGACTGGTTGGGCGTCACGGTGACCACGTGCTCGAAGCCGGGCACGATCTGGATGTTGATGTTCGCTGGTTGCAGCGAGAAGCCGTGGTTGTAGTCCATCGAGGTCAGGTGCAGACGGTAGGTCTTGCCTTTTTCCAGTTCGAGAATCGGCCAGAACGACCACAGGCGCGCCAGCATGTAGATGTCGCTGCCTGGGGGAGGCGCGACCACCGGGGTCTTCTCGGCGGTCTCGGTGCGCACTGTGTACTTGTCGACCATCGCCTGTGCCTTGGCGGTGAACTTGTCGGGCGTCGTGCGGTAGGTCTCGGTCGACAGGTTCTGGTCACCCCAGATGTGCCAGCCGACCATCATGAAGAACATGATCAGGCACCAGGTCAGCGCAAGGGCGATCCAGGTGCCTTCGACACGGTCGATCGGGTGTTTGTACCAGACTCTCTCTGGCGGCGGCAGTATCGCGCTCATTGTCGTATCTCTCCTGTCGTTGTTGCGTCCGGGTATCCGGCGTCGGCCAGGCTGGCCTTACTTGGCAGTCGGCAGGGTGAGGATGTCGACGACACCCCACAGCGTGTACACGACCATCGGCACCATCACCCCGATGAACAGGAGCAGGAACGGGTTGTCGAGGAGCTGCTGCATCCAGGGGATGGGCTCGTTCGGGTCTTCTTCGGCAGGGTGGTTCTGCTGGCTCATTATGTGGCTCCTTCGCGTGATCTTTGAAGGGGGCAGCAGCGCGCCCCCAAACCCGATTCGATTCTCTGGTGGGACACCAGGAGCGAACTTGATGCACATCAAGAAACGCGGACGCAACCATCGTGCGAACGAATGCTGCGACTCAGCGTGCACCATACCGGAGCATCAGTGAGCCTGTACAGTAGAACAAAATCTGTTGCCGCCAAAAAACACCGATGATGAACTCGCTTGACCGCCGCCTCGCACAGCTGAACCTCACCGCGCTGCTCTGCGTCGCGATGCTGCTCGCAACCACGGTCCTGAGCGCCTTCATGCGGCTGTCGCAGGCCGGGCTCGGCTGCGACGACTGGCCAGTCTGCTATGGCCAGCATCTGCGCGACCTGCAGCAAGGCATCGACGCGCAGGCGACGGGCAGCGGCGCGGTGTCGGCGGCGCGCGTGGCGCACCGCCTGGTGGCCTCGGTGGCCTTGCTGTTGGTGATCCGGCTGGTCTGGGCGACGCTGGTCGTCAAACCCGTACTGCGGCGGCAGGGCGCGCTGGCGCTTCTGCTGCTGATGCTCGCACTGGCGTTGGCCCTGCTCGGTGTGGTGACGCCGGGCGCGCGGGCACCCGCGGTCGCGATGGGCAACCTGCTCGGCGGCTTCCTGATGCTGGCGCTGTGCTGGCGTCTCGTGCAGTCTCGCACCGAGCCTGCCGGTCCGCGTCTCGGCGGGCTTGGCCTGCTCGGTGTGGCGGTGCTGTCGGTGCACGTGGTCACGGGAGCGTTGACCAGCACGACCTTCGCCGGTCTTTCCTGCGGCGATCTCGCCGAGTGCTACCGCGCGTCGCAGGCCGCCGGCTGGGAATGGCAGGCTTTGAATCCGCTGCGCGAACCGGTGTTCGATGCCACCGCGACGCCGGTCAATCCGGCGGGCGCGCTGGTGCAGCTCCTTCACCGGCTCGGCGCGTTCGTCGTGCTGCCGGTGCTCGGCGTGCTCGGCGTGATCGCATGGCGGCGCGGGCTGCGCCGCGGCGCAGCCGTGCTGCTGGTGTTGACGGCGGTGCAGCCCGTGCTGGGGCTGCTGATGGTGACCGCCGGCTTGCCGCTTGCGCCCGCGCTGCTTCACAACCTGGTCGCGGCGCTTCTGGTGGCGACCCTGGTCCGGCTCGTCTGACCGGCGAGGCGCCGTCCGCCTGGCCGATACGCCGACAATTCGACGATTGCCCCTCGTCTCGATCTGCTTCGCCAATTCCGCTGTATCGCCTCGAGTTCTTTACGTCGAGGATTCGACGCCCGTGATCGCGAAGAACGTCGTCGCGGCATAGCTGGCGGTCCGCGGGGCTTTCCTAAGTCGCATCGGGCCTGCGCGCAAAGCGTGCGGCGAGTTCTCGGCGCAGCGGCTTGCCGTTGGCGGTCCGGGGAATCTCGTGGACGATGAAGATCCGGCGCGGAGCGCGCGAACCGAGCCGCTCGGCGGCGAAGGCGAGGAGTTCATCGCTGTCCGCCGTGCTCGCGTGGGCCAGGGTGACCGCGCATACCGGCCACTGGTCGTGCTGGCGCGACGGCAGCGCGAACGCTACGGCCTGGGCGACCGCCGGATGGGCGGTCATGACGTTCTCGATCTCTGCAGGGAAGATGTTGATGCCGTCGAGGATCATCATGTCGTCGGTTCGACCGCGATGGATCAGCTGCCCGTCCGGCGCGAGCTCGCCGGCGTCGCCGGGCAGGAACCAGCCGTCGCGGAACGCCAGAGCGGTTGCCTCGGGATCGCCCGGGTACGCGTCGATGCAGCCTGGTCCGCGCAGCGCGATCGCTCCCACCCTGCCCGGGGGGCAGGGGCGGTCGAACTCGTCGAGTATCCGAACAACGGTGCGCTGCGCCGGTCGTCCGACGGTTCCGGGCGTGCTCGCCACTTCGGCGGGCGTCGCGACGGTCGCCGGACCGAATTCGTTGGTCGAATAGGCGACGTACAGGTTCGCCGTCAGGGACTCGATCGCGCGCTGCCGCAGCGCATCGCCGACTGTGGAGTTGCCCACCCGCAGCGCGCGCAAGCCGCTCAGCACCCGGTGCGCGTGCGATGGCAGCCAGTCCGTGAGCTGCTGCAGGTGCATGCTCGACGCGAAGAGCACGCGCACGGCGTGCCTGCGGCACACCCCCAGCAGCCCTTCGCGCTCGCGATCGAACAGCACGATCGTGCCGCCACTGGCCAGCGTCTCGAGGTAGCGGTGCCTCGTCGTGGCGAAGTCCAGCGAGCCCATGCACACGACGGTCTCTCCGGGAACCAGCTGCAGCATCTCGCGCTGGGCCTCGAACCGCGCCAGCCAGGCGGCGTGGCCCAATGGCATCCGCTTCGCTCGTCCGGTGGTGCCGGATCCGACCATGATCAGCCACGGACCGGGGGGCCGCGGATCACGCACGGTCCGCTCGACCGGCGCGCCGGGCGCGAGGATCGCCTGCGCGTCGAAGAGCTGGCGCGAGACGCCTGCGTCGTCGACACCCTCGAGGTCGGTGAGCAGCACCCGAATGCCGGTCTGGGCGGCGATTGCGCTGCGCACCCGCGGGGGTTCGCTTGCGGGCACCGACACCTGCGTTGCCCCGATGCGTGCGAGCGCGCAACTGGCGACCAGATGTGCGAATTCGTCGCCGAAGGTGATCCCGGCGACGAGCCCCCGGCAGAAGCCCCTGCGCGCGAGCGCGGCGGACGCGCGCCAAACGAGTTCGTCGAATTCCGCGAAGGAGACGCTGCGTGCGCCGAAGACCACTGCGCTGGCGTCGCCGCGCACGAGCGCCTGCCGGCTGATCAGGTCGGTCAGGTTCGGCATCTCGTGCGGTCGACGTGGCGCGATTCGCGCGCGGCCAGACTGCCGGCCCCGGCGGTCCGGGCCGAAGGACCGCGTGACGATCGCGCCAGCCCAAGCCGTCTGGTCGTCTTCGACATCGGGTTCACGGATTCCGGGGTTGCAGCGCGCCAGTATAGGTGAGGGCGCGCATGCAGCGATGGGGCGTCGGCGTCCCGGTGGCCGCGCGCCTCGATCAGCGCCCGGTCGAGGATGTCGACGTCGCGCAGCATGGCATCATCGGGTCGTGCCGCGGTAGCGCCGTCGAGCGGACTCCCGGCGTGGGCGAGGTAGCGCAGGCGGAACTACCTGCCGGGCTGGCATGAGGACCTCGATCGAGGCTGTCCGGTGCGGCTACCTGTGCGGCGAGACTGGGGATGTGAGATCGATGATGCCTCTATCAAGGGCTTGTGGGCCGACATGAAAATCGCCACCTGGAACGTCAACTCCCTGAAGGTCCGCCTTGCCGCAGCTGCTCGACTGGCTTTCCTCGTCGGCCGTCGATGTCGTGTGCCTGCAGGAGACCAAGCTGACCGACGACAAGTTCCCGGCAGCGGCGCTGAGCGAGGCGGGGTATGCGGCGGCGTTCTCGGGCCAGCCCACCTACAACGGCGTGGCGATCCTGACCCGTCGCGCCAGCGTCGGCGATCCGCAGCGGGTCGTGGTCGGCAACCCGCTGCTGGAGGACCCGCAGAAGCGGCTGATCAGCGCGAGCGTGGGCGGGCTGCGCGTGGTCTGCGCGTATTTTCCCAACGGCCAGGCGGTCGACTCGGACAAGTACCGCTACAAGCTCGAGTGGATCGACCGGCTGCTGCAGTGGCTGCAGCCGCAGATGTCGGGCGAAGAGCCGCTGGTGCTGCTGGGCGACTACAACATCGCTCCCGAGGATCGCGACGTGCACGATCCGGCCGCGTGGGCCGGCCAGGTGCTGTGCTCCGAACCCGAGCGCGAGCGCTTTCGCGCGCTGCAGGCGCTGGGGCTGGTCGATTCCTTTCGTCTGTTCGAGCAGGCCGAGCGGGCGTTCTCGTGGTGGGACTACCGGCAGATGGCCTTCCGCCGCAACATGGGGTTGCGCATCGACCACGTGCTGGTGCACCCGGCGCTGGCCGCACGCGTGCGCGGCTGCGTCATCGACCGCGAGATGCGCAAGCGCGAGCAACCTTCCGATCACGCGCCCGTGATCGCCGAACTCGACTAGACAGGCACGCATGCAGGACATCATCCAGACCATCACCGTCTACGCGATCCCGGTTCTGCTGGCGATCACGCTGCACGAGGCCGCGCACGGCTACGTCGCGCGCGTGTTCGGCGACGATACCGCGTACGTCGAAGGACGCGTCACGCTGAATCCCCTCAAGCACATCGACCCGGTCGGCACGGTGCTGGTGCCGATCGGGATCCTGCTGCTGTCGTCGATCGGCGGCGGCGGCTTCCTGTTCGGCTGGGCCAAGCCGGTGCCGGTGCGATTCGGCAACCTGCGCCGCCCGAAGCAGCAGATGATCTGGGTCGCGGGTGCCGGCCCGGCAGCCAACCTGGTGATGGCGGTCGGTTGGGCGGTGCTGATGCGCCTGCAGATCACGCTCGGCATCGACGAGGCCTTCTTCCTGGAGATGGCGAAGGCGGGCGTGTTCGTGAATATCGGGCTGATGGCGCTGAATCTGCTGCCGGTTCCGCCACTGGACGGCGGCCGGATCCTGATCGGCCTGCTGCCGCACCGGGCTGCCGCGCAGCTGGCGCGCGTCGAGCCCTACGGTCTGTTCGTCGTGCTGGCCCTGATGGGGACGCGCACCCTCGGCTTCTTCCTTGCGCCGTTCTACGCGTTCGGCCTGGCGATCGTCGATCTGTTCCTGTAGGGCCCGGATGCAGGACCGGGATGCCGGGCCCGGATGCACTCTCCGATGCAGGGCCCGCATGCGGGGCCCTAGATCCCGCGGTTCTTGCGCCACTGCATGTACAGCACACCGGCGATCACCAGCGCGCCGCCCAGCACCTGCTCGGGCGTCGGCCGCAATCCGAACAGCATCGAGATCAGCACCGCGAAGACCGGCACCGTGTTCTGCCAAAGGGACCCGGCGGCCAGCCCGACGCGGGCGACCCCGATGTTCCAGGTGACGCCGCCCAGCGCCGTGGCGAACACCGCGGTGATCAGCAGGTAGGTGATCGCCTCGGCGTCGGGGGCGCGGTTCGGCGCATCGACCATGCCCAGCGCCAGCAGCGCGGCCCAGGCGAGCGACAGCCACATCACCGTGCCCACGGTCGAGGCGAAGGTGCGACGCAGCTGGGCCACTCCCGGCTCGAACCAACGCTGCGCCCAGATCGAGTACAGCGTCCAGCCCGCGTAGGCCAGCAGCAGCAGGGGCTCGCCGCCCTCGAGCCGCAGGGACTGCCCGCTGTCGCTGGCGCGTCCGTAGACGGCGATGCCGGCGCCGATCAGCGTCAGCGCCGCCGCGCCCCAGAATCCCTTTTCCAGCGGCGCGCGGCCGACCAGACGCAGCGTGATCGCCGCGTAGACCGGGCTGCCAGCCATGATCGCCGCCGCCGTGATCGGGTTCGTGTAGCGCAGGCCGAGGTTGTAGAGGAAGAAGAACGCCGCCATCGAGAAGCTCATCGTCAGCAGGCGGCCGACCTCCACCGGCACGCGCAGCGCGCGCCAGCCGTAGGCGACGATCACCAGACCGCCGAGCACGACCGTTGCGATCACCACCCGCAACGGCGACAGGAAGAACGGGTCGAAGGTGCGGAACAGCACCGCTGTCAGCGGCACGTTCGCGCCCCAGACCAGGCTGGAGAACAGGTAGCACAGGGTGCCGGTCAGCAGGGCGCCGGCGGCGGGGCGGTGGGTGTTGGCGTTCATTTTCGGGCGGGTCGGACCTTACCACGCTGGCGCGGCAACTGCCCGAAGCGCACCGCGGACGGCCGGAAGCCACCAGCGCCGACAGCGCAGCCCGACCGAACGCTGCGGTAGCATCGCCGCATTTCATCCGCACGGGCGGCGCGGCGAGCGCCGGCAGACGACATGACACTCGATCCGAAGACCGTCGAGGCGCTTTCCGGCATCTCGACCGCGACGCTGACCACGGTCCTGCTGAAGAAGGGCCTGCGCAACGTCTGGATGCGCGGCACGCGGCCGCTGCGGCCGGACCAGCCGCGGCTCGTCGGCCGGGCCTTCACGCTGCGCTTCGTGCCGGCGCGCGAGGATCTCGCGACGCCCGAGTCCTGGTCCTCGCCGATCTCGACCCGTGCGGCGATCGAGGCGATGCCGGAAGGCTGCATCGCGGTCGTCGACGCGATGGGCATCACCGACGCCGGCATCTTCGGCGACATCCTGTGCGCGCGCATGAAGAAGCGCGGCGTCGGCGGCGCTGGTGACCGACGGCGTGGTGCGCGACGTCGCGGGCGTGCTCGGCACCGGCCTGCCGGTCTGGTGCCAGGGCGCGGCGGCGCCGCCGTCGGTCGCCGGGCTGACCTTCGTCGGCTGGCAGGAGCCGATCGGCTGCGGCGGCGTCGCGGTGTTTCCCGACGACGTCGTCGTCGCCGACGAGGACGGCGCGGTGCTGATCCCGGCCGCGCTGCTCGATGAGGTCGTCGCCGAGCGGTCGAGCAGGAGCGGCTGGAGGCCTGGATCATGCGCGAGGTCGAGCGCGGCGCGCCGCTGCCGGGGCTGTATCCGCCCAACGCCGAGACCAAGGCGCGCTACGAGGCGTGGCGGGCAGGGCAGGCGTCGCCGTCGACACCGACAACGAAGTGACTGCAACGAGGCGAGTGCCGCGATGATCGAGTTCTTCTTCGACTGCTCCAGTCCGTGGACCTACCTGGCCTTCCACAACATCCAGCCGCTGGCGCGCGAACGCGGCGTGCCGATCCGCTGGCGGCCGATCCTGGTCGGCGGCATCTTCAACACGATCAACCCGACCGTCTACGCGTCGCGGGAGCGACCGGTGCCGGCCAAGCAGAACTACGCGAAAAAGGACCTGCAGGACTGGGCGCGCCTGTCGGGCCTGACGATCGGCTCGCCGACGGTGTTCCCGGTCAACAGCGTCAAGGTGATGCGCGGCTGCCTGCTGCTCGACCCGTTGGGCAAGCTGGTGCCGTTCGCGCGCGCTGCCTTCGAAGCGTACTGGGGCCGCAACGAGGACATCTCGCAGGACGCGGTCGTCGCCCGGCTGTGCGGCGAGGTCGGCGTCGACGCGGCCTGGCTGCTCGAGGGCATCGCGCAGCCGGGCATCAAGGACCAGCTGCGCGAGAACACCGAGGAAGTGATCCGGCGCGGCGGCTTCGGCTCGCCGACGATCTTCGTCGGCGGCGACGACATGTACTTCGGCAACGACCGCATGCCGCTGATCGCCGACGCGCTGCGCCGCCTGCAGGCGCGGGGGGCCCACTGATGGCGGGCGACACGAGCAAGGGCGACATGATGAAGGGCGACGCGTTCGTCGGCGACGCGGGCGCGAACGACGTTCCGGCCGGCTTTCGCGTGCTGCCGATGCCGCGCAACCCGTTCATCGACCAGAGCGGGCCGCTGTACGGACGCTTCGAGGGCGGCCGTTTCACGCTCGGCCTGCGCATCGAGGAACGTCACACCAACCCGGGCGGCGTCTGTCACGGCGGCATGATCATGACCTTCGCCGACATCAGCCTGCTGCTGATCGCCAACATCCAGGGCGGCGTGAACCAGTACATG